>NZ_CP112972.1:1200000-2400000 GCF_026410925.1 Halovenus salina | reverse complement strand
GTGCTTTGGGTTGAGAAGGTACACGAATCCGGAACCAGACACTTGGTATCCCGCTGGTTGATCCGACGTGAGAAGCGACAGGAACCAGGGACAGTATGTACCAACTTCGTCTGAACGTTGGCCCCGAATCGGTTCTCCCGGATGAATTCTCATGATTTCTGCGGTCGTTGCAGCATCGAGATGTACGGCGCTATAGCCACGAGAGGCCAGTGTTGAGTTCCTCCAGGAACGACGGTTGTACTTGCGCGCCAGGTGGAAATGCGACTTGTTCGCCGTCACGGTTGAGAATGGTTTCGCGGAGGAATGGATGGGCTGGGTCGAATGAGGGGCTTGCTTGAATTTGATAGTTACTGTCGATGGTGAACAGCGCGGCGTCGAATGCGCGGTGGTGCAGCGAGTTCAACACGAGGACGTTGTCCGGATGTTCTGCGAGTTCAGGGCGTTGACTCCGTGGAAGGATGTGCGCGAGATCTAGCACCTCATCTTCTTGAATGCCGGTCAGGGTACACTCGTGGTTGTAACGGTCGAGTGCGTCTGTACGGAAGCCCTCACTCACGGTGATTTCGGACGTTTCATAACGGCGAATCCCGCCGCTCGAATCGAGAGGTTCACCAGTCGGCCACTGGGCAACCTCTCCGGTCTGAACCCAGTGCTGCCAGACGTCCGGTGCTGCGCTGTCGTCATTCTGCAGGGCACGCTCGTGCAGCCACGTGACGGGGATAGAGTTGGTGTTGAGGATCGAGAAGTGGAACTGGTAGTTCGGGACCTTCGTCCCGTCATCGGCCTGGTACGCGTGAACTTCGAAATGGTCGGGAACGCAGAGCCCACAGAACTCGACAACGCCCGATTCGGGTTTGCGGAAGACGAGGACTGGCGGGACGTCTTCACGCCGACTGGCCGCGGCGTTGTCGAAGGCGGCTTTGATTTTCTGATTCTGCGCGGAGTCATCGTAGGGGTTCGAGGCCTTTGCGTCGCCCCAGTAGCTGATGTAGCCGGCGTTGACGGCGAGCGTGTCCTCCCACGGGTCGTCGTGCTGGGAGATGCCGCTGTCGTTCGAGACGAGTACGAGCGCTGCAGGCGTATCAGACCGATCCGCACCGAGATCGCGGATCCCACCGGTGTTTTTGATACCGCTGTCAAGCGGGCCGCGGATCCACCGCAGGAACTGGTCGTCCGAATTGCGGTAACTCCCAGTGTCACGGTAGTGTTGTCCGACCCGAAACGCGTGTTGCATGATACCGCGGCATTACGTCTGTCAGCCAATAAATACCTGCGTGACACTTGAAAGATCGCTCAAGATGTGATTCGTGGGACTTGCGATAATCGCGTTTGGCATTGCTGGCCTCCCCGGTTTACTTTCTGTAGTCGGCTGGATGTGAACCAAGGTCCGTCAATCCAGAGAGTTGCAGACGCAGACCCCGCCTTCCCGGATCTGGTTGGTGACGTACTCGTGGACGCTTTGGGCGAGTTGCTGCATCGTCGCTGCTTGGCGTTCTGTTGGACGCCGGCCGCCGTAGTAACTGTCTGTGCGGTTGGTGTCGTACAACTGCCGAAGTTCACGCGTTGTTGTGTCGGAGAGGAGGCCGAGGGCGGTTGCGCGGTCGTAACAGGTGGTGTGGTCGTGAAAGTCTTCGAGGTCATCGCCGCCTTCGGCTAAGGCGTAGGCTTCGACTGAGCGTTCGGTCGCGCCGAAGCATAACTCGATTGTCGCGGTGTAGAAGCCTTGATCGGAGAGTGTATCGACTGCCGCCAACAGTCGGCATGCTTTCGTCAGCTGGGTTTTCCAGTCGGCGTCGGAATTAATTGCGTCTTCGCGCGTCGGGACGCCGTATCCTTCTTCGTTGAATGCGTCGATGGCTGCGGAGAGCGCTTCCGTGATCGTTTGTGGGTCGGAGTCTCTACTCATCGAGGTCACCGTGGAAAACCATCTGTCGAACAGTCTCGAATTTCTCTGAGTCGTAGACGACGAGGCCATCGCCGAGTACGTCGTGAAGCTCGTCAGTGTAATTCGGGACAGCTGGCAGCGATTCGATGTCGATTTCGTATGCGTACCGGCCGGTGTCAAATTCCTGGTCTTCGAGGTCTTGTCGAACGCGGTTCGCGGTTCGCTGATTCGCCATTCGGTCGTCTTCAACGAGGACCCACAGGTCGATGTCACTCCGTCGGTCAGCGTCGCCGCGCGCGACACTCCCGTACAGGATGATTCCGACTACATTGTCGAGTTGTTCGACTAGCTTATCGACAGCTGTACGGACTGGCGTGTGGAATTCGGCCTGCGGGATGTGCAGAACTGGATCGTCTGGCCGGGATAACCGCCCGGAGTTGATTTGGACTAACCGTGCGTTCCCGTCGCGCCGGTCGGTAACGATGTCGTTGGCGACTAAGATATCGACGGCCTTGGTGATGGTCGGCTGGGAGTAATCTACTGCGTCAGTCAGTTCGGTGATGGAGAATTCGTCGGTATGATACCGAGTTAAAAAGGAGAGAATGTCATGTACGGCCTGACTTTTGAAGATGTCTGCGTCCTGTGCGGGGATATCAAGCGAGATCGTCGCTCCGTTTCCCCTGTCAGTATTCGATCGGCTTTCCATACAAAACCATTCGGACGGCTAGGTACTTAAACTTCATATGAAATACTCCGTTCTACTTATATTGATCAGCGGTGGAGCTAGGCAATCGCCTCCGTGCCTTCCGCGATGAATGTACCATCATTACAGCCAGGGCTTTGTTCATCAACGAGTTCACCGATAGTCTTGACCGCGTTCGATCGACACTCGGGCTTTCTCGTCAGCGTCGACAGCGTTCGGCGCATACCCAGGGCGTGCTTGGACATCGTCGAAGCGAGCGCTTCGGGAGAAGTGCGGGGCGATCCGGGCGAGAATTTCAGTATCGATGGGGCGATACTTCGCGGATCGGCCGGGGTATCAGGCATCGATATGACTGAGAGTACCGGAAGTTGGGTGGTCACGTCGCGCCGCGTCGAGGAGGGCAGCTCTGCGTTCGAGCGTTTTCCACTCGGAGAGTGCTTCCCACGCGTCTTCAGTTGCCATGTCTTGACTGGCTTCGACGAGAGAGACGGCGTCAGGGTCGTCTGCGTCGAACTGATCTCTGTACTCGTCGATCTGTTCGATGGCATCTGAAAGCGCCTCGACAATCTCTTGGTCGGAGTATTCGTCGCGGATGCGGTCGATACGTCGCCACTGGAAGTACGCATCGTTGCGCTCATACCGGACGGGGCGGCCGTCGTGACGGTGAACCAATCGCATTCCGTCGAACCATTCCAAGTAGTCGCGGGCAGTCTCAGGATCGCAGTCAGCGAGATCGGCGATGTCAGAAACCTTCGTAGGGCTTCGAAGCCCGGTGACGATATCGAGGAGCCGCTCGCGGATCGGACCACCCTTAAGCAGCGAATCGGGCGACTCTAAATCATCGAGATCCGGCGGTGATTCGTCGCCAGCGTACGCATCGTCGGGGATATCAGTGAGATCCATTCGTGACGCCTCCGTGCCGAAGCTAACACTCGGACTGGTATATATCTATTATACGCTGAATTATTTCTGCTTCGGTATTCGACACTCTGAGAGCACCAGGACATCCTGGATTCAGAAATCCCGATTTCAACTGTAATGGAGGTGTCCCCTCTGCTTCTTCACTCTATTTTCGGGTACTGTGGTTTGCGAAGACATTCAACGGTGGGTATGGCCCTTGGCGATATGGTCGTACTGTGAATCGCTCCTGACTGCTCTCAATCGGCGTGTCCTTTTCGGCCCTTCCTGCGTTTCGGTTGGGATCGATGAGCGCCCCGGCTGCATCCCATTCACGGCGTTCAACGCGTTGCTAAGTGCTGCAAGTGCGCCCGCGGCGACTTACAAGCAGGTGATTTTGCGCGGCGAATGAGATCGTCTGTGGATTACGAAGAATTCGTTTCATCCGTGGTGGAGTATTGGCAGTATCACGTCGAATGGGTAAGGTGAAATCCGGCGGGAGACGCGGTGTATCGGTGGCTCCTTGGTCGGGTTGCTGAGAGCACGAGGGTTTATACCTGCGTGCTGGTTTTGCCTGTTCACCACGCGGCGATGTATGAGTCGCTTCACGGCGAATCCGCCGGTGTAACAACAGAATGCTATTCGAAAGAGAACGAGTTTGGAAACGAGAACAGGGTCATCCCATCGACGCGGACCCAGTGGTTGGTGTGAGAATATGAACGCTGCTACAAGATACGTGGAGACATCGAAGACGAACTCCCCAGTGCACGCGTATGTCGCAGATCATGGGCGAGGCGTCTCGAAAAGTGATATCGAACAGACGACGGTTGCTGGTCGGTCGATAACCCTCTCTACCGACGTGGATACTGACGACCAGAATCTTATCGCGGACGGGATTCAGGCCACTAACCCGACCGAAAAGGAGTGTTTCGCTAATGCACTGAGGATGTGGAAGCATAACTCCAGACTCAAATACGTCGAAGGATTCGCAGCGATGAATGGCCTGGACGCCGGTGGCTTCGAGCACGCGTGGTGTCTGCTCGATGGTGAGCATCTCGTTGATCCGACGACAGCGTCGTTTGACCACTACTACGGAGTTGTCATCGACGATCCGGAAATCCTCCACCGGTACGCCGAAGAGTGCCCTCACGAAGGGATTCTGGGCAATCACAAGGACCGATACGCGTTTCTTCGAGACCGAGGATACGTCGATTGATCTGAGACAATAGATAGGATTCTTTACCGCGATATCGTGTCGATGAGCTGTTACCCTGATTGACGGACTGGGGAAGCGTGCCAGTTCTAGTCACTGTTCGCACAGACCAAACTCTACTCCTCGTCGTCACAAGATTTCGTCCAGCTGAGCAGTACGTATACTTTCCAACAAGAGTGCCTAGTTAGAAAATGTCGGGTTCTTTATGCCGGTCAGCAATAGATTTCATTTCCTTCGATAGAGGATATAAATAGTCGTCTTCTCGGTTGTATTTGATATCCGTGTTGTGTGATGAGATTTCCTCAAACTTGTTTCTCACCGTTCTGTGAGTTACCCCTTCTCCAAGAGTTGCTGCCGCGGTCGCCACCGTATATTGATTCCCTGTCCCTACAGACTCAAGAAAGCCCTCTAGTATTATTTCTCTCATATCATCCTCATCACGCAGTACTGGTGGCTTATCTCGCAGGTCTTGTTCAGACAGATCAACCTCTGAAATTGGCACGAACAAGGTCGGTTGATTTGGATGGTATGTGTAGCCCGTTTGTTCTAATACGCGGGGGAGATACTCTTTCTGAGCATATTCTCCCGAACTAATTCCAGCTGCTTCTTCATCAACAGCTTCGTTGAAATCATCAAGCGTAAAGCGTGATGGAGTTACTGCTTCGATGATTGATTCAGTGCGGCGTGGTACTGCATCCTTAGCAGACGTTTGGGAGGCAACGAAATTCTGGATACGATCTAATCGAGCAGTTACTTTCGATTCGATCTGATTACCACCTGCGTACGCCTGCATAACAGATTCAACGAGTTCGCTCGCGTAGGTTACATCAGACGCCGTTTGTGCTTCTTTTTTCAGTGCGTTTCGAACTTCAGAGTGAATTCGATACCCGACTACTTCTGAATCACCAGCCCGATCCGGTTCGGGATTTTTATTTTCAGCCGGGTCTTCACCAAGAGAGCGCGATAACTCGTGAGCTGTGTCCACTAGTTTGGACAACTCCCCGTCTCCAATCACTACTCGTAACTCTCGTTCCAACTCAGTCCCGGCATACGGCGCTAAAGTCCCGAACTTCTCTAAGATCCTGTTCTCGTACCGCTGTTTTATTTTCGAGTTGATCCGGAGGCTCAGTGACTCGCGGGAGTTGGATGGTTCGGTCATTAGCCCCACTCCGTAATCGTACTGGTTACACTATCATTGATGATGTAACCAGTACGATTACATTGTACGGTTGTTGTTACAACCGACTTCGCTCTTTCATCATCTGCTTGCCCGCAGTGGCGATAGAAACAGGACGTTTTAGCGGCTTTACCTAGTGATCTATCCGTCTGGACTTTACTCCCCCGCTCACACGCTGAACGATACAGCGAAAATAAAAACTGACTCAGTCTATCTCTTTCCGGTGCGCAACGCCCGAATGCGAACGCTGCTTGGCTGTTCGCCTTCTGTACTATCAATTTCATTTATTACTTATCGTGGAGTTTAAAAACGATTTGCAAAGTTGGTTCCTAATGCGACATCCTCTTATAAGATGACACACACGTTTCCGAGTCGAGTATCCCCGAACCGACCGGTGCACGATTGAACGCGTCGTCCGCCTCCTCAGTCACCGATGGTACCCGATCTCTGTTGCTCACGTCATGTTGGGAGGATGAACAGGGGAATCAAATCCGTCGATGTGTCCAAGCCGACCGGTAGCAGTCTGCCGCTGATCCGAGGCAGAGACGATTTGGGTTTCATCACTTGCAGCTAATCCGTGGGGTGACATATTGTTGTAGACCGTCTCGTACTCGTCAGGTTGGACGACGTACGTTTCGTCCCAGATACCGACCGCAATGTCTCTTTCATTCCGTCTTCGTAGTAGGAGCGTGTCATACAATAGTTCTCGATCAGAACTTTTCGTGCATCATCGTCTGAATAGAAGCAGAACTGCGGTGTTTCCTTGAATCAGGCGTGAGATAAAACAGTCAATATCTCTGCGGAGAGGGTATGAGACGTATTCTATGACACGCTGTGCGAAGCTGAACGATCTGAGCCAGTCGTCGGCGGTTTCTGCGTCGGCGTTGCTGAAACAGTTTGAGAAACAAAGAAAATGTAGAGACATTCCGCGATGAATACGCACAAATGGCGATTCACGAGAAGGCGATGGAGAACACGCCGCTCGTCGGTGCCGTAGTTGTTGCAACGCTCCTGTTGCTGGGTGGAATTCTTATTGTTAGTGGTGTAATCTGAACTCGACAGTCGATTATAGACTGTGTCACGAGAGGATCCTCGGATCGATTCTCCACGACTTGGGTACAACCCCAAGCAACGCCCCTCACGGAGTAGTAATTATTAGTTCCACAAACTGACACAACAACGCAAGCCATCCTCACTCAAGGCGCGTGAAAGAGTGACGCCCACCGGCGCAAGGGCTCAGGCTTCCGGGGGGTAAATCCCCCTCCCACCCTCTATATCAACCACCTCCTTCGGACGAAAACGGCCGGTATAGACCCGCGCCAAACACCGATTACAGGATTAAATCGCTTGGCGCAGCTTCTAAATCTCTTAGAACCTGCGCGTTCTAAATCGACGTGTAACAGCTGGTCACCGATCTACCCAAATTTACATTGGTATCTGTAATGGCCTACTGAAAACCATCGCAATGCAACAGGGTGATGTCGTCGTCAAATCGGGTGTATCGGCAGATACCGGAACCACAGAAATCGGCCACCCTAATTGTCCCAAATCCTGCCAATTGAAAGCTGTAATGCGGGAACGAAAACCCACACACGGCGCGCAGATATTTTGCAATGTAAATGTACGACGAATTGAGGAAAACCCGGCACAGGTTGGAATCGTCATAGGAACTCCAAACTCGGGGCGTCAATCACGAGGAACAAGCCATTCCAGACCAATCACTATTTAGATAGGAATGAGAGATGAGTGTAATTGATATTCTCAATGCTTCTCTAGAAGCTGGGATACGCCGATCTCCGCATTAGTAATGTATTTTTTCAATGTAGCATGGGAAAGCACGCTACTGAAGCGTTAATGTAAATCCCACACGGAAATTGCCGAAAGCCATCGTCAAAATTGTCAGGCTATATATGGTGAATTCCCCCCGAGACCCCCGATTCACGTCGTATATGATCCTTCAATCACCCGCTACAGAAAAAGTAATATATATGATAATAGGGACGAGTCGCCGGTGTTTATCCGAAAACATACCGCGTATAGACTACATGCTGGAGACTAAATTTTTTCTTCTATTAGATATTAGAGATGCCGGACTAAGACTGGATATGGGCTAATCGTATATCGAGATAGTCTGTTCAAACTAATGGACTGTGGCGGAGCTGTGGAACGTGTTGGTCTTAGTCTTCCCGGTAGCGATAACCCCACCCTCGAAGTTCGTCGGCCAGTTCATCAACGTGGTTTGCACCGACACGAATGAGGGCTTCACGGATGTCGGTTAGATAGACATCGGTCCCGAGTTCCTGTTCGACAGCATGTTTGACATCGGATTCAAGAGTCAACGTTTCGTCACGCAGGAAATATTGAACCATTTGCCGGTCCGTTTTGACTGTGTTTCGTCCGAAAATATACGGTAAATCCTCTTCAGCAGTGTGGTCTGCTGACTCGGAGGTCACTGAATGAGCTGAGGATGAGTCTCCAGTTGTCTCCGATTCGGGCTCCGAGTTGTCCTGTGATTTCGTCTCTTGAATGGTTACGTCACTAGTCTCCGGAGACTCTTCTTCATCGTCGGAGTCGTCAGCAAATGGGTCGCTCCCTGCCCCTGATTTCATACTGTCCGTCATTGATCTCCTACCTCCTGGATATGGGCCGCAAGATCACGTATTTTGTCCAATGTGTCTACTTCGTAGTCTCTCCGCCGATTACGGTGGTAGCCCACGAAATAAAACGCGGTGCACCGTTTGTCCCAGCAGCCCTCGAACAGTGATGACCGATCGCGTAACACGATTGGAGCATGGTAGCCGAGTTCCCGAATCTCTTCGAGGTACTCTTCCTGATTCGTCGTCTGCCCGACGCCGTTTGGCACGATCGCAAGCACACCAATATCGATTTCCAACGCGGTTTCAAGATTCACGACCATGTCTTGAATTCCTTCCACAGACTGTACTCCCTTGCCTGTTGGTTCCACGGGTAAGACGAGAGAGCGCGTCGCTGATACGGCATTATACAAGTTTGGCCCTGCTGTCGCTGGCGGGTCAATGATGATCGTATCGTATGCGTCGGGGATGTTCGCATCTGTCAGAACGTGTCGGAGGCGGTCGTTCGGATCGAATGATTCTTCTAAGTCCTCAGCCATATCTTCGGCCTTCGTCAAGAGACTCGGCAGGCTTTCAAGCATATTGTGAGAGGGAACGATATCGAAGTCGAACGGCGTCTCGTGAATGAGATCCGCGAAGCTGCCTTTCGGCCGATTGATAAGATGGCGAGCGATGTTGTCAGCTTTTCCGTCGTCACGGGGGGCAGAGATCCCCAGTAGGTATGTCAGCGATCCTTGTTGGGGGTCTAAGTCAATGACCAGTACGTCGCGTCCTTGCTGGGCGTGAGCGTCAGCGAGATTCGCGGCGAGGGTGCTTTTCCCGACACCTCCTGCCTCAGAGTACGTCGTGTACGTGAGCATGTATACCCATAAGTTATGCTTACGTAAAAGAGTAATTAGGCTAAATAGTTAGACTAACTAGTTATACTGGAGTGTTATACCAACCGTAGGGTGCATAACGCCATCATATATTGGCTCTTGACACTGACACGAACGCTATTATTCCTCGACTAGGTAATTCGACGAGATGAGCACGTACGTTCCATCTTATCTTAGACCATTGAGTCAGATCCGGACAGGTAATCAGTCGCTCACTAAATAGCCATCTCGATTTTAGAAATCACGATTTCGGAAATCGGGATTTCTTATTCTCCTGCAAATCAGTACTTAAGGGGAAAACACTCCAAAAAGCGGAGATCCAGAATATAGGGTATAGAAGCTATGAGAGTGGGAAATAATGTTTCAAAATCTATTATAGATCCCACCTTTGCGAGCACAAGAACCGATACGCGTTTCTCCGTGATCGTGGGTACATCAATTAACCCGGGACGCTGGACAGAATTCTTTGCTGCGATGTTCTTCGTGATCCTCTTTAGGAAGATCCGCTGTGAATTCGCGTCGGGAACCGGATCATTGTCCTCAAGTTGAATCAGACCTTCAGCATATGATCGTAGATTCGTTCAGTGGTCTGGATACTGCGATGTCGTAATCGATTCCGGACATCGTAGAGTGTATTGTCGTCTTCTTCGTTCATCATTCTGTAAGCGACGCTATGTCGGAGTGCGTGCGGTGTCACGTCACTGGCGTCACCTCGGGTGCCATCAATCTTGTATGGACGCACCTCTGCTTCCTCAGCGACCTTGTGAAGCATATTCCGAACGCCTTGTTCAGAAATCCGATTGGAGGATCGGGACGGGAAGAGTGCTTGCGGGTCTTTCCATCGGGAGTTGAGATATGCTGAAAGCAATCGCACCGTGTCCTTCGATAGTGTGAGGGTCACTGGTGGTGGGGAATTTTCGTTCGGGTAATCCTTCTGGATGTCTGTCGGGAGATAGAGTTCCGAGTTTCCGTTTCGAAGCAGCGTCTTGTTGATCTGGACGAGTTCTCCAACGCGGAGTCCAGTATCGTACATGAACGCGATGATGGCTTCGTTGCGCTGTTGGAGGTATTCTGCACCGGTGGTGTAGCATGCTGATCGGAGTGCTTCGACTTGGTCCGGTGTCATCCATACTTTCGCGCGAACTTTGGAGTTTGCAGATTGGCTCATTTCGGGATGACCTCTTTATATACTGCTATTGGCCTAGACGCCCTTAACTTTGGACTCTACAAGGAGACTCCAAAGTTGAGAGACCGACCTTCTCGACTGTTTCCCTCCTTGCTACTCACGACTCGGTCGCTTGCTCATCAAGGAGTTCCCGGAGATAGGAACGACTGGCAACGCCGACCTCAATCCCGCGAACGTAGTCGTCTTCGCCAAAGGCTTTGACGCCAGCTGAGCGTTGGGTGAATTCTTCAATGAGGACGAGACGGATACACTCGGTAACTGCAGATTTGCTATGCGCTTCGAGAGCGGTGCTGACGTATCGGTCCATCCGTGTTCGGTTAAGCACTGGAATCGATAGACTGCGTTGACGTTAGACGGTTCCGACCGATTCAGCCGAATGACTCCGAGATTGGCCGTTTGGAGGCTCGGAGCCGGTATTCAATGACTTTCCAGATCGGCCGAATACGGAATCCTCGGGCTTAACCGAACACCAATGCGTATCGGTCGAAGTGGGCGTCTGGGTCCTGTTCCGGTCGGGGATCGGCCGCTCGTTCTAAGGCGAGCTCAATGACGTCATCGACGGAGGGATGGGCCGAGTTTCCCGTATTCTCCCGCACACAATACGTCTCGTCTGTGGACATGGCGACACGTTCTATTTCGAGTGGCAAAAGCACAGGTGGCGATCAATCGAGAACCACGTCATCGAAGGTTTTCTTCTCCCACGACCTACGATGAGGCATGCATTCAGATCACGTCGGGTCTGACTGGACAGTCGAGTGGGCGACACCTACGCCAGGTGGTGACGGGTATCTGGATAACTTGGTGTTGAGCCGTAATCAGGCACGTGCCTATGGCGACGAGCTTGTGATGTCTTTACGCGTGGACGAGGAGATGTTGCAAGAGCGGGGGATAGATCCTACTGAGCCGTTTGCCTGGAAGATTGAGGACAGTGAGTTACTGACAAAGCAAATTTCGCGCCAGGCGTTCGAAACCGTTGCAGAGAGTGATCGAGATGATGCCGGGTATGCCAGCGAAGTACTGGACTATCGAGCGAGACGACGGATAAGCGACACACGGTAGCGGCCAGTTGGATTCGAGACATCAGCCGTCCTCGAAGTCGCCTCGGCAATAGAGAGCTGTTTCTGCTGTCACCGAATTATATCTATAGACAATCGTCAATTAGCCAATTCTCAGTTAGCCTATTCTGTATTAGGCTATTCGAGAGTTTTATCTGACTGGGCGGCAGTCAAAGGATATGGAGCGATTCGTGGATCGGGAGGATGAACTCAGTCGGCTTCGAGACTGCTATGAGTCGGACGACGCTGATATGGTCGTGATTTTCGGGCGTCGCCGTCTCGGAAAGACCGAACTCGTCCGAGAGTCACTATCAAACCGCGATGACGCCGTTCTGTACCAAGCGACTGAGACGACTCGGCAAATCCAACTGGACGCGTTTGTGGATGGAGCGGCTGAGTCGTTTCCGGGGATCGACCGGATTGAGAGCGAATGGGAGTCTCTGCTTGGGTATCTCGCTGACCAGGATGCGGTCATCGTGTTGGACGAGTTTCCGTACCTGATTGACGCCGACGAGAGTCTTCCGTCGGTTATCCAGCGACTCTGGGATCAGGAGTTGCGTGACACGGGCGTGACGCTCGTGCTTGTGGGATCTTCGATCAGTATGATGGAGGAGGCGACACTCCTCGGGAACAGTCCTCTGTATGGTCGATTCACTGAGAAAATCGATCTCCGCCAGCTCGACTTTGCTGCCGTGCGGACGTTCTTTCCCGAGAGCTATACCCCCGAACAGTTGCTGTTCGCGTGGGGCGTGTTTGGCGGGACACCGTACTATTTGGACGGCATCGACCTAGATGGTGACCTCGGAACAGTCATCCAGCAGTCGCTGCTGTCACGGCAGGGATTCCTGCATGACGAACCGGAGTACGTCCTTCGGACTGAGTTGACTGAACCGAACCGGTACTTTGCTATTCTGAAGGCGATCGCGGCCGGGAACACGACGTCGAATGAAATCGCGCAAACGGTCGGGATCGAGAGTAAGCAGATTTCGACGTATACGCAGAAACTGGAGCGGCTACGGCTGGTCGAACGGGAGGTGCCGGTGACGGAAGATAAGGCGAAGTCACGGCGCGGGCGGTACCGGATTCTCGACCCGTTGTTCCGGTTTTGGTTCCGGTTCGTCTACGGGAACGAAGACCGGTACGAGCGATTGGGGGCCGATGCGTACGAGACGGTTATCGAACCGGAACTAGCGGATTTCGTGAGCCCGGCATTCGAAACTCGGTGTCAGGATATCTTGCCTGACCTCTATCCCGATACGATGTTCACCGACATCGGACGCTGGTGGTACAACGAACACGAAGTGGATGTCGTCGGGCTCACCGCAAACGGGACGATGGTGACGGGTGAGTGCAAGTTCACGTCTGCACCGTTCGATTACAGCGCGCTCGCCTCACTTGAATCCCACACGGAGGAAATTCGATGGTCGCCCGATGGTACAGGCGTTGAGCACGAGTATGCGTTGTTCGCCCGGAACGGATTCACGCAGTCTGTTCATGATTCGGCAGCCGATCGTGACGACCTGCAGTTGTTCGATCTTGAGCAAATCGTTGACCCGAGCGCGTCGCAGTAGGTGCGTCGAGAACTGTGGGATCGACCGATGTCGAGAGAATAGTGATCGACATCTTCGATTCTGTTTCCAAAGCGTATGCTGCCCATCAGTCGGCGCGTACAAGCAGGCCCTTACTTGCGCAGGAACAATGGAAGCTGTGGAATCGCGGGACTACTACTGTTCGTTACCGGAGTTCTGCGCCACAGTTCGGACAGAAGCGTTCGTCGCCGTCCAGCAGGTGGAGACACTCGACACAGACACGGTTGCTTGGCGGCGTGGCGATATCTTCGAGGAAGTCCATGGCTGTTCGGTCCTCGACACCTGGTCCGTAGCCGTCAGCATAGCCCGGCAGCGTCGAAGCCCACTGGACAGTCCCTTCGTCATCAACGAGTGCGATGTTGCCGGCAATATCGAACTTGCCGTACCGTTTGAAGCCTTCCGAGGGGGTCGGTTCGATGGACTGGTTTAGGGCACGGTTCCGTTTGAGATCGCGTTCGTAGATGTCTTCTGGCGTCGAAGCCCGCACCTCACCGGGGAACTCCGTGATCGGCCCATGCTGTTCGTCGATACGGTCAATCTCCACCACGATACCGTGGTTGTCGTGGAGCGTCCGTAACAGTTGGAGAACGTGCTCGTGGTGTTCACGAATGTCGGAATCAGCGTAGTATCGGAGTCTCATGGTTGATTCGACGTGTAAGATGAGGTTAGTGGCTTATTCTGGTACGTCACTCTCGGCTTGTCGCATCCTATTCTGACCAGAAGGCATCGTAGTCCACTGGATCAAACGCTACGTCCCGAATTGCTTGAAGGAGTTGGGTATCGGTGACATCAAGCCGAAGCCCGCGTGGTGAGAGGCACCGATTGATCATCGTGTGCCAATTGTAAAACAGAATAGCGATGTGCATGCCGTACAGACGCTGTTTGGGATCTTTGCCCTTGATGTGTGGCATAAAATTATGGACAATCTGGCCGATAGTCGGTTCGATGGCCCACCGCTGGATATACTCATCTCGAACGCCAGCCCCTGAGCGATACCGTAGGGAGCGGTCCGTAAGATACGTCGCATGCGTGGCGTGTTTATTGATGCCAACCCCGTCCTGTGCAGCTAGGTCCGAAAACGCTTCAGTAAGCATCGGTATTGCATCGTCAGGAACTAGTGGACCCTGAACCCTGGTATCCCCCTCATCTCCGGTCGCAAGTGGAACGCGAACCTTTTCGCCGTCTTCTTCATGTTGTATCTCTTCTGTTAATACCTTCTCAGGGTCGATCTCGACGAGGTCCGGATCATCACTGTTGTATGGATATGTGACCACATTTGGCTTGGGCTCTACGTTCCACTTCACGTCCTGAGCGAATCCGATGCAGTTGCTTGGCGTCAACCGTCTCAAACCTTTGATAATCGTGTGGTCCGGCGCACTGATGACCCAATCGTCGCCCGCGAAGCGTCGGACTGTCTCGATCAGTTCGCCCCCGATGATTTCGCTGTCGATGAAAATAGAGTCGATATCGACGGTGTCGAAGGTATTCGATAGAATCTCAGCAAGAGCCGTCGGATAGTCATATAGTGTCGCCACCAAACGACCGCCGAGGACAAATCGGCTCTCTGTGTCAATGCCACCGGCGACGAGAAAGGTCCACTGCTCAGTAACGGCGTCGTTGTCAGCTTTCGGTGGACGACCGATTGTGGCTTCAAGAGAGTCTCCTGTCCAATCGATGCGGAACATATCAGCGCCTATATTGAGCGGATCTGACCGCGACCAAAATCCAAACTCCTTCGCTAGGGCCAGCGTCCGGGTATGCACCGCATCGAATTGTGCATCGATTGATGGTATCGAAGCGCGATCTGCGTCAGGAGTAAAGTCGCGTAAGTCATACTCGGACGGGACTCGTTCAGGGACGTAGTTGTGTAGCCAGCCGCCCGATGGGATATTCTCCCGGGGATAGTCCCAATCACAGACATCTTTCATTTCTTCTAAGCCACAGTCAAATAGTGCCGATGTAGCGAGGGCCCCGATAAACGCCCGCATGTCGTGGTCAACCTTCTCGGTAGTGCGGCCGAACGTTAGCGGGTCGGTGGTGTGGTCAAGCAGGAGACGCACCCAATTCCGCAGTTCTTCTTTTTTGGTCTCACGTGAGACTGACTTCTCATTTAGTGGCGGCGCAACAGCACCAAAACTGTACGACTCCTTGATTGCGTCCGGTGGAACGACTCCCGCTCGAAAGACAGCATACACAGTCCTGGTAACCGCATCTTTGAAGGCATCCAGATCTATATCGTTGCCTTCGCTAAGCTCGCGGAACTCACGCTGTAAGACGTTGTACGAGGGGATGTCATTCGGCCCTTCGTACCCAAGCAATGAATGAACGACAGAATCGACAGGGTCAGGACCAGATAAGTACGCATGCAGTTCCGTCCCATTTTGCCCCCGCGCCAATCGCAAAAAGAGCGCTTTCAGCCGGCGCTCGGGGATATCAAGTTCTGCCGGATTAATTCCCTCAAGCGCCAGTTTCTCCTCGCATAGATTCAGAACAACCTCATCATAGAGCTTCCCCCCATCGTTCCCATACTCTGATATATCCTTCCAGAAATCACGATTCTCGGCATGAAACTGAGCAGTGAGGTGTGTCCGACGGAATAACGTCTCAACGTCATCAACGGGCGAAGAGACTTGGATGTCAATCCCACGGCGTTCTATCGGTCCATACTTCCGTCCATCCGAATCAACGCCATCCTTCTCTGGAAACGGTGCATAGGCAGTCGGCGCTGTGTAGGTACCATCGTCTGGTGCCTGCACAGGAGCTGAGTCATCAGTATGCTTGATTGGGGAGCCGTCGTACACCAAATATAGATTATCATAACTTGTGGTGCGTGATAAGTGATTGCCCCCGTATTCAGATGCCCCAACAGTTGCTAAGAGCAAAATAAGTCGCCTCTTGGGTTCTATAATATAGGCCCCATAGAATTGGTGTCGCTGTCTGTCGATATACCCCACAGACCGAGAAGAATTCACGACGGTGACAACTTATCACTCATCTCATTCTTCAACATCAGGTAAAAATAACCAAACGTAGTGTCCTCCACGTCGGAATCATCTCTAAAGTATACAGAATCCATCAAGAGCAAAATATACAGCCACTTGAGTTTTGATTGTGTCGCTCACGTTTCAGAGTCGTCTGTTTTGATCTCGTCTTGGAAGTTCGAGACAGCATCGGCGTGTTGTTCGGTGGCCTGTCGTTTGCGTTCCGTTGTCTCAGCGATATTGTTGTGTTGGGCGATCTCAGCGAGGTCTTCAGCTTCAGGGTTGAGTTGGTATAGCTTGATTTTCCCGCCATCATCTGGATATTGGAAATACTCTTTCCAGAGTCCAGTTTTGGCACCTTCGGTGAGCCGACTTGCAACCGTGCCGTGACTCACCACGAGTGCATCATCGATTTCGCTGAATCGCTTGGGCCCATCAGCGAGCTGAGCGAGGATTTCTACTGCGCCTTTCTTCTGGAAGAAGTCTCTGACCTTCTGATGATCAATCTCGGTTTCCGGTTCATCATCCGGTTTTGTATCTTCAGTAGCATCTACGGATTTACTGTTCTTATCAGGGTATACAGAGCCCGAGTTGCTGGTTTTCTCTAAATTCCCGACAGTCTCTGTTTCGTCATCAGAGGTGTTTGAGGTGTCGTTCGGCATGTTGTTATCCTCCTCTTCGGGCTCCAAGGTTTTAACTTACAGTGAATCAAACCACTATTTACTCAAAATTAGAACTGCTATGTATTTGAGCAACAATCGGCCGAACAGAGGTGAACAGGGCCAACATGAGTTCTGAAGCTTCTGACTCATACCAGTCGGCTATCGACACGGCAGAGGACCTACGAGATGATTTGGAGGCAATCGCAGCGAGCGATCTCCCGTTCGCCTACGACGCCGAACGCATCTTAGAAGAATTAGATCAAACACGAGGTGACGACTCAGAGTGAGGTGACGTGCCGACCAGAAAACACTCGAAGAACAGTTACCAGCGGTTCTCCACGAGCAATTTCAACTGGATGGACTGCCGCGCGACCACGAACCATCCTGGGAATACATCACCGCGAATACCCGGTACTCTGCGGAAGGACTGAACAACAGGTCCAAAGAATTGTACGGACAAACCCTCCTCGAATTTCTCGGAAAGCAGGGGTTTGGTGTCCGCAACAACGGGAGATGGCCCACCGGTGATGAAGCGACCATTCAGTCTCTGGAATACTACGTCAATAGTGCTCAGGATCGACGGGGATGGAAAGAGAACACTACAGGCACCGGTTCGACTGTCGAACGAATTGACCTCTGAGGCGTGAGGTGGCCGAATTCGGGCGCTTCAGACCGTCGAATAGTACAAGTTTTCATCACGTGATTGGACGTCCGCTGGGACGTCGGTGGCGTGCGTCTGCAGCGTGGTAAGGGATTGTCCCGTCTTATCGTAGTGATAGGGTTACTGGGCTGCCCGCGCTTGACGGCTCTGCTCAACTGTGAGCCGAACTTACCGACTGAGATCTTCTCGCAGTTCCTCTTCTAAATTAGTGAGTTCTGCATCGAGTTCAGCATCATCCACCTGTTCTGGTGGCTTGTCTTCTTCATCCTCGGCGTGATCATTGATTGGATGGCTGAACATCCGATCTAACTGATCGAGACTAGTGAAGAAGCGCCAGAACTCTTCGTCGTCCATAATAGATGGTGTGTGCTCTATTGACAAAAGCGTCAATGCCGATTACGGATCGTAGCCTTCGCCATGTATCTCCCCAAATGTAGGTTTTATTATTATTTGGATTAGGTGGCTTGTGTTCCCTCCGAAATAATCGCAGGCAGTTCCGCCCTGGGAATTTGGTTGAGTCTACCAACCGCCGAAAGTCAATGAGATATCATACCGTCACTGTACAGCGAATCTAAGTTGACTGAATTGGTTCGGTTGTGAGAGGCTACAAATCGAAAGCGAACAGGACACGGGTCATGACTGAAATATAATATGAAAGAACAGAACCAAATCTGACTCTATCTTAGAGCTTTGCCGGAAGTGCCTGTTCTATATTTCAAGTCCCAATGAGCGGAGTTCCTCGATCTCGCTTTGGATGCTCTTGACTCGCTCTTTCATGTCGCCATCAGCTTCCAACGCGGAGTCGAAGAGTCGTTCTTCCCGTTCTTCGAGCCGCTCGACACCCTTCGGACCCAGAGCCTGCCCACACCACATACATTGGGCTTCTCCCCTGGGCGTATCGCGTTGACAACGCGGACACTGCACCGGCCCGATATCCTCGATCTCATCCTCCGAAACGTCTACTCCGTGGGCACGGGCCACTTCACGAGCAGTATCCTCCCGGAACACATCGATATATCGTCGAGCTTCATCGCTGTTTTTCACCCAGCCATGATGGTTCTCTATATGATTCTGTGACACGTTCTTTCGCGCGAGGTAACTCGCGGAAGACTTCCGCATCCGCGTGAATACCATCTTCGATGGCTTTCTGAGATCGCCGTTATCAACCGCTCGCTTGACGGGTGCTCGAAGCATCTTCAACTTCATGTTGTAGCTCACATCCCGCCCGGTGTCTAAGTCCGACCAAAGCGGTGCATCAGGCTCGTTACCCCGAGGGTGAACCTCCAACCAGCGTTTGAGGTATGGGACTGATGAGATGAGCACCATTGAGCGGCGACCTTTCTTCCCATCAACGGTGATCTCCATCCCGTACTTGTGATCGCTAACGTCACCAACAGTGAGTCCACGGAACTCTCCGGATCGTGGGCCAGCATCCCAGTCTACAGCGACTGCCGCCTTGTTGCGTGCGTATTTGGCGTTATTCAGGACAGGAACAATGTGATCGTCCCACCACCACATCTTCGTCGGGTCTGGCTTTGGATCATAGTCCTTGGGGAGATCAGCAGAGATCCACTCAACGCTTGATGGTTTCTCTTCTTTGTAATCTCCTTCTGTTAGGTGCCCACCAAGCATTCGAAGCGCGACTCGATGGTCACGTTTCGACTCTTCGTTATCATAGTTCGCGTTGATCCAACTGACGTATTTCTTTGCGGCGTCTCTCTCTTTCTTGGACTCTCCAATGATTTCTACTAAATCTGGCTTGGGTAGTTCATCTGGGGAGTATTTGGACGAATCCCCAGCCATCATCGTGCAGTGCTGGAGGAGCTTCGACCATCGTCCCACAGAGTAGTTATGCACCCCGAGTTCTGAAGAGAACTTCTGGAGGGCGTCCTTCTCTTCTGGTGCGAGGTTCTCCGAATCCTTAATCCGCGTGTGGAGTGTTTCAATCGCAGGTGGCAATCTTGGCATACTCTAATTTAGAACGGGTAGGCATTTGAACTCTTGGTATATATCCGGGAGGCGGCATATTCTGCGGCGACGAACAACGTCAGGAGCAGCAGAAACGACGCTGACCCGATTTGAGCCTGGAAGTCACAGCCCGCGCAGCGAAGCGAGCAGGACTGTCTTCCTTCGTTCAAATCGGGGAGGTGGCATTATACTCACAGTTCACATGCCTGCCGAGTGGTGAGTGTACCGTTGTCTCGATTCTCCTATCGGCTCAAACGACCAGAGATCTCGCTGCCGCTCCGCAGGTATACCCTCTCTCTCACGAATAATAAAATCAAGATTAGTAAAATCTCGGGTTAGATAACCGAAAGCATAATTACTGCCGAGCTGAAACCAGCTGTATGGCAACCCAGCGTTTCGTCGACCGCGGGGACGAACTTGAGCTGCTGGAGTCGCGGTTCAAGAGCGACACCGCAGAACTGCTCGTCGTCTACGGTCGACGGCGGCTCGGGAAGAGTGCACTCGTTCGTGAGGCAGTCCGGGACCGTGCAGATGCCATCTACTGGCAAGCGACCGAAGAGACCACAGCCGCACAGCTGGAAAACTTCGTCGACACTGCCAGCGAGACGTTTCCTGTGCTGGAAGACATTCAGCGCGACTGGGAAGCACTGCTCCGGGCACTGGGTCGAGAAAACGCGGTGGTCGTTCTTGATGAGTTCCCGTACCTCGTCGAATCCGACGACGCGCTCCCCTCGAAGATACAGCGTGTCTGGGATACGCATCTCGAAGAGACGGGAACGACGCTGGTGCTCGTCGGGTCGTCGATCAGCATCATGGAAGACAAGGTTCTCAGCGGTGGGAGTCCACTGTATGGCCGACGAACGGCAACGATCGACCTACCGCCGCTAGACCTCGCGGACGCCCAGCAGTACTATCCTGGTGACGACTCGGACACAGTCGTTCAGGCTTGGAGTGTCTTCGGCGGCACGCCGTACTATCTCCAGGCGCTCGATCCGGCTCGGTCGCTGGCCGAGAACGTCCAGTCACAGATCCTCTCGGAACACGGCGTCCTCCACAACGAACCCGAGTTCCTGTTGCGGACGGAGTTTGGAATTCGGGAACCACAGACATACTACACCATTCTACGGGCGATTGCGACCGGAAAGCGAGCCGCCAACGAAATTGCTGGCTTCGCCGGTGTCGACTCCAACGCTCTCGGCTCGTATCTCTCGAAACTCCGGCGGCTCCGACTCGTCGAACGGGACATACCTGTGACCGCCGATCCCAACTCGACACGGAAGAGTCGCTACCGGCTGAAGGAACCGCTGTTCCGATTCTGGTTCCGGTACGTATACGGTCAGCAGGGTGAGCTCGTCCAGCTCGGAGACGACGCGTACGAACAGGCCGTCAAACCGACGTTCACCGACTACATGGGGACGATGTTCGAGCGTGTCTGTCAGAACGCGCTTCCCGCACTGATTGAGAAGACCTACCAGCGGATCGGGTACTGGTGGCACAAGCACTACGAGATCGATGTCGTCGGCCTCGCAAGTGACGGAACGCTTGTCGCGGGCGAATGCAAGTACACCAGCCGAGAGATGACCGAAGGCGATCTAGCCGACCTCGAGCGGAGTGTGTCGCAGGTACAGTGGACACCACCCAGTGGGACCGAGCGTGAGGAACACTACTGCTGTTTCTGTCGGTCGGGGTTCTCCGAGGACCTGCAACAGGTAGCTGCGGACCGCGCCGATGTGTCGCTATTCATACCTAGGGACATCGTCCCGAATGGCGATCCTGAGTGAAGGGCGGAGACGGTTCACAATCCGGGAGGCGGCATATTCTGAGACCGCAACCGTGAGCGGAGCGAACGGTCCGTCGAAGAAACGACGCCGACCGCGATTTGAACCAGACGAGTCGCAGCGCCGAGCGGAGCGAGGCGACCGTCTCGGCGAGGTTCACAATCCGGGAGGCGGCATACCACTTTTTACTCGGTTGGGTTTCCTCGCTCACTTCGTTTGCTGCGGGAACCACGCCCTCGCAAAAACATGGGGAAAAACTGCCGGATGCTCCTTACAGTCGCATCCGGTGAAACCGCGGCTCACTCCGTTCGCCGCGGTATGCAGGACAACAAAGAGATCAGTCACGTCATGTCACTCAATTAGCGACAGTCGCCGGTCGAGGTCATCACGAAACCAGGCCGTGAGTTCAGCCTCGGGCTCATCGCGCCACTCGGCGAAGCGTTCGACGTAGCCGGCCGTCGAGAGCTGTATCACCGCGTCGTACGCTGGCTTGCGCTCGTCGAATCCGGGTGGCAGTCCGCCGGCGACATCCCGATACCCCTGGTAAAGCGCAGTGACCAGTTGGTCCGGAGCGGGCTCGCACAGTCCCGCGAGCACCTGCTCGCGCGCCCGATTGAGTCCGCGTACAGGGTCACCGACCACGCTGTTACCCCAGTCGAGCACGGTGAGTCGGTCCTTCTCCGTGTCAAAACAGTTCGGTGTCGCCGGGTCACAGTGAAGCAATCGCGCCGGCACATCAGCGAGCAGATCCCGGTTTGCTCCGATTGCATCAAGCAAGCGGTCGTACTCCGGGTCGAACCGGTCGGTCTCGGCGAGGCGTCGGTTCTCGACGACCGCCTCGCGCAGGACATCTGGCCACGGTGCGTGGTCGACGACCAGGTCGTCGGCATCGCCGTCGACGATTTCGCCGGGGCGGTCGAACGCCTCGGCGTGGATGCTCGCGAGCGTGCGTCCCAGTCTGCGGGCGAGCGTCTCGCGGCGCTCGGCTGTCGTGTCGAACCACTCGCTGTCGACCGCCGCCCCGGCGACCGGTTCGGTCACGAGCGCGGGCACGGGGTCGGTTGTCGTTCCGGCGACGGTCGGCACCGTCACCGGGGTATTCGCCCCGACATATCGAATCACACCTGCCTCCCCGCGGAGTTCCACGCCGTCAGGGTCGTTTGGCGTTATCTTGCAGTACACCGCGCCGTCGGTGAGTTCGACACGCGCGACCTGTGTCGTCTGGTTCCACGACGGCCCGGCCGTCTCGACCGTCTCGGCTGTCGCCTCAGGAATCGTGTTTCGCACTGCTCGGGTGAATATCTCCGTCCGGTCCGAACCCGCTGTGTCGTCGGTCACACCTGTCGAACCGTGGTGCATCTGGTTAGTGATTTGGATTGTATCCACGCAGCACAAACCGCCGACGGCCGACTCATATACAGCCAAACAATACGAGATATCCGACCGATGACTCCGCGGCTCACCGCGAGAACGCGAGACAAATTCGGCGCGATTCGGTCAGGTATCCACAGCAAGGAGAGACTAACTATCCCTCGACGAGTCGGCCGCCGTCGACGGCGATGTTCTCGCCACTGACGTAGCCGGCCGCCTCCGAAAGGAAAAAGAGGACCGGTGCGACAACGTCGTCGAAGGAGGCGGCGCGTCCCCTGGGGTACTCAGACACGTCCGAGACGGTGTTTTCGACGGCAAACGGCGAGACGGCGTTGACCGTAATGCCGTCGTCCTGGGTGTCGCCGGCCAGCATCCGCGTGAACATCAGGACGCCGGTCTTCGCGACGAAATACGGGAAGTTCACCGGCGCGGCGTGCATCCGGTCGCTGTCGGCGAAGCCGACGTTGACGATTCGCCCCCAGTTCTGTGTTCGCATTCCGTCGAGGGCACGCCGCGAGCAGAGCACGGTCCCGTAGAAGGTGCTCTCGACGACGCTTCGCCAGGCGTCCCACTCGATGTCCTCCCAGTGGCGGGCGTCGAAGTTGCCGACGTTGTTGACGAGCACGTCAACGTTGCCGAGTTCGGCCTCGACCTCGTCGAACATCGTGTCGACGGCCTCGGGCTCGGTGATATCGCCCTGTACCGTCGTCGCGGCAACGCCGTGTTCGCGTGCCTCCTCGGCTGTCGCGGCCGCCTCGGCATCGCTCTCGCGGTAATGAACCGCTACGTCAGCGCCACAGGATGCGATGCGAAGCAGGAACTCGCGTCCCACGCGGGTTGCGCTCCCGGTGACAAGTGCTGTCCGACCGTCTAGGTCCGGTTCTGGAGCCATACTTCTTCGAGGGACGATGTCGTCTTAAATCGAATACCAACACTGTTTCCTGGCGAGTATTTACCGGCCCCAGCCCTCCTCCGGATATGGACCTCGACCGGTTTGGGACAGACAGCCCTGACGACGATGCGCCGGGAGACGCTTCAGTCTGTGTCGTCGCGACACAGTCGGACACCTTCGAGCGGTGTCGAGACGGATTTTATCCCTCGCCACGGTCGTATCAGCGGACGCGCAAATCCTTCGAGTACATGGCGTTTTACCGGACAGCACCGGTCTCCGCCGTGACACACTACGCGCGAGTCACCGACCGGGTTCCACAGCGCCGGGACGGGCCGGGACCGATGGATGAAGCGGACTGGGAGGAGCTCATCGACCCTTTCTCGGATGAAGACGAGGTCGTCGTCTTCACTCTCGACGACCTCGTTCCGCTCGACGCTCCAGCGGCGAACGACGGGAACGGCGTCCGCGGGGCGTGGTACTGTACGGTTGCCGATCTCCGGACCGCGCCGACCCTTTCGGCACTCGCAGACCGGGCACAGACGTAAGTGCTGCCCTCAGAAATTTGCGTCACCCACAATAACAGAGCAGCCTCGCCGCGTTACCCGGTGTTGTTCATCCCGGCAGCGATACCTTTGACCGTGAGCCGGAGTGTCTGCTCTTCTGTTGCCGTCCGCTCGTCTTTCCCGAGGAGGTGTATTTGCAAGAGGTTCAACGGGTCGACGTAGGGATTGCGACGGTCGAGACTCTCCCGGAGCCATGAGCGGTCAATGAGGTGCTCACGACCGGTAATAGCTCTCACGAGTTCGACGCTGCGCTCGTACTCTGCTTCGAGGCGGGGAAAGAAGCGCTCTCGGAGAGTATCATCGGCGAGTGCGGCGTACTCGCCAGCAATCTCGAGGTCGGTCCGGCCGAGTTCCTGTGCAGCGTTGTCGAGTGTTGTCCGAAAGAACGGCCATTGCTCGTACATCTCTTGGAGCACCGCTAGTTCGCCGCCGTCATCGAGATATGCATCGACACCCGTTGCCAGTGCGAACCAGCCTGGGAGGATGCACCGAGATTGTGTCCAGGAGAATACCCAGGGAATTGCGCGCAGGTCCTCAACAGAGCGCTCACCGGACCGAGAGGCGGGTCGCGACCCGAGATTTAGGTCTTCGATGACCCCAATTGGTGTCGCCTGCCCAAAGTAACGCACAAATCCGTCAGCGTTTAGCAGCGACCGATACTCGTCCCTGGCGGCGTCTGCCATTGTTTCCATCGCCTCAAACCAGTCGTCTTCGACAGCTTCGGTCGGCTGTTCGAGGGCGCGCTTGCGGGCAGAGACCTGGGCGTTCAGCATCTGTTCGAGTTCGCGTTCACCAATGCTCGGATTGCCGTACTTTTCGGCAATTGCCTCCCCTTGCTCGGTGAACTTTACGTCCCCCGTCACAGTGCTATTTGGCAGTGCTTTGAGCGCATCGTTCATCGGGCCGCCACCGCGAGAAATCGAGCCGCCACGTCCGTGAAACAGCCTGAGTGTGACATCGTGTTCTTCGGTAATCTCGGCCAGTCGGCGCTGGTTCGTGTACAGCGACCAGTTCGCCGCCAGAAAGCCGTTTTCCTTGTTCGAGTCCGAATAACCGATCATTATCTCCTGCGTGTTGCCTCGTGCGTCGAGTGCCATTTCGTAGGCGTCGTTCTCGAACAGCGTCCCCATGATGCGCTTTGCATCTGAGAGCGCACGTTCAGTTTCGAGTAAGGGGACAATATCGAGGCCACTGTGTCCCGGTGCATCGATGACACCCGCCTGGTCAGCGAGGAACGCCACTTCGAGGACATGACTCGGCTCTTCTGTCATCGATATACAATACGTGTCGATCGCTTCCTGACCATATTCGTGTTGCCATTCAGCGAGTTGGTCAAACCGTCGTAACACTCGCACTGCCGTCTCAGAGAGTCCATCTCGGCTGTCGAGAGAAATAACCGGATCATCCTGTAGGATCGCATCAGTAAGTAGTTCGACTCGTTCGTCTTCAGATAATGTATTGTAGTCGACACCTTCCCGAGCTAGCGCCTCGGTGACAGCAGTCGTGTGGTTTTGCTGGTGATCGCGGAGGTCCAGACTGGCAAGGGTGAACCCGAATGTCTCGACCTGTCGCATCAGTTTTTCAACGTGGGCTTTGGCGATGACATCACAGTCGTTTGCGCGGAGGCTCTCGGCGATTGTCTCCAGTTCTGTGTGAAACTCCTCAGCACTATCGTAACCACCGGATCTGATGTCGCCGATACGGTTCAGTTTCTCGCGCATCACCATCAGCTTCTGACGGTAGGGCTCGTTTGGGTAGCGTTTGCTCGCCTCATCGCGCGCCTCAGGAATTTCGTCGTCAACAGCATCGACACTACGGCTAATCTCTGTGGGTACGTCGATACGTTCTCCATCCAGGCTCAGTACGCTCGACATTTCCGCCAGTCGGTCCCGGTATCGCTCGATAATGAGTCTGCGCTGTCGGTCAAGCGTCGCCTCAGTAACCTCGGGTGTGACGTACGGATTCCCATCGCGGTCGCTCCCTGCCCACGAACGGAATTCGAACAGCTTTGGCAGCTGAAGATCGGCTGTAACCTCTGCTTCGAGCGCGCCGTTGATTTCGTCGTACAGTTCAGGAACGATATCAAACAGCGTGTTACTCAGATACCATTGGACGTTTCGGGCTTCGTCTTCGGGTTCCGGGCTTCGCTCACGGACCTGTGGTGTCTGCCAGAGCCCCAGGATTTCCGCCTCGATATCCCGCTCGAGTTGTCTTCGTTCTGTTGAGGTGTGAGTCCGCTCGTCGAGCGTTTCGAGGAGAGTTGCGATCTCCCAGAGTTTCGCCTTGACCGTTTTGCGATGTGCTTCGGTCGGATGTGCTGTGAACGTCGGCTGGATTAGGATATCGTCGAGAATCTGCTGTGCCGTCTCCGCGTCCGCGTCGTCGAGTTCGACGGCTGCCGCTTCGAGGCTGTCGTCGAGTGTCCCCCTCTGGGCGTTCGCACGCAGGACCCGTACCCGCTCACGCTCCTCTGCGAGGTTTATCAATTCAAAATACGCCAAGAATGCCCGCGCAAGAATTCGCTTGTTTGCTGTTTCGAGTTCTGGAATATCGGCGCGGACGTGCTCTCGTGAGTCACGGTCTCCGGCCCTGTACGCGACAGATTCACGCCGGAACCGCTCGACCGTTTCGTACGCATCAGATGATTCGTGTTCCTGAATTATCTCTCCGAGTAACGTCGCAAATTCGTGGATATTGTCCCCGAGAGTCTCTCCGTGTAGCTGTTCTTTTGCCGTGTCGTCAGACATCATCACACATATATTCCGGTCTTCAAAGTAACTTTTCCTGGATTATTTTTTGACATAGACGGTTACGTACGGCAGTTTTTGACAGATCAGAAGAAACGCCATGTGGACGGACAGACAGTGCTCGGGGCTAAAGAGTGGTGGCTCTCGGTCGTAGGTTCGTCGCCTAGATTTCAGCAATTTCGTCGTATTCGTTCCAACACTGACACTCAAGATCGTCTATCGACGTGACCTCGTCGGGCAGGTCCGAGATGGGCATCCCATCCCCGACTTCATCGCAATCGTCGTCGTGGACGGTGAAGTCGTCGCTCGACATGATGGGCATATTTGTAAATACGAGGGAACGATAATAAAGCCGTTCACCGAGACGGCGGCCGCCCGTCCCGACAGCAACCACGAGCCAAGCGGCGCGGTCGAAAAGACAGTAATTTGACGATAGCGTCAGAATCACACAGCGTGAGTAGCGTCGACGCATTCGTCATCGGCGGATTGCTCGCCGCCATCGGCGTGCTATTGGCCTCCAGACTCGCGAGGGTGTTGTGGGCGCTCACCGCGCTGTGGGGTGTCTCGCCGACAGAAAGCCCGACCATCGGCGACGGCGAAGCGGTTGCTGTCGGGGGCAGACGTTCGTCGAGGAGCCGGCAACAGCGGCCGACCGGCTGTTTCCCGACGCCGGCGATGTGGGCGCGTACGTCTGGCAGGCCGGCTTTCTCAGCTCGGGAGCGTACACCTACGACACGGCACGCAACGAGTTCCGCCAGCGACGGAAGCCGTTTGCCTCTGGTGTCGAATCCGGACAGTTCGGCGTCAAGAGTGACCGACAGCGGCTGTACGTCAACCTCGACTGGCTCCGAGAGCGGTACGATGCTCCGACCTTATCGGGGCTGGAAGTGGGCAATCCCCGCGGGAACCTCTCGCTCCCGGCACTCGTGACGCGGTATCTCTTCGACTCCCGGTTCATCTGCCTTCGCTCGACGGTCGGCGAGGTCGCGGTCGATACGCTGACCGACGTCGTAGACCTGTACCGAGACGACATCCACATGGACGAGTTTTTCATCGATGCGCGGGGCGTTCCGGTCGGTAAGTCGCTGTTTGTCCACGGCGAAGTTCGGATGCAAGACGGCCGCCCGACGGTCATCGGCACCGACGAGACGCCGCTTTTCATCTCAGACAGAGGGAAAGACGGGCTGACCCGGATGCTGCGTTGGACGGCGGCGAAGTACGGGCTCGCTCTCGCCGTCGTCTTGGCCCTGGCTGGTGTCGTTCTGCTGTGAGCGGTCGTGTGTGCTTATCAGGCTGGGGGGCAGAGTATCGGCTATGTTCACGCTCGACGTAGACCGGTTCATCTTCGAGTTGAAAGACGGGGCGCTCAAACACGTCGGTGCCTCGAACAAGTCCGCGACCGCGAAACTCTACGACGTCGACTCCGTCGAGGTCCGGGAGTTCGGCGACGAGCGGGTGAAAATTACCTGTGAAGACGGCAGCGGCAACGAAATCGAGGTAGCACTCGACCCTGCCGAAGCGAGTACTGTCGCCGAGGAGCTCGCAGACCTCGAAGCCGAGAGCGACATCTTCGAGTAACTGGCCCGACGCGCTTTTGAGGCCACCGACGAAGACTCACATGTGGAGAGCCTGGAGACAGAACTCGACCGCGCCCGTTCGCTGTCGGTCGAGCACCTCGCGGACGCAATCGAGTCAATCGGCTTCGAGTGTACCCACTGCGGGGCCTGTTGTAAGGCCGCCGACTGTGGCGACACAGCATCCGACGAAGAGCACACCGCAACGGCCTTTCCCGACGAGGTGCGCGAGTTACAGGAACAGGACGAGTACGACTGGCGGGACGTGGCACGTCCGATGCCGTACGGCCTCACCGAGGACGGCGGCGAGACCTTCGAGTGGGCGCTCCAGACCGACGGCTGTGGCGACTGTACCTTCTACGACGACGCGGCCGCGCGGTGTACCGTCCACGAGGATCGGCCGCTTATCTGTCAGACCTACCCGTTCAGTGTCGCGCTTGGGGGCACATCCCAACCCCTCGGCGAGGCCGTCGACAGCGAGGGGATGGTTCGGGCACACGAGTGTGAGGGACTGGGACGAGACATCTCGCGGGCTGACGCCGAAGAGCTGGCCGCCGCGCTCAAAGAACGAGCCGTGCGGGAACTGGAGGAGGCGATTGGGGTCAGAGACAACTACGAGCCAGTCGAGACCGACGGAGTCGTCGTCTACGATTCGGAGGGGCCCAAAGACGCCGACGGACAGCCGTACTGAGGCCTGTCGCGGGCAGACACCGAACACGGGCTACCGGGGTGGCAGATAACAACTACTTTGAGGGTAGCAGTTGCCAGAGTACATACGGAGGTTCGAGTACCTGTGGAGATATCAGACGAACTCCTCTGTCTGTACAGCGCCGATGTATTGGACGACGGCGACAGCTACCGCATCGAAGTACCTCGCCGAGAGGTCGAAACCGGTGCGGTGTCGGCCGGCGAGACCTACCGAATCGCGCTCATCGCTCCCGAGACCGAGACAACGACCGAGGCCGAGGTCTCCGACGCACCCCAGCCGCCGGTCGAGCCCAGCGAGATTCGCTATGTCGAAATCGAAGACCTCGGCAAACAGGGCGACGGTATCGCCCGCGTCGAGCGAGGATACGTCATCATCGTTCCCGACACCGAAGTCGGTGAGCGGGTCAAAGTCGAAATAACCGAGGTCAAATCGAACTTCGCGGTCGGAGAAGCAATCCCGGAGTAAGCTGGCGTTGCTGTTTCGGTGCCGTACCAGGAACGTCGGCCAGCCCGGCAATGAGTCAGACAGGCTGTCACCCGAAACACCTCTCGCGTCGTTCTCTCCCGAAAACCACACCACAACGCGGTGTTAACTCTTCGTACCAAACCGGCTATACGTGAACGGGACCGAATGTATTGTATGAGCACGACGGCCGAGACCGCGACGGGAGCTATGACCCTCTCGGAGAAACAACAGCGTATCCTTGGCTACCTGCGAGAGCACGCCGACGAACAGACCTACTTCAAGTCCAGACTCATCGCCGACGACCTCGAAATGTCTGCCAAAGAGGTCGGGACGAATATGAAGGCCATCGAACAGGGCGAGTTCGAGGTCTCTGTCGAGAAGTGGGGTTACTCCTCCAGTACGACATGGATGGTCACGACGTAGCGTCGGGGGCGTAATCGAGCAACGCCGGCGCAATCGACGCCAGCGCCGCGGCGTCCTCGCCAAAGGAGTCGGCGTATCGCACGAGCAACACCATGACCTGTTCGGGTTCTGTGACGCTGTAGCCGTCCGTACGCGAGAGCAGCCCGTCTTCTTCGAGCCGAGCCGCGTGTTTGCTCACGGTTGGCCTGGATACGTCGAGCGTGGCGGCGATATCACCTGCAGACGCGCCGGGGTCTTCGAGCAGCGTGACGAGGATGCCTCGCTGGGTCTCCCGACGCAGGTGACCCAGGACCACCTGCTCGAACTCCGAGAACTGTCCCGCCGGGAAATACCGTCGGTAGTCGCCGTCTTTCCGGCTTTCGACGACATCTTCCTCCTCGAGTCCCCGGAGATGATGCTGGGTCTCACCGGTTCCGAGCTGGAGGTCGTCGCGGATCTTCGAAAAGTGTGCGCCAGGGGTCGTGCTCAGATAGCCTGTGAGGGCGTCCGGCGCGTCGCTGTCAGTCTCGTCGGCGCTTGCCAGACCGACGAGTGGGCTGGCTGCACCCAGGGCAGCGAACCGACGGAGTGTCGCCCGTTTCGACTGGTCGACACTCCTGTCTCGGGCCATATCGGAGCAACGTTGGGTAGACGTATAATCGCTTCGCTCGGTAAAACAGCCGCGGTCGATTACGCGTTGTCGCCGACCTCGGGGTCGGCTCCGTCGTCGATAATCTCGTCGGGGTCTTTGATGTCTGCGCTCGTCTCGCCGGCTTTGACCGCCTGTGCTTCCTCTTCCATCCCTTCGATGTCGACGATTTCCTCCTCGTCTTCAAGTTCGCCGAGAATCTCTTGGATGTCGTCAAGACCGAGCATCTCACGGGTCTCGTCGTCGAAATCAAGCCCTTCGAGAACGTGGCCGTTCTCCTTGACGTCGCTGCCCTGGAGGTGACGGCCGTAGCGTGAGACCAGCGAGGTGAGTTCCTGTGGCAGGACGAACGTGTTCGACTCGCCCTGGCCGATACCTTCGAGCGTCTCCATTCCCTTGTCGATAATCGCCCGCTCACCCATCGAATCCGCTGCCTTGGCGCGGAGGACCGTCGAGATGGAGTCACCCTGGGCCTCCAGAATCTGGCTCTGTTTCTCACCCTGCGCGCGGATAATCTGGCTCTGCTTGTCACCCTGGGCCTCCTCGATGGCGCTGCGGCGTTCACCCTGGGCTTCCAGAATCATCGCACGGCGGCGACGCTCCGCGGAGGTCTGCTTCTCCATGGCCTGCTGGACATCCTTCGAGGGGTTGACCTCGCGGACCTCGACCGATTCGACGCGAATCCCCCACTCGTCGGTCGGCTCGTCCAGTTCTGTCCGGATTTTCGCGTTAATTTCCTGGCGCTTGTTCAGCGTATCGTCAAGCTCCATGTCACCCAGGACGGCACGCAGCGTCGTTTGTGCGAGGTTGGACACCGCACGCTTGTAGTCGTCCACTTCGAGGAAGGCCTTTTTCGCATCCATCACCTTGATGTAGACGACTGCGTCGGCGGTCACCGGCGAGTTGTCCCGCGTGATTGCTTCCTGTCGTGGCACGTCCAGCGTCTGGGTCCGCATGTCGAACGTGTACGTCTTCGTCACGAACGGCAGGACGATGTTCGGACCGGGTTCGAGCAGTCCCTGGTACTTCCCGAACCGGGTGTACGCTCGCTTCTCGTAGGCGCGAACGATGACGACACTCTTGTAGGCAGTGACGACCACGAGGATGAACAGTATCGCGGCAATCAGGCCCCCCGCTGACCCTGTTGCCAACGCTGCTTGTGTTACCATAACACTCTGAACTTGGGTACCGCTACACTAAAGTGTTGGTCGTCGTTTCAGTGTATCATTGTAAACTAAGTAGAGGTGACAAAAAACTTCATAGAAATGTACAGAAATATTTTTGAAGGTTACGAGTACGCCACAGTAGAAGCGACATTGCTTCGAAAACGACAAAAGACGTTAGTAGTAAGGTACAAACACAGAGGCGTTTGAAGCCATACCGAACGTGCTGACAAGCGATAACCGACACAAGAGACAATGGACGAGAACGAAGCGATATCGGGGCTGAAGCAGCTCGGGTTGACGACCTACGAGGCCCGGGTGTTCATCGCCCTCCAGAAACTCGGGACGGGAACAGCAAGCGAGATAAGCTCGGTTGTCGACGTGCCGCGGTCACAGGTCTACGGCGCGTCCGAGGGGCTCGAAGAGCGTGGACTCGTCGAGACCCAGCAGTCGACGCCGACGGCCTACCGGCCGGTCCGGCTCGAACAGGCGCGGCGGCTGTTGCTCGACCAACTCGCCGAGACCGGAACTGAGACGTTCAACTACCTTGAACGCGTCCAGAACACCCACGAGGGAGAGGAGCGTAGCGAGTCGATCTGGCTCGTCAACTCCCGGGATGCAATTATCTCACGAACCGTCGAGGTAATCGAAAGCACCGGAGACCAACTCCTCTATGCCGCTACCGAGGTCGACGCACTCGACGGCGAGGTGCTCGCTGCGCTCGATGATGCCGTTGCGCGAGGAGTCGATGTCGTCGTCAGCAGCTCGAATCAGTCGGTGCTCGATGCGGTGCCCGAGACCGACGGCTATAGGACGTACAACGTCCCCGACCACCGAGACATGAACGTCGACGCCGGGCGGGTATTGGTCGCTGACGGCGACACTGTTCTGGTGAGCACGCAGTCGGCGTCGGCAGACGAGATGACACAGGAAATTGCCTTCTGGACCAGCGAAAACCCATTCGCCGCCATCTTCGTCGAGCTTGTCGAAGCCTGGCTCGAAGACCCTTTCGCGTGATAGTGATTCTTGCGGTGATTTGCAGACCTGATTGACGAAATCGGTTTGTTTAGGGCCTGATGGAGAGAACAAGCGACACTGTGGCGGCAACGCCTCGCAATAATCACGATGAGGCGGTGGGCTCAAGGAGCCGCCGGACCGACCGATGGTATGGGCACGATGTTGTCCTCGACCGAAGAACAGACAGTCGAGGTAGTCGACCGACTCCACGACGAGTATCCGGAGTCGACAATCTCGCTGCGGTTTTCGAATCGTCTCGAACTACTGATAGCGGTCATCCTCTCTGCACAGTGTACCGACGAGCGCGTCAACAGCGTGACCGCCGACCTCTTCGAGAAGTACGACGGTCCCGAGGCGTACGCGGCCGCCGACCAGGAGGAACTCGCCGAGGACATCAACTCGATTACCTACTATAACAACAAGGCCAGCTACATCCGCGACACCTGCGAGCAGATTGTCGAGGAACACGACGGCGAGGTCCCGGACACCATGTCGGCGCTGACGGACCTATCGGGAGTGGGTCGAAAGACTGCAAACGTTGTTCTCCAGCACGGCCACGACGTGGTCGAGGGCGTTGTCGTCGACACACACGTCAAACGCCAGAGCCGACGGCTTGGGCTGACTGAACAGTCCACCCCAGAGGCAATCGAGCGCGAGCTGATGGAGATAGTGCCCGAGTCGGAGTGGCAGCAGTGCACCCACCTGTTCATCAGCCACGGCCGGGCGGTTTGCTCGGCCCGCAACCCCAACTGCGAGGCGTGTGTCCTCGAAGATATCTGTCCCTCCTCGAAACTCGACAGCGACACCGACCTCGCCTCGGGCGAGAGATGGTAACACCGGCGCAGTTAGGCCGGGGATATATTCCGACAGCGCACAAAGAGAGCGTACGGAGATTCAGAGGGAACGCCGATGAATATTGATTCTGTCAGAAAGTACCAGGCGCTCGTCGAACACTCGACAGACGGCATCACGCTCGTCGACGAGGCCGGCGTCATCCAGTTCAAGAGTGAGTCCGCAGAGCGTGTCATCGGTTACGAGCCGGAGGCACTCGTCGGCGAGAACGTCTTCGAGTACGTCCACCCAGCGGACAGGCCGAGGGTACGAGAGACCTTCGAGGAGGTCGTCAACTCACCGAGCGGGACGACCGGAGCGGCAGAGTACCGGTTCGACCACGGCACCGAGTCATGGACCTGGATGGAGTCGACGCTGGTCAACCGGACTGGCACGGAGTTAGATGGGTACGTTATCAACACCCGAGATATCAGCGAGCGGAAGGCACACGAGCGCGAACTCGAAGAGGAACGCCGAAAGTACTCCACGCTCGTCGAACAGAGCAACGACGGAATCGCCATCATCCAGGACGGCCATATCGTCTTTGCCAACGCACAGTTCGAGCGGCTGTCGGGCTACGACGAGCACGAACTCCTCGACAGGTCGTTCCTGCGGGTCGTCGCACCCGAAGACCGAGACCTGGTCGAAAAGCGGTACCAAAAGCGATTCGACTCCGAGGCAGAAGTGCCTCCGTCTCGCTACGAGATTCGCGTCCTCACGAGCGACGGGAACCACCGTGTCGTCGAACTCAGCGTCGCCAAGATACAGTATGAGGGCAACGACGCATCTCTTGCGATGGTCAGAGACGTGACCGAGCGAAAAAGCTACGAGGAAGCGCTCGAAGAGGTCAACACCGAACTGGAGCTGTTGAACCGGATGGTCAGACACGACATCCGCAACGACATGAGTGTCATCCTCGCGTGGGGCCAGCTGGTCGAAGACCACGTCGACGAGGCTGGCCGAGAACACCTGGACAAGATTCTCGCGAGCGGCGAACACGTCGTCGAACTCACCGAGATTGCCCGTGACTACGTCGAGATGTTGACCAGCGACGGCGACCTCGAACGCAAACCGGTCGCGCTGGCAGAGGTGCTCGAAACCGAGCTGGCTCTTCGTCGCGAGTCGTTTCCGGAGGCGGAGTTCCACCTCCGCGGAGAGATTCCAGACGTCGAGGTGTTGGCAAACGAGATGCTCGGGTCAGTGTTCAGGAACCTCCTGACCAACGCGGTCCAGCACAACGACAACGACACGCCAATAGTCGAGCTCACCGCTGAGCAACGCGACGACGACGTTGTCGTACAGGTCGCGGACAACGGCCCTGGCATCCCGGACTCACAGAAAGAAACCGTGTTCGGGAAAGGCGAGAAAGGGCTCGACAGCCCGAGCACGGGCATCGGCCTCTATCTGGTCTACACGCTTGTCACGCAGTACGGCGGAACCGTCGATATCGAGGATAATGACCCGCATGGTGCGGTGTTCTCGGTTCGCCTGCCATTGGCCGAGTAATCGGGTTACTCCTCGGCGAACTTGTCGTCGAGGAACTTATCGGCCTTGCGCAAGATTTCACGCGGTCCGTCCTGTGTGATGGTGTTTATCGCCTGTTCGTAGTCGCGCCACTGGTGGTCGCGGTGTTCGTGTGACAGTTCCGCCGACGCCTCGAACGAGCGAGCGATGAACAGATGGACTGTTTTGTGGATGGTGTCACCACCCGCCTCGAAGACGTAGTCGTACTCCTCGCGGAAGCCATCGATGAGCCGGAAATCGCCGATTCCGGCCTCCTCTTTCACCTCGCGTATCGCCGTCTGCTGGAGTTCCTCCTCTCCTTCGACACCGCCTTTGGGAAATTCCCAGTCGCCTGGGCGGCTTTTCAAGAGGAGATACTCTCGACAGCCACGTGTATCGCGAAAGAGGATGGCTCCCGCGCTCGTGGCCTCCTTCATTGTAACCACCTAGTATGGCATGCGTTAAGTGAATGTCGAACGACTGCTCGGCGGGCAATCGAAAACGAATGGGTTTTGTCTTCGCCCGTGTTGTCGTCGTGTATGCCGTTCATCACTCGGCTCACGCTCAAGAGCGGAGACGGAGACATGCTGGAGTCGGTCGTCTCCGATATCAAGGGGCGAGCTGAGCGCAAGGGTGCCGAGCTTAAGGGGCCACACCCAAAGCCCCCCTCGCGCCATACGGTGCCACTGTACAAGGGCCTGCGCGAGGACGGTCGCTTTCGCCCGTGGGAGTACACTGTCTACACCCGGGTCATCGAGATTATCGACCACAACGAGTTTGCCCGCCAGATTGCCGGCGAGGAGTACCCTGACAGCATCCACATCTCCGCCGATGTCGAGCAGTTCAGCCAGACTGGCGAGTAGCGTTGCCGCAGTCGGGTCCGTTTATATCCCTGACCCCCTTTTGTTGGGACATGGCCGAATCCGTCCACTCTGACTGGCTCGTCTCGCGACGCCGAGAGTTCCACCGCCGCCCCGAACCTGCCTGGTGTGAGTTTCAGACGACAGCACGCATCATCGAGGAGCTGCGGGCCTTCGGCGTCGACGACGTCGCGTTCGGTCCCGAGATACTCGCCGAGGGCGAGCGCCAGGGCCTCCCCGACCGGGAGACCCGCGACGCCTGGCTCAACCGGGCGCGAGAGACCGAGGCCGACGACGAGATTCTCGACGAACTCGCCGGCGGCTACACCGGTGCGATAGCGACAATCGAGGGGGGCGACGGCCCGACCGTCGCGCTCCGGGTCGACATCGACGGCCTCCCACAGCGAGAGGCCGACGGACCGGGCCATCAGCCCGCAGAAGAGGGGTTCCGCTCGGTTCACGAGGGATACATGCACGCCTGCGGGCACGACGCACACATGACCTTCGGGCTCGGCGTCGTCCGCGAGTTCGTCGATGCCGACTTCGACGGGACGCTGAAGGTCATCTTCCAGCCCGCCGAGGAGGTCGTCGGCGGCGGCAGGCCGATTGCCAAGAGCGGCCGCCTCGACGACGTCGATGCCCTGCTCGCGGTCCACATCGGCCTTGACAACCCCAGCGGAACAGTCATCGCAGGGATGGGCGGATTCTACGCCGTCACCCACCTCGAAGCGACGTTCGCGGGCGAGTCGGCACACGCTGGCGCACAACCCAACGCGGGAGCGAACGCAGTCCAAGCAATGGCAACCGCGATACAGAACCTCTATGGCATCGCTCGCCACGGCGACGGCGCAACACGCGTCAACGCCGGTGAGGTAGCCGGCGGGACGGCCTCGAACATCATCGCCGAGGACGCCTATCTCGAGGGAGAGGTCCGCGGCGAGACGACCGAGTTGATGGACTACACCCGCGACCGGGCCGAACAGGTCATTGAGTCGGCTGCCGAGATGCACGACTGCACCGTCGACATCGAGCGCGGCAGCGAGGCCCCCAGCGCCGAGAGCGACGATGCTGTGGCCGATGTCGTCGCCGGGGTAGCCGACGGCCACGACGGCGTCACACACGTCGCACCCACGGGCGATCTCGGCGCGAGCGAGGACGCGACCTACCTGATGAACCGGGTCCAGGAGACCGGCGGCGTCGCTTCCTTCGTAGGCATCGGAACGAACCACCCTGGCGGCCACCACACCGCGACGTTCGACGTCGACGAACGCTCACTCGATATCGGTGTCGACGTCCTCGCCGGTACAATCGAGAAGCTATTTTCGGGCGAACACGACGCCGAGTGACACCTTAACAGTTTAGTGCGGTACGATTGTAGGAAAGACAATGACAGAGCACACAGTCGAGTTCGTCGGAACCGGCGAGGCCATCACCGTCTCCGACAAGGAGACGATTCTGAACCGGTGTATCGAGGAGGGCATCGCACAGGAGTTCTCCTGTCGGGTCGGGATGTGTCTGGCCTGTTCGGCAAAGATTATCGAAGGCGAGGTGACACAGCCGGCCGCACGCGGGCTGACCGACGAGGAGAAATCCGAGTACGCCCTGACCTGTATGGCTCGACCACAGTCAGACCTCACGCTTGACCGCGGCAAGTACCCGCCGAGCATCGAAGACGAGTACGCCGCCGAGGACGGAGCCGGGGACACGGCTGCCGCTGACGACTGACGGCCCGTTCAACGGCACAGAAGGGTAGCCCATTTATGGATGGGTCCCGTAGATATCTGTATCGAGTCGTTGCCAAAGCAGACAACCCGGCCCATTCAGCTCCCACTACATCCATGACCAGCCGCGTATACAGACTCCACTCGACGCTGGAACTGCCACTTGAAGAGCTCCACGAGTACCTGGAGGACCCCGACCTCCCCGACCGTGTCGACGACATCGAGTTTACCCGACGGAACAACACGCTCATCATCAGCGCGGTACCGGCCGACGACAGCATCAGCAAGTACACGCCGACGGCCCAGCTGAAAGCCAGCGTGACCGAGAACCGCGTCTACGAGGAAGACCCAGAAGAGACCCCTCCGGGAAAGCCACCGCGAACCAGCGGCGGCGGCCCACAGTGGGGCTCACTCGACGAGGAGGAGGAAATCGAGTCCGAGCTCGTCGAGTACGCCTGCTTCAAGGGCGACCGCGAGACGGTGCTCCAGAACACCGCACTCCAGTACCAGATGTTCGAGGTGCTCTGTGAGATTGCCCGCCGCGCCGAGAAAGGGGCACTCACCGTTGTCGCAACTAACGAAGAGGATATCGAGGCGATTCGCATCGTCGATGGCGAGGAAGTACCGGCATCTATCACTGTCACCGACGACCCTGGTGAGGGCGACGAAGGCAGCAGTGTCGACTGGCGAAGCAACGACTTCATATAGCTCCCCCGTCCGCTGATTGGCTCTTCTTATCGAGAATACGTCACCTGAAATTGCCGACAGCAGTCACACCCCGAGTGCGTCGAGCCCACGGGCCGGGTAGGCGACGATATGGTCGACACCAGCCTCCTTGAGCAGATTCGCCTGGTGAGTGACAGTGTCGTTGATGCCGGCGAGCGCGTAGTCACAGCAGGCCGTCAGCAGCGTCTCTCGGGCGTCGCCCTTGATAGTGCTATCGTGCGGGCAGTCGTCGGGGAGTGCAGCCCGGACTGGGCCGCGGCGGGCGGTGTAGTCGCCGACAGCGTCGAGAACTACGTCCTCGTCGTCGGTCAACACGGTCGGCGCGTAGACCGCAATCTCTCCGTCGAAGCCGACCTCCCGGAGTGCCCGCACGTCGCGGATGGTACTACCCGAGAGGAGCTCGTACTGTGTGCCGCCGGCAGCGAGGGCCGTGCGTTCGATGCCCTCGGTGCCAACCCAGGGCTCGTTACTGTCTGTGATTGCGGCGCTGAGTCGCGGCGCGATGGCCCGCTTTCGCTCGTCCCGTTCGAGGTAGGCAGGGTGGCCGGCGACGAGGACCTCTCCGACGACATCGGGGAGATTGTTCCGGACACTCTCGTCGCCGAGCGGGTCGAAGCCGTCCGCACGGACCGGAACCGTCGCCCTCACGTCGGCCTCTTCGGCCAGGCGTTCGAAGACGGCTGGCGCTGGGACGTGCTCGTGGCCTTCGTAGTCGATGGTCACAGTCTGCACGTCCAGGTCGCGGGCGCGTTCAACGTCGACCTCGGTCGGCTTAAGCGCGACCGCGTCGATGCCCACGTTTGTCAGCCGTTCGCCTGTAAGTACTGTCATGGCCGTTTCGTCTGTGTTTCTCAACGGCCCGTGAGTCATAATCCTGTCGATTGGCACGAAAATTCGGGGAAACTACAGCGGATACTCCGCGTCGGCGTCGACGACTTCGTCTATCTCGGGTGCCGTCCAGTCGGTGGTCAGCTCGAGCAACTGGACGAGCATGCGAGCGGTCGCCCCCCAGACGGTGTACTCGTCGACGTAAAAGTAATGCACGCGAATCCGGCCGCGCTCAGGGTGGTCGCGGTACTCGCCGTGGTAGTTATCGAGATCTGTCAGCGCCGCGACCGGGAGGATCGCAATCTCGGCCACTTCGTCGTCACAGGGCAGATACTTGCGGTCGGGGATCCGTGCGACAAACGGACTGACAGAGAAGCCGGTGACAGTGACGATGTCGTCGAGACGGCCGACGAGCGAGACTTCCGAAGGGTCGAGACAGACCTCCTCGTTGGCCTCGCGGGTGGCCGTCTCGAAGAGCGTCTCGTCCTCGGGTTCGCGTCGCCCGCCCGGAAAGCTCATCTGGCCGGGATGATTTGAGAGGTGTTCGGCACGCTTCGTAACGAGGAGATGAGGGGTATCGCGCTCAACGACCCCAGCGAGGACTGCAGAGTCCCGGCGCTCGGCTGTCGTCAGCGTCGGGTCGAGCCGTCTCACCCCATCGAGATGCATGTTCATACAACGTGACCCAGCGGCTTAATTTGTTTGTGTCGCTCCAGCCAGCTCCTCACGAATCCCCGTCAGCGTCACGTCCGCCCAGGGTTCGAGTTCGTAGCTGGCATCGAGCAGGGTCTCGATGCGGTCGGCGTCACCAGCCTCGATGGCCGCCCGAGCGTCTTCGCGGAACATCTCTGCGACTGTCGGGCCGACTGCATCCGTCGAGACCGAGCGGGCCTCGATATCCAGTATATGTGGCAGGTCTCTGGCGTCAGTCGGCAGCGTCGGAAATGAAAGCGGGCCGGCGAGCAACAACGGCTCGTCAACCACCGCATCAAGCGCCCCGGCGTCGACAGCAACGAGATGGTAGGTCCGGATCGCCTCGTCGATACCCTCCGCGAAGGCGCTCGCATCGTAGCTTTCTCCCTGCCTGTACGCGAGCTCGGCGAGCGCCTCCGACAACTCTCCCCGCGTGAGTCCTCCGAAGAGGTCGACAACGCCGGCCAGCTCGTCTCCCGTGAATTCCATATACGACTCAGTGAGTGGCGTGGGCTTTACTGTTATCCGACTTCCTTCCACTGTGCGCCGCATTCGGGACAGGCCCGTACCTTACCGACGACATCCGGGTCGTTTTCGGTATCGAGGTCCATCTCACACGACGAGCACCGGAGCCGCCCGTAGGTGTCTTTCTCTAGGTCTCCTGCACGTAGCCCCTTTCGTGTGGACTTCATATTTGTGAGTATGTGACAGAGTGGTAAAAGATTCATGTTGATATATACAATCATTAGCAATCATATCAGTCCAGATTACTTCCGGAACCGGCAGTCATTAATAGGCACAATCCAAGTACTGGCAATGCGAACTGTCGACGCAGCCGGGCTGCATATTGGTGACGACCATCCGACACGGATTATGGGCGTACTGAACGTCAGCAAAGAGTCACCGTACGATCCGTCGGTGTACGACGACCCTGGCGAGGCGGCGGCTTACGTCGACGAGGAGCTCATCGGCGAGGGAGCCGATATCGTCGATATCGGCCTTGAATCGGCCAACAAGCGCCTTGACGTGCTCTCGGCCGAACAGGAACGAGACAGACTCGACACCGCCGTCGAGACAATCGAGTCCGTGAGCGGTGACGCGATTTTCTCCATCGAGACGCGGTACGCCTCAGTGGCCCGAGCGGCGCTCGACCGTGGGTTCGACATGGTGAACGACATCTGTGGCTTTGCCGACCCAGAGATGCCCGAGGTCTGTCGGGAGTACGACGTGGCCGTCGGCAAGATGGCGAGCCCACCGGACATCGAACGCCCCGGCGCGGTCGGCGACGTGGACTGGGCCGACGCCCGCTCGTCAGCGTGGGCGCGACAGGCCGACTACGTCGACAAGGTCTACGCCGCACTCGACCAGAACGGGATGACGGAGAAGACGATTCTCGACCCCGCCTTCGGCGGCTGGAGCGAAGCAAAGACCATCGACAACGACCACGAGACATTCGAGCGGCTCCCGGAGTTCCGGGCCTACGGCCGCCCGCTTCTGGTCTCTATCAACCGCAAGAACTTCCTGCGGACCATCGCTGACCGGTCGACCGAGGAGGCGCTACCGGTCAGTCTTGCTGCCACCGCGATGGCCGTCGAACGCGGTGCTCACGTCGTCCGGACCCACGACGTCGCCGAGACCAGTGACGCCGCACAGATTGGTGACGCCTTCACCGAGCGAGCGAGCGCCACGGCCGCGGGCGTGACGGCGACCGAACTCGACGCCCCGACGCCCGGCGAACTCCGGCGACGTATCGAGAACATCGGTGCAGACGGGACTGCCGCCGACGGCCTCACCGGTCGCGTGATACAGGTAGACGGAGTCGACGGCGAGACAGCACAAGAACTCGTCGAGGCCGCCGAGACGGCCGGTGTCACGGTCGTGGCCGGAACCGACGGTCTCCTGCTCGGTGGCTCGACTGGCGCACTCGCGGCGCTGGCCGACGAACTGTCGAGGGCGGAACTTGACGGTGTCGCAGATATCTGTCAGTCCGGGAGGTAGCGATGGATTACGCACAGGAGTACGTGACGACGATTCATGACCTGGCCGACCCGACGCCGAAAGCACCGCTTGGTGAGTGTGCTGTCGTGGTGCCGATTGCCGGCGACACCCCGCAGGCAGTTACCCCCGAACACATCTTTTCGGCGCTCGAAACGGTCGGACCGGCCTCAGTTGTCGTCCCTCTCCGCGCGCCCGTAGAAACGGCGGGTGCGTTCCGCGAGTGGGTCACTGACTTCGACCTGTCCGTGACGGTCCTGTGGTGTAACGCTGCAGGCGTCAGCGATGCGCTTGCAGCGCACGGTCTCGACGGTCCACACGGGAAGGGTCGTGACGTGTGGCTGGGAATGGGCGTTGCCGCCGACCGGGCCGAGTACGTCGTCGTCCACGACGCGGACGCGACGACCTACGGCGAGCGCCACGTCCCACGGCTGCTCGCGCCGCTTGCCCACGGGTACGATTTCGTCAAGGGGTACTACGCCCGCGTCGAAAACGACCAGCTCTACGGCCGCCTTACACGCCTGTTCGTCGCGCCGCTGATAGACGCGCTCGGCGACGGGGACGCGTTTCTGGCGTATCTGGATGCGTTCCGGTATCCCCTGGCCGGGGAGTTCGCGTTCACCGCCGAGGCTGCCAGACAGGTTCGCGCACAGCGGACCTGGGGGCTCGAAGTCGGCCTGCTCGGGGAGGCGTATGCGGTCGCCGGTCGGGACCAGACAGCACAGGTCGACCTCGGCGTCCACAAACACGACCACCGACCAGTCGAGGGGTCGAGCGGACTGTCGACGATGGCCGACGAGGTCGGTGCGGCGCTGTTCCGGGCGCTCGCCGACCACGGCCTAGACCCTGACTACGACCGTCTCCGCGAGCGGTATCAAGCGGCCGCCGACCGGCTCGTCGACCAGTACGCCACGGACGCCGTGCTCAACGGCCTCGACTACGACTCAAGCGCCGAGCGCGAGCAGGTCCGGGCATACGCCGCAAGCGTCGAAGCTCCTGGTCCGGACGACCGGCTCCCGGCCTGGAGTGAGACCGAGCTCTCGCCGTCGGCGATTTGTCGCGCCGCACAGACCGCAGAGACGACCGCAAGCAGTCCATCCCCGGATTGACTGGGGTATGGAACGTCGACCTGTGGGTTTTGTAGCATCGTTTTATTTGTTTCAGAATGGACAGTTTGCAGCCGCGGTGCAAGATACAGAGCGTGAAGTCAGCACGCTAAAGCCGAATGGAAGTCGGCATTTGTAATAAACTACGACGTTCGCCAGACGCCTTGTCACACCTCGAAGGGCAAATATATTATAGTACATCAGACAGCTATGCACAGTAATATATAATATCGACTTATCTGCGTAAATTGTGACTGACCGACGAGACTTTATCGGTTACATTGGAACCGGGGCGATTGGTGGTATCGTTGGCTACTATGTTGGCGCACAGGAGTTGCTTGGGATCCAATCGGAGGAGGTGGTCCGCTCCTCATCCGATGACACACCAACTGAAGATACCCCAACTGAAGATACACCAACTGAAGATACCCCAACTGAAGATACCCCAACTGAAGATACCCCAACTGAAGATACCCCAACTGAAGATACCCCAACTGAAGATACCCCAACTGAAGATACCCCAACTGAAGATACCCCAACTGAAGATACCGGTGAGGGCGGTTCGGGACTTGTTACCTCAGGCTTCCCACGGTCGCAGTATGACAATCAAAATACCGGCTCTCCATCAGCGATAAATGGTCCTCGCGGTTCACCGACTCGCCGTTGGCAATTTGGCACCGACGGTAATAATCATACCACCCCGGCTATCCACGATGGTGTTGCATATTTTGGAGGGGGAGGGGGTGAGAACAATCAGAACAAACATGTTTATGCCGTGAACATAGACGATGGATCTGAACTCTGGCGGTTTGAAAGCGATGCTGCTTTCCAGTCTTCTGCAGCAGTTGGAGACGCTCTTTACATCGCGGACAATAATGGGCAACTTTATGCATTAAATCCTGCTGATGGGTCGGAGATATGGAGTACTCAGATTGGCCAAGCTAGCTATACTGCTTCTCCGGTAGTAACAGCTGATCGAGTGTATATGGGCGATCCGGAAACTGGTGGTGTAGTTGGAATAAATAAGGAAACCGCTGAGGAGGAGTGGACATTCGATACCCCAAGTGGGATTCTATCCTCACCAGCTATTGTGGACAACACTCTCTATTGCGGCACTGAAACCGGGACCGTCTACGCAGTCGGCATAGCTGATGAAAGCCCCAGATGGGAGTTTTCTGCTGACGGCGAAGTGACTGGGGCCCCAGTTGTCAAAAACGGGGATGTGTACGTGACAACTGCTGCAGGTTCGGTACATGCTATAACTGCTGAAACCGGGGACGAAAGATGGACAACTAATACTGATCAGTCTATCCGTTCATCGCCAGCAGTTGACGACACATCTCTCTATGTTGGCGATGGAGAGTTGTTTGAGAGTCCTGGTAGAGTGTACTCTCTCAGCACCGATAGTGGTGAAATCGAGTGGAGGTTTAGAACTGAGGGGTCATACGGAGGTCGCCAAGGAGCAATAATTCAATCTCCTACTGTCGGTCAAGAGCGCGTCTATTTTGGTGTTGACTCAAACAAATTGTATGCAGTAAATAAAGAAGACGGAACAGAAGTATGGCGGTTTGATACTAGTGTAGTGCTTTCCTCGCCTGCGATCTACGAGGGAGTCCTCTACACTGGGATTGATAGTGATGCTGTATTAGCTCTTGAATAAATCGTTCGAGGCTCTGTTCATAGGTTCATAACTTGGAGCGGTGAACCCGTCTCAGTACATGGCCAGCACGGGACCTCGGCGTCGGCGTCCCAACAGTTTTGCAGTACGTGGAGTACTATATAAGCGCCCTCCATCTTGCACGGCGTTTCTGTCAGAATTTGGTACTGTTGAAGATACGGTGTCGCACGTCGAGGCGTGAACCACCACTGAGCGTCGGCCGTGGTTTGAAATAGCCGCCAGCCGACATTCGCCACATGACAGACTGGAGCGCGGTCGTCAGTGGCTTTCTCGTTATCGTCGCTCTCGGAATCGTCGGGCTCGTCATCCCGGGAGTAGGACAGTTGGCGGCGGCGTTGCTCGGCGGGGGCGTGGCCGGCTACAAGGCGGGTGGCGGCCTCGCGAGCGGGTTCTGGCACGGCCTGCTCGCGGGCAGTTTCAGCGGCGTCGTCCTCGGCCTGGTGCTCTTTGTCGTGCTCTCAGTCACGGGGCTGGCCTTTGGCCCCGTCGGGGGCGCTATCGGCAGCGCGCTCGGGTTCGGGACGTTTCTCGTGGTCGTGGCTGTTGCGATGGTCGCGGCCGTCGACAGCGCCGTCGGCGGTGCCGTTGGCGCGTTGGTCGCCGGCTAACGTCTGGATGGCCTCGTGCATCCCGATGACCAGCCCCGGGACCACGAGCATGAAGATGTGTTCCTCGATTGGGATGCCAAAGAGGTCGTACCCTGTCCGCATCGTGATGTCGAAGACGCCGACTTCGAGCGTGTACCAGTCCCAGACGTAGGCGATGGGATAGACCGCCAGAAGAGTGCGGGCGGCGCGTCCGAGTGCGCCAGCGTAGACGAGCAGAGCCAGCGCGAGCGAGCCAAAGGCAATCTCGGTCGCCAGATAGGTGTACGAGCCGAGAGCGGTGATATCAGGGAGCGCAACGGCCGAGAACGGTTCGAACCAGACCGCAACGACGAGCAACGCAAGGAAGACGTAGGCACCGCGGATGAGTAACATCGTCCCGACGGTCGGCCCCCCTCTGCTGGCGGCGACGGCGACCGCTCCGAAGGCGAGTGCGCCAAGCGGCGACGACGGCGGAAACAGCCCCGAGAGGGTTCCCCAGAGGACGCCAATCAATCCGAACATAAAGAGGGAGAATGCAAGCCGGCGCGCCCGGGTGCGACCGAGCACGACCGCGACCGTCGCCTTCGAGATAGAGCGGTCGTAGTCGTAGTCCTGTTCATCGTCGATTATCTTCACGCCGGCAAGCGTCACCAGGAAGACCAGCGCGAACCCGAGTGCGGTCGCCGAGACGGCCGTGGCCTGGACGTAGTGGCCGCCGACGATTGCAAGCGCGATACCAGTGGGGTAGCCGAGCGTCGTCGTCACAGGATTGGTGTCCAGTTGCGGGGCGTGCAGGAACCCGATGAACCAGGTCGGCAGCGTAATCAGGGCGGCAGTGGCATCGACTACCACGCCGAGGGCGAGGACACAGCAGACGAAACCGACCGTCGCACCAGCGAGCGCAATCCGACAGCCCTGGCTGGTCAGGGGATGGTCGTCGTCCTCGCCGCGTCCGTAGAAGTCGACGTAGCCGTCTTTGACGTGTGCCGTGTAGACGGCACAGAACATCGCCGCCATGTGGACGGCTCCGACGCCGAGCCCGAACTCGCCCGCGACGATGGCTCCGAACCAGGAAGCCGCGAGCGGCGGCAGCATAAACACGGGATGGACCTGGGAGCCAAGCGCACGCAGGTCTGCTCGGAAGCCAGTCGCGTGGCGTGCAATTGCCATATGTCCACATTGTCCAGGTGTCGAATAAGCCTGTCCGTGGGAGCGAGACCCCCGAGACTATAACGACCGACATCGAACCGCCAGATATGCCGAACTACCCGACCCATGCCCGATGGGGACGTATCGGTGCTGTCGTGATTGCGTTCGTGACCGGCGGCGCGCTGTTTGCTGTCTTCGAGTCACCGGTGTTGGCGCTGGCCGGCGCTGCCGGTGGGGGCGCGGCGACGTTCGTCGGCGCACTCTTTCCGGATATCGATCACCACAAGTCGATTCCCCGTCGGAAGGCAGTCAAAGCCTTCCAGGTACTCGTCTGGCTCGGCGTCGTGGCGCTCGCAGTGCTCTCGTGGGATATCCTCGTCGACGGCATCGAGACGGCGCTCGTCGGCCCCAGTGAGACTGCACTCGCCGAGGGACTCGGGAGCGCACCCGATATTCCACCCGCCTTCGTCGTGAGCATCGTCGTATTGCTGGCCGCGCTCGGCCTCGCGAGCCTCGTCGACCCTGTCATCGGACTGGTGACGCGTCGCCACCGCGGCTGGACACACAGTGTTCCAATCACCTTCGTGCTGACTGCCGCCGTCGCCGGCGCGCTCTGGCTCGCCACGAGCGATGTCATCCTCGCCGACGGGCTGGCTGTCGAGCACCAGGTCACGGTGGTCAGTGTCGTCGGAACCTTCTTCCTCGGTATCCTCATCCATCTCGGCCTTGACGGCGAGATTATCTGAACACCGCCGTCGGAAGGATAGTGTTCAGATAAGATATTTTGAGGAGGATTCAGACGAGGAAAGCCCTCGACTGTCTCGACTCCCGCGTTCCGAAAGACTCGCGCCGCTCGTCTTTCGTCGTTCCGCTCATGCTATTCGCGGAACACTCGCTGCGCGTGGTTCGAAAGAGCGGAGCTCTTTCGTCATCACGAAAATCTTTGATTTTCGAACGACTTCGGCCGTAACCGGCCTGCAGTGTCTCCTCACGGCGCAACGCGCCGTTCGGATGGGCCGAGGCGGCAGTGCCGCCTCGCGGCTTACGTCGTCGGGGTTCGCCGAGACAGCCTCGCCCTTTCAGTCCGCCAGGATGTGCTTGATTAGCCGAGAGAAACAGGATGTTTGCTCGGTGCTTATCTGAACACAGCCGTCGAAAGGACGTGAACCTTTATCTCTCCCGCCCGCAGGCGACGGTATGAAGCTCACCGAGCAGACCTGGACCGACATCGCGGCCTGCGAGACGGACCTAGCAGTCCTCCCTGTCGGCAGCACCGAACAACACGGGCCACACGCGCCGCTCGGAACAGACACCCTGACAGCTACCGCCGTCGCCGAGGCTGGCGTCGACAAATACGACGGAACAGCTGTCCTCGGCCCGACTGTGCCGGTCGGCGTCGCGGCCGAACACCGGCAGTTCCCCGGCACGCTCTGGGTGAGTGAGGACACATTCCGCGAGTACGTCCGCGAGACAATCCAGAGCCTGACGACCCACGGCTGGGACCGCGTCGTCCTGGTCAACGGCCACGGCGGCAACGTCGACGCCCTCCGTGAGCTCTGTGGGACCGTCGTCCGCGAATCCGAAGCCTATGCGGTTCCGTTTACATGGTTCGACGCCGACATCTACGGCGATATCGAGGTGGATATCCGGATGGGTCACGGCGGCCCGGTCGAGACAAGCGTCGTCCAGTATACTGACCCCGATCTCGTGCGAGAGGAGCGCATCGAGCGCGCCGGCAAAGAGAGCACAGCGGGGTGGGGCGAGTGGCAGTCCGGCGTCAACCTCGCCTACGACTCCGCGGAGTTCACCGAGAATGGGGTCGTCGGCGACCCGCGTGAGGGTGGCGCGGCCGCCGGCGAGCAGTTACTCGACAGCGCGGCGACGGCACTCGCGGAGCTTCTGGACGCGGTCGAACGGCGAGATACGACACGGCCACGCCGGCGAGACTGAAGGGTCAGGCGTCGTCTTCGTCTGTTTCTTCGAGCGCGCTTTTCAGCTGTGGGACCGTGCTGGCGAGGTCACCAACCTGTTCGCTCGCCTCTTCGATATCCGCGATGATGTCCTCAACCTCGGCAATCTCCGCTTCGAGGTCGTCAGCATCCTCGAAGGCGTCTGCCTTTTTGCCCATCGTGAACCACTTCTTCGCGTCCCGGAGATCGTCGCGGGCGTCGCCGACATCAAGCGCCGAGCGTAGCGCATTGAGTACGCCGAGCGTGTTCTCGGCGTCGACCTCCCAGACTGTCTCGGCGTCCGGGAGCGATTCGTGTGCGGCATCAAGCGAGGCCTCCACGTCGTCGCGCATTTCGGAGGCGGCCTCGGTGAACAGTTCGTCGTCGTCGAGTGTTGCCTGGGACATGTACGATGGTACGACACCGGCGGGGTTAAAAGGCCGCCTGAAAGTGAAAGTAGAGCTGAGAGTGTGGTCAGGAGTCGTCGGTCGTTTTTGTCGATACTTTCGGGACGTGAACACGGAGCGTCCCGTCGTCGGTGAGTGTCGCACTCGCCGCTGCTGGCTCGACATCGCTTTCGGAGGGTAGCTCGATACGGCCGTCGAGTGTCAGTCCTCGACCCGGGAACTGCATCTCGAACCCGTCGTAGAAGTCACGGAAGCGATCGACCCGGACCACGACCGCGTCTTCTTCGTATTTCACCTGCACGTCCGCGGGGTGTGCGCCCGGCGCGTCGAAGACAGCCAGGAAGGCGTCGTCGCTCTCGTAGAGGTCGGCCGGCAGCGGTCGCTGTTCCTGGGCACGCCCGAACATCCGGCCGACGGTCTCGAACAGCGACGAGCCGACCGACTCGCCGATATCCTGAATCATAGCTCGACCTCCGAGAGGCAGTCAGTCCCGCTGCAGTACGGACACTGGAAGTCCGCGAGACCAACCTCCTCGGGCATGTCGTAGGTGTAGTGCATCTCGAACATGTCGAGTTCGCAGTCGTCGGCTGTACAGACGACTTCGAGCGTGGCAGGCATAGTCAACTGTAGGGCCGGAGTCGTAATCAATTGCCGGGTCTGTGGACCGATCGACCGAAGACGATTGGCGCAGACGTGGTCGAAGATATTGATCAAACAACAATAAGATTCAATTGGGCGGGGTGAGAATAGGGCCAATAATGGCAGAGATACTCGCCGAAAACCTGTCCGGGAAAGCAGTCATGGGCACAGACGGGACCGAAATGGGGATGTTATACAACATCTCGATGGACCTAGAGACCGGACAGCTCGAGAACCTGATTATTACGCTTGACGAGACCGCCGACCCCGCCGAGTTTGAGCGAAACGAGCAGGGTCGCGCGCTCGTCCCTGTAGAGCGCGTCCAGGCAGTCAAAGACCACATGATTATCGACCGCTAATCGAATGTTCGTTCTGGATTCCTCGGCGTTCATCCACGAGTACCACACCGACGAACCGATAGCCACAGTGCCGTTGGTCCGGGAAGAGCTCGAAGACGAGAGTGCCTACCGGTTCGACGCGCTGGAGGGGTCGGGGATGCATCTTCACATTCCCGACGAGGAGACGGTTGTCCGAATCGAGCGAGCCGCAGGAGAGACCGGCGACCTCGAAGAGCTCTCCGAGACCGACATCCGTCTCGTCGCCGCGGCGTTCGAACTCGACGGCCGGCTGGTCACCGACGACTACGCGATGCAAAACGTCGCCGAAAAGCTGAATGTCACCGTCGAGGTCATTGAGCGCGAGGGCATCGCCGAGCAGCGCGACTGGACGTTCCAGTGTCAGGGCTGTGGCCGCGAGTTCGACGACCACCACGACCGCTGTCCCATCTGTGGGAGCGACCTCTCCCGGAAGAACCCGGCCTGACGGCTAGCTGGGAACGCCAGCGTCCTCCTCGAGCGCGTCGAGTCCGAGATCGACGAGCTGGCGCAACACCTCTTCCTCGGTCACGCCGTGTTCCCGTGCCAGCGCCCGAACATCGCGTGAGATGTCGTCGTCACACACCAGTGTGTAGCGGGCGACCATGTACGGTGGCTACGCGTAGAATGGTCTTAAAATGGCGTCAGACAGCTGTCCGACTGCTATCCGAGGAGGCCAGTTGCACCCACGTAGAGGTTGAGGTAGACGACGACGTTCCAGCAGGCGTGGACGGCAATTGGCACCGTGAGATTCTCGGTGTACTCGTGTAACGCCCCGAGGACCAGTCCGGAGACGAACGCCACGGCAACGTACGCAAAGCGGCTGCCGGTGCCGACGAGCGCGACATAATGGACCAGCCCGAAGACGAGCGACGCGCCAAGAACGCCCGGGACGACGCCGTACGAGCGCCGGAACAGTCCCTGGACGACGCCTCTGAAAAGCAGCTCCTCTGCGGGCGCGTTCAAGAAGACGACGAGCGGGACGAAGTAGAGAAACAACTGTGGATTGTCTTTTCCGACGTCGACGGTGGCGTTTTCAGCGGGTTCGAGCCCGAGCTGTGCAAGCACCACGTCGAGACCGACCATGAACGCGACGAGCAGCGAGAACCCAAGCAGTATCCAGCGGATATCGTGCCAGGTCGGGCGGACGGTCCGGACGAGTCTCTCCCCATCCCAGCTGAGATAGGCACCCGCGACAGCGAAGAATCCGACGAAGTGGAGGCCCATCGGCACAATCTGTGTGAGCACCGGTGCGTTCTCCTCTGTCAGGCCGAACCCGTCGAGCACCGAGAGACCGAACCCCTGGACGATACCGGCGACGAGAAACGCGACAGCAACGAGCAATAGCGCGTGTGTGATGTTACCAACACGCTGGAGGGGATTGCTGGTGCGGACGAGCGGGCGCTCGGGAACACCGTCGTCGGCTGTCGACTCCATGTATTTGGCTTAGACGCCACACGGACAAGATTGCACCGATTGATGCCATCCAGAGCCCGCGTCTCAGATGCGGTCGAGCAGCCAGAGGACGATAAGGACCGCAATGACCAGTCCAATGAGATTCGGGAGCAGCCCCAGCAGACTCCCGAGCAGGTCGACCGTGGCGTCCAGGACGGCGAGGACGAGCCAGACGATAACCAATACGAGGATTATCTCCAGCAGCGTATCGGCGTCGAGTTCTGCTCGCATAATTGTCAGCTCGGTCGCCAGAGTCAAATTTGTTCCGGCCAGGCGGACAACACATATGACGACGGGCAGAAAAACCAACGAACGATGAGTCGCACTCGCTGGACCGCTGTCTTGGGTGTCGTCGTGTTCGCGGTGGTGTGCCTTGGCGTCGCCGCAGTTGTCGGCACTGCTGGAGCCAGCGACGCGCCGGAGGGCACGCTGTTCCAGACAGACATCGATGCCGACACCACGAGGATGGCGGCGACCGTCGATACAGACGGAGACACAGAGTGGCAGGTAACCTACCGACTCGATCTCGGTGACGACGAGTCGGTGCAGGCTTTCGAAGACCTCCAGACCGAAATTCGCGCCAACGAGTCGGTATACCTCGACCCGTTTGCCGACCGGATACGCCGAACCGCTGAGAGCGCCGCGACGACAACCAATCGGGCGATGTCGGTCGAGAACGTCAGTATGACGACCGAACGGACCACGCAGCCCGACGCCGAGTTCGGTGAGATTATCTTCTCGTTTGCCTGGACCGGCTTCGCCGCCGTCGACGACGGGACGGTCCGCGCTGGCGACGCGCTCGACGGGCTCGTGCTCGACGAAGGAACGAGTTTCACGCTCCGCTGGCCAGACGAGCTACGCCTCGACTCACAGCGTCCGCAGGCGGAAACAGTCACCGGACAACAGCTCACCTGGCGCGGTCCACTCGAGTTCGGGACGGGCGAGCCACGCGCCGTGCTGGTGCCGGCCTCAGAGGACGGTTCCAGCGCAGTGTCGACACCGATACTGGTCGTCGGGGTCGTCGTCGCCATCGTCGGCGTCGGGCTGGCGGTCTATCTCAGACGCGGTGAAAGCGAGAGTACAGCGACAGCCGAAGAAGCGGCTGCGGGCTCAAGGCCCAAACAGGAGACAGGGCCACCTTCGGAGCTTTTGAGCAACGAGGAACGCGTGCTCGCACTCGTCGAGGACAACGGCGGCCGTATCAAACAGAAGGAGGTCGCCGAACGCCTCGACTGGAGCGCGGCGATGACCAGCCAGGTCGTCGGCGACCTCCGGGAGGCGGAGAAAATCGAGACGTTCCGTATCGGCCGTGAGAATGTCCTGACACTACCCGACGTCGATATTGTCCCGGACGACGATACAGCCGAGGGCGGCCCGGACGATGAGCAATAACTGCCTTCGGCAGTGTAAATCCGGCTTAATCGGGACGAAACTGGGGTTGAAGACCGTTCATTTATAAGCGATACCGGAACCACAGTCAAAGTGATGAGACAGACTGTCCCGCTCGTCGTGGTTGCCGTGGCGGCGCTCGCGGTGCTTGCCGTGCCCGCAATGGGGGTAGCACCGACCACCAGCGGCGCCACACAGACCGAGAACAACGCCACTGCACCCGGCGAGCAGTTGTCCGGAGCCATCAACGTTCAGGGTGCAGAGCTCGACGGAGAGCTCGACCAGCGAGCGTTCGGCATTCGGTTCAGTCAGGCTCCAGATAACAGCTCCAAGGCGGCCGTCCTCGCCGACCGCCTCCAGACCGTCGACAAGCGCCTCACAGAGCTCGAAGAACGGAAAGCCGACCTCGAAGCGCGCCACGACGCCGGCGAGATAACCGACGGGAAGTTCCGGGCCGAGATGGCAAAAGTCGCGACACAGATTCGGCTGCTCACGCAGGCGACAAACCAGACACAGCAGGCGGCCACCGCCGTTCCCAGAGCCGCTCTCGAAGAGCGCGGCGTCAACGCGACTGCGATTCAGACGCTGAGAGACCGGGCCAGCGAGCTATCTGGTCCCGAAGTTGCCGCAATCGCCCGTGACATCGCCGGCCCCAACGCCGGCGAGATACCGGGTCGCGGGAACGGCCCACCGAGAAACGAAACGGGAGCCCCTGGCGCGAACAACAGTCGCGAGGGCGGCCCACCGGACAACCGCGGCGGCCCGGACGGGACACCTCCCAACGACCGTGACGACGACCAGCCCCCGGGGGACGATGGCCGCGAGAACACCACCAGAGGTCCGGACGACGAAGTAGAAGCTGGCGACAGCGACGACCAGGCGGGAGCGGACGACCGCGATAACAGACCGGCCAACAACAGCACGGGCGAGGACAGCCAACAGCCCACGCCGGACGGGAAAGATGACGAGGAAGGTCAAAACGGTGACGACGAAGACAGCGACGACGAAGCGACGTAGTGAGATGGCCGAAAAGCGCAACCATAATCGCCCCGGAGGTACTGCGGACAGCCATGAGTGGGTTCACTTATTCACAGAAGTCAATGGAAATAGAAAGCGGTGACGGAGTACGTCTCACAGACAGCAGCGGGACAGAGTACCTCGATTTCGGCGCGAACTACGCCTGCACGCCGCTTGGTCACAGCCACGAGTCTGTCAGGTCAGCGGTCGACGACCAGCTTGACGACCTGACGTTCGTCCAAGCGGTGTACCCAGTCGACATCCGGCAGCGGCTCCACGAGACGCTTACTGCGGCCGCGCCTGCCCACCTCGACAACGTCTGGGTCTGTAACTCCGGGACCGAGGCCAACGAAGCCGCGCTCAAGTTCGCGCGCTCGGCGACCGGCAACACGAAATTCGTCGCTGCCACCCACGCCTTCCACGGGCGAACGATGGGCTCACTGTCGGTCACCTGGAAGGACAAGTACCGCAGTCACTATGAGCCGTTGCTCGACGATACCGAGTTCGTCCCCTACAACGACAGCGAGACACTGGCCGAGGCCGTCGACGACGACACCGCCGCCGTCATCCTCGAACCGATCCAAGGAGCAGGCGGCATCAACCCCGCAAGCGAAACGTTCCTCCAGACGGCCCGCGAGGCGACCGAGGAGGCCGGTGCGGCGCTGGTCTTCGACGAGGTCCAGACTGGACTCGGACGGACCGGGCGGATGTGGAACCACGAGCGCGCCGATATCGTCCCCGACATGGTGACGAGCGCGAAGGGACTCGCCAACGGCCTCCCAATCGGAGCGACGATGTGTCGGGACTGGATTGCCGAGGAGTACGGCAACCACGCCTCCACGTTCGGCGGCAGTCCCGTCGTCGCCGCAGCTGCCGAGGCCACGCTTTCGACGATTCACGACGAGCAAATCCCGTCCCACGCCGACGAGATGGGTGCCTACCTGCGTGAACAACTCGAACGCGAACTCGGAGATAGCGTCCGGGATGTTCGCGGAGAGGGACTGATGGTCGGTGTCGAAATCGAGGGGAGCGCTTCAGATGCGGTCACTGCGCTCGCACACGACCAGCACGTGCTGGCACTTACCGCCGGGAAACACGTGGTTCGGTTCCTGCCGCCGCTGGTCGTGGATAAAACGCACGTCGAGCGTGCAGTCACTGCACTCTCGGCGGTTCTCGAATAAAAGACGGGGAGACGAACGATTACTCGGAGAGGTTCGCCCGGTCGAGGACGTCGCTTCTGTCGTAGATGACAAGCGCGCGGTCTGGTTTCTCTTCAGATTCGATTGTCATCGAGTCGCCTTCGGAGACGGTTCCGTCGCCATCCCATGCGGTCAGTCCCTGCGTTGCTGGTGGCGCGTGGACGCCGAGTTTGCCCGAATCAATTCCGTCGCCGCCGTCGTGTTCGATGCGGAGTTCGCCGTCGTCGCCGTCGTAGCTGACAGCGAAGCTCGCGTCCGGCACGACAGTGTGCTCTTGAACCGGCGTCGCGTCGCCGCTGGTGGGCCACTCGACAGTGATTGTGGTCCCGGGGTCAAAGGAGCCCAGTTCCAGTTCGTCGCCTTCTTCGAGCGTGTCGTACTCGTCGCCGGGCTGCGTGTCGATTTCCTCGCCGTCAGCAAGAAGTCGGAACTCGGTGGCGTCACGAGCCGAATTCTCGTCGTAGGTCGCGACGAGCGTTCCTTCACGGTTGTCAAAGTCGAACGCGCGCCGGGGCTGTGCAGTGAACCGATAGACGGTCCTATACCGTGTCCCGTGTTCACTCTCCGAGGAGTAGACGACATTGATCCCATTCCTCGGGCCAACATCTTCAACCGTGATGGTGTCACCCTCTTCGAGCGTGTCGATATCGTCGAAAGGCTGCGGTTGGTCGTCATTATCCGCCGGGGCGCGGCTGTACTGTCGGAGTTCGAGATTCGACGCGTCGGCCGTCTGGGTTCCAGTGTATGTCAGTTCGACCGTCTCCTCGGCTGGGTCGTAGCTCCCGCGGAACAGTCCTCGCCCGGTGACTGCGTGTTCAACCCGTTCCGTTATGTCGCCGTCACTCCAGGTGACTCTGAGAGACTGGAACGGCCCCGTCTCGACAGAGAGTGAATCGCCCTGGCTGACGGTCTCGAACTCGTCGCTGAACTGTGTGTCAGTTGTCTCTCCGCCCATCGTGAGTTCGAGGTTATCGGCCTCGACTGTGTTACCGCCCTCGTGAGAGATAGTCACAGTTCCGGCCTCGTCGTCGTAGGATGTCTGCATGTAGAGCTGAGGCGTGATGACCTGTTGCTCAACGACGACCCCCTCGTCGCCACCGGTCCACTCGACGACGACTTTTGTCCCGTACTCCACGTCCGGAAGCTGTATCCGGTCGCCTTCTTCGAGCGTGTCGTATTCGTCGCTCGGCTGTGTCTCCATCTCCTCGCCGTCGGCGAGCACACGGAAGTTCTCGGCGTCACGGGTAGTGTCGTCGTAGTACCGGAGGGCGATCCCGTCGTCTGGCCGGTTCCTGATCGAGAGACGTGGCTGGCGGACGCGGTACCTGACCAGGGTCGTCTCTGGGCCGAACGTGCCCGGTGGCTGCTGTGGGACATCGAGTTCAAGCGTGACCCTGTCTCGAATCTCGACATCTTCGACGACCAAGGAGTCGCCGTTTTCGAGCGTCTCGCCGATGTCTTCGAGCGGTTCAGTCAGTTGTTCTGTCTCGTAGCGGAACGTGTTGCCGTCCTCGTCGACCCGCTGGCGGTGAGAGAGTTCGAGAATGTCGGTATTGGCCTCTGTCTCGCCGGTGTACGTTATCTCGACGGTCTCTGCCGACGGGTCGTACGCCGTCTCGAAGCGGTCGCTGCCGACCACGGCGCTGACGTACTCGTAGTACTGGTTTTTCTCCTCGTCGAACCAGCGCAGGAAAACACTCGCAAGCGGGTCGGTGTCGACGGTGAGGGAATCCCCCTGTCCGAACGTATCGAACTCGTCTGCGGGCTGGGTGTCGGCGAGTTCGCCGTTCACCCAGAGCTCGAGCATGTCCGCCGGAATGGACTCGCCTCGCTGGTGTTCGAAGGTAACGGTCCCTTCCTCGGAGGTCAGGCTGACCGATGCGTCGGGTGCTTTCTCGCGTGCCCGCTCGGGCGGCGCCTTGACGACCGCCTCGACAAACACGAACTCACCGTCGTCTTCGGTTTCGAATTCGACGATTTCTCCGACTTCGAGATCGACGAGAATCTCTTTGACTGTCTCGTCGTCGAGTTCGACATCTTCGGCTGCTTCGAGGTAGAAGTAGTTTTCTACCGTTCCGTCCATTCCGCGCAGCTGGTTGGGCGACGTCTCGAATCCAGCACTGAAGGTCTGTAGCTGGTCTAAAATAGTCGACGAGCCGAATTCGAGATTGTCGATATAGTAGAACAGCTTCTTTTCGCCAAGGCGGTCGAGCGCTTCGTCGAGCGCGTCAATCCCGCCGTCGTTGACGGCGTCAGCGCCGCCAATCCCAACTTCCTGGCCGACCTCTGCGGCCTCGACTCGCGTGTCGGAGTCGCCCGCATTTGCGAAAAACAGCTTGCCGTCAGTGCTCGCGGTTGCAAGCCTGTTATCGGAGTCGTCACCGATTCGCCAGTCGCCGATTTCCTCGACTTCCTTGCCCGGCTCTGGGGCGTCGAACGAGCCATAAACAGCGCCAACTGAGAGCTGGTTGTCGGTCCAGGCCGTCGCGACAGAGTCGACGTCAGCGAGGTCAATGTCCTCAAACTGTGCCACGGTTCTGGCCGGGTACGGAAGCTCTTCTTCGTCAGTTCCTTCGACCGACGCTTCGGTGACGCGGCGGTATTCTGCATCCAACTCGTCGGGCGCGGGGAGGAGGTCTATGGCCCGCTCTATCTCGATGTCTGCCTGTGCTGGTGTCTGCTGTGCCTGTGCTTTCGGTACGCGACCACTCAGGAGAACTGCGGCGGCGCCTCCGGAGCTAAGTAGTAACTCTCGTCGTTTCATGGGGACCTCACGACACTATTCACTTGGGAGGGTTTTTAGTTATGTGGTATTGTTTCTGGTCCAGCAACGAGCGGGAAGGCTGTCGATTTATATTAGTCGCTATCGAGGAATACCCTATGAACCACCCGGAGTTCGTCGAACACACCGAGGCCGAAGCGGTGTTTGCCCTGTTGTCAGACGACAACCGAATCGACATCCTCAGAGCACTCTGGCGCAGTGACGGGCCGATGACGTTCTCGGAGCTACACGACGCCGTCGACATCACGGATTCGGGACAGTTCAACTACCACCTCGGCAAGCTCGTCGGGCGGTTCGTCAAAGACGAGGAAAACGGGTACACGCTCACCGCGGCAGGCGCACGGATAAACGGTGCAATCGAGGCCGGCTCGTACACGACCTCCGGAAGCATGGAGCCGATTATACTCGACTCACCGTGTCCGAGCTGTAGCGGCGACCGGACCTTCGAGTACGAGGATGAGCTAGCACGGGTGACCTGTGACTCCTGTGACGTGGTCGCCGAGTTCTCAGTCCCGCCGAGCGCATTCGTCGACTGCGAACGCGAAGAGATTCCGGCGGTCGCCGGGCGGTATCTGCGTGGGACCGTCAGACATCTCGAAGACGGATTCTGCTCGCAGTGTGACGGCCCCGTCGAGCGAGAGGTGTGTCACCTCTCGGAGTCGGCGATGTGGAAGGATGTTCCCGAAGACTCCGAGGATGTGGCTCGCGATATCCACAACACGCCCGTCGTCGAGTACGAATGTCTCCAGTGTGGCATGGAACCGACGGCCGGTCTGACGTTCGCACTTGTCTCTGCGCCACCGGTGATCAGCTTCTATCACGACCATGGAATCGACGTTCGAGAGCGTTCATTCTGGGAGTTTGCGACGTTCAGCGAAGAACACGAACACGTCCGTAGCGACGACCCGTTCCGTGCAACTGCGACCTTTTCGGTCGACAGTGATGAACTGACCGTCGTTGTCGACAGAAATCTGACCGTCGTCGATACCGAGTAGTCACGCGGAACTCACTCCTCGTCGTCGTTCCCTTCCATCCGGGCGACGACCTCGTACGCAGTTTCGTCTTTCCGGATGCTATCGAGGAGGAGAAAGGCCTCGTCGGGCGAGAGGAAGTGACTCGTTACCGCCCGTCCCAGCCGGGTCGGTTCGAGGTCGTCGATGAAGTTGTATTCGAGGAGTTTGCCGAGCGCGTACTTCGTCGGCACCTCGCCGACCATGCGCTCGTTGAGTTCGCCCGCTTGTGGGCCCGAGACGGTGATGTTCGCGAGCGTCTCCTCGACGGCTGCTGCCCCGTCGTAGCGGGTAGTCACTGGCTCCATCTCCCCTTTCAGGAGCTTGAAGGCCACCTCGTCCTCGGTCATCTCCTGGCTGCTGTGGTAGCTGCCGTCGGGTTCGACCAGCAGATACACCGTCCCCTTGTCGTGGTAGTCGGGCCGTCCAGCGCGGCCGAGCATCTGGTGGAACTCCTGGACCGAGAGCCACTCGATACCCATCGCAAGCGAGTCAAAAACCACCTGGGAGGCCGGAAAGTCGACACCCGCTGCCAGCGCCGCCGTGGTGACGACGGCGGCGAGTTCCTGGTCGGCAAACTGGTGTTCGACGCGCTTGCGCCGTTGGTTATCCAGCCCGGCGTGATAGGGGGCAGAAGCGTACTCCAGCTTCCGGGAAATCTCGTGACAGCGCCGCCGGGAGTTGGTGAAGATAATCGTCTGTCCTCGGTACCCCTTGCTCGATTTCTGGTCGAACGCACGGCGCACGAGCTTGTTCTCGATGCGGTCTTTCTCGCGGCCGTCGACGAAGGTGACGTGGCGCTCGATTGGGACAGGACGCTCCTCGAACTCGATGAGCGTTGCCTTCAGAGACCGAGCCAGCGTCTCGGGGTTGCCGACGGTCGCCGAGAGATATATCCACTGCGTGTTGCTCTCGCGTTCTCGACAGTAGTACTTCAGCCGCGTGATGAGGCCGTCGAGACGGTGCCCCCGCTCGCCCTCGCCGAGCGTGTGAACCTCGTCGATGACGACCGTTCCCACCTCACCGAGGTTCTTCCCGGTCCGGAGTGCGTGGTCGATTCCTTCGTAGGTACCGACGATGACATCGGCACCGGGGTCGAAGCGCTCGCCGTTGTCGTTGACGCGGCTGGCCCCGACTCGGAGGGTTACGTCGACGATATCGCCGTAGCGGTCCTGGAACTCGTCGTATTTCTGGTTTGCGAGCGCGACCAACGGGACGAGAAAGAGCATCTTGCCCTCGCCGTTGAGCGCCCGGTCCAGCCCGGCCATCTCGCCGACAAGCGTTTTGCCGGTTGCGGTGGCGCTGACGACGAGCTGGTCCTCGCCCTCGGTGACGCCGTTTTCGACGGCAAGGCTCTGGACCGGCAGCAGCGTCTCGAAGCGGCCCTCCAGCTTCGACTGGATGCCCGGATGCAGCGACAGCGAGTCGACCGGAACCGGGTCGACGTTCTCGACTGTCGGGCTAATCTCGTCGAACTTCGTCAGCTCGGGGTCGAGGTCGCCTTTCAGGAGGTTCGTGATGCGTTCGAGGTCCTGGACTTCAAGCAAGAGCGATTCGAGGCGGTCCTGTGCTGTCCCCGAAATCTGGCCCTGGAAGGCGAGCTGACGGTCGAGTTCCTCCCGGGCACAGTCCGGACAGATGGCTTCGTCGTTGTCGGTCTCGATTGCTGTTTCCGAGGTGATAGGAGAGTACCGGCCACCCGAGGCACAGAGCCGACAGGTGCGAACGACCTTCGCGTCCAGTTGGTAGGCGTCGAGGAGTTCGCGAAGTTCATCTCGGCCGCCCCGGGAGGTCTGCTCTGAGATACGAATCCGGCTGGCTCGACGGGCCATATCGACGAACTCGTCGGGGCTGTGGAGTTGCTCGTCACTCCCGTCGGCGACGCGGAGACGCGCCGGTCGCGGACCGGCACCCGTCTCTTTGACCTCCAGGTGGCCGTCAAGCACTCGGTCGCCGTCGCGCTCGACGACGAGCCGGTAGGTATCGCCGGCCTCGTGGAGAAAGAGCGTATCGACACGTGGAACCTGCCGTGACACACGCCTCTGTAGTTTCTCCCGGTATTTGAGTGCCCCGAACTGTCGACAGCCCAGTCACCACCCGTCTGACGGGCTACCGCTCGGGGTCGCTGTCGGTGTGTTGCCCCCAGAAGCCGGGATATTTTTGAACGGTCACGTCGCCCTGGACGCGGGTCTGGCAGGCAAGGCGGAGTCCCGTGTCTCGGTTGTGTGGCGGCACCGACAGCCGAGCAGACTCGCGGCGACCCCGTTGGCTCACCTCGCCGCTCACCTCGACTGCACAGGTGCCACAGGAGCCGTAGCCGTGACAGTTGACCGTCGTCGCCGTGCCGTTGTGTGGTGTGCAGCCGGCATCGAGCAAGACATCCCGCAACACCGCCCCGGACTCGCACTCGATTTCTTGTCCATCGAAGGTGACCGTGTACATGCAATAACTTACCATAGAATACACAAAACAGCTCTGGTGGTCCGCTGAGCCGCTTCGGGGCATTGTGGTCGCCTGTGTTGTCACAGCTATCTCGTGGATACCGCGTCCGGATAATCACTGGCTGTCTCCGTTGTCTCGTGGCCGGAGAACTCGGTTCTGTCCATGATAATTGCTGACTAGGATTTATATAACACGAACACAGTGTGTGATTCGTGGACAGATATACGTACTCACCAAGCAGACGGGGGTTTATCGCCGGGGCAGTCGGGGTCAGCGCAGCAGGGCTTGGAGTCGGGTCGACTGCTGGCAGAACATGGGCGAACCAGACGGACGCGTCTGGCACAGTCGAGGCAGTCGTCCGGTTCGAGCCGGCAGAGGGGGATGGGAAAGCAGCACTGAAGCGGCACGCACAGACCACCCAGCGTTCGTTCGAAGAGTTCGCTGCTGGGCGGTCAGACCTCAGCATCGAGCGCCAGTTCTGGGCGGCAAACGCCGCGCTGGTCTCCGTCGACCTCGGGAGCGTCGGCCGGGAGATGATTCTCGGCGTCGACGACGTGACCGCGGTACACCCGAACTACGGCGGGCCGGTACAGGATGCCGTCGAGGAGGCGTCACAGGCGCCGACAGAGGCCAGCGATACTCGCAGCCAGGAGAGGGATGTCACGTATCCACTCACAGAGATGGACGTGCCACAGACCTGGGACGTACACGACACCCGCGGCGAGGGCGTCGACGTTGCGATTATCGACACGGGCATCAACCCCTCGGGACACGAAGAACTGGCGGCCTCGCTAGAGCGGGGCGGCTGGGCATCGTTCGACGAGAACGGCAACCGGCTTGACACGGAACCGAGGGAGGGGGAAATCCAGAGCGGTCACGGCACGGCCGTCGGCGGTGTCATCGCTGGCGGGACAAACGACGACGGCAAGCGGTACGGTATCGCCCCGGAAGTGAACCTCTACGTCGCACAGCAGGTCTCAAAGCCCCCGGAGGGAGTCCGGTTGCTCTCCGTGATTGCGGGCATCCAGTGGGCCATCGAGCAGGATGTCGACGTGCTGTCGATGAGTTTCGGCAACCCAGGGTATAATCATGCGTACGTGGAGCCAGTCCAAAATGCCCTCGACAGCGGTATCTTCGTCGTCGCCGGCCTCGGGAACAGTGGACCAGCCACAGGTTTCTCGCCGGCAAACATTCCCGGAGTCGTCGCGGCTGGTAATATCGACGACGAGCGGGAAGTGAATAGTTCAAGCAGCGGGGAACACATCGAAACGGAGCGGTACTGGGGCGACGACGCTCCCGAGGAGTGGCCAGATGAGTACACCCTCCCCGACGTGACCGCCCCCGGTACCAATATCCCGTCTGCGGCACCAAACGGGGAGTTCGTTTCGGACAAAAGTGGGACGAGCTATTCATGCCCGTGTATCGCCGCCGTTGCCGCACTCGCTATCGCGGCGACTGACGCCGATAACGAGGCAATCAGGGAAGCGATGTTCGAAACTGCCCGTCACCCCGCTGCCAAGGACGACTTTGATGTCGACCCCGGCCACGACGACCGACACGGCCGGGGTATTGTCTCCGCGCTTGCGACAATCAGTCGTCTCCGTGCCAGCGAGACGTTGTCGGGGACCGTCACCGACGACTCCGGGACGCCGTTGTCGGGCGTTACCGTCGCCTCCGAAACCGGCCTGCAAACGCAAACTGACAGCCAGGGGCAGTACGAACTGACACTCCCACCGATTACCCAGCCGGTCGGAGCCTTGGGCGTCGGGTTCGAGACGGCAGGGACGAGCTTCAACCCCGCCGAAACTGACACACAGTCGTTCGAACTGGCTCGAACGGACGAGTTCGATGTCGAGATGACCGAGCGAATGTTGACACACATTGACCCCGGCCAGACGGCGACGGCAACCTTCGACGCCGCGAACGTCGAGGCCCTCACGGTCGAACTAAACGAGAGAGGCCCGTTCGACCCGGGGGTGGAACTCAGGGTCAACGACACACCGGCTGCAGTTGGCGAACCAGTCACCATCGATTCGGACCGCACCCAAATCACCGTCAGCATCGCTGTCCCCGATGAGACGTTCGCCGCCCGATTTCGCCCTCGGTACGAGTTCACGGGTGGCGATACCTCGGTCGACGGTGAGGGCCACCTGGTTCACGCCCACCCCGACCCATGGGTCGTTTCCCCGTCGGACCCACCGAATCTGCAGTTGCCGGTCGACCTGATGGCACCCCGGACGACACTCGAACTCACCGACGGGCAGGGCAACGCGGTCGCGAGCGGAGACGACGCGGCGGGGCTGGTCGTCGACAAGCCGCTGACGGTGACAGCCGCCGACGGGGCCACGCCGACCGTAGGGTTCGCCAACGACGGGGCCGAGGAGCCGGCGGCGGTGTTGGTCACGGGCAACGACGTGACGGTGTCGGGACTGGTCGTTGACGCTGAGGGTGCCAAAACGGGCATCCAGGTGGCCCGCAGGGCCGCCGGTCCGCGCGGGCTTCCGACCCCCTCAGGCGTGACACTTCGTGACCTCACCGTTTCAGGGTCAGAGACGGCCGTTCACACGGACAACGCGCCAGCCCTGCGAATCGCGAACAACAACCTGACAGCGAACACGACGGGTATCCGCGTCGGTCATCGCGTACCGTTCCGGGATTCGATGACCGTCAGCGGTCGGGCGAAGACGACGGTCCGGGGGAACGCGATTACCGATGTCGAGACGGGCATCGACGTGGCCGCCCAGGTCGCCGCTATCGAGGGTAATGACCTCTCGAACATCGGCGGAACAGGAATCCTGGTCGGGACACCGCGCTTTTTGAGCCGACACTTTGGCCAGGAAATCGGTCCCGTCCGGTCCAACACCGTCACCGGCGCGAGTCGCGGCATCGTCGTCGAGGGAGTGATGACCCGCCCAGTCGAGGAAAACGACCTCTCCGATATCGCCGAGACGGCACTCGTCGTCGAGGGCGGCGTCCTCGCCCCAGTCCAAGCAAACAGCGTTGAGAACGCCCAGCGGGGAATTACCGTCGGCGACGAGGCGGAGGTTGCGACGGTGAGTGACAACGAGTTTATGAACGTCAACGAGCCGGGCGACAGCGTCGAGACCGACAGCGAAACCGGGACCGAAAACCAGGACGACTCGAACGAGACGCCGACCGCGACCGAAACCCCGACGACCCCCACCGAGACCGAAACCGAGTCCACGGCCACACCCGTGGCGACCGCGACCGACAGCCCCGAGTCGGACGGCTCCGGACCAGGGTTGGGAGTTGGGAGCGCGCTCGCTGGTCTCGGTGGTATGGGCTATCTACTGAAGCAGCGCCTTTCGGACGACGGGACAGACACCGAGTAGGACACCCACTTCTATGAGGTCGCCGGTCGATGCTCCGGGTATGCAACAGCGAGCGCGGGTTCGGATAATCGGCCACCGCGGCTGTGCGACACACTATCCCGAGAACACGCTCGCGGCAATCAGGGGCTGTGCTCCCCACGTCGACACCGTCGAAATCGACGTGCGGCGGTGTGCGAGCGGGGAGGTGGTTGTCTTCCACGACGAAACCGTCGACAGGCTGACCGAGGGAGAGGGACGGGTCGACGAGTATCGCTTCGAGGAGCTCCCGCCGGTGACCGTCGACGGCATGGACAAGCCGATTCCGACGCTCTCCGAGGCGCTCGATGCGCTTCCCTCGGGTACGGGAGTGAACGTCGAACTCAAACACGCGGGAATGGCCGAGGCAGTCGCCACGGAACTTCGTGAGCGTGAGTGTGACGCGATACTCTCTTCGTTCGCGGCGGCAGCGCTCGAACCGTTCCGCGAGGAGCCTCTCCCGACGGCATACCTGTTCAGAGACGGGTTCGAGACAGGTCTCGACACCGCCGCTGCGCTCGGCTGTGCGTTCGTCCACCCACAGCACGCGATGCTTGACGCGGCAGCAATCGAACAGGCCCACGACAGCGGGTTCGCTGTCAACGCCTGGACCGTTCCCGACGAGACCGAGGTGTCGCGGCTTCGCGAGGCTGGTGTCGACGGCGTCATCGTCGACTCCTGGCAGGTCGTCTCGACGTGACGTACTGATACGTACGGATCGATATGTAGTGCTCCTAGTAACGTTCACGTTGCGTACCGCTGAGGTATACCTGTGAACACGTCTCCAGTCTGGGCCGACTCCGACACCGCAACGAAGCTGCGACAGTTACACGATGTGACACGCGGGATGATGCAGGCCGAGAGCCACGAGGAACTGTTCACGCTGGTCACGGCCGCTGCCGATGAGTTGCTGGGATTCACCTACAACACCGTCCGGCGTCACGACCGCGAGCCGGACCGGCTTGTTCCGGTCGCCGTCTCGCCGGTTCTTCGCGAGCAGAGCAACCGGCGGGTGTACGAGCGAGACACCTCTGTCCAGTGGAACGCAATCGAGACGGGCCAGATGCTCGTCTTCCAGTCTGTCGCCGACATCGAAGACGGCGTCCAGCGGCCCGGCGACGGGAGTATGATAGTCGTTCCCCTTGCCGACTACGGCGTGTTGACACTCGGCTCGCCGGAGCCACGGAGTGTCGACGAACGCGACCGCCAGCTGGCCAGGGTCTTCGCCGCAAACATCGAGACAGCAATCAAGCGCGTCGAGCAGCTCGAGGCACTGGAACGCCGACGAGAGCGCCTCGAAGCCAAAACAGCGCGCCTCGAACGGTTTGCCAGCAAGCTCGGCCACGAGCTGCGAAACCCGCTGAACCTCATCGCCGGCAAGGTCGACCTGGCGCGACAGACCGGGGACCCAACACATTTCGATGACCTCGAACAGTCGGTCACCCGGATGACAAAGCTCGTCGACGACCTGCTCGCGTTCGCCCGCGAGGGCGAGATACAGCTCGACCCGGAACAGCGCGACCTCGAACAGCTGTCGACCGACTGCTGGCACGCCGTGCCGACAGAGGATACCGCCCTGTGCGTGGACTCGACTGTGACCGTCCAGGCCGACCCCGACCGGCTGCGTCAGGTCCTCCAGAATCTCTTCCGGAACGCGGTCGAACACGCAGGCGACGACGTGACGGTCACCGTCGGCGCGCTCACAAACGGGTTCTACGTTGAAGACGACGGCAAGGGGATTCCAGATTCGAAACGCGACCGGATTCTCGAAGCCGGTGAGACCGAGAAAGCCCACTGGACCGGCATCGGGCTGCGGGTTGTCGCCGAAATCGTCAAGGCCCACGGCTGGGCGATTCAAATTAAAGAGAGCGCCGCCGGTGGCGCACGGTTCGAGTTTCACGGTGTCGACTGTGTCCCCGAGCAGCAACACAACGGGTGTGTCCCCTCCGCGAGGAGCAACTGACTCACGAGCGAGAGTCGAGATAGGTACCAGTATTGAGTCCAACGTACTGGTACGTACCACTCCTAGCAACCCTTTTGCAAGAACTGGGGGAACGTGACCAACGAATGCGGTGACTGCGCGGCGAGGAGTCCCAATCAGCGGTGTCGCGCTGCCCGCACAGATCGGACCATGGCAGATAAACTACACCGATACGAATGTCTTTCCTGTGGAAGCGGGTTCGAGACGAAAGCACAACTTCGCGGACACCTGAACAACGGGCATACCGACTGCAAGCCTGGCGACGACCAGCAGATCGACCTGACCGACCCGGAGTACTATCTGAGCCGAGAGCTGAGCAAGCTTGAATTCAACCGTCGGGTGCTTGCAGAGGCAACCGACGAGCGCAATCCGTTGCTGGAGCGTCTGAAGTTTCTCGCCATCTTCACACGGAACATGGACGAGTTCTTTATGAAACGAGTCGGCGGGCTCGAACAGCAACGGGCCGCGAACATCACCGAGCGCTCGCCGGATGGCCGCACACCCGACCAGCAGTGGCGTGATGTACTCGCCACGGCCGGGCCGCTGCTCGAACGACAGGCCAGGGCGTATCACGACCATCTCAGGCCGGCACTCGCCGAGGAAGGAGTCACCATCCTCGATTACGAGGAACTCTCGGCCGACAGGCAGGCGACAATCGACGACTACTTCGAGAGCTCAATCCTGCCGACGCTGACGCCGTTGACGATGGATTCAGCCAAACCGTTCCCCCATATCTCGAATCTCTCACTGTCGTTGGGCGTGTTGACCCAGCAGTCAGACGAGAGCGACCCGACGTTCTCCCGGGTCAAGATTCCGAAAAACCAGCCGCGGCTCGTCCAAGTCGGAGAGGAGAGTCGCTACGTTCCACTCGAAGAGCTGGTCGCTGCCAACCTCTCGATGCTGTTTCCCGACATCGATATCGTCGAGCACGCTGCCTTCCGGGTGACGCGCAACGCCGAGGTCCGGCGAAACGAGGAGATTGCCGAGGACCTCGTCCAGCGCGCCGAGGAGGTCATCGAACGCCGGCAGTTCGCGACGGTCGTTCGGCTCGAAATCGCCGAGTCGATGTCATCCCGGATGCTCGACACGCTCCTTTCTCACCTCGATGTCGACCAGCAGGCAGTGTTCCGGCTCCCGGGGCCGCTGGATTTCCGTGATTTCGACCAGCTGCTCGACCTCGACAGACCCGACCTTACCGTCGAAGAGTGGACACCACAGCCACACCCACGGCTCTCTCGGAGCCGCCACGACTCCGGCGGCTCGATGTTCTCGGAGATACAACGTAGCGACGTACTCGTTCATCACCCGTATCATTCCTTCGAAGGAAGCGTTCAGCGATTCCTCAACGAGGCGGCCGACGACCCCAACGTCCTCGCAATCAAGGCCGCAATCTACCGGACAGCAAGCGACTCGAAAATCGTCCAGCGGCTCATCGACGCGGCCGACAACGGGAAACAGGTCGCGGTCATGGTCGAGTTGAAAGCGCGCTTCGACGAGGAGAACAACCTCGAATGGGCACAGCGGCTCGAAGAGGAGGGAATCCACGTTGCCTACGGCACAATCGGCTACAAGACACACACCAAGACGATGTTGGTCGTCCGCGAGGAAGCAGACGGCGTCCAGCTGTACTCACACGTCGGCACCGGAAACTACCACTCGGAGACAGCGAAGCGCTACGAGGACCTCGGGCTGTTCACCGCCGACCGCGACATCGGCCAAGACCTCGTCAAGCTGTTCAACTACTTCACCGGTCACTCGCTGCACGACGAGTATCGCGAATTACTCATCGCACCCGGGAATATGCGCGAGCGGTTCATCGAGCTGATTCGTCGCGAGGCAGCGCACGCCCGAGACGGGAAGGAAGCGAGCATCGTCGCCAAGGTCAACAGACTCGAAGACCCCGAAATCATCGAAGAGCTGTACCGCGCTGCCCGTGCTGGCGTCGATATCGACCTCGTCGTGCGCGATATCTGCCGACTCCGGCCCGGGCTGGCCGGCGTCAGCGACAATATCACCGTCCGGAGCATCATCAACCGCTTTCTGGAGCACTCGCGTATCTACTATTTCCACGACGACGGTGCCGAGCGCTACTACATCGGCTCGGCCGACTGGATGGAACGCAATCTCGACAACCGCGTCGAGGCAGTGACACCGATACACGACCCAAACATCCAACAGCGCCTCAGACATATTCTCGACCTCTCGCTTGCCGACAATGACAGCTCCTGGGAGCTCCAGGCAGACGGGAACTACAGCCGCCGACAGCCCGGTGACGACGAGCCGGTCGAGGCACAGGCACAGCTCATGCGCGAAGCACAAGAGCCACACTCGACGTAGGCTCCGTATGACTATATAGCTGTTTCAGGCCCCACGTAGGTGAACTAGCAGAACCTTTTACCCGGCGACAGGAAGTTGGGATATGGCGACAGAGCGTGCTAAGGATGCCGGAATGACGACGAATCCATCGAGCGACCGATTGGTGAGCACAGCCGGACAGTGGGGAGCGGAGACAGCCCTGTGCGGCGTGGAATTCGACGAGCGCGTCGGGACACAACACCTCCGACTCGACGCTGACTCTTACGAGAACGTCTACGTCGTCGGTGACGTACACGGCTGTCTTCCGGCCCTGCGACGCCTCTGGGGACGACTCGACCCCTCTTCCCGGGAGATGGTCGTCTTCGTCGGCGACCTGATACGGAAGGGCCCGAACAGCACCGGTGTCGTCGACTTCATCGCCTCTCGGCCCAACGCGGTCAGCGTCCGGGGCAACAACGAGATGAAAGTCATCGAGGAGACAGTCGATACCGAACCATTCGAACCGGTCCGGGAGGCAATCGAGGCGACCCCGCTGGTTGTCAGCTGGGAGGATTCGATGGCTGTTCACGGCGGCGTCAACCCGCGCAAGGCTCTGGCGGCACAGGAGCCAATCGACCTGCTGGAGACACGGGCCATCCCGCCAGAGAACGGCTACGACGGCCCGTTCTGGTTCGAACAGTACGACGGTCCCGGTCGGGTCTTCTTCGGACACACGGTGCTCGAATCGCCGCTGGTCTCTGAACACGCCGTCGGTCTCGACACCGGCTGTGTCTACGGCGGCGAGCTGACCGCCTACGACTGCAACCGCGACGAGATAATCAGCGTCACCCCCGAGCGCACCTACCAGGAACGCGCCGACGAGAAGAGACTCTCTGTCTGACCGGCTGTCTTTATATCACCCCGCATGAGTGGGTGAATCGGTTTGCCTGATTGTTGCGTACTCTCGTCAGATAGCCGTGTCCGAACACATCTGTCAGCCGTGGCGTCCGGAGGAGTGTGTTGGAACGCCGAGTTGTCCGCCGCGCTGTCCTCGGTTCGTGACACCCGACGGGACGCCAGTGCTGGTCGAACCCGACGACGCGTTGTCCAGAGAGACACCAGTTGCCGACGACCTCTCGGTGCCTCCCAGGCGAGAGCGAGGGCCAGACGACCTCGTACTGGCCGCGACCGCCGACAGCCGCGTGGTCGGTTACGCCTGGCTGCGGCCGGTGGCGGGCGGCGGCCGCCGCGTCGAGCTTGCGGTGACAGATAGCCTCGCAGCGACCCCGCTCGACGACGAGCTCGCCAGACAGGCAGTCGCCTACGCCATTGCGGACGGTGCCGGCCGGCTGCTCGTCACAGACAGTGACCTGTTCGGCCGGGCCGGATTCGATGTCGTCACAGGAGCCGACGGACCGTACGTCTCGCTGACCGACCCCGCGGCCGACCAAGTGACCACGCCCGCGGGGTCGCGCCAGCCAGAAGACCAGCCCAGAGAGAGCGTGGTCTCGTTACCGGAGCCAGACCACGGGCGGGACCTCTCGGGACTGTTCGCTCCCGAGCGGGTGGCCGTCGTTGGTGCGACCGACCGCGAGGGGTCCATCGGCCGCCTCCTGATGGAGAGTCTCGAGGACTACCCCGGCGAGGTAGTCCCGGTCACGCCGCGGGCCGACGCGGTGTTCGGCCAGGACGCTGCCGACTCCCTGACCGAGACGGAGGGAGTCGACCTCGCGGTGCTTGCAGTCCCGCCAGAGACGGCCGTCGACGCACTCGAAACGGCAGGCGAGTCCGACATCGGGAACGCCGTCGTCGTCTCCGCCGGATTCGAGGAGGCAGGCGACGACGGCGAGCGCCACGCCTGCCAGCTCCGCGATATCGCCGACCGGTGTGGCATGAACGTCGTCGGCCCGAATTCGATGGGCGTGATGAGCACGGCAAGCGGGCTCAACGCCAGCTTCAGTCCGAGCCACCCGGCCCGCGGGTCGATATCGCTCGTCAGCCAGTCCGGCGCGTTCATCACCGCCTCACTCGAAACGGCCACAGACCGTGGCCTGGGCTTTCGTCACGTCGTCTCGATTGGGAACAAGACCGTCCTCGGCGCGGTCGACTACCTCCGCTATCTCGACGCCGACCCAGAGACGGGCGTCATCGCAGCCTATCTCGAAGATATCGACGACGGCGAGACGTTCGTCGAGGTCGCGCGGGCGGTAACCGAGTCGACTCCAGTCGTCGTCCTCAAACCGGGGAAGACAGAGGAGGGCGCGAGCGCCGCCGCCTCACATACAGGTTCGCTCGCGGGCGACGACACCGCCGTCGACGCGGCATTCGAGCGGGCAGGGGTCGTCCGCGCGGATTCGGCCGGCGAGCTGTTCGATTACGCCGCCGCACTCAGAGGGACACTCCCGGACGGCAACAGCGTCGGCATCGTGACCAACGCCGGCGGCCCTGGGGTCCTGGCGGCCGACGCCGTCGCCGCCCAGGTGGGCGAGCTTCCGGGGCTGGAGGAGTCGACACGCAAACGCCTCGGCGAACTACTGCCGCCGACCGCCGCGGTCGGCAACCCGACCGACGTATTGGGAGACGCAGACGCCGACCGCTTCGGTGACGCCATCGATGCTGTCCTGTCGGACCCGAGCGTCGACATCGGTCTCGTGCTCACGACACCACACCCGCTTATCGAGTACGACGAACTGGCCGAGGTGGTCGGCCGCCGTTCTCGGGCACACGGGACGCCCGCAGTCACCTGTTTCATGGACGGCGACCTCACCGCCTCGGCGAAACGTGCCCTGCGCCGCCACGGCGTCGCCAACTACGACGACCCCTCGCGGGCCGCGGCCGCTGTCGGCGCACTCGGTCGATATGTCGAACAGGCTGGACGCGAACAGGTGTCTTCTGCTGTCGAAATAGACGAGACAAGTGTTCAGAGCGTCGTCGAGGACGCGACGGCCGCGGGCCGGAGACAGCTTGGCGTCGAGTCGCTGTCTCTGCTCGACGCCGCAGGCATCGACACCCCGGCGTGGGAGCGGGTCGAGACACCAAAAGAGGCAGAGACAGCAGCCGCGACCGTCGGCGGCCCGGTTGTGTTGAAGATCGTCAGCCAGGATATCGCCCACAAGGTCGACGTCGGCGGTGTCCGGGTCGGTGTCTCCGCCGAGGACGCAGCGGCCGAGGCCCGCGGGCTCCTCGCCGACGTGCGCGAGGCCCGGCCCGAGGCAGAGATAGATGGGCTACTCGTCCAGGCGACCGCCGAGACAGAGAGCGCAGTCGAGACGGTCGTCGGCGCAACCCAGTCCCGGTTCGGACCGCTCGTGACCTTCGGGCTCGGCGGTGTGTTCGTCGAACACGTCGAGGATGTCGCCTTCGCGCTCGCGCCGCTCGACCGTGACCGCGCCCGGTCGCTGATTCACAGTATCGACGCCGACAGCGTCCTCGACGGAGCACGCGGCGCCGAGCCGGTTGACGAGGATGCACTCGTCGAGACGCTCGTCCGGTTCTCGGCACTCCTCGACGCCGCGCCCGAACTGTCGACTCTCGAACTGAATCCGGTCTTTGCTGGTCCCGACGGCACGACGGCGGTCGACCTCCATGCCGAACTCGACGACTGAGTTTCGTATACTTTGTATTTTTATGTAAACAGACGCTACGAGCCCGCGTTGCTCCCGCTGGTATCACGCTGGATGACGAGGACACCCGCGAGGACAAGCGCACCGCCGACAAGCAGGAGCCAGCTCGGAGATTCACCGAGGACGACGACCCCGAGGACGACGGTAACGAGCGGTTCGGCGGTGCCAAGAACGCTCGCGTGGCTGGCCTGAATCCGGTCCAGCGCAGCGATATACAGGAACATCGGAATCGCGGTGCCAATTGCGCCGATACCGAGCACGACGAGCCACTGGTCGACTCCGCTCGGTAGTGCCAGACGGCCGCTTCCGCCGCCAAACAGCAGGAACGCACTTGCCGTTCCGACGAGAACAGTTCCGGAGAAGGCGTCGGAGTCAGCGGTCGCGAGTGCGGCGCGGCTCCCGACGACGTAGCCGGCGAGTCCGAGCGCCGCGAGGAGGACCAGCCCTACTCCGACAAGGTCGACGGCATCGGGGTCGCCGCCGACGATGATAGCGACGCCGCCGAGCGCAAGCGCCAGCGCGCCGAGCTTGCGCGCCGAGAGCGATTCGTCCAGCAGCCAGACCGCGAGCACGTAGACGTAGACGGGATAGGTGTAGAAGACCAGCCCCGTGAGTCCGGCTGGGATGAACAGCAACCCCCAGAAGTAAAAGCCGGTAAAGAGGGCATAGAGCACGCCCAGCGCGAGAGCGAGACGCCGCTCACGCCTGTCGAGCAGCGACGCTCGGCCGGTGACGGCCAGCCCAAGCCAGAGGAGCAGCGCCCCGACGAGAAAGCGAGAGGTCAGTAACGTCGTCGTTGCCAGGCCGATGTCCTCTGCGATTTTGCCGAAGATGGCAAGCGTCCCGAAACAGGCCGCGGAGGCGAGTCCCATCGCGACACCGACGGTCCGGCGGTCGACCGCGGGCAACTGCTGTCTGCTCACGCTCCGGTAGATGGCCGCAGGTGGCTAAGTTCCTCCGTTTCGGACTCACTTGAGCTGGATGTCGTCGTCGCCGGTCGGGACCGCACAGATGAACGCCCCTTCCTCGTCGCCCGGATTGCGGTACCAGTGGACTGCACCCGCTGGGATGTGCAGCGAGTCGCCCGCGCTGACGGTGTACTCGGTTTCTCCGATGCCGACCACGTACTCGCCGCTCAGGACGTACTGTTCGTGTTCGATTTCGTTCGTGTGTTCTGGCACGGTGCCGCCGGCCGCGAGCGTGAACCGTCTGAGCGCTACGTTCGGCGCGCCGTGGGAGTCATCTATTAGGACACCCTTCGAGAGACCGTCGGCTACCTCGACCGGTTCGTACTCAATGTCGTCGCTCCGTCGAATGCGGTGTTCATCTGTCATACCCGACCGTGTGGCCGGGTCGAAAATAAATCGTGGGAGTCGCTACGAGCAGCCACGACAGGTCGTCTCCGCGACCGTCAGCTCCTCGTCGAGCGTGACGTGAAGCTCCTCGGAGCCGACCGGAATCCGGACCGAGATGCTGAACGGGTCCTCGGATTCGACGGTCGTGTACTCGTCGTCGACACACCACGGCAGCGTCCAGTAAGGGCGGTCAGTCAGCGAGATGCCGTGGTTGTCGTAGAAGGAGGCGACCCGCGTCTCGTCGAGCAAGACCAGCCCGACCGGCGAGCAGAGTTCGTGGCGGCACTGCTGGCAGACGTGTTCGGCACGGACTGTGACATCGAGACAGCAGGGTTCCTCGCGCTCGATTGTGGTCTCCATCCGACCGCTACAGACCGGACAGACGCCGTCGGCTGCGAGACAGTGGAGATGGCGGACCCGCTCGTCGAAGGCCCGTGCAATCTCTTCGGGCGTCCGGTCTGCGAGTCCGCCCGGCGGGAACGGGTACTGGCCGTGTGCTTTCTCGCAGTCGCCGCAGGTAATCGAGAGCTGTTCGTCGGCATAGGAAGCGACCAGCGGGCCGCCACACCGCGTACACGACCCCTGCACGTCGAAGGGGTCGATATCTGGCTGACGCGTGAAGGTTCCGGTCCGGATGGCCCGGATGACCTGGCCGCCGGCAAAGCGGAGGTCGTACCCCTTCTCGCTCTTGGCGACGAACTGGTCTGTCAGCTGTTTGAGGTGGTAGTTGAACTGCGCGCTGTCCTCGAGGTCGACCCTGTCGAACAGCTCTGAGAACCGAATCGGGCGGTCCTCGGCCCGCCACAGGGCTTCGAGAATATCCAGCCGGGTCTCGTTGGCGATGACCGAGAGCGCCTCCGCGGGCGACACGTTGCTCTCGGCTGGCCCGTCTGTCATAGAACTCATAGTACATCCTTCGGTAGAGTCGCACAAAAACGTTCGCTGAAACGAATTTCAGCAGCGCCAACCCACGCTATTTTCCGCCAACATCGACCCGGACAGCCTCCGCCGCCTCGCGCCCGCTATCCAGTGCCCCCTGTATCGCCGACCACTCGGTGTACTCGCCGGCGAGATACACCGGCCCCTCTGGCGTGTCGACCGCCGGCCATGCCCCCCTGAATCCAGGGGACTGTGAGAGCTGTGCGAACGGAATCCGGTCGGTCCTGAGCAGTTCGAGGTCGGTGAAGTCGTTGGCGGGGAACCACGAACCGAGCGCCGCCCGGACCTCCTCGGCCAACTGGTCGTCGGTCGCGGACTGCTCGCCGAGGAAGGTCGCACTCAGCAGATGTTTTCCCGCAGGCGCGTACGCCGGTGCGACCGCTGACAGGACGGCAACCTGATTGGGGCGGGCGTCGGCCACGTTCAACAGGAGGCGCTCGCTGCCCGTCAGCTGCTGTCTCTTCGGCAGCGAGAAGTACTGGGTCACACAGCCCTGGGCCGCCGTGGGAATCGCGTCAACGCCTGTCAGCTCCCTGGCGGTCGGCGGGTCCGTCGCGACGACTGCCGCATCCGCCTCAATTGTCTCCGAATCGGTCTCGACGACGGCTCCGTCCGCGACACTGTCGCCGGCGGGCTCGACTGCCTCGACGGTCGTCTCAGTCTCGATTGTCGCGCCCGCCTCGCGGGCCGACTCGGCGAGCTGGTCGGTTATTGCGCCCATCCCCTCGGCCGGGACCGTCGCCCGGCTGGTCGACAGCATCTTGAACGTGTAGGCGAAGACGTAGGCCGACGTCGAGAGCGAGCGGTCGAGCGTGATACCGCCGTAGAAGGGTGCGATGAAACGCGTCATGAACCGCTCGGAGAACCCACGTCTGTCGAGATACTCTCGAATGTCCATGGTGTCGGCTTCGTCGAGGTCGGCAAGCGGCGTCCGCGCGAGTTCGCGTCGGAGCCGGAGAATCCGGAGCTTGTCGCCAATGGTCACGTCCCGATTGAGGAGTGTCGATAGCAGCGCGCCGGGGTCACGGAGCGGGTCCGACAGTGTCGTCCGTTCACCAGGCCGGACGAGCGTTGCGCCTGGTTTGAACGACCGCAACGAGAGCGAATCCAGGTCGAGCTCGCGCTCGGCCGCCGGGTAGGACGGAAAGAGCACCTGGAACCCTCGGTCGAGGACGAAGCCGTCCTCCCTGTCGCTCTGGACCCGTCCGCCGGCTCTCGCCTCGCGTTCGAACAGCGTCACGTCGAGTCCGGCGTCGGCGAGGCGTCGTGCTGCCACCAGGCCGGCGAGTCCACCGCCGGCGACCACGGCATCTGTCATATCTGGGATGTTGGTCCGGACCACTAAAACGGCTACGAGGAGGGGACATGTTCGGGGGACTGCATCCCCAGATGGAACAGGCTCTTGTGACCGCTCGCCTAACCCGGGGTATGCGAAAACTCCCCAACAGCGTCGTCGGGGACGCACAGACCAGCGATTTCGGCTGGCAGGTGCTGACAGACCTCGTCGATGTCGGGAACCGAATGGCCGGACAGGAGGGCGAGGCCGCCGGCGCGGCTGTCGTCCGCGACGCCTTCGAGCGGGCGGGGCTCGACGAGCCGGCCATCGAGGAGTTCGAGATACCGGGCTGGTGGCGCGAGAGCGCGACCCTGAGGATCGAACAACCACACGAGCGCGTCCACGACGACTCACACGAGGTTATCTCACTGCCGGGCTCTCCGTCGGGGACGGTCACCGCTGAGGTCGTCGACGTCGGTCCCGGCGGGTACGACGACTTCGAGGCCACAGATATCGACGGGAAGGTCGTCATGGCGTCGAGCGAGACGCCCGACTCCGCCGACCGCTGGATTCACCGGATGGAGAAGTACTCGAACGCCGCGGCCGGGGACGCGGCCGCGTTCGTCTTCCGCAACCACATCGACGGCGCGTTACCCCCAACTGGTGAGGTCGGCTACGGCAACCGTCCTGGTCCGATTCCGGCCGTCGGCGTCAGCAAGGAGGTCGGGGAGCGCCTGGCCCGGTACGCCGAGGACGGCGCGACGGTTACAGTCGACTCCCAGTGTCGAAACGAGCCTACAGTTTCTCGGAACGTCGAGGCACGACTTGGGCCGGAGGACGGCGAGGCAGTTCTGGTCACCGCTCACGTCGACGCCCACGATATCAGCGACGGCGCACTCGACAACGGCACCGGCTCCGCGCTCGTCGCCGAAATCGGCCGGCTCCTCGCCGGCGTCGAGGACGACCTCGACCACCCAGTCCGGTTTGTCACCTTCGGCTCCGAGGAGATTGGCCTCCGCGGAGCCTACCACTGGGCAGATGCCCACGACCTCGATGGCGTGAAATGTGTCGTCAACATCGACGGCGCGGGCTCGTCGCGAAACCTGTGGATCGGTACTAACGGCTTCGACTCACTCGGGTCGGTGTTCGAGGGCGTGGCCGAGGAGTTCGACGCGCCGCTGTCGACACGGTCGACGATATCGCCACACGGCGACCAGTGGGCGTTCGTCCAGGAGGGTGTCCCGGCAGTCATGGCGGGCAGTGTCTCAGAGTCCTCGGGCCGGGGCTGGGGACACACCCACGCGGACACGCTGGATAAACTCGACAGCCGGGACCTCCGTGACCTCGCTGTCCTGCTTGGCGAGGCTGTCGCCCGACTCGCCGACGACGAGGTGACCGTCGACCCGAAATCCCGGGACGAAATCCGCAAGCGTATCGACGACGGCTACATCCAGGAACTGAAGACGGGCGGGCGCTGGCCGTACTGACGGCCGGCCGACAGTCGTTGACCGCCGACCGAAACGGTAAGGAGGCTGACGACGAACGGGGAGATATGGACGACGTGGACAGCAAGGAGATGCTCGGAACTGTCGTGGAGGAGTTTTTGGACCACGAGCGCGGGACGCGTGCCTTGCTCGACGAGTTCGAGAAGCTGTCCATCGAAGGCGAGTACGAGCAGTTGCGCGAGCGGATTCGAGAGTTCGCCGAGAACAACCAGGAGATATTCTACACAGTGGCGCTGGCGCTGACGAACTCGCCACACTTTTTCGGCGACGTGGAGGCCCAGCTTGGGGTCGGCCCGGCCGATACGCTTCGTGACCTCGCCGAGACCTATCCCTCGCTCGCAGAGCCGTTCTATCTGGTCCGTCTCGAAGTTACACAGGACCGACACAACCCCGTCACCGAACTCGACGTGGCCACGAGCTACCACCGCGAAGAGGAGGTGCCGCTGGTCTCGTACTCGGCATCGTCGGGCGGCGTCACGCTCTATGACTACAAGGGTGCACCACACGAGGTGCTCCAGACCGCGACTTTCCTCGTCGAGGCGACCAATGACTCCCTGGAGGCCGCCCTCGCACAGAACCACTCGGTCAACACCGACGAGCTGAGCGAGCTCATCGACCGCCGCGAACAGCTCGAATCCCAGCTCAACGCCCTCCAGGACCACATCGACGCCCTCCGACGGAAGCCGGTCGGCGATGAGTAACTAACTCAGGACTGCAACGAGTGTTACCCCGGCAGCAACGGCGACGGTCGCTCCCAGGAGATTGACGACAGCATTTCCCACTGCTTGCTGTCGGTTCCCCGCCTCGAAGGACTGGACAGTCTCGACGGCAAACGTCGAGAACGTCGTGAAGGCACCACAGAAGCCGACCGCGAAAACGGAAAAAACCGGGTGAGTCTCTGGGACCCCGAGCAGGAGTCCGAGCGCAAAGCTTCCGAGAACGTTGACAGCGAGGGTATCCAGACGGTCTGTATTGACCTGCTGGCCCAACAGATATCGAGCCCATGCGCCGAGCACGCCGCCGATTCCGACGAGCAGGAACTCGGTCACGCCCTCCACCTCGCGACAGCACGTCCGAGCAAGACAGCCACGAAGCCGAGGCCGTAGTTCGCGGCGACGTTTGCCGCGGCCAGCGCCGGCGACAGCGAGACAGTCTCGGCGGCGAACGTGCTGTAGGTCGTGAACGACGAACAAAAGCCGGTGCCGACCAGCAGCCGTATCCGGGCGTTCAGCCGGTTGCCGAGCCGACGGTCGTAGAGGAGAACACCGAGCAAGAAGGTGCCGATGGCGTTCGCCGCGAGCGTTCCCCAGGGGAAAGCGGCCGGTAGCGAGACCGCGAGCACGTGGCGGCAGGCGGAACCAGCGAACCCGCCGACCGCAATGGGCACGAGTGCCGACGAGGACGACTGTTCCATGTGTTCATCCACGGGCGGGGGTTATTGGTCGGTTTCGAACTCCGCTTGCCCTCGTGCGTTCGGTCACAGATAGCAGGACGGCGGCTCAAACAGAGACCAGAGTCAGCAACAGTTACATGGTGGGGTAGTGAAAACAAGACCACATGCAAGTCGTCCTGATTGGGGTCGGCCAGGCTGGTGGGAAGGTGACACAGGTCCTGGCAGAGTTCGACCACGATATGGGATTTGGTGCAGTGCAGGGTGCGTTCGGCGTCAACACTGCGAAGGCAGATTTACAATCCCTCAGTATCGACACGATGCTCATCGGCCAGGATCGAGTGAAAGGCCACGGCGTCGGCGGCGACAACGAACTCGCCGCAGAGATTATGCAGGAGGAGTCCACGGAGGTGATGGACGCGCTCGACGGCCGTATCTCGACGAGTGCCGAAGCGGTCGTCATCGTCGCCGGTCTCGGCGGCGGCACCGGCAGCGGTGGTGCGCCCGCGCTTGCCCGTGAGCTCCGACGCGTGTACAATGTTCCTATCTATGTGCTCGGCATCCTTCCCGGCCGAGACGAAGGTGCCCTCTACCAGGCCAACGCCGGCCGGTCACTGAAGACCGTCATCCGCGAGTCCGATGCATCTCTCCTCATCGACAACGACGCCTGGCGGACCAGCGAGGAGACTCTCGAAGAGGGGTTCGACCACATCAACGACCAGATTGCCCAGCGCGTGGGCCTCCTGCTCGCCTCCGGCGAGGCCGTCGAGGGCGTCGGCGAGAGTGTCGTCGACTCCTCGGAGATCATCAACACGCTCCGGGACGGCGGTATCGCCTCGCTCGGGTACGCGAGCGCCGAGGCGGCGGCCGACCCTGGTGACAACGTGAACACGGTCACAAGCCTCACCCGGAAGTCCCTGTTTACCGGGATGAGTCTTCCGAACGCCGTCGACGCCGAGGCTGCACTGCTGGTCGTCGCCGGTGACCCGGACCGCATTCCGCGGAAGGGTGTCGAACGCGCCCGCAAGTGGCTCGAAGAGGAGACCGGCTCGCTACAGGTCCGGGGCGGCGACTTTCCGCTCGACAGCGACCGGCTTGCCTCGCTTGTCCTGCTCGGCGGCGTCGAGCGCTCCCAGCGCATCGAGGAGTTCATGGAACGCGCCCGGGAGGCACACGAGGCCGCAGAGGAGCGTGACCCGACCGAAGAGTTCGAAAACGATGAGCTCGACGACCTGTTTTGACTACTTGATCAGTGTCGCACCGTCGAACTCGCCGCGGTCGTATTCCACACCGAGCAGCGTCAGCACCGTCGGTGCGATATCGTAGAGGTCAGCATCCTGGATATTGGCCTCGGAGTGATCGATGAATAGCGAGGCATCGTCGAAGGTGTGCATGCCGTTTCTGTGTGTCGTCGTGAAGACCTCCGTCGTTCCGTTGAACGACGCCTTCAGGTCGAAGCCGTCGTGTGGAATCGCCACCAGGTCGGGGGCGATGTCGTCGTGGCTCCCGCGAAAGGCCCCCTCTGCGGTCTCGACGCGCTGGACGACCGGATTGCCGTCCGGCCCGGTCAGCTCCGTTAATGCCGCCTTCAGCTCCGCTCTGGTCGATTCGTACTCGTCTTCGGGGACACAGCCACGCGGCTCGCGTCCCTCTAGGTTGAGGTAGAACCGGCCGGGAACAAAGGAGTACGCCCGCGCCGAGTTGGCGATATCCGCCAGCGCCGTCGGCTGGTCGGTCTCGTAGTCGAGCCAGCCCTCCCGGGCGAGGAACTCGTTGCAGTTGACCTCGTAGTCGATGGTCGTGAAGCCGTGGTCCGAGACGACGACGAGGGTCACGTCGTCGGGCAACGCCGCGCGTAGTTCGCCGATGTAGCGGTCGAGCTTGCGGTAGAACTCCATGAATGTCTCGGCGGACTCGCCGCCCTCTTCGTACTCGCGAAACAGGAAGTGGTTGACCCGATCGGTTGTCATGAACACGCCCCAGAAGAGGTCCCAGTCGTCGAGTTCGACGTAGCGCTTGAACGCTTCGAAGCGCTTGTCGAGGGTCTCGTGGGCGTCGTCCAGAAACGCCGTCTTGTCGTCCTGGTGGCCCAGCCCGGCGTCGGTGTCGATGCGGTAGCCGATGTCAGTCAGGTATTCCCGAAGCTCGTTGGGATAGGCGGCCTTGTCGAGGTCGGGCGAGAGAAAGCCCGAAACCATCCGCTGGACACCGCGTTCGGGCGGGAACGTCACGGGGACGTTCATCACGGTTGCCTGCCGGCCGGCGTCGTGGACACGTCCCCAGACCCGCTTTGCCTGCACCTCTCTGCCCATCGGGATGTACGTGTCGTACGTGTCGACTTCTCTGTCGGTCGCGCCGTAGACGCCGGTTTCGCCTGGATTCCGGCCGGTCGTCAGCGCCGGCCAGCACGCGTTCGAGTCCGGCGGCACAATGCTGTCGATTGTGCCTGCCGTTCCCTCCTGAGCGAGTGCACCGAGGTGTTCGAACTCGTCGAAGTGACTCGATAACAGACTGTAGGGCACTCCGTCGATGCCGATAACTGCAACACGGGGACGGTCGTCGCCACGAAGCCGGTCGAACAGTCCCATACCACCGTTTCAGGTGTCGCCTACAAGAAGGTTGGTCTCATCGACACTCACAGGGAGACGATTCACAGACGGGACAGTGCTCGGCCTCGGGCTCGAAGTTCTCTGGCACAACCGTCGGGTGGTCGACCGCGACTGTCTGATTGCTGGCAGCCATCACACAGCAACATACAACGAGAATAGTTAAATAATTACCCATGCTCATAACTAATCTCTGATATGGGGGAGATTCGTGCAGAGCATATCCGGGGAGAGCGGCTTCCAGCAGGCGGGAACAAGCGACAGAACTACCTTAGTTTAGTCCAAGCCACGGGTATGGATACCGGTATTGTCCTGCTGAACTTCGGTGAACCCGGAGAGCCAGAACGGGACCGCGTCGTCGATTATCTCGAACGCATCTTCTTCGCAAACGCGGACCTCGAGGAGGCGGACACCGAGGAGGAGGCACGGGAGCGCGCCCGCCAGCTCGCGAAGCGACGCGCCCCGGGGTTGATGGAGGAGTACAAGGAAATCGGGGGGTCGCCGCTCAACGAGCAGGCCGTTACACAGAGTGAGTTCCTCGAATCCGTCCTCGAAGACAGAGGGTACGACGTGACCACGTACAACGGGATGCAGTACACCGAGCCGTTCATCGAGGACGCTGTCGAGGCCGCCGACGAGGACGGCGTCGACACGCTCGTTGGCCTCCCTGTCTATCCCTTGTGTGGTGCGTCGACGAACGTCCTCGCGCTCGACGAACTCGAAGACGCCGTCGAGGAGCAGGGCGTCGATATCGATGTGCGTGGTATCACCGGCTGGCACAAACACCCCACCTACAACCGTGTTCGTGCCGATGCCGTCTCCTCGTTTCTGGCCAACAACGACATCGACCCCAACGACGACGAGACGGCGTTTGTCTTCTCGGCCCACGGCACCCCGGCACACTACCTCGACGAGGGAAGCCGCTACGACATCTACGTCGAGGAGTTCTGTGAGACGATCGCCTCGATGGTCGGCATCGAGGACTACCACCTGGGCTACCAGAACCACGGCAACCGCGACATCGCCTGGACCGAGCCAGAAACCGAGGACCTCGTCGAAGAGCTGGACCACGACCGTGTCGTCGTCGACCCCGTCAGCTTCCTGCACGAGCAGAGTGAGACCCTCTCGGAGCTCGACATCGAACTCGAAGAGGACGCAATCGGCGCGGACCAAGAGTTCCACCGAGTCCCCATCCCACACGACGACGAGCGACTCGGAGACTTGTTCGCTGACCTGGTCGAGCCGTTCCTCGCGGACTTCGAGCCGGAGTACTACCAGTTCCGGCAGTGTCAGTGCCGGGACGAGCCAGGGACGATGTGTCTGAACGCGCCACGAAGCGACTGAGGAACAATGACAGAAACACGACACACCGTCGGTATCGTGGGCGCGGGCATCACCGGGCTGGCGCTCACCCACCACCTCGCCGAGCGTGGCGTCGACAGCGTCACGCTGGAGGCGAGCGACGAGCCGGGTGGTGTCATCGACTCCCGCGAGGTCGACGGCCACATCCTCGAGGTCGGTCCACAGCGGATGCGCAAGACGCCCGGTGTAGCAGACCTCGCTGAGGTTGCCGGCGTCGGTGATGCGTTCATCGAAGCCAAAGAGGAGGAACTCTACGTCTACGCAGACGGCGACCTCGGCCGCGCTCCCCTGTCGGTGTCGGCGTTTTTCGGGACGGACCTGCTCTCCTGGCGGGGCAAACTCCGGATGGCAACCGAACCCCTCACCCGCGAGGGACGCCCCGAGGAGACCGCGGGCGAGCTGTTCGTCCGCAAGTTCGGCCGCGAGGCCTACGAAAAGTTCATCGGGCCGCTGTACGGCGGTATCTACGGCTCGGACCCGATGGAGATGCCTGCCGCATTCGCGCTCGAGGGGCTGTTACAGCGCGAACAGGAGGCCGGCAGTCTGCTCCAAGCGTTTCGACAGCGAGTCGGCAACGGCCACACCGCGCCGCCCGTCTCCTTCGAGGGCGGGAATCAGCGGCTTCCGCGTGCGCTCGCCGAGACCTACAGCGACCGCGTGGAGCTGGAGACGCCCGTCACCGGAATCGACCCACTCGACAGTGACGTTGTCGCCCCCGGGGAGGAGGGCGGTCCCTACCGCCTCACGACGCCCGACGACAGGTACGTGGTCGACCATCTCGTCGTGACGACCCCGGCTATGGCCGCTGGCAACCTGCTCTCTGGGCTTGGCGACGGCGTCGACGACCTCGACGAGCTGCGGTACAACGAGCTGGCGATGGCGTTTCTCTCGGCCGACCACGACCACACCGGGAAGGGGTACCAGGTGGGCTACGGCGAGGACGTACACACGCTCGGTGTCTCCTGGAACGACCAGATGTTCGGCCGTGAAGGCGTTCAGACCGCCTTCCTCGGTGGGATGCACGACCCGAATATTCTCGACGAGTCAGACGAGCGCCTCGGCGAAATCGCCTGCAACGAGTTCGAGGAGGCCGTCGGCGTCCCGGCGTCGGTCATTACGATCGAGCGCCTCGACCCCGGGTTCCCCGCCTGGGACAACTCTTGGTGGCTGCTGGAGGACTTGGAGCTGCCTGCCGACGTGACGATGGCGACGAACTACACCGCCAGGATGGGGATTCCAAGCCGCGTCCGAGAGGCACGAGAGGTCGCCGAAGCAGTCGCGGCTGCGGCCGAAGAGACTAGCCCACAGACCAGCAAGCGTTCCGGAACAGCAGCCGCCGACGACTGACTCCCGACGCCAGCTAGGACCGTTGAGTAACACGTTTATGGCAGTGGCCGGTATCTATAACATACAATGAACGACGGGCAGACACCCGGAGAGCAGACTAACACCGAACAGCGCGTCGCGACTGACGGCGGGCACCCCTACGAGGCGGCTGATGAGGTACAGCTGTCGCTTGCAGACCTACAGGATTCGGCCGAAGACATCGCCGCACACATCGCGGAGATTCGTGATGGGACAGCGGAACAATCCGAGGGAATCAAGCAGGTCGCCGAGGAGGTCTCGAACCTCTCGGCGTCGGTCGAGGAGATTGCCTCGTCATCCGAAGAAGTGTCTTCAGCAGCCTCCGAAGCTCGCGAACTCGCACAGGAGGGCCAGGAAACGGCCACCGAGGTGAGCGACTCGATGGAAGACGTGAGCGCGGCCGCCGACGAGGTTGCCGAGAACGTGAAAACAATCCAACAGCAGGTCGAGGAAATCGACGAAATCGTCGACGTCATCAACGATATCGCCGACCAGACGAACATGCTGGCACTGAACGCCTCGATCGAGGCCGCCCGAGCCGGCGAAGCTGGCGAAGGATTCGCGGTCGTCGCCGAAGAGGTCAAGTCACTTGCGGAGGAGTCCCAGGACCAGGCCGGGCGCATCGAGGACATGATTGCGCAGATACAGGACGACACGGCCGTCGCCGTCGACAGTCTCGACCGCAACAACGAACGCGTCGAGGAGGGCATTGAGAACGTCGAGGAATCTGTCGAGATTCTCGAAGACATCCACAGCGTCGTCGAAGAGGTCTCCGACGGTATCGCCGAAGTCGCGACAGCAACCGACGAGCAGGCCGCCTCGACAGAGGAGGTCGCGAGTATGCTCGACGAATCGGTCACGTCCGCAGAGGATCTCACCACCGAAGCCGACGCCGTTGTCGACGAAGTTACCCGACACAGCAACGCAATCGACGACCTCGACCGCAAAGTCGAAGCGCTCGCTGCAGAAGTCGCAGAGACGAACTGACCGGACACCAACACCCTTTCGTCTCCTGGTGACTCACCCCCAGCTATGTTTCCCGAGTTCGAGGTGATTCCGGCAGTCGACATACAGGACGAGCAGGTCGTCCAGCTCGTCGGCGGCGAGCGAGGCACAGAGACGACCTACGGCGACCCGGTCGAGGCAGCGACGGGGTGGGTCGATGCAGGAGCCGAGACGCTCCATCTGGTCGACCTCGACGGTGCCTTCGAGGGTGACCGCGAGAACGCCGCGGCAATCGAGGCGGTCGTCCAGGCGTGTGACCTGCCGGTCCAGCTTGGCGGCGGTATTCGAACCGTCTCGGACGCGACAGCGCTACTCGACGGCGGCGTCGACCGCGTCATCCTCGGGACTGCTGCCGTCGAGAACCCGGATATCGTCGCCGAGATTAGCGAGCAGTATCCGGAAAGCGTGCTCGTCAGCCTCGATGCCAAAGACGGCGAGGTCGTCGTCTCCGGCTGGACGGAGGGAACCGGAATCGACCCCGCCGAGGCCGCACAGCGCTACGAGGAACTGGGCGCTGGCGGCATCCTCTTTACCGATGTCGACGTGGAGGGACAGCTCGCGGGCGTCCGGACGGAGCCGGTTGCGCGACTGGTCGAGGGCGTCGATATCCCGGTAATCGCCAGCGGCGGCGTGGCGACTATCGAGGATATCCGCTCGCTCAGGACTGCCGGGGCCGACGCGGTGGTCGTCGGGAGTGCGCTCTACGAGGGACAGTTCACGCTCGCCGAGGCACACGAGGCGCTCTAGGCCGGCAGCGAGACGGTGCTCACGGGCTGGTTGTGTTGGCCGTCCCAGAAGACTAGTTCCTCGACACGCCAGGTAATCTGCTCGATATCGCGGTCGGCAACTCGCTTTGCCCGGTCGAGTGAGCCACCACGAGCAATCGTCACGTGTGGCGAGTACTCCGGCGTTTCGACGCCCTCGACGGGGTCGAACACTGCCGCAAGCCGCTTGTGGAGGCGGTGTAGCTCCGGCGACTCGACAGCGAGGTAGACGACCGGCGAACTTCCCTTCGGAACGTCGGTGAAGTAGTCGATGCCAGTGATCCGACACTCGAATCCTGGCTGGCCGGTCAGCGTCTCCCGCGCTTTCGTCTCCAGGCGGCTGTAGGGCTCGTCGGTGCCGACGAGGCGCTTGACACCCAGCGTGTGTTCGCCCCGGGGACGGCGGTAGGCCTCGGGCAAGTCTCTGGCGAGTTCTCCCGCAAGTTTAGCAACCTGGCCAGGAACAGGAACGTTCAGACTGTACACGTCAGACCAGAGGATAACCGCCCAAAAAAACACGTCGGTTACTCGCCGGCTCCGCGGCGAATCCACTCCCGGAGCGTGAACCGCTCGAACGGCGTCTCCTCGACGAGCTCCCACTCTTGTTCGTCCCAGTCGGGATAGTAGCTGTCGCCGTCGTACTCGCCGTGGACTCGGCTGAGTGCCATCCGGTCGACGTGGGGCTGAAAGAGTGCGTAGATTGCGCCGCCACCGAGGACGTAGACGGTATCGGCGTCGCATTCCTCGGCGCGCTCGATGGTCTCCTCGACGCCACCGACGCGGACAGCCGTCTCAGCCTCGAAACTGCGTTCGCTCCGGCTCACCACGAACTGTGCCGAGCCGGGCAGGTCATCGCGCATCGACTCGAAGGTCTTGCGCCCGAGGATGACCGGGTCGTTGGCGACGCGGTCTCTGTACTGGGCTCTGTCTTCGGGGATGCTCGGCCAGGGAAGGCTCCGGCCGTCACCGATGACGCCGTTTGCTGCGACCGCGGCGACAGAGACGAGTTCCATACCCAACGGGTAGCGGTGGGGCCAGAAAGCAGTTTCTTTCGACCGCTAGCTGTCGACGTTACCCGTCTCGGCGTCTGCGGTCTCCGTTTCGGGAACCTCGGTGTCGACCCCGGCACCGCCCTCGTCGTCGATAACGCCGTCTGCCCATCGGCCGAGTCTGAACCAGAAGGCAGCAAGCAGGAACGTGACGAAGGCACCGACGGCAAAGGAGGCCCAGATGCCGACAACACCGAGGTCGAGCGCCCGGAGCTGGATGTCGACGACCGGGATAGTGAGCGTAAACGAAAACGCCAGCGCGAGCGCGATGGGGATGCGAAACACCCACCGAGCCAGTATCGACAGCGCCATCGCGACTTTCGTCTGGCCCGCGCCCCGGAACCCGCCCTGGATGACCATCGTCCCGCCGAAAAAGCCCCAGAACGGCGCAATGACATAGAGGAAGGTGCGTCCCTCGGCAACGGTGTCGGAGCTGTCGTCGAACAGGCCGATTAGCAGTTCCGGGATGAGCACACAGATGCCGCCGGCGACAAACAGCATCGCCATTGTCCCGCCGGTGGCGACCCACGTCACGCGGCTGGCTCGGTCGGGCGTGTCCGCGCCGAGGTTCTGACCGACGCCGGTCGCGGCGGCCTGGCCGACAGCGCCGGCGACCGACCAGGTGACCGACATCAGCCGGATGCCGATGCCGTAGGCGGCGATGGCGGCCGTCCCGAAAGGGGTGACGAAGGCAGCCATCGCCACCGACGCGAAACTGCGCGCCCAGCCGTCGAGCGTCGCCGGGTAGCCGACATCCACGAGCTTCTTCAGCAGCGTCGGGTCCGGGACGAGGTCACGGAGGTAGATTTTCACGCCGAAGCCCCCACGGAGCAGGATGAACACACCTGTGCCAGCCGCCAGCGCCCGGGAGAGGAAGGTCGCCCAGCCGGCGCCACGGGTCCCCATTGCCGGGAGCGGTCCCCAGCCGAGGATGAAGAACGGGTCGATGACCACGTTCACGCCCGCAGAGATGAAGACGAGCCACATCGCAGTCCTCGTGTCGCCGGCACCCTGGAGTGCAGCCCGGAAGGCAAAGAACAGGAACGTGAGCGGGAGCGTGAGGAAGATAACCTCGATGTAGTCGAGTGCCGCGTCGTAGACCGCCCCCTCGGCACCCATCAGCGTCAGCAACTCACCACGGAAGACGAACCCGAGCGACGTGAGCACCGCCGAGACACCGAGCGCTAACAGCACCGTCTGGGCGACAACGTGGTCGGCCTGACGACGCTCGTCTGCGCCGACGTACTGCGAGACCAACGCAATTGTCGCTGCTGTCAGTCCGACCGCCGTCGAGACGAACATCCATGACAGCGGAAACATCAGCGAGACGCCCGCGACGGCATCTGAGCCGACCCGCCCGACCCAGAAGATGTCGGCCAGGTTGTATGCCGTCTGGAGGAGGTTCCCCAACACCAGCGGCCACGACAACGCCAGCACCTTTGGGGCGATTGCCCCGGTGGTCATGTCGATCCCTTTCCGTTCTGTTGCCACTGGCTATTCCTTGGTGAGCACCACTATCAAACCGACGCTTGCGGGCGAGGTATCCGCAGTTGGGAGTTCGCTCATCTGCGACCCGCTGTCGCGACCTGTCTGGTCGACCGACTGACAATTAGTCGTCGTCGGCCGCAGAGTTCCGTATCTTCGAGAGGCGCCTCTCGCCATCCTCCTCATCTTCTGCGTCGTCGCTGCCCACGCTGTCGAAGAAGCCGCTGACATCGTGGCGCTTCTCGCCGACGAGTGCGCCGATGAGTGCGCCGGTCGCTCCGCCGGTACTCGCGCCGTTCCGGCTCACGAGACCGCCGAGAAACGCACCGATTGCTGCGCCGATTGCCGCGTACCGTGCGCGTCGGAACGCGCCGATGAGTCGTTCTTTCATGTATGTTGGTACGTCAAGCCTATATAAAACAGTTACCTCGGCTCTCACGGTAGTGTTCAGATAAGCTGATTCCATGCGAAACTAAATGATCTGAGCCAGTCGTCAGCTGTGTCTGCTTCGGCGTTGCTGAAACAGTTTGAAAACGAATATGTTCGTCGTTTCACCTCACGAAAGACACGTTCGACGCTATTCCGATTTCCATGGCGTTCGTATCTGAAATCGAGGCCGTGCCGAGAGCAGGCGTCTTTCAGTTGCGGTGCGCCATCGATGAGAAACACCGCGTCGTCGACGTCGTGTTTCTCACGAAGTTCGGCAAAGAATGCGTGAGAAAGAACGTTCGTTCTCGTTGGTTCAAGCTTTGTATGCAGTAATTTGTTCGTTGCTGGATCGACAGCGGCGTACAGCCAGTACTGCTCGTCATTGAGCTGGATCACGGTTTCGTCGACCGCAACGTGATCCGGATTTTGTCCGTCTTCGGGCTGTAGATCTGCCTTGTGAACCCAGTTGTGAACTGTAGAACGTGCACGTTCGACACCAAATATTTCGAGAATAGAAACAGTATTCGAAAGCGATAATCCAGCAATATGCAGTTGAATACTGAGCTTCATCAGAAATCGCGGTGTCGCTTCGCGTTCAATAAACTCTAAGTCGATCTGGTCGATACTACCGCTGAGGCGGATGTTTTTGGACATAGGCACTCAAAAAACGCTCCGCCTCGCCTTTCAATCCTTATCTGAACACCGCCGCTCTCACAGCTCGAGAGCGCCTCGACACCACAACAGCAAAGAGCCTTCTCACACCAGCAGTATCCATGAGAGACCACCCCACAACGGAGCGCGACTCCGTGACTGAGACCCTCCACGGCGAGACATTCGAGGACCCCTATCGCTGGCTCGAAGGCGACGACGACCGCGTCGCCGACTGGGAGCGACAACAAAACGAGTACACCGACAGCGTCATCCAGACCGACCGCCGCGAGTCACTTGAACCGGCCTTCGAGGAGTTGGGCTGGCACGAAAGCTACTTCCTGCCGACGGTCCGGGGCGGACGGTACTTCCAGCGCATCGAGCCAGCCGAGGCCGAACAGCCCCGCCTGACCGTTCGGAGCGAGCCGGACGGCGACCCCCGGACGCTCGTCGACCCAACCGACCTCGACGAGACGGTCTCACTCCAGTGGTTCGAGCCCAACTGGGACGGAACACTCGTCGTCTACGGGCTGATGGACGCGGGGACCGAGCAGTACGACCTCCGTGTGCTCGATGTCGACGACAGCGCGGTCGTCGACGAAATCGACGATGTCGGCCGCTGTAACGGGGCCTCCTGGGACGAGAGCGGGTTCTACTACAGCGCGACCGGCGCGGCCGCCGAAGGGGGACAGCTCGACAAGGAACTCCGGTACCACGAACTCGACGGCGAGGACCGACTTGTCACCGCTGATTTCGACCCGGAGCGGTGGCCGGCCGTCCAGGTCGGTCCAGGGTCGGGCGTCGTCCTCGTGACGGTCGGCGAACTCGGGGCCGACAGCGACCTGTTCGCGCTCGAAGACGGCTCACTCGAGCCAGTCCTGACAGAACTCGACGCGCCGCTCACGCCGGTGTTACACAAGGGTCGGGTCTACGTCCACACGACCGCAGGCGCGCCACGCGGCCGGGTCCTCGGTCACGACGCCGAAACGATTACCGAGGTCTCGGGCATCGAAGACTTCGAAACCGTCGTCGCGGAGACCGGAGACACGATGCAACAGGTCGCGCCTGTCGGAGACGGGTTCGCTGTTCATCGGATTCGCGACGCCAGCTCGGTGGTTTCGGTCCATAGCGCGGACGGTACCGAGCGATACGAGCTCTCGCTGCCGGAGTTCGCCGGCATCCCCCGAGGCGGGCTGGGGAACAACCGCGAGTCGGCCGAGCTGTTCGTCTTCCTCCAGGGACTGGACAGGCCGACGGGCGTCGTCCGCGCTGCGGTCGGCCCTGGAGACGGCCCAGACGACTGGGCGGTCCTCCAGTCGCCGACGCTGCCCGCGGAACTCGACCCACAGGAGGAGCTTGATCTGACAATCGAGCGCCGCTGGGTCGAGTCGACCGACGCCGCCAGCGTCCCCGTCTACGTTGTCCACCGCTCGGACATCAAGCCGGACGGCGACGCGCCGACGGTGCTGTACGGATACGGCGGCTTCCGGATTCCGCTGTTGCCCAGTCTCGACCCCTACCGCTTACCGTTTCTCGCTGACGGCGGCGTGTTCGCGCTCGCCTGTCTGCGCGGCGGCTCCGAGTTCGGCGAGGAGTGGCACGAACAGGGCGCTCGCGAACACAAAGAACACACCTTCGAGGATTTCGAGGCGGTCGCCGAGGACCTCGTCGCGGCCGGCTACACCAACACAGACCGGCTCGCGGGCTGGGGCGGCAGCAACGGCGGCCTGACTGTCGGTGCGGCCCTCACCCGTCGCCCGGGGCTGTTCGGTGCCATCGTCTGTACGGTCCCGCTGCTCGATATGCTCCGTTTTCACAAGTTCTTGCTCGGGGAGGCCTGGACCGGGGAGTACGGCTCGCCCGAAGACGAAGAGGCATTCGAGTGGCTCCGTTCGTACTCGCCGTACCACAACATCACACAGCGGTCGTATCCGGCGACGCTGTTTGCCACCGCCGCCGGCGACACGCGTGTTCACCCATCACACGCCCGGAAGATGACTGCCCGGATGCAGGCGGCGACGGCCGGTGAGGACCCGATTTGTTATCACAGCGTCGAGGAGACCGGTCACGGTACCGGAACGCCGACGTCTCTTGAGATAGAACAGACGCTTGATAAGTGGGCGTTCGTCTACGAGACGCTCGATATCGAGCGCTAGCTCCGGTATCGAAGCGAGACCACGGTCGTCATCGCGTCCCGACCTTCGGCAGATTCGGTCGAGACATCCAGTCCAAGTACGTCCGCTTCGTCGACAACATCGTAGGTAATCTCGCGGAGTTTCTCGGCGCTTGCCTCGTCGTCGAGAATCTCGACCCGGACCTGTCGCCGGTTGCGGGTCACGTCTGCGACATCGTACCCTTCTGATTCGAACGCGGTTTCGAGGTCTTTCTGAACGGATGTCATACTACCACGTTTTCTGTACGGCCACTAAAACCCACCTCCGACGAGTCCGGCAAGGCAGTGTTGATTCAAACATCCGGCGAACAGGTGGCTTCACCGTTCATACTGTGTACCACAGAACCATCGGGCTGTGTTTGGTACCGATGGCAACTGCTACGGGGAGGGTGTTGTACTTCCGAAGTCTGCAAGGACCAGTAGTTGCGTCAAAGAGCACGTTTCGAGCGGTCTGGAGTTTTCCGTGGTGAGTTGCCGCGACGGTATGACGTGTTTTGAGCTTCGCCCTGTCCTGGAGGCAAGACTTTGGTATCGAACCAATCTAAAAGCGGCCTACTAGACACCGGATCGGAAGAGTCAGACAGTGATTGGTCCGGGTGCTCTCGTGACCCCATCACAGAGTGTGACGGTTCACTGTACATATCCACTTGCTTTGCCGTGGTCGAGACCGCCCGCAACAATTGTGCTGAAACAGCACCTCACCCAGCGCCGGCTGTGTGTCGTTACAGCGGGCCAGATGGCGTTTTTTCACGGAGATTCTGTGTAGCACAAGCCTGGTATGGGAGCACCGAACGCGTAACGCAAAGGGCGTCAGAAAGGATTAGATATATCTAATCTTGGTTTTTGATAGAAACTACTATATGTTTTGTATAGACACAACTAGTCGATGGTAGACGACACGAAACAGTCCAAGAAGAATAGATTCTCACGCAGAGAAGCCATTACTGCGGGGGCGGGGGTACTCACCGCTGGCATTGCCGGATGTGTCAGTGGAGCAGGAGACGACGAAGGAAGCGACGGAGGTGGCTCTCGTGTCGCAGTTGCATCGTTTTTCAGCTTTTATGACTTCGCGCGAAAGATTGCCGACGGGACGCCAATTCAGGTAAACAATCTCATTCCGACTGGGTTGCACGGTCATGGCTGGGAGCCAAACGCAAGCGTCACGAAAAATATCATCGAAGCAGACGCGTTTCTCCACGTCGGGCCAGGATTCCAACCATGGGCCGACCGTGCGATCCAGACACTCAAAGATGATAACGTCGACACGCAACGAATCAACGTGCGAGAAGGAATTGAGTTGGTCGATCTCGCGGCGAGTCTTGACGCTGACGAGGAAGGCGTCGGAAAACAACAGGGCAAGGACCCACACTTCTGGCTCGACCCAGACCGCGCGAAGCAGTCAGTAGACAACATCGCCAATGGACTTGCCAAGCTCGCTCCGGAGCACGAGGGTGCAGTTCAAGACAACGCTACGACCTACAAATCCGACGTGCTCGAACAGATCGATCAGGACTACCAGACCATCTTTGATGCAGCTGATCGGAACGTCGTTCAACTGGCGGCACACAACGCCTTCCAGTACATCGGCAGCAAATACGACGCAGAGATGGTGCCTCTCGTTACAAACCTTGCAGCCAGTGGTGACGTCAAGCCCTCGGATATCGCCGACGCGAAGGCAGTTATCGAAGAGAACGATATTAACTATATCGCCAACGGTGTTTTCGAATCACGGAAACCCGCAAAGCAACTGCTTACGGAGACACAGGTCGAGGGATACCTCCCTGTCACTCCGTACGCGGGGGTTCGAGAGAACTGGGTCGAAAACAACTGGGGGTACGAGGAGATCGCATACAATATCAATATGCCCACGTTCGAGGTTGTGCTCGGCAACAAACAACCCGACGCGGTCGGCCCTGACAACTGGTCCGACGAGTGGATGAACTTTGAATAAGGACAATGAGTACACAGAACACATCGCATTCGACAGCTCCGACGGCAGCGAACGACACCGAGATTATCCAACTCGCCGACGTCAACTTCGGCTACACGTCAACTCCGGTCGTCGAAGATATTTCACTCAAGATCGACCACGGCGAGTACGCTGCAGTCGTCGGTCCGAACGGGTCAGGAAAGTCGACGTTGATGAAGTTGCTATTGGGATTGCTCCAGCCGGACAGCGGGATTGCCACGCTCTTCGGCGAACCCGCCCATCAGTTCGACGACGGCTCCCGAATTGGGTACGTCGCACAGCACGCCAGCGCCTCGAAAGAGATGCCCATCACTGTCCGTGAGGTTGTGAAGATGGGCCGGTTCCCACACGTCGGCTTTGGTCGACTCTCCGATGAGGACTGGCGTATCGTCGACCAGGCGCTCGACACTGTTGGTATGACAGCATTCGCTAACCGGCGTGTGACACAGCTCTCCGGCGGCCAGCGTCAGCGGGCGTTCATCGCTCGCGCACTCGCCAGCGAGGCCGAGCTTCTAGTCCTCGACGAACCGACCGTCGGTGTGGATATGGAAGCAGTCGAGGCTTTCTACGACCTTCTGGAGTCGTTACACGGCAACGGAATTACAATTCTACTCATCGAGCACGACATAGGCGCGGTCTCCAGACATGCTGAACGCGTTATCTGTCTCAATCGAGAGATCTATTTCGACGGCCCAGCCAGCGAGTTCGTTGAGAGCGACGCACTGGCTCGCGCATTTGGGACGACAGCAAATCTGCTGGGTGGTTTCCGATGACGTACCGCCCCACGACTCCGCTACAGGCAGGGTTGTTAGACCCTGTCTTTGGGCCGCTGTACTGGGTCCTGGAGGTCTGGTCAGGGCTTATATCCTGGCTGGCCCAGGCAACTGGGTTGGAACTGCTCCAGTATGGATTCATGCACCGGGCGCTCCTGGTGGGGCTCTGTATCGGAGTAATAGCTCCCCTGATTGGGACATTCCTCGTGCATCGACAGCTGGCACTGATTGGTGATGCACTCGCACACACTGGCTTTGCTGGTGTTGCCGTGGGATTGTTCCTCAATTCGGTCCTTGATTTGGGAGTCTCCCCGTACCTGACTGCGGTTGTTGTTGCAATGATCGCAGCCCTGTTCATCGAACTCATATCGGAAGCGACCGACGCCTACAACGATGTCTCGATGGCTATCGTGCTCTCGACTGGGTTTGCGTTAGGAACGACACTGATTAGCATCAACGCTGGTGGGCTGGCTGTCGGCGTGAATCAGTTCCTCTTCGGGAATCTGTCGACGGTTTCAGAAGACAGTGCGGCGATACTGCTGGCGCTGTTCGTGATTATTGTCAGCGTGGTCGGGCTCACACGCAACCAGTTGCTGTACGTCACCTTCGATGAGACCGCTGCGGAGGTTTCGGGCCTCTCAGTCAGTTGGTACAATCGTATTATGGTGATGCTGACAGCGATGGTCGTCGTCGGCGCGATGCAGATCATGGGCGTCATCCTCGTCGCCGCTATGCTTGTTGTTCCCGTCGCGGGCGCGAGTCAGGTCGCCCGGAGCTTCAACGAGTCATTACTTGTCTCGATCGTGCTCGCCGAGCTCGCCGTTATTCTCGGAATCGGTGTGTCGTACTACGGCGAAGCGACGGCAGGCGGTGTCATCGTCCTCGTTGCGGTCGCGATTTATGTTGTCGCCGTTGTCGTCGGAAAGCTCTGGACTGCCTTCGGTGAAGACGCGGTTCCTGAGATGGGAAGTATCAGTGTGAACGAGACCAACACGGGTGGAGACTGACCGCCTGGGGGCGGTCAGTAGTGTCTACCGTTCAAAAGAATACGCCGATTTCAGCAAGAAAATATGGATTCCGTCGATTCTGACACCGCGGACACGTCCGAGTTATCGCCAGCGGTTACACCGGAGATGGAAGATTACCTCCGTCGTATGTATCGTCTCGAACAGGACGCCGACGGCCGGGTTCCAAACTCGCAGATAGCGGATCGACTCGGCGTCACACGGTCATCGGTGACGAGTATGCTTGGCGCGCTCTCAGAGCGAGGGCTGATCGACCGAGAGCGGTATCGCCCAGTCTGTCTCACGACCACCGGAGAGCGGCTTGCACTGCGAGTGATCCGCAAACATCGACTCGCCGAGACGATGCTCTCAGAGCTATTCGGGTACGCGATTAGTGAGGTCGACGCCGAGGCTGACATCTTGGAGCACCACCTCAGTGACCGGCTCTGTCGAGAAATCGAGCGGACACTGAACGTCCCAGAGACTGACCCACACGGGGACCCGATTCCAGACAGTAACCTCGACATGCCTCAGTCAACGGACGGTACCTCATTGGCCGACGTCAAGCCATCGACACGTGTGGAAGTTGTCCGAATACTCACACAGGATGACGACGTGCTTGCGTATCTCGAATCGGTTGGGTTAGGGCCGTCAGAGCACCTTCGCCTCGTTGAAACCACTCCGGTCGGAATGGTGGTCGTGACCGTTGAGGAGAGCTGTAAGGACGTGAGTCTACCAGAGGGGGTAGCCTCACAGATACTGGTTTCGCCGCTCTGTGAGTAGTCATAGTGGCTACCCTGCCCCCGAGATTCCGCTCAGCTTCCGGGCCGGCACCCGAGACTACACCGACCGTGCGACCATCTCGCCCCAGTTCTCGAACCCCCACCGCTCGTAGAAGCGCTGTGCTCGCTCGTTTTTTTGATCGACATCCAGCACCAGCCTGTCGAGGGGCAGCGACTGCTCGCGGGCGAACGCGAGTGCCGCCTCCATCAGTTCGTCCGCGACATCGCTTCCGCGGAACTCGGGACGGACGTAGATTTCGTTGAGGACCGCCGCATCCCAGATGTACGCCAGCGACTCCGGGAGGACGAAGACGTAGCCGGCGAGTTTGCCGTCGCGCTCGCTGACCTGGACGGCCCGTTCCTGTTCTGTGACACACTGCTCAACCCAGTCGAGATACTCTGTCCTGTAGTCGTCGTCGAGTTTGCCTTCGTAAGTCTCAGCCTTCGCGTCGTCGCCCGTCGAGGTTCCGAGTTCGCGCTCGAATCCGCGTTTGAGTTCCCAGAGGTCCTCGGCGTCGGCGTCCCGATACGGTCGTACCATAGTCGAGCACTGGCTCCAGAGAGTCAAGAGTCTTCCCGCTCGTCAATGCACTGATCGGAGACCCGCCGCCAAACAGAAATTCCCTTAAAGGTGGAACTGATACGGACAAATGCGCGCGGTTGGTCTAGTGGCAGGACCTGAGCCTTCCAAGCTCATGGCCCGGGTTCAAATCCCGGACCGCGCATTTCTGCTGCGAGCAATTCGCGAGCGACTGCAACGCATGTCGCGAGCAACCGTGAGCAGCAAAATCGCACGAGGGATTTGAATCACGGAAACCCGAGCGACAGCGAGGGTTTGCATCGGGTTCAAATCCCGGACCGCGCATACTGTCTCGAACGAACGTGAGAGGCATGTCTGCGTGAGAGGGACTCGAACTACGCGAATCGAACGCAGTGAGATTCGCCATCGAGTTCAAATCCCGGACCGCGCATTTCTGCTGCGAGGAATTCGCGAGCCAAATCGTGAGAGAGATTCGAATCACCGAAATCCGAGCAGTAGCGGCGTGTGCAGACACAAGATATTCGTTCAGAGCGTCACCAGTGCTGCCGAACTCGCCACCGAGGGCGCGACGAGTTCTTCATTCACGAGGACGCCAGCTGTGAGAACCGCGACGACGACCGGACGCGAGAGCGCCACCGGAATCTTCCCCTGTAGATACCGACGGACCGGTGGTGCGGCAAACGCTGCCAGTGCCAGGTAGATGCCTGTCGCAGAGATCATTCTGAGACCGATATCGTACGTGTCTTCGGTTGCTGTCCCACCCGCGACGGCGACCAGAAACGCAGCAGTCAGCCACGAGACCACCGGCGCAATCGTCTCAATCCGCAATGCGACAGCAGCCCTGTCGACAGCACCTGCAACCCACGAGGCCCGCCGTTGCTGTGTAGATTCGATTGGTGCCGCCCCCTTCTCTGAGACGTCTTTCAGTATCGATGGAAGGAGTATGAACAGGATAACCGAGATACCGACAGCGACAATCTGGTCGACCAACGGTAAGTCAGCAGCGAGGAACGACAGTAGTTCGACGCCGAGAAAAACAAAGGCAATCCCCCATCGAATCGAGGGGTGTTCGAGTCTGTCCATGCAGTGTGTGGTTGGAGTGTCGCCTGATATAATGTGGTGACCCGTCGACCGCGGGTTTTTCAGCCGACCCCCCGAACAGGGGCTAACGTCGATGAAAACGTACCCACCGATTCCGGATATCGAGAACGCACCCCAGGGCCTCTTCGACGGCGGACACCTGTGGCTGCTCGAAAAAATCGACGGCGGGCATCTCCGGTTTCAGCTCCGGGAATCGGGCCGACTGCGCTTTGGCGGCCGCAACCGTGTCTACAGCGACGCCGCGGACGTTCCCGAGCACTACCAGTACGCCGTCCGCTACATCCAGGAACAGTTCGACCGCCAGGCGCTGCGCGACGCCGTCGACGACGTGGAGACAATCGTCTTCTTCGGTGAGGCGACCTACCGCCAGCGAATCGACTACGACTGGGAACAGCTTCCTCCGTTCTTAGGGTTCGATATCTGGTCGGCCAGCGACGAGTCATTTCTGGGGCCAGACACCACCGAACAGGTCTTCGAGCGCGTCGGCCTCGACCCGGTCAACGCCGTCGAGCGCGAACTCCCGGTCCGTGATTTCGACTCCGAGGCGTACACAGTCCCCGAGTCGGCCTGGTACAACGGCCCCGCAGCGGGCGTCGTCGTCCGCAACAAACGCGGGCAGCGCGCTCAGTGTCGTCATCCCGCTCTGGAACAGAACGACCCGTCACCGTCGGACTTGTCCGCAGGCGAGCTGGCAGATGTGTACGCAACGACAGAGCGGTTCGAGCGAGTCGCGGCGGGTATCACGAACCCAACCTTCGAGCAACTCTACGACCGCGTGCTGGAGAGTATCTACCGCGAATCACACGGGCAACTCTCTCAGGAAGAGATGAGCGCGTTCCGCGACGACCTCGCCAGACGGACGCGAGCATTTCTCGAAGACGCCAAGCAGTGAGAGCATGGTCAACACCGAGCCGACAGACAGCCTTCGTGAGGTATATACACCGACCTCGTGAATCATCAGACAATGATAGAGGTAGGCATCAACGGCTACGGAACCATCGGTAAACGCGTCGCAGACGCCGTTCGCGCCCAGCCCGATATGGAGGTCGTCGGGGTGGCAAAGACCCGGCCGAACTTCGAGGCCCAGACGGCCGTCGACAAGGACTTCGAACTGTACGCCGCAATCGAAGACCGGAAGCCACAGTTCGCCGAGGCGGGCATCGACCTCGCGGGCGACGTCGAAGAGCTCGTCGAAGAAAGCGACATCGTCGTCGACGCCTGTCCGTCGGGCATCGGTGCCGACAACGCCGAGATGTACCGCAAGTACGACACGCCCGCCCTCCTGCAGGGCGGAGAGGACGCCGACGCCGTCGATGCGAGCTTCAACGCCCGCTCGAACTACGACACCGTCGAAGGCGACGACCTCGTGCGTGTCGTCTCCTGTAACACGACTGGCCTCTCCCGACTGGTCGCGCCGCTCCAGGAGGCCTACGGCATCGAGAAGGTCCGGACGACGCTTGTCCGTCGCGGCGGCGACCCGGCCCAGTCTGGTCGGGGTCCGATCAACGACATCCTCCCCAACCCTGTGAGCCTCCCCTCCCATCACGGCCCGGACGTGAACACCATCTTCCCCGACCTGAACATCGACACGCTCGGGTTGAAGGTCCCGGCGACGCTGATGCACACCCACAGCGTGAACGTCACACTCGAATCCGAGCCCGACGCAGCCGAAGTACGGTCCCTGCTCGAAGACGAGCGCCGGACCTTCGTCATCCCCGAGTGGCTCGGCCTTGACGGTGCCGGCGCTATCAAGGAACTCGCACAGGACGCCGGGCGACCGCGTGCCGACATCTGGGAGAACTGCATCTGGGGCGAGTCAATTTCGATGGAGGGAGACGACCTCTATCTGTTCCAGGCGATTCACCAGGAGTCAGATGTGGTGCCCGAAAACGTCGACGCCATCCGTGCGGTTCTCGGCGAGGCGAGCCAAGAAGAGAGCATGGCACGGACCGACGAAGCGATGGGACTCGACACGCCGCTGGCGCAGATGCAGTAACGGGGCTGACCCACAGTCAAGTTCGCGTTCAGAAAATGACAGTCGGTTTAGTTTTTTGTTTCAATCTCTGACACTCCAGCTATTCGAGCTGTTGGAATCGTGTTCTGTAACGCGTTTTCGTCGGTCGTACGGAGGGAGCCAGGTTTGGCGACGGTATTATCAGTCACGAGAATAAACCGAAGAAAATAAGATACGATAGAGGTTCCAATAGATGTATGATGGGAACAGGGGGTCTTTTATTAGTGTCTGCCGTCGCCGTCGGGACGGCTCTCGTCGCCAGCCTTGCAGTCTACGGAGAGTATAACGCGAGTGTGCCGGTCGCAACCGAGTTTCGAAACCTCGAACTCGGGTGTGCACTCTGGGGAATCAGCGAGTTGAGCGTCTATCTCTCCCCATCGACTGCCCCTCTCGCCGAGTTGTACACCCTTCGGTTCCTGTTTTCGGGACTAACCGCCATTCTAGCGATCGTCTTCGTCGCCGAGTACACACAGTCCGAGCTGTTGACCCGGCCGTCGGTCCGTCGGTTCCTGTGGGTTGGGTTCGGCGCGGCCATGGTGTTGTGGATCACGAACCCGATGGACCTGGCATACACCACTCTCACCATTGAGTCCTTCCAGGGAATTAACCTCGTCATCCCGACGTTCGGTCCCGGACTCGTTGTCTATTTCGTCTTCGTATACGGGTTTTACGTCGCCACGTTCACTATCCTCGGCCTGTTCATCCTTGATGCGACAAACGTCTACCGCAAGCAGGCGGTGCTGATATTCGTCGCATTTTTCGTCGTCGTGGCCGGGACGATCGTCTTTCTCGTCGGTGGTGTCCCACGAGAGGGAGTCGATCTCGGGATCATCTTCAACGCGCTTGGCGGCGGGGCAATCTGGGTCGCCATCTACCGGTACGAGTTTCTGGCCGTTGTTCCACTGGCGAAGGAGGCAATCGTCGACACCGTCACCGACCCGGTGTTGGTCTTCGGCCAGGAGAGCCGGCTCCTCTACTCGAACGCGGCGGCCGACGCAATCGGCGTCGATATCGAGGACAGGAATACAGACGCCGAGGACCTCTTTCCCGGACTCGAAGCGGCGATAGCCAACGGGGATGTCATCCACCTCCAGGGAGGTGACAGCACAGTCGAGCGTGAACGGGTGTTCGAGCCGGCTGCCGAGGAACTCGTCGACCACCACGGCGTTGAACGCGGGCAGGTGATCGTCATGCGCGATGTCACCGAGCGCTATCGACGCGAACAGCGGCTCGACGAGTTCGCCTCCATCGTGAGCCACGACCTCAGAAACCCACTCAACATCGCGAGCCTGCACATCAATCTCGCCGATGGTGAAGACGACACAGAGCACCTCGACGATGCCGAAGATGCACTCGACAGGATGGAAGAACTCATCGACGACCTTCTCACCATCTCACAGGCCGGCTACGCGAGCGCAGAGACAGAACCGACACCGCTTGCACAGACTGCACGAGCCGCCTGGGACAACGTCGACACCGGTGACTCCTCGCTGGAGATACCTACCAACACGAACCTCCATGCGAACAGAAGTCAGGTTCAGGAACTATTCGAGAACCTCTTTCGGAACGCTGTCGAGCACAACGAGCCGCCGGTAACGGTACGAATTGACACGCACGAGGACGGCTTCGTTGTCACTGACGACGGTACTGGCATCCCCGAAGACCGACGCGACGGAATATTCGACCCCGGGGTGAGCAGCGCCGAGGGCGGGACCGGGCTCGGACTCTACATCGTCCAGCAGATCGCCAACGCCCACGGCTGGACTGTTTCTGTCAGAGAATCCGAGGACAGTGGCGTCGAGTTCACATTCGAAGACGCCGATATCGGCGTCGCCCCGTAGACAGCGGCGTGCCATCGAGATGAGACGACGTTTTGCGAACAGTGTGCAGTCACATCGATGCAGTCCCGAAAGCAGAACTCATATTAACAACTGGGTAATACAACCTAGTGTTATGGAAGAGTTCGATCAGTTCAGCAACGTCGGCGAAGCAGACGTAACACGCGCAATCGGCCAGGAGTGGACCGAGGAGTTCATGGATTTCTCGGATTCGGATGTTATCATCGTCGGTGGTGGCCCGTCGGGGCTGATGGCAGCCAAAGAGCTGTCCGAGCGGGGCGTCCAGACGATGGTCGTCGAGAAGAACAACTACCTCGGCGGCGGCTTCTGGCTCGGTGGGTTCCTGATGAACAAGGTCACCGTTCGGGACCCAGCCCAGACGGTACTCGAAGACCTCGATGTCGACTACAAGCGCTCACAGGACAGCGAGGGACTCTACGTGGCAAACGGCCCCGAGGCCTGTTCCGGACTCATCAAGGCAGCCTGTGACGCCGGCGCGAAGATGCAGAACATGACCGAGTTCACCGATATCGTCATCCGCGAGGACCACCGCGTCGGCGGTATCGTGATGAACTGGACGCCGGTGCACGCGCTCCCCCGCGAAATCACCTGTGTCGACCCCATCGCCGTCGAGGCAGACCTCGTTATCGACGCGACGGGTCACGACGCGATGGCAATCAAGAAACTCGACGAGCGTGGCGTTCTCGACGCGCCGGGAATCGGCGACGCCGAGGCCGACGCCGCAGGGATGGACCAGACCGGCGACGAGTCCTACGGCGCACCCGGCCACGACTCGCCCGGCCACGACTCCATGTGGGTTGGCCAGAGTGAAGACGCGGTCGTCGAGCACACCGGTCTCGTCCACGATGGACTCGTCGTCACGGGCATGGCGACGGCGACGACCTACGGCCTGCCACGCATGGGCCCGACCTTCGGTGCCATGCTCGTCTCGGGCAAGCGCGCCGCGCAGGCGGCACTCGACGAACTCGGCGTCGACGCCGCCCCTGTCGAGATGACCTCGCGTGCGACGCCTGCCGACGACTAAACACGCAACCGACAGAGCCGCCGTTCCTGAGATGACCGGTCGGTCACCGCGTGATGCCGAGGCCCTCCGCCAGCAGCTCGTGAGACCGAAGCGCGTTCTCGTGGCTATCGGCGACCTGTTGAATCATCACCTCGTCGACACCGACTCGATCAGCAAGCTGTGTCAACAGCGTCTCGAGCGTCTCGGGGCTGCCAGAAATCGCCCGTGGCCACTCACCGTCTCCCAGCCGCTCGGGAGTTGGCTCGGGAACACCGCCGAGTTCGGCGATTGCTTCGTCGACAGAGGGTGTCGTCCCGACCTCGCCCCGTCGCATGCGTTTGTAGGATGCTTCTGCCACCGCACGGAGCCGTGCCGCTTGTTCGTCGGTATCAGCACAGACCGCATTTACCGCGACTATCCCCTGTGGTTCGTCAATGCCGCCACCTAGCGGTGACGGCTGGAACTGTTCGCGGTACTCCTCGAAGGCACGGGTGGCAAACTGCGGGCGGATGAATCCCGCAAAACAGTACCGAACCCCGAGTTTCCCGGCTATTGCCGCACTCGACGGGCTGGACCCAAGCACCCACGGAACCGGCGGCTCCGTGCCGGAACGAGGAATCTTCAGGTCGCTGTAGTCGTGTTCGTCAGGGAACTCGTCGTAGAGATGCGAGATGACCGCCTCGATTTTCTCGGCGTGGTTCTCGTCTGGATTCTCGACGTGACGGCTCGTTTCGAGGGCACGGTCGGCGGCGGCCGGCCCGTTTGCACGCCCGAGTCCCGCGTCGATGCGGCCGGGCGCAAGCGCGTCCAGCGTCCCAAAGACCTCCGCGACTTTGAACGGGCTGTAGTGGTTGAGCAAGACAGCACCAGAGCCGAGTCGAATCGACTCCGTTTCGGCCGCGAGGTGGCCGAGCAACACTTCGGGCGTCGTTCCTGCCAGCGTCTCACCCATTCCGTGATGTTCGGCAACCCAGAACCGGTCGTAGCCGAGGCGTTCGGCCTGCTGTGCGGCCTCAACCGTGTTCGCGAACGCATCTGTCCCAGTGCCACCGTCGGGTATCGGCGAGAGGTCGACGAGAGAAAGGTCCATAGCCAGAGTCGGGGGTACCGCCTGAAAACAGTTCGGCAACGGGGAAGATACTGCAAAAGAGTTTATGCGATGCTGTGTCGGCTCGTCTGATGACCCCCACAAAAGGGGGAGTCTGTCACTTCAGATGACGCGGTTCTGCAGGTAGTCGAGGTGTTTCGCGTTGTAGACGATTTTTACCTCGTCGGTCTCGGCAGAGCCGATACAGGTCAGGCGGACATTTTTTTCTTCGACTTCCTCGTCGGAGAGAATCTGCTGCATGTCCATGTTGATCTCGCCGTCGATGACGATGGCGGCACAGTTTGCACACGCACCGGCACGACACGAGAACGGCCAGTCGTACCCCTGTGCTTCCGCGGCTTCGAGGATGTACTCGCCCTGGTTGACATCAAGCGTACCGTAGTCCTCGTCGCTGAGGCCTTCCTCGGCAGCTTTCTCGAAGACATCGGGGTTGTACATGTCCCAACCCTTGTCGTCCACAACGTCGTAGTTGAGGTATTCTACTGTAGGCATCACTCATTCCTTTTGACGCGCGCCGGTTAGACTTTGCTATTGACAGCGACAGTAACAGAAAATTGTGAAAGATTCGCAGACGGCTGTGTTGAGCCTCTCATCCGGGTAGAATCGGACCTTTAGCCGTTCACAACTCGACGACCTCTTTCACCGGGACGATGCGGTGTTTCATCACCGGCTTCGTGTATCCCGGCGACTCCTCGTCGACCCCCGACGTGTACACCTCGACTTTCTGTTGGAGTACGTGTGGCTCTCCATTCTTATCTTCCATGACCGAAACCGAGCGCCAGGTCTCCTCTTCCATATACCCTGGATATGTCCCCTCTCGCTTATGTGTTTACCCCGGCAGGAACCGACACGACACACGCAGTCAGTACAGCGAGAGGTCGCCGGTGACGGCGTCAACCGCCTCTTCGGGCGCGGGTCCGACAGCCAGCGCCGTCGCAGTCCCCGGTTCAAGTTGTGTGTGCCCGGCGTCTCGGATGACGGCGTTGGGAAGTCCCTCGACGCGGGCGCGCTCTGCGAGTTCGAACAGCTCGGACTCGCCGGTCGCCTGGAGGACAATTTTCTTCTGCCCGCTACCTTTCCACTCGCGCTGGTCGCGCGGCGAGGCCTCCTCGTAGGCTTGCAGGGAAGCGTGGGCGACCTGTGCGGCGAGTTTCCCCTCGCCCATCCCGAGGTCGGCACGCGCGACGATTGCCTGTTTCATGTCTCCGACTCGGGCGTCGTGGTACATGAACGTGTGGAGTTCCAGGGACGCTCTAGACGGCTCGCCAGCGTCGGCTCTGCTCTTGGCTTCACGAACATCTTTACTGTCGGCGTCCGAGGTGCCACCAATGTTCGACGAGATTATGGACAAGTTCGCGGATTCTCCGAGCCAACAACAGGTCATCCGGCTGTTACTGGAGCGCGGGTTCTCGGTCAACGACGACGGACGGGTGGTCTCGGGCGGCATCGAGATTCCAAACACTGGCATCGCCCGCGAGGTCGGCGTTGACCGCCGCGTGGTCGATACGACGACAGACGCTATCCTCGACGACGACGAGCTTCGTCCGATCTTCCAGAATATCTCTGCCATCCCGAGTCTGATGGACCTCGCGCCGGTGCTGGATTTGACCGTGCTAACGGTCACAGTTCCAGACGCTGAGGAGTCTGGCATCGTCGCCGCAGTTACCGACAAGATTGCAGGCCAGGACCTCACCATCCGGCAGGTTATCAGCGAGGATCCCGAGTTCACCGACCATCCCCGGCTCTATGTTATCATCGACGACGAGTTGCCCGGCAACCTCATCAACGACATTCACGAGCTGTCGTTCGTCCGCCGTATCGAGCTGGCATGAGCGAGCGCTACCGGACGGTGGCGGGCCGCGGCCGGGCTCGGTTCGAGATACGAGGCTCGGAGTTCATTGGCCATATCGACACGGCCACGACAGTCGAGGCCGCCGACTCGTTCATCGAGGCCATCCGTCAAGAGTACGCCGACGCGACCCACAATGTCCCGGCCTACCGCGTCCGGGCTGAGCCGCTTCGAGAGTACGCAGACGACGACGGCGAGCCCGGCGGCAGCGCCGGCAAGCCCACGCTCAACGTCCTCCAGCAGGAGGCAGTCGAGAACGTCGTCGCCGTCGTCACCCGCTACTACGGCGGCACCAACCTCGGCGTCGGCGGCCTCGCGCGCTCGTACTCCCGTGCGGTCAAAGACGCTCTCGACGATGCCGGTATCGTCGAACAGCGCCCCCACGAGCGGTTCGTGGTGACCGTCGCGTACGACGACTCCGGAACTGTCCGCGGAATCCTGGAATCGACCGGCGTCGAGTTCGAGGCCGACTACGCCGAAACCGTCGAGTTCGCGGTTTCGGTCCCCGAGGCAGACGCAGCCAACCTGCGCGACCGCATCCGGAGCGCCACGAGCGGCCGAGCCTCGTTTGATTCTCCCGACAGCTAGCCTCCGATCCAAGCGGACACTCGTGGACACTACAGGCACTGACAGCAACGGCGCTTTCTTTACCCACTAGCCCCGTTTCGCCTGGAGCCGCCCTCGTTCGACGCATGACGTTTTGTTCATATCGTTGTCGCTGAATTGAAGGCCACGTGAGGGCGTGACACGAATATAATCCGGTTGTATGCCTGTGGCTTTCCACATGAAACGCAGGGGTACGACGGCTGTCGAAGCCATGATTTGTTGTCCGCGGTGTCGAGAAAGAAATTTCACACCAGTACCCTAACCGGGAGTATGGACAGCGAAGGGGGCGAACACGGCAGGGCCGCGTCACCCATCATCGGGAATATTTTGCTCGTGGCAGTGGTGATTATCATCTCGGTCGTCCTGGTGACTGTTTCGTTGACATTTCTCGACAAAACAGGCTCACCGAGTGCGGACGCCGCCTTCGAGTACGAGCAGACGCCGGTCGGACTGGAGATTCGGCCAATCGCGATGGGGACCGAAGCGGTCGTCAAATTGAACGGCCGCCGGATTGCAGAAGTCGGCCCGGACTCGGTCGGGGAACCAGTTCTGTTGCCGACCGCCCCAGGAGACGAGATTACGGTCGTCTCGACAGACGAAGAGCGGTCGGTGCTGGTCAACCAACAGGCAGACAGTCGCGACAGTATCGGCGACTTTACCAGTTACTACACGTTCGACGGGAGCGGGTCGGTGCTGTCCGACGAATCCGGCAACGGAAACGATGGGGACCTGAGAGGAGACCCGGACTGGACCGCGAACGGTCTCGCGCTGGATGGCTCCGGTGATTACGTCGAGGTGACAGACATCAGCGCCCCCGTCGATGTCGACGAGTTCACTATCGCCGTTGCGTATCGGGCTGACGAGGTGAAAAAACAGGAACTCGTCGAACACAAAAGCGGCAGCGACAACTGGCTCCTCGAGCTGAAGCCGTGTGACCACAAACAGGTATCCGTCTGTACCGGAGGCGACGGCTACACACCCGTCTACACCGTCGACCAAAGCGGCGGAGGCCAGAGCGGGCAGATATTTGGCGGACGGCTCGAACCCGGCACCCAACACGTCGTCGTCGGTACGTTCGATGGCTCGGAGTACACGCTCTACGTCGACGGCGACAAGAAGAACACGAGCACCTACCCGGGCGAGATAAGCATGGGTAATATGAATATTGGCGCAGACTTCGAGTTTTCGGGAGACTACCTGAACGGAGAGATATACGAGCTACGGCTGTACTACAAATCCTTCGACAGCGCGGATGTCGTCCGTATCACCGGCGCGATGGAGCCCTGACTCAGCTCACGTCGTCCTGAAGGCGCGGTCGCCAGCGTCACCGAGGCCGGGGACGATGAAGCCGTCGTCGTCGAGTTTCTCGTCGATGCTGACGGTGACGTGTTCGACCTCGGGGAACGCCTCGGTGATTCGTTCCAGCCCTGGTGGCGCACTGACCGCCGAGAGGACGAAACACGACTCTGGCGTCCCGTCGGCGAGTATCTCGTCGAGGACAGTAACCATTGTGCTTCCGGTGGCGAGCATCGGGTCGGCGATGATGACGGTGTCGTCCTCGTCGATGTCGGGCAGTTTGACGTACTGGACCGAGATGGGGAACTCGCCGTCCTCGCCCATGCCGGCGTCCTCGTCGCGGCTGGCGGAGATGACGCCCTGGCGGGCGGTCGGGAAGGCCTTGAGGAGCCCCTCGACAAACGGCGTCGCCGCCCGGAGAACGTTGACGATGACAACGTCCTCGAGCCCGCTGACGCGGGTCGCCGGGGTCTCGGCAAGCGGCGTCTCGACGGTTCCGGTCTCGGTCGGAAACCGGCTGTCAATGAGTTCGTAGCCACAGAGTCGGCCGAGTTTGACCAGTCCCTTCCTGAACTCGACCTGGCTCGTCTCGACGCTGCGAAGGTCCGTGAGCACGTGCTGTGCGAGCGCGTGCGTGACGACCGAGGCGTGGTCGCGCTCTTCGAGTGTCATATCTCGTCGTTTCGACGGTCGGTACTTAGACCTGTTTACCGAGTAATGCCAGAGCAGGGAGAGAAACCCCACCGTCGCTTTCATATCCACTGAGTACAGAGTCTCCCTGCATATGGAGGAGATGGAAGAGAGCGTCTCGGGGTTCAAGATCCGTGGCGGCTGGGTGACTGTCGTTGAACACGGCGAGCGGATCGTCCAGGCACTCAGAGAACTCGCCGAGGAGGACGACCTCGACGAGGAGGCACTCGAGGAGTTCGACGAGTGGCGGCCAAAGAGCCACGAGCGCCTCGACGAGGACGTCAGCAAAAAGACCGCAGAGCAGGCCCACCTCGAAAAAGGAAAGGGAGAGAAAGAGGGCAAGAAACCCGAGGAAGACCTCCAGACGGCCGGCGAGAAACTCGCCGAATCCTACGAGAACCTCGACGAGCCCGACGAGGCAGTCAACAAGTGGGGCGAGAGCATCGACTATGTGGCGCGTGCGGCCGACTCGGCAGGCCGCAAGGCCATCCGGAAGGTCGAGGATACCGTCTACGAGAACGTGATGACCCAGATGTCGCCGTACTACTTCGACAACGACCTCATCTCCGCGAACATCCAGCGCATCTCCGGCGGCGACCGCACGGAGTACGTCTTCGAGGTGAACGTCAACGAGGACGACCTCAAGGTACGTGTCTCGAACAAGCTGGCAGACTACGAGCAAGCCGTCGACCGCTGGCACGTCAACACAGAGAAGACGACAGCCACAATCGAGGCCGCCGAGGGTGTCGAGCCACCAACCCAGGACGACAACCCCGACGGGAAGACGAACTAACGGCCGGATGTCTCGTCGGTATCGAGTCCGAGACGGTGGGCGATGCGACGGCGCACCCCACCGGCAGCCTGTCTGAGGCTGACCAGCCAGGGCGTCCGTTTCCCGTCGATATCGGTCCGACCCTCACGGATTGCGTCGAGAATCCCCGAGACGCTCGGCTCGTCGGCGTCGACCCACGTGACTGCCTGCCCAACCATCTCACAGATGTGTGCGTCGCTCCCGCCCGTCATTGGCATGTCGTGTTTGCGTGCGAACCGGCGGGCCTGTCGGTTCGAGAATCCTGTCACCAGCCGAGAGTTGTACACTTCGACAGCGTCAGCGGCAGTGAGTTGGTCGGGGCTGATGTTCGCGAGGACGCCGCTACGTGACTCCTGGTATGGGTGGGGGACAACGGCGATTCCGCCGTGTTCACGGATGTATTCGAGTGTTTCACCGAAGCCCATCCCAGCGGGGACGAGTTCTGTGACACCGAGCGCGAGAACGTGACCGTCAGCGGTCGACACCTCCATCCCCGGGATGCCGACCAGGTCGTACTCCGGGGCCAACTCAGCGGCGTCGAGACTGGCCGAGATTTCGTCGTGATCGGTGACCGCAAGCGCGTCAAGGCCGACGGCCCGGGCCTGTTCGAGGAGAAGTTCGACGGAGTCTCGGCCGTCGTAAGAGGCCTCGGAGTGAGCGTGGAGTTCGACCGCGAGCACACTTCGAGAACGACACCGGACCGTGAAAAACCTGCCGTGGTGAGTCTCTCGGAGACCTCCTGTGCCCCTGACAGACGAGGAGACAGAACCCAGCACGGGCGGCTGCCTCCGCCCCAGACGGTGTCGCCGATAGGTACCTTTTAGCGTGGGACAGACGAACACGGCACATGCATCAGACAGAGCCAGCGGCCCACAGGAGCACACACACAGTCGAGCGGCTGGCGGTCTGGAGCGGCGTCGCCGCGCCGGTCGTCGCGCTTGGCTGTGTCCTGTTGTCGACGCTGATTGCCTCCTCGGGAGAGTTCACCTGGACCGCGAAGGCCCTGTCAGACCTCGGCCGCCGGGAGGCGTCGACGTTCTGGCTGTTTAACGGCGGGCTGGTAGCCGGCGGCGTCGTCGGGCTTCCGTTTGCGTGGCCACTCTGGCGGCGGGCCGAACACGTCCTCGAACGCCTCAGCGCCGTCACCTTCCTGCTCTCTGTCGTCGGTCTCGGGCTCGTCGGCGTCTTCTATCTCCCGCGTGACCCTCACGGGCTTGTCGCGCTCTGCTTTTTCGTCGGTGGCCCGATAACGCACGCACTGTACGGCGGTGGACTGCTGGCCCGAGGCGAAGCCTTTGGCCGCATCTCAATCGGATTCGGTCTCGTCCACGTGCTGGCGTGGGGTAGCTGGCTCGGCTACGTCGCCGCGACGGGGTCGAGTGACTTCTTCGCGGTCCCGGAGATGGTCGCTGCGCTTGCCTTCGGCGGCTGGGCGATAACCGTCGCTCGCCGGTTGCTGGACGCCGGGCGGTAAGTCTCTCAGAGGACGAACATCGGAGGTGATTGACGCTCGGTACAGAGGTTCTATGTAGCACTCGGATTTGGTGATTGATACCACTACAGAAGGGCCAGTCGATTAGTATAGAATAAATAATTATTGAGTGTTTGTTGTGGGATATAAACTATATCAAAACATCTATTATTACTTACTGAACACGTACCTGTGTGGACGGTTCAGACCGAGGAATTTCGCCAGTCATCAGCACGATATTATTAGTAGCTGTTGTCGTCATACTGGCAGCAACCATCTCTGTACCCGTTCTCGGTCTGGGCGAGAACATCAACGATCCTGCACCGTCAGCAGCGCTCGAAGTAAGTGAAACAGAAAGCGAGACGGTTGAGTTGGCACACATTGCCGGTAATACAATAGAAGGAGATAATCTTGAGATAAGGGGTGGCGAAATAATCGAAACCGAGATGCCAGAGACGATTGAAGCCGGCACCACCATCGAAATCGATCCGGCCCCGGACGTCGACGATATCACCGTCACGTGGGAAGGAAAGGAGCAATCCGCGGTGTTACTGCAGGAGTCAGTATCAGCTGGTCTGGGCGGAGATGGTGCGATAGGTGCAGGCGATATTCTCATCCTGCAAACAGAAGACGGTGAGCCTCTAGAGGTGGGGGACACGTACAATACAACGGCTGATCTAGGTGAGACCCCGGTCATTCAGGTACCCAATTCGGCCAACGTGACATGGGAGATAGGTATGACGACAGACCTCCCCTTTGATCCCAGTACAACCGAAAAATCCCCCGGTGAAAGCGCTACCATTCCCGAATGGATGCTTGGACTTGCAGTCCCCGAGGAAGGTGAAATCGTTGGAGTTACGGAAAACGAAGCGAACAACGAGTACGTGGTCGAAGTGGCGACCTGTACCACTGACTGCTAAACGGTGAATGTTGTAAACGACTGCTCAGATCGGAACCAGTCCCGACGTACTACTCTATCCTGCATTCGTTCCCTCAATCTTGTACGGCGTTCAGAAAAGATACAAAAGTTGCCAACACCCTCAGCGGTCAGTCCACATCGCTATTGAGTGAATGACAACTTGTCATACAACTCGAACAGCACGTTGGAACCGGTCAGTACAGAGGACCATACTGTGAATCGAATCCAGACTGGATTTCAGGAGAAACTGTCCGAGAGAACAGAGTCTGCTCTTGGACCAAGAACTAACGGAACATAGCCGTCACATGATTCTAGCGGTAGCATTTAGTCAACTACTCTTTCTCTTACTTCGTCGTATGCCTGATCCTGTCTTACCTGGTTTCAGTCGATCACATCGAGTTAGAGGAAGCGTCTGCTTGAGGAAGATGTGCAACAACCACAAGCAGACAACAAGATAGAGGAAGAGCACCTGCTTAATTTTGTCGTCAACAGTCTTGAGAAGGAACTTGCGGTAGATCTCGGAGAAGACGTTAAGGTTTCTACGGAGACATTGTATGAGGTCCTCGCCGGCGCCAGCGCCGGCGGGACCTCGATCAATCACGTCTGCGAAACGACAGACGACTCGCCGCATGCCAATACCGTCCGAGGATATCTCACCGATCAGTTCGACCTAGATACTGTCGAGGCAGTTGGAGACATGCTCTTACAACGAGATGCGCTTGAGACATTGCCGGATCGGCCGGTGGAGGTCGTCGTCGACCTCCACCTCGATCCCTACTACGGTGACGAAGACGAGACAGAGGCTCTGTACTTCTCACAGGCGAAACGAGGAACCACCGCGTTTCACGCCTATGCCACGCTCTACGCGCGGGTGCGCAACAAGCGCTACACACTGGCAGTTCGTCAGCTGGTTGACGGTGAGACGACTAGCGATGTCCTCGCAGAGTTTCTCGAACTTCTCGACGGCCTTGACCTGGCCGTCAAGGCCGTCTACCTTGACCGCGGATTTTACAACAGCACCTGTCTCAGCTTGCTGTACGCGCACAACTACGCCTACGTCATGCCGATTGTCAAGTGGGGCGAGGCGATCCAGGAGGAACTCAACAGAGGCTGGAGCCGCGAGATCGAACACGATCTCGCCGGCAAGGTAACGTTCCCTGTGTTCATCGACTGTGTCTACCAACAAGGACGGTACGACGAACACGGGGTGGCGCGCCACGGCTACGCCGCTGACGCGCCGTTCATCGACACGCCACGAGATGCACGAGAGCACTACAGCAAACGTTTCGGCATCGAATCGAGCTATCGATTAGCCAAACAGAGTCTCGCGTTCACTAGTTCGCAGGACGCTGGTCTGCGACTGGTGATGTTTATCGTGAGCTTGCTGCTCCAGAACAGCTGGCGGTATCTCCACTGGCAATACGTGGCGGCGCCCCGCCGCGGGGGGCGCCGCCTCTGGAAATGGCCGTTCAGAGAGTTCTGTGAGATGGTACTCCGGGCAGCCTGGACAGCACTTGGCGTCCGCAGAGCTGTCCCAGCGAACCAACCGCTTGACGACCGGTTCTTCCGGTAGCTGCCCCAAATGAGGACAGCGGTCGTGAGTGGCAACGCTGTCGCGTCGGCGGCGATCCGCCGCCGACAGCGACTGGTAAGCATCAAACTCCGGCCGCCAAGAACAGAACTTACCGGTTCACTCCGTTCGAACTCTATCCAAGTATCGAAGACAACTATTCAGCGGCTACTGGACAGGGTAGTGAGCTCTTTGATGTGATCGACTGGGTTTACAGTTTCCTGATCTGTTGGCAGTATTTCAGGGTCTTCTAGCGTTCCGGTCAATGCTATCGAAGCGTCCCATCCTTCTTCTTGGAATAGCTGATAGAGACCTCTTCCTACCTCTTTGAAATCTTGTCTCTTTTCTGAAGAAGGATCTGTTGGATAATTTTCTAAAGACTCTCCAAACTCATCTGAAACTAATTTTCCATCAGCAGGGATTTCAATGTTGGTTCTGTCTGGGTTATTATCGTACCTTGTAATTCCCATATCGTCTACAGTTTCTATCATTGCTTGGACTAGATAGTCTCCTAGGGAGTTATATCCGCCATCATCGTTCATACCAAATCTGAAGTAATCTTCATCTTTTTTTTCTAGTTCTCTGGCTTTCGTGTAGTCAAGTGCTGTTACATAATGTTCTGGGAACATGTGTCCTGAATCGCCCGGCTTTGAATCTCGTGACACATTTACTGTGTCCTGTTCTAGGCTTGAACGGTATAATGAGAAATCCGGATTTCTGATAACTCTTCTGAATATGTTAACGTTTGTGGCATCTGTTTGTTCGGCGTATTTGACTTTGGTTTCTCCGTCTTTCTGGTATTGGAGTAGGCCAGGCATGTGTCTGAACCCTGAGTTCCCATACTTGTGCCCAAATTCGTTTTCTCTTACGCCGCCGCTGTGTCCCTCTTTACCTGGATTTGCAGGTTCTGTTGCTGGTAGTGTTGAGAGCTTGTAGTCTGTGAAACCTGGCTGTATTTGTTCGATAGCGTCTTCTGCGATATTTGCTACTACGATGTTTGCTAGTCCTGATGAGGTGACGCCTGCTTCCTGTGTGGCCTTTATGAGTGCGCGTGTGAATGTTATTTCGTCGTCCTCTGCGGCGAGGTCAAGGTCGTCGTATATCTCTGCCTCGATGTGTTCTTCTGGGTTGTTGTATATCTCCTCTGCTCTCTCGATCATTTCGTCGACGGTCTTTGTGAGCTGGCCTTCTTCCATTCCTTCTGGGTACTGTCGATCATTTCTCTGTTTTTCTTGGTATTCTTCCTCTGTCGTGGTGTTGGTGATTACGTTGTCGTAGTCGTCCGGTATGTCGTCGTCGGCGAGGTGGCCGAGTGTCCCGGTTTCGTCTTCGAAGAAGTATCTTACAGCGGTTTCTGGGTCTTCTTCTGTTTGCTGGTCGTCTTCATCTGTGTTAGTATCGTCTGGGTCTTCTTCGGTTGCCTCGTTTTCACTCGGTGTTTCGGTTGGCTGGTCTTTGTTGGGGGTGGCTGTTTCTCTTGTGCTGGTTCCGTCCTCTGTGCTTGTGCTGGTGGCTCGCTCGGTTGGCGAGCTTTCATCAGTAGAGCCGGTTGAGCACCCGGCGAGTCCGAGAGTGAGTCCAGTGCCAAGGCTGGTGTAGAGAAAGCGGCGGCGTCTCATTACCTCCAATTTACCACGGTGATTTCATAGTACTACTGGTGGCCTATTCACAGCACTCCCGAGTGAATGACGACTTCTTACACAACTCGAACGTCACGCTGGAGATGGTCAGTGCAGTGGACACATGTACCGCAACGAATTGGGACCTCTCTGTGTTCCATCAGAAACCCAGTGCAAGACTTAGAGGGTACATGCATCATCGTGATAGAACGAAGACGATGGGATCACGGAGCGCGTATCAGGCAACTCTGCGTTGATTCACAGCTGGCACGCTGATAGCAACTCACGAATTGGCGGCAATGGTAAGACCGACAATTAAACCGGCACGTTATTTATGTTTTCTATTTGCTATATTTTGAATAAGTTAACTAGACATGGCAGGCTTCTTTGTTGCGTTGGCGGTTGGGATAGTTACGTTCGTAGCCGGTAGTTACTTGATATACAAGGGAATCGAGCCGTTATACTGGACAACCGTTGTCTTGAGAAGCACGACGGCCTCAGTAAGGGAGGCGAAAAACACTGACGGAATCGTCGAACTGGAGGGAGAAGCCGTTAGAACAGACGGTCAGGTCGAGTCGCCGTTTACCGCAACGGCGTGTCTGGCCTACGGGTGTAAGATCGAGCAGTATCGGAGTGGGAGTTCCAATACCGGCGGCAGGTGGAAGACGATCTACAGTGATCGCGACGGTGTCCCGTTTCGGTTCGAAGATGACACTGGCGGTGTTGAAGTTGACCCTGCGACTGCCACGCTGTTTTTTGCATCACGTGACACTATCGATGTCGGGTGGGGATCGACGCCCGGCGAGCAGATCGCGTCGTACCAGCGGCGGAGAAATATCGAGCGGGTCGGGGAAGACAAACCACGACGGTACATCGAGCAGCGAGTTGCCGCTGGTGATAGGATCCACGTCTACGGCCCGATTACGAATCGACCCATCACAACAATGGCTAATGCGTTCAATGCGCCCGTACGCCGCGGTAATGACCCACAATGGTTTCTTCTTACCGACACTGACAGAGCTGCAACGGTCCGCCGATTGCTGAAACCGATTCTGATGACGATACTGGGTATCCTGGCGTTCCTCTTCGGTCTGCGGATTCTGGGCTCTTTTGTTCTGCAGTTTGTTCTGTATATAATCGGCTGACCTGCTACGGTATGGCAGCAAGTATTGGTACCAGGTACCATGACCGGTACGCGTGTTACATCTTGCAGACTAGGTCAAATATCATTTCGCTCGAGTAGTTTCCTTAGCGATCAGTCCACACTGCAACTGAGCGATTGAGCGAAATCCCACACCCTGTGAGAATCAGGTACGGATACGAGGCACGTCGTCGCCGACAAGGACACTCGCGACGCCAGCGCCGAACGCACGAGCGACAGAGCGGGCACCCATCCCGATACGGTCGGTCACGCCCTGGTCGGGCTCGAAGGTCTCGACGGAGATCTCTTCGACGCCGAGGCTCGATGCGAGGCGGTCTTCCATCACCTCGCGCGGCCCGCAGGTGTCGACGAGGCCATTCTCGGCGGCCTCCTCGCCGATGTAGATGCGGGCCTCCGTGTCGCGGACGAACTCCTCGTCGAGGTCGCGGCCGTCGACGACAGTGTCGACGAAGGCGTCGTACCAGTCGTCGAGCAGTCCCTGGAAGTACTCTACCTCGCGGTCTTCGAGTTCGCGCCAGACCGAAGGTGAGTCCTTGTACTCGCCGGCGACAAAGCGTCGGTAGTCCAGGCCGACCTTCTCGGCGAGACCGGTCCGGCCGAGCTGTGAGCCGACGACGCCGATGGAGCCGACGATGCTGGCCTCGCGGGCGTGGAACTCGTCACACCCGCTGGCAATCCAGTAGCCGCCGCTTGCGGCCATATCTTCGGCGTAGGCGACGGTCGGCCCGTCGAACTCCTCGGCGGCCTGGCGGATGTCTTCGCTCGGCACAACCGCGCCGCCGGGAGTGTTGAGTTTCACGATGAGCGCCTCTGCGTTGCTGTCTCGGTCTGCCTCCTCGATTTGCTCGACGATGTCGTCAGCCGAAGCACCGCCGCCACCGACCGGAAGCGGACCGCCGCCGTCGCCGTCCCGCGTGATGACATCCTCGACCGCGACTTCGGCGACGTTGTACGCTGGGAATAGCTCCCCAGCGAGGCGGGCCGCGAACACGAATCCACCGACGGCAATCACAGCTATCAGAAGCGTATCGAGAAGGCCGAGTCCGGTGAACTCCGGTACGGCCCAGACGAGACCAATTCCAGCGCTGGCGGCGAGTCCAACACCGAGCAGTACCACAAGCAGTCGACCGAGTGTGCGTACCGTCGACATAGACAATCTCTGTCAATCTCGGGCGATAAAGCTGTCGGAACCTCAGACGCGGCGTTTCTCTGTGTGAGGGTCGGCTGACGGTTTTATACCGGTCGCGGACAGAGATACCCATATGACGACCCCGGCTATCGAGATGGACGACCTGACCAAGCGCTACGGCGAGACCGTCGCCGTCGCAGGGGTCACCACGTCGGTATCGGCGGGCAGTGTCTACGGCTTTCTCGGCCCGAACGGGGCCGGCAAGACGACCACGATGCGCCTGCTGACGACACTGACCCAACCCACTTCCGGCACTGCTCGCGTCGCGGGCCACTCGATCGAGGACCGCGAGGCGGTGTCGGCACAAATTGGCTATCTGCCCGAAGACCCGCCAATCTACGACGAACTGACCGGCCGCGAGCAACTGGAGTACATGGCCGGTCTCCGTGACCTACCCGAGTCGACGGCGAGCGAACGTATCGAGGAGATGCTCGACCGCTTCGACCTTGCCGAGGACGCGAACAAGCGCATCGGTGGCTACTCAAAGGGGATGCGCCAGAAAATCGGTGTCATCCAGGCGGTCCTCCACGAGCCAGCCGTTGCCTTCCTCGATGAACCCACGAGCGGGCTGGACCCGCGTGCAGCCCGGACGATGCGTGACACCATCGCCGAGCTGGCCGACCAGGAGATGACGATCTTCCTCTCGACACATATCCTCCCCGTGGTTGACGAACTCGCCGACACAATCGGTGTGCTCCACGACGGCAATCTCGTCACCGAGGGCGACCCGGAGATGCTGAAATCCCGCGCCGAAACCGGCGAAAGCGCCACCCTCGAAGACGCGTTTCTCGCGGTCACGACCGAGGAAGAGGCCGCCGAGCAGATGGCGTAATCAGTCGGGCCGGTACTCCTCGAAGCGACGAACGGCGTAGCCGACCGAGAGCACCGGCGCGAGCACTCCGGCGGCGAGGACGGCCACCGCAGCGCCGGTGACAACGCTTTCGGGGACCGTGAAATCGAGACGTGGAACAACCGCGATAATGCCCGAGAGCACCGCCGCGACCAGCTCCGTACCGTCGTCGAATCGAAGCACCGCTCCGGCTCCAATCGGGAGTAACACAGCCAGCGAGTAGAGCACGAACGCGGATTTGCTGGGCATCACCGCCTCGCGGTTTGTAGTGATACGAACCTCGCCGAACCGCGGGAAGGCAGCGCCGACACCGACGGCGAGTATCGGCGAGACGAGTGTTCCGATGACGGCTCCGACCGTCAGCAGCGCCGTCTCCGAAACCGTCAACGGGCTCAACAGACCTGCGATCGCCGGGACCACCAGCGCGAGGGGCACCATACAGATGACGCTTGCGAGGACCGTCCCCGCCACGACCTCACGGCCCGAGACAGTCGCGGTGAGCACCGCCGGCAGCGCCGGTCCATGGTCGCCGAGCAGATTGAGCGTAAAGAGTGCGCCCGCTGCCCAGGCGACGTAGACGGCAAACAGAACGGCGGCGAAGACGGGTATCTCGCCGGAGTCGATAGCGTCCCCAATAAAGGCGACTGCACCAATCAGGGGGTACGCCACGTAGAAGAGGCGAACAGGTGCCCGGCGTGCCCGGCGAATCGCAGTCACGGTGACGGTCCTGACCGGTCGGGTTGCGAACCCGGAGAGCAGGTTCCCGAGACGGTCGTCCGATTCGATGGTCTCGCTGTCGTCGGAGGCAGGGTCGGCAAACCAGTGAATCTCGCCGAGTCGAACCCCGGCCGTGAGCGCGGCCAACGCGACAGCCCCCGCTCCGACGACGCCGACAGCAGCTTCGAGTACCACGCCGTCGACGACAGGCGTCACGACCAACACAAGATGGCCCGGCCAACCGAGCGGACTGTCGCCGAGCACCTCAAACACCAGCGCGGTGATTCTGTTGAACCAGCCGAAGGCAATGCTCGCGAAGTAGGCGACCCCGACGAGGGCGAACACGACCGTCCGATACTGTGCGATTGGCTCGTAGACTGTGAGCAGATGCCGGAGACAGATGCCGACGACGAACCCGACACAGACGGCGACGCCAACGGCGACCACGAGCGCGATGAGTGCCGCAACCGGCACGAGCGGTGCCCCAGCGCCCCAGGCGAACGCACTCGACAACACGAGTACCGGGCCGGCGAGCCAGAGCAACACGACTGTCATCTCGCCCAGAACCAGCCCGGCGACGACGTTTTCCAGCCGTGTCGAGATGAGTAACGCGGCTGGTTCGTCGATATTGGCGACCGTCGTGACGGTCCGCGCTGTCGCGAACACCGCGAGGCCGGCTATCCCCGTCGCAACCACACCCAGGAGCGTACTGCCGATGATTTCGAGGTCCTCGCTCCCAATCTCGCCGGCGACCAACTCCTCACCGGCCGTCGAGAGCAACAGCGACCCGAACAGAAGTACCGGCCCCACCAGAACCAGTCCCAGCATGGCGAAGACCAGCAGCTTCGTCCGGTCGGTACGGATGTTCCGAAGGGTCCGACGGACCTCGGTCCGGGCGATACGAGCGGGAACTGAACGCATTGTGCATACGTTGAACCAAATCCGACAAAAACCCCACGACGTGTTTCGCTCACAGAGAATCGATCCCACACGTGGCCGATCTGTAGCCGAGGTTTAGGTTGGGCGAAAAGTGTACTAAAATTGATAATATTTAAGTAGATAGGGGCACAACGAGTGGATACGATGAGCACACAGAAGACAGTCCAGCAGGAAGCAGACACCGTCGAAGAAAACGCGCTCCGCCTTGCCCCGGAGAAGGCAGAACAGATTATCGACGCACTGAACACCGATCTCGCGGACGCGTACGTCCTCTACCACCAGCTGCACAAACACCACTGGAACGTCGAAGGCGCAGAGTTCCTCGACATTCACGTCTTCCTCCAAGAGGTCTACGAGGACGTCGAGGACGCCGCCGACGAACTCGCCGAGCGGCTGCAGGCGCTGGGTGGCGTCCCCAACGCCAGCATGACAACCCTCGCCGAGGAGGCGACCGTCGAGGCCGAGGACGAGGACGTCTACGACATTCGGACCTCGCTACACAACGACCTTGAGATGATGGGCGACATCATCGAGAGCTACCGCGAACACATCGAACTCGCGGCAGGATTGGGCGACCACGCGACGGCCCAGATGCTGCGCGAACAGCTCGAGACTATCGAAGAACACACCCACCACGTCGAGCACTACCTCGAAGACGACACGCTTGTGCTCGACTCGGCGACACACGCCGAGTAGTCAGCTGATTTCCGGTGCCGGGTCGTCGGTCCGCCCCGGTAGTTCGAGTTCGATTTCTAGTTCGGGCTCGTCGACGCCCTCGTAGTCGATCTCGAGCGTCGTGGGCTCGCCGAACGCGAAGGGGAGTTCCCACTTATCGGTCGTCAGCGTCAGCTCGTCGTCCGATTTGAGCTGTTCTCCGAGTGCAACGAGAAAGTCACCGGCTGCCTCGGTGTCCAGCCGGTACTCCTGTTCGAAGTCGCGGCCGGACCTGATAGTCGTTCGCTCGTTCGCCTCATCGCTGTCGGATGAATTGGTTTCTGTCATGGTTGTCTCCTCGAAGCTGCGCTGTCCAGCCATCGGCGCGTCCCGAAGATTCGGCCGCGTCTGGGCTGGCGTCGACTGTATTTAGGCTAGCCTAAAGTAAAAGCAGTGTGATTTACTCCTCAAGCAATAGGAGGTTGGTCTCCTGTGTGAGCACCATGACAACTCAGGCGAGCTGTCTCTGGTCTCGCTGGTCGTATGTTTTAGAGCCACCTAGATGAGTAAAGCACTTACGAACCACGGGTTGACTCTCTGGGAGTAACCCACTGGGCAGGCTTCTGTCGGGCTCACTCCGAAATCCTTTTAAATTTTTTAGGCTAGCCTAAAACATGGGAAAACGGTCCAGTACGCGGAGACAGGTGTTAAGAGCAGGTGCAATCGTCGCCGGAACCAGCGCGTTCGCGGGCTGTATCGGCGGAAGCGACGGCGACGACGAAACGAGCGGAGACGAAGCTGACGGCGACGACACGCCGACAGACGGAACAGATACCCCGACATCGAGCGACGGTGAGGATACCCCCGACTCCAGCGACGGTGAGGAGCCGTACTCGGTGACGATGGAGTCTGTGGGGACCGTCGAGTTCGACGCTGTCCCCGAGACCTGGGCAGCGAATAACGGAAGCTGGGCCGACATGGGGATCGCGCTCGGCCAGGACCCGCCGGAGACAGTTTATCTGTCCCAGCGGTATCACACCCAGCTCTACGACGAGATTCCGGACGTGAGTGTCGACCAGAGCGAAATCGGCTCGCTGTGGGAGAGCGCCCTGGACACCGAGAAGTTCCTCTCACTTGAGGAGGATGTCGACGTGTTCGTCATGGACCCGAACTTCATCGTCAACCGGAGCGATGCGATGGAAGAAGGCGATATCGAACAGATTGAGTCGGCGGGGACGCCGTTTCTCGGGAACAGCAGCTTCTCGCGGGGATACGAGTGGCACGACTACCAGTTCCTCTCGGTGTACGACGCCTTCGAGAAAATGGCCGAGCTGTTCCAGGAACGCGAGCGATACGAGGCGTTCGTCGAGTTACACAACCAGTTCCAGGACAACGTAGAGAGCATCGTGCCGTCCGAGGACGAACGACCCGCTGTTGCCATCATGTGGCCACGGCCAATCAACGAACCCGAGAAGTTCTCGCCGTATCTCATCGACGAGGGAACGAGCTTCAAGCAGTGGCGCGACCTCGGCGTCGAGGACGCCTTCGCGACGACAGACGTGGGTGACTTCCACGCGAGCCGGGACCGGGTCGACTACGAGACACTACTGGAAATTGACCCCGATCTGTTGTTGTTGCGTGGCAACGAAGGGAAAACAGCGACAGAGTTCGAGGACACAATCGTCTCGTTCATGGAGAACCACGACGTTGCCAGCCGCCTGAACGCGGTTCAGAACGGCGATGTCTACCGCGGCGGCCCCCTCTATCAGGGCCCGATTACGAACATGGTCCTCACCGAGCGGGCGGCAAAGCAGGCCTACGGCGTCGACGAGGAACTGTTCGACCGCCAGCGCGTCGCCGACATCGTCAACGGCGAGTTCTGAGACGAGGCCACTCGATACCGAGAAAGCAACCAAGCCACGCGTCGACAGGGACGACAGTACCGTCGTCGTCGGCCCCGACCCACCCCGGGCCTCGCTGAGCGCCCAGAAGATGGCCGTCGGTCGTTGCCGAGCAGACTCAGTGCCGATTCGGGCGGTAACTGGCCGTAGGTCAACGGTGGCCCCTCAGAGATCAGTTGTAGTATATAAAAGTTGTTTTTGATTCACATATATAACATTACCTGTCGTATTCTCTCCGCGAACAGGAGTTACCCGTTATAAGTGAGCAAGTACAGTAGACCCTCCCAGATGATACAGCGATTTCTCCGTCGGGCAGCCGGCTTCGTCACGGAGCACAACGTCATCGTGCTGTTGGTGATGGTGCTTCTGACGGGTGGCATCATGGCCGGTATCCCACAGCTAAATACCTCGAGTCAGTCGGGTGGTACAGCCTCGCAGTTCGACGACATCGACCGCGTCCAGAAGTCACAGTACATCGACGACGCGTACAGCAAAGCGGTAGTCAAAGGTTCGACGAGGGAGGTCGAGCCGGTGTACGTCTGGAATGAGGACGGGAACGCGCTGTCGAAGGAGTCACTGCTTGCGGGATTGCGCTACCAGCAACGCGTCACCGAAAACGAGACCGTCCAGGCGGCGCTTCACGACGACGGCGTCCGGGGTATCGAGAACCTCGTCGCCACGCAATCCGCCGGGAGCAGCGCCTCGCTCGACGATCAGATTCAGGCGCTCGAATCGATGAGTGAAGCCGAAGTCGAGACAGCCATCGGCCAGCTTCTCGACGAGAACCCACAGGCCGGGCAGTTCCTCCCTGCCGACCACGAGGGGACGACTTCGTCCGACCGACGCACCCTGGTTGTGCTCGACACAGCGGGTGACAGTCCTCAGGAAGATGCCGAGACAGTCCTCTACGAGACGGCAACAGAGTATGAGGATGACGGCTTCTTCGTGTTGAGTTCTAACGCCTACTCCGAGGCGAGCTCACACTTCTTCGGCGAGATGGTCGAACTCGTCTTGCCGATTACCCTGGCGCTCATCCTGTTTATTCTGGCGTTTGCGTACCGCGACCTGGTCGATGTGGTCGTCGGCATGGCTGGTGTCATCCTGTCGGTGCTGTGGACGTTCGGTCTCCTGGGGTGGCTCGGCGTTGAGGCAGGCGTGATAATGATTATTCCGGTCGTGTTGATTGCAGGGTTGAGTATCGACTTCGGCTTTCACGTCTTCAACCGCTACCGCGAGGAACGCGGCCCAGGAGAGGGAATCCGGAAGCCAATGGCCAGAGGCCTGTCTCTCGTCGCGACGGCGCTGATTCTCGTGACCGCAACCGCCGCTATCGGCTTTCTCGCCAACCTGGCTAATCCGCTGCCGAGCATCCGTGATATCGGTATCACCGTGACGCTCGGCGTCGTTTCGGCGCTTGGCATCTTCGTCACGGCCGTCCCTGCACTGAAAGTCAGCATCGACCGCACGTTCGAACGCATCGGTCTCGACCGCCGGAAGGCCCCGCTGGGACACGGCTCGTATCTGCGGCCGATGCTCGAAAAAACGGTCACCCTCGCCAGGCGCGGGGCTCCCGTCGTGTTGGTGCTCGCGGTACTCGTTGCCGCTGGGGGCGGTGTGGCCTGGACACAGCTCGACCAAGAGAGCTACCAGCAGGCCGACGGCGACGTCGCAGAGTGGAAACAGCAACTGCCAGAGCCGCTGGGCTGGGAGCAGACCGAGATATTCACACAGCAACGCCACGTCGGGGAGGTCTACCAGCCTGCAAACGCCGACGACGCCATCAAATCCGAGATACTCGTCGAAGACGACGTGACCAGCCCCTCGACGCTCGAAGACATCGACGCCAGCGTAGAGCGTCTCGCACAGGAAGGGCTGTTGCTCGACCAGTCGGCGACCCCGGCCGAGCGGTCCCCGCTGACCGCGATGCAACAGGTCGCATCCGAAGACGAGGAGTTTGCGGATGTCTTCGCGGACGCTGACACAGATGACGACGGGATCCCCGACCAGAATCTCGCCGCGGTGTACGATGCCCTCTACGCGGCCGACAGCGAAACTGCCGAGCGAGTCATCGAGCGGGTCGACGGTGAGTACCAGTCGCTGCTGGTAACCCTCTCGCTCGACGTCGACTTCTCGGAATCGAGCGCGATCGCCCCGAAACTCGACGACGGGGCCGCCGTCATGGAAGGTGACGGACAGCGGACGGCGACTGCTGCCGGCCCGATTACCGTCAACGAGGCGGTTCTCGACAACGTCATCGGCGGCGTAGTCACGACCATGGTTGTCGCGCTGGTGGCAATCGTCGTTGCGTTGATTCTCGTCTTCCGGCTCATGCACGGCAGCGCAACCCTCGGCGCGGCCGTCTCCGGGCCAATTTTCCTCGTCGTCGGGCTTGTCATCGCCGGGATGTATCTGCTCGAGATCCCGCTGACGCTTTTGACTGCCCTCCTGATGAGTCTGGTCGTCGGTCTCGGCATCGACTACAACATCCACATCGGCGACCGGTTCGCCGACGAACTGCGCGAGGGGAACAACGAAATCGAAGCACTCCGGGCCGCAGTGACCGGTACCGGCGGGGCGTTGCTTGGCAGTACGCTCACGTCGGCGGGCTCGTTCGCAACGATTGCGCTGGTCCCCCATCCACAGGTCCAGAGCTTCGGTAGCATCGTCGTCGTCGCGCTCGTGACGGCGTTTCTGGTCAGTCTGCTCGTGTTGCCGAGTGTCCTCCTGCTCTGGAGTCGCTACGCCTCACTGTCACTCGATGCGTCGACAGCCACCGGAGAGCCAGCGCCACAGGACTGATAGTGATTGTTGCGGTTATTTTCGTGACCACGCCACGAATATCGGTGTTTCACCGCGTGAGACCCACGTCTCGTTTCCCAACGGCGGTAACGACTCGCAACAATCACTATGAAACGGTCAGTCGTGTGGGTGTAGTTGTGCGATTGCCCCGTCGACGGCTTCGGTCTGACCGAGCACCGTGAGGCGGTCGCCGTACTGTATCCGCATCTGTGGGTCCGGGACCGTGTTCTCGTCGTCACGGGTGACAAGTGCGACGATACAGCCGTCGGGGAGGGTCGTGTTCAGGTCCCCGATTGTCTCGTCGACGAGTCCCTCGTCGGTCACCTCTATCTCCTGGACATCGCCGCTCCGGCCGAGTTCTGCCATCCACCGCGACAGGCCCGGCCGCTCGATGAGGTTGTCGATTGCCCAGGCCGTCGACCCCGTCTCGGAGATAGTTTCGATACCGAGGTCTTCGAACGCACTCCGGTTCTCGGGGTCGTTGACACGGGTGATTACCTTGCGAACGTCGAACTTCGAGTCCGCGAGCTGTGTTACGAGGAGGTTGGTGTCGTCGTCACCCGTCGCGGCGACGATTATCTTCGCGTTGTCCGCTCCGGCCTCCCTGAGACACTCCGTGTTGGTTCCGTCGCCCTCCTTGACGGTGAAGCCGTCGCTCCGAAGGGTTTCGGCCAGGTCGCTGTCGTGTTCGATAATGACGACGTTCTCGCCGCGTTCTTCGAGTCGTTCACTTAGTTCACTCCCGACACGTCCGCCGCCGATGATGAGTACACGCATTGGAATCACCTGTAACCGTTCGGCAATCTGTCGCGCGAATCCGCCCTCGAAAATGACAGTCAGAAAGATAACCAGAAAGACCGTCCCCGCAAGGATGTTCGCACCCTCCGGATTCGACGGCGGGGCCGGCGTCTGGAGCTGGATCGCAAACAGCGTCGCCACGCTCGCCGGAATGATACCACGGGGCCCGGCAAAGCTCATAAACAGCTTCTCGCCGCGCGTGAACTTCGCCCCAGCGGTCGAGAGAAAGACCAGCGCCGGGCGCAACACGAGTGCGACGATAGCGACGACGGCGAGTCCTGAGAGACCTAAATCAATCAGCGTATCGAACTCGATGAGCGCCGCAAGCGCGATGAAGACAAACGAGAGGACGACAATCGTCACGTCACCTTTGAACTCCTCTATCTGCTCTTCGTACGGAAGATTCAGATTTCCAAGGAGGACCCCGGCCGTCGCGACGGCCGCGACACCGGACTCCGTCGCAATCACATCTGCCAGACTGAAGGCGAGAATCGCGCCCGCGAGTGTCATCAGGCGGACGTTCTGTGGCGTCCAGGCCGACGGACTGTCGACGTAGACCACCAGAAACCACAGGACCCCTGCCGTCACCAGGCCGACGAAGACACCGACGCTCAGGCGCTGGACGAACTCGACGAGATAGTCCGCCGGGTCGGTTCCCTGCGAGGCCAATAGTTTGAAGATGACCGCCGCGAAGATGGCGGCACTCACGTCGTTGACGATACCCTCCGTTTCGAGTGCCGCGGCGACGCGGTCCCGGACCGGAACGACCGCCAGAATGGGCGTGATGACTGTTGGCCCAGTCGCCACCAGCAAGGCCCCGATTAGCGCGGCAATACCCCACTCGACGCCGAGCAGGTATCTGACCGCGAGCGCCGTTCCTCCGAACGAGATAATCGCCCCGACAGTAATCAGACGGATAGTCGCCGACGGTGCCTCCCTGAGTTTCGCTATCTTGAGGTGGAAGGCCCCCTCGAAGACGATGATAGCGACGCTGATGCCGACGATGGTGGTCAACGAGTCGCCGAAGGTGTCGAGCGTGACAAGGCTAATCCCTTTCGGGCCGACAGCGACGCCAGCGAGAATCAAAAAGAGCACGCTCGGGACCTGAAACCGGTCTGCGAGCACCTGTGCGGTCACGCCCAGCGCAAGGATGAGAGCAACGATAATCAGCATCTCCGGCCCCTCCGAGGAGACCAGCGGAGAGAGACCGCCCGGGGCAGTGGCTGTGGCTGTATCGAATATCTCCACGCCGGTACTCCTCACGCTATCCATATAAATGCCTGCGCTCCCCGGCCGATCCGGCGAAGACATGTCGGTGTTCCGTGGGCAGTTCCAGAAGACATTTGCCAGCAACTCCGTGAGTGTCAGTCATGACACGGTATACGCGGCGGCGGCTGCTTGGTCTGGCAGGCGCGCTCTCGCTGTCGGCGGCCGCCGGCTGTCTCTCGGAGTCGAACGACGAGTCGGCGACACCGACACCGGGCGAGACAGGCGTCGATGAGATGCCGTACGACGTGGGCGTCAGCCACGAGATAGCGCAGTGGGACGGGTACGACGCCGACTGGACGGCACCGGAGACAGCCCCAGAACAGGGCGGCTACGAGATCGAGGTGCTCGCCGAGAACTTAGAGATTCCGTGGGATATTGCGTTCTCCCCGGACGGTGAGTTGTTTCTCACAGAGCGGACAGGTCGCATCCTGACGCTCGCGCAGGGAGAGGGGGAGACAGTCACCGAACCAGATGCAGTTGTCGACGCTGAGTCTCTCCCCCCAGGGTCAGACGAGGATAGCTGGTACGTCGAGGGCGGTGAGGGCGGGCTACTCGGTCTGGCCATCCACCCAAACTACCCGGACGTACCGCTGGTGTACGCCTACTTCACGACCGAAACAGACGACGGCCGCACCAACCGCGTCGTCGCCTTCGACACGACCGCCGACGACCAGAACGAGAACTCCTGGGTCATCGTCGACGGTATCCCTGCCGACGCCTACCACAACGGCGGCCGCATCACGTTCGGGCCGGCGAACTACCTCTGGGTCGCGGCCGGCGACGGCGACCCCGCGCTCGACGACCCCGACGCAATCGCCGACCCCGGAACCCTCGGCGGGAAGATTCTGCGCGTCGAGCCGGACGGCTCCACGCCGGCCGACAATCCCGACATCGAGGGCGGTGACCCCCGCGTGTACACGTACGGCCACCGGAATCCACAGGGGCTGGCCTGGCTGCCCGACGGGACACCAGTAATCACCGAACACGGCCCCGGCGGCGGGGACGAGGTGAACGTGCTCCGGGCGGGCGAGAACTACGGCTGGCCAGCGGCACGAAACAGCGAGGGGTTCGACTCCTATTCGGGCACCGACTACCAACCCCCAGTCGCGGGCGCACCGTCCTGGGCACCCTCCGGTTCAGTCTTCTACACCGGCGAGGCGGTTCCGTCGCTCCAGGGCCGTCTGCTCGTGGGCGGACTCATCAGCCAGCAGATCGTCGCCATCACGCTCGCCGAGGACGAGAGCCGTCTGTCGGCCGACCACGCAGGTCGCCACGACGCTGACTGGATGGACGAAGAGTATCACGCCGCAAGTACGCCACTTCTCGCCGACGAACTCGGCCGGATTCGTCACCTCGAAGAAGGGCCAGACGGCGAGCTGTACGCGGTAACCTCGAATCGCGACGGGCGGGCGGGCGACGGCTTCCCCACCGAACGCGATGACAAACTGGTCCGGATTCGGCCGCGTTAGGACATAAACGCGCCGGCGACGAGCAGCGGGAAGACGAGTGTCGCCTCGGCCTCGATTTGCGTGTAGTTGGTATCCTCTTCTTTGATTTTCCCCCACGAGACAGCCTCGTCCGGGGGTGCGCCTGAGAGTGAGCCGTCACCCTCCATCCCCGTCGAGATGTAGACGGCGTAGTCAGCCCCGCCACGGAACAGGTTCGTCATGATGGCGTGGTGTTTCGGGACGCCCGCGCCAACGGCAATCAGGCCGGTCGTCTCCGAAAGCAGGCCGTCCTCGATGAGCGAGTCGTAGTCGTCGAGGATTTCGATGCCGATGTCCATGTCGTGCTCGCGCCGGTAGTAGTAGAGGAAGTTGCCGACCTCGGCGTCGGTAAGGGCCGGACAGTACACCGGCACGTCGTTGTCGGCGGCCTGTTTCAGCACCGAATCCTCGTCGTCGAGTGTCTCACCCAACTCGCGTGCGAAGGCAGTCGGCGTTCGGACCGACTCCTCGGCGAAGAAGTCGTCGAAGAAGTCATAGAGGTACTCCTCCAGCCAGACGTAGCGGTCGGAGGGGACGTAGATGTTGCCGAGGCGATTGATGCCCTGCTCGCGGAGCTCGGCCTCGTCTGCGTCCCACTCGCCCATCTTGAACGGCTTTGCCGTCTTGATGACATCCTCGGTCAGCGAGCCGGAGGTCGTGATAATGACATCGACGTGACCCTCCCGGACGAGGGCGGCGACGGTCTCGCGCAGCCCCGACGAGATGATGTTCGAGGTGAGTGTGAGGTATATCGTCGCGTCCTCGGCCTGCATCTGTTCTGTAATCTCGACTGCCTCGGCGAGATGGGTCGCCTGAAAGCCCGTCGTCGCGTACGTATCGAGCAAATCGTCAATGTCGGTCTCGCCCCGGAAGTCGGGACCACAGACGTCGGCCGTGTCGAGGTCCTCGTCGGTGCCGGGGACCACGTTGTCGCGCGTATCTTCGTCCATACCGACCGATACGGACACGAGCGGTTTGTATATCTCGACTTAGAGCCAGGAGGGGTAACCAATCGCTCACAAACACTTAGATGGGTGGACAGAGAGACTCGCGTATGAGCGATCCGTTTGTAGTCATCGGCGGTGACGCCGCCGGACTGAGCGCAGCCAGCAAGTGCAAACGCGAAGACCCCGACCGCGAGGTCGTCGTCTACGAGCAAAGCGAGTGGATTTCCTACGCCCACTGTGGGATGCCCTACTACATCAAAGGCGAGGTAGAGCGCCTCGATAACCTGCTCTCGCTGTCGCCCGCTGAGGTCGCCGAGCGCGGTATCGACCTCCACAGAGGCCACGAAGTCGTTGATATCGACCCCGAAAGCCAGACTGTCTCCGTCCAGGGACCAGACGAGGCGTTCGAACAGCCCTACGGCGACCTCCTCGTCGCGACCGGTGCCCGCGCGCTGACCGCCCCAATCGAAGGAACCGACCTCGACGACGTCTTCACGATGCATCACATGGATTCCGCGGCCGCAGTTCGGGCGTTCCTCACGCCTCCCGACAGCGAGGAGGGGTTCGACGCGGGATACGCCGACGTAACCGAAGTCGTCGAGGAGTACCGCAACCGCGACCCACCCGAGACCGTCGCAATCGTCGGCGGTGGCTACGTCGGCGTCGAGATGGCCGAAGCGTTCCGTGCTCGGGGACTGGAGACACACCTCTACCAGCGTTCCGAGCGACCTGTTCCACCCTTCGGAGAGGCAGTCGGTGACCGCGTCGTCGATTCTCTCGCCGAAGCGGGCGTCGACCTCCATCTCGACACCGCCGTCGAGTCACTTGCGGGGGAGGGTCGCCTCGAGCGCGTCGAAGCGACAGACGGAGCTGTCGATGTCGACCTCGCGCTCGTGGGGATCGGTATCCGTCCGAACACCGACCTCGTCGCCGACCACGTCGAGTGCGGTGACTCCGGTGCGATTACGACCGATGACTACGGTCGGACCTCCGTCGACGGAGTGTACGCCGCCGGCGACTGTGCCGAGATGCGCCATACCGTCACCGGAACACAGGAATGGGTCCCGCTCGGGCTGACGGCCAACCGGGCTGGACGCGCAATCGGCCAGACCGTCGCCGGTGACCCCGAGCCAGTCGGAGCGATTGCCGGGACGGCAGTGCTGAAAGCATTCGAACTGGAGTGTGGCCGGACCGGTATCGTCGACGACGACAGCGCCCGCGAGGCCGGCTTCGACCCACTCTCAGAGACGGTTACCGCCGGGTCACGTTCGGGCTACTATCCTGGAAACGCCGAGACGACCGTAACGTTGGTCGCCGACCGCGAAACCGGCCGGCTACTCGGCGGGACGATTGCCGGCGAGGACCGGGCGGCAATCCGCATCGACACGGTCGCGACGGCGCTTGAGGGCGGGCTGACCGTCTCGGAACTCGAACGTCTCGATCTGGCGTACGCGCCACCGTTCAGTCCCGTCTGGGACCCGGTACTGGTGGCTGCGAAGGTACTGGGCGGCCGTCTCGACGACACCTGATAGTGATTGTTGCGGTTATTTTCGTGACCACGTCACGACTATCGGTGTTTCACCGCGTGAGACCCACGTCTCGTTTCCCAACGGCGGTAACGACTCGCAACAATCACTATGAGACACGGCAGTCGCCGGCGCTCTGTCGGACCACGCCGCTTTTGTGCAGTCAGACACTCCGTCGTTGTATGGGGTTTGGAAGCTACGACGAGTCAGAACAAGAGAACCAAGAGATGAACACCGAAGACAACACGGAGGCCGTCAACGTTCACGAGTCCGAACACGACGGCGAGGTAACCTTCGATACCGAGGCTTCGACGGACGACCTCGTCGATAAGCTCGGCGAGATGAAAGGTTCTGACGACGACTGACGCCCGTACCTATCTTTTTTCGGGGCACTCACCGCTGCGCTCGCTGTGTTGTGTTTGATTGTTGGAAAATACCACCAAAAACAGTCGGGAGTGGGAGACTCTACCAGGTCAACTCCCACGCGTGACTCTCGTCTGTGTTCGGGTTGGCTTCGTCGAGGGTTGGTCGCGCGTCCGCTGGGCCAAAGTCGGCGGCAACCTGTTTGAAGACCCCCTCTGCGAACCCAGGACCGTACGGAAATCCTTCGAGAATACCTACTCTCGCCGCTCTGTTGTCCAGTTTTTCGAAGGTGTAGTTCCCCGCCGGATTCGTCTGATTGCTGTTCCTGTAGGCATCTCTGTGCAGATCAATCAGGGCGGTCAATGCGTCCGAAAGCGTCGAGACGGAGTCGGGCCACGGAATCGCCTTCGCTGACTCGGTGCCACCCTGCATCATCGTCTTGGAACCGATTTCATCTCTAACCTCGCTGAACGCGAGGACAACGTCTTCTGTTCGGTACCACGCCTCGGCGTCGACGTGCGGGAGATGTTTCTCGAAGATATCGTTTACTTTCCGCTGGAAGACAGGGGAGACCTCGCCTGCACTTTCGACGAATGCAACGACGTATCGTCCGTCAGCTTCAGACTCTGTATCATACGATGTCATCGCGAGGAAATTTCGTCGCTGGTGACTTATACTACGTGCAGTAATACTCAGGCATGGAAATTCATGCATCAGCTTGTGGTATGAGGTTGCATTCCTCGACAGGGCGTTGCGGGAGGAGTCACCGACCAGGCGAGAGGTCATCTGTCGACACGACGTCGAGCAGTTCACTGAATGCCGAGATGCGGACATCGGGCTCTCTGTATGGGGTTTCGTCGTCCTGCTCGACCCAGATAGAGCGCATACCGAACGTCTCGCCCATCAGGAGGTCCTCGTTGTACTCGTCGCTGACAAAGGCGACCGAAGCGTCGTCGTCCGGGAGCGCCTCGACGTACCCCCTGGGGTGTGGTTTCGACCGACGAAGCTCCGAAGAGACGACGAGGTCTTCGAAACAGTCGACGACGCCGTGTTCCGAGAGGACCGTCTCGACCCACGGGCGAGCCATATTGCTGAACAGAACCAGCGTGTGGTCGGCAGCAAGTTCTCGAAGAACCTCGACGTGTTCCTCGGGAAACGCCGGGCTGAGCCAGGTCGTTTCGAGATAGGTACGGCAGGCCTCGCGGGACGCCCCCGTGAGCGTCGAGAGCACGTCGAGGTACCCAGCTGTACTCTGGACGAGCCCGTCACGGAACGCGAAGTACGCGAGCCAACCCGGGTATGGCTCTGTCTCGGGGTCTACGCCAAGAATGTCTGCGTGGTCGCGTTCGTCACCATGTTCGACGATGACGCCGCCGTAATCGAGGACGAGGTGCATCGTGGCCCGATTCCACCCCCGGAAAATTGTACTTATCGACTGGAAGACGGGGGCGTCGAACTGGTTCTAATATTGATAAACACCACTTCTCGTTGGACGCTTGTTCCCGCTTGTTTTCGGGGCTTCGGCGACGTCCTGCGTACATAACTCGACTCAACCGCGGATGGAGACGGTTACCGCTGACTCGGTGGCAAAGCGTCGTCCTGCGCGTACAGAAGTCGACTACGCGGACACTCTATTTAATCGCTGACCGCGTAAGCGATTCGTCGAGCGACGACGTGAGATGGCGTCGTACCTCCAGGCCAGTTCGGAACCGATCGAGTATGTCTGACTGGTGGGATTCGCAGGCGAGTATGGCAAGCCCACCGCTACCGACAGGAACAATCGCCTGTTCTGGCTCGCGGGGTGCGTGGCGACAGCCCGGACAGCGAACGCCACCGGCCGGTCGGTACTCCAGAAGCTCGGCGCTCCCGTCGGTTGCAAGGCTACAGAGTGAACGGAACGCTTCGAGATGCTCGGCACACCCGACAAGCGGGATTGTGAGTCGGTCGAGAAGTAGAAACGAGACGGTGTCTCGTCCGGGCGACTGGAGCGCCGCTTCACACGCCGTGCAGTGGAGTGATTGTCCTCCGCCAGGCGAGTCGACCGACGGCCGGGATAGATCTCCCTCGTTCATAATCAAGACACATACCCGGTTGGTGGTCCAGACCGGTAAGTTGCGGGGGTGGTGTCTTGCTAGAGTTTGTCTAGTTGACGTCGATGATGTCGACCTCGAACGTCAGCGTTTCGCCGGCGAGACCAGGGTTGAAATCAACCCGAACGACTTCCTCGTCGACATGGACGACTTCGCCCTGGCTGCCGTTCTCGGCTTCGAGATACGACCCCTCCTCAGGTGTCTGGCCGCCGAGCATCTCGCGGAGCGCGTCGGTTTCGAACTCCTGGATGTTGTCCTCGCTTGGCTCGCCGTAAGCCTTCTCGGGCGGAATTGTCAGCGTCTCAGTCTGTCCGGCTTCGAGGCCAATAAGCCCCTCTTCGAGCCCCTCGATGACCTGCTCGTCGCCGATGTCGACCGTCAACGGCGCGTACTCCCGGTCTGGCTGGGCCTCGACAAGACCCGTCTCCTCGGCAACAGATTGGCGGGATGTGTCGAACACGGTCTCGTCGTCGAGTCGTCCCGTGTACTCGATGGTCACGGAATCGCCGATATCTATCGTCATACAGAGAGAACGTGTGCCAGACGGATAGTCTGTTTCATCGGGAGAGAGCCTCGGTGATAAAAAGCGCGCGACAAGGGATTTGAACCCGATGGCGAGACTCACTCCGTTCGTCTCGCGTGGTTCAAATCCTCGCTTTTGCTTTCGCTCGTCACGTCTACTCCTCGTAGAAAGCGCGCGACAAGGGATTTGAACCCTTGACCTTCTGGTCCGGAACCAGACGTTCTGTCCGCTGAACTAGCCGCGCCTGTCAGGCTCTACTGGCTCATACGGAATAACGATTGTCATCCCGGCTTGGCTGGACGGCTTCATAGTGATTGTTGTGGTTATTTTCGTGACCACGTCACGAATATCAGTGTTTCACGGCGTGAGACCCGCGTCTCGTTTCCCGACGGCGGTAACGACTCGCAACAATCATTATCAGACGTGTTCGCGCGGGAGTAGCTCCGACTCGTCGCGGTCGGCGAGCCACTCGCTGAGCTTGCACAGCTGTTCGGCCGCGGCCTCGAACAGTCGCTCGCCTTTCTCCGGAGTGGCGTCGGTCTGGTCGCCGAGTACTCCGTTCGGTGTGTTTTCGATTGCGTCGTAGAACGTCCGTGCGCCGAACTGACGGCCGGTCTCCCGACCCCAGTCGACGAGGCCGTCGTCGCGGGCATCGGTCAGCCTGTCCTCGTGGACCAGCTCGTTGGCGATGTGCATAATCATCGCCGTCTCCTTCGGGCCGCCGTGAGGGCCGTTCGTCTCGAAACAGTCATCGACTAACTGGGGAATGCTCTCGTCCCACATCCACTCGAGCGCGTAGGCCGTGCCGTCCTCGTGGAGTCGCCGGCCGACCTCGCGGAGGTGCTGGATGTTGCCGCCGTGGGCGTTCACGAAGATGATGCGGTCGACGCCGTGGTATGTGAGGTTTCGCGCCAGTGACTCCATGTACTCCCGGAAGACAGGAGGGTCGACCCACATAGTGCCGTGAAACTGGCGATGGTGTGGGCTCACGCCGATGTTCACCGTCGGGGTACAGAGGTAGCCGGTCTGTGCGGCCGCCTCTCGGGCCAGTGCCTCGGCGATAAGATGGTCGGTTCCCTCCGGGAGGTGTGGCCCGTGTTGTTCTGTCGAGCCAACCGGCACCAGCGCGAGCGATTCGGACTCGAAGTACGATGCAAGGTCCGGCCAAGCCTCGTCTCCAAGGTACATATCCAATCCCGAGGGTGCCACCCGTATATACTGTATGGCCGGTCGCCGCGTTGACAGGACGCGAGCGGCCACAATCGGAAGGTGAAACTGTGTAGACGACACAGCGAGAGTATGCCCGAATTCAACTACGAAACAGACGTATCGGTCCGGTTTCAGGACTTGGATGTCGCCGGACACGTGAACAACGCAGTCTACGTAACCTATCTCGAAGAGGCCAGGGTCGACTACCTGCGCGAGGTGCTCGGTGTCGACGGCGTAGAGGAGTTGAGCGCCGTCGTCGCTCACACAGAAATTGACTACCAGAAGCCGGTGCGAGACGACAGTCAGGTCACCATCGCGCTCCGGACACGTGAGCTGGGGACATCGAGCATCCCGATGGAGTACGAGGTACGCGCCGGCGACGAGGTCGTCGCGACGGCCGAGACCGTGATGGTCACCGTCGACTACGAGACTGGCGAGACGCGCCCAATGCCCGAGAGCTGGCGCGAGCAAATCGAAGCCTTCGAAGGTCACTGACGAAGACGGCGTACCCTTTATCACCTCACTCGTCGTGGCCCTGGACATGCAAACTGGGATTCTCGTCCCGAACGACGCCGACGGCCTCGCGGCCTTCGCCGAGCGAGCCGAACAGCGCGGGTACGACGCGGTCTGGACCGGTGAACTCTGGGGGCGTGACTCGTTTGTCGCGCTGACGCAGGCAGCCCTGCGAACGGAGCACATCGAACTGGGGACCGCAATCGTCAACGTCTACGGGCGTTCTCCGGCGACAATTGCACAGGCTGCCGCAACACTCGACGACGCCGCCGACGGCCGGTTCACCCTCGGTCTAGGAACGAGCACGCGGAAGGTCGTCGAAGACCTCCACAGCGAATCGTTCGACAACCCACCCCGACGCCTCCACGAGGCCGTCGAATTGACCAAGCAGTTCCTCGGCGACGACGGCCGCGTTTCCTACGACGGGGCAACGTTCGAGGCTGCCGACTTTCCGTCGCTTTCGGCCGATGTAGCTGTCTACGCCGCTGCACTCGGGCCGGCGACACGGCGGGCAACAGGCCGGACCGCCGACGGCTGGCTGCCCCACAACATCCCCTTCGAGCGACTCGGCGAGGCCTTCGAGACGATAGCCGAGACCGCTGAGCAGGCTGGCCGAGACCCACAGGCGATTACAAGAATGCCGTACGTCCCGAGCGCGGCCAGCGAGGACCCCGAGCGTGCGCGGGCCGCGGTCAAGGGACATCTCGCCTACTACGTCGGGAGCGGCGAGGGGTACCGGCGGGCGGTCGCCAACTCGTTCCCCGAGCAGGCAGAAGCGATTGCCGAGGCCTGGCGGTCGGGCGAGCGCGAGGCGGCACGAGCCGCCGTCACCGACGAGATGCTCGACGCACTGGGTGTCGCCGGCACCCCACAGGCGGCCCGGGACCAACTCGCCGAGATTGCCGCACTCGATGCCGTCGACGTGCCACTCGTCGTCATTCCCGATGATACCGGCGACGAACTGCGGCGGGAGACGATGGACGCGCTCGCGCCGGAGGCGTAACGTCACAGACCCCGGCCGCTGTGAGAGACCGCATCGGTCAAGTGGCTCCGAGCCTACCTTCAGTCAATGACTGACACCGGCCCGCTCTCGCCGGACCGTCCCGAAGCCGAAAGCGAGTTTCGCGTCGACGCGCCGTTCGACCCAGCGGGCGACCAGCCCGAGGCAATCGAAAAACTCGCGGCCGGCTTCGAGCAAGGAATGGACGAGCAGACGCTTCTCGGCGTGACGGGAAGCGGCAAGACAAACACCGTCTCCTGGGTTGTCGAAGAAATCCAGAAGCCGACGCTCGTCATCGCCCACAACAAGACACTCGCCGCACAGCTCTACGAGGAGTTCCGTGAACTCTTTCCCGATAACGCAGTCGAGTACTTTGTCTCCTACTACGACTACTACCAGCCCGAGGCCTACGTCGAACAGACAGACACGTACATCGACAAGGACGCCTCCATCAACGACGAAATCGACCGTCTCCGGCACTCGGCGACCCGTTCGCTGCTGACCCGTGACGACGTCATCGTCGTCGCCAGCGTCTCTGCTATCTACGGGCTGGGTGACCCGAACAACTACATCGACATGGCGTTGCGACTGGAGCAGGGCCAGCAAATCGAGCGCGACGAGATTCTCTCGCGGCTCGTCGACCTGAACTACGAGCGCAACGACGTGGACTTTACCCAGGGCACCTTCCGAGTCCGGGGCGATACACTCGAAATATACCCGATGTACGGCCGCTATGCCGTCCGCGTCGAGATGTGGGGCGACGAAATCGACCGCCTCCGGAAGGTCGACCCGCTGGAGGGAGAAATCGTGAGCGAGGAGCCCGCGGTCTTGCTCCACCCAGCAGAGCACTACTCGATTCCAGAACGGCGTCTCGAAGACGCCATCGGCGAGATAGAGGACCTGCTCGACGACCGCATCAGCCATTTCGAGCGCCAGGGCGACCTGGTTGCCGCACAGCGCATCGAGGAACGCACCACCTTCGACCTGGAGATGCTCGAAGAGACGGGCTACTGCTCGGGCATCGAGAACTACTCGGTTCATCTCTCGGACCGCAAACCCGGCGAGGCACCCTACACGCTGCTGGATTACTTCCCCGACGACTTCCTCACTGTCGTCGACGAATCCCACCAGACGCTCCCACAGATTCGCGGTCAGTTCGAGGGAGACAAGTCTCGGAAGGAGTCACTGGTCGGGAACGGCTTCCGGCTGCCGACGGCCTTCGACAACCGCCCGCTCACCTTCGAGGAGTTCGAAGACAAAACCGACAGGACGCTGTACGTCTCGGCGACGCCGAGCGAGTACGAGCGCGAACACTCCGAACAGGTCGTCGAGCAGATTGTTCGCCCTACCCACCTCGTCGACCCGCAAATCGAGATCGCCGACGTCGACGGTCAGGTGAGCAACCTCATCGAACGGCTTCAGGCCCTGCCCGACGACGAGCGGGCGCTCGTGACGACACTCACCAAGCGGATGGCCGAAGACCTCACCGAGTATCTCGAAGAGGCCGGGATGGATGTCGCCTACATGCATGACGAGACCGACACGCTGGAACGACACGAACTCGTCCGGAGTCTCCGACTCGGCGAAATCGATATCCTCGTCGGAATCAATCTGTTGCGGGAGGGACTCGACATTCCAGAGGTGTCGCTGGTCGCGATACTCAACGCTGACCAGGAGGGCTTTCTGCGCTCTGAGACGATGCTCATCCAGACGATGGGGCGGGCGGCTCGGAACGTCAACGGCAAGGTGGTGCTGTACGCCGACGAGCCCAGCACGGCGATGGAGTCGGCAATCGAGGAGACGAAGCGGCGGCGGCGCATCCAGCGGGAGTTCAACGAGGAACACGGCCACGAGCCCCGCACAATCGAGAAAGAGATTGGCGAGTCGAACCTCCCAGGGAGCAAGACCGACACGGGAGAGGCTTCGACGCTCGCACCCGACGGCGAGGACGACGCCGCCCGGGCAATCGAGGAGCTAGAGACCCGGATGCAGGAGGCCGCTGACAACCTAGAGTTCGAACTCGCGGCGGATATCCGCGACCGCATCCGGGAGCTCCGCCAGGATTTCGACCTCGCCGGTGGCGAGGAGGGTGTGCCGGCACCCGAGTCGGAGTTTTGAGATCCACTCGCAGGGACGAACGCGGTTCAGGACAGCCAGCGGTAGACGGGTTCGGTGATTGCATACGCCCAGAGAAATCCCAGCGCGCCGTGGAGGACGGCGTAGCTGGCGGCGGTCGGGAGAACGAACAGCGCCCCCAGCCCCACCACGAGAACGCCGAAGACGAGTGTTCGGACGGCGGCCTCCCTGCGTGAATCGGCAATCCGGACGAGTCCAACAGCGGCCACACTGCCAGTGAGGACACCGACAGCCACTGCACCTGTCGAAATCGCGAGCGAATTTACCGGCGCAGCCGGGAGAATGAACGCCATCATCGCTGTCGCGAGAGCGATTTTACCCAGGGTCTTGCGCCGCTCTGTCGACGTATGCTGTACCGAAGACGGGGAACTCATGTCCAGAGAGAGGCGAGGAGCGAGAATAAAGACTCCGAGGCGACCATGCCGACACGCCTAACTGCCGGTCGGCCGTACGCGAGTGCATGAGCGACCCAGAACAGGACGCAGCCGGCACAGTCGAGGGCCAAGGGCCGGTCGAAATCGACGAGGAGATGGCGCGCCACATCGAGAACAAGCGCGAGGAGCTACTGGAGAAATTCGAGCTGCCGGACGCCTTCCCCGAAGAGGTAATGACGGAGGCAAGAGAGCGAACGGAGAACATCCAGGAGCAAATCGAAGACGAACTCGACGAGCGCGAGGACCTCCGGGATCTGACAACCTGGACGACCGACCCGGTCGACGCACAGGACTTCGACGACGCGCTCTCGGTCGAGGAACGTGACGAGGAGTACGTCCTCTGGGTCCACATCGCCGACGTGACACACTACGTGAACCCGGAGACAGCGATGTGGGAGGAAGCCCGCACGCGCGGGAACACAATCTATCTGCCAGGGTATACGATTCACATGCTCCCGCCGATTCTCGCCGAGACCGTCTGCTCGCTGGTCCCCCACGAGGACCGGCTTGCACACACCGTCGAGATGCACCTCGACAAGGAGACGCTTGGCTACGAGTCCATCGACATCTACAAATCGGTCATCCGGAGCGACGCCCGGCTGACCTACACCGACTGTGAGAACATCCTCGACGACCCCGAGGCCGCTGAGGAGTTTCTCGAACGAGAGGTCGACCTCGCCGAGCGGAACCGGCTCGTGTGGAAGCTCGCCCAGCGCATGCACGAGGCCCGTAAGGAAGAAGGCTCGCTCGTGCTCAACCCCCAGCGCGACCGCGCTCACACCATCATCGAGGAGTGTATGCTAAAAGCGAACAAGGCCGTCACCCACGAACTGATGTGGGACCGCGGCGTCGAGGCGATGTACCGCGTCCACCCACAGCCAAGCCCCGACGAGTGGAGTGAGGCACTCAGGGAGATTCAGGAACTCGACGGCGTCTCCGTCCCTGGCGACAAGTGGGACGAGCCACGCAAAGCCGTCAACGCCACGCTCGAAGAGGCCCCAAAACGCCAGCTCGACAAGATACAGTGGGCCGTGATGAAGGTGATGCCCCGTGCGAAGTACATGAACGACCCCTTCGGCGGCCACCACGCACTGAACTTCGAGATATACGGCCACTTCACCTCGCCAATCCGGCGGCTCTCGGACCTCTTCAATCACTGGATTGTCTACACGAACGAGCAGTTCGAGGACCTCCCGGCGCTGTGTGACCACGCCTCCGACCGCCAGCAGGCCGGCGAGGCTTGCGAACGCGAGTACCGTGACTTCCTCGAAGAGATCGGCCTCAATCCCGATGCCGTCAACAACCGCGGTATCGAAGTCGTTGAGGACGAAGAGTAACGAAAGAGATACAACTCAGGACTCGTTCATCAACCACAGGAATCCAGAGGAACGATACAACGATGGGAACATCACGTCGGATGCGGTTCGTCCATGGACAAATCGCCTGGATGTTGGCGACAGCGATGGTGCTCGTCCTGTTGGGGTCGCTCTCCTACGAATTGTTTTTTGTCGTCTCCTTGCTGGGGTTTCTCATCGTCACGGAACTGACCGCGCCGATTGTGATTACCCCCGCGTGGCGACGACGGCTACGGTGGATAATCGCACTCGGCCTGCTCGGGTTCGCGTACGTCGTGGTCCGCCGGATTCTCGAAATCCTCCCGCCGGAGGTGTTCGGGTAGATGACCAAGCCACAGTGGCTCCCCGAAGGGTGGAACGTCAGCGCCCCGCGGATGCTGCTGGCTACGCTTATCTGTAGCGTGCTGGTCGCGCTGGTTGTGTTTGCCACCGTTTCGACGACCGCCTTCGGTCTGTACAATCCCACTTGGGAGGGAACGAGCGACCTCCGCGAGGAGATCAGCACCGAGCGGGAACTGGACCTCCTCACCGACACGGCCGAATACGGGAGCCTCGTCTCCGACGAGGCGGTCGCGTTCATCATCGCGCCCGACGAGGAGTACGACGACGAGGCAGCCGAACAGGTCCGCCGGTTCGTCGAGCGGGGCGGGACGGCCGTCGTCTTTGAGAACTTCGAGACCAACGGGAACGCGCTGCTGTCCGACCTCGGTGCCGAGGCGCGCTTCGACGGGCGGGTTCTCCGGGACGAAGAGCACTACTTCCGGGGCCCGGAGATGCCGGTGGCGACAACCGTCGAGAACCACACCCTCACGGAGGGCGTCGACCAGTTGACGCTGAACCTCGGGACCGCAATCGAGCCGGGCAACGCGACGGTCCTCGTGGGGACCAGCGAGTTCGCGTACCTGGTCGAGGAGCCGGACACCGAACTCGACGACGAGGACGAACTGGCCACCTACCCTGTGGCGACGGTCGAACCCCTCGGCGAGGGCCAGGTCGTCGCCGTAGGCGACCCGAGCATCACGATCAACGCGATGGTGGACGAATCCGACAACGCTGTCTTCCTCGAACGGTTGTCCCAAAATAGCGACCGCGTGGTCTTCGACCTCTCACATCAGGAGAGTGTGCCGCCGCTGACGAGCGCGGTGCTCGCGGTCCGGGAGACGCCGCTCCTCCAAGTGCTGCTCGGAGGGGTTGCAATTGTCGCCGTCGCCGGCGTGTCCCGTGGTCGGTTCCGTCGTACGAGGAAGCGACTGGCGAGCACTGCAGTCTGGGGGCGACTCCGTCGCCGTGCGGGGCTCCGGACAGCCCCCAGTGGCCAGGTGATGACTGCCGAACAGCGGGTCCGGTACCTGCGACGGGAGCACCCAGACTGGGACGACGACCGAATTGAGCGAGTAGTGATAGCATTTAACCGTACCAGCGAGGAAGAGGGTAAACGAGAATGAGCCGGGAGGAAACAACCGCAGGCGGTCAGCGTAGCGAGGACGGCGATCCCAGAGCGCTCTACGAGACGATTTCCGCAGAGATGCAGCGGGTGCTCGTGGGGAACGAAGCGGCCATCGAACAGCTCATGGTCGGACTGCTTACCCGGGGGCACATCCTGCTCGAAGGTGTCCCCGGCGTCGCGAAAACAACGTTGGCGAACCTGTTCGCACAGGTCTCCGGGCTGGAATACAGCCGTGTCCAGATGACGCCCGACATCCTCCCGGCCGACGTCACCGGCACGTATATCTACCGCGAACACACCGGTGAGTTCGAACTCCAGCGTGGCCCGGTGTTCTCGAACGTCGTCGTCGCCGACGAAATCAACCGTGCAACACCAAAGACACAAAGCGCGCTGCTCGAAGCGATGCAGGAACGCAGCGTCACCATCCGGGGTGAGACGCTCGACTTGCCCGACCCGTTCATGGTTGTCGCCACGCAGAACCCAATCGAGATGGAGGGGACCTTCGAACTCCCCGAAGCACAGCGTGACCGCTTCCAGCTCAAGCTGACCATCGACTTGCCCGACCGCGATGTCGAGCGCGAGCTCGCCGACCGGTTCGACGACGACCCAGATCTAGGCCCCGACCGCGTGGCCCAAGTCGTCGACAGACAGGCCGTACTCGCTGCGCGGGAAACCGTCCAAGAGGTCCACGTCGCCGACCCGGTCGTCGAGTACATCCTCGACCTCGTGGAGGAGAGCCGGACCCACCCCGATGTCTCCCACGGCAGTTCGCCGCGGGCGACGCTTGCCTTCCTTAACGCCGCGAAAGCGCGGGCCGCTATCCACGGTCGGGCGTACGTCATCCCCGACGATGTCAAGACGCTCGCGGAGCCGATTCTCGCACACCGCCTCGTGTTGAACACCGAGGCCGATCTTAGCGACGTGGCACCGACAGACATCGTGGCAGATATTCTCGAAGATGTCGAACCACCAGGTGCCGGTGCCGACGAACTCAGCTTCGATTGAGTTTCAGCTGTCGGTTTCGTCCTGCTCAGTCTCGACATCCCAGCGCAGCGTGACGAGCCAGTCAACCCGGTCGTCGGTCGCGTCCACGTCCAGCGCGACCGGCCGCTCCAGTGCCGCCGCGGTACCGGCGGCGAGGAAAGAACTGAGGGGATGGTCAAGCCGGTCGAGGTCACCGAGCGTGCTACCCGTCACCCGGAAGGTGAGGCGCCCGCCCGTCGGGTCGAGGTCCACGTCGGTTGCGTCCGCGAGCTCGAACTGCTCGACGACGGCCTCCGAGAGCTGTGTTGCGAGTTCGCCGGGTCGCGTCGCGACCGGGCCGCTCGACGCCTGCTCGAACTCGTCGAACAGTAACGCGCCCGTGGCTTCGAGCAGGAGTCCCCGACTGTCGGAGGCCGTCACAAATGGTCCGTCCTCGAGGTCAGGGAACTCGTGCTCGGTAGACTGTGGGAGGTAGAGGTGCGCAGCCCGGGTTTCGCCAGGGAGGTAGACTGCAGTTTCAGCGAGTCCGAGGTTCTCGGCGAGCGCCGCGTAGTTCGCGGCAACCGCCGTGTAGACTCGCTCGGTCACGTCCGCGGCGACGAACCGGGTCGGCGTCAGATACAGCGTGAGCACGCCGCCAAACAGCCCGGTCGCCCCGAGTGCGAACAAGACCTCCTGACCCCCCGGGAAGAGAACGCCGAGCAACACCGTGAACAGGCCGACCACGAACAGCCCGTAGGCAGTGCGCCGGTACTTCGACTGCCTGGCGCGCGCGTACTCGGTCCGCAGCCGGCGGTTCTCCTCTTCGACGAGTTCGAGCTGTGCGGCGAGGTCGAGGCTTTTTTGCGCCCTTTCACCCTGATTGGTTCCGGCGGCTTCATCGCTATCCGGAGTGACTGTCGACACGTCCATCGGTTCGCTCTCGTCAGCTGTCATGGTTTGTCATCATCGTGGAATCAGTTCCAGTCGAAGCATCGGTGCCATCCACCAGTCCGAATTGGAGGAGCAGGAAGCGGTGTCCTGTGTAGGCTGCCAGGCCAGAGGTACCCAGTAGGGCGAGCGCGACGAGCCAAACAGGAAGCCACTCGGCAAGGAGCCATCCACCCGCAGCGAGTCCTCCTGTCGTGGCGAGGACGACGGCAGTAAACCCCCCTGTGTGTGATGTGGTCACGACGGGGGCAAGCACCAGCACGAGCAGGGGCGCACCGACGAGTGTGACGGCGAGGGGGTCTGCCGGCGTTGGTACCACTGCGACTGCAAGGACCGTCCCGGCCGCAAGGGCATACGGTGAGCCGAGCAGATACCAGACACCAGTGGTGGCGATACCGGCCAGCATCCCGACGGGGCCAGCGAGGAACGACAGCCCGGCGACGAACAAGAGACCGGCCAGCGCCGACAACCAAGTGTGAGTGCTTGCAGCCGGCACCAGCCGCGTGTCCTCGCCCCAGATGGGAGGGCGGAACCGGCTGTTTGACTGGCGAGTTGACGTTGGTTCGGGCTCCTCGGAGCGTGTCGTACTCACGTGCGCCCACCTCCGGCGGGTGAGCGCTGTGCGCCCCCAGCGGCGAGCACCGCAGCGAGGCGATCACCCGGCCCGACTTCCAGCGCGGTAACCCGGTCGAGCCGTGAGAGCTCGCGCCGGAGTTCTTCGAAGGCGACGTACCCCTCGTAGCGGGCTTCGAGGTCCTGGACTGAACCCGTCTCGTACAGAACTGTCGGCGCGAGCAAGAGCAAGGCTTGTCCGCCGTTTCGGGCTGCCAGTGTGGCCGTCTCGCGGAGCTCCCGCGGGTCCGAATCGTCGGTACAGATGATAGAGACCTGCTGGCCCGACCGCCGAGCAAGCGTCGCACGCACGGCACCCAGCAGTGGTCTGTCCGCCAGAGGCGTCCGGTAGTACTGCTGGCTATCGTAGAACGGCCGGAGTGTGGTGCTGAACTGGTCGCTCTCACCCTCGAATTCGACAAGGGTCTTCCGTGCACCCTCCATCGTCTCCTGGACGGTACTCACCTGAGAGTGCCCCCAAATGGGACCCAACCTATCATCGACTGTCGGGTCAGTCCGTGCAGTGGGTTCGAGGTCCAGCAGCGTTCGCCGAATCGCGTCGTAGTGGCTCGTCGTCGTCGTCGGTTCGAACCGCGACGTAATCCCTTCGTCACCGACCGACACCATGCCGAGAGGATCGTCAAGTTCCTTCGCGCTGTCGACGACCGCGACCGCGACTTCCCGAAGGTACGCCAGCTTCGTCTCGGCGCGCGGGCCGGCCGCGAGCGAGCTGCCATGGTCGACGACCAGCAGCGTCTCCTGGTCCGTTTCTGCCTCGTACTCGCGGACGTACGGCGTGTCAAGGCGGGCAGTCGCGTTCCAGTCGATTCGGGCCGCCGAGTCACCTGCAATATACTCGCGCAGTTCCGCCGGCTCAACACCCGACCCCGGGTGATCGGCGGCGTGTTCTCCGTATGCAAGCAGTGCTTGGTCGCCGCCCTCACCGACGTGGACGTTTCGCGGCCCGCGGGGCTGGACCGTCACCGCAGCCGTCTCGCCGACCGGCACAGTCTGTTCGAAGAGCCCGTCGCCCACGGTGACGTGTGCCTGTCGGAACTCGTGACGTCCAGCGACCGGCCACTCCACGTCGACGGTTGTCTCCGCGTCCGTCTCGCCGGGGTCAAGCGTAACTTGCTCGCCGCCCTTGCCGACGGTGGCAGGTGGCAGGCCTGCCTTGATCGAACAGGCGAGCTTCGTGGGGCGGTCGATGGTGGCTGTCAGCGTGACCGTCGTCGTCTCGTCAGTTCGGATCAGCGTGCGCGCCGGCACTTGGCTCACAGAGAGGTCCGAGACGAGCGCGGTAGTCGCTCGGTAGAATAGGTACTGTCGCGAGAGTATCCACGCGCCGAGAAGTGCGACCCCGAGAAGGGGAAACGGGCGGGCGAGGACCGTGGCCAGTACAGCAAGGACGACGGCCAGCCCTGCAACCCCCCATAGCCGACGCGTGGCTTTCATATGCTGTGATTTTTCGGCGTACTGTTGAATGTATTGGTTGCCGTCAGGAGACAGATTTTTGACCGGACCCCTACTCTCTGTGGACGTGAAGCGTCTCGTCGTGGCTGCCCTCGTCATTACCGCGTTGCTCGTTGGCTTCCCTATGATGGGGAGTGCCAACGGTGTCGCAACAGATGCATCCGAAACGGCAACTTACTTCGAGGACGTATCCGGGCCGACGGGTGTCGCTCTCCAGGTCAACGACACGGACGGAGGCGACAACGAGACCGAGCGCCACCGAAACCCAGACGACCGAGACGGTAACGGCGACGAGGAGGCCGTCTTGTCGTGGCTGTCGGGACGGCTGGCCGGCAAGCTGGGTGACGGCGCAATCCAGATTAGTGATGAGCAGTACGAACTTGCGCGTGATATCCTCGGCGACGACTACGACGACCGACTCGAACAGTTCGTCGATGTGAGCGGCGGGAGCGACGAAACTGACACCTTCCGCGAGGCCGGTGACAAAGAGGAAGAACTCGTCGACCTCCGCGAGGAGTTTGAGGAGACGCGGGCTGCCTACGAGGAGGCCGTCGAAAACGGGAATACTGAGCGCGCGCGCGAACTCGCGCGCAAGTTGGTCGCGCTCGCCGAACAAATCGAGGACGTCAGCGCAGACCTCGAAGCGTTACTCGCCGAAATCGAATCGATAAGCGGAGAGGACCTCTCGGACGCGCGGGCGGCAATCGAGCAAGTCCAGAACGAGAGTATATCGGAGGCGACCGAAATTGCCGAGCGGGAGTTCGAATCCACTGAACTCTCGGTCGATATCGCGACCGAACGTATCTCGTTTCTCGACCCGGCAGTGCTGACGGGACAGATACAGACTGTCGAGGGGGAACCGCTCGCCAATGAGGAGATTCAGTTGACCGTCGGCAACGAGTCACACACAGTCGAGACGGGTCCGGACGGCGCGTTCAGCCTCGAACACCGGCCGACAGACCTGCCGCTGTCCGCGGAGACACTGTCGATTTCCTACGTCCCCGAACCAAACTCTGTCTACCTTGGAAGTGAGGCCAGCGTCCCCGTCACCGTAACACAGGTCGAACCGACCATGGACATTCGGGTCGCTACCGAGACAGTGGGCTACGGGGACACTGTAACAATCAGTGGCAACCTCTCTGTCGAAAACGTTCCAGTCAGCGGTGTCCCGCTAAGCGTGACGCTCGGCGGGAGAGAAATCAACACAATACAGGTCACCGACGGGTCTTTCGAGAGTGCTGTCGAGATTCCAGCGAACGTGCCCGCCGGCGAACAGGAACTGACGGTCTCGCTCCCGTTCGAGAACCAGGCGCTCGCGGGCGTCACAGAGACACAGGCGGTGACCGTCGAGGAGACTGAAACAGCCCTGTCGGTGACTGCCTCACAGGTCAACGGGACTGCGCTCTCGGTGAGCGGGACGGTAACGACCGTTGACGGCCTGGGCGTTGGCGGTCAGTCTGTCGAGATCACGCTCGACGGTGAGCGTGTCGGCACCGTGATGACCCGGGCCGACGGCAGTTTCGCCACGACACTCGCCATTACCCCTGACGAAGATGGCGAGGAGGTCCAAATCGGGGCGGCGTTCGACGGAACAGCATCAAATCTTCGTTCGTCACAGGGTGACACGATAGTGACCCTCGAACTGCCAGCCAACCCCGGTGGATCAGGTAGCGCCGCGAAAGGCGACACTTCCCCGATTGATACCATTGAGAAGAACGTCCTTCTCCCCGGGACGGTGCTGGGGTCGGGTGTACTGCTACTGATGCTGGGAGCGGTCTGGTGGTACCGGAGACCTAATAATGAGGACACCACTACCGATGACGGCACCGTTCGCGACGAGGGCGCTGTTGGGGGGCGTGAGGCGAACGTGCTCGACTCTCTGTTCGACCACGCGACGACCCACCTCGAATCTGGCGACGCCAACTCCGCAGTGCAGGCCAGTTATTCGGCGGTCCGCCGGCAGTTCGAAGCGACCATAGACGCCGGCCGAGCACTCACGCACTGGGAGTTCTACCAGGCGTACCGAAACGCCAGCGACGGAGCCGATGAGGAGAGCGCGTCCGAGACAACCGAAGACGCGCTCCGTGCCCTGACCGAGGCGTACGAACAGGCAGCCTACAGCCCTGACGGCGTTCAAATCGAGGAAGCCACACGGACCGTCGAACGCGCTCGACAACTGTGTACTAGGGCCGATGGCGGGACCGCGGCTGCGGATAGCGACAGCGTGCGGGCAGACAGCGGGGGCGAGCCACGAGAAAGAGGCAGCGACCGGTAAACTACCCACCCTACTTCGCTCACCCGCAAAGAGGCTCGCTCGTTGAGGGAGGGGCTTTGACGTGGACTCTCGTTCTGGCCACAAAATGTGGCACGGCGAGGCCTGTCTCCCCGTCGAAGGGGCTTCGGTGCCTACGCGTTCACGGTGCCTCTTTCGATCCCTGCGTTCGTGCCCACAACATTCAATTGAGTGAGACTCTAATAGTAGCTATGCCCAATTCTCGGGGAATAGCAGTTGGTTTACTCGTTGGCTGCCTCGTGCTGGCGTTGCTGTTCGCCGGGCAGGTATTGAGCTTTGCTGCATTCTGGTTGGGACGAGCGTTGACAGGGGCAGTCATTCTCTTCCTGGCTTTTGGCCTCGGCTACGGGGCCTACGAACTGTCTTCAGGGTGGTCCAAAGCGGATAGTTCGCGCTCGGCTGACAAGTGGGACGCCAAGACAGAGGAAATCGAGGGTGACAACGGCGAAGAGGACGTGACGCTCAGTGATGAGGAATTGGAGGCAGAACTCGACGTGCTGAAAGAGGAAACCGAGAGAGTGGAAGACGACGTGACGACCGAAATCAACTGATTTCGCTGTTGCTACGTCCCCTCCTTCGTGTTTCAGTGCTTGGTTTCATCAACCAGTTGGCAACGCGAACCCGGCCGAATCGATGTGGATTGCGTACTGGGGATATGTGTCGCGCTGATAGCTGCGATGAGTGCAACACAAAATTTTTCATGTAATGTAAAAAAGGGTAGGTATGCGCACCTTGACCGTTCTCATATTGCTCGCTCTGCTTGCAATTGGTAGTGTGGGATTTGTCACTGCACAGGATTCGTATAGTATTACCGTTGACAGTTCGATTGCAACGCCTGAGGAGGAGGTGAGCTACGAAGGTGAGACCTTTGTCGTATCTGGTGTCGGCACTGTAGATCCTGGCGAGACTATCCAGGCATCTGTCTCTGTCCCGTCAGATGAGAACTTTATCCTTCAACTGCGGAACTCGAACCTTGATATTGTTGAGTTCAAGCAAGGCTCTGGTGACTCTGATGTGTCTATTTCGACAAGTGGGCTCGACCCAGGTTCGTATGTTCTTGCACTTGAAATTGATGGGACTGTCGAGACGATCAAACCCGTTGTTATTTCCGGATACTCTGTCTCAGTGGACGCTCCCAATACCGTACCCGATAACGAGCCATTGGATGTGACTGTCAATGTCCAGACCGCTGCTCGGAATCAGAGTCCCGATGAAGTTGAGATTGGCCTGCACAACGATGAATCGACTGTGAGAAAGACGGCAACTGCGACTGATGACGGCACATACGAAGTGACGGTTGGAGCTGATACCATCAGTGAGGGAGAGTACAAAGTCCACGCTGCCGCCATTGTCGATGAAGAAACTGAGCATGGATTTCCCTCAGTATATGGAGTTGGGAACGGTGATACGGTCTCTGTTACAGAAGCTGATGATGGCGATGATGGCAGCGACGACAGCGATGACAGCGATGGCGATGATGGCAGTGGTGGCAGCGATGGCGATGATGGCAGTGATGGCAGCGACGACAGCGATGACAGCGATGGCGATGATGGCAGTGGTGGCAGCGATGGCGATGATGGCAGTGGTGGCAGCGATGGCGATGATGGCAGTGATGGCAGCGACGACAGCGATGGCGATGATGGCAGTGACGGCAGTGATGACAGCGATGGCGATGATGGCAGTGACGGCAGCGATGACAGCGACGGAAGCGATGGCAGTGATGACAGCGATGGCGATGATGGCAGTGATGACGATGATGGCAGTGATGACAGTGACGGCAGTGATGATGGCGATAACAGCGATGGCGATGATGGCAGTGACGGCAGTGATGATGGCGATGATGGCAGCGACGACAGCGATGACAGTGACGGCAGTGATGACAGCGACGGCAGCGATGGCAGTGACGGCAGTGATGAAAGCGATGGCAGTGACGGCAGTGATGAAAGCGATGGCGATGATGGCAGTGACGACAGTGACGGCAGTGATGATGGCGATGATGGCAGCGACGACAGCGATGACAGTGACGGCAGTGATGAAAGCGATGGCAGTGACGGCAGTGATGAAAGCGATGGCGATGATGGCACTGATGATGGCAGTGACGGCAGTGATGAAAGCGATGGCGATGATGGCACTGATGATGGCAGTGACGGCAGCGACGACAGCGACGGCAGCGATGGCAGTGACGGAACCGACGGCGATGACGGTCAAGCCGAAAATGGAGCAGAGAACAACAGCACAGATGCGGATTCAAATGGAGCCGGCTTCACGTTCATAATTACAATAGCCGGGTTGTTTATTTCGGTGGCATTGTTTGTCTCACGATCGTATTAGCTGCTGACATCCTCCGCGCTCACGCCGCGGGAGGTCAAGTCGGCTGTTCACAGTCCAGTACAGAAAGCAGAATAGAATTTGTCGACAGTTTCAAACCGATCCTCTGGATGAGGCTTCATTGCTTTTGTGAGCGCGTCGGCTGCTTGTTTCTGAAGGTTACCAGCTACAGTCGGTGAAATAAAATCACCCATTTGAATCGCTTCTGCGAGATTTTCGTCTGTACGGAACGGTGTTGTCTCACAGAACAACCAGTACGCTAGAGCACCGAGCTGATACACTGGTGTCCGCGTCGATGTGGTCTGTTTAATCTGCTCAGGTGCAGTAAAGGGAGTGGCAACCGACTCATTGTTTGCTTTCTTTACCAGCCCCTCAACTCCCCAGTTCGCGAACGTACCACGATACCCTGACTCCTGTGAACGAAGATAAACGTTCTTAGGCCGAATTCCTAGAGGCGTCATATCTGTATTTCTTGCTGACATAATAGCCGAGCTGACATCATCTAAAACACTCAACCGCTCGTCAATTGTGATGTCATGACCGATATCGGTGAGTCTCTCTGGCTGTGACTCGTAGACAACCCACGGCGTTGGCTGAAAGCCAGAGTCCAGAACTGTCGACACGTATGGCGTCTCGGACAGTGAGCTCCACGATTCAATGATAGTCGACATTGTGTTGACTGCAGTCGTATTTGAGCGCTGCTCCGGGGAAAGCGAGAGAATTCGTACAGTTGTATCACTTTCCCAGGGTGAGTCAAACTTGTAAAGCACCCCTTCATCGTCAACAATTTCAACTTTCGTGATATCTGGGAGCGATGCTGCGAGTGCTTTCGGTATCGCCCGATAGGTCGTCTCGCTCTGTGAGATACCACTCTCTTTGGTATCATCCGGAGTCGTATCCTCCGTAGTCGCGTGTGTGTTCGTAAAACGAACTCCGGAACTGCTGATATTATTACGCAAAAACCGATGGTCACGTGAATCCACCTTGGTTCCGTCTTGGTCGTAGCTTATCAAGTGTTTGAAATCAAACTCTTCCTGAACGATTCTGCCGTACTTGTGTGCGTCTTGATACTGGTTGGTTCTGGCAAACACGAAATAGCCAACGTCTGGTACAACAACCCAAGTCTGATATAGCGGATCAAACTGTACGGTCAGCTCCTCAAATGCAGAATTCCAAAATATTCTCCCGACACTGTTGGGAGCATCCCACCGGAGGAGACACGGGTGTCTATCTGCCTCCATTTTGTTCTTTCCTGCCTGTAGTGCATCTATCTGTGTACTATGAGTCGTAAACGTGTCACCATCGTGTACACCGCCACAAAACTGTTCAATTACCCACAGATGGCCTTTTTTGATTAGTCCGAGTGGGCGGTTGCATGGTGGCGGTTCAACATATCTTGGCCCACAGACATCGCTTCGACTTATGTTATTCTCTTTTGTCATTCTCGGCCGAAGAGTTGTCAATTGCATGTTGTAGATTGTCTGGCAAAGGTGTTTGGATCACCTACACCCGCCGTGACGGCGGGGTTTGTCGGTGAACTCCCGGTCTGTCCACTAGACTGTGGAAGGCGAGCACTCGCCGTTCCCGTTCGCTGTTCCCGACTTCAGGGCAGGGTGATAGGTGGCCCCTGCTGAAGCAGCACTAATTCGAGAGAGTTTCGGGAATATTTTGACGGCTGAGTCGCCACACTGCTGTGATTGTCCCTGCTACTGCGAAGATGGTAACGACACCAGTTGCGATCAAATAAGCGACTGATGGGACGCTTACTAGACCCTCAAATCCAGTGATCACTATTGTTACCTCTTCGAGGGCCGTGGCCGCAATAGGTGTGAGGAGCATGCCGATGCTCACACCGAGGAGTGCAATAACCACTGCTTGGAGCAATGCCAGCAAAAGGATCGAACCCGTTGAGCCGCCTGTTGCGCGGAAGATGGCAAACTCTGTTCGTTGTTGGTAAATGAGGGACAGAAATAGATTTAATGAGAAGAAAATCCCCGCAAGCAAAGCGAGGAGAGATAAACTAAGGCCACCTGTGAGGATGAGTGCTTGTCGTTCAAGGACCGCTGTAATTTGTTCCTGATTTGTGCGAATCGTGAAATCGGGGTAAGCCTGCTGCAGTTTGGTGTGGACGGTTTCGACATCTGCATCATCGGTTACAGTAACCGTTATGAGCGAGGAGCGATCGCTCAAACTCATCGCGGTAAGCGTCTGGAGGTCGCTCAGCCGCACGGTTACAGTTTCGGTACCGGTCAGTGTCGAAAATGTTGGGGAGATCCCCACAACGCTGAATTCGTTGGCCTTGGCGTTTCGGAGTGTCCCGCCAAGATAAAGTGTATCACCAGGCGCCAAATCTTTTTTATCAGCGAGGTCTGGACCGATGATGACTTCCTGATTCAAGGGTCCAGTATATTCCCCATCGACTAGGTGCGTGTCCCCTGGAGAAAACCCTTCACCCGCCTGGAGACTAATTGCCGGACCACTGCCACCGACCCCGACACTGAGTACGGTCTCAAACTCTTCGCCGTCAGTACTTATGTATACAGCATTGTACGCTAGTGGGACTGCCGCAGATACGTCGTCACGGGCATCAATTTCAGCTGCAACTGCATGTGAATCAACGATTGGATTCCGAAACCCGCCGACGCTTTCTGGATTGAGTTCTGTTGGACCACCACTAATCCACAGATCTCGCTCGGTGCTGTCGACGAGCTGTTCACCCGTCTCAAGAACGCCAGCACCGATTCCAAGCAGCAACGTGACAGACAACACGGCTAGCACGATTCCGAGTATCGTTAGGAGCGTTCTGACGCGGTGATAGACAAGTTGTCGGAGTGCAATACCGCCAATGCCACCATACCGTCTAATTCGGCTCATTGGTTCAGTTCCTCCAACGTTCCCGTTCGCTTCGTGAGATACAATGGATATCCGACCGAGAGAAGTCCAACACCAATTGCGACGACAAGTCCATAGACGGCAAGTAGGGGTGAAATTGTTGCTGCCGTCGGAAGTCCGATCAGGCTCCCGATACCCGCATTCAGGCCGAATATTCCAGCGAAGCCGACAAGAATTCCGACAGCACCCCCAAGAACTGCAAGTGTTAGCGTCTCTGTAATCACTACAAGTGCAAGTGAGCTGTACCGCAATCCGATTGCACTAAGAACAGCTGTCTGCTGTCTGGTTGCTGTAAGTTCGAGCCCCATCATTGTTGTAACGAACATCACACCAATGCCAAGCGCTGCGAGGCCCGCCGCGACAGCCATTGCAAACGGAAGGCTCGTCGGCGCTGGATTGAGTGTTGACAGGCCGGACCGCGTCGTGATTGTGGCTTCTGGGAATGTAGCTTCGAGATCGTCACGGACGCTTCTATCGTCTGTCGCGACAAGAATTTGATCGCCAGCATCACTATCCGCGAGCGTTGTCACTGATTGTAATTCGGCTAAAGGAACGACAACGAGGGGAATTTCGCCTGTGCCGAGTTGCGGATTATCCTCAGCGATTGAAACGACTGTAAATCGGCGATCAGTCCCATCAGCCCCAAGTGTCTCTCCCTCGTCTATTCCGAGCAGAGTTTCCGTTGCTGGAGACGCAATCAGTTCACCTGTCCATTCCCTGTCGGTGTAGTACGGATATCGTTCGTCAAGTGGTGTGATATCGATACCAGCGACAGAGTCGCTGTTTGGCATTACTCCAAGGGCTAACACATACGCCGCTTCATCGGCTTGGTTGTTCTCAAGGCGGAGCAACTCGAAGGCAACCGCCGTTGCATGGTCGATTCGGTTATCGGCACTGAGCATCGTCGCTTTCTCATGCACGCCACTTAGTCGAGCGCCTTCGTATGCGAATGGGGTTGAGCCGATATCGCTGTCACTTGGAACCACCCAGTAGTTTACATCGTCACCTGCGACAGTTGTTGTCCCTGCAAGACCCAATGCGAGTCCGGTGACAACAACAAGCACTGCGATTGCAATTGCGACTCCACAGAGTGACGCAACTGTTCGACCGGGACGCGGCCCAGTTAATCTGCCGACAACTCGCCGTACACCGAGGCCGAGTAAGCCGAGTAGTGAGCGGTTAGGCCACATCCCAATCACCTGTCCCTGTCTCGGATTGGGGGCCGATCATGTTATTGGGCAGAACCACTCACTCGTTCACCATCCTGAAGGTGTATAATTCGATCCGCCCGGGCAAGCGCGCGCTCATCGTGTGATGCGATGATTAGTGCCCGCTGCTCGCGGTTCGCCGTTAGTACGTCAAGCACTTGTTCGCCTGTTTCGGTGTCGAGTTCTCCCGTTGGTTCGTCGGCGACAATTAGCGATGGATTCGTAGCGAGTGCACGCGCGATAGCGACTCGCTGTTTCTCTCCTCCACTGAGTGCACCCGGCCGATGCGTTGCTCGGTCTTCTAATCCAACGAGCTCAAGTAACTCGCTGGCGCGAGAGCGCCGGCGTCGTCTGTCCACTCCCTGCTCGATTAGCGGGAGTGCGACATTTGCGCGTGCCCGCAGCGACGGGAGTAAATAGAATCGCTGAAACACGAGCCCAACATGGTCAAGCCGATACCGGGTGCGCTGTCCCGCTGTGAGGTCATCTGTCTTGGTCCCAGCCAGCGAGACTGTTCCTGAGGTTGGTGTGTCCAACCCAGCGAGAAGGTGCAAGAGAGTAGACTTTCCACTCCCACTGGGGCCTGCGATACCAATGACCTCTCCTTGTTCTATCTCGAGTGAGATATTTGAGAGAGCAGTTACTGGTTCACCACCACCGACGAACCGCGACCCTGGTCGCTGATAGATCCGGCTTACATCCTGACAGTGGACGGGGGACCGTTCTGACATTGTGTTATCGGTTTCGTTTGTCACCGCTGCTCACGCAATAGCTCTCAGATGTTCATCGAGAGGTTGTAATGTTGATTACCTCTGCTACTCGCTTGCGACGATAGGGGTTCGAAGGCTCCGTCAGGGCCCTTTATTCCATCTCTTGTGTGTAGTAGTAGGCTGCACCGGCCACGGCTAGGGCTATCACAAGCAACACGGCACCGATTACAATCGTCGGCAGTCCGCCGTCGTCACCTGTGTCTGGTGTCTCAGTCGGCTCCTCAGTGGGCGTGCCGTCATCTTCCCCTGGCGTCTCGGCCAATTCGATCGTGACGGTCTCGTCACTCTGGATATCGATTTCTTGTTCGGTCGTCTCAAATCCGTCAGCGTCAACGGTGATGGTGTATGTCCCGTCGGCCACTTCGACAGTCGCCGTGCCATCAGCACCGGTTGTGGCCGATGCATCCCCAACGGCGATTTCGGCTCCTTCGACCGGACTGCCATCACTATCGACAACATCGATAGTAAGCTGATTAGCTTCTGCAGGCGGCCCATCAGAGTCTGGCTCAAGCGTCACCGTCACTCCAGTCTGGCCGTCAACGGTGACTGTCTCGCTCGCAGACTCGAAGCCGTCGGCGTCAACCGTGACTGTATATTCACCATCGGTAAGACTGAACGTAGCGACACCATCGGAGTTGGTCGTTGCCTCTTGCTCTCCGACAGTGACTGTTGCACCCGCGATTGGGTCCTCGTCCGGATTCTCGACGGTCAGGGTAAATTCAGATTCTTGCGCGGTAATATCGATGCTGACTGTCGTCGTGTCTTCTTCGCCAGCATCGTTCGTAACTGTTAGCTCAGCCGCAACTGTCCCTGGCTCATCGAAAGCGGTCGTAACAACTTCACCTTCAAACTGTTCACCGTCGATCTCCCATTCGTAAGAGACTATTTCGCCGTGTTTATTCGTCGATTGCGCGGCACTGAACTCAACGCCCTCACCGATAGCCGCAGTAGTTGGTTCAACTGTCGCAACGGCATCCGGCACACTCACTGCCGAAATCGCGAAGAATGAGAATCCAGGAGTTTCAGCTTCCAGTTGGACCGCCTCATCGGTCTCTGAAATGACCTCCGTTGGAAGGCGGTTCCACTGGCCGTCCGCGAACCGCTGAACGGTCAGTTCGTCCGCTGTCGCATCAATCTCACTAAGACGCTCTTGACTGACGCTAAATTCGATAGTAGCAGCTGTGTTCTGTAGGTTTTCTGGCACGACAAACTGGTTAACGGAAGCTGATGATCCAGGTGCCGGGCCGGTTTCGCTTGGTTCGCGGTTCAATTCCCGAACAGTCACATCGCCACTGGCATCCGAACTACTGAATGTCACCCTGCGCGTCGTGCCTTCACTGAACTCAGCAGTTGCTGTGTTGCTTGCTTCGTCAGGGACGATATTCCCAGTACTTGAGGTCACAACTTCTGTATCCTCAGGGGGCGGGGTAGTGCCATCATCGCCGTCATCATCGCCATCATCGCCATCATCGCCGCCACTATCGTCACCACCACCACCGCCACCGAGGTCAGCATCGTCGTCATCACCACTGTCACTCTCAGCAACGTCTACGTCTCTACTTTCAGTATCATTTTCACTCTCAACGGTAGCTGTGACACCTGGAACATCTCCACTATCGGTCTCGTAGGTGAACGTGAACTGCTGGCTTGAACCCTGACTAAGACTTACCGTTGTCGTCTCCTCAACGGTTCCATCGATACTGAAACTAATATCCTGCGTACCGGCTTCATCACCGGTATTTTCAACAGTTACGTCTGTTGTAATCTCATTGCCTTCAGTCACTTCGCTATCGATACTATCGATTGTCACGTCGAAATACGGCGAAGGTTCTTCAATCGTAATCGTCCCGGTGTTTGTCTCGAATGCGCTTGAAGAGTTGTTCTCAGCCGCAATATGTACGTACCGATACTCTCCAGGTTCGAAGTCGTCGTAGGTCTCAACAGTAACTTCGGCGTCAGGATCCACATCGGACAGCGCGGTCATGGACGCATTCAGTGTGTCGCTGCCAGCGACAGTCGTCGGTTCGTTGGCATCAAGCTCATCTGCGGCGAAGGAGACAATATCAGCCAACTGGGTAACTCCTGCTTCCCGGCGTTCTTGAAGCGTCACACCAAACATTGTGACATCACCGGTTACGTCGCTAACGCCGTCGATATTTTTGATATCGTGCTCAATGGTGACATCGCTGGAGGTGAAATCGCTGTCAATCTCCTCTGTCAGATTAAAGTTCGTTTGCGTACTGATGAACTTACTTTCGTCATAGAGCGCGACAGCGTGTGAGACATTGCCGCTGAGATCTGTCGAAACATCAAAATCTATATCTTCTCCTGCAACCGCGGTATCAGGATTGTTCACAGTCGATTGCTGCTCATGGACAGATACTTGCTCAGACCCGACAACGACGCCATCTGGGTTGTTGGCAATATCGATATCTCCGCTGGAAACATCAAAGACGGTCCCATTTGTGAGCATAAATGCATACTGTCCCGGGCCCTGCCCGAACGAGCCACTCCCAGCCACTGTTGAGTCAGTTAGCTCAATTTCACCGTTGCTATCGAAGCTAATGCCACTGCCAGACAGTTTGGTAAACGTCACATTGTCGTTGAGCTGTTGGCGGTTCTCTTCGTTGAGCTCGTTTTCAAGCTCGTCAATTGAGGTTGGGATGAGGTCCAAATTGACCTCGTCGTCACTGTCTTCATCAAGGTAGCCAACAATCCATTCGGCATCATCGTTAGCAAATCGGGACACATCTGCCCCGGTCTTATCCTCAAACTCAAGCTGTATGTCACCGGGCTCATACACCGCGATTTCGCTTCGAATACTTGTACTCTGCTTACCATCAACTGTCTCGACAGTTTGGAGGTGAAGCTGGTCAATTTTTGTCTGTGCAGACTCGACGCTCGCATTCGCACGCAGGGGTATACCGCCACGCTCCCAAACTGTGATCGTTTCGTCGCCTACGTCCACGTCAAAGAATTGGTTTCCAGTTGTCTGTGCCGTTGCTGGCTCCGAAACTCCCACTGCTAGGAGCGCAGACCCTGAAAAAACTGATCCGATCATTATCGCAACGAGGGCGAGTGATCGAATCGTATCAGGTTCTTTTAATTGCATATGCTATGGACGTATCGCATTCATCATAGTATTTTTGTTCCGTAGTCTGGTATTATTACCGCCGAGCGCAGATGACGCATGTCCGAGCACGAGGCTGTGCATTGTCCCCAAGGTGAACCAGCAAGTTTTATATAATCCCAATCATCACACTATCAGTTACCTGATGGGTAACGCTCGGGGGAGCCGCTCCACAACAGGGGTAGAGACAGTGTTCCGTGTCAGACACGGGGTAAAAGCACTCGTGACGACTGGGACAGGTGTGCTCCTAGTCAAAGAACGCCACAGTGACGGAGACTTGTTCTGGACACTGCCTGGTGGTGGACGCAGGACCGGCGAGTCTCGAATCGAGGCACTCCGGCGAGAGATGCGCGAGGAACTGGGCTGTGGCATCGTCGTCACCGAGCATGCACCGACGACGGTCTACGCACATCGTTCCCGAGGCGTCGTCTCCCTGTATCATACGTTTCAGTGCTCCCTTCTGTCGGCGGTCACGCCGGCTCGATGCCATGGCATTTTGGAGTCTCGGTGGGTCTCTCCGGCCGAACTGCCGCCGGCGACGCTCCCGCAAGTACGGACCGTGCTGAACTCCGTCTGTGAAGAGTCACCATAGTAATCCACACACACTCAACGAGTATAAAAACGCTGCAGTCACGCTCGCCAACGAACCCGATGCTTGACCTCTTCTCCCGCGTGAACGGGGAGAATCAATATCTATATTAATTGATATATTATTTATATAATGATAGATAAACGGATATAATTTTTGGTTTATCTATTGCCATAATATTTAATTGTGTCCGGTAAATGTTTGTTTAATCGAGAGATGAGTACAGACGAGGAAAGCAAGTACCCTCGATCGGTGCGCCACAAGCAGATTCTCGACAAGGCGGAGGCAAATCCCGACGCCTCGATGGACGACCTGGCGTCGATGGTACCGAGCGCGACGACCGAACTGGTCGAGCGAACGCTTGACGAGTACGGGGATCCGGCGACCGCAGAGGAGTCGGATTCACCCGACGGGGAAGACGAACAGGACGTGGCTTCGGAGGAAGCTACTAACACGGAGCCAACTGAGGGGAACACAACAACGGAGATGACAGACGCAAACACGACAAGTACGGACCAGTCGACCGAGTCGGCATCGGCCGTGTCTGGGGAATCGGGAGACGATGAGGTGGGCTCGGAGATGGAGGCCACCGTCGATACCACGCCCGAGGACGACGATACACACGACGAAAGCGGTGCACGCGAACAACCCACTCCAACGCCGGCGGACCTCACCGCGAAACAGCGGGAGGTGCTCGAATGCATCGCCGCCAAGCCGACGGCGACACAGCGCGAGATCGGCGAGGAGCTTGGCGTCTCGAGTGCCACGATCAACAACCGCGTTAACAGCATCGACGGCTTCGAGTGGAACGACCGTGCCGCCTTCGTCGACGAGGTTCTCGGACTGGACGGCGATACCGAGACGGAGACCGTCGAGGGGCGCGAGTCGACGGTGCCAGCGGAGCTGGAATCGACATTGGCCAACATCGACCATCAGCTGACGGTCCTCGACGAACGCATCGACGACCTAGAAGACAGCATCGAGGGGGAGACTGCGCGTGACTGTACCGCGTCGGGGTTCGACGACCCCGAGCTGGTGCACAAGGTCGTCCACGCGTGTCTAGAATCCGAGCGAGTCACCGAGGACGAGGAGCTGCAGCTGTTACAACAACTGCTGTCGTAATCGGACGCTCTGTTACTCGAACCACTCCGCGTAGCCGTTGCAGTTCGCACACTCGGCACGCGTGTACCACTCATCTCCTTGACTGTGGTTGGAGGGCGGCACTTCTTTGACCTCAACGGCGACTGCACCGCATTCAGGGCATTGTGCGGGTATTGGCACGTTGTGCTATCTTTACAACGGCCCCTCATATAATACTTATTTACTAATTGATACCATTTCTGAGAACAGTTCGTCCCTCATTTTCTCGATGGATACGGCAGTAGCAGACGTATGTTACCAATTTTTGTATCAGGTAACAATCCCTCCTCGTCTTCGCACACTGGTGAGTCCTTGGTTGCAGAAGTTCCGTGGTCTCTCGAAGCCCGGACTGGAGCAGTCCGTCCGAACCTAGATTCGTACGGACGCTAAACCTTGCTGGAGTACCGTTGAGCGGACTTATTGACTGTTTCGCGGTCAACGTGTTTCGCTGAGTTATGCAAGAGCCATTATTCATTGCGAGACCCGACCACATCTGTTGTACGAACTGGATTACCTCACAGGTTCATACTGAGTTGACACGGCCACCTCATGGTCCGTAGTACATTTAGCTTGTTGTGTGGTAACTCAATATCTATAATATTTCGTTGATTATGAAATTGTCAGTTATTTAGATTATATATATTCGATAAGGAGTCAAAAGAACAAAAATTAAGTGGTCTCAAGAATACGAGATATCTAGGCGTAATCAAACAGGAATTTAATATAGGGTAACCGATTGATACCACATTTCAATTGTGGACTACCCTGACTGATGAGGAGGAATACAGTTTGACCAGAAAAGAAGGCGGTGATAGGTGGCAAGAAAACCGTCTGTGGGTTTCCTGGCCACTGATCACCTCTGTCATCGATAAACGACAGACACTCAATCGGCCCAACGCCGGTCAGTACCATTCACACACAATATCCATGCAACACTTCGAAACGCCAGCTTCCCGGTGATTACCAATGAATGACAACGTAGTCACGAGTCCTGACTGCTCAATCGACGAGGGAGCAACCGTCGGGTACGAACACGACAGCGACGCAGCGCCGACGGAGATCGGTGCGAACGGCACCGTTCGAGCCGGGACGATACTCTACTGTGACGTGACGATTGGAGCGGACTTCGCGACCGGCCACAACGTGCTGATTCGCGAGGAAACGATGATTGGCGATGACGTGCTCGTCGGGACAAACTCAGTGATCGACGGCTACTCCGACATCGGCTCACACGTCAGTATTCAGACCGGTGTATACGTTCCCAGTCATACAACAATCGAAGAGAACGTGTTTCTCGGCCCCTGTTGCGTGCTGACGAACGACCCCTATCCGGTTCGACAAGAGGTCGACCTGGAGGGGCCGACCATCGAACGTGGTGCATCGATTGGAGCGAATGCAACCGTACTGCCAGGGGTTACTGTTGGGGAGAATGCGTTTGTCGCCGCCGGTGCGGTCGTTATCGATGACGTGCCACCGAACACGCTCGCTGCTGGTGTGCCGGCGGAGCGTCACTCACTTCCCAAGGAGTTACAGGGGGAGAATACATTGGTATGATTCCGATTGCAAATCCAGCGATTGATGAAGCGGAGAAAGAACGAGTACTGGAGGTCCTCGAGAGTGGAATGCTCGCTGACGGGCCAGTCGTCCGTGAGTTCGAAGATGAGTTCGCAGCCTACTGTGACGCGGAACACGCGGTCGCGACCTCGAACGGGACGACAGCCCTTCACGCTGCAATGGAGGCGCTCGGCCTCGGTAAGGGGGATCGCGTCGTTACGACGCCGTTCTCGTTCGTTGCGAGCGCAAACGCAGTCCAGTTCACCGGTGCGGAGCCGGTGTTCGCCGATATTAATCCAGAAACGTACAATCTAGACCCAGACGCGGTCGAGGAAACGATTCAGGAGCACAACGGTGACGTCGACGCAATCATGGCAGTCCACCTGTATGGACTGCCCGCAGATGTCACCCGCCTGGCGGAACTTGCCGAGGAGTACGACGCGTATCTCATCGAGGACACTGCCCAGGCACACGGCGCGACTGTCGACGGCGAGCGCGTCGGGTCGATTGGCGACGTCGGCTGTTTCTCCTTTTACCCGACGAAGAACATGACCACTGGCGAGGGTGGGATGATCGTCACCGACGACGTGGAAATTGCTGACGCGGCAGCTCAGTTCGTCAACCACGGTCGAACGGCGAAGTATGGCCACGCGGCGGTCGGTCACAACTTCCGGATGACCAGTATTGCTGGTGCACTCGGTCTGGCACAGTTGGACCGACTTCCCGACTTCACCGAGGCTCGCCGCACCAACGCCGAACAGTTGACTGCGGGGCTCGCTGACTCGTGGGTAACGCCGCCAATCGAACCAGATGGACGTACCCATGTCTATCACCAGTACACGATCCGGTGTGAGGACCGCGACGGGTTACAGACACATCTCGACGAGCACGGCATCGGGTCCGGGGTGTACTACCCGCAGTGTATCCACGAGCAGCCAGCCTACAGCGAGATGTCGGTAGAGGCGCCCGTTGCCGAGCGGGCGGCCGAGGAAGTGCTGTCGTTGCCGGTCCATCCGAACGTACGTGATGCGGACACTCAGCGTATTATCGAGGTGATTACGAACTATGTCGAGTAACGAACGAATCAAAACCGGTGTTATCGGGGTAGGGGCGATGGGAAAACATCATGCCCGTGTGTACAATGAACTGTGTGACTGCCAACTCGTCGGGATTGCAGATGCCGATACGTCGCGTGCACGCGAAATCGCAGACGAGTACGGGACGGATGCACTCGACACTGATGAGTTGATCGAACGGGCCGACGCCGTGACGGTCGCCGTCCCGACACCCTATCACTACGAACTCGCCAGCCAGTGTATCAAGGCCGAGACGGACATTCTGGTCGAGAAACCGTTGGTCGAAGACGAAAAAAACGGTAGGGAACTGATTAAACAGGCTGATGAGGCAGGAGTGACACTTCAGGTCGGACATGTCGAACGATTCAACCCCGTGACAGACACGCTCATGGATATCGTGCCGGATCTTGATGTGATCTCGGTCAAAGCCGAACGGTTGGGTCCACAGCCGGATCGGGCAATCCAGGATTCGGCGGTGACTGACCTGATGATTCACGATATCGACCTCCACCAGGCGTTGCTCGACCAACCGGTCTCGGCAGTAGAGGCGAGTGGGAACGCCGACGGTCGATATGCGACGGCGACTGTCGAGTTCGATGACGAGACGATCGCCAAGCTGACCGCGAGTCGCGTGACCCAGCGGAAAGTTCGGAAGCTGACGATCACGGCCGAACAATGTTACGTGATTGTCGACTATCTCGACCAATCTATCGAGATTCACCGTCAGTCTGTCCCCGAGTATGTGGCGGAGGACGGGGACGTGCGCTACCGCCACGAGAGTATCGTCGAGAACCCGGCCGTCGACAACGGCGAGCCGCTGAAACACGAACTGCAGTCGTTCGTTGATGCCGCCAGGACCGAGACCGAACCTCGTGTAACGGGTAAAGATGGGCTTCGGTCACTCGAGTTGGCCAAGGAGATTAACCGGAAAGCGTTTGGCTCCCCCCACAAGACCGTGGAGGTGTTGCACGATTGAGCTTGAGCCGTGACGTCGATGGGCGACTGTACGGGCAAGAGCTGGCAAGCGACGCGATTCGCGAGGCGTTCGTACGTGGTGATTTCCCGGTTGCTGTCTACGGTCTTGGCAAGATGGGGCTCCCGCTTGCCGGTGCATATGCAGAAGTATCCGGGAATGTGGTCGGTGCGGATATCGATCCGGAGGTTGTCGAGACGGTAAACGACAGAGACTGTCACGTCAAGCGCGAACCCGGGCTGGATGCACTCGTTGGCGAGATGGTCGCCAAGGAGCGGTTGCAGGCGACGACTGACACAGTTGGGGCTGCCGAGGACGCCACTGTTCACGTGGTGATCGTCCCAACGCCGATAACCGACGAGAACGAACCGGATCTGTCGATACTGGACGCTGTCGTTGAAGATATCGGCGAGGGCCTCGACGCTGGTGACTTGGTGATTATTGAGTGTACTGTCCCTCCGCGAACTACTACTGCTCGGGTGACGCCGCGGCTTGCTAAGGTGTCGGGGCTCGACCGCGAGGAATTCGGCGTGGCTTTTTGTCCCGAGCGCACGTCGAGTGGCCGGGCACTGCAGGACATTCGCGGCACGTACCCGAAAGTAATTGGGGGTGTCGACGAAGAGAGTGCACAGGTGGCAGCCGCGCTGTACGAGGAGATCAACAGCGAGGGCGTGATTTCGGTGTCAGATGCGACGACGGCAGAGTGTGTGAAGGTGTTCGAGGGGCTGTATCGTGACGTGAACATCGCGCTTGCAAACGAGCTGGCGACGTTCACGGATGAGTTTGGGGTAGATGTTCGGGAGGCCATCGAAGTGGCAAATACACAGCCGTTCTGTGACATTCATGATCCCGGTCCTGGGGTTGGTGGGCACTGTATTCCGTTCTATCCGTACTTCGTAATCGAACCGTTCGAGACGGACGCGCCGGTGCTGGAGACGGCGCGTGAGGTGAACGATTCGATGCCAGACTTTACTGTCAGGAAGTTACGTGAAGAGTTCGACGCGGAAGGACTGGCGATGGATGAAGCATCTGTGTTGATTCTGGGGTTGACCTATCGCCCTGGTGTCGAGGAAATTCGCGCCTCACCATCGCTTGCGATTGCCGAGGAACTGTCGGCCGCAGGGGCTGATGTATACGGTGTAGATCCAATTTTGGAGGAGTTTGACACATTCGAGGTGGCGCCGATCGAACTAGAGTCGGTATACGAGTACGACTTCGACGGCATGGTTATGGTGACTCCCCACGAGGAGTTCGACGATTTGAACTGGGAGCGACTTGGGCGCGAGGTGGGATCGGTAGTTATTGATGGGCGTGCATCGCTTGATCTAGCGGATAAAGATCATCGAACGTACACCATTGGGGGTGGGTATAGATGAACGAGACGACTGATTCCGACGAGAAGCGGGCGAGTGAAAGTACGCAGATAGAGCGAATCAAGGGCCGGACTGTCTGTGTCGTGGGGCTGGGTTACGTTGGGTTGCCACTGGCTATCGAGTTCGACCGCGAAGGACTTGATGTCGTTGGCTACGATGTCAGCGAGGAGAAAATAGCTGGGTTTCGAAACGGGACGGACCCGACACAGGAGCTAAGCGACAAGAAAATAGCGGAGTCGAACATCCAGTTTACTGTCGACTCGACACCAATCGAACGTGCGGACTACATGCTTGTGGGTGTGCCAACGCCCGTTGACGAGATGAAAAACCCGAATCTAGAGTACGTCAGTAGTGCTGGGCGGACGGTCGGTCGACACCTCAAGAAAGGTACGACAGTTGTTCTGGAGTCAACGGTATATCCGGGCGCGACACGCGAGGTGCTAGTACCTGCTATCGAAGAAACCTCAGGGCTTACTGCTGGCGAGGATTTCGCGTACGGTTACTCTCCCGAGCGGATGGTTCCCGGCGATGACGAACACGGACTGCGCGACGTCGTGAAAATCGTCAGCGGACACGACGAAGAGGCACTTGACGAGATTGCTCGCCTGTACGAGATGATTGTTGAGGTGGGTGTCCATCGAGCGCCGGAAATAGAGGTTGCTGAGGCCGCGAAGGTCGCTGAGAACGTCCAGCGGGACTTAAACATCGCACTCATGAACGAACTCGCAGTTACCTGTGACGCGCTCAGTATAGACACCCACGATGTGCTCGACGCTGCCGGGACGAAGTGGAACTTCCACGAGGAGTACGGTCCCGGGTTGGTCGGCGGACACTGCATTCCCGTTGATCCGTTCTATATTATTTATGAGTCTGAACGCAACGGCTACTCACCAAAACTGATGCAACAGGGCCGAGAAATAAACGAGTATATGCCGCGCCACGTCGCGGAGTTGACGCTGCGTGGACTGAACGAGTGTGGAAAGGTACTCCAAGAAAGTACGGTGTTAGTGCTCGGATTGGCGTACAAGCAAGGAGTTGGTGATATTCGGACGTCTGCTGTGGATGGCGTGATAGATCGGCTGCAGGAGTACTCGGTGCAGGTAGAAGGATACGACCCTCACGCGGACGACGATGCAATGGCCGAGGAGTTCGACGCTAAGATTCGAAGTGAGTTGCAGTTCCGAGACGTTGACGCAGTCGTGGTGGCAACGCCACATGAACCATTCCTGGAACTGAAGTATTTACAAATCTTCGAGGCGATGGCCGAAAAGCCACTCGTGGTTGACGTCATGGGTTTCCTGGATAGTGACGAGATGGAGACAATCGGGTTCGACTATCGGAGGGTGTGAATCTAAACATGAGTATCAGAAAAAATAGTGAACCAAAGAACGAGGCGACGTCAGAGTCGAAGATGCCTCTCTTGCAAGAGTCCTCTGTGGTAGTTGGGATACCTGCCTACAACGAAGAAGTTGGTATCGGAAGTGTTGTTCTTGGTAGTCAGTCGTATGCTGATGAAGTTGTCGTTGTCGACGATGGAAGTGACGATAACACAGCCGAAATTGCACGTCAAACTGGTGCGCACGTTATCGAGCATGAAGAAAACAAAGGCAAGGGGGCAACAGTACGAACAATCCTCTCGTATATTCGTGAGGCGGATAATGATATCGGTGCACTCGTTCTACTTGACGGAGATGGACAACATCTTCCCGAGGATATTCCAGATGTTGTAAATCCAGTTTTGAAAAGAGAATGTGAGATCGCTGTTGGAAGCCGATACCTCGACCAACAGAAAACAGAGACACCGTTATATCGACGATGCGGCCAGAAGGTGCTGGACATCGCAACGACAGGATCGGCGAGTACACACCTGACTGATACACAAAGCGGGTTCCGAGCGTTGTCTCCGTCTGCGATTTCACGTATGAACGTTCGGACAGATGGAATGGGTATCGAAAGTGAAATGATTTCCACTGCAGGAGACCATAATCTCTCTATCAAGGAAGTACCAATTGATGTTAGGTACGAGGGAGTTGACGGTCAGACCCACAATCCACTTAGACATGGATTAAGCGTTCTTGTATTTGTTATCCAACTCATCCGAGACAGACATCCGCTTGTCTTTTTTGGTGTTCCGGGACTACTACTGTTAGTCACCGGGAGTCTACTTGCCGTCCATACTGCTTTGCTGTACCAGTCAACGGAAGCATTCTACCAGTGGAGAGCACTGTTGAGTGGCTTTTGGATTTTGCTTGGTGCTCTGAGTTTGTTTACCGGATTACTACTTAATCAAATTTCAAACATGATAAAAAATTTTTATTACCATCAAGATGATAGTAGGCAAGAACCAAACAACTTATGATGGTCTATCGGTAAATCGAAATGTTGTATGAGCCGAATACAAATAACATAATATAAATAAACAATGAATTATTTATTCTTCACTAACACACCGGCACACGTCCATCTTTATAAAAACACTATTAGGTCACTTGAAGAGACACAACACTCTACTCTGGCTCTGGCGAGAGATTACGGATGTACCAAAGAATTGCTTGATTACGAAGACGTCGAGTACGAGCTGTACGGGGGATGTGGCACTGCGAAGTTTTCGTTAGCCAGAAACCTGCCTACCCATTTTACCAATATTTTTAGAAAGGCACGAAGTTACGACCCCGATTTGATCTTCGGCATGGGTGCATATTCAGCGTTTGCGGGCGCAGTGACACGAACACCAGTCGTCTCAATCCTCGACTCTGAGCCCACATCACTTGACCACACAGTGTCCAAACCGTTCACCAATATATTCTTAACTCCACATGCGTTCCAGAAGGATCTCGGAAATAACCACTATTATTTCCGTGGATTCAAAGAGACTGCCTATCTACATCCAGATATTTACGAGCCGGGTACTGAGAACATCCATGACGAGCTTGGTGTCTCGGGAGACCCGTATGTAATTTTACGGTTCAACGCCTTCGGCTCCCACCATGACGTTGCTCATGCAGGATTCAGTCGAGGACAAAAAGAACAACTGATTGATGAACTAAGCCAATATGCAACAGTGTTCGTTTCCGACGAAAGTGATATACTCGATTTCAGTACAGTTGACGGTCAGAAATTCCATCTCCATCCCGCGTTAATGCACGATGCACTCGCGAATGCAAGTCTGCTAGTTGCTGATACACAAACCATCGTGACAGAGGCTGCATTCCTTGGCACGCCAGCAATTCGATCGAACTCATTTGTCGGCGAGTCAGATATGGGGAACTTCAAGAACCTGGAAGAGAATAGCTTAATTTTCAATCTAGCCGAGTTTGACAATGTCCTTGAACAGGCACGAGAAATACTGGAAGAACCATCAATACAGAACGAGTGGAGGTCACGTCGTAATGAGTATCTGTCTGACAAGGTAAATTTGACTGAGGTCATACTTGACATCACGAAGAGATTCGCGGCTGCGGACAGGAATGGGGTCGAAAAAATAATCCGTGATCACGAGGATGTGGTTCAATAATGCGTGTGCTAACAGTCGTTGGAGCTCGACCACAGTTCATCAAAGCCTTCGCTGTCTCACGTGTGCTTCGAGACCGTCACGACGAAATACTCGTCCACACGGGGCAACATTACGACAAGGAACTCTCTGAGATATTCTTCGAAGAACTGGGCATCCCTGAGCCAGATTTCAATCTCGGGATTGGTTCTGATACCCACGGTCGTCAAACTGGTTCTATGCTCATGGAGATTGAACACGTTCTCGAGACCGAAGAACCGGATGCGGTTCTACTCTATGGCGATACGAACTCGACGCTCGCGGGTGCGATTGCGTCTTCAAAACTTGATCCGGTGGTTGCTCACGTCGAAGCTGGACTCCGGAGTTACAACCGGGAGATGCCTGAAGAAATAAATCGGATACTGACTGACCATGCATCGAATCTGTTGTTCCCCCCGAGTGACTCGGCGGCAGAGACGCTCGCATCAGAGGGAATCACAGAGGGAGTTCACGTCGTCGGAGACGTGATGTACGACTCGATTCTGTGGGCTCGTGAGGTGGCTCAGGAGGAGTCGACGGTGCTTGATGATCTCGGCTACGAGGAAGACGATTTCATCCTCTCAACGGTGCACCGGGCCGGCAACACTGACAACCGAACGAATCTGACGGAGATTCTCGATGGTCTCACCAACAGCCCGCTGCCGGTGGTATTACCGGTTCATCCACGGACTGAGCAGCGGTTGCGCGAATATGATCTCTGGAAACGTGCAAGGGCAGAGCTCGAAGTCATCAACCCAGTCGGTTATCTGGATTTCGTTCGGTTGCTTGACGGAGCACAGCGGGTTGCAACGGACTCGGGCGGCGTCCAGAAGGAGGCGTTCTTCCTCGATACTCCCTGCGTGACGATGCGTGAGGAGACGGAGTGGGTTGAGACAGTCGCAAGTGGATGGAACGTGTTAGTGGGTGCCGATAATGAAGTAATCGAACAGGAATTACAGATAAACTCTCGTCCAGAAGAGAAACCAGCGCCTTACGGTGATGGAACTGCTGCTAAACAGATAGTAGAAGTACTTGCTGAGCGAGCAGCGGAATGACAAGGACTCACAAATGCATGATACTTACGTGTTTGCGTTCTGTCTCAGCAACGATATTGGTTGGATCTTCAATGAATGCATGTCAACAAATTAAAAAATGAAGGTATTGTCCCTAGTAGCTAATCGCTATGCTCCTTTTTATCAGAAACAGATTGAGGTTCTTGAGTCACATGGGATTAATTTCACTCATGTTTCTCCCCGTAAACAAAGTCACAACCACGGTGTCAGACAAGAAAGCACACGAACTGTTTCTGATTATTTAAGAATGTACCCCACAGTGTTTCGTAAATCATTTAGTGACTATGATCTCGTTCACGCAAATTTTGGACTCACTGCGCCTTTTGCTATAGCACAACCCAACCGGCCGATTGTCCTCACCCTCTGGGGGTCTGATCTTAGTGGTGAGTACGGACTATTCGTGAAACACTGTACTAAATATTGCCAAGAAGTCATCGTTAGAAGTGAGGAGATGCGTGATGAATTAAGTGGAGACGTGCATATAATCCCATCAGGGATTGATATGGAGCAATTTAGACCGTGCCCTCAAACCAACGCTCAGCAGTCGGTAGGCTGGGACTCATCAACGAAACACGTCTTGTTTCCGTACCATCCCTCAAGATCAGTGAAAAATTATCCATTAGCTGAACGCGTCGTAAAAGCTGTCAACAAAAGGCATTCCGAGAGAGTACACTTGCAAACCGTGTATGATGTGAACCATGATGAAGTCCCAACGTATATGAATGCCGCTGACGCACTCCTGTTGACATCTAACCGGGAAGGTTCTCCTAACACAGTCAAAGAAGCAATGGCCTGTAACACACCAGTCGTTTCGACAGATGTAGGCGATGTAGGTGAAAGACTATCCGGGGTTAAACAATCTGCTGTCTGTCAAAACGGATCAGAATTAATTGAATCGTTATTAGAAATCTTAGAAACAGGCGAGCCCTCAGATGGTCGTGCTAACGTACAAGATATGAGTCTTGAACGCATGGGAAAACGTATTATTAAACTATACGAACAAGCCATTATGTAAATTACATCATTAGGGTAGTGGCACTGCCTAGATAACCTCCGTTGGTGTGTTGCCGTCGAGTGATTGATGCGGTCTGTGATGGTTGTAATAGTGCTGAAACTGGTGAAGCCACCACATGACGACAGCCCGACTACCCACCCATGACGTATAGAAGCGGTCGGTGCGCATTTTGAGGGTGTGAACCCATTTTTCGAGGAGGGTTCGCGTCGAATAGTCGGGCCGACCGCCCAATCCGAGCCGGGAGAGGGCAGTCAAGTAGCCGTGGCCATCGAACAGAAACACGGCGTTTTCGACATCGTGTTTCTCGGTGAGCCCATGTAGAAACGCTGCAGCTGGATCAGTGCCATGACGGTTGAACACAGCAATATCGAGCAATAACTTTGTTTCCACGTCGATGGCAGCGTACACCCACTGCCACTCACCGCCGATTTTGACAGCGGTTTCGTCTACTGGACCCGCGTCGGACGCCGACGCGGGTCAAGGGCGCTGTCAGCCAGCCGTTCTTTCCACTGCCAGACTGCCTGATGCGAGCGATCTACGTCTAACAGCCGTAGAATCGCTGCTGTTTCTCTGAACGACAATCCCGCCAAATGCAGGCGGACGGCAAACGCCCTGTAGTGCTTCAGCGAAGATACGAAGGAAATAGTCGTTGATGTTGATGACATGACTGGCCGGGAGAAAGAGATTGTGCCGCATGTGAGTCAAGCCGATCTTGATCGTCTCCTTACTGAAACGGCTGATGAGAAGGTGAGCAAGCAGCTCACCTTCATCAAACGTCTCTACAAGGGCGCAACGCTGGCTGACGCTGCCGATAAGGTTGGAAAGTCAGGAGGAACAGGAAGTTGATGGGCGACACGCTGGAACGAAGGTGGTCTCGGGAAACTGTGCGTGTTTACCCCTGTAACGATTTCGCCAGTCTCTCGTAGATGGAAATCTACCGGTATCGTAGATCAAGATGTGCCGGGCGAGGAACCAGGCTTCTGAGGGATGGTCTCGCGGTTCGAGACCATCCCGTCTCGCCGGTCTATGACATCCTTGGAGCCCACTAAGGAGGAAATCCTTGAGCGTCTGACTGCGCTCGAAGAGGAAAGCGAGAAGCTCCGTGAAGAGAACAAGCGGCTGAAAGCCAAGCTTCGGTGGTATGAGGGACCGCATACACCACCGAGCAAGGACCAATCTACCGAAGAAGAGTCGTCCTCGTCTGGCGGAGACGAGGACGACGAACAACCACGGACTGACGGTGGTTCGCCGGGTCGTAACCCGGACATGAGCCAGAGTGGCGGACCACACCTGACCCAGATCAGGAAATCAAGGTCACTTGCGACTGTTGTCCAAAGTGTGGCGACGAATTTGACGAGTCGGCGGGCATCTGCCCCCGACTCGTCGAGGAGACACCCGATCCACAGCCACCAGAGGTGACACAGTACAATCGCTACCGCTACGAGTGTAACTCTTGCGGAACGAAGACTGTCGCCTCTCACCCCGACTGCCCTGATGAAGGGCAGTTCTGGGTGAACGTCATTGCCCAAGCAGCTCTTTCCCGGTACGATTGTCGGCTTCCCTACCGGAAGATTGCCGACCGCTTCGAGCAACTCCATGATCTGGAGCTTTCGGGAGCGTCGGCGTGGCACGCGACCGAGCGCGCTGCGCGCGCTGGTCGCTGTGAGTACGAGCAGATCCGCCAGCAAATCAAGCAAGCCGACGTGGTCCACATCGACGAAACAGGGATCAAACGTGACGGCGAGCAAGCGTGGATCTGGACGTTCCGAACCGACGAACACACGCTGTACGCGGTCAGAGAGACACGGGGCAGTGATGTTCCCGCAGAAGTCCTCGGCGAGTCGCGGGAACTGTCGTTTGTGACGGCTGGACAGCGTATCCGGACTTCAGTAGCAACCTACAGCGGTGCTGGGCGCATATTCTCCGGGAGGCGGAAGATGTCGCTGAACAGCACGCAGAAGGCGTACCGATCTACCGTTCTCTTAAGCAACTGTACGTCGCTCTCCAGACCCGATTGGAGAGCGACTTGACAATACGTGAGCGGGCAGAACTCCAGCGTGTGGCACGAAGAGAGCTTGAATCGTTGATTAAGCGGTCAGTTCCCGACGGACCAGTGGCAACACTGCTCGGGAAAGTCGAAGGAGGTCTCGGCCACTGGCTCACCTTTCGGTGAGCCAGCGGTCTCCCCAACGAATAACTCCGCCGAAAACGCGCTTCGTGAACCGGTAGTACTCCGGAAAGTCATCAGAACGCTTCGGAATGACCGAGGAATGTTTGTTCACGAGACGTTGCTGTCCCTGCTGGCGACCTAGCGACAGCAGGGACGCAATCCCTACCAAGAACTCAGACGAGTTTCCCGAGACAACAAGATGATCCCACGGGCTCAGACCGTGCCAGCGGTTGCGTTCTCAGGGTAAATACGTACTCGTGGAATAAAACGCAGAACATCTTCGTTTTCAAACTGTTTTATTCACGCCAAACAAGAAACAGCTGACGACTGGCTCAAATCATTCAGCTTCGCATGGAATCAGCTTATCTGAACACCTATGGAAACGCTGCTACCTACACAAACCACCGTTTTCGATAAAATAGTTACGCCGTCTTGGAATCTACTATCGCCACAGCCGACAGGCGGTCCATATCGTGATGCGGTGCGGTCGCTGTCTGGCGAAAGCAGTGGCTCACCAGACCCGCGCCGGCCGCTGAGGGCCGCTCGGATCGGCGGCCCTCAGCTCCCTCGTCTCTGTCCGCACTCAGTATCCTTCACCGTCGGGATCACGATCTCGTGACTCGGGGCGGTAGTGCGCGAACCAGAGATGCACCTATTCGGGCTTTCTCGACTGCCGCTGTCGGCGGCAGTCGAGCTGTAGCGCCCATGATTCGGCTCCCTTCGCGCATGGACCAGTCACTACCACGTGCTCGATGGCACGGTTCAGATATCGGTCTCGTGCGCCCCATGTCTTGGTTCACGTTCTCATGGTATAGCAGCGTTTCCATCGAGTCACTACCACCGTATCACTAACTAGACGGTTCCAGAGTAGTTGTTAATAGATCAAAATTAATACAATATATATATATATATATTCAGGAAACGATTATATTTATCAATCGTGCTTGCGGTCTATAGCTGCTATTAAAACTTCTTCAAGTTCGTCCACATTTACAACAATATCATTCGTTTTTTTACTTTTAGATGCACACAGCAAGTATCCATACCATCCATTTAGTTGTTCTGTTATCATAAAATATACACCGTTTAACCTATCTTCTGGGTGGAATTCGATAACTGCAACATCTTCCGTATAGATTATATCAGTTAGTCCTGCTCCATGAGGCCCTACAATAACATCAGCTTGTGCAAACAACGCGATTATTTCTGCCACACACATATTTGAAAGTATATACTTCTCAAACCCGTATCCGTTGAGAGTTTTCATAACTTCACTTTCATTTACAACCCTCCGTTCTTCTGCGTCATCTCTTGAAATATATACTCTATTTGAGAACTTAGATGTATTCACGTGTTCCATACATTTATTTCTGAGCTGTTCACGAATCCAGTGATAAGCGAAAGGTGAGGGTATCTTCGGATTTATTTCTCTCCGTAAGGTGGGAATTACTAACTTTTTTACTTTACCATACGCAGATGTCCATTGTATGAGATCATTGTCACTATACCCAAGCAGATTTAATGTCTCACGCTGAAAATCATTCAAATTAGGACCAAGAATTAATTTTGGGCTACTATTTGTTCTTTCTTCATATTCTTTTACACCTTCTAGTCGTGTGATAGTCTCTGCAATCCAATGAAAATAACCATCTACCCAACTATGGTGTAAAAGACAAGCCACATCAATCTCTTGCTTTGTATTATTTTTACCAATGATTCGCTTAGGTGTGTTAGATAAGGAATTTATAAAATTCAAAGTCTGAATTGTTGGTTTAACAGAACTCTCTTTCACATATTCTCCTTCATATAAGACAAAAGGATGAGACCCAACTAATGTCACATCGGATAGCACACCAACAAATGGCTTGGAAATTCGGTGTTCTCCTTTCATTCGGTCCATTTCTTCAATCCAGGTATTATATGCCTTTGGCTCAGTGACAGTAAACGTCCGTTCTTGATCATATTCAATGAAGCTACCATTTTGTTCAAACTTAGATTGAAGCTCGGAGCGTGATACTGCGTTATGTGAAAGAAGAGTCTCCAACCCGGACCGTACGTATGGAAAAAATGACTTTGCGATTTGCTTCGTGTGGGATCCCCTACGGACTATCATATTACTCCCTTATTCTGTTTAGGTATTTAAATTCATGTCTTACCATTTGCTTCCTAGACTTTGGTGAGCCGACATACGTGAGTTAATTCAGGCGGAGAATGACTTGTTCAATTTCGTAAACGAGACACATCAGGACGATAAGTCGCAGGGATTCTCCCTTGCCGACTCCGGCACCGGTCAGACGTACATTCACCCGCCGAAAGCCACAGAGGAATCAACGATTCGACTCCTGTTGACTCCGTCAGCAGGAGTCGCTGACCGTCTACACCAACGGCTTTCGTGCTTACGAGCCATTTAATTCGGATGATAAGTTCAACCGTCAGTACGTCGTCCACGACGCAGGCAAATACGCTGACGGCAATGTATAACCAACACTCAGTCGATCACATCAAAGAGCTCACTACCCTGTCCAGTAGCCGCTGAATAGTTGTCTTCGATACTTGGATAGAGTTCGAACGGAGTGAACCGGTAAGTTCTGTTCTTGGCGGCCGGAGTTTGATGCTTACCAGTCGCTGTCGGCGGCGGATCGCCGCCGACGCGACAGCGTTGCCACTCACGACCGCTGTCCTCATTTGGGGCAGCTACCGGAAGAACCGGTCGTCAAGCGGTTGGTTCGCTGGGACAGCTCTGCGGACGCCAAGTGCTGTCCAGGCTGCCCGGAGTACCATCTCACAGAACTCTCTGAACGGCCATTTCCAGAGGCGGCGCCCCCCGCGGCGGGGCGCCGCCACGTATTGCCAGTGGAGATACCGCCAGCTGTTCTGGAGCAGCAAGCTCACGATAAACATCACCAGTCGCAGACCAGCGTCCTGCGAACTAGTGAACGCGAGACTCTGTTTGGCTAATCGATAGCTCGATTCGATGCCGAAACGTTTGCTGTAGTGCTCTCGTGCATCTCGTGGCGTGTCGATGAACGGCGCGTCAGCGGCGTAGCCGTGGCGCGCCACCCCGTGTTCGTCGTACCGTCCTTGTTGGTAGACACAGTCGATGAACACAGGGAACGTTACCTTGCCGGCGAGATCGTGTTCGATCTCGCGGCTCCAGCCTCTGTTGAGTTCCTCCTGGATCGCCTCGCCCCACTTGACAATCGGCATGACGTAGGCGTAGTTGTGCGCGTACAGCAAGCTGAGACAGGTGCTGTTGTAAAATCCGCGGTCAAGGTAGACGGCCTTGACGGCCAGGTCAAGGCCGTCGAGAAGTTCGAGAAACTCTGCGAGGACATCGCTAGTCGTCTCACCGTCAACCAGCTGACGAACTGCCAGTGTGTAGCGCTTGTTGCGCACCCGCGCGTAGAGCGTGGCATAGGCGTGAAACGCGGTGGTTCCTCGTTTCGCCTGTGAGAAGTACAGAGCCTCTGTCTCGTCTTCGTCACCGTAGTAGGGATCGAGGTGGAGGTCGACGACGACCTCCACCGGCCGATCCGGCAATGTCTCAAGCGCATCTCGTTGTAAGAGCATGTCTCCAACTGCCTCGACAGTATCTAGGTCGAACTGATCGGTGAGATATCCTCGGACGGTATTGGCATGCGGCGAGTCGTCTGTCGTTTCGCAGACGTGATTGATCGAGGTCCCGCCGGCGCTGGCGCCGGCGAGGACCTCATACAATGTCTCCGTAGAAACCTTAACGTCTTCTCCGAGATCTACCGCAAGTTCCTTCTCAAGACTGTTGACGACAAAATTAAGCAGGTGCTCTTCCTCTATCTTGTTGTCTGCTTGTGGTTGTTGCACATCTTCCTCAAGCAGACGCTTCCTCTAACTCGATGTGATCGACTGACACTTGCTTGGCTCTCGTCTCATCGAAGAGTTTCCAAAGACAAACTCACGCCGCATCTCAGAGAGCTTCGGTTACGCCAGTGTGTCCGCCACAAACCCGGAGACGAAGCACTCAAAATTATCTTCAGTACCTCACAAACGTTCGGTGCTGATTGACCGCAACCCACAGATGAACGCTGCAGTCGGCACAGGTATCGCATGAATTTTCCACCAAACAGACAACAACTAGTGGATGGTGCCGAGTCGGCGGTGGTCAGCCGTCGACGACGACAGCGTTGCTACTACGAATCCGATGGTTCCCGGTTGGTATCTATCGGGTGAATCGGTCGTCAGGTGGCTTGTTTGTTGGAATCTTACGTTTCACCGACAGCGCGTTCCACGCTGCACGAGTGATCAGCCGAATGAAGTCCTCGAACGGCCACCACCAGAGGCGACGCCCGCCTTGCCGTGGCGTCGCCGGTTTGCTTAGTCACAACTCACCAAGCGGACTCCTTCAACTAACGAGCTTTGTGAGGTACTGACCTTTCAAACCGTACTATGTCGCTACCAGCAATCGCTCACCCAAGAGTGTATCAAGATATCGGGAAGAACTCCAGATAAACACTATCAGCACGTGGCCGGGTATATTTCATGCCGAACTGACTAACTCGACTGGTGGATAGCTATGCGTAGCTCACGGTTGTCTCAATGCTGTTCGTCTTGTAACGAGTGTTAGTCCGCAAGTAGAACTTAGCGATACCCAAGGTTAGACAATTGCCTTTTTGTTTCTTCGGACAGGTTTCTTTCCTTGCTCTCGTACTCTGATCGCCGTTTGTTATCACTCAACTTTCTTGCCTCCTTTCTTTCTATTTTGGGCTCCCCATACTGATAGCGGTCTCGCAGATAGTGTGGAAGCGTCAAGCTCAGTCTCTGTACTATATTCCTGTGAGAATTATACGCGGCTGTATGGCCTGATTGTGTCCCCTCGTAGATAGCCGTGATAGCCCTGATGATCTTTGAATTATCGACAAACACATGGCCGCCCGCTTTGGTCCAAATGCTGTGAGCTTCGTATGCTGGATCGATTATCGTCCCATGATATTTTCGCGGAGGCTGGACTATTGTCTTGGAGTAAGTTGCGCGATCATCCCCTACTGGCTCCGTCAACGACTGCCCATCACTGTCCACTTCCTTACCGGTAAGCACCTCCACAATGGTTGGGTAGAGGTCCGCCTGTTTCAGCAGATGTTGTCCCCGCTCGCCTGCAGGGAGAGATGGATGAACGAAGACCGTGGGAACGTACACTAATTCTGGCGTCATTGGGAGTTGATGGCCAAAGAACCCACCGTATTCACCCAGCAATTCACCATGGTCTGCTAAGAAAATGACGAGTGTATTATCAAGCACACCCCTGTCGTCTAAGATGGAAAGTCGTTGCTTAAACCGCTCGGCGCTTCCAGAAACTGTCTCCCGATACGCCGAAACGGCCTCGTCACGCGATTTCATAGAACGCAGCATTTCTGATGGACTACTGCTCTTACGCTCAGGATACGGAGCGTGTCCCCCATTGTCGTGTTCGAAGACGATGAAGGGCTCTTCTGCAGTCTCTATATCGAGCTTGTCCGGTTGGCCTAACACGTCTCGTAACGCGCCACCTGGCCAGAGCAACTCCGAATATCCAGTGTTGTAACCCTTAAGATCGAAAAATGTAGGCAGGTCTTTCGGAACTGTGTGATTAAACCAAGTGACGCCATGTTTTGGTGGGAGGAGGCCAGAAGAGATGGTCGGCAAGCACTGGGGTGTGGTCAGTGCATGTGCCACAGTCTTGAATGAGAGTCCCAGATCGGCGACTTCGTTTGGTAGATACTCAAACCGCAGCGCGTCCGCAAGAAATATATATACATTATTTATTTTCTCGGCATCCAACTGTTTCAACGGTTCGTCGGCCATATGTGTTGATGGGAACCACATACTATATTACTATTGGCTTCGCTGAGAGTGTCATAGAACTCTTCTCACACCGTGATAATTGTACTCCCTAGATTGTTTCCGCGTTCGTAGTTGGTGATTGCGACGACAAGGCGAAGGGATAGGGCAAGGAACACCTGTGCTCGTGCGTGGACGCGGCCTCGGGCGAACGCACGCCCGAGGCCGCAGTCCTTGACTGACTCGTTGGTTCGTTCGACTCCATTGCGGCGGTTGTACGTCTCGTCCAACGTTGGTTGCTTCAGCTGAACGTCTTCGCTGTGTTGTTCGATGCGGTCTTCGATTCTGTACTCGATGTCTTTTGGATCATCGGTGTTTCGCGCATTGTACGGGGCGACTGGCACGACCCCTGCGGCCAGCAGGTGGTCGTGCCAATCCAGCGTGTCGTAGGCGCTGTCACCGACCATCCATCTCGGCTTGGCGACGACGACGCGCGTCGCCGTCTCCTCTGGCGCTTGTTTGCTCTCTGTGAACTCGGCTGCAATCGGTATTTTTTGTCCGGCTGAAACAATCGTACAGCCGTACCCGTAGTAGTACTCTTAGTCGGTTGGATCGTAGCATTTCGATGCATCTTGATCGGCGGGCATCGCCCTCACGTCAGTTGAATCAATGCAGTAAGTCAAGTCGAGCAGGCCGCGGCGGGCGGCCTGCTCGACGAGGTGACCAAGTCCCTTGTTAACAACGTGTTCAAGATCGGTAAGGAAGCGATCGACCGCGTCTCTCGACGGCGGTCGATCGAACCCACAGCTCAGCCAGACAACCGTGTTCCGAAGCTCTCGTTCAACGGGACGAATGCCGTAGATGTCCTTGTAGTAGCAGTGGAGAAAGCCACGCATCAGCTCTGGTGGTTCGTGGTCTCGTGTTCGCCCCGTCTTCGCCGGGGCGAACACGTCGAACTCTTCGAGAAATTCGAAGGAGAGGTGCTCGAACAGCGCTACGTCTCGGTCTCCATGACATTAAAGAACGACTCTACCGAAGGATCATCTTGCAGGGTCGCTGAACTCATCCACCTCAGCGTTCGCCCTGCTCTTTGATGTGCTACTCGTTCTATGACACCCTCTTCGCTAGCAAATCGCCACTGTTCCCAGTACTCTGGATATGATAGAGCGTAGTTTGGTTTGGTCAATGAGTTGCATTCGCGTAGCGATCATTTACTCAGCGACCACCAATGAACTTACAACCAACTGAGGAACCAGTTCCGCTATCATCAATAGCGATTTAGATTATCATCCCATCGTTGGAGTAGGACTGCGTTCCCATAGTAGTGATTAGAAATACTTGCTCATATTTGGAGTCGAAAGTTGATTGAGCGCAACATCAATCGCGGTTGCTAGGTCATCAAGCGAGTCAAAAAAGCGGTTGCTCAGAGCTTCTTGGAGTTGTATCCAGCAATCCAACCATGTTCAATGAAGGGAGAGATCTTCGTAGGTAGTTTTCTAGCATCAGCGATATGTTTGCTGATTCTCAAATCAATGAGCGTGTCATCGATTTCCAATAGAGGTTATTCGTCGTTGATCTTTTTGGCCTTGCGGTCACTTTTTTGATAAATAACTAATATATTTGACGGTCTCCTCAGAGAGCAATGAATGTGGTTCTTTTGTCCAATTCCGGTAGATATTCGCCCAGAGAGGATAACATAACAGATCAAATTCACACTCAAACAATGTCAGGCTAAAGATATTGTATGAGCGAGTTTTAACTAGAGCGGTCTGCGGACACTGACCGCCTCAGTAAGTGATCAGCGTGACTTCTGAAGATAGAGAAAAGAAACTTCGATTCAGTTATTAGCGAATCTCAGCTTGTAACTCAACCAGAACAACATCTTAGCATAATTGTATTGAATTGTCTTCTGTCTTCGAAGGTCTCTGGCAAAACCTTGCCGTTTCAGACACGGTAGTGTTCAGATAAGCTGATTCCATGCAAAGCTGAATGATTTGAGCCAGCCGTCAGCTGTATCTACAGCGGCGTTGCTGAAACAGTTTGAAAACAAAGATATTCGTCGTTTTACTTCACGAAATACACGTTCGACACTATTCCGATTTCCATGGCGTTCGTATCGGAAATCGAGGCCGTGCCGAGAGCAGGCGTGTTTCAGTTGCGGTGCGCCATCGATGAGAAACATGGCGTCGTTGACGTCGTGTTTCTCGCGGATTTCAGCAAAGAAGCCGTGAGAAATAACGTTTATTCTCGTCGTTTCAAGCTGTGTATGTAGTAATTTGTTCGTTTTCAGATCGACGGCAGCATACAGTCAATACTGCTCGTCATTGAGTCGGATCACGGTTTCGTCAACCGTAACGTGATCCGGACTCTGTTCGTCTTCCGGCTGTAGATCTGCCTTGTGAACCCAGTTATGAACTGTTGAACGTGCACGTTCGACACCAAATATTTCGAGAATTGAAACAGTATTCGAAAGCGATAATCCAGCAAGATGCAACTGAATACTCGGTACTTCACGAACGAGTCGACACAGCGTGATCTGAACGCCACAAACGAATCACTTTCTGTATGATTTTGGGGGAGATTCTCGCAACCACTGTGAAAGAACGGACGGCAGAAACGAGCTACCACACCAAACGGACGAGAACAGGCAATTTTACGCCGGTGCTGCAGAGAGCTGTCGCTGACGGATCCTCGGACAGGCCGTGGGCTGACCGCGGTCAGCCCGCGGCTGCCACCGAGCCGTACGTCTCAGGAACACCCACACCGTTCGCCTCGACGTACCAGCGTCGCTCTAACTCGTCTTCGAGTTCGTTCCGAATCCAGTCACAGAACGTCTTGAACGTGAACTCCTCCGGGAGGTCGCGCCCGCCCCGCCGCGGGCGGGCGACGACCGCCCATCGGAGCACGAGCCACAGATTCTCCAGCAGTGCCGCGACGAGCATTATCGCAAATCGCACGACGGGATCACGCGTTGTCGTGATCCCTCGTGCTTGCCGAAGCAACCGGTAACTCGTCTCGATGCCTGAGCGTTTCCTGTAGAGGCGTTCGACTTTCTTCGGTGACTTTTCAGCAACGCCACAGGCGACGTAGCCCCGAACAACCTCTCCGTGTTTGCCACGGTCGCCATTCTGGTAGGAGACTGCGACCGCGAGCGGGATCTGAAGCTCCCGCTCGCTGTCCTTGTACATGCGATAGGTCGTCATGTACGACTTGTGTACGTCGAGTTTGTCCTTCATGCGCTCACCTTTCTTGGGAACGTGAACGACCGTTGCAGCGATCTCACGGGAACGGCGGATGACGCGTTCGTTGTAGAACCCGCTGTCGGCAAGCAGGAGGTCGATTTCGAAGGGATAGTTCTCGACGCGGGCGAGCACGCGCTCGACCGCGTCGGCCTCGTCTTCGTCGTTGCGGACGTACGTCATCGCCAGCGTCACTGGCTTTTCGTTGGAAACGATGTACGCCGTACAGTATCGGTGACACGTTGTGGTCCCATCTTTGGGGGACATTGAACAGAGTTCGCCTTCATCGGCGTAGTGATCGCCGTGGTAGGGGTTATCGATAAAGTCGATGGAGACGATTCTCGACCGGTCAGCGTCGAGAATCGTCATAGCTAGGCGAGCGAGTAGGAGGTTAGCGACGAATTCGAGCCACTGCCGATTGAGTGTATGTAGCCACGTCAAGACGGTGTCGTCGCATGGTGTTCCGTCGGTGTCCTTGCAGGTTTCCCAAATCGAGGTCTGATTGGTGCAGGCCAAAATGACGACGAGCCAGATATCGCCGGGGTCGAGGGGGCTCCCCTCGACACCCGGCAACGGGAGTGGAGTGATGACCTCTTCCGCTACGTCTTTTACCTCCGACGCCGAAAGATAACCGTCTGGATTGGGGAGCTTGAACACATCCTAATCCAGACACTTTCTCGTGGTCAAATCAACGATTCAATCTAACCGATTACGCTGTTCGTGAAGTACCGATACTGAGCTTCATCAGAAATCGTGGTGTCGCTTCGCGTTCAACAAACGCTAAGTCGATCTGGTCGATACTACCGCTGAGGAGTGCGTTTTCTGGCATGAACACTCTGAAAACGTACGCCTCACTCTTCAATCCTTATCTGAACACCGCCTTACAATAGACTCAATTATTACATCTAATATAATCTAACTCAAAATGTATTAATTGCGTCCATAAGGCCAAAGTCATCCAAACTAGAATACCAAGGCCTGTTAGAGCTATCAGGTGATGAATGCCCTGTATATATCCTACGAATGGATAAATTACTGCAGACATTACAGCTGTGATTAAACAGACTATTAACAGATAATGGAACAGCCAACGGAAATTAATTTTAATTTCGAATGACATAATATATGTAATTGATATCGCATAAACTGCATATGTAAGGACTGTTGATAAAGCGGCACCGGTAACTCCAATCCAAGGTAAAAGAAAAATATTCAAACCGGCATTTGCCATTGAAGTAACTCCTTTTATCGCCGCACGATCTCTCGCCCGGCCAAGGAAATCTAGACATTGCCCATTGAGCGTAACAATTGAAGAAAAGATAGCATATAGCGATAATATTTGAAGGATAGGAACGGCATCAAGATACTGACTACCAAAAATCATCCTAATAGTTGGTTCGGCAAGCACAATTAGGCCTGCAGCTGCGGGAATATAGAGAAGCAGTCCAATTGAAAGTGCGTCATTATATAATTCAATTGCATCGTCTTTATTCCCTTTCACTATGTCAGCCTTTAGAGTAGGGGCAAGAGTAAATGTTAGTGAAGAGATAGGAGACTGTATAAACATTATCATTTGTCTACTAATAGTATAATAAGCCACAGCGGTTGGATCAATGATGAGGCCTATCAAAAAGACGTCTACTCTCTTATCAATGGAATTTGCAGCATTTGACAAGATAAGTGGGAGTGAATATTTGCCAATTTTTTTCCGTAATTTTGTGTCAATAGTGTCTGACTTTATCGTATTATAGTAATTTATGTACATGTAAACAAGGCCACAAATAGCACTAAGTAGGGCCGCTAGTATGTAACCCAGTAACGCACCAAGAGTGTTAAATCCGAAGTAAACGAACACAGATACAAGGATAGTACGAATAGTCCGGTTCAAAAGAAATATTGCTGAACTGGCTTTTATATTTTCAAAACCCTGAAGCGAAAGTCTAGCAAAAGAGAATAGCGTTGAAGCTGCAATGAAGCCGGTTCCTATAAATAATAGTGATGTGATTTTGGGTTGATTAAGTAATTCACTAATATATGACCTTCCAAAGATTATAATTGCACAAGTACTTGCGATTGCGATTATTGTATATATCAATCCTGTTGTTAGTATATGCGGGATCTGGTCAGGTTGAGTGTCCTTGTAATCTGCAATATATCTACTAGTGGATTTTCCTACGCCTGACCGACTGAAAATTTTCGCGACCTCTAAAACTGAAATCGTAAGAAAAAGCAAACCATAGTCATTGGGAGAAAGAAACTGCGCAAGAATGATCGTCAAGCTGCCACCTAATATAACCCCTAGAATTTGGCTACTGGTTTCAAATTTCAGGTCACCCCCGATCCGTGATATCAAACCCATAATTTAATGAGATTCTTATAGAGTAATATCTCGACTGGGTCTATAATAACGTTGAGCAACGGTAAATATCTGTTATCATTATTTTCCAATCATGGTTTTGACAAGCGGTTTGATCGATTAGTTTATCCAATATTATCCTTACTTTTGTAGAATAACCTACTAATGATTCAGTTCGTGGATGACGATATAACTAATTCGAGAACAGCGACTTCAATGTTTTGTTCGTGTCTAATAGTGTCTAGGGGAGTGTTTTACCAATAAAGAGAGGGTGTCATAGAACTCTTATCACACCGTGATGATCGTGCTTCCCGGATTGTCTCCGCGTTCGTAGTTGGTGATTGCGACGACTAGACGAAGACACAGGGCGAGAAACACCTGTGCTCGTGCGTGGACGCGGCCTCGGGCGTGCGTTCGCCCGAGGCCGCAGTCCTTCACTGATTCGTTGGTTCGTTCGACTCCCGTACGGCGGTTGTACGTCTCGTCCAAGGTTGATTGCTTCAGCTGAACGTCCTCGCTGTGTTCCTCAATGCGGTCTTCGATCCTGTACTCGATGTCTTTCGGATCGTCGGTGTTTCGCGCGTTGTACGGGGCGACTGGCACGACCCCTGCGGCCAGCAGGTGGTCGTGCCAGTCGAGCGTGTCATAGGCGCTGTCTCCAAGCATCCAGATCGGTGTATCGACGGCGAGCGCGTCACGCGTGACGCGCATCGCCGTCTCCTCTGGCGCTTGTTTGCTCTCGGTGAACTCGGCTGCAATCGGGATCTTTTGACCGGTTGAGACGATCGTACAGCCGTAGCCGTAGTAGTACTCGTCCTCGGTTGGATCGTAGCATTTCGACGCGTCTTGATCGGTAGGCATCGCTCTCACGTCGGTCGAATCAATGCAGTAGGTCAAGTCGAGCAGGCCGCGGCGGGCGGCCTGCTCGACGAGGTGGTCAAATACCTCGTCAACGACGTGTTCAAGATCGGTGAGGAAGCGATCGACCGCGTCTCTTGACGGCGGTCGATCGAAGCCACAGCTCAGCCAAACAACCGTGTTCCGAAGTTCCCGTGCAACGGGACGAATGCCGTAGATGTCCTTATAGTAGCAGTGGAGAAAGCCAACGCATCAACTCTAGTTGCTCCGTTGAATAATGACGCCGTCTGCGGATTATATCGCTGATTCCAGGAGATTTGTACGCCGTCTGGCGATATGGGGCGTCTCAAGACCCTTGCACAGACGTTTCGAGACTTTGCCACGAACCACGTAGAGAAACCAGATGTACCCGCCGCGCCGGACGGCGCGGACGGGTACGCTAAGTCAACGAAAATCGCGCTCCTTCTGCTCAAAGAGGAGATTAACAAGCCGCTCCGGCAACTCGAAGACTGTCTCAACGAGATGCCGGAGATCCTTGATGTGTCTGGTCGTGAGAAATCTCCTGATTACTCGTCTTTCAGCGTGTGGGACGGTGAATTTCCGATGCAAGAGTTACGCCGCCTGCTCCGCCGGTCAGCGGAGTAGGCGGGACTCTCGGGAACTGCGTCAGTTGATGCCAGCGGCTTCCAACGAGATCAGGCAAGTACACACTACCGCAACCGTGTCGGCTACTCGTTCAATGCGATGAAAACGAAGTTGCTCGTTGATACGGAGTCTCTTGCCATTATGGACGCACATTTCACGACGAAGAAAGCCTATGACGGGCATATTGGACTGCAGGCCTTTCGCCGCAACGCCGAAGACCTGCAGGCCTTGCTGGCCGACAAAATGTACTCCTGGAGTGATCTCCGTGAAGCCTGTCGTGATGCCTCGACGCGACCAGTGATCGAACACTTCGAGCAAAACGCACTCAAAAAAGCCCACAACACCAGAATCAACGACGAGGTCTACAACCAGCGATCGATGAGCGAGACCGTGTTTGCGATGCTGAAGGATAACGGTGACGAGATCCGCTCCCGGAGCTGGCGTGGCCAGTTCCGGGAGCTCACGCGAAAGTATATCGTGCATAACCTCGCGCAGGCGGCGAGCTCCTAACTCGCCGCCTGCCCTCCTTCTCTGGACGTATTCGAGAGAGGCATCGCCATCGTCCATCTCATACTTCGTGCAGTATCTTGTGAAACTGATGTTTTGATTATTGCACAAGTCGGGTAAAATCGTATCGTCCGATCTCAAGATCTGCTGCTAGAGCGTTGTTATCGGTGGGATATTGAATGTCATAAATATAATATTTCCGCGGTCTTGCGTTCAACAGAGCATGTCCACATGTTTGAATAGCTCCTTGACCGAAGATGATTCTGCAGGGACGTGGCGCTCATGCTCCAGTTGCCACTCCCTGTTTCGACTTCCCTCAGATTTACTGTAGAACTCGGTAGAATTGCTTGTTGACACTAATCATGTCAAGTTTTTTATGTCACCCACTCATGCCAAAGTTAATACAATGCACTTTGCTACCGATTCCATGGACTCAACTGGATTGTGGCGATTTCAGTTGGGAAGTATCGAGGTTTGGTTTGACCAAAGGCGGGCCCTACGGCCCACCTTAGTTCTCTTGCCACCCTATAGATAGTAAAATCTATTTGTCTAGTCTGTATTTAAGCATATAGAGATGTCCTGCTATTCAGATTCGCCCTTATCGTCAATATCAATAGAAGAGATTGAAAATGTATACATCTTTGTTAGTGATGCTCTTAGATGGGACTCTGTTCCAAACTCAATCAAAAAACGCGGCATATATTTTAAAACTGTCGCGAGCGGGTTATCAACACCACAAGCAATGCCATCAATTGCTACAGGACAGTATCCATCTAAACACGGAATTACTTGGTTCAATCAAGCACTATCACCAAATACGAAAACAATTTTTGATTTTAAATCATTGACTACAGGATTTAATGACAATAAACTCAGACGGCCACTGAATGATGTGCTTGGAGGGCCAGCAAATAAGGAAATTTCTGAATTATCATCTCCCTTTGTCTGTCTTGAATTGGACCACGGTGGACACGCCCCATTTCCAGCGTTACCTGAGGCAACTCCTCGGGAAACGATGCAGGCAACAGACGGAAATTCGGAAACACTCAAAGAATGGTATGCGGAAGGAGTTCAAGAAAGCGTAAAGCGCTTTGAAAGACGGTTGGAATTATTGGAAGAGCGTGAGTTAGAGGAAGAAACTTTAGTGATCTTTACTAGCGACCACGGAGAGCTCTTGGGAGAACATAATGGCTTTGCAGGCCATGGATATCCACCCTGTCCAGAACTTGCATATGTTCCGACGGTTTTAATTCATCCAGATCTTCCTAAGGGCGAAGAAAGACAAAAACTTATTCGTCATACAGATATATTCCCGACAGTATCAGATGTTGCAGGTGAATCGATCAATTCTAGTCAAATTCATGGCAGATCATTGTTTAGCGAGATTCCAGATAATCGATTAGGGTATTCCCATTGCACGGTTCACCCACCAGATAAATGGCATGATTCTATACTTGACCCCCTCTACAGTGCACCTAGTATTTGGGATAAACAAGGAGGATATGTTTTCGGAGAATCGAATGTTATAAAAAGATTATTATTGTGTATTTATGATTCTACAAAGTCAGGATATACCTCATCATTTAATAAGAATAAGAATATCCTATCAACCCTAATAGATATATGTCCGATGTATATTCAGAGTGAAGGTAAATTCGGTTCTTCAGTCACATCTAAGCAGAGTGCTAAGGAATATTATTTGGAGGTATCTAAGGAATCGGAATCTAATACTATCAACAATAAATTATCTGAAGATACTCTTGAACACTTAGAATCTCTAGGATACAAATGATAGGCAGATCACAAATAGTAGTGTTCAAATAAGCTAATTCCATTCGAAGCTGAATGATTTGAGCCGATCGTCAGTTGTGTCTGCATTGGCGTTGCTAAAACAGTTTGGTCGCGTCGGAGAATCGTTCAGAACCGTCTTGGCAGTCTCTGAAACAAAGTCGTAGTTGACTCCTTGAAGGAATGGGGACTGGTTGTTGAACATGAGCGAGTCCCCAATTGAGATTTCGGTCACGATACACTTCGTTCTGACAATTGATCCAACCGAACAGTACCCGCTCGCCGCTTTCGCGGAGTTTCTCACCGAGCAGCATCTTGAATCGACGCTGCTCGAACCGATAATCGAGAGCCTCAACGACGTACTCGTTGAGGCATACTGTGGCGAAAAACACGCACAGGGAAACGGAGCCAACCGATTCCAACGCTTGACGACGAAGACTCGCACGGCGGTTACTACCGCCGGCGAGCACGAATTTTCCCTTGGCTACGTGGAAGACACTACGGCAACTGACGACGGGAACGCTCATTTCCATCCCATCGAACAATTCGTCGATTTCAACGGAAAGAAGCGATATCAGCAGGATATCGCTGCTCGAACAGTCTATCTTGCGACCGCACTCTCTTACCGTGACGCAGCCTCACATGTCGAGGACCTCGAAAGGACGCCCTTGAAGGACACCATCCGCGACCGCGTAACCGAGTGCGGCTGGAAACAAACTCCGTGAGTTTCCAGCCGCATTGGGGGGGAGTGAAGAGGAAACGGTCATTCCTGATAGAATCAACTGCTACAGTCAAGACGAGGACCGTGAGTGCCACGACGTACGGGTAACGCTCGCAGAAGATACCGAAGCAGCGTCACGATCAGTGCTTGATGTCTCGGTGAACACTCCCTGGAGCGAAACCGCAGATACTCTGGAAACTGCTGAGGCGATCACTGACGACTTTCGCGTCGTCAGTGGCGCCGAAAACAGCCTTTTTAAGTCCTTTCAGACAGACACAAGGGATCACCAACTCGATTTGTCTCACGTTCCGCGTACACTTGGCTACAAGCTGTGGGACGACGGCGCGCTCCCATTGGAGGATCGTAAAGAGATCATTTCGGAGGTCGCTGGAGAGTTGTTCCACCTGAACTCTGCTTGGCAGCTTTTCCATGACAGATCAGACACAACGGTCAAGACCAAGTCTCTGAACGCAATTTTCGCCAGGTGTTGAATCAAGAACTACCCAGGTTGCTGGAACTATTGATGGGAATTTGAAAAATATCGCTTAGTCGTTTTTTCTACGCAGAACAGATTAATATATCTATAATCTCCGGAAATAATCGACAAGTCTGAAACGATAGTGAGTTGATCTGCCTTGTTGAACGCAAGACTACGTCGGGATAGGGTCGATTATTCATAGCCCCACAGAGTTAGAGGCGAATTCTTGACCTCAGAAGATGCAGTGGCTGTCACTCACGGCGGTTGCTAAAGGATTACAACTATCGTATCTTGCTCCGTTGTTCCGGTGACGACGGCGATACATCTCCCGGATACGTCCGGAAAAGGGGGAGCAGACGGCGGAGTTCACGCATCCAGTACTTTCTGTTCCCACCGGCAGAAAGAACTGTAGTGCGGTGACTCATCGAGTTCGAACACGGCGAGAATTCCGGGCATTTCGTTGAGGTAGCCTTCAGTCTCGCGGAGGCTTTTCTCCAGTTCGACACGATACAGAATCAAGGCGATCTGCACCCATTTGGCGTACCCGTCCGCGCCTTCCAGTGCGGCGGGTACGTCAGGATCAGCTACGTGCTGCTTGGCAAGGTTTCAACACATCTGTGCGAACCGTCTGAGCGATATCATATCGCCAGACGGCGTCCAATTCCCGGTTAGTCTGACGGAATATCTCTGTGAGAGTGTCTGAAGACGCCGTTAGTTGGCGGCAAAACAAGGCGATTACCTTTCGACCGACTGTTTTGTGACGGTCGGGAGCGAGCCACTTGGTCCCGACATCGTCGGGGAGTAACCGCTCCTCGAGCGTCTGACATACTGTGAGCAATTCACCCCTTTAGGTGTATCACACCGTCCGGCGAACGTCGTAGTTTGCTACAAACCCCGTCACTCGTACCCGAACCACCGACCACCGTCTAAGAACCATGTCGACGACACACACTCACCGACATAACGAATCTTGACGTTCAACACACCGATAGCGATTGGCACGCCTGTGTCTGACTGAAGCCCGAACAGGGCGACCGACTTCAGGAAATATGGCTCACCGACGCTGTCACAACGCACATTCAGACCGTAGCCAGGCGATAGTCGCCCTGTTGTATGACCCGGCTTACGTGCCGGTGAGGTGTGTGCTCCTAACCATCGTGACTTAGACGCAGACTGGTACCTCCCGGGCCGGATTCAGAAAGGCTTGCGGCCGGCACCGTCCGCCTACCCCGGCAATACCTTCGCCACCACTGGAAAGACACGAATTCCCTGTTTCTCACCCGCTTGAGCGACTGCTTAACCACTCGGCCGCTCTACTGCCTCGTCGAAAAGCTCATGACTGAGTCCAATACCCGGCCACAGGGCACCGGCGGCGGTGTCGGCAAATCCGACAACATCACGCCTTACACCTTCTAGCATTCGGGCCTATCGGATTATCCAGGCCGACAGTGGGCGCCTCAAGGACGTGCAACTTTGGTAACGTAATGCGAGTCGACGGACTACCGACCCAATATACCGTCACTTCGTTCCGAGGCGGCACCTCATATTTACCTTTCGGAAATCAAGAAAATATTCGTCACCTCCTACGGGTCCTCCAAACGAAGTCAACCTCCCCGCTATCCGAGGTAGCCCAGGGCTTCGAGTGTACCCTCGGCGGGCATGGACTCTCGTTCACCTTCTCCCGATAACTCGGGTTCGTAAGTTTGGTCGTCGGTCGCCGAAGTTTCCACCCATGGTACTTGGCGGACATCAGGGGCGATCATACCGGGCAGGTGGGAATTCCGAGCCGGGTAAAGGCAGAAGGCCCAACCGTGATCGGCGGTGATAATCACGTTCTCTCGGTCAACGTTCTTTAATAAGAGCGATACCTCTTCTAGGCCCCACCTGAGATTGTCAAGGTATGCTTCAAATGATCGTGAATTTCGGGGGACCTCAGTGAATTCAATCTCCCCGTTGGTCATACGAGCGATGAACGGGGGATGGGGAGGCATGTAGTGTGCGATAATCCGCTGCGGAGGATCATCGTCCCGATCCAGACCAATTACGTGGTCAGTAACGGATCGCGGGGAAGGATACAGTGTAGGCTCGTAGTTATTAGATTCATCGTAGAGCAAATTGAACGTATGGAAATCATTTGTATTGACTATTGATGTCGTCTTGTACCGTTGCAGCCGATTGTGGTATTTATTTGATGTATCTCCCTTTAATGGATGCTCCTCGAAATTGCCCATAAAAACCAACCAGGCCTGTGGGTTTGAACTGACATATGCGGTTTTTGAAATTTCATCACGGTAACCCTGGTTGAATGTATTGACTACCCATTCGCTGGAATGTGCTCCGACTGACCATCTGGATTCAACCATTCGTATTCGCTTTAGGCCTCAGCAGCGGTGAGATCTCTACACACCTCCTCTAACAGCGTTTTTCGGCCAGGAGCAGGTTGTTTGGCTTCCTGATACAGGAGTTCTGGAATGTTTGGCGGTGGAAATCCGTAGAGATCAGCCAGTTCCATCAAGATCAGCTGGGCGTACGACCGGAACGTCGTCGCCCAGCGTTCCGTCGGGAAAGTGACGTTCTCATCCTGTTCTTCTGCGTGATCCACCATAATTCGGAGGATAGCCCTGCTGACCACCAGCGTCAGCAGGGCCGCCGTAATCTGAATCCTCACGATGTGTTCCTTCGACGTATCGAACTCTTCCAGAGAGTACCGCGACTTTAGTTCGCGGAACAACAGTTCAACTTCCCATCTTGCCCGATACAACGTCGCTATTTGTGACGCAGAGAATTCCTTACGTGGGAGATTCGTCATGTAGAGGTGGTACTCGTCGGTGTCCTCATTGCGGACGCCGACGACACGGAACTCTTTGCTGTCTGTTGAGCGCTGCTCGTCGTATTCACGGCGCTTGAATCCAACGACAACGTCGACATCGATGTACTGGCGGTGCAGGTCTCCGACCACGTCGAAGACCTGCGAGCCTTCGATATCAAGGGAATTACCGCGTAGCGTCTGTGGTGCGGCGGTAATGAGCGGATTAGCACTCTTCTTTAGGCGACTCACGAAGAAGCCGTCGTTTTCGTCAATCAGGGCGAAGCGGCGGTACTTGAAGAAGCCGAGATCAAGCAGGAAGAGGCGGCCACGAAGCCATGATCCCGTTTTGAACAACGTACTCTCGTGGGTTGTTTCGTCGGTGATCTTCTCGGAGATCACCGACTGATCAGTGACGTTGTGGACGAGATAGAGCATGACGCCGGAAGCGTCATCGTGTGTTGCCTCGAATTCAGAGAGAAGTTGCTGTAATCGAAAAATCGTGGCATCAGCCGCGATTACGTCTCTGAAGCGGTCGAACTCTGGAGAGACGTGGTGAGGGACAGCAACGTGGTCAAGTGCGTGTTCGAGAAGTTGTGAGAGGAGTTGTTCGAAGTTCTCGGTAAAGCGGTCGTAGAAACTGGAAGCTGCGATGGACTGGTTAGTGGCGGCGTTGTAGGCACGGCGGTAATCAGCGATGGAGCGGGTTTCGCCACCGACGGCGAAACCTACAGCAAGCGTCCATACCAGCATCTTGATGTCGATGTCACGATCTCGCTCGACGACTCCGCACTCGCGTGCGCAGTCGTCGATGAACTCCGATGGGAACACCGAAGTCAGTAGCGTCCGAACAGCGTCTGGGGAGAGTTTCATTCAACTCAACCAACCTCCCCATCTCATCCTGCGGTCATAATCTCGGCGATTAGCCCGCAGTCACGTGGTTATCTCGCTTATCCGAATACAGATGCTCGATACGCTCGGTGGTTCGGGCGATCCGCTGGCGGATCGCCGCGAACTCCTCGTTGGGGTGGTGCTTTGCAACGGAGTTTTTCAGATGGAACACCTCGTCAATCACCTCCGAGACGATGTCGTTGCGCTGCTCCAGCGAGAAAACACCGTCATCCCAGAGATTGTAGTCCAGCGTTCTGCCGACGTGGACGAGGTCAAGCTGGTGAACGCGATTTTCGTCAGTAAAGGCCGTGACAATACCGCTTTCACCGTCACTGACGACCGCAGCGTCGTCAGTGACTGCATCTATCTCGTTGAGGTCGGAAGCAGTCTCATCCCAGTCACCATTTACCGAGAGATCGAGCAGGGAGCGTGAGTTGTCAGCAGTATCTTCGCCCAGCGTGGCCTGAACAGAGTGGTACGTACGATCGTCGTCTTGGCTGTGACACTTCGTTCCGTCAGGGATGACGGCGTCAGCTTCAGTGTTGGAGACACGCTCAGGGAGGAACTGCTTGAGTTTGCTGCCGTACTCCCTAACACGACGATTGATGGTGGTCGGCGACGGCATCCTCTCGAAGATGCCGTCGCCGTGATCAGCGGTATCACGATAGCTGAGTGAGGTAGCGAGATCAGCACTCTTGGCGGCGATATCTTGTTGGTAGCGATTCTGTCCGTCGAAGTCGAGAACGCCTTCGACAGGACGAAAGTAGCTGCGTTCGTCGTGGTCAGCGGCGGTATCTTCGACGTAGTGTAGATCAAATTCGTGTTCACCGGCAGTTGTGACAGCGGTGCGGGTATCAGTGCCAGCTCGTTGGTAGCGCTGGTCACCGTTGCCGTGGGCGTGTTTTTCGCCACAGAGCGCCTCGACGCGAGCGGCGTCGAGGCTCTCGACCATCGATTCGAGCAGCACTGATTCGATATTCTGCTCGGAGACGAACTCGGCGAGAGCGGCCAGCGGTATTGTTTTGTTCTCGTCGATACTCAGTTCGAACCGCACGTTGAGTTCAGCGTGCATGGGTTGCCTCGTGGGTTGGACACCAGAGGCCACCCTTTCCGCAAGGATGTCAGTTGCTACTGAACTCTAGACCGCTTTGCGACGGGACCAATTTGTTAGCGGGCAACGATGGCGCGCGTTTCGGCACAGCAGCTATCGAGTGTTTCAACGGTATCGCTGTAAGAATTGCGACTGTGCGTTCAACGACAAGACCGGCACGGTCTTCGGACACTCGGAGATACCGCTTAGGAGATGGTATTTTGCCGTCTACACCTACATCCCGCTGAACACGGGCATCCGACAACTGGGCGCAGGACTTGCCGTTACCTATAAGACGGTCTACCGGCGCGTGCAGCGATTCTTGTGGTCGCTGGACGCGCCTCGGCCACAACTCAAAGGCCCAGTGAAGATCGACGAACTGTACCTCTCTGCAGGAGAGAAGGGCCGCGAGCGCGACCAAGAGCCGCGCTTGCGTGGCCTGTCCACGTGCGGCCGTGGAACGTTTCAGGAGGACAAGCCACCGGTGTTTGTTGTTACTGACCGTAGCACTGGAGAAACCTACGTTCACCCGGCGAAAGCCGCCGATGAATCGACCATTCGACTCCTGCTGTCGAACCGCCAGCAGGAGTCGGTAACGGTCTACACTGACGGCTTTCGAGCGTACGAACCACTTGACGACCACGACTCTTTCGAACGGGAGTACGTCGTCCACGGCGAGAGAGAATAGGCTGCCGAAGACGTGCATGTCAACACGTGCGAGAGCCACGCGTCGCTGTAGTCAGGTGTTCGGAATGTGCATCAACAATTGATGAGCAGCGGTGGATTTCGGTAACAGGCGAGAAAGATATTATCAATCTGCGGTCTATTCAGCCAAACAACGAACTGATCTGTCGATATCGCCCGATATCTCGGCGAAAATAGCCAGACTGCGTAGAGATATCTCTCACGAGTGGGCGTTCCGCCCGGCGGAACGTCTACGTCACAGGCATCTCCTTACGCACGATATTCAGGAACGTTCGTGCAGGCACGCGCGGCTTCAACCGCTGTTCAATGTCGAGACTGATCTGTACCAGTAAGTCAACAACCAACCACATATCGTAGAGAATCACCGCAAAGCCGAAGTAAAACACTCTCACAGCCGTGTTTCGTGATGTAGTCCATGCCAGGAAGTCTTTGATCGACTTGTAGCTGTTCTCAATGCCCCACCTGCGGGCGTACCGGCCCATGAGGTGGCGGGTACGCCCGCGTGCTGTCTTCGTTCTATCGCACACCTGCAAGTTCGTCACGAACACCACCGTCGTATCTTCTTTCCGGGTCGAGGGAACCCCGACCAGGGTCGGGGTAACCGTCACAAATTGGCCCCCACTCCCCTTCTCCATCTCGTGAGATTGTTTGACTGCTACTTCGTGATCCATGTCGGCGACAAACCGATCAACGCGGTCGTCCGATGACTTCCGGATCCGGTAGGAGAGGCGCTTCTCTTCGAGTGCAGCAATCACGCCGATGCCGTCGAATTCGGCATCGGCATACACCGTCCCAAGTGAGACGTGGTCACCTGCCATGTCGAGGAGTTGCTCGACAAGAACTCTCCGAGGGATGTAGCCGCGAAGCGGCCGCATCCCGAGTGTAAATTTTACTTCCTCACCAACGACTGAGATCGTCGCCATCTTGTAACACCACGAGTAGGATTTGCTCGGTGGAGCACCGGTACTCATCTGGAACTCATCGCGGTCACCGTAGTATGCAACGTAGGTGATGTCGATCGCCACGTCGGCGTGGCGATCTATCGAATAGTACTGTTCGGCAGCCCACATCATGCTGCCAATCGCGCCGTTGACCATCGACGCGATCTCCATCGCGTCGAGTTGCTTGATGTACTCCAGATGCGTATCGCCAGCAGGCCCACCAGACTCACGGGTCGTTTCTTCGTCGAACATCTGACTGCCTTGGTTGGCAGCTGTGCCGGTTAACCCGAGATAGCTCTGGAGATCGAGGAACGCAGTATCAGTCGATCACATCAAAGAGCTCACTACCCTGTCCAGTAGCCGCTGAATAGTTGTCTTCGATACTTGGATAGAGTTCGAACGGAGTGAACCGGTAAGTTCTGTTCTTGGCGGCCGGAGTTTGATGCTTACCAGTCGCTGTCGGCGGCGGATCGCCGCCGACGCGACAGCGTTGCCACTCACGACCGCTGTCCTCATTTGGGGCAGCTACCGGAAGAACCGGTCGTCAAGCGGTTGGTTCGCTGGGACAGCTCTGCGGACGCCAAGTGCTGTCCAGGCTGCCCGGAGTACCATCTCACAGAACTCTCTGAACGGCCATTTCCAGAGGCGGCGCCCCCCGCGGCGGGGCGCCGCCACGTATTGCCAGTGGAGATACCGCCAGCTGTTCTGGAGCAGCAAGCTCACGATAAACATCACCAGTCGCAGACCAGCGTCCTGCGAACTAGTGAACGCGAGACTCTGTTTGGCTAATCGATAGCTCGATTCGATGCCGAAACGTTTGCTGTAGTGCTCTCGTGCATCTCGTGGCGTGTCGATGAACGGCGCGTCAGCGGCGTAGCCGTGGCGCGCCACCCCGTGTTCGTCGTACCGTCCTTGTTGGTAGACACAGTCGATGAACACAGGGAACGTTACCTTGCCGGCGAGATCGTGTTCGATCTCGCGGCTCCAGCCTCTGTTGAGTTCCTCCTGGATCGCCTCGCCCCACTTGACAATCGGCATGACGTAGGCGTAGTTGTGCGCGTACAGCAAGCTGAGACAGGTGCTGTTGTAAAATCCGCGGTCAAGGTAGACGGCCTTGACGGCCAGGTCAAGGCCGTCGAGAAGTTCGAGAAACTCTGCGAGGACATCGCTAGTCGTCTCACCGTCAACCAGCTGACGAACTGCCAGTGTGTAGCGCTTGTTGCGCACCCGCGCGTAGAGCGTGGCATAGGCGTGAAACGCGGTGGTTCCTCGTTTCGCCTGTGAGAAGTACAGAGCCTCTGTCTCGTCTTCGTCACCGTAGTAGGGATCGAGGTGGAGGTCGACGACGACCTCCACCGGCCGATCCGGCAATGTCTCAAGCGCATCTCGTTGTAAGAGCATGTCTCCAACTGCCTCGACAGTATCTAGGTCGAACTGATCGGTGAGATATCCTCGGACGGTATTGGCATGCGGCGAGTCGTCTGTCGTTTCGCAGACGTGATTGATCGAGGTCCCGCCGGCGCTGGCGCCGGCGAGGACCTCATACAATGTCTCCGTAGAAACCTTAACGTCTTCTCCGAGATCTACCGCAAGTTCCTTCTCAAGACTGTTGACGACAAAATTAAGCAGGTGCTCTTCCTCTATCTTGTTGTCTGCTTGTGGTTGTTGCACATCTTCCTCAAGCAGACGCTTCCTCTAACTCGATGTGATCGACTGAGTATCGGCATACTGCGTTCCGTCATCGGGGCGGTCCAGATCAATCGCAGGAAAGACGATCTGACAGAGTGTATCCGTCACGTCCTTGGCTTTCTCGGTGACATAGCGACGTTCGGAACGCTTCGAACAGTCGCTCTTGTCGGTTGGTTTGAGTGCGCGCATTCCGAGCGGGTTGCCCGTGTCGTGGGCAACCGCGAGGACACGCTCTACGGACTGCGTAATGAACGATTTGAGGCGGCCAGAGAAGCGATCACGCCATGCACGGCCGAGGGTGGTTCGTCCTGGAGCGGTCTTGTCAGGAGCAAACTGGTCAGGATCGACGCCGAGCGTGCCCGCACGCTCGGCGTCGGCAAGGAACTCATACAGTTCTGTGGTCGTGAATCCCGCAAGTTCCTTGCAATAGAACGCCCGCACCATCGGCTGATAGCCGTACTGTGCCTCCCATTCGTCAGCAGTTTCGTCACAAACGGGAGTCTCACTGAACTCAAATCCGCAGACAACAGTCAGCAGATCGGTGTCTTTGTGTATCAATTCGGCAGCTTGGCGTTCGAGCCGCCTGATGGCTGGCTCGAACTCAGATGTCTTCTGTGACATCCTCTCAACGCTGGTGACCAACTCCGGTTAGCAACCCGTCTCACGCACAAAACCCGTCGTTCCGAACTCTTGGCGCGACGCGTGGCTCTCGCCCCATTGAGGCGTCTCCAAAAACAAACTTACACCCTACCTCAGAGCGCTCTAACTTCGCAAGCGTGTCCGCCGCAAACCCGGCGATGAAGCACTCAAAATCATCCTCGAAACTGTGCTATAATCTCATCAACAATCTTCTACCCATGTGCGTATAAATCAAATTGGCCATTTGTGTAGGCATGGTCAACTTTGGGGTCACTATCAAGGTAGTTGAAATCCTCTTCGGAGAATCGGAACCCATTATAAAGTATTGGATCACGCATACGATCTATTTTAGTGACGGTAACATAGAAATCCTGGCTATAGTGTGCAGTTAGATTTTGGTCGGCAAAATGATCGGGGGAATTGGTCTCATTCACGCGGTACGAACGACCAAGAAGGGCGTCACCATATCGACTAGGAGAGGATCTGACAGTGACTAAAAGATCGGCTGATTCGGTGAGTTCAAACGTTGATTCAAACCCCTCCACATGTCCCTCTGAAACGTGTGGACTAGCTTGATAAATAAAAGGAGACATGTGCATTGTCATTACCGATAAGAGAAGGAAAAATATAAACAATATGGTCAATAGAAATTGGGATATTTTATTGAAATAAAATGGATTCACAAGATCATAAAGAGCAACTGAGCCTAATATACCTGCTATAGTCATAATGAATCCAAGATGGCGGAAGTATTGTGTTGAGAAAGCTATGTAACTTAGGAACAAGACAAACACCGGTCCAAACCCGATTGTAAGATATAGTAGGATTTTATTTTCCCTCCAAAATGGTTTTTTATTTCTTGAATTTAAAAATTTTATCGCATAAAACATCATCAGAGAACCAGTGAGGATACAATAAACAAGACTCACAAAGAATAATTTGAAAAACAATTCTACTAATGAAGCCCCTATTTTTTCAAGAGACAGACCGACTGATCCTACATCGCCTGTTGTACCCGTGTCAAACAATAGTGATATGACTAATCCTGAAATACTCTTCTCAAATGCTGGTTGTGTTGACGTCCACAACCAAAACAAAGATCCAAATATGATTGTTTGTGAATACAACGAAGTATTTACTGGCAGTTTGGTTAAACCAGATTGACTAGCAAGTAACTGAAAAAATGAGATCATAAGTAACATACTTAACACATTTGCTGCTTGCTGTGGGTGGAACATCAAAATTGAAACTGTACTAATTATAAGAAGCAAACTGTATTTAAAATTATTATTTTCACCATATAGAAATAGAATATAAAATATAACAGGAGTGAATAACAAGGCCAGCAATGAAGGGTATGGTAGAAAGAATACACCTGCTTGTGATACTTGATTTATCGGTAACAGAAGTAGCGTAGTAAAGAAGCCAATTGGTACAATTTTAGAATCCGATATTATCGAGCATATAACCATATATGAAAATACAATAAAAACTATAGAAAACACCGCTGGTGTAAGCATGAACCCCCATTCAATTCTCATTCCAGTGATTATAGAAAGGACAATAGATATAGAATGTAATCCAGGATATATTATATCAGAAAGGTTCATGTTATTTTCCAAAAGTTCTATTCCCTGACCTAGATATGTTAAGGAATCACCTGCGCCAAAATAATAATAGCCTCTGATAACTGGAAGCAAAGCTACTGTGAAAATGACGGCCCCTCCAAGCAACATACCAACGCTCATTGTATCTCTATTACTACTTATGAATACAACCGATACTGATATTATAATTGATACTGTTGTGCTAATCCAAAATATTATTGGTGTACCTGAATATATCGATAACTCGTAAGTGGGTGCGGGATTGAGATATGAACAGTACGTACCTACTCCGAGGGCTATGAACCCTGCGGACAGAATTAAACGATTAACAGAGCTTAGTGTTGGGGCCACTTTATATTTAATAAATCATGATAGGAGCATCAAAAGCATTTTGAATTTTAACGTTCCTTGTGAAGCAAGTTGTTAATGATCAACGATTTTCTGTAGCGGATTGTTGGTGAGTTGGAGCAGGAGCTGGAAGTCACGGCAGGCAAGGGTGGCGCGGGCGACACGTAGCTCTCGCCCCATCGAGGAGCCTCCAAAGACAAACTCACACCCTACCTCAGAGCGCTCCAACTTCGCAAACGTGTCCGCCGCAAACCCGGCGACAAAGCACTCAAAATCATCCTCGAAACTGCGCTATGATCTCAGCAACAATCCTCTACCCATGAGCGATGATCAAAACTGCAGGTAAAAGTGAAGAAGACAAGCCCGTCGCGAACTTAATCATCTTAAGCGTTACGAGATCATCAGCAAGAGGGTGAAGTATCCAGCAAGCATCCGTTTGGAAGATCGTTACAGAGGAGTCTGATGAAGTGAACTTCGACGTTCTGATCTGTTTTGAAATCGTACCCACAGTCGGCATATGCCTTGCGCGTGTTGTAGGACTTTGATTCTCCCACCACACTTGTTGCTCTTACGACACGATCCAGCTACGTATAGCCGTTAAACACGGCTCCTGAAGCAAACTACATTACAGGCGATGGCCTCTGTTCCAATCAACATAGGGCGGCTCAATATAGAATATTCGAAATACCGACCACCTCATCCTTATCTTAATACGACGTAACTGTTCTCCCGGTACATTTATCAACTCACAAAATCACTAACATTTATGGTCGGAATGCTTGGCTTTTTTGGCAAAAAAAATGGCGAGATAAGTTTTGATCAGGTATTGAAGGATCTCTGCTATACAGGTGACGAGGTCTTAGATACGTATCACGATGAACAGCTTAAAATTGGGCTTGCCCAACACCCAACGTTCTTTGAAGAACAACCAGTTGATTTGGAGGATGACTTAAAGCTTTGGGTCTGGGGAACCTCTTTCGGCTATTTCCAATCAGATAGTTATGTAAATAGAGCCCAAATTTCCGGTGACAGTTCTGGACTGGACTGCTTCAAGCAGGCGTATGATAGATATGGTTCCGATTTTATCCAGCATGTCAATGGAGATTATTGTGGTGTATTGTACGATAACTCCCAAAACAAAATCCAGTTATTTACTAACAGGTTAGCATCCAGACCAATATTTTATCTGAGTACGGACAGAGCAATTTACTTTTCGTCTAGCATACAACCACTGATAAGCATCAACGATGAGGAGGTGACTCTATCTGATGATTTCCTTGCGGAGTATCTTATTCTCCGCCGGGTGCTAGGCGAAAAAACACCCATAGATGAAATTTCCAAGGTTCCACCGGCTTCCTCCCTAACATACGATCCAACATCCGGAGTGAATATTTCGAATTATTGGATGCCAAAGTATGCGTATTCCGAGCAATCAAAAGACGAGCTATGTGAGAGATTCCTGGACATTCTTACTGATAATATGAATACTCTCGTAGGTTCGTATGATAAGCTGGGTGTACTATTAAGTGGAGGAAGCGACTCAAGGCTTATCGCATCGCTGATAGATGAACCAGAATTGTACCATATGACGTATTGGAAAGAAAGTACTGAAACACAAACAGCCAAAAAGATTGCAAGGCACCTAGACACTGAGCTGACTATTTTAGAAACAGATGAGGGATATTATGAGAGAGCTCTGGAAGAAAACCCAAAAATGATGGACTTCATGGGTTTATTTACTCAAGGTCACGCCTCTCTGTTTGATCAGGTTTATAAAGATGATGTAGATGTCATGATTACTGCACAGTTTATGGATACATTCTTTAAGGGATATGTGTATCCAGAAAAAAAAATTAAAATGCCACATTATTACGACTTACCGATTCCGTATTATAAAGGTCCCACTGAGATTGATGAAGTTGTGGACATACTAAAAAGCAAATCCAGCGGGGCTGAACAATATATAGATAAAACGATTGACCAGATTCTTAAAACGAATATCCATAATTACAAAGAAACAACTATGCTCCATGGAGTTGAATATTCTAATTTCGAAAACATGGTAAAAGCTATGAACTACTATCCATTAACCAATCAGATTGATCACTTTGCCTACTATAGTATGGTCCAGCGGACACCCTATATTAACCCCTTGATTGACTACAGATTAATTAACCTCCACTTGTGCATTCCACCCGAATACTCACTTCGCAATAATATCGTTCATCAAGCTGTAAGTCAGGTTGATCAAGAGTTGGCGTCAATTCCCCACCCGGCTACAAATGTGAGCCTAACCGCTTCGTGGTTAACCCAATATATTGGATATTTGTCTAGTTGGGCATATAGAGAGTACATTTTAACCAACGGTAGCAAAAACGATGCAGGTTGGACCTATGACATTGGTGACCTTCTCAGAAATTCAGAAACCGTGAACCAGTTACTAACAAATACAGCTGACATACAGCAATTAGGCATCGTTGATGAAGACGAACTTATTGAGTGCTACAATAACCATCGCTCTGGCGAAGATCACGCAAAGGCAATAGAAATTATAGTGACATTGTTGTCTATGAATGTTGACTTTGCAGCTCTTTCAACAGGAGACAATGAAATTACACAGAATACCTAAGAGGGTGCAACAGAATGGCTTCGGTGAATCATAGATGGAACTACGACAAACCGTCAGAACCAGGGATATGAACCGGGAAACCGCGGATGATCCATGTGCAAGAACTTTTCCTTCACTCGGAGAGTAGTGACGTTGGGAAAAATGCTGTTGGTAGCCGAGGCGAACCTGACGTTGTGACATTTGCACCGCCAGTATATGGAGCATCGCCGCGAACTGTTCCGGAGCCAAGCGGTTCGAGAAGTGGAGACTCTCATCACCACGGGCAAGTGTCCAACAAATTTAACACCACCGCAGACGTAACACACGATATGTCAAATAAGACACGAGCCGACAAAACGGAGATGGCGACAGTGCGCGACGAATATCCATCAGGGTTGCGTGTTCTCATGCAAAACGAGAGTGTCGGGTACATGATTGATGCGCTCATGGACATGCCTGGCATGCAGTTCAGCAAGTCTCTCCTGGCGGAGAAAGCAGGTGTCAGTCGCCAGTCCGTTCACACACACATCACGCTTCTCGTCAATCTTGGAGTCGTAAAAGAAGTAGATGAATCCGACCCAGTCGAATACATGCTTAACGACGACGATGAAATCGTTCGACTGCTCCATCGGCTCGAAGGAGTGGTGAACAGACGGCTCAATCCGAAAGCCGACGACTGAGATGAACGAGCTGGATCCCGTTGCCCGGATCGTCTGGAAGCTAGCTCGGAACCATACATGGGGGCAGCCAATGCCTGAGGAAGACGTGATCGCTATCACAACAAAAGGCGAAGACAGTGGTCAATCGCCTCGGGGTCAAGCCCCGAGGCTTGTCAGTGGACTCCCGTTCTACCCGAGTAACTCGGTAGGTCGAAACTGACCATTCGCGTTCAACGTCCCTGACTTGAGGGCCAATTGGCTCGTGGCCCGTTCAGCACCAGACTTGAGCCAGTGCTGAACAAGACGCCACCCGACGTTTCGAGCAGCGTTGTAATCTCTATGCAGTTGCTTTCCACACTTCAAACACTCAAACTCGTCACCATCACGGTTGTCCTCATGCGTGAACCCACACTCACCGTGGCTACACCGTTGGCTGGTGTAAGCAGGAGCCACGTCATCCACGTCGAACACGACCGTTTACAAAACGAACGCCATCACGTACTTTGATGGGTACTGTTCGCTGGCCGCCATGGTGGCAGTCGCGTCCATGCTGAATATGTCTATCCAGATGACTCAATTCAAGCCGAGTACATCGAAAGCGACGAGTGGACAAAACAGGGCGCAAAGCTCCGGTACGACCACCAGACTGATACCTACTACCTCCACGTTTCCGTGAAGCAGGAACGCGAAGAGTCGTCGGCAGAAGCCGAGAACCGAACAGTTCTCGGCGTAGACCGAAACGTGGACGGGTATCTTGCAGTTACCAGTACAGGCGCGTTCATCGGGAACGCCGACCTACTGAATCACAAGCGCCGCAAGTATGAACGCCGCCGCGCACGTCTTCAACAACGGGGAACACGAAGCGCACACCTCACCATCCAGTCCATCGGAGACACCTTCGCCAACTGGTCTGAAGACTTCTTACACCAAGCGTCGAAGGAGCTTGTGAACGAAGCTGTGTCGCAGGACTGTACGACTATTGTGTTCGAGGACTTGGGGGCATTCGGAACCGTGTTTCTGACGCTTCAAAGTTCCAGCAGTGGGCGTTCAACGAACTGAAACGCCAAGTCGAGTACAAGGCTAATGCGGAAGGGCTCACCGTTGAGACAGTTCATCCTCAATACACCAGCCAGCGGTGTTCCGAGACAGGATGTGGCTTCACGCACGAGGACAACCGCGACGGTGACGAATTCACGTGCCAGAAGTGCGGCAAAGAGCTACACGCGGATTACAACGCGGCGCAAAACATCGCACACAAATTCATCCAGAACCGGCGCAAGTCTGGTTCTGGAGGGGAAACCTATCACCTTGCCCTGAAGTCGGGAACAGTGAACGGGAACGGCGAATACTCGCCTTTCACAGCCTAGTGGATAGACTGGGAGTTCACCGACAAATCCCGCCGTTCACGGCGGGTGTAGGTGATCTATAACCATTGTTCAAGCGCTGGCTCATCATTCTTGAAGGGAAGGTCGGGTGATTCAATATCACGGGGCCAGCGCCAGGTCCGGTTCTTGACCTTTTTGATTCGTCCAGCAACATCATCGCTGGTGATCTCTTTTTTGTCGGCGTGTTCCCAGAGTGCACGTCCTGCCTCCCCGCTTTCCCCTGTCCCGGGCGCTTTGCGATTCGTCTGTGGCTTGTATACCTCATTCAGACAGGCTGAGATTACGTCGTCTTTGTGAAGGTCTGCTTCTTCGACAGTGATGGTCTTATTTTTGAGAAACGTCCCGAAGGCTGCCTTGTATCGCTTGCGCTTCCCCTCTTCATCCGGATAATCCCATCCCGGTTTGTAGTCGTCGCGCTCGAAATGTGTAAACTCGTTCATATCGAGTCGGTATCTAATTGTCGTTTCCTTGAGATAGGCAAGTTTTGTCGGCACGAACGGTGGGTGAATTTGTGTCTGCTCTTCGGGGACCGATCGTCCGGATGGGATAACGTCGGTGTCGTAGTTCCAACTGGCGACGGATTCATCGGCTGGGCCGTCGGCAATTGGCTCTTGTCGCCCCTCAACTCGTAGTTCGAGTTGTGCCGACGTACTCGGGTCTGAGTCGTCGTTTACGAGGAACCACCTTGACTCTGACGCAGCAGTTTGCGGTAGCACCGGCCGACCACCATTTTCGAGAGTTAACGCCCTCGATTGCGTGTACAACTGTGCACCAGTCTCGGTATGTTTTTTGACGGGATCGCGAAGAAGCTTTGCAACCGTTCTGGCTTTCGACCTGTCCTCGGTGAAAAAGTAGACTGGAACATCGTAGTATGCCGCCCGGGCTGCGTTAGTCAGTATATTTGCCGGTCGACTCGTACCTGAGCGCTCGACCTCGGCAAAATACGTGTCGTCGTCTTTCTGTAAGATTAGATCGGGAACTGACCCGGACGATTTTGTGTCCGGCCGAGAGACATCGAACCCGCGATGTTCGTAGTATTCGGCAACAGTATCCTCATCAAAACGGTGGGGTTCGTTCCCTTGTGTAGCGAAGATGTTCCCGGAATCAGACGCCGTCTCCGATGCAGCTGAAGCACCCCCGCTTTGTTCGGAGGAGGTGTTCTTCGGTGGCAGCTCCTTTGGTCGCCTAATCAGTGACGGCTGGTCAGCGTACCGGATTCGGTCCCATGGGGTATAATCGACGTAATAGGGAACGAACGCGACAAATGCGTCAAGAACCGCACTATCAACTGGGATTTTCGTATAGAAATCACGATAGCGATAGAGTGTTTCGAGTGTCTGGTCTGTATCGTGATAGCCGGCATAGAGTTTATGACACTCATATGTTCCTTGAAGGACGCGACGGGCACGCTGGGCTACCGCTTCGCCACGGTCCTGGCGCGGTTCGACAGTTGCGTCTGGACCGCTCCCTATGATACGGAAGAAATCGTGGCCGTCCAGGTCGAAATTCGAGCGTATCTTGCCGATTGCAGGGTCGTAGTAATCGCTCAGGTCTTTGTCTGGTCCCTCCTCGATAAACTGTACAAAGTCATCTTCAACTCCAATTCCGTACTCGGGTGGGTAGATCGCCAGTCGCTGCGAGAGCTCGTAATCGGCATTGTTACCGATCGAAACGATCGTCTGGAAGATATACGGAATATCGTCATTATTGAGATCGGTGATGAGCTCGGAAACGGGATGCGGGCGCTTTCGTTTCAGCGGATAGAGATCCGGATTTCTTCCGACCACGAGTCGGCACGTTGGACGAATTGCCTGCTCGACAGGCACAAAATCAACATCACAAATATTGTATCCAAGGTAATCCGACAGCGAACTTTCCTTGAACGCAGATTCAAGCGCGCCGGTCAGTGGGTCCCCCTCGTCGCGCTCGGCCGATGGTTTTGCATTGTAGTCCATTAATTCTGCCTGCTCAACGGACCCCATATCACCCTGGTCAACTTCTTGTGACAACATCGTCTTCGAGTCTGGCAACAGTATCCATTCTTGTTGGTTTTCTCCCGGCCACGAAAGAATTTCAAGTCGTGTGATGTTGTTATTGGCGCTTAAGACGGAGCGAACAATCTCACCAAGTGAAAGGACATCAGTGTGCTGTTCGCTATCGGCTTCTGCCTCTGGCAGTGTCAGTTGGATTCCCCCGCGCCGGGGCCATTTCGAGCCGATTCTGATCGGATTGTCACTCATTGGTTTCACCATCTCTTCCGTATGCAAGCCTCTCTTCAGGGACTGAATCCCAGCGTTTCAAGCGGGCTGATCTCGATGCGTGACCGCCGCTACTGTGCGTGGTTTGCTGCTGTACATCGTGCTGTGGTACGTACATGGTTTCATCTTTGCTGTAGCGAGGGAATCCCGCCGTTCACGGCGGGAAGGAATCGCGTTCGAGTAGCTGTGCGCTCACACGCTCGTCGGCTACCTGTCTGTCCGGTAGTGTTCAGATAAGCTGATTCCATGCGAAGCTGAATGATCTGAGCCAGTCGTCAGCTGTGTCTGCGTTGGCGTTGCTGAAACAGTTTGAAAACGAAGAGGTTCGGCGCTTTACCTCTCGAAAGACACGCTCGACACTATTCCGATTTCCATGGCGTTCGTATCTGAAATCGAGGCCGTGCCGAGAGCAGGCATCTTTCAGTTGTGGTGCGCCATCAATGAGAAACACCGCGTCGTCAACGTCGTGTTTCTCACGAAGTTCGGCAAAGAACGCGCGAGAGATAACGCTCGTTCTCGTCGGTTCAAGCTTTGTGTGAAGTAATTTGTTCGCTTTCGGATCGACGGCAGCGTACAGCCAGTATTGCTCGTCATTGAGTCGGATCACGGTTTCGTCGACCGCAACGTGATCCGGACTCTGCCCATCTTCGGGCTGTAGATCCGCTTTGTGAACCCAGTTGTGAACAGTAGAACGAGCACGTTCGACACCGAATATCTCAAGTATTGAAACAGTATTCGAGAGCGATAGGCCAGCAAGATGCAGCTGAATACTGAGCTTCATCAAAAACCGCGGTGTCGCTTCGCGTTCAACAAACTCTAAGTCGATCTGGTCGATACTACCGTTGAGGCGGGCGATTTTCGGCATGGACACTGAAAAACCGACCCGCCTCATTCTTCAATCCTTATCTGAACACCACCATTCATGGGCTTTTTCTGTGTTACGGCATAAGTACCTGTTGTCCAATGACGGGGACCGCCACCAAGACGCTCGAAGCCACGCTCGCGCCACCTACGGCGCACAAAGAGCGACGGCTTCACCGGACGGTGGCGACGTATCGCCGCGCCCTCGAAGATGCCTTTGAGAGCGGTTGTGATACGCAAACGGCGGTCAACGATGTGGTCACGCCGTACAACCTCACGTCCTACGCGAAAGACGCGCTTAAGAACTATGTGCCGAAACTTCGGGGCACGTACAACGCTTCAGAGCTAGACGACGACCACCCGATACGGTTCACCAACCGAGGGTGGGCGCTCGACCACTCACCAGAGCGAATACACGAGTTTTGCTGGAAAGTCCCGCAGGCCGGGCGTGGCACGTCGTTCTGGATACCGTTGCGTATCAATCCCGAACAGCGTGACCTGTGGACAGACCTTCTCGACGGCGACGTAGCGGTAGGCGAGTTTCGGCTACACCAGCACCGCACATCGTGGCGGCTACACGTTACCGTCGAGTACGAGATACCGGTGCCGGAGACACCGGACGACCCAACGCCGGTCGGCTTCGATATTGGCGAATCCATGTTGCTCGCGGGCTGTGCCTTCGAGCAGGATGGACCGACAGACCCGCTCTTCGTAGACGGGGGCCGCGCTCGCCACCTTCGGAAAGAGATACACACGACGCTCAAGCGACTGCAAGAGCGAGACGCCGCCGAGTGGCGAATAGACGAGCGATTCGACCACTACCAGAACGCGCTCACTGATATTGTCGAGAAGACGTCTCGGCGGGCCGTCGAGTACGCCCGTGGCTTCAAGGACGCCGTGATAGTCCTTGAGGACTTGACCTACATCCGTGAGTCGCTGGACTACGGCAAATGGATGAACCGGCGACTCCATGCGTGGGCCTTCGCCCGATTGCAGGGCCGTATCGAGAACAAAGCGCGAGACGCTGGTATCCCGGTCAAATACGTCCACTCGCACCATACGTCGCAAACGTGCCATGCGTGCGGCCACATCGGCTCTCGTGGCTCGCAGGCGGAGTTTCGATGCACGAACGACGAGTGTTGGGTGACGGAGTATCAGGCCGACCTGAACGCGGCGGCGAACATAGCCAGCCGCTTAGACCCGTGGGGAGAGAGTCTGTCTTGGAAACCGGCAGACGATGACTTGCCACGGGGCGGGAGTGCTTGTGACTGCACCACGGAACACCGAGAGGCGAGTCGGAAATCCCGACAGACGACCCTTTCGGCGTATGGTTCCGAAACCCCAGAATCAGCTACCGACCTTGTAGGAAGCCCCGCCGTTCACGGCGGGTGAGGAAGTCACTAGGTATAGATTGCTTGTGCGAGCCGCAGTGCGAGCTGATTTGCCGTCGAGTCCGACTTGAGACACTGTGGCAATGTCTCCTGTCCCGGCACGTGTGGGTAGCGCCAGTCCCGGTCGAACAGCACCGGTAGACGCCCTTCAGGCCGTTGTGGGAGTTTGTCACCATCCTCATAGTCGGTCAGTGTCTTAATGGACCAATCAACATCTGCTGTCGATGGAAATCGCCCTGTTGTCTGTGGAGCGATATACTGACGGAACTGCGGCGTGACTGTGTCTGCCGATAGTTGTGCGCCAGGGGCCTGATACGTGAACGTATTGAGGAACCATTCCAGTGCGGCTGTCAACCACGTCTTGTCGCCGGTTGCCACTGGTGCGTCTGGCGTCACGCGAGTGAGTCGTCCATTGTTGACGACGAACACGGTCACGCAATTGAGATACGACAGTTGCGACGGGACGACTGGCAACGGAATTGGATGCTGTGAGAGGTCCGCTGCAAGCCGGTCGACCGAAGGGGCGGTCGCCAACAGTCCTCGTTCCGGGTGAAATACCGAGTAGTGTGGCGGCTCTTTCATAACGCGCAACAACGGCGTGCCTGGATCGGCCGGAGGGTCCGTCATCGGACCAGTCGTGAGTTCAGTGCCGTCAAGCGTGGCTGTGAGGGTGCCGTCTGGAGTGAGCCACCAGTCGACCGTTTCACCGGCGGAACGGAGCGCTACCTCGTTACCGAACGTCCAGAACTGTGTCGAACACGGATACAGTGCGAGATGTGTGTCGCCCGCTGTCTGGAACGGCGTCCGATAGATATCAAATATCTGTTGTGCATCCGCCTCTGTCGCCGTCACGACTGTCACTCCTTGGTTACCACCGCCACGTTCGGCGGCCACGATAAGGTCGCCAGCGACCAGCGTGTCTGCTGTTCCAACGAGGACTGGCTCTGACAATCCATCAGGCGTGGTTCGGACGAACGCCGCCTCCGACGGAGCTCCATCTATTGTCACGGTATCCCCGTACTCACGAAGGCCACGAATCGCTGCCTGCAGTAGGTCAGACGATGGCCTGGGCCACACGTCAACAGCCTCGATTTCGGCTGAAATAGACGTGCCGAACTTCGTCGAGAGACCGCGTCCAAGCGCCTCCCGGTCGGTCCCGCTGGCATCACTGACAGTCGTGACCAAGGTGAGCTGTGGGCGAGCCCGGGCAACCGGATCGCCGGACAACCACCGCCCACCCCCATAGTTCGGAACGAGACCGAGCACACTTGTCAGCGACTCGCGAGCCAACTGCACTGTCGGCGTCACACCAAGCTGTTCGTATACAGCTCGAAGCCGCTCGAAATCGTGATCACGTCCACAGAGGCGGGCGTACTCGTCAACAGTAACGGCACGCATGGTTGTCTCCACGTCGGTTCCGGGACCAATATCGTTGTGAGCGACCATTGCCCCGTGACTTCTACACAGCCCCTCGCCGAGGGTCCGCGCCTGCCAGTCCATCTCACCAAGCCGCCGATAATTCGAAGTGAGCGCATCCGGTTCATACACGCTCCCGAGGTCGCCGTCTACCGGCTCGAGAAGTGCCGCCACATCGTCGCCGTACAAGACCTGCTGTGCGCGCTCGAACCGTGCCAGTTGCTGTTCGACCAGGTAGGTGTCTGCCGTCGTCTTGGCAACCCGTGTGCGGGCGAGATGAGGGGTCTGTTGTTTGGTAAGCGAATGGATGTGCGTTGCAAACGCGCTTTCTGTTCCCGACTGGTCGAACGCGATCTCGTTTGTCGTGGTTCCCACCAGCCGGCATGTTCGTGTCGGAATCGTCCCAACCGGTGTCAGATCTACTTCGACCACATCACAACCGATTCGGTCGGTCAACCGTGCGTCAAGCTCGGCTGCCAGCATCGCTATCGTGTGCTCGACCCCGGCATCCCGAAGTGTTTCGAAGCAGTCTGCTGTGTCGTCAGTCGAGAGGGCATCCTTCCCAAACCCGATGTTCCGGCGGGGACGACTCGAAAAGAGGTACTCATGTTGGTCCCACCCAGGGTATGTGAGTTGTTCGACCATCCTCAACGGCGTCTCGTCGAGAACCTCTGTCACTGCCCTGGACAACAATCCGCCCTTGGGTGTCTCAAACTGAACCTGTGCGTCCGTCACCCCTGGGAAGATAATCCGGACCCATTGTTGTTCCCGGACAACACCATCGGTTACAGCGTCGTCACGTGACTGTAGTTGTCGAAGCATTGGGAGACGGTGTAGACGTATTATCTGGAGTCTCACCACTTACGAACCCACACTGGCGACGTTCTTGATTATCAATCACGTTCATGAAGTGTATCAACTGTATTTTCTATCTATTCAGGTACACCTCGACATTCTAGATATAATAATTTTTGCGCCCAATTCTACTATATGATACTATAATACACAAAATATGGTTGTGAGATAATACACTCAACTATAACATCGGAAAGTCACTACTGGTCTAACATAAAATTTACTATAATATAGTAATATTGGTTGGAATAGTGTTTTTTCGAATTACGAATCGTTCTGAGGGGGTGACTGAGGGGTACCGAAGCCGGCGGTATGTTGGTGAACGGTACGCCGGGCCAAAACTGCATGACAGAAGTTGCTGAGTGGTACCCATCACCGACTGAAAGAAGAAGAATAACCTACCATTCACCGTAGTGTAAACTGACCAGTCGACACACCCTGAGTTAGAACCATCCAATGCCCGATAAAAATATGAAATTATAAAAATACAATGGTAAAAAACATGATTTCATTCGCCATCAGTTGCTCTCAACCGAGGACTGATGAGTTATCCAATGATAACTAAGTGAAAACTCCGTGAGAATCCCCCATTACTTAATTCAGACGGTTAGAGAGTCTCGGACGACCTTCCTACAGAGATACAGCAATTCAACAGATGTGTAGGCTCCGCAGGCCCAGAAGCGGTCGGCGGTGCGAGTTGTCTGTCAGCAACTCTCGGAGGCAGGGGATAGGAAACAGCACGCCAGTCCCCGGACCCGAAGTTGAGAGTTATCTGCTATACTGGATGCCTACAGTAATCGTATATTCTCTATAGTGAGATCCGTCGATAGATATGAATACGGCTGACTCAGTGATCCTCGTACCGAGAGACTTCTGACTTTCAGTATAGAAAGCAGGTGGTTGCGGACTTTCAGGGAAGCAGTCTTAAACTCCAGAGTCCTAGTGACGAGCCAACGATCGAGGGTGTTGGTATTCAAACTCCTGGCTCCGTCCTGAGAATCTAATCACGTCAAATCTGATTCGTCTTGTTCTTCCTTATTTTCAGTCGGAAACTGTTACCCCTCACTAGTCGCCATGTGGTGATTCTACGGAATATACTGTTCACCGTTTATTTTTGTATTCACTATCAAACAGACTACCCATCACTGTACCCCTCATCGCTGTCACCACTGGTTGTTTGAGCCGGGTCCCTCGGTGATTCAGCGAGAGAATCCCGCCCTTCCCGTAAGTGACAAGTGTTCCGACAGTGCGTCGCAACACTCGCCGCTCACGGGGAGACGGGGGTATGCGCTTGTTTCTCTATCAGTGTAGTTAGCGTCGAGATCCGATACATCCTGCAGAGACTCAGTAGCGAGCAAGGAGTTACTTTTTTATGTACACGATAATATTATCGTATGCATAATGATTGATCGCGACGACGAACGGGACTGGCTGCGCTCTCACCTCGAAACCGAAGAGAGGGGCCTCCTCGTCGTCTATGGCCGCCGCCGGATCGGCAAGACAACACTCGTTACCCACGTCCTCGATCACCTCGACAGTCAATCGGTATACTATCTCTGCGATCAGCGTGGGACGGCACACAATGCACGGGAGTTTGCAAACCAGTGTGCAGAGACTCTAGATGACGTTCAGCCCGCTGTCGACACATTCGAGGAGGCATTTCGGTATGTTGCGGGACGTGTCGATGGATCGTTTGTCATCGCGCTGGACGAGTTCTCGTATCTCGTCGACGAGGACGACACGATACCGTCCGTATTCCAGCGAATCGTCGACGACATCCTCGATGACACGCAAATTTCGCTCGTCCTCTTGGGCTCATCGATTTCGATGATGGAAGACGGCGTCTTGAGCTACGAAAGTCCGTTGTATGGTCGCCGGACCGGGCAGTGGCGACTCGAACCACTCACGATCGGTGACGCTGCTGGATTCCTCTCCCCATACACACCAGTAGAGTTGATTCAGGCGTACAGCGTCGTCGGCGGAGTACCAGCGTATCTCGAACAGCTCGATCCCAACACAACTGTGCTGGACAATATCGAGGAACAGGTTCTCTCGAAAGGATCGTTCCTGTACGAGGAGCCCGAATTTCTCTTGCGACAGGAACTGCGAGAGCCAGCCACATACATGGGAATTCTCGAAGCGGTTGCCAGTGGGGCGAGTCGCGTTACCGAAATCGCAAACGAGATCAACCGGGATGCAAGTTCCCTCTCTCGATATTTGCAGAATCTCCGACAGCTTGGACTGCTTGAACAGGAAACGCCGGTGACCGATCCTGATGGCCGAAGCGTGTACCGGCTTGGAGATCAGTTTCTCCGGTTCTGGTTTCGATATGTCGGGCCGAATCGCTCACCGCTTGAACAGGGCCATACCGCTCCAGTCCGTGACACGATTGCGGAAACGTTTCCGACACACGTAAATTGGCTATTCGAGGATGTTTGTCGGCAAGCGGTCCGAACTCCGTCGTTTCCGGTCAGCTGCTCCCGGGTTGGGCGGTGGTGGTACAATGGCGAGGAAATCGACGTTGTCGGCATCGACGAACAGACCGAAACCATCGTCCTCGGCGAATGTAAGTGGACAAGCGAACCGGTCGGGAAATCGCTCCTCTCTGATATTGAAAAACGCACACCGGAGGTTCAGTGGCATGGCACGGACCGGACGGTTCGGTACGCGCTGTTCTCGAAGACTGGGTTCACATCGGATCTTGAAGTGATTGCCGACGAACGATCGGATCTCCACCTGTTCGCACCCGCTGGTATTCTCGCGTTGTTCGAGTGAGGGGCAGTTGGTCACGGACAGCGGGTGACATCCTCCGCGCCGTTCACGACGCGGCTTCCCGGCAGGGGAATACCAGCTAAGCAGTTACTCAATGCTGGCAGTAGGTTCCGACCCGGGGGATTGGTAGGCCGAGAGCGTCATCTGCTGTGGTGAGCTCTGTTCCCGGTGGGTCGTGGCGCTGTCACAGGCGCTCCCATCCCGTGAGATGTCATCGCCTGCCGGTTTCACTGGCAGGCTCTCACCCCACGGGTCGTGGCGGTCCACGATGTTGACCGCCGCGTTAATATCTGCATGGTACTCCGTGACCCAGCACTCGTCGTTCTGACAGCGGAACTCGTCGCCGTTCCGGTAGCCGACGTGTTTGCACTCGTGACACGTCTGGCTCGTGTAGGACGGTTCCACGTATTCAACCGGGATACCAGCCTCTCGTGCTTTGTCCTCAATGCGGTCTTGCAAGCGAGCGAACGCCCACGCATGGAGACGTCGATTCATCCACTCGCCGTAATCGAGATCTTCCCGGATGTCCGCAAGGTCTTCAAGCACAACGACCGGCTTCTCGAAACGTTGGACGTACTCTAGGGCCCGCCGAGACGCCTTCTCAATAAAGATGCAAGCGCATACCCCCGTCTTTAGGCGGGGGTCAAGCGGACAATAGCCTACACCCTCACCGACGACGCTACGGCTGGATTTCCCACCGTCCTATCGGTAGTATTAAGATGCCGACAGACTATAGTGTGCAACACGGATGAAGACCACACGGCACGCGACCTACAACCTCAAATACCACATAGTGTGGTTGCCGAAGTACCGCCAGTCGGTGCTCGTCAACGAGGTCGCCAGCCGTGTGCGGTCCATCCTCCACGAAATAGCCGATGACAAAGGCGTCGAAATACTCGACCTCACCGTACAGCCCGACCACGTTCACCTGTTCGTCAGTAGCCCGCCCAAGAACGAACCGGCGTTGCTCGCCAACTGGTTCAAGGGCATCTCCTCGCGCAAATACAACCACCGATACGCCGACCACGACGGCGAAAAAATCGGATGGGCGAGAGGGTACTACGCAGGGACCGCTGGACACGTTTCGAGCGAGACGGTCGCGAATTATATCCAGCAACACAAGGAGGGGGATTCGTGACCGAACTCACGAAGACGCTCGAACTCAAACTTGTGGACCCGAACGCTCACAAGCGGAAGAAACTCCACGAGACACGAGAAGCGTACCAGAAAGCCCTCCAAGACGCCTTCGACGCCCGATGTACTACGCAGACCGAAGCGAACGACGTGGTGGTCAACTACGACCTGAGCGGGTACGCGAAGAACGCGCTCAAGAAATACGTCCCGCAGTTGACGACGACTTACAACGCGGGCGAACTTCACGACGACCACCCCGTTCGGTTCACCAACGAGGGACTACGCCTCGACCACAAGCCCGAGAACGCAATCGAGTGGTACGTCAAAATCCCTCACCACGAAGACTACCATCTCTGGCTGCCAGCACAACCGAATCCCGACCAACGGGACTGGCTGGAAGCATTGAACGCGGGTGACGCCGAAATGGGCGAGAGTCGGCTATTCCAGCGGGACGGGGCGTGGTACCTCCACGTCACCGCCACCCGCGACGTGGAGGACTGTTCTGAGGTGTCCGCCGACGAGCGGACGCCGCCAGACGAGTCTGGCGAGCCCTGTCTCGCTGCACTCGACAGGACGCCGATAGGCGTGGACATTGGAGAAGCAAGTCTCGTCACGGTGTGTCACCGCGACAAGAGCGGTTCTCCGGTTCGCCCTCGCCTGTGGGCCGACGACGGCAAAGCCGTTCGTCGCCTCCGTAAAACCTACTTCACCGCCACAAGACGCCTTCAGAAGCGCGGCAGTGAGCGAATCGCAGAGTCTTACGGTGACGCACTGTGGGACCAGATTGACGATGTGTTCCACCGTGTAACCCGCGAGGTCGTGGACTACGCCGAGTCTGTCGAGAATCCAGTGTTGGTGCTGGAAGACCTGACGTACATCCGCGAGACCATGGACTACGGCGGGTACATGAACCGGCGGTTGCACGGCTGGGGCTTTGCCAAGCTCCACGCACAGATTCGCTACAAAGCCGCCGAGAAGGGGATTCCCGTCGAGACGGTGAATCCCCGGAACACGTCGAAGGCATGCCACGCCTGCGGTGAACACGGCTCCCGACCACGACAGGCGACGTTCAAATGCTCGAACGACGGCTGTTGGGTCGGTGAGTATCAAGCCGATGTGAACGGGGCGATAAACATTGCAGACCGCTACCGTAGTGGAGAGAGTCACCACCAAAGCGACCGGGCTGCCCGGCAGAAGGCCGGTGACGATGTCGAGAAAAATCGAAGATTTTTCGACCATTGGAAATCTCTGATTTCCAAGAACTCGGCTACGGATGGGGTCGTCCGAGAGAGCATCGCTCTCTCGTGATCACGAAAATCTTCGATTTTCGAACGACCTCTTTGACCGGGCCACAAGACAGCCACACCGATGCTGAAACCCAGCAGGAGACGTGTGGAACGTATGCGTCTTGAAACCAACAGGCCGCTTCGCTCGGCCTGAAATCCCGTGGTGGGATTCCTCCGCGTCGTCGGGCTACGCCCGACTGCTTGCGGGACTTCGTCCCGCTCTGTTCACGCGGAGGAGGAGGTCAAACACCCTCTGTGGCAATCCATGCATACGCAGGTTCACGGGTGCCGTCGACATATTCTCGACTGCGGGCCAGGCAGCCATGGACAGGAACCGGAGCGGCGCCAAGACGGCACAACAGGAAGCCAAAGGTGAACTCGGTCGGACCGAGGAATGCCTAGTCCTGCGTCACGTTAATCCAGAGGTGGGCATCCCGGTAGGCGTTCTCCGCGGTGGGTGCAGCCGGTGGGCCCCCCTGATAGAGGAGGTACTTGACGCGCAACCGCTCGCCCGCCCGCGTCGGCGTAATGTCCCGAGTTGTCTGCCACGTCCCGTTGTCAGCAACGAGCGGCGAGGAGAACCGGTCGATTTCGGTCCGCTCAATGACAGTCGTCTCGTTACCCTCTCTCTCGACGGTCTGTAACTGCACGACGACTGTGTAGCTGAGCTCCTCGTGCTCGTGGTTTCCGATACCCACCACGACGGGCTGTGGCTCACCGACTGTGAACTCGGTCGGGTAGTCGGCAGCCACCAACTCCTCGTTCTCGTCCTCCGTCAGCAGGTAGAACTCGGTGAACTGTTCGCCCGCGGGCGGGACGACGACGGCGTACCCGACAGCGCCGACGGCCAGGAGAATGCTGGCGACCAGCACCACGTTGAGTGCGCCATCGAGGCGCGTCTCCGGGTTGAACAGCTCCTCGCGCCCCTCGTCTATCCAGTGGCGATACGGTACCCGGAACCGCTCATCGGCGGGGAGCGACCGCCGCCGAAGCGCCGCCAGCCCCGTCGCGACGACGGTGAATCCAGCCACGGTTAACAAGATCGGCACCAGCCGAATCCCCCACGGCGTGAAGTTGAGCACCAGGCCGAGCAGCGGGACAATAGCGATACTCAGTCCAAAGGAGAGCGCGACGCGTTCGATACCATCGATACCGCGGTCTCTGAATCGCGCTGTCGTCTGCGCGTCATCACTCGATTCCATTCCAGAGGCGTTCGCCGTTCCAGTTTTTTCCTCGGAAAAACCCTCTTCAGGCGGTGCTCCGGCCTCGGGAAACAGCGCGGCGACGAAGGCGTATCCCGGTACGAAAAGAATGAAAGCGAGCCCGAAGACCACGCGAAGCGGCGTCTCGTTAAGAACCGGAACGAGAACCGTCACACACGTCGCGGCGACGACTGTGAGGACGGCCGCGAGATCTGCCGGCAACTCGCGTACTGGCTTCGGGAGAACCATCCACAGGCGCGGAGACAGGCGTTCCTTGTCCGGCACATTCTGCCCTTTTCGTAGCTTACTGTTAAGTGTCGCGGTGTTGGAAAAGTCGGCACCAATCGGTTTTCGGTCCGAAATATACTGGCTACTGATACAAGATGTTAGCTCCGTTGGGTTCCGAATACGATCTCGGCCAGGCAGTGACAGTCAGTCGAGTATGGCCGAAGATGAACAGTCCGAGACCGTGAGTGAGGCCGACGAATCCACCGAAACGGCAGAGGACACCGATGGCGACGGTGCCGGGTTCGGTATCGTCGTGGGCCTGCTCGCCCTCGTCGCGGCCGCCCTACTCTCGGTCCGGCGTCGCAACTCCCGGGAGTGAGCGCCACAGGTGGCAGTGTCGACCAACAGCCTTTCGCGGCCCCGACCCCAACCACCAGTATGTTCACCGGCATCGTCGAGGAAACCGGTACCGTGCAGGCGGTCGAAGAAGACGAGGACGGGCTCCGCGTTCGTCTCGGAACCTCCTTCGAAGGCTTCTCTCGTGGACAGAGTATCAGCGTCAGCGGTGCCTGTCTGACCGTCGAGGACTACGGCTCGGGCTGGTTCGAGGTCTTTCTCGCGACCGAGACAATCGAACGGACATATCTGGGCGGTCTCGAACCGGGCGACGAAGTGAATCTCGAACGCGCGCTCCCGGCAGATGGCCGCTTCGACGGCCACTTCGTCCAGGGGCACGTCGACGGCACCGGCACGGTCGAATCCGTCGAGCGCCTCGGCGACGACTGGCGTTTCTCGTTCTCGCTGCCCGAGGACCTCACGCAGTACGTCGTCGAGAAGGGGTCGATTGCCATCGACGGCATCAGTCTCACGGTCGCGGCCTTCGACGGCGAGACGGTCGACGTCGCTATCATTCCCGAGACCTACGAACTCACGACGCTCTCGGAGAAGTCGGCCGGCGACCCGGTTCATCTCGAAGTCGACGTCGTCGCCAAATACGTCGAACAGCTCGTCGACGGCTACCAGTAGCCAGCCACACGCCGAGAAGGCGGTAACACCCGCGTAACCACCTGACACGGATGTCCGCGAGCAGTTAAGATGTAGCCACCGCTAGCGACAGTCGAGATGGCTCAGCGAAAATCTGACTACGCAGAGACCGATATCGAGACGGGACTGGACGAGATCCCTGACGAGGACGCAGTTGACGAGGCAGTCGCCAACCTCGAAGACAACGGGTTCGAGGTCGTCGTCGTCGACTCGTCGGAGGAGGCACTCGACGCGGTACAGTCACAGATTCCCGCGGGCGCGTCGGTGATGAACGGCCACTCGACGACGCTGGAAGAGATTGGATTCGCCGACTATCTCGACAGCGGCGACCACGAGTGGGAGAGTCTCCCGGCCGAAATCTGGAGCATCGACGACGACGAGAAACGCCAGGCCGCCCGCCGCGAGGCACAGACAGCAGAGTACTTCCTTGGCGGTATCAACGCCATCGCACAGACGGGCGAACTCGTTGCGGCCGACCGCTCGGGCAGTCGCATCGGTGCCTACCCCTTCGCCGCCGAGAACGTCGTCATCGTCACCGGCGTCAACAAGATTGTCCCGACGCTCTCGGACGCGCTCGACCGCCTCGAATCGGTCGCCTACCCCCTGGAAAACGAGCGTGCACAGGAGGCCTACGGCGTCGAGTCGGCCATCGCTAAACAGCTTATCTTCCGCCAGGAACTCGAAGAGGACCGGACGACGGTCGTGCTCGTCCGCGAACAGCTCGGATACTGAACAGAGACGAACCTCTTTTGCGGCCGGCCGCCCGATCGTCGAGTATGAGCGAGGACGTTCCTATTCTGGACGACCACCTCCATCTGGACCCGGTCAACGGCCGCGGCGCGGCGGCCGCCGAGGAGTTCGCCGCCGCCGGCGGCACCCACCTGCTCGTGCTCAACAAACCCTCCTGGTCGCTCGTCGACGAGGAGGCCGTCGGGACCCCAGAGGGGTTCCGGGAGACATTCGAGCTGACCTGTGAGGTGACCGACGAGGCGGCGAGGAAGCTGCCCGGCGACGCCTGGCCGGTGCTGGGCGTCCATCCAGGGCTCATCTCCCGGCTCGTCGAAGACGGCCACAGCCCCACAGAGGCCAGAGACATCATGCAACGCGGCCTCGACATCGCCGCCGAGTTCGTCGCCGACGGGCCGGCCATCGCGCTCAAGTCCGGCCGGCCACACTACGAGGTCGACGACGCGGTCTGGGAGGCCTCGAACGAGGTCATGCGCCACGCGTTCGAACTCGCCGGCGAGACGGGCTGTGCTGTCCAGCTTCATACTGAGGGTGGCGACGACTTCACCGAGGTCGCCGAGTGGGCCGAGGATGCTGGCCTCACGCGCGAGCGGGTCGTCAAGCATTATTCCGGTGGGCCGGTCGACGGGCCGATACCGAGTGTCATCTCGAACAAAGACGCGGTTGAGGACGCCGCAGCGGGCGACGAGCCGTTCATGATGGAGACCGATTTCCTCGACGACCCCGACCGGCCAGGTGCGGTGCTCGGACCGAAGACGGTCCCGCGCCGCGTCAACTGGCTGCTCGAAGCAGGCTACGAGGACGCGGTGTACACCGCCCACGTCGAAACGCCAGCGCGGGTGTACGGTATCGAGACGAACTGACGTGCCAGTGAGGCGAACAACACCGTTATTGGTATGTGTGTGCTAACAGCAGAGTATGTGCTCATCCGGCGAGTCGAGACGCGCGGTTTCGCCGGTGATATCGACGATTCTGCTGGTCGCAACCGTAGTTATTATTGCAGCTACGATTTCGGTCTTTGTACTCGGGTTTGGCGAAAACGTCCAAGAACCTGGCCCTGTTGTAGGTCAATCAACTGCCGAATTAGAGCCTGTTAATGGTAGTAGTGGTGGAATTATAACGGTCACACATGTTGCTGGCGATCAGGTGGAAGTAGAGAATATGGAAGTTATTGTGGATGCAAGCGACGCTTGTGGGAAGCGAACACGAGTAGTGAACCTACCCGCATCGTTCTCTGGTCAGTATTATCCTGGTAATCAGCTTGACGAAAGCAACTTCGAGGGAAACGAGAATTTACTTGCCGAAGGGTTTCTGCCACAATTTAATCAAGAAAAGTGGGACGCTAGACTCCTGATGGACACAGCAAATGACCCGACAACGATAGAGAATACATTCAGTGCTGGTAACTCATTCCAATTGCGGATTGCTAAGGGCGGTTGTAATTTAGATGCCGCTGATAAGGTTAGTATCTCTGTTGTGCATACGCAATCAAATTCTATCATACTTGATAAAGAACTCACAGTTTAATAACCTGGCGCGTGCCAGACTCGCGCATTGTATCTTGCACTGGCCGACAAACCAATTTCCCGGCAGATTCCGCTGTTTCATTGAGTTCGGTAAGAGCCTTATCGGTATCACTCACGTCGCCGGTGATCTCGTAGCAGTCGAGAACATGGAGGTCGTCGTAGATGCGACCGACGCATGTGGCGAACGAGCGCGAATTCTTAACCTGCCGTCGGAAGCCAGCAGGTTCGGGTTCGACGGGTTCGCCGACGAGAATCTTGCGGCCGGAGACGATAGCATCATCAGCAAGGGCACGTCCGGGTCGACGTGGGAGGTTGGCGTGCTCCATGTCGAGAATAAAAACACGTTCGAGGCTGGCGAGTCCTTCGAGTTCCGGATAGCAAGTACCGAGTGTGGGCTAAATGATGGCGACAAGATAGACGTTGACCTCGTCCACACAACCACGAACTCCGTCATGGTGACCCAGGAGCTCCGAGTCCGGAACTGACGATATACCGGCCTGTGAGGCCGTCACATGTCAGAAAGTTGCTGTCGAAAGTACTATCCCCGGAGACACGTACGGTTGGGTATGAGCAACGAGCCGGGGGAATACTACACCAAAGACCGCTGGCAGAATTGGATCGACCGCTTACGCGAAGAAGAAATCGACCCCGACGAAGAGGACTCTGCGCGCCTCCTCTTGAATCTCCAAGACGACACGGCGATTGCTGTCGCCAAGATTCTCACCGATTTCGACGAGGAGGTCCTTGACGAGGAGACGACACTCGGAAAACTCGAAGAGATTCAGGAGATCGTCCTCTCGGAAGTCACCTTCGAGAACGAGGACAAAGAGCTACTCATCGAGGGGGTCCAGACCTCCCTGATGTGTGTCTTCCACGCCGCCCACGAGTACGTCGTCGGCGGCCCAGCCGAGGAGGGCACAGCCGAAGAGTACATAGAGGCCGCCGCCGAGGAAGAAGCCAACGAGGACCTCGACGCCGCGCTTGGCTACTGCGTCCAGGCCGGGACGCTCATCATCGACGGCGAAGAGATGGACATGAGCATGGCCGAAGAACTCGAGTTCGGGCTCGTCGCCGAGTGGGTCAAGGGCCTCGACAGCCTCCAGACGGCGATGCGCGACCCCGAGGTCGTCGAGGAAGACGAGGAGTAAGGCCGTCTTCGTGGCTGCTTTTTCCTAATTGTGCCGGTCATCGTATGTGTCGATAGACAGTCCGTTGCCGCCTGAGACTCCTACCAAGCTAAGATGTGACAGAAGTCATTTCAGGTCTTGGCGACGACTCATATACGATGGGCCCACGCTCGAACAGACAGCGCGGCCAGTCCGAGACAATCGGGGTCGTATTACTGTTGGCGGTTGTGCTGACACTGCTTGTCGGAGGCGGTGCAGTTCTCATCGCGGACTGGTACGCCGATACCGAGCGGGACGCGCAGGTCGCTGTCGATAGTAACCTGACAGGGACGAACTTGACGCTCCGTCACATGGGCGGGGATACACTCGACCCTTCGGACGTGCGTGTCGTCGTGCGGGAGGCCGATGAAGACCTGACACTCGCCGACTCGAACGTCAGCGGGACCGCAGACCGCTTCGAACCCGGGAGCACCTGGGAGTATTCGTTCCCCTCACTTCCGGATGAAGTTACGGTCCAGGTGTTTGACACCTCGACGAACACACTGTTACACGAGCGAGCGTACGATGTCAGGTGACAGGGCCGGCAGACAGCTTTTTATCCGCCAGCACACAACCCACTCCCAATGCGCTTTCTGAGGGACGACAGGGGGCAGGCAATCCAGATTGGCGCTGTCCTTATCTTTGGTCTTATCGTGGTCTTTCTGGCGCTCTATCAGGGGTTCGTGGTCCCCAACCAGAACGAGGAAATCGAGTTCAACCACAACCAACAGCTCCAGAGCGAACTCACCGATATGCGTAGCGCCATCATCTCGATGCCGGGCGAGACAACGACGCGGTCGGTCTCGGTCGGCCTCGGCTTGCGGTATCCGTCCAGAGCGGTTTTCGTCAACCCTGGTCCAGTCAGTGGGACATTACGGACCAGTGGGACGACAGACGAGGCGGTGAATCTGACCATCGAGAACGCGACCGCGAGCGGAGAGATCGGCGACTTCTGGAACGACACTGCAGCGTACAACACCGGCGCAATTGAGTACCGGCCAGGGTACAACATCTTCGCGAGCGCACCGCGGACGGCCTACGAGCACAGTGTCCTCTACAACGATTTCGGCGAGAATACGACGCTACCGATAACCGACCAGTCGATAGTCGACGGCAACCGCATCACCCTCGTCACACTGAACGGCACGTTCAGCCAGAGCCGTATCGGCGACACTGCACTCGATTTCGAGCCGGTGAGTACAGAAACCCGGCGCGTCGAGATATTCAATCAGAGCTCGCCGATTACACTCAAACTCCCAACCCGAATGAACGAAAGCGAGTGGGAGGCCGTCTTCGACGAAGAGATGAACGCCAGCGGTGGCAACGTCAAAAACATCAGCGAGACGGCACTGCCGGGCGTCGAGGACTTCTCGCTGCTCGAAGTGACACTCAAGCCCGGCACATACTCGCTCCGGATGGCGAAGGTCGGTTTCGGGACGAATGTCGAACAGACCAGGGAAGCCTACCTGACCGACATCGAGGGAGACGGAGCAGAGATACAAACTGGCGAGACACAGACGCTGACGCTCGAAGTCCGGGACGAGTTCAACAAACCGATAGGCGGTGTCACGGTCAATGGCTCCGCTGAAAACGGCAATTTCACCGGCCCGGATAGCAAGACCGTGACCAAACAGACCGACAGCGAGGGCCAGGTGACAGTCGAGTATGAGGCAAGAAATACCGGCAATAATGCAATCAACTTCACCATCGAGGCGGGATACCAGCCCTCGCCTGATGGGAGTCACGCCGCCGGTACGAAAGAGAACGTCACGATGACCGTGCAGGTGAACGACCCGCCAGAGAGTGTTGGCGGCGGAAACGGTACGTCGGCGTTCGATGTGGAGTGGCTCGACCCGGACCCAAATGATAACTTCGAAACCGAGTGCGATAACAAGAGCTGTACGCTCAATTACACGGAGGCCCAGCAGCTCGATCTCACGCTGAACACGACCGCACAGAACGCGCCGGTCGACTTCGCCGTCAGCAACTCCAGTGTCGGCACGCTCAACCGTAGCAACGGGACGACCGACTCGAACGGCGAAGTGCCAGTGACCTTCCAACCCCAGGCAAACGGCACCGTCGACGTCTACGGCTGGACCGGCGGCGGCGGCGACAGTATCGAGATCACTGTCAAGAACTATCAGCAGGGAAACCAGCAACTTGGTCTAGCAGGTAAAGCTGTCTTTGTAAAGAAAGGTGGAAGCGGGAAAGTTCAACTTGCAAATAGTAGCACAACTACTGAACTCGGCGGAAATGCCGACATAATCGGCCCATTCACCACTGGGTTGGACAGCGACAACCTCGGCAAGATTCCGTACATAAACGGCGACAACGACGAAATCCGGCTCATCAATGAGGGTGGTAACGATGAGCTGCTCATGGATGGAGTAGGGCTACCTACACAGAAATCCCTGCTTGCCGTCGGTGACTGGGACGGGAATCCGACTTCTGTTTATTTCGCTGACTCGAACAGAGAGAGCATCTACCGACAAGACAAGGGTCGGGCAACTGATAATCCTGAGTTAGTTTTAGATGACAGCAACGGTGACGGCGTACGTGCGGTACTTGGGGTGGCCGATATTACGGGCGACGGGGACGAAGAGCTGGTTTTCGAGAATGACAATGATAAGCTTAGTTACTTGAAAAGCGAGAACGGGAGTCCGACCGAAATTACCATTACGGGTAGAGATATCGGCGAAAATAATGCCCCTGGCATTGGTCGTCCAGCGGACTTCAATAATGACGGGGAGGCACGCATCCCAGTGGTAGATGGCAATAATAATCTCGTGCTGGTCGCGAGTGACGGAACAGCAACCGAAATTGTCTCAGGGGATGTGACTAAAGCGCCAATCGCCCCGGTTGATTGGGATGACGACGGTGACCTCGAAATTGTATATCTCGATGGCAACGATCTCAAGTACGTCGATAACCCCCTCGGTTCGGCACAAGTGTCCACAATCAGTACTAATACAGCGAGCGACAGTGCAGGAGTTACATAAGCGAGGTATCAAAAGTAACGCAGAATCCACGGTTTTTCGGACGATATCAATATCAAAACAGGGCGCTCCAGCGCTTAGAACTCCATCGCTTCCCGAATCCCGTCCTGAATCCGGACGGCCTGGGGCAGGTAGTAATCCTCCAGGGCGTGCAGCGGAATGTGGGCGTCGTAGCCCGCGATGCGCTGAATTGGTGCCTCCTGGTACATCAGTGCCTCCTCCTGAATGGTGGCAGCAATTTCCGCGCCGAGGCCGCCGGTCTTGGGTGCCTCGTGGACGATTGCGCCACGGCCGGTCTTCTCGAAGGAGTCGATGATGGTGTCGAAATCGAGCGGCGACAGCGAGCGGAGATCGACAACCTCGCAGTCGATACCCTCCTCGGCGAGTTCCTCGGCGGCGATAAGCGCCGGCCGGGTCATCGCACCCCAGGAGAACACAGAGATATCCGACCCTTCGCGGCGGACAGCGGCCTCGCCAAGGTCGATTTCGTAGGAGCGTTCGGGCACCTCCTCGCGGAACGCCCGGTAGATGAGCTTCGGTTCGAGGAACATGACCGGGTCGGGATCCCGGATAGCAGCCGTGAGCAGGCCCTTCGCGTCGTAGGGCGTCGACGGCGTGACGACCTTCAGTCCTGGTTCGTGGACGAAAAACGCTTCCTTGGACTCGGAGTGGTGTTCGGGCGCGCGGATGCCACCGCCGTAGGGCATCCGGATTACCATCGGGAGGTTGAGCTGGCCGTGCGTGCGGCTCCGCATCCGGGAGGCGTGGCTGACGAGCTGGTCGAAGCCGGGGTAGAGAAAGCCCATGAACTGAATCTCGCCCACCGGGCGCATTCCGGACAGCGAGAGACCGATAGACGAGCCGATGATGCCCGACTCCGCCAGCGGCGTATCGACGACTCGGTCGTCGCCAAACTCCTCGTGGAGCGCGTCCGTCGCGCGGAAGACACCGCCGTTGCGGCCGATGTCCTGACCCAGCATCATCACGCGCTCGTCCTGGCTCATCTCGGTGTGGAGGCCGTCACAGATGGCCTCGACGAGAGTGAGTTCGTCGACACCACCGGGGGGTTCCTCGGGTTTTTCCTGTGTCTCGGGGGCCGATTGGTCGGCCTCGGACTGCTCTTCGACGTTTTCGGCGAGCGTCTCAGCGTAGGAACTCATTCTAACACCTCCGAGAAGGCCTCGTCACCGTACTTCTCGCGCAGCTCGCGGAGTTCGTCACGCTGTGCTTGGAGCCGGTCTGGCGTCTCGCCGTAGACGTGCTCGAAGATGTCGTCGGGGTCGGATTCGAGCGATTCCGCCTCCTCAATTGCGTTCTCGATGCGCCCGTCGACGCGTGACTCGATGGACTCCTGTCGCTCGTCGGTGAGGATTCCCTCGTTTTCGAGGAAGCTCCGGAGCCTGTCGACTGGGTCGCGGTCGCGGTAGTATTCGGGTTCCTCCTCCGAGCGGTAGACGCTGGGGTCGTCCGAGGTCGTGTGTGCGCCAAAGCGGTACTGGATGGACTCGATGAGCGTTGGCCGCCCCTCGCCCGGACCGGGCTCTTTGGCCTTGCGGACTGCGGCGCGGGTGGCCTGGTACACTGCCAGCGGGTCAAGTCCGTCGACCCGGATGCTCTCGACGCCGTAGGCATCGGCTTTGCCGGCGAGGGTATCACTCGCAGTCTGGCGTTCCCGGGGCGTCGAGATCGCCCACTGGTTGTTGTTACAGACGAACACCACGGGCACGTCGAAGACACCGGCGAAGTTCAGTCCCTCGTGGAAGTCGCCCTCGCTGGTCGCGCCGTCGCCGAAGTGACAGAGGACGGCACGGTCCGTCTGGTCTTGGAGCTTGAATCCCCAGGCCATCCCCATCGCCTGTGGAATCTGCGTCGCGATGGGAATGTACTCAGGTATCACGTTTACGTCGTCGGGAACGGCGTATCCCTTACGATGCCCCCGAAGTGGGCCCAGCAGTGAAGACAGGTCCACCCCGTGGACGTGCTTTGCGGCGTGGTCGCGGTAGGTCGGGAACAGCCAGTCCTGCTCGTCAAGCGCGTAGCTCGTGGCAACCTGCGAACCCTCTTGGCCGGTCATCGGGGCGTATGTGGCAATCCGGCCCTGGCGCTGGAGACTGATTGCTCGCTGGTCGAATCGCCGTGCCAGTACCAGCGCCTCGTACATCGCGAGCAGTTCTTCCTCGGAGAGGTCCGGAACCGTCGCGTCCGGGTGGACGGTGCCATCCGCGTCGAGTATGCGTAACCGGTCGTGCTTGTCCTGTTCGTAGATTCCAGAGTTTGCGTGTATCATGTGTGGTTGTTGTATTCGTATTCGGTAGTTGAGTGCCGGTGCGATGTGAGACAGACCGACGAGCCGAGGGTTCGGGGCCAACCTCACCCCTCGACTGTGCCGAACTGCGCGCCGACAACGGCGACCGCAGAGCGTTATCGGATATTAAAGGGAATAAATTGAAGAAGAATTGGTACTGTGCATCCGGCGTCGGTACTTCGGTCAGTCGAACTCGGTCTGACTGCTGCACAGGCGTCGGGGGAACTGCCCCAGTACATACCAGAGATAACGATAGTATCACGGATAATAGTTCTGAAAGTCGTGCTAGCAATTAACATAGGTGTCGTATATCGATCGGCTGACCCGCTAAGCTTTGAGAAGTGACGCTGGCTTAATCCCAGTCTTTCGGTGGGTTCAGCTGGTATCTCCGTGCAGGCAGTCACTCTGCAGGGAGAAACGCTATTATCCCGTGCGTACGTGCGTCATTGTATGAGTGTCGACGGACTCGACGTTCTGGACGAACGACAGGCGATAGATACGCACGCTCATCAGCCAACGAGCGAATTCCTGCACGACGCCGGCGGGCAGATGATGCAGGATGCCGCCGACCGGTTCGGCTCAGAGATGGAGACCTGGAGCTACGAGGAGATGATAGCGGAGTACCACGACGCGGGCGTCGGAAAGGCGGTGTTGCTCGGCTGGGATGCCGAGACGAACACCGGAAACCCACCCGTTCCGAACGACTACGTCGCCGAGGTTCGCGACGAGCATCCGGAGTTTTTCATCGGCTTCGGGTCGGTCGACCCGCTGAAAGACGACTGCGTCGAGGAGGCGATTCGGTGTGTCGAGGATCTCGACCTCTCGGGGTTCAAGTTCCAGCAGATCGCCCAGGGCTTTGACCCCTCCCAGCCCGAGTACGAGCAACTGTTCGACACAATCGAGGACCTCGGGGTTCCGGTCGTCTTCCACGGCGGGAACTCAACACTCGGAGCGTGCTCCCCCGGCGGACGTGGGCTCCAGGTGAAATACGGGAACCCCATGCTGATAGACGACGTTGCGGCTCGCCATCCCGATCTCCAGATTCTGATTGCACACCCTGCCTACCCCTGGGAGAAAGAACAGCTCGCCATCTGCCAGCAGAAAGGCAACGTCTACATGGACCTCTCTGGGTGGATGCCCAGGTACATCGACGACCAAGTCCTCCAGTACGCCAAGAGCTTGCTCGAAGACAAGGTCATGTTCGGCACCGACTACCCGATGCTCGAACCCGAGCCCTGGCTCGAACAGTTCGCAGAACTCGACTTCTCCGAGGAGACCCAGCGCAAAATCCTCTGGGAGAACGCCAAGGAGTTCTTCGGGCTCGACTGACAGCAGCTGTTGGGTTGTTGTCGAGACCATCTCCCCGGGGCTCCTGGTAATGTTTACAAATATACAATTGTCTGACGCGTGTCCCACACCAGGGACCTCACGTCTGGTAATTTTCACTGGTTGTTTTCGGTGGTTTTATATGTTGTTGAGAACTATTAACATGCATGGAGCCGGATACTATCGTCCCGGCCGAAGTCGAAGCGAGCAGCGAAGTGATGGCGTCAGTCGAGGAGGGGCCAGTAGATAAATTTATCCTCGCTGACATCACCGAAGATAACGCATTTATTACACTTCAACTCGACGACGCTGCTTCGCTCCCAGCCTGGCGATAGAAGCTCCGGCGTCTCCGTATTCTCACCGATGAGTGACAACGCCGCCCCGTTTGTGATGGGTCTGAACAGCGAACCCGCAGGTTCAAACCCTACGACGCCCCAGTGATCGATGGATGGCTGAGACATCGGCCGAGGGCTGGGACCAGTACTTCGGGTTCGAACGGGCGTACGCGAACCAGCGCGACGCAATCGAGGCGGCAATCGAGGTCGGCAACGAGCAGGGGTATCTCGCGATGGAGGGGCCCTGCGGGACTGGTAAGACCATGGCCGCGCTCACTGCGGGGGCTACCCTCGTCCGTGACGGCGACTACGAGAACATCGTCGTTGTGACACCGGTCAAACAGCAACGGACCCAGTTCGTCGAGGACCTCCGGACGATGAATGCAGACCTCGAGAACCCACTGTCTGGTGTTTCCCTCGTAGGAAAACGAGACCTCTGTCCGTACGGCCGGGAGGATGTCTTCCCAGAGGATACTGGTGTTCACGACCGGTGTGAGGACCTACGCGAAAACACCGCCGGTCTGGTCGAAAGCGAAGGAACGAGCGACGAGATGGCCGCCGCGACAGCCGCAGTCGGCGGCGAGAACGACGAAATCTGGTGGGACCCACAGCGGGCGAGTGACCTCGTGAAACACGCCAGGCCGGGCGGAACGGGACAACACCAGATTGCCACGGACACACTCGAAACGGCCGGCGTCGAGAGTCCGTATCCACGGAATCAGCAATCGGCCCCGGAGTCGATGAGCGACAGCGACGAGACGCCGCTTTACTGTCCGTTCGAGGCCGATTGGTACGCCCGGAACAAGGGGTCGCCGGTCGGCTTCGATGCCGGCAAAAACCACGTCATAACGGCCGAAGAGTACCTGCCAGCGGCGACAGATCGAGGGACCTGTCCCCACCGCGCGATGGGCGTGTTACTCGAATCGGCAGAGGTCGTCGTGGGCAACTACAATCATCTCTTCGACCCTGCGTCCCGGCCCCTGCTCGAGTCGGTACTCGGCGACGAGACGTTCCTGATCGTCGACGAAGCACACCGCCTTGAAGAGCGCGTCAGGGACCTGCTCTCCAATCGAGTTGGACGACAGACGCTCAAGCGCGCCCGGAACGACCTCGCACAGTTGCTGACCCGCGCCCGCCAGAGTGACGACCACCGACAACAGGTCGAAGACGAGCTGGCGAGTCACGACGTGCCCCTGCGTGCAGTCGAGCAGGCCCGGGACTTCTACGACGACCTGCTGGGATGGTTCGAAGACCGCATCGAGACCTACCTAGACGCCGAGTTCGGACGCGAGTGGCGAACGGGACGGCTCGATTCGCTTCCGGACCACGACATCGAGGTTCCCTTGCGCGACCCCGAATCCGTCGAGCGTGACGAACTGACCGCGTGGGCCGAGTCCGCAGGATACACGGGAGAGCTGTGGCGCTCGCTGTCGACGATCGGCGTTGCCGTCGAGCAGGTCATCGACGAGCTCGGTCTGACACGCACGCCGGTGTGTACCGCGGTCGGTGCGGCGATGAGCCAGTGGTGGGAGTGTGACCACGCGACCTATCTCCGTGAGATCGAACTCGAATACGCCTCGAAAGACCAACGGAGTGTCGCCGAACCCTGGGAGGCGCAGTACACCGCCGGGCTGGTGTTGTTCGAGTGTATGCCCGGTGAGACACTCCAGGAAATCTTCGACGGCCTCGGCGGGGGGATACTGATGAGTGCAACCCTGGAGCCACTCGATGTCTTCGCCGAGGTCGCGGGGTTGGAGGCGCTCCGGGAAGCGAACCGACCGGTGGTCGAGCGAACGTACACCCTGCCGTTCCCCGAGTCGAACAGAGAGTCGTGGCTGGTCGATACGACCCCCTTTACCGCACGCAACCGCGGCGACCCCGACGAGAACGCGGACCCGGCGACGTGGAATCGGACCCGTGACGAGTACGCACAGGTGTTGCGCCTGCTTGCGCGCTCGCCGGGCAACGTGTTGCTCGCGATGCCGAACTACCGGGAGGCGGCGTGGGCTGAAAGCTATCTCTCGGAGGTAATCGAAAAGCCGACGCTTCTCGACGAGAGTTCGAGCAACGAGGAGACGGAGGCGCTGAAACAGCGTTTTTTCGACGGTTCCGGGAAGGTACTCGTCACGAGTACGCGAGGGACACTGACCGAGGGTGTCGATTATGACGGCGACAAATTACACTGCTGTGGTGTCTTCGGCGTCCCACTGGTCAACATCGGCTCACCGCGCGTGACAGCGGTCCGACGCGCTTACGCGGATGCCTTCGGCGAGGACAAGGCCTTCGAGTACGCCCTGACGGTACCGGCGGTCCGGCGCGCACGCCAGACTATCGGCCGGGTGATTCGCGGAACTGAAGAGGTTGGCATTCGTGCACTCGTTGGTCAGCGCTATGTCGAGGGCGCGAGACACAGTGTCTTCCCGTACCTCTCGACGGGTGAAAAAGAGGGGTTCGTCCGACTCACACCGGAGTTTCTCGACGGTCAGATACGCCAGTTCTGGGACAGACACGAACAAGCGGAGTGACGAGGACTCGCGGATGGGTTGTGTGTCGCCCACGTCGTTACAGTTTGCGTGTGTTTTTGTTCTCCGCGAGTCTATCGTAGAGCATGACCAATCTCGCTGATAGAGAATGGCGAGTGATTCCGACAGAGCGTCGTCCTGGCCCAATGCAGATGGCCCTAGAGGAAGTGGCAGCCGAGACTGCGGCATCGGGCGGCCCCCGGACCGTTCGGGTGTACACGTGGGAGCCGAGCACCCTCTCGCTGGGGTATCGACAGACACCCGAGAGTGTCGACTGGGAGTACTGCGAAGCCAATGACGTGACTGTCACGCGTCGCCCGACCGGCGGGGGCGGCATCTACCACGACGCCGTCGGTGATATTTCGTACTCGATTGTCGCTCCCGAGAGCGAACTCCCGGGCGACCTGATGGAGTGTTATGAGCTGCTGTGTACGCCTGTGCTTGCAGCCTTCGACCAGATGGGCGTTGACGCAGCCTTCGCCGACGACGCTCATCCCGAGATTCACAAGCCCACCTGTTATCTCCGGAAGGTCAACCCCGCACACGATATCCTTGCCGGAGGACAGAAAATCAGCGGCAACGCGCAGTACCGCCAGCGCGACGCCGTCATCCAACATGGCTCGCTGTCGTACGCGCTGACACCCGACCGTCATCTCGGGGTCTTCGAGACCGACGACGTGAGCCGAACGGTCTTCGACGACCGGGTAACCTCGATTCGCGAACAGGCAGGAATCGACCGCGACGACGCTGTCGAGACCCTCAAAACGGCACTCGCAGAGTGGGTCGAGGCAGACGCTGGCGAGTGGACGGACGACGAACTCGACAGCGCGGCGGCGATTGCCGAGGAGAAATACGCCAGCGACGAGTGGACTCGTCGGCGTACCGACCCGCTGTCTGCGTAGGTCGGACTCCGAAGTTGCTATGTGCGCCGGGCGCTACTGCTCGGGTATGCAGGTCGGTGCTCACGTCTCAGTGTCTGGCTCGCGCGTCTCCTCAGACGAAGAAACGCCGCCGTACGACGACATCCGCAACGCTGTTCACCGCCAGCGGAACTTCGGCGGAAACTGTGGACAGGTGTTCACTACCTCACCGCAGGTGTGGCAACAACCCGAACTCAACGACGAGGCGACAGAAGGGTTCCAGGCCGAGTCCACAGAACAGGAGGTCGGGCCCTGGGTCATCCACTCGTCGTATCTGGTGAACCTTGCGACACCGAAAGAGGACCTTCACGAGAAGTCACGCGATAGCATGCAGGCAGAGGTCGATACCGCGGCACAGCTCGGCATCGAGTACGTCAACGTCCACCTGGGCGCACACACCGGGGCAGGTGTCGAGCAGGGACTTGACAACGCCGCGAGAACGCTCGACGAACTGGATATTCCCGACTCAGTGACTGTTCTGGTCGAGTCCGACGCCGGGAGCGGGACGAAACTCGGCGGCGAGTTCGAACACCTGGCTGCTATTCTCGAACGCTCGGAACAGGACCTCGGTGTCTGTCTGGATACGGCACACGCTTTTGCTGCCGGCTACGACCTGTCGACGGCCGAGGCAGTCAAAGAGTCACTCGCTGAATTCGACGACGTGGTCGGCTTCGAGAACCTGGCCTGTGTCCACCTCAACGACTCGAAACACGGGTGTGGCACGAACAAGGACGAACACGCCCACATCGGCGAGGGTGAAATTGGCGAGGAGGGAATGCGTGCCTTCATTAACCACGACGCGGTTCGCGAGGTTCCCCTGGTGCTCGAAACGCCGACCGAAGATGGGAGAGGCTTCGCCTGGAATATCGACCGCGTACACGAACTCGCCGAGTGAACAGCAGGCGGAGACGACAGAGTATTTTCGTTCGACCGATATAGAGCGACTGTGCGACAGTTCACCGCAGAGTATCTGGAGTCGACCAGAGCGGGAATGTGGGAGGATTCCCTCGACGCGCTCGGCTATCTCGACATAGAGAGTCGAGAACGCATTCTGGATGTCGGTGCCGGAACCGGCGAGCTGACTCGCGTCCTCCGAGATCAGACGGCAGGAACCGTCGTCGCGTTAGACGCCGACCGAGGACTACTTGGCCACGTTGCCTCCCCACGCCTCCTCGGCGACGCGACACAACTTCCGTTCGCCGAGGGGTCGTTCGACCTGGTGGTGTGTCAGGCACTGCTGGTCAACCTGCCGGACCCGGCCGCGGTAATCGAGGAGTTCGCGCGCGTCTCGACCGACCGCGTCGCGGTCATCGAACCGGACAACAGTGCTGTCGCTATCGAGTCGACCGTCGACACCGAGGCGGCGTTAGCCCGTCGTGCACGCGAGTCGTATCTGGCGGGCGTCGAAACTGACGCAGCACTCGGCGCAGTGCCAGACCTCTTTCGGTCAGCTGGCCTCGACGATATCACCGTCGACCGGTACGACCACGAGCGTTCCATCGAGTCGCCGTACTCAGAGCGCGCGCTCGAAGGAGCGCGGCGCAAAGCAAGCGGCACCGGTATCGACGACGACCGAGAGACAATTCTCGCTGGAGATACCTCGGTGGAGTCGTTCGAAGACCTCCGTGAACAGTGGCGAGCGATGGGCCGAGAGGTCATCGAGCAGATGCAGGACGGACGATATCGCCAGCGCGAGGTCGTTCCCTTCTACGTGACCAGTGGCCGCGTGTAGGGCAATCAGGTGGTGCGGTTGCTCGCAGACGAGCAGTATCGACGGAGCGGTGCACCACACGACCACGTCTCGCCCCGTCGCAGACCTCTACAGCATACTGACGCTGGCCGCGTCTTCGTATATAATCCCTCAGACGATATCGCCGCGAATGGAGGTTCCGCTCTGTCGTTCGCGAAACGCCTCGACTGTCTCGGCTGCGCGAGTTGCCGCTACTTCATCGAGCCCCAGCATTTCGAGTGCGTCTGGAAGCGTCGGCATGACGAACTCTCCCGAACGGAGTTTCTCGAATGCGGTTTCCGAGCGTTCACCGTCAACCCAGAGACAGACACCGCGGGGGTCGAGCAGTTCCTCGTAGTTGTCGCGTGCTTTCGCGCCTTCGAGACGCTGTGTGACGTTGTCCTCGAAGCTCGCGTTACAGACCTCGAGGTGAATCGGCTCGTCCTCTTCGAGCAGGTGAGCACCGAGACACTTCTCGGGCGCTGCGTAGCCGTTTGCCGTCGCCTGCAGGTACTCCGGATGCTCCGTCGCCCACTCGGCACGGACAGTCTTTCCGACGCCCTCGATGCCATGAGAGTCAATAAACTCCTGTTCGCGGCCCGACTCCTCCGAGAGGAGAATATCTTTCGTGAGGTAGATATCCAGGCGTTCGACGGGGTCGAGACCGAGCGCGATGTCACCGAACACCCAGAGTTCGCGAACCGGGACCGGCATCGTCTCTCGTTCGACCGTCTCGACGAACTCCTCGATACGCTCGATTGCCTGCTGTCGGTCCCATTCACTCATTTGACACCTGTTGTAGCCGCGCGCTCAAAACAGCAGCGACCCCGGACCGAAAGGGTCAACCGCTCCAGTCGGTAACCAATCGGTGATGGAGTGTGACAAATGTGGTGCGGACGCGGTGCTCCACGCCGCGTATTCGGGGTTGCATCTCTGTGAGGAGCACTTCTGTGCCTCTGTCGAAAAGCGGGTACGCAGACGAATCCGCGACGACAACCTTCTCCCGGACGACGCGACCGCAGAGGACCCGGAGACGTGGATTATCGGTCTCTCGGGCGGGAAAGACAGCGTCGTTCTCACCGATATTCTGTATGATACGTTCGAGGCTGACCCCCGAATCGAGATGGTTGCCCTCTCGATTCACGAGGGCATTGAGGGCTACCGCGACGAGAGCCTCGACGCCTGCAAAGAACTCACCGCCGACCGTGACATCCGTCACGAGGTCGTCAGTTACGCAGACGAGTTCGATGTCCGGATGGACGAGGTCGTTGAGGACGACCCGGAGAACATGTCAGCTTGTGCATATTGTGGCGTGTTTCGACGGGATATCTTATCCCGGTACGCGGCCGACCTCAACGGTGACAAGTTGCTGACTGGTCATAATCTCGACGACGAGGCCGAGACGGCGTTGATGAACTTTCTCGAGGGGGATATCACACAGATTGCACAACAGTTCGACGCGAGCCTCGGCCCCTTCGAAGGGGATGAGCACAGCCACACCCGGGGCGAGAGTGACGAGTTCATCCCCCGGGCGAAGCCGTTGCGCGATATCCCCGAGCGCGAGGTTGCACTGTACGCACGGCTACAGGAACTCCCAGCACACATCACCGAATGTCCTCACTCTTCGGAGGCCTACCGCGGTGAGATTCAACAGCTACTCTACGATCTCGAAGAGCGCCACCCGGGGACGCGTCACTCGATAATGGCCGGATACGAAAAGCTCGCAGCACTCGCCGCAGACGAACACCGCAGCGAGTCGCCGAATCTCGACGAGTGTGAGAACTGTGGCGGTCCCACGACCGGCGACCTGTGTCGGAAGTGCGGACTGCTCGATGCACTTGAAGCGGTCTGACGTTCAAAGAAAGAGCCGCTCGCTGTCGACACGGTCCGGAGTCAGTCGGTCCGAATGACATCGAGGCCGTTCTGCTGGTCGACATCTTCGCGTCCACCATCGGTCTCACCGAAGTCCTGGCCCTGCTGGAGGTTCGCCGCGGCATCGAAGCTGTCGTCGTCGACACCTTTGATTGCCTGGCGGGACTTGTCTGCCTGTTTCTGGGTCGTCGGTCCGAGCACCTGTGCGCTCTGGACCCCAGTCATGATGGCCATGACACGAACTTTCCCTTTGTACTCCTCCTGGATGCGAGCGCCCCAGATGACGTTTGCATCTGCCTCCAGGCGTTCGGTAATGTTCTGTGCGATGCCCTCGGCCTCCTGTAGGGTGAGGTCGGGGCCGCCGGTGATGTGAACGAGACCGCCGCTTGCGCCGCGGTAGTCCACATCGAGCAACGGATGGTTCATCGCGTCTTTGACCACTTCGTCGGTCTTGTTCTTGTCCTGGGTCTCGCCGACGAGCATCACCGCGACGCCACCCTGGTTCATGATGGCAGTCATGTCGGCGTAGTCCAGATTGATAAGCGACGGCTGCGTGATGGTCTCGGAGATACCCTTGACCGTCTCGGCGATGATCTGGTCCATCACCGAGAACGCCTTGCCGATTGGCAGGTTCGGGACGTAATCGAGCAGGCGGTTATTGTCCAGCACGATAATGGAGTCCGCCTCCTCGCGGAGCCGTTCGAGCCCTTCTTCGGCTTTGACGGTCCGCGCGCGCTCGACGTTGAACGGCGTCGAGACCATTCCGACGACAATAGCGCCCTGTTCTTTGGCGATTTTCGAGACGACCGGCGCTGCACCGGTACCGGTACCGCCACCCATGCCGGCAGTGACAAATACCAAGTCGGCATCGCCAAGGACCTCTTTTATCGTCCCCTGTGCCATCTCGGTGGCGCGCTCACCCATGTCGGGGTCGCCACCTGCGCCGAGACCGTTGGTCAGGGATTTGCCGACGAGGATTTTCGTGTCCGCCTCGATCATCTGCAGGTGCTGTTTGTCGGTGTTGATGGCGATGGTTTCGGCACCCTCGACACCAATGTTATACAGCCGGTTGACGGTGTTATTGCCGGCACCGCCCGCGCCCACGATGACGATGCGCGGGTCCCCGAACCCGTCGGCATCTGCCATCTGTTTTTGCTCTTGTTCGTCGCGCTCAAGCGCTTCATTGACGATGTCTTGCATTGTTACACCTTCGCCCACGTGCGCTCTTTGCGCCGCTTGCGCTTCTCGGACGGGCGCTCCGGTTCGGTGTCGTGTTCGGAGAGCATCTCTCGAACCGCTGAGCGAATCGCTTCGCTCCGGTTCGGGTACTCCCCAGTTTCGACCATTTGTTCGACCTCTTCGATCTGCTGTTTCGGAATCCGTAGTGTCACACGCTCCATATTTTTATTCCCCTTGTGGGTAAGACGACGGCGAGCGTTCGCTCGCTCAGTCGTCTTACACAGCAAAACCCGGGGACGGCAACGCGTTGTTTACCGACCGGGAGACTGTGTAAGACTTCCGTCTTACGCACGAATTACAACAGACTGGGGGATAATAAAAGTACCGGACAGATGTATGACAGACTTTTGTTTACCGTAGTAGACAGCCTGTACGTTGCGTTTTCACGACTCTAGTGCTCCTCAAGAACATCGGCCGCGGGCGTGCGCCGTCCACAGCTCGGGCAGAATCCCCAGTCACTCCGGAGTTCATCGCCGCACTCACAGAACACCCGATGAGACGCTTTCTCGCCACAGTTCGGGCAGTAAACGTGAGACGACGACAGGTTTTCGCCACACTGTGTACACGTCTTACGCTCGTCGCGGACGGTGTTTTCATCACTCTCGCTCGTCGTCTTACTCGTTGGTGGGTTGTGTGACGCACGATCTGCCGAGGTGTGTGACGTCTCGGTTCCCGTGTTTATGTCCTGCTCCGTGGCCTCCGCCTGATCGGCCAAACCGCTATCAAGCGAGATGTTTACGTTGACATCCTGTGGTTGTTGTGGTGTAAACGCTCCATTGAGACGTTCCGCGATGAGTGCGTCGACGCGCTCGGCGACGATATCGTCGAGACTATCGCCGTGGGTCAACCCGTCCGACGAGGCTGACTCCCCGCAGGATTCGAGGTACTCGCGCAACGCCTGGCGCATGACTTCGCTCTTCGAGGCGTCGAACTCCTCGAGTTGCGTGATGAGTTGGTCATCCGCACGGAACGTTATTTTGCTCATTTCCGTCGTCATATCGTTTGTCACCCATCCTATTTCAATCTTGGCTGGCTGTCTGACACGAGTCAGACGCGCCAGTCGGCCCAATGCATAATGGTTAAGTCCGCCAGCCATCCTACTGGTGTATGTCCGCCCTTAGCTCAGACTGGTAGAGCAGTCGACTGTAGATCGACTTGCCCCCCGTTCAAATCGGGGAGGGCGGACTCGTTCTCAAGCCGACGAGTGGTCGACTCGTGATCGACTTGTCCCCCGTCCCCGTGAGCGGAGCGAACGGGGGCTCGGAAGTCACAGCCCGCACAGCGTAGCGAGCAGGAATGTCTTCCGGCGTTCAAATCGGGGAGGGCGGACTTGTTCTGTCGGAGCAACGCGACGACTAACAAGTTCAGTCGATACGATTTGAGCAGGCCAGTCGCAGTCCTGGAAGCGCTACCGAAGTGAGCCGCATGCCCGCACAAGCAGATAACACGAGCCGAGCAGGAACGTCTGTCATCTGTTCAAATTGGGGAGGGTGCGAAGCTTGGCCGAACAAAACCTCGATGAGACGAGCGGCGAAGGCACGAGTCCTTCTTTGCGAACGAAGAGCGTGTTATAGAACAATTCACACGGTATTAATCCCGTACTGATCTCCGAGAATCAACCGAGATGTAGGCGTGTGTATTGACCGGTGGGAATTCTCCCAGTTTCAGACACATTTCTGAGTGCCGTGCAAATAGGTGTGGTCGTTACTTCGTGTAGGTTAGCAAGGTGTCAGTGTAGTGCCGTCATCCGCAAGTCTGTCCAGCGTGACGGCACCAAACGGAACAAGTTGTTCTCGCGGATGGAGGCCACCATGATCTCCGATTAACGCCAGTTCCTTCGGCTCTTTACCGTGCCACACGGTCGTGGTCTCGGGTATCACGACAAGGTCACCAATCCGGTCGGCAAACATCTGACACGGCTTTCGAGTGCCCCACAGTTCGCTGTCCAGTGCCTCCGCTCGCGTCAGCACCAGGGCATCGAGTCGCTCAAGCAGGTGAGTGCGAACACGGTCAGCACTGCCATCGTCGAGGAACAAGTGAAGGTTCCGGCCGGAGCCACTGATCGCTGGAACGCCGTCGCGGTCCCGCTTGAGGTGCTGCTTGACGACCGGATCCGACAGAATATTAACGTTTTCGTCCGGATTGCTGTCGGTTTGGCCGTGGTCAGCGACCAACAGGAGCAACGTCTCTTCAGCCACGTCTGATTGGAGTCGGTCACACAGTTCGCGCTGGAGAGTTGCTGACAGGCAGTGCAGTTCGGCGCTGTGCAGGGCCGAACACGTCCCTTCAGCATGCCCGGCGGCGTCAACGAGAGGTGTGTACCCATAACAGTACGTCTGGTTGGTGCCGTTCTCAAGGAGCTTCCGCAGCTGAACCCCGAACTCAGCAGGAGAACTGTAGGTATGGGTCGTCGCACCCTCGGTTTTTGGGTCGTCGCTGGAATCGAACGGTTCGACGATGTGCGTATCGATGCCTGCTGCTTCGAGCTGCGGATAGATCGGCTCACCAGCAAACAAGGAGACCTCGTCGGGATCAATCGACTCGCCACGTTTTGTCTGGAAGGGGAGCGCTTCGACGACCTGATTGCGCTCCGAAAGATAGAGATTCCAGCCCAACTGGCCGTGTTCGACCGGTTGGAGGCCGGTGTGGAGCGTCGGGACACAGGCAGGTGTCGCGGACGGGTAGACACTCGTCAGCGGCGTCACGCGACCACGGCGTGCAATTCGGTTGAAAAACGAATGGTTGATATGGGTCTCCTGGAATTGCTGGAAGCCGTAGGCATCGATAAACAAGACGACAACATTAGAAACATCCGTGTCCACGCCGCTGAAGACTTCATCAGGCAACGTTGGTGCCACAGAGGCGTTGAGTGCGGCTGCTGCTGTACCTGGAATCCGGGTAATACAGTACCCCCCGTAGTCCGGATGGACAAACCCGGGCCGAACCGTCTGTGCCCGCAGGACAGCCTCACGTTCGGAATCGATCATGCTCTCGTCCACTAACAGGATGATAAAAAATGCTCGCATCCGTATCACTTGTCGCGGTACGTGTTTGCCCTGTACTGGCTGATCCTCGGACTGCTCTCTCAGGGTATGTGAACTGTTCTATGACGCCCTCGGACGAAGTGAACGATGAAAACGTACCGGCACAATTTGGAGACGCCACCCCGCCCTCGCGTAGCGACCAGGCAGAGAACCGTCTGGTAACAACGACAGAATCTGGCCGTGAGGTCCGTGACAGCCGTCCAACAAAAATGTCGAAGCGTAGAGTCTGCGTGCAAGGGCTGTCATCGACACGACCGAACAACAGCGTCTCGACACCCCTCATACAGCTGGTGCCATTACATACCAACGCCCCTGCAGACGGCACCCCGAGCGACACGGTCGTGATTCGTATTTTGCCGATTACGTGCGCGCCGCTGCTGCGCGAGACCAGGAGCCAACAGATGCGACGAGCAACCCCCATCCGAAAGACAGCCGTAGCAGTCACCATTCACCGACGACGTCCAAAAAACGAGTCTGTGAGTCGACGTTGCCGAAATAATAATTCATATGATATACTTCGTCCGAACAGCCATCCTTCTTACAGGGGACGACAGAAAATATAATAGATTCTATATTTTATAGCGGAATCAACAAAATAGCAGAGACTACAAAGGACCATTAATTAAGATAGTTGGCCTGATGTATTCTGAGAGGAAGAGAGTACCTACCGAGAGAGAATACGTCGTTCCTCTAGCGACAGAAGTTGGAGAACCGCAACAGGGAACAGCCAAAAAATGACGTAAACAATCAAGCCCTTTTTTATCGATACAGAGCCTGGTTATACTGTGGTCGCGATGGGTGTGTTTGACAGGGCAAAAGCGGCCTCGGGTCTCTCGGTCGGCACAGAGGAGGCGCTACCGTACGTGTGTCTCTCCTGTGGCGCGACCTATGAGGTACAGCATCACCGCTGTCCGAACTGCGATAGTTTCGATATCCGCTGCTCCAGATGGGTTCAGGAGTAAGACACCCGGCGTACCACAATGCCCGCACGGGTCGGCAACGGTGGCGGGCAATCCACATTGTTTCGAGATGTTGGTCCCAGCACAAACCGACAGCTGTTTTAATCCCCCGGATAACTGTCATGAATGTCAAAAATAGCGGATATCGAGGCAGTTGCCAGGGCTGCCGTTCATGCCGGAGGTGCGGAACTTCGCAGGCGGTATCACGCCGATGACAGCGAGGGGACGTACACGTCATGCGACGTGAAGGCAGCAGCCGACAAAGCCACAGAAGAGCGGATGCTCCCGGTCATCCGGCAGGCGTTTCCGGACCACGCTATCTTCGCGGAGGAAGCCGGCGAGTTCGAGGGGACCAACCCATACCGCTGGATTGTCGACCCACTCGATGGGACAAACAACTTCACCGCCGGTCTTCCCACGTTCGCGTCTGCCGTATCAGTACGCTACGACGGCGACCCAGTGGTCGCGGCGATCCACCAGCCAGTAACAGACGAGACCTATCTCGTCCGACGGGACGAGGGCGTCCGGTACAACGGTACCACGGTCACCGCCGAGAGTTCGGTTCCAGTCGACGCTGGGACCGTCGCGATGATCGTCGGACGGGAGGTTCCACAGAATCAGGACCTTGCAGAGCAGGCAAGGGCGGTTCAAAGCACAGTCGAAACGGAGGTAAAACGTGTGTGTTCGAGTTGGGCACCGGTCGTTCACTCCGGGCTGTTCGCACGCGGTCGCCTGCAGGGGGTTGTCCAGTTCCATCCCGACGAGGAAGAGCAGGCGGTGACAGAGTTGCTCGCTGCCGAGGCCGATGCCGCGGTTCGACGCGATGGGGCGCTGTTCGTCGCTGCCTCCGACGAGGCGACCCTCGACGTACTTTGGGGGGCAGCCACCACGCGGTAGTGGAGGCGACGTGGCAGGTGATGCAAGCGTTTATGCCCCAGGGAGCGGCAACGACGACCATGGTCGAGGCGTTCGCAGTCGCGTCTGGCAAGGGTGGGACCGGAAAGACCACGACGACGATGGCACTCGGGATGGCGCTCGCCGAGGAGTACGACGTGACGGTCATCGACGCCGACACGGGGATGGCAAACGTGCTGTTCCATGCCGGGCTGGCAGATGTCGAGACGACACTGCATGACGTACTTGCGGGGAAGGCAAGCGTCGAGGCGGCCGCCTACGACAGGTTCGGAATGACCGTCGTTCCGTGTGGGACCTCCCTTTCGGGCTTCCAAGAAGCAGACCCCGAGCGACTTCGGGACGTGGTCGCGACACTCGCTGCAGAGACCGACATCATTCTGCTCGACTCGCCAGCGACACTCGGAAGTCGTAGTGCAGTGTTACCAATCGTACTCGCGGACCGCCTCATCGTCGTGGTCCAGCCGACGATTCCGTCGCTGTCGGACGCGCTGAAGGTCCAGGAGTACGCGACGACATACGGGACCGGCGTCGCCGGCGTCCTGTTCAACCGCGTCACCGACGACGCAGCAATCGAAGAGATCGCCCCGAAGGCCGAGCGGTACTTCGACGGAGAGACGTTGAGCACTATCGAAGAGAGTGAAACCGTCCGGGCGGCGCGCCGGGCCGGAGAGCCGCTGCTCGTACACGCACCCGACTCCCCGGCGGCCGAGGCCTACCGGCAGGCCGCCGCGTCGCTCTCAGTGCAGGCTCAGGACGCTGGCACCGTCGCCGACCGGTTTCGGAGTGCCGTCATCCCGGATGACCCATGAACGTCCCACAAGGCCGTCTCCGCCGCCACCGAGTCGTCACAGACCTCACGACACCGCTCGAACACGCGCTTGACGACGAACTTACCGGCTACGCGCGTCTCGAACCACAGGACACGCTCTTGCTCGACAGCGATGGAGCCGGCGTCGTCACTTTTGAGGAGGGGGTGCCGAGGGTCGCCTACCACACTGGAACCGAGGCCAGCGGAGCGGATGCGCTCACAGATATCGCCGTCGCGGGTCCCTGCCGGGTCGAGCTGTACGAAGTCGAGATCGACGCGCTTGCCGAGGTCCACGAGACGACAGAGTTAGCCGTCGAACCGGGTGCCCCTGCCGAACAGCTCGCCGGTGACCCTGACCTCGCGCGCCGGACCCGAGAGTGTGCACCGACGGACCAGGCGGTAGACCCCGACCACGACGCTGTCTCGGCGTTTCTCGACGACGAGGAGCGCATCGCAGAAATCAAAGAGGCCGCCAGAGCCGAGGCCGAATCCCGGGCGAGCGACTGGGGGTTCGATATCTAGACGTGGACGGGAATCCACCAGACGCGGCTCCGTGCCCCCACAGTCTTGCTGGTCAGGTCCGTCTGTGATTCGAGGTCGTGGAGCTTGTTCAGTGCTGTTCGACGCGAGCAGCCAAGCTCGTCTGCGACCTCGCTCGCCGTCAGCGGCTCCGCGTAGTCGTCGCGCGCTTCGAATACCGCGGTCACGTCTTCGAGATTGTAGGTCGTCTCTCTCCCACGTTCGCTCATGGCTGCCTGTTTCTCCCCGACCGACTTATCTTTCAGCGTTCGATTGTCAGCGTCACCGAAAGTTCTGCATCTGGCGTGGTTATCACGAAGTCAAACGCCACGGCGAGGACATGCGTTTGGCCGTGGCGCTCCTGGACGACGACACCGTCCTCGCTGTCACAGCTGCCGAACTGGCGGTCCGGACCGCTGGGACAGTTCGCGGAGCGCCACGCTATCGCCCGTGTCTCGTTGCGAGTGATCGAATAGACATGTCCATCCCGAAGGCGGCTCGTTTCCAGTCGCTTCATTGTTTCGTCCAGTTTGTCCGTGGCCGCTCGGACGGCACTGTCTCGGTCGGCCCAGCTGTAGTCCGCTGAAATCCCGGCAGACGCGTTGTGTACCGCACGGTCTAGTACCCTTTCGAGTTGCTGTGCCGGCTGCTGGTCCGGGCGGTCTATATCCGAGTCGTAGCCGAGTTGCAGATACGCGACACCGAGCGACACGAGGACGAGTGACAGCGCGAGTGCTGCAACGAGAACCAGCTGCCCCCGGTCGCGGCGGCGCGGTCCTCCCTGGCCGAGCTGTCGACTCATACATACCACACCCGGAGAGTCACGTCGCCGTTGGCCGTCAGGACGGTCGCCTCGCCCGTCGCCACGCCGTCGGGCATCGGCTGGCCCGCGTTCCCGTGTTCGGTTTCGAGCCGGAACATGACGTGCTCGGGAAGCGTCCGGTCGATGCGTCGAACCAGTTCGTCGCGCTCGCGGTCGAATGCCGCCTGCGAGGCAGTGACCTCCGCGAGGCGCGTCTGGTCTTGGTGTCTTGGGGCCTCAGCCGACAGGAGCGTCATCGCGTCCGTCGCGTAGATATCGAGCTGTGCCTGTGACCGGTCGACATCACCCGACGAACCGAGCGCGAAGGTAAACAACAGACTCAACACCAACAAGACCCCGAGACCTGTCTCGACGACGGTAATCGACGCCTGTGCTCTGTCACTACGCATCGACAACCACCTGGAGTGTCGTTTTGCGCGTCTCGGCTGGTTCGTAGGCGATTGTGACACTCCCGCTGTCGAGGACGCCGACCGCATCGAAGCGCAACGTCGCCGTCTCGAACGGCGAAATGGAGACGTTGAACGAGCCACGGAGACCGCTCGCGTTCGAGAGGACGACGCGACTGTTTGCGAACACCCGCTCGACGGTCGTCCCTGCAGGTGGTGTAATTGTCAGACGCACGGTCGATGTTCGTCGAGGGAGTGTAGTGGTTCGGCTATTGTTGAAGTTAGGTCGGAGCTGCTCCGTCGTTCGGCTTTCGAGCAGCACGAGCCGCTCGACTGTGGTCCCATCTGTCGCTGGGCCAGTCCGAACGACGGTCTCGTCACCGAGCACGAGACGGACATCCGCCCCGTCAGGAATGTTGTATCGCTCCCGGAGCGTAGTCTCGTCGAGTGTCGACAGTGTGCCGTTGACGAGAACGTTCTCGCGTGCAGTGTGTGACGCCTGCGCGCTCACGAGACGGTCGGAGAGCGCCCTGGCGGTCTGCTGTTCGAGTGAGTCCCGTTCGGCCGTGGCGAGAGCATTGTGTGCGAAGACGACGCCAGCGACGGTCGCGCTGGTCAGGACGACGAACGCAACACCGAGTGCGACCAGCTCGGTCTGGCCCCTCATGGCTCACCTCCAAGAGCCAGTGTTCGGTTTGCTGGCGGTCCACTGACCGTGATGACGACTGTTCCGCCGTCGACGGTACTGTTTCGGGGTGTCACAGTCGAGGGGAGCGAGAGGCGTGTCTCTCGTTCGATGTTCTCGTCTGGATGAATCAGTGTGAGGGTGTCGGTCCCGTTCGAGAGCACGAGCTGGTAGCCGTCGTTCGCTATCGTCTCCGGCAGCGTTACCGTCGTCCGTGTCTCGACAGTCCCACCGACCGCAGGCGGCGCGCGTTCGATTTCCGTCGTCGCAGTTGCGAGGACTCGCTCGCTCATCTCGCCACCGGCACGCGTCTCGTAGGATGGGACGACACCGCCGAGCAGCGCGGTCGTCATTCCCGCGATGTACAGCGTCGCCAGCCCGATTGCGAGCGTCTTGCTGACCACCGGCGTCATCCCGCGAGTCCCGATGTTATCCATCGCGCACCTCCAGATTGAGGTCGTGGACAACAAGATATGCCGTCCGCTCTGTCTGGAACGTCGCCACCACGCTCTCGTGTGTATCGCCGGCGAACTGCCGTCGGCTCGTCGTCGCGTTCCGGTCCTCGAAATACCGTTCGAGCGGTCCGGGCGTGGTCGTCTCGATTGCCACAGAAAAGTTCCCTCGCCCGAGAGATGTCCGGTCGTGTGTGACATTCGAGCGGAGTGTGACGGTGACGCCACCCTCCCCGCCGACCGACCAGTGGTCCGTTCCGAGCACGGGGACGCCGACGACGAGCACCTCATTTGTCTCGGAGGTCGTTATCGGCGGCTCGCGTTCGAGCCACGCGCTGGCACCAGCCTGACCGATGACCGCTCCCGCGATAGTCGTGACCTGTCTGTCGTCGCTCTCGAAGACAAGGGCACCGATATCGAGTGTCCGTTCGACGCTTCCGTTCTTGAGGAGACGGAGCGTCCGCTCGGCCGTCCCGAGATTTCCCGTTGCGAAATTCACGCGGTGAGTGTGGACCCCCGTTCGCTCGATGACCTCGCTGGCATCGGCGAGGTCAGATGCGACCCGTGTAGCGTCGGCGTTCGATGACTGTGATTCGACAATCGTGCCGACACCTGCGGTGAGTGTCCCGAGCGCGATGACGCCGAAGCCGAGGATGAGGACGAAGCCGACGATATGTGACTGGCCGCGCATCACACCACCCCCAGTCCCGTGAACACAACGTAGGTGACCGCGACAAGTAGCCCGGAGTGAAGCAGGGACTCGTATTTACCGCGGCTTGCCATACCGGCGAACCAGCCACACGCGAGAACAGTCGCCTGCGTGACGAGATAGAACCGCTCGCGGTCCCGTGCGGGGTCGATAGCGTCGGGATTCAGCGAGGTGCCGCGGGTCGACTCTGCAACGCCAGACAGTTGCGAGAACCCATCGAGTACCGTCGCGTTGACGGCCACGACGACGCCGACCACGAGGAGTGCTGTCGTCCAGCCGACGGCGACGTAGACCATCAGCTGTGAGCGTAACTCCTTGCGTTCGTGGTACAGTCGGCCAATCTCTGTCTCCAGCGTTTCGAACACTTTCTCAGTGTTGCTACCCGCGGAGAGTGCCCCCACGACCAGGCCGACCGTCTGTGAGGCAAGCGGCGTCCCGACCCGGCCGACAAATCTGTCGAGTGCCGCCGCCCGCACGTCGTCGGTCTCGTCGACGCTCGTCGTCAGTCCGAGGTTGAACGCGAGCGCTTCTACGTCGGGCTGGAGCGGCCCGAAGTCGACATCCTCGGCGACGCGCCGGACCGCTGCCGGAAACGGCAACCCGAGACTGACGTGGCCTGACACCGCGTGGATAAAGTCCTGGATCTCCCTGTCTTTGGCGTCGTCGAGCCGCGCCCGCCGGCTCGCCACGGCTCCGACGGGGATACCGTAGACGGCGTAGCCGAGCAACGCGACGTTGGTCGGGCTGTAGTCGAGCGACCAGAGCACCCCGACGGCCAGCGCTGCCGGGACCAGACAGACAGCGGCCGCACTCGCGGGATTCGTGTGTGCCGTCCTGAGCGTGTCACCGACCGTCGCTGGACGTCGATACGTCGGCATAGCGTGGTCGGTCGGCCGGAGTGCGGCCACAGTCAGGGCCGTCGCCAGCCCGACAACTAAGACGAATGCGACGGCGAGATACACCAACAGCCCCCGGTAGGTGACCGTCCCGAGTGGCGTCGATATCGTCGTGCTGAGCGCCGGCGAGAAGACACTCGCGACAGTCAAGATGAGCACAGCCAGCGCAGGAAAGACCAGCATCACGACGAACAGCTCGGCAAGCAGTTCCATGTAGTCGCTTGCGCGCTGGTGGGCCCGCTGTTGGCGCTGGGAGAGGAGACGGCCCTCCATTTCGAGATAGCCTTCGAGCGAGTCACGGCTCTGGTTTGCGTGCTCTCTGAGCTTCAACAGAAACGGTGCGAGTACGTCCCGCGACGGGGTATCGCGTGCGACCGTCGTAATTCCCTCGTCCAGATTGCCGGTCAGAGCCGCCTTGTTGAGTATCCGCTGGAACGCGTCTGCAGTCGCGCCGTAGGCCTCCTGGTCGGCGACCTGCTGGAGCATCTCGCGCTGGTCGCTGCTGCCAGAGGCCAACACACGAAGGTATCGGACTGCGCCCGGCAGCGTTCGCTCTATCTCGGCCCGCCTTGCCGTCGCGCGCCGGCTCAGGTAGAGCCGCCCCGCCCTGAGGACGGCCCAGCGGCCAGCAACCCCGACAAATGCGGCGAACCCGCCTGCGACGTAGAATCTGGGTACTGCCGGTGCATGTACCTCGTTGACAACAGGGACACCGTCGCCGAGCACATCGAGGACGCTCGCTGTGATACCACTCGGAACCAACAGCGCCGTTGCGAACAGGGCTGTGGCGACCAGCAGACCAACAATCCACGCGAGGCCATAGACCCGGGCAATGTAGAGGTCAAAGCTCGTTTCGACCCCTGCGGCGCGGTAATGCTGTCTGTCTGTCGCGTGGGCCTGTTCGTCGGCATGGCGCGAAAACAGTGCGTACAACCCCCTGTCGAGTGCGCCCAGGTTGTCGTACAGGCCGTCTCGTACGCTCGTCATCTGCCAGCATCCTCCCGTCCGTCACTTGTCTCTCCAGTCGCCGCCTGGCGTGAGAGGCGTTCGACTGTCGCGGCCTCGTTGGTCTCTAAGTCCGCGAGCAACTCGAACAGCGACTCGAAGTTGTCGATGTCCTCCCGGACCATGTGTTTCACGTATCGGTGTTTGCGTCTGAATTCGTCTCTCACCGCCTCTGTCGACCGGTCGGTCAGCTGCCCGAGGCGCTCGAATGTCGATGCCGACTCGTTATTGCCGTCGAAGGCAATATCGTATTCACCTGCCTCATCGTGTTTGACGACGGTGTGCCAATAGACGTCGGTTCCGCCTTTCTCGATACTGCCACAGTCGGCATCGTCGGCGAGTTGCCGATACGACCGCTCGTCGAGCAGTTCGACCACGCGGCCGACGTAGCGGTTCCCGTCGATATGCCGCGGGAAGACAACGAGGTCGATCTCGCGGAGGAGATACGGCGGGAGCCCCTGCTCGATGATGCGGTTGACGAGCGTCTCGATGTCGCCAGCGTGTGTCGTCCCGATAAGTCCATGCCCGGTGTTGATACTCTCTGCGAAGGTTTCGAAGCTCTCGGCGGTGTTCACCTCTGCGATGACCTCGACATCTGGATTAAGGTAGTTACATTCAGTCATCAGGTCGGCCATCGTCACCTGCTTGTGCTCGCTCTCGTGGTCTCGTGTTGTCAGTGAAACGCCGGTCTCGTGCGGTAGCTCGACCTCACGGGAGCCCTCGTCGATGCTGATGGGGCGGTCCTCGAAGCGGATAAAGGGCATATGGGCGTTCATAAGCGTCGTCTTGCCGACGCCGGTGGGCCCAGAGAAGAGGACAACACCATGGTGTTCGTAGTAGAGCCACAACAGCGCGACGAGTTCCGTCGGGGCGGAGTCGTTGCGCACGAGATCGACAGGGGTCAACACGTCCGTCGACTGCTTGCGAATCGAGAGATGTGGGCCGTCCTCGCTGATTGTCGGGAGCGCGACTGCACACCGAATCGTCTCCTCGACGCCCGGTGGGCTGAGGTTGACCTTCGCGCTCGGCGTGCTCGAACTCAGCTCCGTCCCGTCGCTCGCTGCGAGCTGTGTGACGACGTTGATAAAGGCCTGTTCGTCTTCGAACCGGAGGTTCGTCGGCACGCGCTTTGCGTCGGCATCTCTGGGAATGACCTTGATGCGCTCGCCGACTCGATTCGCTTCGATGTCCTCGAGTGTCGGGTCACGAATCGGTACCGTGAGCTGGCCGTAGCCGACGTAATCCCGGAGCACATAGTAGACGAGGTCGTCGAGCCGATCGTCGGCGTACTTGCGCTCAACCGGCGGCACGGCGAGGTCGTACTCGGCCAGCGCCGAGCGGACCCGGTACGCCAGCGCATCTATCCAGGCTCTGGTGTTGCGGCGATGAAGCCGTCTGGAGAGGATTGCCTCGGCCCGGTCGCGGACGAACGCGACCTCGTCGTCGATGACGCCGTCGACCGCTGTCTCCCAGAGGCGCTCCTTGCACTCTTCGATGAGTTGTTCGTCACCTGGGAGCAGGTCCGGCTCGCGAACAGCATACTTGCGCTCGAACGGGTCCCGGCCGAGGACGTTCTCCTGATAGCGAATCACAGGAATCTCGAAGCCGTGAAAGGAAACCGTGTACTGTTCGAGTCGCTCGCTCGCGAAACGCTCGATGAACGCTGGCTCGGCCGGAAGCGCTGTCGTCGCAGGCGCGTAGTTCTTCGTGTGGACGACGATACCCGAGTCGTCCGCGTCTGCGACCTCGATACGGTCGTCGAGTGCGTACGGCGTCAGGTCGCCGAGGCAGGCAAGCAAGGCGAGTGCGTGGTACGCGATTCGCCGGCGGCTGGGCGCAGAGCCATCGACCAGCCGCCGGAGCACGCGCTCGTGTTTCGGCGCGAACCCCTCGTCCATCACCTCGGCGGCACCCTCTCGGGTTCGCGGCCGTTCGAGGTGTGCGTCAGCGAAATGTTCCTCTATACGGGCGAGTTGGTGTTCGTCCTGCGCCGTGAGTACCGGCTCGCGCACGCGGTACTCGAATTCTCCGTCTCGTTCACACAGTGTCACGACGACACCTGGATGAATCTCGTCTTGTGCCTGTACCCCCGTTGCGTACCACGCCTCTGGGTCGTCGGGCGGCAACGGCGGCGCCACCATCGCCTCCGCTTGTCGCTCCCCCTGTGACGCGTCCGCGAGTTCGAGTCTCGCGTCGGCCATGCTGACTTCTGGTGGCGCTTCCAGTTTTAAATCTTAGCAATAAAAGCTGGATTCATATTCGAATCGGGCTGCACGCTGGGACACCAGCGTCTACCAGGGACACCGTCAGCCTCAGGTCGAGTCGAGTACTTCAAGCGAGCGGTTCACACAAAGGGTGAGTGATTCGTCGTCGGCAGAGAAGGTGAACTCTGCCCGGAACGGCTCCTTCGAGACGATTTCTTCGTCGTAGCCGCTAAGAACACTGTCGAGGCGGTCGGGGTTTTCGGGAGCCAGCGGGTTCAGCCCCTGCTCGAAGAGAAAGCCCGTCAGTTCGGGCGTGGCGAGCAACCCCCAGGCTGCACCCGTCCCGGTGGTGTAGATACAGTTCGTACAGCGGGCGACCAGCCTGACCGCGAACGAACTCTCACAGGCCGGGCAGACGCCGTCGTCGGCCTCGTGGTCGTCACAGACCAGCAGTTCGCGTTCCACGGTCGCCGAACACCGGGGACACAGGCCCGCCGAGACGGCGATGAGTTCGAGGTTCGACCACATCCGGGCCGCGCGAAAGACCGCTGTCGGTGAGCGACCTTTGAGTCCCGCCGGGGGTAAGGGGAGCCGACCGAGATACCCCGAGTCGGCCGCGACCGGGCCACCGACCCGCCCCCACGACTGGTTCCATCGGCTCTCACACTCCGGGCAGTAAACCTCGACGTTCCCGTTTTGCCACTCAATCTCCAGCCGGCGGCCACAGTCGGTGCAGTGTTGGTCTGTCGGCGTCCGTTCCAGGCGCGGATCGTCGGTGACCGCACCGGAGAGAATCGCCTCAACGACCCGCTCGCCGGGACTTGCGAGTGCGTACTCGTCGTCGATCTTGTGGACGAAGTGACCGAGAAGTTTGTCGAGGTGATAGTTGAACCGCGCCGAATCCGAGAGGTCGAGTCGCTCGTACAGCTCCGAGAATGCGAGCGGGCCGTCTGCGGTTCCGAGTTCACGGAGAATCCGCACTCGCATTTCACTTCCCAGCGCGCTAAAGGCGTCGTCCGGCGACAGTCGAGTCGCCCCTGTACCCTCCTCGCTCATACCAATCGATTCGTCCCCGCACACTAAAGTTTCCCGCGGATACAGGTTACCAGATGGACAGACGGCTCCAAGATATATGCGAGACCCCCACCAACCGGTGACATGGACATCGACGAGACACAGCTACAGAAGCGCCTCCGAGCGAACGGCGATTTCGGCGCGGTACCGAGCGAAACAGGCCACGGCCGGACAGTCCTGACCGGCTCCGAGGCCGACCGGCAGGCACGCGAGCAGCTGGTCGAGCAGATGGAGGACCTCGACATGGACGTTCGCGTTGATGCCGTCGGCAACATCGCGGGGCGGTGGACGCCGGCGAGTGCCGACCCGGAGGCCCCGCCGGTCGCGACGGGGAGCCATCTCGACTCGGTTCCACGGGGCGGCATCTTCGACGGGCCACTCGGCGTCTACGGCGGACTCGAAGCCGTTCGGGCGATTCAAGCCTCCGACCACGAGCCAGCCCGCCCAATCGAGGTCGTGTCGTTCACGGAGGAGGAAGGCACCCGCTACGTCGGACTGCTGGGCTCGTCTGTCGCGGCCGGAGAGCGCTCCGTCGAGACAGCACTCGCGCTCGAAGACGACGACGGCACCACGCTGGAGACGCGTCTGGAACAGATTGGCTTCCAGGGCGAGGGTCGCCTGGACGCGAGCGGGTGGGAGGCGTGGCTCGAACTCCATCCAGAGCAGTCGACCGAGCTGGAGACGGCGGGCTGTCAGGCCGGGGTGGTGTCGGCAATTACGGGACTCAGACAGTACAGCGTCGAATTCGTCGGCGAGGCGAACCACGCCGGCGGCACACGCATGCCCGACCGACGTGATGCACTTGTCGCGGCGTCGACGTTCGTGACGGATATCGAACGCGCCGCACGCGAGGTCGTCGCCGACGGTGACTCCTTCGCGGTCGCGACCGTCGGCAGCATCGATGCTGAGCCAAACGCGACGAACGTCGTCCCCGACCACGTCGAACTCGGCCTCGACATCCGCGATACGGACACTGAGACGATTGGCGCTCTCCGGGACCGCGCACGCCAGATTCTCGCCCGCATCAAGGACGACCACGGCGTCGAAACCGACCTCAGCGAGCGTCATGGGACGGAGCCCGCGGCGATGAGCGAGCGCTGTCGAGAGGCACTCGAAGCGGCCGCCGACCGCCATGGGATTGCCCACCGCTCGCTGCGCTCAGGTGGCGGTCACGACACGATGAATGTCGCCCGCGTGACCGACGCCGGCCTGCTGTTTGCTCCCTCCCGAGACGGCATCTCGCACTCGCCCGAAGAGTGGACCGACTGGGAGGACTGCGTGGCCTGTACTCGCGTGCTGGCCGAGGCAGTAGCAGACCTGGCTGAGGCTGGTTCGACCTGAAACGGTCCGAGAGATCGGGTAGTGTTCAGATACGCAACGGTGGCGGAAGATAGGAGGAAGAAAGCCCTCGGCACTCTCGACTCCCGCGACTCGCTGTCTCTGAAAATCAGAGATTTTCAGGATGACGAAAGAGCGGAGCTCTTTCGAACCACGCGCTTCGGCCGCAAGCGGCCTGCAGTGTCTCCTCACGGCGCAACGCACCGTTCGGACGGGCCGAGGCGGCGGTGCCGCCTCGCGGCTTACGTCGCCGGGGTTCGCCGAGAGCCCCTCGCCCTTTCAGTCCGCCAGGGTTCAGCTGGCTGTACGGCAGAAACTGGCTCGTTGATCGATGCTTTCTGAACACCGCAGGGAGAGAGAGCGCGAGGATAGTTTTATTGTATTTCTATCAAGATAACCGAATATGCTGTCGCGGAGAAAAGCAATTACGACCGCTGCGCTGGGGGCTGTCACTTCGCTGGGGGGCTGTGGCGAGCTGTTGGGGAGCGAGTCTGACCCACCGCCTGTCGAGGCACTGGATGCAAACATCGTCGACGTTCGTCCGCCAAATGCCGGGCTGACGAGCGCGACAATTCCCGTCGTGCTGGAGATGATAAACACCCACCAGAGCGACGAGATTCCGTCGCCGACAGTCGACTACGACGCGTTCGTCAACGACCAGGAGGTCGCCTCCGCGCGCAAGGACATCACGTCGCTCGGTCCGGGTGACACGGCAAACGAGGAGTTCGAACTAATTGCCGAGTACGCGGATCTCGGAAGCGGTATCGTCAGCGCGATTCGAGACGGTTCGTTCAGGGTCCGAATCGAAGGGTCGGTCGAATCAGAGGGCGCCTCGACGACGTTCGAATCGGCCTACGAACTCTGAGACGGACAACTCGACCTACTGGGCGAGTTTGATGACGAGCAACTGGGCAGCGGGACCGGCGATTGCGACAGACAGCGTGAGGACGATGAGAAGAGGAGAGTCGACGATACTGCCGATAGCGTAAATCAGGTCGGGGATACCGTCGGACCGGAGCCACTCGGCGACGCCCGCAAACGGCTCTGTCGACCCGTCCGCGACCGAGAAGGTGAACTGCACGCCGACGCCGAACAGCGTTGCCCCAACTATCGCAGGAATCGCAATCGGCGCAAACGCCATGAGCCCGAGCGTGAACAGAAAGCCAAGCCCCATCGTCCCGAGGGTAAGAATCGACTCTCCAAACATCGACATCCCAGCCTGGAACCCGATGACAGACGGGAGGATTCCACCGGCAATTCCCCACCCAACACCTATCAGATGGAGGACGACCGCCGACGAGACGACCGCGGCAACGAGTTCCGGTCCAAACGGGATTCCGCCGAGGAAGTCCAACAATCCACCCAATCCAACATCTCGCATCGTAGAAAGCGTCGAGTCAATCATATCCGGCTGGAATCCAAAGTACAACGAGACCAAGACGGCGAGACCGACCATCGCCGCCAGGGCATACGTGCCCCCAACAGTGATGAGAACGCCGAGAACTATCAGGAGGACCCCGACCAGTGCACCCGGCATATGTTCCTAAATAATAAATATACATTAAAATACATATATTTTATGTCTACTATCATATAGTTCAGTGACTGACTACAACTCGGAACCGCTAAACCGACAGAAGACAAATAGAGGGCTGATGCAGAATCTACCAAATCCGGACGACTACGCCTGGGAGTTCGAAAAGCGGGGCAGCGTCGGCATCTGGTATATGGGCGGCTGGGAAGGGTTTGCAGACGAGGACCTGGAGGCTGCGAGTAACCACTACAGAGAGCGGGGTAATCGCGACGACATCGAGGCGACCATCGCAGTGTTCGGTGACAAGACGAATCTGGCCAGAGACACCCAGGAGTACATGGGCGAGGAGTGGTCTGCGAACGGGCGCTACACCGGCGTCGACAGAATCGGATTCGTCTCCGAGGGTATCACTGCGATGGCGGTGAAATCCCAGCTCGACGTTCCCGGTGCTACAGTCGAGGACTTCGACGACCTCGACAGCGCCGTTGCGTGGGCACAGGAGTGACCGGAGTCACAGACGAGAGCGAAACAAGCGGTCGCGAGGAACCGAACGACATATTTGAGCGGCCGCGAAACCGCGAACTATGGAACCCGTCGAAGTCGCTGTGTGGGTCGCTCACTCACTGTTTTCCGGCGTCTGGACCGGAAGTGTTCTGTTTCTCGTCGTGGCTGTGTTGCCGCTGGCGCGAAACGGGACGCTGAACGCCGCGCCGCTCGAATCGCTCGTCGGGAGCGTCAAGACCATCTCGCGTGTGAGTTCTGTTGCCCTGCTGTTGACCGGCGGACACATGGCCGCAACCCGGTACACGAGCGAGTCGCTGTTCGAGACCGAAAGCGGCTGGCTCGTCCTCACGATGGTGTCGTTCTGGTTTCTGTTGATGGCGACTGTCGAAATCGGCGGCGCGAAGCTCACCGATGGGGCCGAACGCGACAAGGTCCGCGAGCCGGCAGCAGCGGCGCGGCCGTTCCTCCTGGCGGCGTCGCTGTGTGCCGTTGCACTGCTGGTGACGGCGGGCCTCATCTCCGCCCGGAATCTCGGCTACTTCTAAGGGCGGGTCGTATACAGCGAGTAGACGATAATTAGAAAGCCAACGGCGATAAGTGCACTCTCGATGAGCAGCCCCGTCTGGAAGCCGGCATCGAGCAACTGGTCGACGACGCCAGCGAGAAAGGTTCCGAGCGTGACGAACCCGAACCCGACCGCAAGCGCACCGAGCGAGCGCGAGTGGGTCCGGCGATACGCCCGGTAGGCGAGATAGGTGATGAGACCACCCAACACCAGCGTCAGCGTCTTGAACCCGATGATGAGTGTCGTGACCGTGATATCGTAGCTCATGTTTCCTTTCGAACCTCCGACCAGAGTTCGGCGAGCCGTTCGTCGGCACTCCGGGGCGTCCGCGAGATATCGACCTCGAACTCGTTGTCCTCAGCGAGTGCGAACGAGACCTCCTCGAAAGCCACTACGTACCGATTGACGTGTTGCCCGTCGGGGCGAATCTCGACGCCCTCCTCAACGAGTGATGCCTCGGTCAGCTTATCCAATTTCCGGTATGTCGTCGACAGTGGTATCTCTGTCGTGTCAGCTACCTCGTCTGCGGTCATCGGCTCGGAGAGGACAGCGACAATCTTCCGACAATCCTCGTCGTGCAACGCGTCCACCAGTGGCTCTAACTCTGGGTCGTCGTCCGCGAGCGAGTCACGGACCATCTAGCCACCTGTTCGCCCGAACAGGGTTAAGTCTTGAGGAGTACGCATGAGGGCACCGTCTCTGGAGCAAAGCGGACCCCTTTTGGTCGTCTCCACACGAGAGATGATAGCTATGACCCTCACCGGAACAACGGCGAGTGTTGTCGAACGGGCCATCGACAGCCGCGAGGCGCTCCCGGGAACTGCCGGTTTCGCCGGCGCGATAGAGGGGCGACTGGTCCGGGATGTGCTCGGCCGCTATCCGCTCTTTTTCGACCCAAAGAACCCCGCGGCCTGGAGTCACGACCCGGAGACACTCGTCAGGGCCGAGCGACTCCCGGCCGGGGCTGTCCACGAGGACGGCGAGACACGACAGGTGTGGACGCTCTCGGAGCCGCCGGCAGTCAGTGAGGAGGAGGGTGTCGAGGGCCTTCGTGACGCCATTGAGGCCACACTGGCCGATGTCGACCGCTCGGGGCTCGCCGTTGCCTTCTCGGGGGGTGTGGACTCGGCGCTGCTGGCAGCAGCCCTCGACGTGGAGCTGTACACCGTCGGCTTCCCCGAGAGCCACGATATCGAGGCGGCACGCTCTGGTGCAGCCGCGTTGGATGCCGACCTGACGGTCCTCGAACTCGACCACGAGACACTCGAAGCCGCCGTGCCCCGAGTCGCGAGGGCAATCGGTCGGACGAACGCGATGGACGTTCAGATTGCCCTGCCACTTTTTCTGCTTGCCGACCACTGCCACGAGGCTGGTGTCGACCGCCTTGCATTGGGACAGGGAGCAGACGAGTTGTTCGGTGGCTATCAGAAGGTCGCGCGTGCGCCCGAAGACCATCGCGTCGAGGCCGACACGGTTCGGGGAGCTCGCCGCGAGGTCGTCCGAACCCTGCCTGGCCAGCTCGAACGCGACTGGCTCGCCCTCCAGGCCGGTGGTGTCGAGCCCGTCACACCCTTCCTCCACGATCGCGTGGTTGTGAGCGCGCTGGAGCTGCCCGAGGCGGCGCTGGTCGCCGGAGAGACTCGAAAACGTGCGCTTCGACAGGTGGCGACCGACTGGCTCCCCGAGGAGATCGCCTTCCGGGACAAGAAGGCACTCCAGTACGGCAGCCTCGTCGCCCGCGAACTCGATAGACTCGCCCGGCAGGCGGGCTTCAAACGCCGGATGGACGACCACGTCACACAGTACATCGAGCACACCCTCGACGAGACCGACGAAACAGCGTGAGCTGTCGGCCTGGATACGAGAGACCTGACAGTTCGATTCGATACCACACACCGCCGGAGAACAGTGACCAACTGCGTGAACTGTTCGAGGACATATCCGTGTACTGAATCGGACTGTCGGCCGATTGTATCTTTCTGCGTACACACGTGTCCTGGCCGACGGCAACCGGTGTCGAACAGGTCGATTGTCCGTTTTATTCGATTTAGCCCCTGTAACAGCGATTTGCGGGTGGCAGAGAGACAGTTGATAACTTCCTGACGCCAGATATTTTCTAGTAGTACCACACACGAAATAGGAGAGTTCCCCAGGTTCGAACAGCCTAGAACTTATACCATATGGACAGAAAACACTGCCGAGGAATGTGTTCTAAGCGAAACATTCAATATATTCAGACAGTAAATCATAATAGGAGAATACAAATGTACGACTTGACAGGATTCCAGCGCGATTTGTTGTACGTCATTGCGGGGCGCGAGGAGCCACACGGGCTCGCTATCAAAGAGGAGCTAGAAGAGTACTACGAGAAAGAGATCCACCACGGCCGTCTCTATCCGAACCTGGATACGCTTGTCGAGAAGGGACTTGTCGAGAAAGGACAGCGAGACCGGCGGACGAACTTTTATACGTTGACACGTCGTGGCGACCGCGAAATCGACGCGCGTGGTGAGTGGGAATCGCAGTATATCGACATCTGAGGCGGTACTCAATTGGTTACTTAGATAATAGGAGACAGAGCTCAAATCGGCAGGGCTTATGATGGTGGTGTCCTTGCTATCTACATGAACCGAGAAAATGTCGAACCAGAAGTGACGACGGTTCCCGGTGACATCGCAGAACAGGTCGCCGGTTACCACCATGAAAACGCCGCAACGTCAACATACGTCTGTGAGTTCGCATGGGATTACAACGAACCGGCAACGGGACCATTCTGTACGGACGTTGACGGAAACGTCCTGCTCGATTTCGCCGGCCACGTCGGGGCGGCACCGCTTGGATACAACAACCCCAAGGTGCTCGACAAACTGGAGGAGTTCGACCTCGTCGATCCGATGAAAATCGCCGGACAGGACTTTTATTTGCCTGCCGAGGGCGTCCCCGAAAGTAACGCCAGCGTGCCCGGCCCTGCCGACCTGATGGACCGGCTGACCGACATCTCGGACCACTACGGGATGGACCGGGTCTTTCTCTCGAACAGCGGCGCAGAGGCCGTCGAAAATGCACTCAAAATCTCTTTCGACCACACCCAGGGCAAGTACACTATCACGACCGAAGGGGCCTTCCACGGCCGCACGCTCGGGACGCTCTCGCTGAACCGCTCCCGGTCGAAGTACCGCCGCCACTTCCCCGAGATCGACGGCGTCGAAGATATGCCATATTGTACGAACAGCACCTGTGACGCTGAGACGTGTGACTGTGGCTTTTTCTTCGACGATACGTCTTACCTCCGCCGGATGCTCGACCCAGAGACCGGATACGTCGCCGCAGAGGAAGTTGCCGCACTCGTGATAGAGCCCTTCCAGGGCGAAGGAGGGTACCGGCCGCCCAGCGAGGCGTTTATGAGCGAGATCGCCGAGCTCTGTGAGGAACACAACCTCACGCTCGTCGCCGACGAGATACAGTCCGGCATGGGCCGGACCGGCGAGTGGTGGGCCTCCGATCACTACCCCATCGAGCCCGATGTCATCACCAGCGCGAAGGCGCTCCGCGTCGGTGCGACTATCTCCACCAAAGAGGTCTTCCCCGACGACAAAGGTCGTATCTCCTCGACGTGGGGTGCCGGCGACCTGCTCGCCTCCGCCAAGGGTGTCGCCACCATCGATGCCATCGAAGAGTACGACCTACTCGACAATGCCACCGACCGCGGCCGCCAAATGCAGGAGCTCCTCGCCGAGTTCGATATGCCTGGAGCCATCGACATCCGTGGCAAGGGGCTGATGCTCGCCATCGAGTTCGACTCGAAAGAGCGCCGCGACGCGATTCAGGAAGAGGCCTTCGCCAACGGTCTGTTGACGCTTGGCTGTGGGAAACAGACGCTTCGGATGCTCCCACCGCTCGACGTGACCGAGCGCGAAATCCACCTGGCCGCCGAGATGCTCGCCGACACCGCCGAGTCCGTCGCGTAACTACGTGTCTGTCTGACTTCCTCTGGCCCGTGACCGCTCCTGTTGTTCGAGACCCTCGACGGGCTGCCAGAGCGCACACCAGTCCTGTGAGTAGATACCGCCCTCGACGGCGGCACACGCGCCGATGCCGGAGTCGAACTGATTCCCTGGACAGAAGAACTGACAGTTCGCACACAGTTCGATAAAGCCACTGTCGCCCGTGTAGTTAGGATGGTACTGGTAGTCCACGTTCTCTTTGGCGGTGAGTCCGTCGGGGTCACGCTCGATGCCCATGGTCGAGACGCAGTTCTCTGCTCCCTCCGGAAGCGGACGCTCGCGCGTGTCAGCTAGCTGTTCGTCGCCGTGACCACCGCCGCCGTCGCTGCCGAGACACCCTGCCAGTGCCGTCGCCGACAGGGCCCCTGTCGCGGTGAGCAGACGACGCCGTGAGAGTGCGCTACTGTTGTTTCCCATACGGTATTGTTTGAATACCACAACATAAGTACTTGTGGTGCAGCCGTCTAGTGACCTGTCTTCCTGCTACCCAACCAGTCCGAGTCCAGCCCCGACGAGTCGGAGACCGATGACCGTCAACAGTCCGAGGACGACACTCTGGCGGACCCGTTCGCTGACACGGGCACGGAGTCGCCGTCCAACCGCGACGCCAGCGACTGCCGGCAGGACGGCCCCAACAGAGACAGCAAAGACAACCGCGTCAGGATAGAGCCCGAGGACGCCCGCCGCAGCGACGCGAGCGGCGTTGAGACCGAGAAAAACCAGCGCGACGACGCCGACGAACAGCCCGTGTGAGAGGTCACAGCTCCGAAGGAACGCAACCAACTGCACGCCGACGTTCGTCCCCCCGAACACCAACCCCGAGAGCCCGCCAACGCCGACCATCGCAGGCGTCGTCTCGACGAAACAGCCCTCGCGGGCGCGGTCCAGCCCCGGAACCGAGACGAGAGGCTGTGCGCTCACCACGAACCCGAGCGAGACGATTCCGAGCAACAGACGAAGCGGGGATTCGGGCAGCGCATCGATGGCCGCCATTCCCGCGACCGTACCCAGAAGTGTCGAGACCAGCAGCGGCGCGAACCGCCGTCCACAACTCCGGATTTCACCGGCCGAGAGCTCGCCGACCAGCGAGATGTTGACACCGAGTATTGGGACAATCATGAACACGACCGCGGTCGCCGGCACCACCACAGTCGCCAGTGTCATCGTTCCGACAAGCGCGAACCCGAAGCCTGCGAGTCCGTTGACTGCCCCGGCGACGAGAAACAGCACCCCAACTCCGAGCAGGAACAGCGGCGTGAGTGTGAGTGTCACAGACTACTGTTCGCTCATCTATGACAAAAGCCTGCCCCGAGCGGGAGTCAGGTCGGCACAACCGTCGTGGCCCGGAACTGGACGTTTAAGTTGCCACGTGACCGCAGTAGAGATATGCTGGAAGGAGTCAACGTGGCGCTGGGTGTGACCGGCTCGATTGCCGCAGTCAAGACCGTCGAGCTGGCACACGAGCTCCGGCGACAGGGTGCCGAGGTCCGGGCGGTGATGACCGAGGCGGCACAGGGTATCATCCACCCGTGGGCGCTCGAATACGCGACCGAGAACGACGTCGTCACCGAGATTACCGGGGCCGTCGAACACGTCGAACTCTGTGGCCGGGACGGGTGGGCAGACCTCCTGTTGGTCGCGCCGACGACAGCAAACACCGCTGGGAAGATGGCCGCGGCAATCGACGACTCGCCGGTGACGACCTGTGCGACGACGGCCTTTGGGGCCGATGTCCCGATTGTGGTCGTACCGGCGATGCACGAGCCGATGTACGACCACCCTGGCGTGCTCGACGCGCTCGACCAGCTCGAATCCTGGGGCGTCGACTTCGTCGACCCGCGCATCGAGGAGGGAAAAGCCAAAATCGCGACCGAGAACGCCATCGTCACGGCCGCCGCCCGCGCGACCGGCGACCAGCCACTAGCCGGGCAGACGGTCGTCGTCACCAGCGGCGCAACGACCGAATCGGTCGACCCGATTCGGACCCTCTCGAACCGGGCCTCGGGACGGACCGGGCGCGCGGTCGCCCGTGCCTGCGTTACCCGCGGCGCGGACACCGTTCTCGTCCACGACGGACCGGACGTGCCGTGGGCCGAGACCGTCGCCGTCGAGAGCGCCGCCGAGATGCTGGATGCAGTCCTCGACCGCGCTCCAGATGCCGACGCCCTCGTCTCCGCGGCTGCTATCTCCGATTACACCGTCGAGACCGCCTCCGAGAAGATCCGGTCCGGTCAGGAGCTGGCCCTCGACCTCGAGCCGACGCCAAAGCTCCTCGATACGGTCCGCGAGCACCATCCCAACCTTCCGATGGTCGGGTTCAAAGCAGAGACCGAGGGGGACAACGACGCCATCGTCTCTCGGGCGCGTTCGCTTCAGGACCGCGTCGGCCTCGCGTTCGTCGTCGGGAACAACGCAGGCGTGATGGGTGCCGACGAGACGGCGGCGCTGGTCGTCGACGGCGACAACGTGACCGAAGTTGTTGGTTCAAAACAGGAACTCGGAGCGGCCGTTGCCGACCGCCTCGGAGACAAACGCTAGTGAGTCAGCGAGACTCGATATCGACGCCGGTGAACTCGAATCGCGTGCCACCCGCAGACCCCTCGACGATAGCGACATCCCAGCCGTGGGCTTCGGCGATGCGTCTGACGATCGTGAGGCCGAATCCCGTCCCGTTGTCAGCGGACGTGGCGCCGGGCTCGAAGACCTCTTGGCGCTCGGCCTCGGGAATGCCCGGTCCAGTGTCCTCGACGTAGAGGCAGTGCCCGTCGGTGGTCCCGACCGTGACAGTCACGTCCTTGCCGCCGTGTTCGACTGCGTTCCGGAAGAGATTCTCGAAGACGTGCTGAAGTCGGCTCCGGTCGCCCTTGATAGCGATGTTGTCGGCGATATCGATTGTCGCCGCCTCCGTCGAGACGTTCTTCCAGCAACTCCCCACGAGGTCGACCAGCGGTATCGACTCGGGGTCGGCGACGACCTGGCCCTGTCTGGCGAGGGTAAGGGTGTCAGAGATGAGCTCCTCCATACGGTCGAGTGACCGGACGATGGGGTCGAGGTGGTCGCTCTCACACTCCTCGGCAAGCAGCGTCGACCGTGCCTGAGCGACGTTGAGTGGGTTCCGCAGGTCGTGGCTAATGACGCTTGCGAACTCCTCGAGCTGGTCGTTTTTGCGCTGGAGCTGGCGTTCCTGTCGGACTCGTTCGGTGATATTCCTCGTGATGCCGATAATCCGGGTCACCTCGCCGTCTGTCACCACCGGCGCGAGGTTGGTCTGCCAGAACCGCGCGTCTGTCTCGACCGGGACCTCCTCCTCGTAGGTGATTGGCTTGCGGTCACGCGCACACCGACGGTAGTTCGCATCGAGTTCTGCCCCGACCTCCTCGCCGAACACCTCTGTCGGTGTCTTGCCTTTCATGTCCTCGGTTGTGAGTCCCGTCTGTTCCTCGTATGCCTCGTTCAGGCGCTCGAATCGGAACTCGTAGCCTCCGTCGGTCGACTCGACAGAGAGAAAGAAGATACCGTCTTCGACCGTACTGAGAAGCGTCGTGTACTCGCTTGCGAGCTGTTGATGCTCCCGTGCCCGGCGCTTCTGGTCGGTGATGTCGCGGCTGTTGACCAGAATACCGTCGATTGTCTCGTCGTCGAATCGGTTCTGCAGCGTCGCCTCGACCCAGCGCCAGGAGCCGTCGGCGTGGCGGAACCGGGTTTCGATGACCTGTGTGTCGTCGGGGTTGGCTTCGATGTGCTCGATTGCGGTTGCGACCGTCTCGCGGTCGTCTGGGTGTTGGTGCTCGTAGCCAACGTCGCCGACTATTTCCTCGGGGTCGTACCCGAGCGTGTCTTGAATAGACGGACTCACGTACGCTATCTGCCCGTCGGCGTCGATGATTGTCGCCATGTCGGCGGATTCCTCGACGAGCTTTTGATGGAGATTGTTGGCCATACGGTACGTAGTATCCCCTGGTAAATAAACAGAGGTACAGACCCGTCTGCGCCGTGGCCGAACAATTAAGCCATTTAATTAATAACATATCGTACGCTTGTGCCGGCGTAGGTATCGGACCAGCAGCCCGGGGCTGGATCGCCAGCGTGGCCACGATCATGAGAGCAGAACAACGATTTCGAGCACTGTACGAGATATCGCTTGCAGTCGAATCACAGGCGACTGTGCCGAAGACAGCCGAGACAGCGTTGGAGGCGTATCTGGAACAGCTTGATTGTTCGGTCGGTGCGGTGTTCACCACCAGCGAGGGTCTGTCGCCGGTTGCCGCTGTGCCGACGGAGCCAGACCGAAGCGACCTGCTGGCGGCCGCGTATACGCAGCTTGAATCGCGCCTCGAAGCCGATATCGACCGCGGCCACGCCACAGACGAGCAACGGTCCCAGGAGATGGGTGACATCTCGATTGGGTCGTCGCTCCCGGCCACGGAGTCAGTCACGGGTGTTGGTACCTATCACCTGTTTTCACTCCCGGGGTTCGGCGTGCTCGTCCTCGGGAGGGAAGGGGCTGGGCTGGACGACGAGACCATAGCAGCACTCCCAGACCTGAACGAGACGGTGGCCCGCGCCTGTGTATCAGCGGCGAGACGACAACGTCAGCCACAGTGGTTCGAGGCGCTTCCGTATCCAGTCGTGGCTGTGACTATCGAGGGCACAACCGAGCGTGTCGTCGAGATGAACGAGCGTTTCGAGCAGCGATTTGGCTACGAAGACGACACAATCCGTGGGCGAGAAGTGAACACGCTCGTCCGACTACCCGACAGGCCGTTCGAGAGAGACAGGCTGATGGCAGCACTCGACCGCGGCGAGTCACTGGAAGCCGAGGTGCAACGAGAGACCCCGTCGGGTACGGAGTCCTTTCTGTTCAACGCTGTGCCGCTCGAAACACAGTCAGCCACCGAGTACATCGGTATTTACGTCGACATCACAGAACGCAAACAGCGCGAACAGACACTCGATGAGCTGTACGGGGCAGTCCAGAAACTGCTCGCGGCAGACTCCAGACAGCAGGTCTGTACGCAGGCTGTCGAGACGGTTGCGTCCGTTTTTGGCTACTCGACTGTCGGCATCCACCTGTACAACCGCGAGATAGAAGCACTAGAACCAGCCGCGACGGCCGGGCGCGTGCGCGAGCAGTTCAACGAGCCACCACGATATACCGTCAGAGATACCGTTATCTGGGATGCCTACGAAGCGCGTACCCCCGTTCGCATCGACGACACGGAGGACTTCGAAGGGACACTCCCCGACGATGGAGCGCCTGCTGGAAGCACAATTATTCTGCCACTCGGCGTCCATGGCGTGCTCATCACGTCGGCAGTCAAACCTGACGCCTTCGGGGACCAAGAGTGGCATCTGCTGCGGCTGTTGAGCCAACTGGTGACGGTTGCACTCGACCGGTCGACCACCAGGAATCGGTTAGCCGGCGTTCAGCGAGAGATTAGCGAGGCGTTCCAGGCAGAGACACACGAGGAGATGGCCGAAACTGTCCTCGACGCGATACCGGCTCTCCTCGATTTCCCGATTGCAGGCGTCTGGCGGTACCGTCCCGCGAGAGATGTCCTCGAACCGCTCGGGATGACAGAAGACGCAACAGAGTTGTTCGACGCGCCGCCAACATTTTCTGAGGACGACAAGAGTATTGCCTGGCAGACGTTCGAGTCTGGGTCGACGACAATCGTCTCAGACGCCTCGCAACACCCAGAGGCGTACAATCCAGAGACGCCAATCAGGGGAGAAATTATCGTTCCGATCGGCGATTACGGCGTGTTGACCGCCGGGTCGACGTACGAGGACAGCTTCACGCAGTTCGACGCCGAGATTCTCGAAATACTCGCGGCGAATCTCGAAGTCGTCGCCGAAGTCATCGACAGCAGACAGGACGTCGCGCTGCTCGAACAGGTCATTGCTCGGATACTCAGACATAACGTGCGAAACAAGCTGACGCCGATTCGAGGGTATGCGAACACAATTGTCGAGCAACTCGACCAGCCGCTCAAATCCCACGCCGAAGCCATCGTCGAGAACTGTAACGAGCTGGCTCGGACGGCAGAACACGCCCGGGAGATGCGGACGGTCATTCGTGCCAGAGACGAAATGACGACCACCTCGCTTGCGAAAGCAGTCCGTGCGGTCGCCGAAACCGTCGACCCTGAATTTCCTGACGGAGAGTTGCTGGTGAATATCGATGCGACCACTCGTGTGACGGCCCACACCCAGCTAACAACGGCGCTTCGTCACCTCGTCCGGAACGGCTTTGACCACAACGACAGTGAACAGCCCCGCGTCGTCGTCACGGTCGAAGACGGAGACGCAGGCCCGACAGTCGAAATCGCTGATAACGGCCCTGGTATCGACGCACACGAACTCGACGTTATCGACAGACACGGGGAGTCCGCACTCGAGCACGGCAGCGGTGCAGGCCTCTGGATTATCGATCGTGTCATCGAGTATTCTGAGGCACGCCTGTCATTCGAGACCACAGACGGGACCACAGCAAGAATTACCTTTCCACAGTGACCAGCGCGTGCCGACAGTCACCCGATCTTACTCGTCGTCGATGGTCACGCCGACCGGTTCTTCCGGCGTCTCGTCGTCGGCTTCCTCGTCATCGCCACCGAGGAGAAACTTGAGGACGCTCGCGACGACGACGAACACGACGAGACCAGCAACGGCCGCCAGTAGCTTGTTCCCGCCATCGTCATCATCGCCTGATTCGTCGTCGCCGTTCACCTCGTCGTCAACGTCGCCTTCGTCGTCGCCAAACCCGGCGTGTGCCGAAAACGAGCTGTCCGAGAGGTTCACTTCGAGAATCGTGATGTCTACCATACAACTACTTCGAGTGACAGCCTCTTACCCGTTCCGCCACAGCGTGGCTATGCCTCGGGGTCCTCGTGTGTCTCGACAAAGCCCTCGATGCGGTCGAGGGCCTCTTTGAGGTCGTCCATTCCGGTCGCATACGAGACACGAAGGTGACCCTGGCCACCCTCGCCGAAGGCGTCACCCGGGACAGCCGCGACGCCGGTCTCTTCGAGCAGCGCCTCTGCGAAGGCCTCGCTGTCTTTCCAGGGGGTCGCAGGGAAGGCATAGAACGCCCCGCTCGCCCGGAAACAGTCGATACCCATCTCTTCGAACCGGGAGAGGACGAGGTTCCGACGGCGGTTGTACTGTGAGACCATCTCCGAAACGACCTCCCCACAGGAGTCAAGCGCCTCCAGTGCCACGTGCTGGGCCGTCGTCGGGGCCGAGAGCATCGTGTACTGGTGGACCCGGTTCATCGCCCGGGTCGCCTCCGCCGGCGCGAGGACATACCCCAGCCGGAGGCCCGTCATCGCGTAGGCCTTCGAGAAGCCGTTGATGACGATTGTCCGTTCGCGCATTCCCGGCAGCGTCGATATCGAGGTGTGGTCGTGGTCGTAGCTCAGTTCGGCATAGATTTCGTCCGAGACAACCGTGAGGTCGTGTTCGCGGGCGAAGGCGGCCACCTCGGCGAGTTCGTCGCGGGTCATCGTCGCGCCGGTCGGGTTGTTGGGGTAGCAGATGACAAGCATCTCCGCCTCGTCGGCCCCCGCGTCGGCCAGCGCCTCGGAGGTGAGCTTGAACTCATCCTCGGGGCGGGTCGGAACCGAGCAGACCTCGCCGCCGGCGAAGCGGACACCTGGAACGTACGAGACGTAACACGGCTGGGCGACCGCGACGGTGTCGCCGGGGTCGACGAAGGCACGAAAGGCCAGGTCGACGGCCTCGCTTGCGCCCGCTGTGACGAGGATTTCCTCATCGGGGTCGTAATCGAGATCGTAGCGCCGGTCGACAGTCTCGGCGATTGCCACCCGGAGATCCCGGCGGCCCCGGTTTGCAGTGTAGGAGGTTTTGCCCTGCTCCAGCGAGGCGATACCGGCCTCGCGAGCAGCCCAGGGGGCCGCGAAGTCGGGTTCGCCGACCCCAAGCGAGATAACGTCGTCGCGCTGTTCTGCGAGTTCGAAGAACCGACGGATGCCCGACGGCGGGACCCGCTCGATGCGTTCTGCCGGCTTCATGGTGACACAGAGAGGCGGTCGTCGTCGTGCCCGTCGCCCAGCAGGATGCCCTGTTCCTTGTACGAGTCCATCACGTAGTGGGTGACCGTCTGGGTAATTTCGGGAACCGGCGCGACCTTGTCGCTGACGAACTGGGAGACCTCCTGCATCGAGTCAGCCTCGACCTCCATGAAGAAGTCGTACTCACCGCTGACGAGATGAAGCGAGTCGACCAGCTCGAACTTGGCGAGTCGACCGGCGATATCCTCGTATCCGGTCTCGCGGTCGAGCGTGACGTTCAATTCGACGGCCGCCCGGACCGGCTCGTCGTCGCGCTTACGTCCGTCGATAATCGGCTTGTAGCCTCTGATGACCCCCTCGGATTCGAGCTGTTCGATACTCTCCTCCACGGCCTCGGACTCCATCCCCAGTTGCCGCGCGATGTCTTCCGTGCTGTAGCGTGCGTTCTCACGAAGCGCGGCCAGTACTTCGTCGTGGCTCATACGGGATCTACGACTGATAATAATGATAGACCTGTCGAATTCGTCCCAAGCCGCGTCGGCAGACAACGGTAGATTCAGGTGGGCTGGGTCCAACCGCCGGATATGGACGGCACAAAGCGAGCGTTTCTCGACTCGTTGCTACAGACATCGACACCCTCTGGCTTCGAGGTTCCCGGCCAGCGCGAGTGGGTCGAGTACGTCTCCGAGTTCGCCGACGAGGTTCGGACCGACGAATACGGCAACGCCGTCGCCGTCGTCGAAGGCGGCGACCCAACGGTTGCGATTACTGGCCACTGTGACGAAATCGGATTCATGGTGCGGGATATCAACGAGGACGGCTCGATCAGTCTGACCCGTATCGGCGGCAGCGACAAGACCGTCTCGCCGGGCCAACACGTCGTCGTCCACACCGACGACGGCACGGTCCCGGGCGTCATCGGCCAGACCGCCATCCACCTGCGGGACAGAGACGAAGACTCCTACAGCAAGATTCGCGAACAGCACGTCGATATCGGCGTCGACGAGAGCGAGGCCGCCGAGGAACTTGTCGAGGTCGGTGACCCAATTACCTTCGACCAGACGGTCTCCGAACTCGAAGACGGGCGTATCACGGCTCGCGGGCTCGACAACCGCATCGGTGTCTGGGCGGCCGCAGAGGCGCTGCGTCGGGCCGCCGAACGCGACCCCGAGGCGACTGTCTGTGCCGTCAGCACGGTCCAGGAAGAGGTCGGCCTGAAGGGCGCACAGATGGTCGGCTTCGACCTCGCGCCCGACGTGGCTGTCGCGACTGACGTGACCCACGCAACCGACGGCCCGGGCGTCCCTGGCGACCGCGACACCGGTATCGAACTCGGAGAAGGACCGGTCGTCGCCCGCGGGAGCACGAACCACCCCAACGTGGTCGAAGCGGTCCGGACCGTTGCCGACGACGCCGGCCTGGCATACCAGCTTCAGGCCGCCGGCAGCCGGACCGGGACCGACGCCGACGCCTTCTACGTCTCACAGGGCGGGATTCCCTCGCTGAACGTGGGCGTCCCGAACCGCTACATGCACACGCCCGTCGAGATGCTCGACCTCGAGGACCTCGACGAGGCCGCAGAGCTGCTCGGACGGTTCGCCGCTCGTGCCGACGAGTTCGCCTACGCGGTCGACATCTGAACTCAAGAGCACGCCACCGAGGACGCTGCCTCGACGAGCGTCTCCTCGGCTGCAGTGCCAATGACCCGATAGCTGTACTCGTCACACGTCCAGACGAGCGTGGTGGCCGAGCCGTTGACCCGCCGGTACGCCGTCTGTTCGCCGACTGCGACGGGCTCACCGTCCGTCTCCCACGCCGTGATGTCGGTCGACCGTGAGACGACCACGTTCTGTTCGCCGTTGGTGTACGACAGCGAGAGCCGTTCGTCGGTGACGGAGCCACGCGTAAACGAGAACGCCTCGGTCAGTTCGGGGTCCGGAACTCGGTCGACCCGCTCGCGGGCGGCCGCGTAGCTGTCGACTCTGTTCTCCAGGTCAGCGGGTGTCCGAATCGTCGTATTCTCGGGAACCTCGAAGGCGAAGGGGTTCCCGGAGACGTCGAAGGTGACGTTCTCGTACCGGAACACGCCGGTCTCGTCGCCCTCGATTCGTTGTTTCACCACCGACATCGACGCCGCATCTATCCACAGCTCTACCTGGGTCGCGTTAAACGGCGTCTTCACGTCGGTAAGCTGTTCGTCGCCGCTGTCACCGCCAGCGATACCGCCCCCGGGCAAGAGGACAGGAAGGGGCTGTCGGTCGCGCCCGCTGTCACTGCGGGTGAGTGTGACGTGGTAGGCGGCTCGTCCCTGATACTCTGTCTCCTGAATGCCGGCTACCGGGCCGTTCCGAAGAATCTCGGCGAGTCCGTCTCTCCGCTCGGTTGTCTGGTCGCCCTCTGTCCGTGAGTCTCTGACAGAGACCGTATTCCGGGTCGGGTCGTATCGCCAGCGGCGGTCCCCGTCGTCGACGGTGACGAGCGTCTGGCCGTCGACATCGTTCTCGCGTCGACTTGCGCCGTCGGCCCGAATCCAACTGTCGTGTGAGAGTGAGAAACTCTGGTTGCCGTACGTCCAATTTGCATGGTAGGTCCCGGCGACGACTGCCGGAGCGTCTGTCTCGTTCAGCTCCTCAAGGAGGTCCTCGCTGGTCAGTTCGTCGTCGGCGAGTCCGAGACAGCCTGCCCCGGTCACGACGAGCAGAAAACAGACGACAGCCAGCACACGACTCATAGGCGACAGTCGCGGTCCAACGGGTTTGATACTTTCTCTCGCCAGCAGCGAGGGGATGTGTTTTTGACCGCTGCTCTCGCAGGTCCGTGTGTGACGGCGACCGACGAAACAATCGAGACAATCGCGAGCGAACTGGCGGCGGCCGACCACGCGGTCGCACTGACGGGTGCCGGCGTCAGCACCGCCTCTGGCATCCCCGATTTCCGGAGCGAGGGCGGCGTCTGGGACACCTTCGACCCTGCGGAGTTCCGGTACGGCCGGTTTCAGGCCGACCCGGCCGCGTTCTGGGAGCGCCGCGTCGAAATGCACGAGACGGTCTACGGCGGCGATATCGAGCCGAACGTGGCACACGAGGCACTCGCCGAACTCGAAGCGGCGGGCGTACTCGATGTGGTTGTCACACAGAACGTCGACGGGCTTCACGGCGCGGCCGGCTCAGAGACCGTCGTCGAACTCCACGGCAACGCCGACCGCGTCGTCTGTGAGGAGTGTGGTCGGCGGGCCGACGCCGGACCGGTCCGCGACCGCGTCACGAGCGGCGAGACGCCGCCACGGTGTCGGGAGTGTCAGGGACTGCTCAAGCCGGATGTGGTGTTGTTCGGCGAGCAACTGCCCCGGGCATCGCTCCAGATGGCCCGCGACCACGCACGGCGAGCCGACGTCTTCCTCGCGGCCGGTTCGTCGCTGTCGGTGGAGCCAGCGGCATCGCTTCCGCGGACAGCGACACAGGCGACGCTCGTGGTTGTCAATCTCGAAGAGACACCGGTGTCGGCGGCTGCCGACTACGAGCTGTTGGCAGACGTGACCGACGTGTTGCCGGCGATGGCCGACGCCGTCTAGAGTTCGACGCCGCTGGGGATGAGGCTGTGTTGTCGCAGGAGGTCGCCCTGGCTGTCGTAGACAAACAGCGCGTCCATCTCGTGTTCGATGGGGTCGTCCTCGCGCTCGATACAGACCAGATAGCTCCCGGCCTCCCCGTCGGCGTCGCGTGCCACGTCGACCAGGTCGAGCACCGTCTCGGCCGAGACGTTGACTTCGAGCAGGTACTCCCCGGTGACGCGGTGGGTGAGGCTGAACACACCTGCCGAGTCCGCCACGTCGAGTGGGTCCTGAAGCCGGAACGCCGCGTCAATCTCCTCGGCTGGATAGAGGTCGCCGTCCTCGGCTGTCAGTTGTGTGGTGAGCGTGACGGTCGGACCGGTGTACTCGATGTGCAGGGTGGGACGGTCGGGGTCGGCGTCGGGGAGTTCGACGGTGACTGTAAAGTTATCACGCCTCATTCGGACGGTATCAACTAGGGACCGCTCACCAATTAACGTAACGGCGGTTCGAAGGACGCTTTCAGGGACAGACACAGCTTCGAGTACACTCAACTCTGTCGGGCAGTTTCTCGCTTGGAAAATCGCCGACGGAGGCTTTATCCAACGTCACGGAAAGCACGGCAGCATGGACGACGTTGGTCGGACACGATTGTATCGGCTGCTCGCACTGGGCGTCTGTTTACTGACGCTGTGTGTGGGACTAGCGGTCGTCGCCGGCCCGGCAGCGGCCGACGGCGTGACACCAGACAACAGCACAGTTTCGGACGCTGTCGTCGAGAACGACACAGCCGACCCCGAGTCGGACCAACTCGGCTGGGAGAACGGCCTCTGGGCGAACGCGACACTCTCAATAACCCAGTCCGACGGGATAAACGAGAGCGAGCTGGAGGCCGTCGTCGCGCGGACAATGGCACGCGTCGAGGCGGTTCGCGGAATCGAGTTCGACCGGACCCCACCGGTCCGGATACTCCTCCCCCGCGAACAGCGCGCAGAGAGCGAACAGCTACGGTACTCCGACCCACAACGGACGCGCCTCAACGCGACCTACGAGGCCCTCTTTCTCATCAACGAGTCACAGGACGCCGTCGCGTCACAGCAGGCGCTCCGTGGCAACGGCGTCAACGGCTACTACAGTCCGTCGACCGGGAATGTGACGATGGTCTCGCCGAACAGTACTGTCCGGCAGATTCGTGAGGGCGTCCTCGCACAGGAGCTGTTCCACGCCCAACAGGACAACCAGTTTGACTTGCCAGCTGTCCGGACTATCGAGCAGCGAAACGCCCGCAACGGGTACGTCGAGGGTGACGCGAACTACGTGCAAGACCGATACGAGCAACGCTGTGGCGAGAACTGGACGTGTTACCGTCCAGAGCGCCAGAGCGTCCCCGACCTCTCCGGAGTCAACGACGGCATGCTGACGTTGTTCGGACAGCCCTATCAGTCGGGGTACGCGTTCGTCCGCGACCGCCACCAGCAGTCTGGCTGGGATGCTGTGAACAAACTGTACGAGAACCCACCCGAGAGTACAGAACAGATTATCCATCCCGACAAGTACCGGGAGGATAGTCCAACAGCCGTTCAAATTCGTGACCGGAGTTCGGCCGCGTGGCAGCCCCTGACGGTAAACGGCGACCGGCTCACACAGTCTGTCGGCGAGGCCGGGCTCTACGTCTCGTTGCTCTCGCCGGCCAGAGAGACAACCGGCCAGACAGCGATTATCTCGTTCGACAATCATTTCGTTGGCGGATTCGGCGACGCAGTCACCGAGAACTACGCACACCCAGCGACGGCGGGCTGGGACGGTGACAGGCTCCTCCCCTACACCGCAGCCGACGGGAACGCGACCGGCTACGTCTACGAGACGGCCTGGGACAGCCCCGAGGACGCTCGGGAGTTCTACGATGCCTACCGCAAACTGCTCGCCTATCACGAGGCGGAGCCGGTGGCCGGCCTGTCGAACACCTACCGGGTTCCCGATTCGAGTGGGTTTGCCGATGCACTGTACGTCAACCGAACCGGCAGCCGACTGCGGATTGTCAACGCTCCCTCTACCGACGCCCTCAGCGAGATTCGACAGGGGGCCGCCCCGGAGGGATCGACCGCAGACGGCCAGTGGAAACATATCCTGTGGAAAAGCGGACTCGACGGCAATCGACTCATACAGCCAGTCGCAGAGAACGGGACTGTCTTCGCGTACGACGGGAGCCAGATGTACGGATTCGACCGCGACGCTGGCGAAGCCATCTGGACACAGCAGGTCAACGAGTCGATTGTGTCCGCTCCTGTCGTAGCAGACGGAGCCGTCTACGCTGGGAGCTTCGATTCGGCAGTGCTGGCTTTCGACGGAGCGACCGGCGAGAGGGAGTGGACCCGACAGGTCGACGCACCTATCGTCGCTGCACCGGCAGTCGCCGACAAAACTGCCTACGTCGCGACGACTGGGGGCAGTCTGTACGCGCTGAACGCGACGACAGGCGAGCCAAGGTGGACCACACAGTTGAACGGGACGAGTCAGTCACTGCGAGTCGCCGGCGACACGGTACTCGTCGGTAATGCAACCGCTCTAGCCGGCGTCGACGCACCAACCGGTGAAATCGAGTGGACTGTCACGTTCAGCGGACGGATAGTCGCCAGCCCACGTGTGTTGAACCAGACAGTGTACACGACATCGTTCGACAGGAGCGTCGGCAACAGTTACCTCCATGCTGTCGACGCATCTAGCGGGGACAACCGCTGGACACAGGAGCTGAACGGGTCGGGGGTAGCACAAACAACGGTCACTGACGAAACGGTGTACCTCGGTGGATACAACACCAGCAACAGGACGGGACAGGTGTTCGCATTCGACCGCGAGTCCGGCGAGCAGCGATGGACTGTCGAGTCCGAGAAATTAATCACTGGCATGGCAGCCGCCAACGACTCCCTCTATGTCGGCACCACGGCCGGGACAGTACGTGCAATCACAGCGTCTACGGGCAATATTCTGTGGGAGACCCAAGCAGAGAGCCCAATCAATCGACGGCTCGTCGCCCTGAACGGAACGCTCTACGTCGGAACCCAGGGCGGAACACTCACCGCACTGGAGATGGGGACAGGCAGCAAGCAGTGGCAGTTGTTCGCCGATAGACTGGCGAGTATCTCGCCGACGCTGGTCGACGGAGGGGTGTACGCGACCGGCGGTGACCTGTACGCTATCGATGCGTCGCAGTCAACAGCCGAGGGGTCGGGCGACGCTACCGGAGAGGGAGGCACAAACAAGACGACCGACGCCGACAACGAACCACCCTCGGACGACACAGCCGATAACCAGACCGAAAGTGAGTCAGCAGCCACCACGGAGACCCTACAGGACACCCCCGCTGCAAGCGAGGATGGGCCGGGCTTTGGCGTTGCTGTCGCCCTCGTTGCAATTGGTCTGGTGGCTGTCGTTCGACGGTAACGCTTGGAGCCAAGTGAACGCGGTTTTAACTGCGGGCTAACTAGGACCGAACAATGACCCAAACCCGGCGGCAGTTTCTTGCGTCCGTCGCGGGAGCGACAGCCGCGGGGACGCTCGCCCGTCACAGCACGGACGCCAGTACAGCCACACCAGTCGAAACCACCACAGCCCAGGCGACAGCCGCGTGGCCGATGTACGCGGGTGACCTGGCAAACACCGGCTACGTCGAGACGACCGGGCCGACGACCGACGTCGGGCCGGCCTGGGAGTACGACACTGGCGGCCAGGTGACAGCCGGAGCTGCCGTCGCCGACGGCACCGTCTACGTCACCAGCCACGCCGGCGCGGTCGCCGCACTCGATACCGAGGACGGGACCGAACGCTGGCGCTTCGAGGTCGACAGCGAGGTGAAGACGACGCCGGCAGTCGTCGACGGAATCCTCTACGTCGGCACGCAGTCGGGTCTCGTCTACGCGGTGAACACCGAAAACGGCGAGGAGGTGTGGCGGTTTGGCACCGGCGACTACGTGACCTCCTCGCCAGCAGTCACCGACGGAACAGCGTACGTCGGCAGCAAGGACGGAAATGTATACGCCATCGAGACCGAGGACGGGACCGAACGCTGGCGATTCGAGACAGAGTTCTGGATACGCTCGTCGCCGGCGGTCGCCGACGGCGTCGTCTACACGGGAAGTGACAACGGGAACCTCTATGCTATCGACGCCGAGACCGGCGAGCAGCTGTGGGAGTTTCCGGTCTCGACGAGAGGCGTCGCCAGCTCGCCGGCGGTCGTCGACGGCACTGTCTACATCGGCGGCATGGACCAGCGACTGTACGCCGTCGACGCCGCCGACGGCAGCGGCGTCTGGTGGTTCGATACAGCCGGCGTCATTTCGGCCGCCCCCGCCGTCGCCGACGGGACCGTCTACGTCACCAGCCGGGGCCACAGGGTGTACGGTGTCGACGCCGCGGAGGGAACCGAACGGTGGTCGTTCGACACCGGTCGACAAATTTCGGCCGCTCCCGCGGTTGCCGACGGCGTCGTCTACGTCGGCAGCGAGAGCGAGGCGGTGTACGGCATCGACGCCGCCGAGGGAACCGAGCTGTGGTCGATGGACACGACCCGGCCGGTGTCGGCCGCTCCGGCAGTCGTTGACGGGACCGTCTACATCGGGACCGAGAGCGGGGCCCTCTACGCGCTCGAAGACGGGTTCGCGTCAGCCGCACCCGCGACCGGCGGCGACGACGGGGCAGACGACGGCGGCGGAGCCGGTCCGACGGAGTCGCCCTCGCCGTTCGAGGACCTCAGCTACCTCGCGGTGCCCCTGACTGTCGCAAGTGTGGTAACAGCCATCGCCGGCGGCTACTACACGCTCACCCGCGTGGGTGCGTTTGACTCGGTCGACAGCGCGAGTGAGGTGTTCGGCGACGAGGCTGACACTGACGAGCCAGCGGCGACAGAAAGCGAGCCAGCGACGACAGAGAGCACAGACGAGACGACGACGGACTCGGCCCCCGAGGCGCCAACCAAGTCTTCCCAGCTCTGGCAGCTCATCGTCGACGACGTGACCAATCGAGCGGGCGAGACCAAGACCAGAGCCATCGAGGATTTCGTCGTGACCAAGCATCTCGACCGCGACACGCTCTCTGCGCCCGTGCTGGTCTACGAGATTGAGTCCGTCCGCGACGAGCCTGCCCGCGTCCGGCTGACCGAGCCCCTCATCTCGGCCGATGGAGACACGAACCCTCTGGGTGACAGCTGGGAACTGACCGACGACGAACTCGTCTTCGAGACGGTCGTCGACCCCGGCGAAACGGTGACAACGCTGGTCGGCCGTCCGGACTGTCCGGCCGAGCACGCCGACGACCTCCTGAAGAAACCGACGGTCAGCGTCGACCCGGTCAGTAGATGAGGTCGTCCTCGCGGTCAACCATGTAGACCGTCCGGGCACAGACGTTGACCGCGTGGTCGCCGACACGTTCGATGTCACGAATCGCCAGCAGCGTCCGCGAGACTGGTTCGAGCTCCGGGTCGTTGGCCGCCATCATCTCACGGACGACCGTTTCACTCGCGTCGGCACACGCGTCGTCGAGGTCGTCGTCGCGCTCGGCGACCGCTCGTGCAGCGTCGGCGTCGTCCCGGGCGTAGGCACGGAGTGCATCCTCGACCATCTCGCCGGCTGTCGTCGCGAGCGGTTCGAGCGCGACGGTCTCCGAGAGGTCGCCGCCAGCCTCTCGGCCGTAGCGGGCGAGATTTGTCGCCAGGTCGCCGACGCGTTCGAGGTCAGTGAGAATCTTGAACGAGGCAGTGATAAACCGTAGGTCGCCGGCGACCGGCTGCTGGAGAGCGACCAGCTTCGTACACCGGGCTTCGGTGTCGAGATACCACTCGTTTATCTCTGTGTCGCCGTCGATAACCCGGTCTGCGGTTCGCGAGTCCCCAGAAGTGAGCGCCTCAACGGCCATCGCGTACCGGTCACAGACCAGATCGCCAAGCGCCGCCACCTCGCCGCGGAGTTCCCAGAGCTGTTGTCTGTACTGCTCTCGGGGCATCGCTCACGGTCCCTGTTCCGAGCGGTTCCGGATGACGATTGCCGTGGCGTTCATCAACAGGAGGACGATGAGCAGCGTGACGACACCCGCCGCGAGGACGCCGTACTTGAACTCGGTTTTCACCGACGACGACCAGACGTAGATCTGCATCGGCATCGCGGTCGTCGTCTCCATGATACCGCCGGGTGGGTTGAAGATGCTGTTCGGGAACCCAATCATGATGAGCGGTGCGGTCTCACCGATTGCCCGCCCGAGCGAGAGAATCGTCCCGGTGAGCACACCTGGCAGCGCCTCGGGGAGGACGACGTTTTTCGTCGTCTGCCAGCGGGTCGCGCCCATCGCGTAGGACCCGTTTCGCATACTGTCGGGTACGGCCCGGATTGCCTCCTGTGCCGAGATAATCGTAATCGGCAGGATGAGCAGGGTCAGCGTGAGTGCGCCGGTGACCGCCGTCCCGAGTCCGAATCCGATGAGGTTGACGAACACTCCCAGGCCGAGCAGTCCATAGACGACAGAGGGGACAGCAGCCAGGTTCGCGATGTTAATCTGCAAAATACGGGTCAGCAGACCACCCAGGCCGGTGTCGGGGGCGTACTCTTCGAGGAAAACCGCCGTCCCGACGCCGAAGGTGAAAGAGAACACCGCGACAAGCGAGATGAGAACGACCGAGCCGACGATGGCCGGATAGAATCCGGCCCGCTCGGGCAGCGAAGACGGGCCAGAGGTGACGAACGACCAATCGAGCCAGATGTCCGGCGGCGTGACTCCCCAGACGTCGACGACGACCGCACCGACGAGAACGCCGGCGACCAGAAGCAGCGGTAACGCGAGTCCGATAGTTCCCTCGCGGCGCTGGCTCACCTGCCGGACGTACGCGACCGTCGGGACCGAGACCGTCAGCAGGAACAGGATTGCAGTTTTTGCGTCGACACCGATAGCCGTCGCGAGCTGGCTGCCGGCGACCGCGAATGCGAAGATGGCAGCGCCGGTGGTCATCCCCGTCCGGCGGGAGGTCTTGACTGCGGTCAGTCCCGCGCTGGCGAGCGAGAGCGGGACCGCGAGCGTCCAGACGTAGATGAGCCACGTCGTCGGATAGCCGGCGTAGAACTCGAGGATGGGTTCCGGTGCGAGACCGACCTGGCCGGCGGCGACGCTCGCGGCGACAGCACCCAAAAAGGCGAGGACACTGGCCCCGCGTGGGTGCTTTGTTCGCGATTCGAGCGCGTGGCCGAGCGCCATTGCCGCCGCGGCCGAGATGGCGACCAGATAGAGCGTGACGACGCTGAACGACACGGCTCCCGGCAACGACACACTCAGCGACACCCCTCCGGGCAACGAGAACTGCACCCCCTTGTCGAGAGTCTCTGGAATCACTATCGTCGTGAATGGACTGCCCGGCCGGGTCGCCAAGACAGCGGCCGTCAGCGCAATTGGGGCAGCCGTCAGCGAGATGGGTGACTTCGGCCGGCGAGTACTGTAGGCGACCACGAGCGCCGCGGGAACGAGCCCGAGCGTGTGCATCCAGAACCAGGCCCGGACCTCGAAGACGACGAAGAGAATCACGAGCATGAACCCGAGGGCGGTGCCACCGATGAGTCGGCCGACGAGCCCGAAACCAACACGACCGACCGGCTCACGGCTCCCGGCGAACGCGGCAACCGCCGTTGCCGGAACGACCACCCCAAACAGATAGACAATCTGCCACGTGAGGCCGGGAATCGAGCGCACGAACGTCTCGACGAGGTAAAACGCCAGCCGCACTGCCGCCATACCGCCGACGAGCCCAAGGACAGTCTGGCGTGTCAGCTCGGGGTCGTTTGCGCTGTAGAGACAGAAACCGAGGAAGGGGACGACCAGCGTGAGGAAATACGTCAGCAGCCACTCGGGGCTGGCACTCGTGAGGTTGAACGCGTCGACGGTGACGTAGACGAGCAACACGGCCAGCATGAGGATGCCAAAGACGGAGGCACCGAGCGAGAGTTTCTCGAATATCTTTCCGCGGAGTCGACTCACCGTTCCGAATCCTGTCGTGTCAGTGTCGTGTTCGACAGCCATGTCAGTACTCCTCCCGGTAGCGTTCCGCGATGATGTCGCTGATGACGTTCATGATGAGCGTGACGACGAAGAGGAACAGGCCGAGTGCGAACATCGCGTCGTATGGAATCGTGCCGCCGGTCAGGTCGCCGCCGACGATGTTGACCATCGCGACAGTAATCGTCATCCCCTGTTCGAGCAGTACGTCACCCGGATGGACGAAGGGAATACCGAGCAGTCCATTCTGGACCTCCGGCAGCGTCGCGTTCGACCCCATGGCGACGACGACAATCATCGTCTCGCCGATGGCACGCGAGATGGCGAGGATGTACGACGAGACGATGCCCGAAATCGCGGCGGGGACGACGATACCGGTCGAGACCTCGAACTTGGTCGCGCCAAGACCGTAGCCGGCCTGTCGCAACTCGTCTGGGACCGCGTTCATCGCGTCCTCGCTGATCGAGGAGACCATCGGAATGACCATGATACCGACCATCAGCGACGCCGATAAGGCGTTAAAGGTCATCATGTTGGGAAACAGCGTCGCCTGAAGTGCGGGTGTGATGTAGACGAGCGCGAAGTAACCGTAGACGACTGTCGGGACACCGGCCAGGATTTCGAGCATCGGCTTGAGAATCGCCCGCTTGCGCGGGCTGGCGTACTCGCTGAGGTAAATCGCCGTCAGCGTGCCGATGGGGATAGCAACAAAAGCCGAGGTCAGCGTCACGACGAGCGTCCCGACGACCAGCGGAACGATACCGAACAGTTGCTCACCACCTGTATCGTTGGGACTCCATTCCAACCCGCCCAGGAAGTCGGCTATCGGGTACGCCTGGAAAAACGCAATTGCGTCGGTGAGAAGCGTCAAAAAAATCGCGACGGTCGTCAGAAGCGTCACAGCCGCACAGACAAGCATAAACGAGCCGTAGGTACCCTCTTTGATGCGCTCGATGCCCCGCGTTCGCCCGAGGTCTAAGTCCGGCTGCGAGTCACTCACAGCTTACCACTACCGTTGGATTGTGTAAGGGGGTACATGCACTTTCCGAAATTGCGGCGCTGTCCGCAGTCGCTCCGACCCAGTCGCGTCCAGCGCCGTTCCATTGTTACTGGGCCTGGGAGATTGCGTCTTCGAGTTTCTCCATCTGTGCCTCTTTGGTCTCCTCGGTGGCCGGCACGTAGCCGACGCGCTCGGCGACAATCTCCTCGTTTGTCGTCTGCTCGACGAAGTAGCGGGCGAACTCGGCGACGTGTTCCTCGGCCAGCGAACTCATCGAGGGGTAGGTGTAGAGGTTCCGCGAGAGGGGCTGGTACTCGCCCGAGGAAGCAGTGTCGAGACTCGGCGCGACACAGCCGTCGCCGTTGTCTATCTTGACAGCCTGTGCCTGGTCGGGATTCTGGTAGTAGTATGCAAAGCCGAAGTAGCCAATTGCGTAGGGGTTGCCGCTGACGCCCTGGATAATGGTCTCGTCGTCCTCGGTGGGCTGGTAGTCGTCGGTGTGACCCCGGTCGGCCCCCTGGACGTTCTCGATGAAGTAGTCGTAGGTGCCGGAGGTGTCGGCCGCACCGAAGCGGTTGATGGGCTCGTCGTCCCACTCGGAGTTGACGTCACTCCAGGTCTCGGCACCGTCGGCCTCCCAAATCTGGGCCAGCTCCTCGACAGTAATACACGGCGTATCTCCGAGCACCTCGTGGTTGTTGCTGACGACAACCGTCAGCGCGTCGGTCGCGGCGACCAGTTCGATATAGTCGACGTCGTTGTCGCTACAGAGCTGCTCCTCTTCCCCTTTGATTGGCCGGCTCGCGTTGTTGAAGTCCGTGTTGCCAGGACAGAAGTGATTCGAGAAGCCACCGCCGGATCCGGTCGAGCTGAGGTTGATGCTGACCTTGCTGTGCTCTCTGGCGAACTCCTCGCCGATTGCCTGCATGAGCGGGTAGACCGTGCTGGAGCCTGCGATGTCTATTTCCCCCGACAGCTCCCCTCCGTCGGTCGAGCCGCCGTCGCTGCCGTCGTTACTGTCACCTCCGTCGCTGCCGTCGCTGTCACTCCCCTCGTTGCTGTCGCCCCCATCTTCTCCGTCGCTGTCGCTGCCGTCGTCGCCGTCGTCACTGGCGGTACAGCCCGCCAGGGCGATTGCTCCGGCCGCGCCTGCGCCAGAGAGGAATTTCCGTCTCGATGCAGCACTCCCGAACCAGTCTGACTGACTGTCGGTCATCACCCGATTGTAGATGACTTCGATATAAGTAGACTACTATTATATATATACTGTTCACCGTACGTATATATTGAGCTACGTAGTGATATGTACACCTCAGTATGGACCAGCTAGATAGCCCCCGTTCGCCAGAGGGAGCGACGATAGCGACGCGAGGAGTTGGTGGTGGACCCACTGCGTGATTCTGTCTCCCGTGCGCGCGATAGCCGAGACGACCGCCCGGATTGCTCATCGAGCGGTTCCGACGCCTGTGGCCGACGTCAACGGTCGGACCTGACATGCCCACCAACCGGGATATATAGCCAAACACGGCGCTCGTGAGGGCTGTGAGTGGTCCGGAGAGCAATATATAATATTTTAGATACTTACTTGGTTGTGGAGCGAATGATAGTAGCTACCGATGTTCTCCGAAGACGGCACCGGCGGCGACGGCGGAGGGCCGTTGTTTCCAGACAACGGCACCGCGACCCTCGCTCGGTTCGACCGCCCGCGCGGGAGCGGGACGACAGTTGCGGTCCTGGCAGACCCACATCTGACTCCCACCGCCCGTGGCTCGGCGACCCTGTATCACCGGACGAAACAGCGCTTCCAGATGGCTGTCGCCGACGCCCACCGACTCGACGTCGACGGGACGGTCGTCGCCGGTGACCTGACGAAAGACGGCTCCGGCCACGAGTATCGACTCGGCGACACGCTCGTCGGAACGCTGCCGGAGCCGAGGCTGCTCGTTCCCGGGAACCACGATATCGGCCCGGCCCGCGAGCTCGAAACCGGCGGGGCGTTCGCACGCCGGTACGGACACGGGAGCTACCCGGCCACGAAACAGATGGGGAACCTGACGCTGTGTGGACTCGACAGCACCGAAGAGGCGACCGACCGTGGCGGTGCCGTCGCGCTGCCAGCGGGAGGGATTGGAGACGCGTCCGGCCCATGTATCGCTGTTGTTCATCACCCGCTTGCGGGCCTTCCCGAGCCGTTCGACGGGACACTCCCCGAGTCGGCACACCGGCTGCAGAACCCCGAGGCGACAGCCGACGCACTCGCCGCGGCCGGCGTCGACCTCGTAATCACCGGCCACCTCCACTGGCCGTTCGCGACGACCTACCGGGGGCTAAACGTCGTCGGCGCGCCGGGATGTTCGGCGTTCCCACCCGGCTATCTCCTCGTCCATGTCGATTCGCGGGGGACGACCGTCTCGCTGGTCTCGCTGGCCGGTGAGCGTGGCCTGGCTGAGGCCTACGAGTACACACTGGAGGAGACGCGCGGCGACCCCGTCCAGTCGGCGGTCAGAGACAGGTACTTCGGCACCTTTCCACAGGTCGACGAACAGGCCGTCGGCAACGATACCGCCCCATCTGGCGGCCGCTCGTGGTCGGCCGAACAGTCAGGATAAGAGCAGTAGACATAACAACAAAGCACACACTAGCACTACGAACGCACATCTATGAGTACACTCAATATCTCGACGACAAAGGCTCTCGACGTGGCCCGTGAAAGCGCTGAACGCGCCGGGTCTATCGCGATGGATCTCTTTCGAACCGACCTCGAAGTCGACACGAAACAGGGTAAGACCGACGTGGTCACCCGTGCTGACGAGGAAGCACAGGCGGCCGCAGTCGCGGTCCTCGAAGACGCCTACCCCGACGCGGTCATCGTCGGCGAGGAAGACGACCAACAGCAGGCCGTTCCCGACGAGGGGATGGCGTGGCTGATTGACCCAATCGACGGGACGAACAACTACGTCACCGGCAACCGACGGTGGGCGACCAGCGTCGCCTGCGTCGTCGATGGCCGGCCGGTCGCTGCCGTGAACACCATGCCCGCGCTCGGGGACACGTACGTAGGCACGGCAGACGGACTCCGGCGCAACGGCAGTCCGTCGACCGTCAGCGAGCGGACAGACCCCGAAACCTTCCGGGTCGCGCCGATTATCTGGTGGCCCCGAGACCGCCGCGACGAGTACGCCGCCGCGAGCAAGGCCATCCTCACCCGCTTCGGTGACATGCTCCGCTTTGGCTCCGCACAGGCGGCGCTGTCGCTTGTCGCCGGCGGCGGCATCGAAGGCGTCGTCACGAACGTCGAGGCAAACCCCTGGGACAGCGTTGCGGGCGCTGCGATGGTCGAGTGGGCCGGCGGAACCGTCACCGACCTCGACGGCGACGACTGGCACCACGACAGTCGCGGCCTCGTCGCCTCGAACGGCACCGCCCACGATGTCGTTCTCGACGCCGCTCAGGAGTTCGACCGGGTCCGGGATATATAGGATTTCGTATCCGTCCACAGTGAGGGGGACGGCTGGTGAGGAGTCGGGACCGCTCGGCAGACCGCTATACCCCTATTAGCAACCGGTTTAGGTGTACTCTGCTGTCGTTGTTGTAATGTCGCAAGACAACGCGACCGACGTGTCTGACTCACTGACTGACTCGCTCTCGCGCCGGCGGTTCCTCGTAGCGAACGGGACTGCCGCGACGGCCGCGCTGGCCGGCTGTCTCGGCGGCGACGACGGCGACGACGACAGTGACGGCAGCGACGGCGGCGATACGACCGACGGGGCCGAGACCATCGAGGTCGGCTACGGCGACTACGAGACGACGATCAGCACCGACGACCTGCCCGACGAACTGTACGTCTACGCGGTCCAGACCGGCTGGTCGAACTGGGACGCCGTGATGGACGCCTTCGAGGAGGAGTACGATATCTCGCTGTTCGATGACCAGCGCACCTCCGGGGAGGCGCTGACGAACATCCGGACGAACCACCCTAACCACGACTACGTCGCCTACAACGGCGCGTACTCGGTCGGTCTCCAGGCCTGGGACGAAGGGTTCACCACCGACTACAAGCCCAAGGGGTACGAGTCCGTCCCCGACGAGTTCAAGACCGACGACGGCCACGTCACGGCGACCCGCCAGATGACCGTCGCGATCAACTACCGAAAAGACGTCTACGAGGAGCGTGGCCTCGACGAGCCCGAGACCTGGGAGGACCTCAAACAGCCCGAAATCGCCCAGGACCTCGCTATCAACGTGCCGGGCGCGGGGTCGGGCCTGAACGCGATGCTCTCTATTAACCACGCCTACGGCGGCGACCTCGACAACCTCGACCCGCTGTTTGACTACTTCGACGACATCGCCGACGCCGGTGCCGAACACCGCCGCAACCTCGACCAGCAGTTCACCGCCGGCGAAATCTCGACGTACGCGGAGTACGACTTCGGCGGCCTCTCGACGAAGTACAACAGCGACGACATCCCTGAAGAGGACGTCGGCGTCGTTATCCCGAAAGGCCCCGACGGTGGCGAGGGAGCGACCCAGGTCCCCTACGGCTACGGGATGCTCCAGGACCCGCCCAACGAGGAGGCCGCCAAGCTGTTCATGGACTTCGTGCTCTCGCCAGACGTTCAGGAGCTGTTTTTCGACGGTTTCGTCCGCCCGATTCGCGCAAGCGAAGACGAGGTCGAGGCTCCCGAGGAGTTCCCGCCATCCGAACAGTACGACGACGCGGCCTTCGGCATCGACCAAGCCGAGTTGCTCGACAAACAACAGGGCATCATCGAGGAGATTCTCGAACGGAGCCCGCTGCCGGGCGTCGAAGCCTGAGGAATGGCCGACACACAGACCACGGCTGGCGGTCGCCTCCGGGCGCTCCTCTCGCCGACGACAGAGGCTGAGCGGCGTCGCCGGCGAATCGCGGTCCTCTGTCTCCCCTACTTCGTGCTGGCGACGTTCGGGGCCTTCGTCCCCATTGGCGTCATGGCTCGGATGAGTGTCTCGACCGACAACCTCACCAACGAGGGGTTCACCCTCGACGCCTGGCGGACGCTGCTCAACGACGGTATCTACCTCGAAGTCGCCTGGAACACGCTATGGTTCGCGGCCGCGACGACCGTCTTCAGCGTCGCCGTCGGAGTTGCGCTCTCGCACGCCCTGGAGAAGTACTCGCTGCCGGGCGAACGCTGGATTGTGGCGATACTCTCCTTTCCGATTGCGCTGCCGGGTATCGTCGTCGGCTTTCTCATCGTTGTCCTGCTCGGCCGGACGGGACTGCTGACAAACGCCGTCGCCTACTTCACGGGCGGCAACCCTATCGACATCGCCACGGCGCGGACGCTTGGTGGGCTCTTTCTGGGCTTTGCCTTCTCGTTGGTCCCCCGCTCGACGATGGTCCTGCGAGGAACGTTCACCGAGATTAACACCGACGCCGAGGAAGCCGCCCGCGCGCTCGGCGCGAGTCCGCTCGTGACCTTCTACTACGTGACCCTGCCACAGGTCTGGCCGGGGGTCGTCGCCGCCTGCGTGCTCACCTTCCGTACCGCGCTTGCCATCTTTGGGACCGTCCTCGTGTTGCCGGCGCTGAACGTCGCCACGCTGCGACTCTCGCTCGAAATCGGTGACCTCGGATTCAACACCCAGATTGCGGCCGCCATCGGGATGGTGTATTTCGTCTTCTTTTTCGCCTTTACATTCCTGAGTCTGCGGCTCGTCGATGACGACCACGTAAACATATGACAGACGAAACATACGAGACACCGAACGAGTCGGGAAGCAGGCTGTGGTGGCTACTGGAACGCCTCGACGTGAGCAACAGAGTGGGCCGGCCGCTTGTCACGCTTGTCGTCGTGCTGGTACTCGTCTTCCTGCTGGTCCCGATTGTGGCGACCGTCGTCGCTTCCTTCGCGACGACCTGGACCGGCGTGATTCCGCGTGGCTTTTTTACGCTCGACAACTGGCGTATCGTCCTCGGCATGAAAGAGGGGCTGGGGCCTCGCGGCGGCGTGTTTTCGGGCCTGTTTTTCTCGGCGATGGTCGCCACCGGCGGGATGGTTCTCAACATCCTCGTCGGCGTCCCGATTGCGTACTCGCTGACGCGGTACGACTTCTTCGGCAAGGACTGGGTCAACACGCTCGCCGTGTTGCCGGTCGTCCCGGGCATCGTGTTGGCGGTCGCCTTCATCAGGACCTACCCCACCCGCAGTAGCTCCGCGCTCGGGCTCATCGTCGGCTACGCTCTGCTGAAATCTCCATTCATGGTGTTGACCGTCCAGAGTTCCTTCCAGTCGATGAACCTCCAGCAAATCGAGGAGAGCGCGCGCTCGCTGGGAGCGTCCTGGCCCCGGACCTTCCTGACGGTCATCCTCCCGAACGCGAAAGACGGCATCATCGCGGGGTCGATTATCACCTGGACGCTCGCGGCTGCTGAGTTCAACTTCACGTTCATCGTCGACCCGACCGACCCCCAGCCGTTCGCGCTCTTTCTCTACGAGAATATCAGCCGCTCGCCGGTGTTACAGTCCGCGGCGGCCGTCTCGGTGTATTTCAGCATCGTCCTCATGGTGATTCTCCTCTTGCAGTCGGTCGGCCGGGCCGGATTCACGACAGCACAACGATAACAATGTCAGACGTAACACTCGATTCGGTGACGAAACGCTACGACAGCAAGGCCGCTGTTGAAGAAATCGACCTGACGGTCGCCGACGGCGAGGTGCTCGGCGTCATCGGTCCCTCTGGCTGTGGGAAGACGACGACGCTGCGGACCATCGCGGGCTTCGAGACCCCGACGGCGGGCCAGGTCCGCTTCGACGGTGAGGACGTAACCCACGTCCCACCCGAGGAGCGAAACGTCGGGCTGGTCTTTCAGTCCTACGCCCTGTTCGACAACATGACCGTCGCCGAGAACGTCGCCTTCGGGCTGAAGATGCAAGGCGTCGGGAAAGACGAGCGCAGAGAGCGCGCCGTCGAGTTGCTCGAGTTGCTCGACATCGCGGAGTTGGCCGACCGGTCGCCACGGACGCTGTCCGGCGGCCAGCAACAGCGCGTCGGCCTCGCGCGTGCGCTCGCTATCGAACCCAATATCCTGCTGCTCGACGAGCCGATGACCGGCCTCGACGAACAGCTCAAACGCCGGCTCCGGACCGAACTGAGCGAGCTTCTCTCCGAGCTCGACGTGACCGCGCTGTACGTGACTCACGACCAGGAGGAGGCGATGGTGATGTGTGACCGCATCGCCGTGCTCAACGACGGGACCATCGAACAGGTCGGACGACCACAGGACATCTACGAACAGCCCACAAACCAGTTCGTCGCCGACTTCGTCGGCACCTCGAACGTGCTTGACGGGACGGTCGCCGACGGCCGAATTGACCTCGGGTTCGCAGCCGTCGACGCGAACGGCCTCACCACGACAGACGACGGCCGTCTCATCGTCCGTCCCGACGACTTCGTCGCCGGTGGGTCGGCGTTCGAGGCCGTTGTCCGGGACAGATACTACCTCGGAGAATGTGTCCGAGTCCGGGCTGAGCTCCCCGACGGCCAGTTCGTCACCGTCGACCTCGACGATGAGTGGCAGGACAGCCAGCCCGGTGAGGTACTCCCGCTCGGTCTCAGAACAGAGGGCATCCACGTCCTATAGCTCAGGGACGGCCCTGTAGCTCGACGCGCCCGCCGCGTTGTCGGTCCAGTGCTGCTCGAACCTCGTCCTGGAGAGCGTCGATTCTCTCGGTACAGTCCGCAAGCGTCGCGAGGACAGGGTAGGTCGACTCGACAGCTACGCTGTGATAGACGTAACTCGGAATGTCGGGTTCGTCAACTGGGAGGGTGAGAGTCCGTCGCTGAGCGACAATCGCCGACTGGCGACCGTCGAGCAGCCGGTCGCATTTCTCAGCCAGCACGCCCAGGCGGGCGTCGTGAGCGTCGAGCATACCGAGCGGGCAGTTCGGTCCCGTCGACCGAGAGATCTCGTCCAGTTCCGCGGCGAGTGGACACAGCGTCTCCCGGGCCTCCTGGAGTGAGTCCTGTTCGTCGCCGAGTACGTCGCCGAGCAGCTCTCGGCGCTCGACTGCGCCCTCGACTGCGCCAAGCAAGGCCTGCTTGTGTGCCTGCGTGAGCTGTCCGTCGCTGACGACTGCAGCGGCGATGTCGGGTCCGAACTCGGCTGCGAGACTCTGTGCGTACGATTCGCCGTAATCCTCGTCGTAGTGCGAGACGCTCATAAATGTCGCCTCGTAGGCGTCCCGAATCTGGTCGCCCGTCGCCGAGAACCCGCCGGCTGATATTGTCGTTGCGGGCGCACCGTGACCCGTCGGCTGGACCGTCTGGCTGTCGCGGACCCGCTCGGCGAACGCCTGCAACGCCTCTCGCTCGGCGACAACCCGGCGGCATTCCTCGGAGACGGACTGTTCTACCGCGTCGAACCGCGTCTCGACGGCCGCTGGGTCGATGATGGGCACAGGTCGGGATTCCGCGTGTCGGGTGTTAATTGCTTATAATAGCCATCTATGGCACTCTCTCGCTCAATAGAGGGGTATATAGTCGCGAGGTGGGCAGGTCGGCGACGCGGCGAGCCGCGCAGTTCACGACGCGAGAATATCCTGCAGTCTTGCTACCACACACCATTATAATCGTGGCCACCTAACAGCCGTCATCCGATGTCCTCACTAGATGACGTTCCTGGCGCGGCGATACGTGTCGATGAGGAGTTCGTCGTCCGGGACGCTAACCCTCGGACATCGATTGTCTTTCGCGAGCCAGTCGAGGACATCATCGGTCGAAGCATCGACTCCTATCACGAGTCGGGTCTGTTCGACGCGAGCGCTCTCGAACTGTGGGAGACGAAACTGGAAGATGTCCAGAGCGGGGCGACCGACGACGTGACGACGACGATTACGTTCAGACCGGAGACGGACGACCGCTGGGAGTACGACCTTCGACTGCGGCGGGTTTCCGACGACGGTGATGTCCAGTGCTCGTTTCGGAGCGTGGGGACGAGCCGTCGATACGAGAAGACGGTCACCGCCTTACACGCCGCGACTCGTCGCCTGATGACCGCCGACTCCGTCGACGCCGTCCTTCAGCGAACCGCCGAATCCGCCCACGAGGTGTTGGGGTTTCCGGGCACCGGTGTCCGTCGCTACGACCCCGAAAGAGAGGTGTTGGAGTTTGTTGCCTTCGGAGCGCGCGTCACCGGCGTCGACTCCCGGCCTCCGCGAGACATCGCCGACTCGCCACAGGGGGAGGCGTTTCGGACCGGGAAGACGGTCGTCGAGGCAGTCAATCACGAGGAAGACGAGTACGACCGGTCGTCGTTTACCGAGACGATGTACGTGCCAATCGGGGAGACGGGCGTTCTCGGGCTCGGCACCATCGGCAACCGGTTCGACGAAACCGACCTGCAGTTTGCAGAAATTCTGGCCGACAACGCCGTCGCCGCAATCAGCCTCGTCAGCGCCAACGAGTCGCTCAGACGCGAGCGCGAGCGCCTCGACCAGTTCGCCTCGGTCGTCTCTCACGACCTCAAGAACCCCCTGAATGTGGCCCAGTTACGGACCGAACTCCTCGACCAGGAGGTCGAGAGCGACCACCTCGGCGACATCACACAGGCACTCGACAGGATGGAACAGATGATAGACAGCCTGCTGGCGCTGGCCCGAGGCGGCCAGATAATCGGGGACCGCCAGCCCGTCGACCTCGCTGACCTCGTTTCGAAGTGTTGGAACACCGTCGAACCGCGTATCGACGCGGAGCTGGTATGCCAGACAGCGCTCACCGTCAAGGCCGACGAGACGCGGCTCGCGTCACTTTTCGAGAATCTCCTGCGCAACGCCGTCGAACACGGCGGTGACGACGTGACGGTGACCGTCGGCGAGCTGGCCGATGGCTTCTACGTCGCCGACGACGGCGAGGGTATTCCGCCCGACGAGCGCGAGGAGGTCTTCGAAAACGGCTACAGCACGGCCGATGACGGCTCCGGGTTCGGCCTCTCTATCGTCAAGCGGGTCGCCGAAGCCCACGGCTGGGAGGTTGTCGTGACCGAGGGTGACGACGGCGGTTCCCGGTTCGAGATCACCGGCGTCGAGACTGTCTCATAATGATTGTTGCGAGTCGTTACCGCCGTCGGGAAACGAGACGTGGGTCTCACGCCGTGAAACACTGATATTCGTGACTTGGTCACGAAAATAACCGCAACAATCACTATCAGACTGACTGCTCGACCTGTTGTCTCGTCGGCATCCGCTTCCAGGCTCTCGTCGACCTGGCGGTGAGAAACGAGATAGGAGCATTTTCGTATGGGGCGGTCCACTGTCGATGTGACAATGACAATCAGAGAGATGGCACGCACGGACGTCGTCACCGCAGACCCGGAGACGACGACGCGGGAGATCTCGCGGCTGCTCGAGGAGGAAAACGTCGGGAGCGTTATCGTGACCGAAGACCAGGAGCCGGTCGGTATCGTCACCGACCGAGACCTGGCTCTCGATGTCATCGGCGAAGGGAAAAACTCCGCGACGATTGCCGCGGCCGACGTGATGACCGAGGACCTCTTCACGGTCGAGCCCGGCGAAAGCATCTACGACGTACTCGCGGGAATGCGCGAGCGCGGCGTCAGGCGCGTCCCAGTAGTCGAGGACGGCAAACTGGCTGGTATCGTCACGCTCGATGATTTCATCGTCTTGCTCACCAGCGAGCTGGAAAACGTCTCGGGCGTCGTCCAGGCCGGCATCTCCGAATACTAGACAACACCAACGACGTTTTTTACCGGTGGCGCGATAGTGCAGGTATGGCAGACTTGCTCAAGAAAGCGACCAAGCCTGAGGTTCACCGCGGACTGGAGGGTGTCGTCGTCGACGAAACGGGGTTAAGCGTCATCGACGGCAGCGTTGGCGAACTGCGCTATCACGGCTACCGCATCGAGGATCTGGCACGTCACGCCGACTTCGAAGAGGTCCTGTACCTGCTGTGGTACGGCCACCTTCCCGATGAAACGGAGTACACAGCCTTCGTCGACGAGATGGCAAGCGAGCGGACCGTCAACGAGGACGTCCTGAGAACCGCCGAGATGCTTGCCGAAAGCGGCGAGGAGCCGATGGCCGCGCTCCGGACGCTCGTCTCGATGCTGTCGGCAGCTGACCCCGAGGCCGACGCCGACCCCGAAGATCTCGACGCGGCCCGCCGGAAGGGCCGACGCATCACCGCGAAGATTCCGACGGTGCTCGCGGCCTTCGACCGCTACCGCAACGGCGAGGAGCCACTCGCCCCCCGCGAGGACCTGGGTCACGCCGAGAACTTCCTGTATCTGCTCAACGGCGAGGAGCCCGACGAGGTCGCCGCTGGCATCTTCGACGTGGCGCTCATCCTCCACGCAGACCACGGCCTGAACGCCTCGACGTTCACGACGATGGTCGTCTCCAGCACCTACGCCGACATCTACAACGCCGTCACCGCCGGCGTCGGCGCGCTGGCCGGCCACTGGCACGGCGGCGCAAACCAGGACGTGATGGAGACCCTCATCGAACTTGACGAGAGCGGCCAGGACCCAATCGAGTGGGTCGAAGACGCTATCGACAACGGGCGGCGCATCCCCGGATTCGGCCACCGCGTCTACGAGGTGAAAGACCCGCGAGCGAAGATTCTCGAAGAGTTCAGCGAGGACCTCGCCGAGGAGAGCGGCGACCGCAAGTGGTACGACTACACTACCGCCGTTGAGACTCATCTACTTGACGAGCGCGGCCTCGGTGAGAAGGGCATCGCCCCGAACGTGGACTTTTACTCCGGGTCGGTCTACTACCAGCTCGATATCCCAATCGACCTCTACACACCCATCTTCGCGATGTCCCGCGTCGGCGGCTGGGTCGGTCACGTCCTCGAATACCAGGCCGACAACCGGCTCATCCGTCCCCGCGCTCACTACACCGGTCCCGAGCACCAGGATTTCGTCCCCCGCTCTGAACGGTAACACTCGACATCGTCCAGTACCTGGCGGGATGTAGCCAGGTTGCGTGTGTTTGAGAGGCTGGATGCGTCACCACTTACAGGAACAGTTGACGAAACAGCGTCCGCTCGGCGCGGTGGAGCCGTTCGAGAAACGCCGACTTGCTGATTCCGAGGTGGTCTGCCACGTCCTCGGCAGTGGCCTCCCGCGGAATTGCGAAGTAGCCGACTTCGAGCGCCGCGCGGATACAGGCCTCTTGTTTCGGCGTGATGTCCCACTGCTGGGTCGCGCTCGGCTCGCTCTCGCTCTGGAGCTGGTAGGCCCGTCTGAGCTTGACGCCGACGGTCTCGCCAGCCCGCTCCATCACCCCCTGAAGGACCGTCCGGCCGACAACCGCACCCATGACGAGCGCCCGACCGCCCTCGTACTGGAGGGATTCGACCATACAGCCGGCGCTGACCAACTCGTGGACGACACAGGGATGTTTCGAGAGACAGCGGTAGGTCGACTCCTGACGGCCGTCGGTGACGTGGAGGTACCGGATTCGGTCGTCTGCGTTGAGTGTCTCGCGAAGTGTCTCGTCGACAGGCGCGCTGAACTGCAACAGGACGTTGCCGTCCTCGCGTAGCTGTGGCGGCCGGGCGTCGATACGGACATCTGCGGCCCGCGTCGCGGCCGCCAGCGGACAGTCGTCGCCCTCGACCTCGAACTCGACGACGAGACACTCCGCTATCATATCACGGCCGTAGGCTCCCTGAATATATAAAGACCCCATATAGACGGGTCAATGGCTTTGTTCGTTCTCCGCATGTACAATCATGAGAGATGACAATGGATATCGAGACAGTCAAAGAGCGCGCAGGGTCCCGAGAGTTCAACCCGACCGACGAAATGCCCGAGGAGTATCGCAAAGCAGCCACGCGGATGTTGGAGTTCCACGCCAACAGCGAAATCATGGGGGCGTACCTGGAGCGGCCGTTCATCCGGAAAGCACCCAGCATCGAGCGCAAGCTGGCGTTCTCGGCGAAGGTCCAGGACGAAATCGGCCACGGACAGATGCTCTACCGCGCCGCCGAGTCGCTGGGTATCAAAACGCGTGAGGAGATGCTCGACGACCTCGCAAACGGCGACGGGAAGTTCCTGAACTGCTTCCATTACCCGATGGACAGCTACGTCGAGACGCCGATGATTGCCTTCTTCGTCGACGGCGCGGCAATGCGCCGCCAGGCGACGCTGAAAAAGTCCAGTTGGGAACCGTACGCCCACGCGATGGACAAAATCTGCTTCGAGGAGGGGATGCACGTCAAACACGGCGAGTCGATTCTGTCGGAGCTGATGAACGGCTCCCGGAGAGAACAAGAGATGGTCCAGGAGGCCTTCGAAGAGTGGTGGCCCCGCATCCTCCAGTTCTTCGGCCCGAGTGACGACGCGAGCACCCACCACGACTTCGCCGCGGATGTGGGACTGAAGACCGCGACCAACGACGAACTCCGGAACTCCTTCCTGAACCGGTACATGGAGAAAGCTAAGACGTACGGACTGGAGATTCCCGACGAGCCCCGGATTCGTGACAACGGCGACGGTACCTACGAGGTCGTCGAGGACGACCTTGACTGGGACGAGTTCTTCACGGTCTCGAAAAACGAGTACGACGGCAGTATCCAGCAGATTAACGGCCGGCGTGAGGCCCAAGAGGCCGTCGAGTGGGTCCGGAACATGATGGACGACCAGACGACCGCGGGCGACAGCCCCAAGCCGCAGGCGGCAGACTGAGAACCATGATTTGGGAAGTCTTCCGACAACAACAGGCGGGCGGCGACTTCGTCCACTGCCGCGACGTCCACGCGCCAGACCGAGAGATGGCAAAACAGTTCGCAGTCATCCAGCACGGTCGTCGCAAACCGACGAACGCGCTGTGGGTCGCGCCACAGGACGAGATTGCACACGTCGCGCCAGGAATGGAAATCGAGGCAAGCGAACACGGCGACGAACAGTCCTGGACGGTGTTTCGCCAGGACCGAGCCGGCGGCTACCACACAGAATGTGGCGAACTCGAGGCTGCCGGTGTTGCCGACGCCAAGCGGGAAGCACTCGACACCTTCGCCGAGGACGACCCGCACAGCCTCTGGGTCGTCGAGACCGAGTACATCGGCGAGGTGAACGGCGACGACGTGGCCTTCGGCGGGACGACCAACAAGTCCTACCGATTCGCACAGACCTACAACGTCGACCCGGCCGCAGAAGAGGTCGAGGCCTCCGAGTCCGAGCAGATTGAGGCCGAAAAGCAGCGAGGTGATATCTGATGTCCACAACAAACGCAGACCTCGGCGACCCGACAGAGCTTTCGGAAGACGAACAGCGAGCGGTCGAGGCACAGCTGTTCCGCCTGGCCGACGACGAACTCGTTCAGGCCGAGCGGTACACGTTCTGGCAGGTCCGCGCCCCGACGCTCGAGTCGGACCTGGCGGTCTCGAACAACGCACAGGACGAGCTGGGACACGCACGCCTGTGGTACGACGCAATCCAGCAACTCGGCTACAGCGAGGAGTCGCTCATCTACGAGGGTGACCCCAGCGACTTCCAGCACAGCACCCTCGTCGAGTTGCCATTCGAGGAGGGTGACTGGGCCGACGCCGTCGTCAGGGCGTATCTCTACGACGTTGCAGAGGATATCCGTCTCGCGGCGCTGGCCGAATCCTCGTACGCGCCGATTCGCGACCGAACCGACCGCATCCAAGGCGAGGAAGGATACCACCTCGAACACGCCCGCAGCTGGCTCGAACGGATGTCTCTCGACGACGACGCCAGTGGTCGTGTTCAGGCGGCGATAGACAAGCTCTACCCGTACGCACTGACCATCTTCGAGCCGGTCGGTGACGTCGAGTCCGACATCGTGGAACTCGGGATTCGCTCACAGAGCCTCGACGAGATGCGGTCCGAATGGGCAGAGCGTGTCGAGTCGTTCCTGACCGAACAGGGCTTTGCAGTCCCGACTGACGCCGAGCCGGCAACACCAATTGGCCGAAACAACGAACACACCGACGACTGGCATGCGCTTCACGACGAGATGACAAGCGAGTACCGCAACCTCGGCCGGGATTCGGCGACCGTGCTCATGGACGAGGACGATGAGTAGCGACTACGACCGGCCGCGCGCGGACCCGGACGCCACCGCCTGCTCGTACACCGACTACGACACCAAAGAGCGTGCGGCCGGGGACGTGCCGGCGACCGGCGAGGACGCCGAGGGAGTCGAACACGAGGTGTGGTCGGAGCTGTACACCGTCGAGGACCCAGAGATGCCCGTCAGCATCGTCGACCTCGGACTCATCTACGGGCTCGAAATCGAGGATGGCGAGGCGACAGTTGACATGACCCTGACCTACAGCGGCTGTCCGGCACGCGACCTCATCCTCGACGAGGTCGAGGAAGCCGCAACACGCGTCGACGGAATCGACGACGCGGAGGTTCGGCTCGTATGGTCGCCAGACTGGTCACTCGACCTCGTCACCGAACAGGGCAAAGAATCACTGCGAGACTTTGGGATGAGTATAGAATGAGCGAACAGGACCCAAGCGTTACCACGAGCGGTGAAACCTCGGGCGCGGAGTGCCCGTACTGTGGCTCGACCGACACCGAGCGCGAGCACCCGAAAGGGCCATCGCTGTGTCGGTCGATGCACTTCTGTAACGAGTGTCAACAGCCCTTCGAGAAGTTCGAGTAGCGCGGTGGTTTTAATAAGTCGTTGCGTTTTCATCGTTCACGGCACCGAAAGCCCTCGTGCGTTCATCTGCCAGGGTTCAGATAGCTAATCAGCCGACTCCTGGCGAATGAAAGGGCGAGTGGTCCCGGGCGAAGCAAGCACGCGCAACGCAGTGAGCGCGCGCAGCGAGCCCCGGAGTGGTCGAACGCCGCGAGGGTTTTCCGTGGACTAGAGTCACAATCTCTTATTTAAACACTACAAGTAGCGCCGACAGCACATCTTTGTACCGTGACCACGTATCCCGGCCTGTGACGACAGTTCCCGAGCGGTCCGCGCCGACGGTTCGGGAGGCCAGGCGACACGACCTCCTCCCGGTCTATCGCATCGAGGAGGAGGCATTCGACCAGCCCTGGCCCTTTGCCGCCTTCCAGAGCTACCTCGGCCAACCCGGATTTCTCGTCGCCGCCGACGAGGGCGTGGTAGGCTACGTCGTCGCCGACGTTATCGACTCTCACGGGCGTGACCTGGGCCACATTAAGGATATCGCCGTCAGCGAGTCGCGCCGCGGTGAAGGTATCGGTGCACGGCTGTTGACTCACGCGCTGTCTGCACTCGACGACGAAGGCGCTGCCTCGGTCAAACTCGAAGTCCGCGAGGGCAACGAGCGGGCAAGACAGCTCTACCGGGCGTACGGTTTCGACCACCGCCGGACGCTGCCCGAGTATTACGCCGACGGCGAGGACGCACTGGTGTTGGTCCGCGGGCTGTGACCAGACTGTTATTGTCCGTCGAACGCGAAACACGGGACGTGACAACGCCACAGCGCGACCGCTTGGTCCTTGCGGCTGTCGTCTTCGCCGTCCTGTTCGCACAGGTCCTCCTCTATCCGGGGATTCCGGCACTCGTCGCCGAACTCGGCGCGACTCCCGCAGCGTGGGGCGGCAATGTCGGAGCCGTCCTCGACGCAGGGAAGTGGTTTCTCACCGCCGAGTTCCTCGGATTCGTCCTCTGTGCCGGCCTGTGGGGCGTTGCCAGTGACTGGCTCGGTGTCCGGACGCCGCTTATCGCTCTCGGTGCGTTCGGCGGTGCAGTCGGCTATCTCTCGCTCGCGCTGGTGCCGGGGCTGGATTCGGTTTCCTACTCCTGGGTCCTCGGGCTTCGCTTTCTCCAGGGTGTCGCCACGATCGGCGCGTTCTCGCTCGCTATCACGACGCTGATGGACCTCGATGGCGGTCACGGCCGAAACATGGGGGCGGCCGGCCTCGCAATCGGCGGCGGGACCGCGCTGGGGTCTCCCTTGGGCGGCCAGCTCTACGAGGTCGGCACGCTCGTCCCCCTGTACGGCGCAACAGTCGCGCTCGGCGGTGCCGGCGTGTTGGCGGCGCTTGCAGGTGACCAGTCGCCCACGGAAGGGCGTGATATGCGGGCGATTCTCACCAGTATCCGCGACCGTCCGGCTGTCGCTGTCCCCTTCGCGTTTGGCTTCATCGACCGCCTCACCGCCGGCTTTTTTGCCCTCGTGGGAACGGTCTACTTCCAGTCTGCGTTCGATATCGGCGCGGCCGGGACCGGTCTCCTGCTGGGGGCGTTTTTCGTTCCGTTCGCGCTGTTGCAGTACCCGATGGGGAGGCTTTCAGACCGTATCGGCCGGCTGCTCCCGGTTGCCGTTGGCTCGGTTGGCTATGGCGTCGCCATCGTCTGTGTCTTCTACGCACCGACGGTCCCGACAGCAGGGGCCGCGATGGTGCTCGTGGGGATACTGGGGGCGCTCGTCGCGCCGGCGACGATGGCACTGGTGACCGACCTCGCGGCTCCCGAACAGCGCGGCGTGGCGATGGGTGGGTTCAACGTCTTCGGCAGCCTCGGCTTTCTGACCGGCATCGTCGGCGGGGCGACGCTGGCCGGCGGAGTCAGCTTCGAGGCCGCCTTTCTCATCGTCGGATTCGCCGAGGTCACTATCGCCGTCGTCATGCTCCCAGTGTTGTCGAGACTCGACGTGCAGTGAGCAGTCATCCACCACACGAGCCAGAGTAGCCTCCGTCAGGTGCCGCCACCACAGGCACGCCCGGATATATACGTCGGTAGTACATATTGTGTATATCGAGCCGGGAGCTATCACATAGAGACATGAGCAACACCGAACAGTCGCCAGAGGGTCAATCTACGGCAGGCGACACAAGCCCCACGTCGCTTGAAGAGCGGTACTCAGTCGTCGTCGGCCGGTTCGTCCAGGGAGTCGAGCTGGTCGCCGCGACCGTCTTTGCCGCGCTCTTTGCGATAGGTGTCGGCGATTTGATGCTCCAGATACTCGAGGCGGTACAATCGGGCGAAATCACGGACCCGCTCGTCGTCATCGGCTTCATCGACACGGGGCTGCTCCTGTTGATTATTGTCGAGGTGTATCAGACGGTGCTGGCGTACGTCGAGGAAGACGAAACAAGACGAATCGTCCGACTCGTGATTTACACCGGCGTCATCGCGATGGTCAGAAAGGCCATCATCTTCCGAACGGGCGAGTACGCCTCGACGACGGACGCGCTATTTGCCGCCGGCTCCTACGCTATCATCATCTTCGCTCTGGTTTCGTTGCTCTTTGCCGAGCAGAACGTTGGAGGGAACGCCGGACTGCTGTCCGAGGAGTGACACCAACTGCCGAAGGTGGTCACACAACGGACAGTACTGGCTGCCGGGACCGCAACGCCCATACGGATTCGTCGAGAGATACAGTATATTAGGTGGTCTGAGTGACCAAGAACAGAGAGTACACCGACGACTATCGCAACAAGACGCTGTATCTGCCAGGGCCGACAGAGGTCCGCGAGGAGGTCATCGAGGCGATGGCTGAGCCGATGTTCGGCCACCGGATGGACCGGATGACAGACCTCTATACGACTATTGTCGAGGACACCAAGGAGTTTCTCGACACAGACCAGGATGTCATCGTCCTCACCGCCTCGGGAACCGAGTTCTGGGAGGCAACGACACTCAATCTGGTCGACGACCGGATGCTCGTCCCGACCTCAGGGGCCTTCAGCGAGCGCCAGGCGAACGTCGCCGAGCGACTCGGCAAGAACGTCGACCGAATCGAGTACGAGTGGGGGAAGGCAGTCAAACCCGGGGACGTCCGCGAGGCCCTCGAATCCGGCGAGTACGACGCCGTCGGCGCTGTGATGAACGAGACCTCGACGGGCGTTCGCAACCCAATCGAGGAGATCGGCGAGGTGCTCAAAGAGTATCCCGATACCGCCTTCGTCGTCGACGCCATCTCCTCGCTCGGTGGCGATTACATCGACATCGAGGGGAGTGGCATCGACGCCATCTTCACTTCGACACAGAAGGCGTTTGCAATGCCACCGGGGCTCGCTGTCTGTACCGTCAGCGAGGAGGCCTACGAGCGAGAGGTGAACTCGGATTCGGCCTCGTGGTACGGCGGCTTCCAGCGGGCGCTCGATTACTACGACCGGAAGGGCCAAACCCACTCGACGCCGGCTATCCCTCTCATGCTCGCCTACCGCACACAGATGAAACATATGCTCGATGAGGGCCATCAAGAGCGCGACCAGCGCCACCGAGAGATGGCCGAGTACACGCGGGACTGGGCCCGCGAGCACTTCGGCCTCTTCGCCGAGGAAGGACACCGCTCCCAGACGGTGACCTGCATCGAGAACACACGCGACATCGACGTCGAGGCGACTGTCGAGGCCGTCTCCGAGGAGTACGACATGGCCTTTTCGAGCGGCTACGGGCCGCTGAGCGAGGAGTCATTCCGAATCGGTCACATGGGCGAGCACGATGTCGAGAGCATCCGCGCGCTGACGGACGCCATCGAGGACGTGGCCGACCTCTGATAGGACGGGCCGGTACCGCCGTGGTGTGATGGATTGAACCGTGAATCAGCTGATTCCCTGAGCTATTCTGAGACTGGCTCTTACCGACGACAGTGAAACAGCGGAATCTATCGGGAGATTGGTTGGTCGGTCAGTGCAAGATACAACGCGCGAGTCTTTCATCAAGGTTGTAGAGTTCAAGATGCTCCACCCCACTACTTTTTAAATTGGCAAAATCAAATTTCAGCTTAATGACCTCCTCTTCAGACAGACCAGGGAAGCAACCTCTCATCAACGAGGCACCTGTCGGGATCTTCCAGGTGGACAAAAGCGGGCGTTATACTGATGTAAATCCGGCTGGTTGCGAGCTGCTCGGATACTCTCGGGACGAATTACTAGACATGTCGATTACTGATGTAGCGCCAAATGCGACAAATCCCGATGCCATACCACACTTTTCGGAACTACAACAAAACGACCACAGTCGGGCTGAGGGGACACTCCTACATAAGGAGGGTCATGAAGTCCATGTGATTATTGATGCCGTTGCGCTTGATGAGACGGAGTTTGTCGCGTATGTCCAAGACATCACTGAACGCAAAAAAACAGAACATGCACTCAATCAGGCCCGAGAGCAGTTACGCCAGGTTATCGATCTTATTCCAGATCCAATCTTTGTGAAGAACCGGGATGAGGAGATTCTACTTTCGAACGAAGCGAACGCCAAGTTAGTTGGAGCAACAACCCCCGAAGAGGTTGAAAATAAGCCTGAACCGGAGTTCTTTCCAGAGTCTGACCACTACGAAATGCTCCGTCAGCGGGATACTGATGTGATTGAGTCTGGTGAATCAACGACGTTTGAAGAAGAGTTGACAAGCCTCGTCGGTGAGAAACGCATTGTTAACACGACCAGAATACCGTTCAAAGACCCTAAAACGGGTGAAAAGGGGGTTCTTGGATACGCTCGTGACATCACCGAACAGAGAGAATACGAACAGAAGCTCGAAGAACAGCGGGATAATCTCGAAGTGCTGAATCAAGTCCTTCGCCATGACATTCGCAACGACTTGCAACTCGTCACTACGTATGCCGAACTGCTTGCCGAAGAGTGTGATGGCGATGAAATAACAGAATACATCAACACAATACAGGAGAATGCCGACCATGCTGTTGGACTTACCGAGACAGCCCGAGAGATAGCCGACGTGATGATTTCAGCCACTCCGGAAGGCCAGCAGGTCAATCTCCAGACTGTCATCAAAAAAGAGGTAAGCGAGGTACAATCTTCCGATCTGGACGCGGCTATGACCTACGACACGACAATTCCACCTGTTACTATCAAGGCCGATGACATGCTTTCCTCGGTGTTTCGGAACCTGCTGGAAAACGCTATCAAGCACAACGACAAGACAGTGCCAGAGGTGACAGTCTCAGCAACTGAGCAAGACGATGTGGTGACTATCCGAATTGCGGACAACGGCCCCGGTATTCCTGACGACCAGAAAGAGACTATCTTCGGCAAAGGCAATCGGGGCTTAGACAGTGCAGGGACCGGGATGGGATTGTATCTTGTGGACACACTTGCCACCCGTTACGGCGGCGAAGTATGGGTTGAAGACAACGATCCTGAGGGGGCAGTTTTCGTTGTCACCTTTCCGACCGCCGAGTGACCGAATTGTGGTGGTTCGGGGAAGTGTCGATGAGATATCTCTAGTTGCAGGTCCATCCGAATCAAGTAGTTAGTCAGTGCTGCACTCACACTCTATATTCAGCAGTCAGTATTGGCCCATATCACATACCCAATAGTTGTTTCGCCAGATTAGGTAAGAACCCCGAGACTATATCATAGAAACGTTCACAGCTGATATCCTGAAGCGTGACATCACATAGTGAGACGCTGAAGGAGATATAACGACAGCAAGCAATGCAGGACAACCTGTGTCTCTCCCAGTCATTTTAACACGGTTTGAGTCCAGAGCTTATCTATGTCCGAGGGACACGATTCCACCGAAATTCGTCGCTTTCAACCCGGTGACGGCGATCGTATCCGCGAGTTGAACGACGTGGCAATGGCCACAACACCGGAGTACGAGCCAGCTATTCCAGATGAAGATCTCCGAGATGTCCAAGCCAACTATCTCGACGGTGACGGTGAGTTTCTTGTCGCTGTTGTCGATGGCACCATCGTCGGTATGGGAGCGTACGCGACGCCGAACGAGTGGAAAGAAGAGTTCATACACGTCGATTCCCGAACTGTTGAGCTAACACGAATGCGGGTTGACCCCGAGTATCATGGGCAGGGCGTTGGGAGTGCCCTCTACCACGAACTTGAACAGCGTGCGCGACAGGACGGATATGAACGGTTGCTCCTGGATACCGGTGTCGAGAATGATGTCGCACGTGGATTTTACGAGAGTCTCGGCTTCCAACTGGAGCAACAAATGTCCCTCAGTTTTGCGGAGTTCACGTTTGAGTTGGTACTGTACCAGAAATCTATCGGGAAATAGGTGCCCTGTACAATCACTACGATTGTTCGAGAGTCGTACCAGAACGGTCTTTTTGTTCTCGTTGGTAGCAGTGACAATGGATAGACGAACGTTTCTTCGCGGGTCGATAGCCACGGCAGGGACGGCCGTGTTTGCGGGCTGTACCGACATTCTGGGAGGGGACGACGAAAGCGTCCCGGACCCGGTCGCGCTCTCGGGCGGCAAGTTCGACTACCAGGGCGGGATGGAAATCGGGCCACACGGCGGCCCCAACGGACAGATATTCTACGCGGACAACGAACCCCAACCCCTCCAAGAGTCCGCGTCAGAGGGACAGTCGAACCTGGCCTGGTTTCACACGCTCGCCGACGGCCTCTTTCCCTACCACTTCGAGCGACTCGACCGCGGCTGGGACGCCGAGGTCGTCTACGTCACCGACTACTCGGCGGTCGAGTGGACGGTAGACGAACGCGAGGGGAGGCCGCGTCTGCCGTCGCTGACCGCACCCGACTCTTTCGCTGACGCGACGGAACTGACCTACGTCACGGGGAGTAACGCGACCGGCGGAATGGGTCCCGACCTGTTTCCATTCTCTGTGGCCGCCGACGCCGATTCCTTCGTCGACGAGTACGGCGGTCAGACCGTTTCCTACGACGATATCACCCGTCAGCTTGTCGATTCGATAGGGCCTTCGTAACCTCTCAGTCGGCGACCCGGTTGAGTTCGATACGGAGTCGTGGCTCATCCGCCGGGAACGCGAGGGTGCCATGGCCGTTCTCGATAATCCAGTTGGCGAGCCAGAGACCGAGACCCCCTCCGTGTTCGAGCTGTGTCTCCCCGCCCCGCTTCAGGGCCGCCCTGTCACTCGGTGGAAAGAGCTCGTCGGGACCGTGAATGTCAATTCGGAGTGTCCCCTCCGCTGGGACCGAGCAGGTGAGTGACACCGACGGATTCCCTGTTTGATTGTCGAGGATAGCGGTGAGAAGTTCGACCAGCGCGTCGTCGAGATTCGAGTCCGCGATAATAAAATATCTGGTGGCCAACAAGTGTGAGAGAGGCGTCACGAACGGCCGCCGAGACGATGAAGAGTCAATCCTCATATTTTAGCCACAGCGGGCGAACACACGAGTAATGGATGCGAGTGAACCGCCGACCGACAACCCGTACGTCACCGACCCCGAGGTCGACTTCGAGCCTGTCGAGACGCTGACCGGAACGGAGGCACGGGAGCAGGCGAGGCTGTTGCGCGAGGCGATTCGCTACCACGACCACCGCTACTACGTGCAGGCAGACCCTGCCATCGGCGACCGGACCTACGACGCGCTGTTCTCGCGGCTGGAGACCCTCGAAGGGAGCTTCGGCCTCGACGACGAAACGAGTCCCACGGAGCGGGTCGGCGGCGAACCCGTCTCGGAGCTTGCGACCGTCGAACACGTCGCGCCGATGCGCTCGCTCGACCAGAGCGGCGAGGCAGACGAGGTGCGGGCGTTCGACCGTCAGGTCCGCGACGCAGTTGGAGACGTGACCTATCTCTGCGAGCCGAAGTTCGACGGCCTCTCCGTCGAGGTCGTCTACGAGGACGGCGTCTACCAGCGGGCAGCGACACGAGGTGACGGCCAGCAGGGTGACGACGTAACCGAGCAGGTGCGGACGATTCCGAGCGTCCCACAGCGTCTTCGCGGCGACTACCCCGACTTCCTCGCGGTCAGAGGCGAGGTATACATGCCGCGTGCGGCTTTCCAAGAACACAACCGCGAACGCGTCGAGCGCGGCGACGACCCCTTCGCCAACCCCCGTAACGCCGCGGCGGGGACGCTCCGCCAGCTCGACCCCTCGGTGGTGGCCGAGCGGCCGCTCTCGGTGTTTTTCTTCGCGGTGCTCGATGCAAGTGTCGACTTCGAGACACACGACGAACTGTACGAGCGGTTCCCTGAGTGGGGGCTTCGGGTCACCGACCACGCCAAGGTCGTCGGAGATATCGAGGCCGCAATCGATTACCGGGACGACCTGCTCGTCCGCCGTGAGGAGCTCGATTACGAAATCGACGGAACCGTTATCACGCTGAACGACCGCGCCGCCTGCGAGCGCCTGGGGTCGACGGCGCGTGCCCCGCGGTGGGCCTTCGCCTACAAGTTCCCGGCCCGGAGCGAGCGGACGACCGTCCGGGATATCGTCGTCCAAGTCGGCCGGACCGGGCGGCTCACGCCGGTCGCGTTGCTCGACCCCATCGATGTCGGCGGCGTCACCGTCTCGCGGGCCAGCCTCCACAACCCCGACGAGATTGCCAGACTCGGCGTGAGCGTCGGCGATGAGGTGGCAGTCGAACGCGCCGGCGACGTTATCCCGGACGTGACCGAGGTCGTCGACGGCGACGACAGACACTACGAGTTTCCAGAAACGTGTCCGGCCTGCGGAAGCGAGGTCGAACGTGACGGACCGCTGGCGTTCTGTCCGGCCGGGCTGGGCTGTCCGGCCCAGCGCGAACAGGCCATCGAGTACTACGCCAGCCGGGAGGCGATGGATATCGAGGGGCTGGGCGAGGCCGGTGTCACACAGCTCACCGAGGCCGGTCTGGTCGAGGACCTCGCGGACCTCTACGAGCTGACTGTCGGCGACCTCGCCGAACTGGAGGGGTGGGGCGAGACGAGCGCCGAGAACCTCATCGCAGAGTTGGAGGCGACGCGAGAGCCGCCGCTTGCGGATTTCCTGACGGCACTGGGTATCCCGGAGGTCGGGTCGACAACCGCCCGCGAACTCGCCCAGCAGTTCGAGACCATCGAGGCGGTCCGGACCGCGGGCGAGGACGAACTCCAAGCGGTGCCAGATGTCGGCCCGAAAGTGGCGGCGGCCGTTCGCGACTTTTTCGAGACCGAGGAGAACGCCGCGGTCATCGACCGACTGCTCGACCACGTCGACCCACAGCCCGCAACGACGGGGGGCGCGGAACTCGACGGGCTGACCGTCGTCTTCACGGGGTCACTCGACCGACTCACCCGGAGCGCGGCACAGGACCTCGTCGAGCGCCACGGCGGCTCGGCGACCGGCAGCGTCTCCGGGAACACGGATTATCTGGTCGTCGGCGACAACCCCGGCCAGCGAAAACGCGACGACGCCGCGGACCACGGCGTCGAGACGCTCTCCGAGTCAGCCTTTATTACGGAACTCGAAGAGCGCGGCGTCGACATCGAGTAAGTCGTCTCGCGGCTGTTGTCAGACTTCTTCGTCTGGGTCGTGGCTCTCGGCCATCTGTCCGGCCTCGGTCCGGTAGCGCTCCTTGGTGTCCGCATCTGTGACCGCCTCCAGGCGGTCAGCGGGAACATCTCGGCCGGCGGTGACCTCCTTGTTGAACAGCATCCGGTGAGAGAACTGCTGTTTCACGTGGCGCTCGCCGTCCCGGGTCGCGTACACCAGCGTGACGAGGTCTTCGCTCTGGCCGTAGCTCCGCTCGACGAGCCACGTCTGAACAGTCTCGCTCATACCCGGCGTTCGGACTCCTCTCTGTTGTATCCTCCGAGTACGAGTCTCTGGAGATGAAACAGACCCCAGGACATACTTGTGTGGCGACAAAACCATCCACTCATGGAGTACGAGTTTACCCACAAGCCGTCGTACACACACCTTATCGTCACGCTCGACGCCGGGGAGTCGGTTGTCGCCGAGCCGGGCGCGATGGTCGGCCACTCGGCAAACGTCTCCATCGAGACCGGCACGAGCAGAGATGGCCTGCTTAGCTCGGCGAAGTCGCTTCTCGGCGGCGAGTCGGCGTTCGCAAACGAGTTCACTGCCGAAGGCGGCCAGGGCCAAGTGACGCTCGCGCCGCCGACGCCTGGCGACGTGAATTCCCACGACCTGCGCGACGAGACGCTGTACTCGACGGACGGCTCCTTCCTCGCCGCGACCGAGGGAATCGATATCGACTCCGAAATCGGCGGCCTCAAGTCGATGCTCGGCGAGGCGAGCCTGACGCCGCTCGCGCTGAAAGGGACCGGCACGGCGTTCATCGACGCTTACGGCGGCCTCGAGAAGCTCGAGCTGGCCGCTGGCGAGTCCTACGTGCTCGACAACGAACACCTGATTGCCTGGGACGACAGAATCGACTACTCGGTTACCCGTGTCGGTGACCTCAAGTCGACGGTGCTGAGCGGCGAGGGGCTCGTCTTCGAGTTTACCGGCCCCGGCACGGCCTGGTACCAGACCCGGGATATGGACGCGTTCGCGTCGATTATCGCCCCGTACGTCCAGACCGACGACAGCTAACCCGAGCGTTCTTGATTGCCGGTCACGTACGGGAGAGTATGTCACGCTGGCAGCGTCGTGTCGACGACCTGCTCTACGACGGCGAGACGGTGCGCGAGCGACTCGATGTCGACACCGCCCGCGTCGTCGTCACCAGCCACCGCGTTCTCGTCTTCACCCCGGAGATGGACGGCGAGAACTTCAGACAGGCCGACCGTCCCAACGTGACCGGCGTCGAGATCAGCGCACTCGCCTGGGCAGGACTCCGCCGTCGCGGGCTTGTTGCTGGCCTCGCCGGTGTGACGCTGTTGGTCGCCGGCCTCGCCTTCGATCCGGAGTCGATATTCGGTGACAGCCTCGGGTTCGACACCGGCGCGGGCGAACGAGTCGGTCTCGGGGGTATCATGGATGCCACGCGCTCGATGTTTGCGCTCTTGCGCAACTTCGATACGCTCCTCGTGAACATCGGCCTGCTCGCGCTGGTGCTGTCGTCTGTCCTGCTCGGGGTTTACTGGTACTTGCGGACGCCGACGCTGGTCATCCGGCTCGCAGGCGAAACGGGCGACGTGCATATCCCGCGCCCGGAGACCGTTAGCGACACCAGCGCCCGCCTCGAAGCGGCTATTTTCCCCGACCCCGCCGAGCAGACACCGGGTCAGGACGAGGACGACTCCGACGACGGGGGCTTTATCGACGACCACTCCGAGAGCACCGCCCCCCGATAGAACGCAGAGATACCGCCGCAAGCGACGACCGACGCCGTCATACTTGTCGAGCCGTACTCCCTGATGATGGACGCCGAAGCGGTCCGCGAGCGTGCGAGCGAGCTTCCCCGCGAGCCGGGCGTCTACCAGTTCCTCGACGGCGACCGAGTGCTGTACGTCGGCAAGGCCGTCGACCTGCGCGACCGCGTCCGCTCCTATCTCACCCCCAGAAGCGAGCGCATCCGCCAGATGGTCGACCGCACACAGGACATCGAGGTCGCGGTCACCGAGACCGAATCCCAGGCGCTACTCCTGGAGGCCAATCTCATCAAGCGCCACCGGCCGCGGTACAACGTCCGCCTGAAAGACGACAAATCCTACCCGCTTGTCGAGCTGACCGACCACGCGTTCCCACAGATTCGCATCACGCGTGACCCCGAGGCCGGGTCGACGGTGTTTGGTCCCTTCACCGACCGCGGCCAGGTCGAGACCGTCGTGAAAGCGTTAAGGGAGACCTACGGCCTGCGGGGCTGTTCGGACCACAAGTACAGCACCCGCGACCGTCCCTGTCTCGATTACGATATCGGCCTCTGTAGCGCCCCCTGCACAGACGAGATTGGCCGCGAGGGGTACGTCGCCGACGTTGAGGCTGTCGAGCGCTTTTTCGGCGGCGAGACCGGCGTGTTGACCGACCCGCTCGAACGCGAGATGGCGGCCGCCGCCGAAGACGAACGCTTCGAGCGGGCGGCAAATCTTAGGGATACGCTGGCCGCCGTCGAGGGCTTCCACGACACGGGCGCGGCCGCGGTCAGTGCCGCCGGCGAGAGTCGCCAGCGCACGGACGTACTGGGCGTCTCGCTCGCCGGCAGCGAGCCGACGGTCGCAGTCTTACGCGCCGACGGCGGTCAGCTTGTCGAGCGAGAGCAACACACGCTCGACGCACCCGAGACGACCCCTGAGCCGGCGACGGTGCTCGGGGCCTTTCTCCCGCAGTACTACGCCGCGGCAGACCTGCCGGAAGCGATACTCTGTCCCGAACAGCCCGCGGGCGGCGACATCGAGTCCTGGCTGGCGGGCGTCGGCGTCGAGTTGCGCGTCCCCGGAGCCGGCCGGGAGGCGACGCTGGTCGACCTTGCGATGAAAAACGCGAGCAGGCCCGAGCGCGACCGCGACGAGACGGCGGCGCTTGCTGACGCGCTCGGCATCGACGCAGCGACCCGCATCGAGGGGTTCGACGTGAGTCACACCCAAGGCCGTGGTGTCGTCGGGAGCAACGTCGTCTTCGTCGACGGAACCCCCGAAAAGAGCGCGTACCGCCGCCGCAAGCTCGAAGAAACCAACGACGACTACGGCAACATGGCCGAACTCGTCGGCTGGCGAATCGAGCGGGCACGCGACGGGGGTGACGACCGCCCTCAACCGGACCTTCTGCTGATCGACGGCGGCCGCGGCCAGCTGTCGGCCGCACGCGAGGCAGTCGACGGCTTGAATGTCCCCATTATCGCACTTGCGAAGGCCGAAGAGCGTGTCATTACGCCCGACAGGACTTACAACTGGGCGGGCGACGACCCGAAACTGCATCTACTCCAGCGGGTTCGGGACGAGGCCCACCGGTTTGCGGTCCAGTACCACGAGACGGTCAGAGACGAGGTATCGACGCCGCTCGACGAAATACCGGGCGTCGGCCCGGAGACACGCAAGCGTCTCCTCGGCCGGTTTGGGAGCGTCGATAGCGTCCGGACGGCCGCACGCGAGGAACTCGAACGCGTCGAAGGTATCGGTGAAAAGACCGCAGCCCGTCTTGTCGACCGACTGTAGCCGCGGCTATCGAGCGTGGAAAATCGCCGGTTGGGGGAAATCCGGTCAAAAGCTGTCAGAGGCACGGTCCGGGTGTTCTCTCCCCAACGCGGCTACTTCTAGGTTTTGTATGCGGACATATAATGGTGCTGTTTCAATCGATTAAATGTTGTCGGTTATGGTGTTATATCGTACAAGAAAGTGCAGAAACGGTCATAAATTCTCGCCCTGGTAGGAGCCATCGTAGCTCTCCTCGTGTGCTGCATCGGCGAGCACGAGCTGTGCGATGCGAGCGCCGCGTTCGAGTTCTATCTCGTGGAAGACTTCGAGCAGCCCCTCGCCACGGCCCTCGTAGCCGGCGTCCCAGACAGCAGTATCGAGCATACAGGAGTTGCGCAGCAGCGACGACCGCGGATACAGAAAGCCGATGTGGTCGTCCGGAATCGTGATTTGCTCGCCGTACCGGACGATGTAGCCGCCGGGCTCCAGGCTGTAGTGGCCGTCCTCAGGGTCGAGTTCCTGGCGCTCGCCGACGGTCTTGCCGTCGCGGCCGATACGACCCGGTTCGGTCTGTTCGAAGACAGCATCGACCGTGAGGTCGACACCATTTGGCTGGACCTGTGTCTCGCGCAGTTCACCGAGGTTGTCGGCGACGAAGTGGCCGCTTTTGAACATACCGACAGTGAGAAGCGGCCGTATAACATCTTTTATGTCCGTGGATAGTCGATGTTAAGACGCTATGGGAAAGACACTTACCGAAAAAATTCTCGATGACCACCTCGTCGAGGGCGAGTTAGAGCCCGGCGAGGAGATCGGCATCGAGATCGATCAGGTGCTGACACAGGACACGACGGGCACGCTCGTCTGGCTCCAGTTCGAGGCACTGGGTCTCGACGAGGTCCAGACCGAGCTTGCCGCACAGTACTGTGACCACCAGACCTACCAGTTCGACTTCAAGAACACCGACGACCACCGCTTCCTCCGCTCGGCGGCAGGGACGTTCGGGGCCTACTTCTCGCGACCGGGTAACGGTATCTGTCACAACGTCCACCGCGAGAACTTCGCCGCGCCCGGCAAGACGCTGCTGGGTTCTGACTCCCACACCCCAACCCCTGGCGGACTCGGCCAGCTCGCTATTGGTTCGGGTGGGCTCGACGTGGCTGTCGCGATGGGTGGCGGCTCGTACTTCATCGAGATGCCCGAGGTCACCGAGGTTCGCCTCGAAGGCGAACTCCCCGAGTGGGCGACCGCAAAAGACATCATCCTCGAGATGCTCCGTCGCCTCTCCGTGAAGGGCGGCGTCGGCAAGATCTTCGAGTACACCGGTCCGGGCGTCGAGTCGCTCTCGGCCCCCGAGCGGATGACAATTACCAACATGGGAACCGAGCTCGGCGCGACATCGAGCATCTTCCCGTCTGACGAGCAGACCAAAGACTACCTCGAACGCGTCGGCCGCAGCGAGGCGTACGAGCCCCTCCAGCCCGACGACGACGCCGAGTACCACGACTCGGTCACCATCGACCTCGCGGAGCTCGAACCCCTGATTGCCGAGCCGTCGATGCCCGACAACGTCGTTCCGGTCCGCGAGGCCGCCGGTGCCGACGTCGACCAGGTCATGGTCGGCTCCTGTACCAACGGTGCCTACGAGGATATCCTGCCGGCCGCGAAGATGCTCGAAGACCAGACTATCGACCTCTCGACGGAGATGATCGTCGCGCCCGGCTCGAAGAAGGCAAGCGAGATGCTCGCCCGCGAGGGGTGGACTGCTGAGCTGATGGCCGCCGGTGTCAACTTCTCCGAGGCCACCTGTGGCGCGTGTATCGGTATCGGCCACGTGCCAGGCAGCGACTCCATCTCTCTGCGGACGTTCAACCGCAACTTCGAGGGTCGTTCGGGCATCGAGGACGACAACGTCTACCTCTGTTCGCCAGAGGTAGCCGCCGCGTCCGCGCTCGAAGGCGAAATCACCGACCCACGCGACCTCGACGATGACATCGAAGCCCCCGGCTTCGAGATGCCCGAAGCCTTCGAAGGTGCCGAGAACGACATTATCGATCCCGACGAGGCCGTCGACGACGACCTCATCAAGGGACCGAACATCGGCGACGTGCCGCTGAAAGACCCCCTCGGCGCGGACATCGAGGGGTCGGCACTGCTGAAGATGGACGACAACATCACGACCGACCACATCATCCCGGCCACACAGGACATCCTGATGTACCGGTCGAACATTCCGAAACTCTCGGAGTTCACCCTCTCGCGTGTCGACGACACCTTCGCCGACCGCTCGCTCAACGCCGACGGCGGCTTCCTGGTCGCCGGCGAGAACTACGGCCAGGGCTCCTCGCGTGAGCACGCCGCGCTCTGTCCGATGTATCTCGGTATCGAGGGCGTCCTCGCCCAGAGCTTCGCGCGCATCCACCGTGCGAACCTCTTCAACTTCGGGCTCCTTCCGCTCGAAATCGACGAGGACACCTACGAGAACATCGACCAGGGCGACGACGTCGAAATCGTCGACGATGTCGCCGAGGCCGTCCGCTCGGGCCAGGAAGAGTTCACCATCCGCGTGAACGACGACTGGGAAGCGACAGGCGTCCTCGACGCCTCCGAGCGCGAGCGCGATATCCTCGCGGCCGGTGGCAAGCTCTCACACACCAAACAGCAGTACGAGAACGAAGGCGGCGCGGCACCTGCTGACGACTAACGACGCTCTCGCGGTCGATATTTTCTTCTCTTTCGGGTGTGTTGAAGACTAGCTGTTGTGACCTGAACAGGCCGATTGCGGGAGAATTAACCGAACGTCACGAGTTTTGAGAGGTCACAGCTCCGGTTCGAGATAGATGGTCTGAACGCGGTCGTCGGTCTCGTGGATTTTCTGCTCAATTTGGTCGATGTCTCGTTTGGCCGCCTCGACGGACAGCTCCGAGTCGAAGGTTACCTCGCCGGTCACGAGCACGCGGCCGACGCCGACGTACATCGTCCGGAAGTCCTTGACTGCGGTGACCCCCTCGTGTGCCTCGACGACCGCCCGGAGTTCGTCTTCGACCGCCGCAGGCAGGCTCTCGCCGAGGAGGAGCCGTTTGTTCTCGACTGCAAGCGCCGCCGCGAACACCATGAGCAAGACGCCGATGATGACTGCCGACGCGGAGTCGTACACCGGATTCCCCGTCACGCGCGTGGCGACGAGTCCGACGAGAGCGGTGAACAGCCCCAGCAGCGCGACCGTGTCCTCGACGAAGGCGGTCAGCGTCGACAGGTCGCTGGTGCGTCCGAAGGCCTGGCGGTAGCCCGACCAGCCGTATTTGCCCATCTGGCGGCGGAGCTCGCCCCGTGCTTTCAGGAACGCGTAGCTCTCGAAGGCGATGCCGCCAATCAAAATAGCGACTGAGATGTAGAAGGGGTCGACCGGGGCCTCCCAATCCAGCGTGAACCCGAGGAACTGGGCGGCCTCCTCGCCATGTCCGCCAGACCGTATCTCGGCGATGCCGTGTTTGAGACTCTCCCAGCCAGCCACGCCAAAGAGCAACACCGACACCAGAAACGCATAGAAGAACTGGGATTTGCCGTATCCGAAGGGGTGTTGTTCCGAAGCCTCTTTCTGGCTGTACTTGATGCCGATGAGAAGCAGTACCTGATTGCCAGTGTCAGAGACCGAGTGGTAGGTCTCTGCGAGCATCGAAGGACTCCCGGTCAACAGGAACCCGCCGAACTTCAGTATCGCAATCCCGCCGTTGGCAATCATCGCCGCTATCACGACGCCAGTGCTGCCGGCCATACGACCGCTTCCAGGGGTATCGACTAACCTGTTCTGGTGTCGGAACGATGCCAGGACTCTTTGAGGCCGAGATGATACAGCCGACAGACAGATGTACCGACACAGACCGTCGTGCCCACGAGGGGAATCTATGCCCGCTGGAGACGCGGTGCAACCCGGTACGTGACAGGCTGGTCAGCTTCAGGGACGACAAATTCGAAGCCAGCGAGAAACTCCTCGCCGAGTTCGAGTGTGACCGTCTGACCGCGAGGGATAACACGGTTGATTGCAGTGAGATAGTCCAGCGAATACAGCGAGTCGGCCGGCCCAGGTGATAATGCCGCCACCTCCTGGCGACCGAGTTCGACGAGCACCTCGTCGGTGTCCCCTTCTGCTGCGATGACGAGCGTCTCGCGGTCTGGGTCGACAGCCAGCCTGAGGTGGTCCGACACCATCTCCGCTGCCTTCACACCGCGGTCGATGTGACGGCCATCGAGCGTTACCTCTGCCGGCGGTTCGAGGTCCGGGAGGTCCGGTTCATCCCGAATCGAATCGGGGTCGAGCAGCCCCAGTGTATACGAGAGTGTGCCGACTTCGACATCGAGTTTGCGTGACCGTTCGTCGAACTCCATCCGGACGGTGTCTCCGGTTTCGGCGACGCTCAGTATCTCCGACAGCCGTTCGAGATTTACACCCAGCACCGCCTCCGAGGCCTCGTACTGCTCGAACTGTTCGGCGTCGAGCGTCAGGTCGACCAGCGCGACGAGCGCGGGGTCGGCTGCACGCAGCCGCATCCCGTCGCTGTCGACGTGGATACGGCACTCCTCGACGAGCACCTCCACAGATGCCAGTGCGTTCCGAAACGCCGTCGCGTCGATAGTCGCTGAGAACATGGCTCGTCTTCCGCTGGCACAACCTTAACAATTATCGACAGAATCTGATATATAATCCAAAACAGATTAGAAATTTATATATGCAATCTATACATAACCCAATATAGATTATGATTGAGAGCAGAGAGCGTGGCATATTGAGCCCAGCGGACAGAGACTACCTGCACGGCGAGGCAGATTTTTCGAGCGTCCAGGCCGAACGGAACGCTCGGGCGCGGATTCGTGACCGCGTGTACGAGTCGACATACGACTTCGAGGTACTGGTCGAGCAACTATCCGACCGCGACCGACAGCTCGTCTTCGAGAAACGACTAGGAACCGAGGGAAAGAGTGCCTACGACGCGCTCGTCTCTGCACTGGCCTTCCTCTATCAGGGTATCGAAGACACCGGCGTCGACTTCGAAGACGCGCTTGCAGAGGCGGTAAACGTCGCACAGGCCCGGAACGACCGTGCCGCGACCGTCGACCTCGATGTGACCTTTCACGCCCTCTCGACCGAGGAACTGCTCCGGAGACTTCGCGCCGGCGAGACACTGTCGCTGACCGAGATTGCGTACCTCCAACAGAGTGACGAGATATCACAAGCCGAACTCGCCCGGTACTTCTCGGGTGACGAGGAAACCATCGACGACGGGCGTATCCAGTCTAAAGTCACGCAGTTTTGAGGCTGTTCCACGAGACTTTTGCCGGTCGGTTCGATACTGCATGACAACGAGACAGAAATTCGATGCCCGTCCAAGTCCTCCAGTACTCCGACATCGAAAACGCGACCGACGATCCAGAACGTATCGGTCGGCTCACGCGAGCGATTCAGAAACGTCGCGACGAGGACACGCTCGTCTGTGGCACCGGCGACACCACCGCGCCGGGGTTGCTCTCGATGGAGACCGACGCCGAGCACATCGGCCCGTTATTCGAGGCAATCCAGCCGGATTTTTCGGTTCCCGGCAACCACGACTTCGACAACGGCGTCGACGCCTTCCGAGATGTCGTCGCGGACTCGCCACAGCGCTGGCTGGTTGCCAACCTCCACGAGGACAACCGCCCGTTTGCCCACGATCTCGGGGTCCGTGAGACCGCGACTGTCCGCGTCGGCACCGAGCGCATCGGCCTAGTCGGCGTGACCGACCCAGTGACACTCGGCGACTACGTTACGCGCGAACTGACTGTTGGAGACCCCGTCGCTGCCGCCGAAGCAGCCCTATCGGACCTGCCGGTCGACTGCGACCACGTGGTCGTGCTCTCACACGCCGGCGGCCGGGACGACGAACTCGCCAACCTCGACGGTGTCGACCTCGTGTTGGGCGGGCACGAACACGACCGGCGGGCCGGGTCTGTCGCCGGCACGCCGGTTGCACACCCCGGCGAGCGTGGCGAACGCCTCACCGAGGCAACGCTCGGCGACGAGGTGACGGTGACGCTACACGACGTGGCCGACTACCCCGTCGCCGAGGAGATAGCAGCTACCTATCGCGAGCTGTTTGCCGAGCTGGGGCTGGACGAGACCGTCACACGAGTCGAAGATTCTATCGGCCGGGAGCGGGCCGACCGGTATCCCGAAACGCCGATTGGAAACTTCGTCGTCGACGCGGTTCGGTGGGCTGCCGGTGCCGACGTTGCCGTCGTCCACCCACTTATGTTGCGGAGCGGCCCGCCGCTTTCGGGCGCGGTGTCGGTCGGCGACGTGCGCTCGACTGCCCCCTTCGACAACGATATCCACTCGACTCAACGGCGAGGAACTTCTGGCGCTGTTCGAGAGTCTCGAATCCCCCGACTTTCTCGACCTCGACGCGGAGGTGTACGGCCACGTCAGCGGCGCGGCCCTCTCGTGGCAACGGGACGATGACGGACTCGATCTCGTTGAGGCGACCGTCGGTGGACGGCAGCCAGCTCCAAGCGAGGCCTACGTCGTCGCCGCCCCCTCGCTCGAGTTTTACGCCGACGACCTCTACCCCGTTCTCGACGAGGACCACATCGAGGCCGACCACGGCACCCAACACGATGCGCTCGTCGGGTACGCCCGCGAGCACGGCATCGACGCCGAGACCGACGGACGGATGCAGGTGATAGCAGATACTGCCAGCAACAAGTATCACTCACTCCGGTAAGCCGGTGCGTTTTATATGATTACCGCCAAATAACACGGATAATTGTGTACTGTCGGCTGTATCTCGGCACCGAAGACGGACTCCGGACGGCACACATCGACACAGGCGGCTTCGAGGTGACCGCGAGCAGCCTCGACGGGAACGCAGTTCGCTCGCTCTCAGTCGCCCCCGACGACTCAGACGACGTTCTCGTCGGCTGTGGCCTGCGCGGTCAGGGGCTGTACCGGACGACAGACGGCGGCGGCTCTGTCGAGACGCTCGGTTTCGACGAGGAGTGGGTCTGGGGCCTGGCTCGTCACCCGACAGAGCCCGAGACCATCTACGTCGGGACCGAGCCACCGATGGTGTACCGCTCGACCGACGGCGGCGACTCTTTCGAGGCGCTGTCGGGAGTCGCGGACCTCCCGAGCCGTCAGGAGTGGTCGTTTTTCTTCGAGCCGTTTGAGGCCGGCCACGTCCACGGCTTCGATATCCATCCGGAGCGCCCAGATCGCATCGTCGCGGGCGTCGAACACGGTGCTATCATCTACTCGGCTGACAGCGGCGAGACGTGGACGGAGACGATGGTCGGTGCAGACGCCCACCGGCTGGCAGTTCATCCCGACGACCCAGCGGTGGTGTTCGCGGCGAACGGCTCAGGACTCTACCGAAGTGACGACGCCGGCGAGGAGTGGACACAGCTCTCCCCACTCGCCGGGGAATACGTCCACAGCATCGTCTTCGACCCGGACGACCCTGAGCGGCTATACGTTTACGCAGCAGACGAGGGGCCAGTCGTCTACCGGAGCGAGGACGGCGGTGACTCCTGGCGTTCCTGTGGCGACGACCTCCCCGAAGCCGGGGCGGCCGACACGCTCGCGGTTCACCCCGAACGGCCCAAGACGCTCTTCTATGCGGGCGAAATCGACGGGGAGAGTCGACTGTTCGTGAGCCACGACGCCGGTGACTCCTGGGAGCGACTGGGGGGTGGGCTCCCCAGGACGTGGCGGCTGGCGACCGCGGCCGACTTACGATAGTTCCTCGACGAACGCCCGCTGTCGTGGGCGCTGTGTGAGTCGGGTGGCTTCTTCGTCGCACAGATACGCCGTGAGTTCTGTCGGGTCGACCCACTCAACAGCTTGGAGGTCGTCCCCCGCTTTCGCGTCGTGGGAGTCAGCCCGGCAGTGATACAGCAGCTGGAGACTATCTTTTGACCCATCTGTCCCCCACGCGAATGTCATCGCGTCGACGAGTTCCGCGACAGTTACGTCGAGGCCGGTCTCCTCGCGAACCTCCCGCTCGACCACCGTTTCGACCGCTTCGTCGGCCGCGAGATGGCCGCCGGGGATGTGCCACTGGCCGCCTATCGGGTGGTCTGGCTCTGGTTCTTTCTGCCCGACCAGCACCTCGCCATCGTGGGTGATGAGTGCCTTGACGACGGTTCTGAAGCTGTCCATACGCCGGCTTGTCGGGTGGGAGAGCAATACCGTTCGAAACGCGGCGAACGCTTGTCTGCGGTGGTGACAAACTGTCGCTGCTATCGACCACGACAGTCGGCCTCAAAAGAAGTGGTAGACGAGACAGTCGTTTTGAGACTATGCATCAATTGTGACAGCAGTAATCTCGAATCGTGCGCCACCGTCGTTGCTCTCTGTAACACGGATTGCCCAGCCGTGGGCCGTCACGAACTCCTGAACGATAGAGAGGCCGAACCCGGAGCCTGTGCCGGCTGTCGTATATCCGTGTTCGAACACTTCTGTTCGGTTTTCTTCTGGAATTCCGGTCCCATCGTCTTCGACGTAGAATCCATCGTCGTCCATTGTGCCGACAGTGACTGTCAGCGGTGGCTCGTTGTGGTCGGCAGCGTTCCGAAAGAGATTCTCCAGTATGTTCTGCAGCAAATTCTCGTTCGCTTCAATCGAGCAATTCCAGGGGATGTCGGTTTTGAGTGTTGCCCCACCGGTCGATGCAGTGTTCCAGGCCTCCTCGACGAGTGGCTCCAGCGGTATCGACTCGAAATCCGCTTCATCGAGTGCCGTCTCCGTGCGTGCAAGTGTGAGTAACTCGTCGATCATCGTCTCCATTCTATCGTGTGCATCAGCGACTTTCTCGAAATGTTCCGCCTGGCCTTGCTCTCTCGAAAGGTCGAGATAGGTCTGAGCCATGTTCAACGGATTGCGAAGGTCGTGACTAACCACACCTGTGAACCGGTCGAGCCGCTCGTTTTTCCGTTCGAGTTGTGCTGTCGTCTCTTCCAGTTCGTCTCGTTGCTGTTCGAGCTCCTGCTTTTGAGCATCTAGCTCTGTTACGTCGTTGAACAGGAGGACAGAGGCGTTGAACTGGTCGTAGTCGTCGAAAATCGGTGCCCGCTCGGCTTCGTAGATTCGTGTCTCACCACTTGCGTGAGACAGTTCACACCGCACCGGCTTCTGGCGGTCGTCCCAGTCAGTGTCAACCAAGGACGCGTTGAGGGTATCGAGAGACTGATTCAACGGGTTGCCGTTCTCGAACAGCCGCTGTGCGGCCGGGTTAGCATCGATAACTCGCCCATCGGGACCGACCACAAGCACGCCGGCGTCGACGTATTGAAACACCCGCTGTCTGGCGACGGGAACGACCTCGAACAGTTCGAACCGAAAGATAGCAACCGCCAGAATAACGCCCGTTGCGGCGAACGAGAGCGGAGCGAGCGCTAACTGAAGCGGAATGAACGCCTGAATCAACGCCACGAGAACGGGAAGGCCTAGGCCGAAAAGAATAGACAACTGTTGCTTCCGAAACACACCGACGCGGATCGAGCGGAAGAACTCGACAGCGACGAGTCCTAGGGCGACAAAGAGATAGATGAACACGGTGGACAGGATTAGCACGTAGGCCTCGCCGAAATCAAAGCGTAAGAGAGTGATACCGAGTTGCTCATCCATCCGCACGTTTTGATGGACGCTTGACGGCCAGACCCATGGTACAATGCTCAGAATCACGGCAGGAAAAGCCAATACCAGTACGCGCGAGGTGGTTATCAGGCCTTCTCTGTTGGTGTACTCGAGTGCAAAGAGAATGTAAAACACAGCAGCGAACAGGAACGCTGGAAACGTCAACCGTGACCAGACCAAACTTGCTGTCTCGGAAGGCTGAGTCAGTTGCACCCCGTACGTAACACTGTACAGTGTCGAAAAGAGTAAAATCCCGAGTAACGACTGTGCACCGCGTGTCTCACGAGACGACAATGTATAGACTGCAAGAAGTAACGTAAGAAGTCCCCCCAGGACGATTGGGAAATGAAAGAATGTCCATTGCATGATGGGCCTCCGCTATAATATCCAGTTTGATGCACTCTACTCTCTTATTTCTTCGTGTCGAGTACCCTCCCCGTTGCCACGTACGCAGAATCTATCCGGTACAGCACGTCTTAGCGAAGCGAAGACTGATACTGAGATGAGTTTCAGACCGGGTCTATGACCTCAGTCGGGTCAGCGTCCGATGGACAGAACGAGCACCACTGTGGCAAGAACGGCTCGCAATAATCACGATGAGTCGTTATTTTCGACGGAACGGCAGAGACAGAACGCGGGCGGATTAGGCAGCCTGGATGGATTCGGCGAGCAGTTCTGTCAGGCCGACGATTTCGATATCGTCCTCGAAGCCGCCGGTCTTGCGGCCGTCCTCGTACATCGTCATACACATCGGGCAGGCGACGACGAACTTCTCGACGGCGCTTCCAGCGTCAGTATCTTCGAGTGCCTCCCGGAGTCGTTCCTCGCTCGGCTTTGGCTCCTCGTCGTAGTCCATCCAGAGGCCGCCGCCACCGCCGCCACAACAGAACGAATCGGCGCGGTTGCGGGGCATCTCGTGGAGCTCACAGCCCGTCTCGACGACGAGCTCGCGGGGTGCCTCGAAGACGTCGTTGTACCGACCCAGATGACAGGGGTCGTGATAGGTAGCAGTGTAATCGAGCGCCCCCGGCACGTCGAGCGTCCCGGACTCGACGAGGTTGGCGACGACCTGCGTGTAGTGTTTCACGTCGTACGTCCCGTCGGCGTTCCAGTAGCCCTCGACGGGCACCTCCATCATCGGGTCGTCGGCGTACTCGCCGAAGTCGATTTCCGGGTACTCGTTGGTGATGGTGTTGAACGAGTGGGGGTCCGTACAGACGACGGTCTCGAACTCGCAGTCTTCGAAGGCCCCGATGAGCTGGGAGGCCTGGTCGACGTACAGCAGTTCCTCGCCCATCCGACGCACGTCGTTTGCGTCGTAGACCTCGTCCTCGTAGAGGATGCCGTACTCGACATCAGCGGCCTCGAAGAGACGTGCCAGACTCTTTGCGACCTCCTGGTTGCGCTCGTCGTAGCTGGGGTAGTCGCCGACGTACCAGAGGAACTCGACGGACTCCTCGCGTGCGTCGGGAACCTCGAAGTCGAGGTCCTCGGTCCAGTCCGGGCGGTTGCGCGCCGGGTCGCCGAAGGTGTTGCCCTGCTGCATCACGTTCTGGAAGACGTCCTGGGCGTTCGAGTCCACGTCAGCCTGCTCGACGAGCTGGCGGTTCATGTCGGTGAAGTGGGTCAGGTGCTCGATTTCGACCGGACAGGCGTCCATGCAGGCCATACAGGACATACAGGACTCCATCGTCGAACTGTCGATGACGCTCGTCCCGCCGTCGGCGATGATAGGGATGTCCTCCTCGCCGGCGTCGTGCTGTTCGCGGTAGCCTTTCAAATCGAGGATGACATCACGGGGGTCAAGCGGCCGACCGGAGGCTTTCGCCGGGCAGACAGACGAACACCGGCCACACTTCGTGCAGGCGTCCTGGTCGAGAATCTGTTTCCAGGAGAAGTCGTCTATCTCCTCGGTCGCGGTGTCGGCCGCGGGGTCTGCTGGCACGCCCGGAAGCCGTGCGCCCGCCTTGGGGTCGCGCACGACGACGTTTGCGAACGACGAGAGCATGTGAAACGGCTTCGCGTAGGGAATCCAGGCGATGAACCACAGCGCCAGAATCGAGTGGCCCCACCAGACGGCGGGATAGATGCTCTGTGCGCCGCTTGCGGTCAGGCCGAGAGTCTGGTAGGTGTTCGCGAGGAAGTAGCTCACGAAGCTCACCTGCTCGAAGGCCTGTGGACCGCCCTGCCAGCCGGCGATGCGGACGCTTTCGAGCAGGAAGCCGCCGACGCCGAGGAAAAACAGCGACCAGACGAACAGGTCGTCTTCGTAGCCGGTGTGTTTGCCCCAGAGGCGCTCGTTGCGGACGACGTAGCGCCGGTAGATGGCAATCGAGATACCACAGACAAAGAGCAGCCCCATCAGGTCCATCACGAACGAGTACGAGAGGAAGAAGTCACCGACGTAGAAGGATTCGCCGGTAAAGGGCTTGTAGGCGTACTTGTCGATAGACAGAATGGTCGTCCCGATGAGAAGCGTCAGAAACCCCCAGAGGATAAACGAGTGCATCAGTCCGCCGACGAGGTCGCGGTTGAACTGTTTCTCGTTCGAGAAGGCGATACGCGAGGCCTCTCGGACCCGCGTCCCGATGTCGTCCAGCCGCGGGAACGGGTCTTCGGTCCCTCGTGCATAGCGAGCGAATCGGCTGTAGACCCCGTAGATGAACACCAGTATCGTGACTGCTGTCAGGAAATAGAAGATGATCTCCCCGACCGCGCTTATCTGCCAGAACGTCTCCCGTGTGACGTCACTCATAGTATATAAACCCGAGACTGCAATCTGCTTAAACCTTTTCTCCATCCGGCCTCAGTTGTTCTCGGTTGGCTATCGCGTGAGTCCGTGAGTCAGATTTTTATACCCGACCGATAGATTTCTGTGTCACATGGACGAGAAGACCGAGGAACTCCGGGATATCTTTCTCGACGTTTCAGAGGAAGAAGCGGTTACAGAGTCACAGGAAGAGTTACGTGGGTCGGTAGCCGACAGCGGCAAGGTTGACAGAGAGCGCCTCACTGGGGCAATCGAAGAGCTCGAGGAGAAATTCGACATCGAGACCGACTGCTCGACCGAGCAGCGACAAACACTCGTCGAACGGTTCTACGAGGGGGCCGACGACGAGACCCTGGCGGCGGAGCTGTCGGTCCCGACGGCGACGGTCTTCGAGACGCGCATGTCACTGCATCTCGTTCGCGACGACGACCCGCCAGCTGTCACCGCCAGTGAGGAAACGTGGGAATTGCTGCGCGAGCGGGCCGACGCCGACCCCGAGACACTGGCAGCAGAATTCGACCTGACCGCGACTGAAATCGAGCGCATCCTGGCAGTCGTCCAGGCAAACGCCCGGTCGCGGCGTGTCAGTCACCGGTTTCGGACGACCTTCGAGGAGTGTCTGACCGACATCGAGTTGAGCACACAGCTCGCGGCCGACGCCCAGCGTGACGGACTCGACGAGGCTACCGAAGATGCCGAAGTCGATGTCGAGTTCTGATACGAGAAGACAAAGCGGTTTATATCTCAAGGCCGTCTCACCGACAAACGAGCCGACGATGGAGAATATACACGACCAACTCGAGGAGACGACGAACGTCTTGCTCGCGGAGCCGCCGATGGGACAGGGGCGTGATGTCTGTACGTCACTGCTGTGTGACCAGCAGCCAGCGCCGAGTGTGCTCTTTGTCACGTACACGCGCTCGGCCGCGGACTGTGTCGCACAACTCGACGGGCACGACGACCTCGACAAGGTCGGTGTCGTCACCGTCGGAGACGCCTCGCCGGAAGCTCGCGACGGCGTCGTCACGGAGACAGTCTCCTCGCCAAGTGACCTCACCGGGCTAGGTATCACAATCGGACAGTTCCTTTCAGAGTGGGACGGACCCGTTTTCGTCTGTTTCGACTCGCTCACCTCGATGCTCCAGTACGTCGACGTCAACACGGCCTACGAGTTTCTGCACGCGATAACCGGCCAGATTCACGCCGCCGGCGCACACTCACACTTCCACATCGACCCCGATGCACACGACGCGGAACACGTCGCATCGATTACGTCGCTGTTCGACGCAAAGGTATCTCTTGGCGACGAGCCCAGCGTCCGGACACGGGAGCTGCTCGCGGCTGAGTGAGGGCGTTTCGAATAGTTTAGGTGGTCGACGGCCGCCACCGTCCGCTGTGTTACTGGTCATTGCGTACTCACGGGAGGCGCGACAGAGCTTGCGAAACGTCTGTCGGAGCCACGATGGGACCGTCGTCCGTCAGTTCGGCCGCGTTGCCCTCTTCGAGGCGACCGAGTTCGGCGCGTTCCAGGCACTCCGCTTGCGAGAAAAACACGGCGAGGCAATCCAGCTCGAACAGACGGTCCCGTTCAACGAGTTCGCGGCCCTTCGCTCTGAGGTGCGAGCGGCAGCAGCCGCATACGAGGACCGGGAGACACCGTCACTTCCCTACGAGCAGTTCCAGACAGGGACAGAGCTACCAGCGCCAACGGAGATGAAAGACCGTGATTTGTCGTCTGGGTGATGTCGTCCGAACGGGTGAGACCGTTTCGGTCGCGACGGATATCGACCCCGAAGTCGTCGCCGCCGCAGTTCGACAGACGGGAGAGACGACAGACCGGCGAATCGAGGTCGACTGCCCGGAGCCCGCACCGCTACACGAAGCCGTCGGCTGTATCCGTCCCGGGATGGGGCTGCGGACGAAGACCGCACTCGCCCGGGCCGCCCGGACGCGCGGCCTCGACACACCGTACGACGAGGAACTGCAGGAGGCGAGACGCGACCTCGAAGCAATCTCCGTCGAATCGGAACCGCTCGATTCACAGCGAGAACGCCTCGCCGACGCAGAAGCGGCCGTCGACCAGGCACGGATTCGTGCCGCCGAGTCGCGTGGCCGCGTCCGCGAGCGGGCAGACGCCGGCCTGGAGACCGAGCCGGCCGAATCCGAACTCGATGAGGCGTTACAGACACTGACTGAGGCCGAGACCGACGCCATCGCGGCCAGACAGGCCTACGAACGAGACCGAAAGCGACGGCGCGAGCGCCGGGACCGCCGCGAGCGTCGGTTCCGACTCGAACAGCGGGTCGCAAATCTCGAACGCAACGCCCGTGCACACCTCGTCGATTGCCTCCGGGAGGAATTCTGTGCTGTCTTGCCGACGGTTCCCGGCTCGGCGGTCACAGGAGCGGTGACTGCACCGTTCGAAGCCGAGGCCGTCACTGCGGCGCTTGCGCTCGTCCGCCTCGGCGAGGTGCAGGCACCGGTCGTGCTCGTTGTCGACCGGTTCACGTCGGCCGAGACAGCACGCGAGTACCTCGGTGCGCCCGTCCTCGACGTTTAAGTACGAGGGGGTGACCAGAGCGCCCATGGCGACGCTCGACTGGCAACTCAGACGCACAGGCGAGGTGACCCTCGTCGAACTCTCGGTCCAGGGCGACCGCGCCCAGCAGGTGACAATCGAGAGCTGCCTGCGGCCGGTCTGGCCCCCCAGAGAGCAGGGTGTGCCGACACAGGGCTGGCAGGAGAACACCTTCGAGGGGACCGTCAGCGCGGACGAGCCACTCGTCGTGGGCTATGCGACACCCGTACCCCCACAAGAGCCACCCGCAAAGATAACAGCGACCGGACGCCCCGAAGAGGCGGGGGTGACGCCACGCCGTCTCGTTCGAACACTCGGAGACCCCCGGCCACCGCGGGATGTCCTGCCGGCGACACCACCGGCCGGGCCGGCGCAGGAGACGTGCCCGACAGCCGTCGACGGCGGGAGCAAGCGAGCGGTGGACGAAGCCAAGACGACGCGGGCGAAGGCGGAGCACGCAGCTTCGGCGACGGCCACAGAGCCGACCGCGTGGTTCGAGGCTGTCGAGGGCCGCCTCGACGAGACCGAGCGCCTGGCCGGGGCAACAGACGCCGACGAGATACGCGACGCGGTCGAGGCGGCCGGCGGCATCGAGGCGGTCCGAGAGCTCCAAGCACAGCTCGACGAAGATAGGCGACAGCTCCAAGAACTCCGGCGGCGGTCGGAGACGCTGGCCGAGGAACTCGCGGCCGTCGACCTGCCGCTGGCGACACTCGAACGGGTCGTATGAAGCTGGCAGTCACTGGCGGCAAGGGCGGCGTCGGGAAGTCGACAGTCGCGTACAATCTCGGGGCCGAACTCGACGGCGTCGTCATCGACGGCGACCTGGGAATGGCAGACCTTCCCGCACGACGCGGGCCCGACCTCCACGACGTGCTCGCCGGCCGGGCGACACCGCTCGAAGCCGTCTCCGAGGAGGGGGCAGTCAGACTCTTGCCGTGTGGCCGGTCGCTGGCGGGCGGTCGCGGCGCGGACCCGACCGCGCTGGCAGACGTCGTCGATGCGGTCGAGCGACAGTATGGGACCGTCGTCGTCGACGTACCGGCAGGGTTGCGGTCCGACGTCGGTGTGGCGTTGCTCGCGGCCGATGCGTGCCTGCTGGTCACCCGTCCGACCAGGCCGGCAGTTGCCGACGCAGTCCGAGCACGAGAACTGGCCCGCGCCGTCGACACCCCGCTCGCTCGGGTCGTCCTCAACCGCGTCGAACAGTCCTATCCCGAGAACCGCCTCGACCGACTCGCCACGACACTGGAGGGACCGGTCACACAGATTCCGGACTCGCCGGCGGTCAGGCGCGCACAGCGGGCGGGTCTCCCAGTCCGTGCGGTCGACCCAGATGACAGGGCGACGGTCGCGTTCGCAACGCTCGCGACACAGGTCAAACAAGGAGTCGGCTAGCCGAGCTGGTCGACCTGGAACTCGCGGTCGGAGTCGGGGTAGGGGACCGTTACCTGCGTGCCGTCGTCGGGGACGAAGACGGTCCCGTCGAAGCGCTCGGCGGCCTGTGATTCGAGTTCGGCCGCCTGGCCGGTGTACCGCGTCGAGAGATGGGTCAACGCGAGCCGTTTCGCGCCGGCGTCGCTGGCGACCTGGGCTGCCTCTCGGGCCGTCGAGTGTGCCGTTTCGAGCGCCCGTTCGCGGTGGTCCTCACCGAAGGTGCCGTCGTGGACGAGCAGGTCGGCCCCTTCGGCGGCCTCAACAACGCCGTCGGTCGGCCGCGTATCGCCCGTGTAGACGAGTCGCCGGCCGGACCGAGGTTCGCCGACGACCTCCTCGGGCTGGATCGTCCGCCCGTCGTGTTCGACCGGTTCGCCCGCGTGGAGCGTCGAGTACTTCGGTCCCGGAGGGATGCCGAGTTCGCCTTCGGCTTTCTCGCGGTCGAACTCGCCCTTTCGGTCGTCCTCGACGAGCGCGTAGCCGACTGCGTTCGTCCGGTGGTTGACACCGACAGCCCGCACTTCGTAGGCCTCGCGGTCGAGCACCACATCGCCGGCCGATACCTGCGTGACCCTGACGGGATACGATGGGCTCTCGCCGGTCGCCGACAGCAGAGTCTCGATGCGGTCACGCGTCCCGGCGGGAGCGTGTACCGCAAGCGGCGTGTCGCGGTCCTGGAAGTCCCAGGTCTGGGTGAGGCCCGGCAGCCCGAAGATATGGTCGCCATGGGTGTGGGTTAGAAAGACGTGTTCGACATCGAATCCCGTCCCGTAGCGCATCATCTGACGCTGGGTTCCCTCGCCGCAGTCAAACAGCAGCCGGTCACCCTCGCGTTCGACTAACAGCCCGCTCGGGTTCCGGACCGTCGTCGGCACTGCACCGCTCGTCCCGAGGAACGTCACTCTCATTGTTCCAATGTCACCGACCGACGGCTAAACGCGTATCGACTTCGCCGTCTCACGTCCGAAGACAACCTCCCCCCAGTTGTCTCCCGCTGTCAGGTGTCAGACCGGCCCACGACGGGAGCGTCGGACGGGCCGAGCGCCCGGTCGAGATACTGGAGGGTTCGTCGCCAGGCGAGCGCACTTGCCCGTGCGTTCTCGCTGTGGGTGCCACCGTACGCGTGCGTGCCGTCGAGTGGCGTCTCCTCGTCGAACCGATAGGGAACACGAATCGCGTGACCGGCGTCTGGAACGGCGAGATGGTCGAACTGCCACGCGTGGTTGTTGCGTTCGAGCCGCGCCGCCGCACGGTCTGCAAACAGTGACGACGGCCAGACCGTGTCCGAACCGCCAGAGACGAGCAGGACCAGCCCATCGATCGCCTCGACCGGGATAGTCGCTCGCTCTTTCGCTGCTTCCGTCGTCCCCTCTAGAGCCAGTGAGCATGCGCTATGGCCGTCACTCGTGAGTGGGTCGTCGGGGTCGTTGTCGTCGGGCACGTACTCGTCGATGTTCAGGTACGGAACGGGCTCACCGTCGAGAGTCCAAGACGGTCGGTCGTCGCCGACCCCGTCCATCCAGGAGGGGGCAGCCCACGCATAACAGCTCGGCACGTACGCCACCACGACGCCGACAGTGTCGAACTGCGAGCCGACCAACAGTGCCGCCTCACCGCCACGCGAGAACCCGATAACACCGACAGCATCTCCGCTGACGGTCGGACGGTCGAGAAGCCACTCGGCGGCGTCACCAAACTCTTCCAGCGGGACTTCCAGTAGCGCATCACGAACGCCAGGGGCGCCGAAGTATTCGACACAGAAGACCGTGTAGCCGTGTTCGGCGAGCATCGCGGCGTACCGCTGCTCGTAGCCGCCTGCCCCACCAGCGCCGTGACAGAGGAGGACGCCCGGACGTGGACCGTCGCCAATTCCCCTGAACAGGCGACCGCTCGCGTCGTCGGTCCGAACCCTCCGATCCCGAACGAATGTCTTGCTCACGTGTGGTGTTCATCGTGACGCGATGTTAATCGGTTGTTCGTCGCCCGCATCGTCTCAGCGAGCGAGCGGGATCGACGGAGCCGTCTCTTCGATTGCAAACAGCCCGTCGAACGACGACGCCAGGTCAGTCGTCATCCGCCGCCGGTCATCGGCGTCGGGATCGACCAGCGCGGCGACGGCCCGAAGTTTCCGGTCCCGGTCGAACCAGGAATCGAGCCGCGAATCTGCGGCTGCGCTCTCGATATCGAGGAAGCCAGTCGGTGTTTCGACAGTGTCGAGCGTCGCGGTCGTGGCTTCCGTTGGCGGGCCGTCTGCGGTGAACGTCTCCGGCCCGGCCTCTGAATCGGCGACTGCGCGGTAGCTGCCGCGGGCGAAGTCGGTCGCGTACGGCCGGTAGGCAGAGCCGTGGTCCTGTGCGATAACCTCGCCCATCGTCTCGCCGGCCGCCCAGTCCTGTGGCATGTCGAACGAGCCGCGCTTGACGTGGCTGTTGTGTGCCCAGACGGCCACGCCGTCGCCGGGGTCCGTATCCAGACACCAGCCGACCGTCTCGGCCATCAGCCGGTCGCGCAACTCGAACGCCTCGGGGTCGAAGCCCTCGGTCGCGAGGCGCAGCCGGTTCCACTCGCAGTTCTGTTCGAGGTGGCGACACAGCCGCCTGGCGACGGTCCACTCGCGGGGCGAGAGCCGGTCGACGACGGCCGGCCGGTGGGCATCGAGGGTGTCTCGGAGCCCGCGGGCAACGGCGATGCCGTCGTCGAGAAACGCATCACGGTCGTCTTCCGGTACCGGGTCGTCGGCGAGGGCGTCCAGTTCGTCCGGGACAGCTATCGACGGAACCGCCTGAAGGAGCGCCCGGAGCCTCCTCGCTGGCGCGCCCGGCTCAGAGAGGCTGACCCCGAGCAGACGGACCCTGTCCTCCGGCGGTCGCCCCTCGTTGAACGCGCGGAGCCACTCGACGGTCTCCAGTATCGACTCGGCGCGCCAGACCCAGAGCACCAGCGCGTCGAGTGCGTCTGCGGCCGTCCCCTCGCCGCGCCGGACGTACTCGTCGAGTGCGAGCGTCTTCGCGAAATCCGTCTCGAAGGCGACCGTCCGCACGCCGCAGTCGGCGACGAGATGGCGAACGACGGCCCCTTTCAGCTCGAACAGATCGTGGGTCCCGTGTGTCGCCTCGCCGAGGCCGACGATTGTCGCGTCCCCGAGCGTGTCAGTGAGCGGCTCAAGATCGTCGCCGTCCGGCGTCGTCGAGTCAAGCGGGGAGCTGTAGCGCCCGAGTGCGGCGCTGTCGTCCATACGCGTTTGTTCTGGCTGCGAGCACAAATAGGCCGTTACTCGTAGGCCTCGAACTCCTTGCCGAAGAGGAGGAAGTAGACGACGCCAACGCTCCCGATAGCCGTCGCAAGCGCGAACGCGAGCGTCGGACTGCCGCCGTAGCCAAGCGACGTGGCCGGGATCGTGAACCCGTCGTAGATGGCACCGCCGATGGCGGCACTCGGGATGACGACCGTGTTGCGGACGAGATAGTACGACCCCGAGACGCGACCGCCGGCCTGCTGTTCGGCCGGCCCGACGATGAGCGCCTTGTGTGCGGGCAGCCCGGCAAAGCGCAGCCCCGAGAACAGGAACAACAGAACGACGAGCGCGGCAGTGAACGGGACCCCCTCCGGGACCGAAATCAGGAGTACCGGGAAGATAGCGTACACCGCGAATCCAAGCGCGACAACGGGTTTCAGCCCGACGCGCTCAGCGAGTTTCGCGGCGACGGGCATCGAGACGAGCGCGACGACCATCTCCAGGGCGAGCAAGACGCCGAAGAACACGTCGGGATTGAGCGTCACCGCGCCGAGGTCGAGGCTCACTTCGAGAAACTCCGTGACGACGATGATAAAGAAGACGTACACCATCCCGTTGGCGAAGCGAACGAGCGTGTCCGCGACCAGAAGCGGCCGCAACGCGGGCGGGAGGCCCCGGAGGTCGTCTCTGATTTCCTGGAGACCCTCGAACTCCTTCCCAATCGAGGTGTCCTCGGCCTCGTAGAGGAGGTGCTGTGTGGCCGTAGCGACGACGCCAAAGACCATGCCGACGGCGAGGATGACCTGGAAGCCGACCTGGAAGTCCGCGAAGACAAACAGGACGACAGCGGCGAGTAGCGGACCGACCAGAAAGGCAGTCCGGCGAAACACCTCGGTGCTAGCGAACCCACGGGCGAGTCGTGACGGCGGAACAGCCTGCTTGACGATAGCGAAGGTCGCGCCGAGGCCGAAGGACTTCCAGGCCTGTGCGAGAAAGAGCCCGACGAAAATCCAGAACCACGGCTCGATGGTCACGCCGCCGACAACTATCGTCCCAAGCGCGGGTGCGACGAGCCAGAACAGAAAGCCGAGACTCGAAATCAGCCCGAAGAGCGTGAGCGCGTACCGTGAGCCGATGCGGTCGGAGATAACCCCGCCGGGATAGGGGTAGGCGGCGCTGATGATGTTCCCCACCGTGCCAAACAGTCCGATTGCGAGTCCGCCAGCACCGAGGACAGACATATACCGGGGAATGTATCGGCTGGTCATCTGGAAGCCGAGGCTGAACGCGAACATCGCCACCGAAAGGACCAGTACGTCCCGCTGGAACGAAAAGAACTGCTTGAACGGGTCGAGTGGACTCGGTGTCTCTGTCTCGTCTGTCATTGTTATGATGTAATACGCTGATGATAGACTGGCCGGACTCCCGGAAGAGTCCGAGTTCCGTGGCGGATACACCACCACGAGAGCGACTCACATCGAAACAGTTCGGCCAAAAATAAAAACAGGGGGGTCGTCGCCGACCACAGCGACACAGCTTGTCTTTGAGGAGTTATTCTTCAGAGAGACGCCCGGAGTTCCACTCACCCTCGAACTCCTCGTGGAGGAACGGGTTTGCGTCGTCTCCTGCGTAGACACCGACGGTCTGCCCGCTCCCTTCGAGGTGATACTTGTATGTTGTCAGGCCCTCAAGGCCGACTGGTCCTCTGGCGTGGGTCTTCCCTGTGCTAATACCCACTTCAGCGCCGAGTCCGTACCGGTACCCGTCGCTGAACCTCGTTGAGGCGTTGTGGAACACGCTCGCGGAGTCGACAGCTCGCATGAACGTACCTGCTCGTTCTGTGACAGCAGTCACGATTGAATCGGTGTGCTTCGATCCGTAGGTATTGACGTGGTCAATCGCCGACTCCAGCGCCTCGACAATCTTAATCGAGAGTGTGAGGTCGCCGTACTCCGTCGACCAGTCTTCGGTCGTCGCTGGCTTCGCCTCGATTATTTCGCGTGTGGCTTCGTCACCCCGTAACTCGACATCGGCGTTACGATAGCGACCAGCGATGTCCGGTAAAAACTCGTCTGCCACGTCCTCGTGGACTAATAGCGTCTCTACGGCGTTACAGACCGCAGGATACTGCACCTTCGCGTCGTATGCGATTTCGGACGCCATCGAGAGGTCAGCCTCGCTATCGACGAAGACGTGACACACACCCTCGGTGTGGCCGAGAACGGGGATGCTCGTGTTGTCCTGGATGTAACTGACGAACTCCGAACTCCCTCGTGGCATGAGGAGGTCGATTGAGTCATCCATCCCGAGCATCGTGTCGACATCCTCGCGCGCCTCGATCAGCTGTGCCCAGCCACCGGGCAACTCCGAAGCTGCGTCTCGAATGATCTCGAAGAGAACCCGGTTCGAACTGCTGGCCTCGCTGCCGCCTTTCAGGATGACTGCGTTCCCCGACTTGAGGCTGAGCGCGGCAATCTGCACCAGGGCGTCGGGTCTGGACTCGAAGACAGTTCCGATGACACCAATCGGGACCGCCACCTTGTACAGTTCGAGTTCTTCGTCGAGACGTCTCGCGGTAAACGTCTTGCCGAGGGGATCCTCCTGGTCGGCAACGCTTCGGACCATCTCGGCGATACTCCGGAGCTTCGACGGCGAGAGTTCGAGACGGTCGACGAGGGCTCGACTGTACTCCCCGCTCGCGAGCATCTCTTCGGCTTCCCGAACGTCCTCGGCGTTCGCGTCGAGGATCTCCTCCTGGCTGTCCTCGATTGCGTCGGCGATTCTGTGGAGGCTCGCGCTGCGCTCGCTGTCCGAGCGTGTTCCAAGCTCGAGGGCTGCCTCGTTTGCTTCTGTCACTTTCGCTTTCGTACTTTTCTCAGTCATTGTTGTTCGCTGATAGGGACGAATATCGTTCCGACCGGTTCACCGGTAGCGATTTTCTGGAGGACGTCCGGCTCTGTCGATCGAGCGATAATCGCCGGTGCACCGTGTTCGCTGATCTTTCGGGCGCCACGAACCTTCGTTCGAATGCCGCCGAACTCGTCTGTCGTACTCTCTTCGATGAAAGTCTCGATCTCGGCGTAGTTGCGCCCAATAGCTTCGATTCGTTCCGGTTCGTCATCTTCTTTCGGGTTGTCGGTGTACACGCCACCGACATCGGTGAGTGTAACCAGCAGATCGACATCGATACCGACACCGACGGACGCCGAGAGCATATCGTTGTCGCCAATTCGGAGTTCCTCGATCGCAACGGCGTCGTTTTCGTTCATGATGGGCACGACATCCCACTCGAGAAGCGTCTCGAGGGTGTTCCTGAAGTTCGTGAAGCGTTCGGCGTTGTTGAGATCGTGTCTGGTCAAAAGGAGTTGCGCAACGGACCGGTCGTACCGTTCGAAGCTCTCCGTGTACCGTCGCATGAGGTGGCTCTGCCCGATCGTCGAGAGCGCCTGTGACGCCTCGATGGTATCGCCATCGGGATCGATTCGCCCTTTTCCGGCCCCGATTGCTCCAGAGGAGACGACGATGACCTCCTTGCCGCGGTCGATCAGTGAATTGACGCCGTCGACGAACTGATCGAGCTTATCGTCGTCGAGATTCGACTCCTCGTCGGTAACCGAGCTCGTTCCGATCTTGACGACGACGCGTTCGGCTGCGGCGGCCTGCCGTCGTGCACGGTCGATCGCCTCGGCGTCGACTCGATCACTCACTGTCGTACTCCTCGGACAGCTCTCTGGCCCGGTCGGACGCCGCGAACAGTGCGTTTCCGATTTCCGTCTCGACATCGCTCTCTCTGAGGACGGTCATCCCCTCAATCGTGGTCCCCTTGGGCGAACAGACTGCCTCGATTAGTTCGTCAACGTCCCGTTCGGACTGGAGGACCGTCTCAGCAGCTCCTTTGAAGGTTTGTGCCGCGAGCAGTTCGGCGTCGTCCGCCGAGAGCCCCTCCTCGACGCCGGCCTGCTTCATCGCCTTGATGAGGTAGAACACGAACGCGGGGCCGCTTCCGTTGAGCGCCGTCGCCGTATCCATCAGCCCCTCGTCGATTTCGACGGCTTCCCCGAGACTGTCGAGGAGTTGGCGAACGTCGGCGTCCGGTTTGTCCCCCGCTACGGCGGCAGCCATATTTCCGGTTTCGGCCGGGAGATTCGGCATGATACGAACGACTGTCGCGTCGGTACGCGCTTCGACGAACTCGGTCGTGACACCCGCGGCCGCGGTAACGAGCGTCTGGTCCGACGAGAGGTCGATAGCCTGGAGTACGTCGTCGACGGCATTCGGCTTCACAGTGAGGACGACCAGATCCGACTCTACCGCGTCGTCGACAGTTGTCGTGGTTTGCTGACAGTACGGTGCGACTGAGTCGAGAGCGCTCGGATCGGGGTCGCATGCAGTTACGTCGTGCGTTCCTGTTCTCGAGAGACCCTTGATAAAAGCACTCCCCATATTTCCACAGCCAATGACGGTTACCTCCATAATTCTCCTCGTGTTCCTATCGTTAATACTCGGGAATAATACAGACGTTGATTCGTTTCGAGCCAATCGGTATGCCGACCCAATGACATACGGCGACCGGAAACTATTAATACGGCAGTCAGACTATGTTGTGGTAGATGCGTTGGACTCACCACGCAGGCGTCGGTTCGCCATCCAATGAGTCCGTCGACCACCGACCACGACCGGGCCGTTAGGCCCGCACTTATTCTCCACCCGTCGACCGGTATCGTGTTGCAGTCTCCGCCCCACAGGCGGTCATTCACTACATACAACATATGACAGACACCACACGTGTCGCGCTTGCCTTCTCTGGCGGGCTCGACACCACAGTATGCGTTCCGCTGCTCGAAGAGGAGTACGACTACGACGAGGTCATCGGCGTCACCGTCGACGTCGGCCAGCCAGCGGCCGAGTTCGAGGAGGCCGCCGAGACCGCCGCGGCGCTCGATGTCGAACACACGGTCGTCGACGCCCGCGAGGAGTTCGCCGAGCTCTGCTTGCAGTCGGTACAGGCAAACGCCACCTACCAGGGGTATCCACTCGGGACGGCACTCGCCCGCCCAATCATCGCCGAGGCGATTCTCGGTGTCGCACTCGAAGAAGAATGTGCCGCGGTCGCCCACGGCTGCACCGGTAAAGGAAACGACCAGCTCCGGTTTGAGGCGGTCTGGCGTGATTCGGAACTCGACGTGATTGCACCGGTCCGCGAACTGGGGCTCACCCGCGAGTGGGAAAACGAGTACGCCGCCGAGCGCGGCCTTCCCGTCGAGGGCGGCTCCGAAGGCAAGTACAGCGTCGACACGAACCTCTGGAGTCGCTCGGTCGAGGGCTCCGAGCTCGAAGACCCCTCGACGATTCCCGACGACGACATCTACGAGTGGACAGACAACCCCGACGGAAGCGACCCGGCCTACGTCACAATCGAGTTCGAGGATGGGACACCCGTCGCACTCGACAACGAAGTGACCGACCCCGTGGCGCTAATCGAGGCGCTCAACGAACAGGCCGGTGCCTACGGAGTCGGGCGGACAGACATGATGGAAGACCGCATGCTCGGGCTGAAGGTGCGCGAGAACTACGAGCATCCGGCGGCGACGGTCCTGCTGACGGCACACGAGGCCCTGGAGGGGCTCGTCCTGACTACCGAACAGCGTCAGTTCAAGAACCACGTTGACCAGCAGTGGGCCGAGAAGGCCTACGAGGGGCTCGTCGACGCGCCGCTGGTCGACGCACTGGAGGGTTTCATCGACGAGACACAAAAACGTGTCACCGGTACCGTCACCGTCAAACTTGAGGGCGGGCACTGCCGTGCGGTCGCCCGCGAGAGCCCACACTCGGTCTACAGCGAGCGTGCGGCCTCGTTCAACGAGTCGGACGTGGGCGGCGGCATCGAACAGGCCGACGCGACCGGCGTCGCGAAATACCACGGCTTCCAGTCCCGTCTCGCGGACGACGACCCCACAGCCTGACGATGACTGACGACAACGCCGAGAGCGTCGTTCGCCGCGACCGCTTCAGCGGCGGCCCCGCGCGGGAGTTCCTCTCCTCGCTTTCGGCCGACGAGCGTATCTTCGCGGCAGACCTGGCCGTCGACCGCGCTCACGTCGTCATGCTCGCCGAAGAAGAGATTATCACGGCCGAGGACGCCGGCGCGATTCTCGACGCACTCGTCGAAATCGAGCGTGCGGGACACGGCGCACTGCCCGACGCCGAGGACGTTCACGAGGCAATCGAGACGGCCGTCATCGGTCGGGTCGGGCCGACCGGCGGACGGATGCACACCGCCCGCTCACGCAACGACGAGGTGGCGGCGTGTCTCCGGTATCGCCTCCGTGAGGACGTACTCGGAGCCGTCGAGACGGTGGTCGGAGCCCGGGCGGCGTTGCTCGAGGCCGCGGCCGCACACACCGAGACGGTCATGCCCGGCTACACACACCTCCAGCCGGCACAGCCGACGACGGTCGCCCACTGGCTGTCTTCCTACGAGGAGGCGCTTGCCCGCGATACCGAGCGCCTGCTCGACGCCTACGCCCGTCTGAACCGCTCGCCGCTTGGCGCGGCCGCGTTTGCGGGAACACCCTTCGACGTCGACCGCGAGCGCACCGCCGAGCTACTGGGATTCAACGGTCTCGTCGAGAACGCTACCGATGCCGTCTCCGCGCGTGATTTTCTCGTCGAGACGACCGCCGCGGCCGCGGGGTTGGGGACGACCCTGTCGGGGCTGGCCGAGGACGGCGTCCTCTTCGCGAACAAGGGGTATCTTACGCTGGCCGACGAGTACGCCTCCACGTCGAGCATCATGCCACAGAAGAAAAACCCCGACACGCTCGAACTTGTCCGGGGCCGGGTCGGTGACGCAACCGCCGGTCTCGACGGCTTGCTGACGACGCTGAAGGGGTTGCCCCGCGCGTACAACCGCGACCTCCAGCGCGCGAGCAGCCACGCCTTCGAGGCTATCGACTCGGTGACCGAGGCGACCGAGGTCGCCGTCGGCGCACTCACGACCGCCGAGTGGGAGACTGACGCACTCGAGTCAGCCGCCGGCGGAGGATTCTCGACGGCGACCGGCGTCGCGGACCTGCTTGCACAGGCCGGTGTCCCGTTCCGGACCGCACACGAACTCGTCGCGGAGGCGGCCGAGCGCGCCGAGGGCACGCCGTCAGTAGAGACGCTCGACACGACGGCCGAGTCGGTGCTGGACGAACCGCTGTCGGCGGTCGTCGACGTCAACGCGCTTGAGCGCGTCCTCGACCCGGCAGGAAGCGTCGCGAGCCGTGATTCCCGTGGCGGGCCTGCACCCGAAACAGTGGGCGACCACCTCGACCGCGCCCAAGACACACTCGACAACCACCGCAGCACGCTCGTCACACACCACGAATCGCTCGAAAACGCCCATCAGAAACGCGACACAGCAGTCTCGAACTATGTCTGAGACAGAGAGATACCGGACGGGGCTCGTCGGCAGTCCGAGAGCCAAGGCCACCGTTTCGCCTGGAGCACCCCCTCGACGACTCCCGGCACGACGACCACGACCATCCCCGTCTGGGGATAGTGACATAATTCTGATGTTGGAATCAGAAAACGCGATTTTCATGCCCTCTTGGCCCGGTTAGATTGGACTACATTACTATAAGTCAAATTATATTTTCAAAAGTATTAAGTTGTGCGGCTGCCGAGTGAGAAGTACAATGGCAGACTGCATCGAGTGCGGGACCGAACTGTCCCTGTACGACGGTATCGAAGCTGGAGAGATACTCGACTGTTCGACCTGCGGCGCAGAGCTCGAAGTGCTCGGGGTCGACCCCGTCGAGGTGGATGTCGCACCCGAATTACAGCAAGACTGGGGTGAGTGACGTGCAGACAGGTGGACCTTCGAGGTGGTGGCAGTGAAGGTCGGACTCTGCTACTCGCGGATTCGCCACGACGAGAAGCTGTTGCTCTCGGCGTTGCGCGAGCGCGGCCACGAGGTCGAGAAGATCGATGTCCGCGACCTAGCGTTCGACCTCGCCGACCCGCCGGCGGCGCTGACCGAGGTCGACGTCCTGCTCGACCGTTGTCTGGCGACCAGCCGGAGTACCTACCTCACGCGGTTCGCTGAGGCCTACGGAATTCCGGTCGTCAACAGCGCCGAGACCGCGAAGACCTGTGCCGACAAAGTCGAGACGAGTCTTGCGCTTGAGGCAGCAGGCGTCCCGACGCCGACGACGACGGTAGCGTTCACGACGGACGCGGCACTCGAAGCCATCAAGTCCTTCGGCTACCCCTGTGTGTTGAAGCCGGTCGTCGGCTCGTGGGGTCGCCTGCTGGCGAAAATCGACTCCCGCTCGGCCGCGGAGGCGGTGCTCGAACACAAGGAGACGCTCGGTCACTACGAACACAGCGTCTTCTACGTCCAAGAGTTCGTCGAGAAGCCGGGCCGGGACATCCGCGTGCTGGCCTGTGACGGCGAGGCCGTCGCCGCGATGAGTCGCTCGGGCGACCACTGGGTGACAAACGCCGCCGCCGGAGCCGAAACCGCGGCCTTCGCTGTCGACGACGAGGTTTCGGACCTCGTCGCGCGGGCGAGCGAGGCGGTCGGCGGCGGCCTGCTCGGCGTCGACCTGATGGAGACCGGCGAGGGATACACCGTCCACGAAATCAACCACACCGTCGAGTTCAAGGCGCTGAACGACGCCGTCGAGGCCGACGTGCCCGGCGCTGTCGTCGACTGGGTCGAATCGACGGTCCAGACGGCTCCTGTGGCCGGAGGTGACTGAAATGAGCTACACCGCAAGCGTCGTCGGCGCGAGCGGCTTCGCCGGCGGCGAGCTCTGTCGCCTGCTCGTCGACCACCCCGCAATCGAGCTGGTCCAGGCGACCAGCCGCGGGAAAGAGAACCGCACCCTCGGTCACGTCCACCCGAACCTCCGGGACGTGGACCTGCGGTTTTCGAGTCCAGAGGAGCTGGCGAGTGTCGACCTCCTGTTCGCGGCGACGCCCCACGGCGTCTCGATGGCCGAAATCGACCGCTTCCAGGACGCGGCCGACACGGTCGTCGACCTCTCGGCGGATTTCAGACTCCCCGATGTCGGCCCCTACGAAGAGTACTACGACGGCCACAGCCGCCCGGAGCTCCTGGAGTCGGCCGTCTACGGCCTGCCAGAGTTCAACCGCGAAGCCCTGCCGGGTGCCGACCTGGTCGCGGTCGGGGGCTGTAACGCGACGGCGTCGATACTCGGCCTGTTGCCGCTGGTCGGCGACGTGCTCGCCGGCGACGAGCGGGTCGTCGTCGACGTGAAAGTCGGGTCGAGCGAGGGCGGGACGGGCGGGGGAGAGGCCGCCTCACACCCCGAACGCTCTGGCGTCGTCCGCCCGTATGCGCCGACCGGCCACCGCCACGAGGCCGAGATTGCAGCCTATCTCGGGCTCGATGTGGCCTTCAGCGCCCACGCCGTCGATATGGTCCGTGGCGCGTCAGCGACCTGTCACGTCTTCCCCGACGGGCCGGTCTCGAAGGCCGACCTCTGGGAAATCTACCGCGACAGCTACGAGGACGAACCATTCGTCGACCTTGTCGCGGGCGGGAGCGGCGTCTATCGCTACCCCGAACCCAAGACGGTGGCCGGCACCAACCGCGCCGAGGTCGGGTTCGCGCTCGACCCCGGAAGCGAGCGTCTCGTCGTTGTCTCAGCGATTGACAACGTGATGAAAGGCGCGGCAGGACAGGCCGTACAGGCAGCAAATGTCGCACTCGGCGTCGAGGAGACGGCCGGACTGGACGCTCGCGGGCTCCACCCGGTGGGTTCGCCATGACGACGTCGAGACGTTCCCGCTCGCTTTGCTGTGTGGGCCATGACACCACCACTTGGAGGTGGCGCGCGTGACCGTCGTCGTCAAGATCGGCGGCGCTCGCGCGGTCGACCCGGCGGGCGCGCTGGAGGACGTGGCCGAACTGGTCGCAGAGGGTACGGAGGTCGTCGTCACCCACGGCGGGTCGACGGCCGTCGACGACACGCTCGAATCACTCGGGATGACTCCCGAGTACGTCGAGACGCCCGACGGCGTCGTCGGCCGGTTCACCGACGCAGAGACGATGGAAGTCTTCGAGATGGTCCTCCCCGGGCTGGTGAACACAGAACTGGTCGCCGGCCTCCAGTCGGCTGGCGTCGACGCGGTCGGTCTCTCCGGCGTCGACGGCGGTCTCCTCACCGGACCGCGCACCTCGGCGGTCCGGGTTCTCGAAGACGGAAAGCGCAAGATTCGCCGGGGCGACCACTCCGGTCGGCTAGAGTCGGTGGATACCGACCTGCTCGACTCGCTTCTGGCCGACGGCTACACGCCGGTGGTCTGCCCGCCGATGGCGGGAGGTGACGACGGGGAGGTGACGCCAGTCAACACTGACGCTGACGGCGTGGCGGCGGCAGTCGCTGGCGCGCTCTCGGCGACGGTCGTCTTCCTGACGGACGTGCCCGGCGTCTTCGACGCCGATGGGACCCTCATCGAGCGCGTCGAGACGCCAGCAGCCTGGGAGGGTCTGTCGACGGCCGCCGAGGGTGGGATGGGCCGGAAAGTGATGGCTGTCGAGGACGCGCTGTCGGCTGGCGCGCCGGCCGCAATCGTCGGCGACGCCGGAGCCGACCGGCCGGTGAGAGATGCACTCGACGGCGGCGGCACCCACGTCACGCCAGGTGCCCTGGCAGAGAAGGAGTCCCAAGCGGGCGGTGAAGCCCAGGAGGTCGATACGACATGAGTGATTTTGTCTACTCACAGAAGCCGATACAGATCGAATCGGGCGACGGACTCACGTTGACCGACACCGCCGGCAACGAGTACCTCGATTTCGGCGCGAGCTACGCTTGCGTGCCCCTCGGTCACGGCCACGGGGGCGTGGAGTCCGCAGCCGCCGAACAGCTCTCGGCGCTGACCTACGTCCAGGCCTCCTATCCGGTGGCGATCCGCGAGCAACTCTACGAGACACTCGCCGGGGCCGCGCCGGCTGGCATCGAGAACGTTTGGCTCTGTAGCTCCGGGACCGAGGCCGTCGAGGCCGCTCTCAAGTTCGCCCGCGCGGCGACCGGCAGCGAGAAAATCGTCTCGACGATGCAGGCCTTCCACGGCCGGACGATGGGCGCGCTGTCGACGACCTGGAAATCCAAATACAAGGAGCCCTACGAGCCGCTGGTTCCAGGCGTCGAGTTCGTCCCCTACAACGACAGCGAGGCACTCGCCGAGGCCGTCGACGACGACACCGCCGGAGTCATCCTCGAACCGATCCAGGGCGAGGGCGGCATCAACCCCGCGACGACCGATTTCTTAGAGACGGCACGCGAGGCGACCACGGACGCGAACGCGGCGCTCATCTGTGACGAGATTCAGACCGGCCTCGGCCGGACGGGCGAGCTATGGGCCTGTGAGCGCGCCGGCGTCGTCCCCGACATGGTGACGAGCGCGAAGGGACTCGCCAACGGACTCCCCATCGGCGCGACGCTATGCCAGGACTGGATTGCCGAGGGGTACGGCGACCACGCCTCGACCTTCGGCGGCAACCCTGTCGTCGCCGCGGCCGCCGAGGCGACAGTTTCGACGCTCCAGGAGGAGGCTGTGCCGGCCCACGCCGCAGAGATGGGGGCCTCCCTGCGCGAGGCACTCGAACGCGAACTCGGGGATAGCGTCCGGGATATCCGCGGCGACGGGCTGATGGTCGGCATCGAGCTGAAATCAAGTGCCGGTGCCGTCGCCCGCGAACTGGCGATGAGCCACGGGGTACTCGTTCTGACCGCGGGCCGAACCGTGGTCCGTCTCCTGCCGCCGCTTGTCGCGACCGAGGCCGAGATAGACCGGGCTGTCGACGCGCTCGGGGCGGTGATAGGATGAGTGCGGCGACGGCGACCGACGTTCGCGATCTGCTCGTCGAACTGGTCGAGACCCCATCGGTCAGCGGCGACGAGGACGAGTGCGCAGAGCGGCTGCTTGCCTTTTTCCAGGAGCACGGCCGCGAGGCGTTCACCGACGAGGTCGGCAACGTCCACGCGCCAGCCGACGACGGCGTCTTGCTCACCTCGCATCTCGACACCGTCCCCGGCGAGGTTCCCATCCGTATCGAACAGACCGAGGCCGGCGAGCCGGCGCTGTGGGGACGGGGCAGCGTCGACGCGAAGGGACCGCTTGCGGCGATGGCCGTCGCCGCCGTCGAGACCGGCGCGAGTTTTCTCGGCGTCGTCGGCGAGGAGACCGACTCGCGGGGGGCGCGCCACGTCGTCGCCACGCGCGACGCTCCCGAGGCAGTCATCAACGGCGAACCCTCGGGCTGGGATGCCGTCACGCTCGGCTATCGGGGCATCCTGACCGCGACCTACGAGGTTGAGACCGAATCGGCACACGCGGCCGGCCCCGAAAAAAACGCTGTCGAGGCGGCGCTCTCGTGGTACGACCGTATCGAGGAGTCAGTTGCCACGACGGCAGGCGACGTGTTCGAGCGCGTGACCTGCAAGCCGCGCGCGGTCGACGGCGGGTCGACCGACGACGGGATGGGCGTCACCGCGACGATGGATGTCGAGTTCCGGATACCGCCCGACGAGACTGTCGAGAGCGTCCGCGAGGCCGTGAGCGAGGCGACGGCGGCGGGAAGCCTCTCGTTCTCGGAGGGAATCGAGCCGGTGACAGCGAGTCCGCGGACGCCGGTTGCCCGAGCCTTCCGTGTCGCCATCCGCGAGGCCGGCGGCGAACCCAGCCTGCTCCGCAAGACCGGAACCAGCGACATGAACCTCTTCGCGGAGGCCTGGGCGTGTCCGATGGTCACCTACGGTCCCGGCGACTCGGCGCTCGACCACACGCCGAACGAACACCTCGTCCTGTCGGAACTCGACAGGGCGAGCGAGGTACTGACGACAGCGACCGAACAGCTACTGAACCCATGAGTCTAGCAAATTCAACCATGAACAACCCACAGACAGACGCGCACCGCAACCTAGTCACCATTGACGACCTCACGAGCGAGGAACTGGAGACGGTTCTCGACGACGCCGCGGCGCGAAAAGCAACCGCCCCGGCCGAGCGAGCCCAGCCCCTCGCAGGCCAGACCATGGCGATGCTCTTCGAGAAGCCCTCGACGCGCACCCGTGTCTCCTTCGAGACCGGGATGACACAGCTGGGCGGCCACGCGATCTTCCTCGGCCCTGAGGACATCCACCTCGGCCACGGGGAGCCAATCTGTGACACCGCCCGGGCGCTGTCGGGCTACGTCGATTTCATCATCGCCCGCGTCTTCGACCACGGCGACGTAGTCGACCTAGCCAAGTACGCGGGCGTGCCGGTGGTCAACGCCCTGACCGATGACGCCCACCCCTGCCAGACACTCGCCGACCTGCTGACGATTCGCGAGCAGTTCGGCGACCTCGATGTCAGCGTGGCCTGGGTCGGCGACGGTAACAACGTCTGTCAGTCCTTCGCGCTGGGCGCGGCGATGACGGAGCTGGACCTGACGGTTGCCACGCCAGAGGGGTACGAAATCGACGACAGCGTGCGCGAACGGGCCACGTCGGTCGGGACGGCTCCAACCGAGACGAACGACCCCGAGGCCGCAGTCGCGGACGCAGACCTCGTCTACACCGACGTTTGGGTCAGCATGGGCCAGGGCGACGAGCGCGACCAGCGCCTCGACGACTTTGCGGGGTTTCAGGTGACGCCCTCGCTGGTCGGCGACCGCCCGGTGATGCACTGTCTGCCAGCCCACCGCGGCGAGGAGATAACCGACGAAACCCTCGAAAGCGAGAACGCCCTCGTCTGGCAACAGGCTGAGAACCGCCTGCACGCACAGAACGGACTGCTGACGTGGCTGGCAGAGTAAGTTCCGCAAGTGCCAGATTGTAAATAATTTTTTATGCGTGGCAAAACAAGCCACAACCTATGCGACGACGGGCCCTCCTGGGAGCGCTCAGTGCCACGTTAATGACGGTTGCGGGCTGTGTTGGTGGCCGCGCCGACGGCTGCTCGTTCCCCGACTGGGAACCGTCCGAATCCGACCGTGCGGACGGTGTCCTTGGGCCGACGTGCCCATCCGAGTCGAAGACTATCGAGTGCCAGGAGGGCTTTCTCGACAGCAACTCCTACGAAACTGCAGAGCCCGTATCCTATCCCGAGCCACCGCAGACATTCACCGACGAGAGCCTCATCGAGTACGTCGAAGCCTTCGAGCGAGCCTACGCGACTCACGAGATCGTCTGTGGCTACCGAGAGTCGTCGTCCTACGTTACGAACGTCTACGCACGCATCCACAGGACGGAGGAACTCGACGTGTACGAGGAGCGCACGGCGGTGTTTCTGCTCCGGAGCGCCGGGGCGACGGCAGGAATCGACCGAGATGCCGGGTCATGGGACGGCGGAGCCTCGCCGCCGAGCGGCGTTGTATACGCCATCGAAGACACCGGCGGGGACCGGGTCGAGTTCGATACCGAACAACTGCAGGCCGACGAAGAGGAGTACCGGGACCCGGAAGAAATCGACAGCGACACGATTGCGACGCGCGCCCCGGACCCGGTCGAGAGCGGCGAGCAAGTAGTGAGATTTGAGTGAATGGTGATGCGAACTCGCTCAAAACGGTCTGATGCGCTGGCAGAGTGAGTTCCACAGGCTTGAAGCGCCCACCCACGTAGGTAGATGTAATGACGCTTCGAGTGACGAACTCCCTCACCGGCGAACGAGAGGTTTTCGAGCCACAGGACCCCGACTCTGTCTTGTTGTACTACTGTGGCCTGACCACCTCGGACCCGGCTCATCTCGGCCACGCTCGCGGGTGGGTCCACGTCGACGTGATGCACCGCTGGCTTTCGTGGCTCGGGTACGACGTTCGCCACGTCGAGAACTTCACTGACGTGAACGAGAAAATCGTCGCCCGCGTCGGCGAGAACGGCGACGACGAAGGCACAGTCGCCCGGTCGTATATCGAGGACATCATCCGAGACATGCGCTCGCTCAACCTCCGCCGGGCGGAGGTCTACCCCCGCGTCTCCGAGCACGTCCCCGAGATTATCGACCTTGTCGAGGAGCTGGTTGAGAGCGGGTACGCCTACGAGTCGGGCGGCTCTGTCTACTTCGACGTGACCGCCTTCGAGGAGTACGGCAAGCTCTCGAACCAGGAGCCCGCCGAGATGGAAGCCCAGGGGGCCGACGACGAACAGGCAGAGAAGCGCAACCCGGCGGATTTCGCGCTCTGGAAGGCTGGCGGCGTGGCTGCCGACGAGATTGCAGACCATCAACACGACGGGGCGGCTGACCCCGAGACGGCTGCCGCGACCGCACAGACCTGGGACTCACCCTGGGGCGAGGGGCGGCCGGGCTGGCACATCGAGTGTTCCGCTATGTCGATGACCCACCTTGACGACACCATCGACATCCACGTCGGCGGGCAGGACCTCGTCTTTCCCCACCACGAGAACGAAATCGCCCAGAGTGAGGCCGCCACGGGCGAGACGTTCGCCCGCTACTGGCTCCACGTCCGCCTGCTCGATGCGCCAGACGAGGAGAAGATGTCGTCCTCGCTTGGCAACTTCGAGACCGTCGCCGAGGCAATCGAGGCGTATGGCCCGAACGTCGTCCGGACGTTCCTACTGTCGACGGCCTATCACAGCCCGGCGACCTACAGCAGCGACACCATCGAGGAGGCAATCGAGCGCTGGGAACGGCTCGAACGCGGCTACGAGCGGGCCGTCGATGCCGCCGATTCGGTCGATGCAGCGACGACAGTCACCGACGACACGCTGGGCGAGGCAGTCGATACCGCCCGCGACGACTTCGAGGCCGCGATGAACGACGATTTCAACACGCGGCGAGCACTCGCAAGTCTGCTCGAACTCGTCGGGGCCGTCAACGCCCACGTCGACGACCACGCGACCTACGACTACCAGAATCTGCGTCGTGCCGTCGAGACCGTCGAAGAGTTCGGCGGCGATGTCCTGGGGCTTGCCCTCGGTGCGTCAGCGGAGGGTGACGTGTCGGTCGCAGACGACCTCGTGGACCTGGTACTAGACGTGCGAGAACAGGAGCGCGAGGCCGGCAACTACGAGCGCGCCGACGCGCTGCGCGACGAACTCGACGCGTTGGGTGTCGAGGTCCAAGACACCGGGGATGGAACCGAGTATCGACTTCCCTAGCGGAAGCCGCCACCCATCGGTGACCGAGAGCCCGTCCCGCGTTGCTCGCCCGCGAGGTCGCCGAAGTCGATATCATCGAACTCCTCGGGGCGCGTCCCGTCGCTAGCGTAGAGATACAGCGTCGTCTTCACCACGCCCTGGAGCGTCTGAGAGACCAGAAACGACAGCAACGCGCCGACCAACACCAGCCCGATACCGACGGGGACGAGACCGGTTTCGAACAGATAGAACCCGGGAAGGAGGAACGGAACCGCCACGACAGCCGAGACGACGTTGATACCGAGGAGGCTAATCGGCGTCTCGCCCCAGGTCTGTTTGAACGTCCCGGCGCTACGCGTGAACATCTCTTTGGTCGAGACCCGCTCGAAGACGATGACCGGGATGACGAAAAACGTCATCAGCGTCCAGGCGACGCCGAAGATTGCCCCCATGAGACGCCCGAGTCGGGAGTCCGAGTTCTCGATTGCGTTGATAATCAGCCCGACGGTCGCGCTGATGAGCGACCAGACAACGAGCGGTCCCTTGGCATCCCAGGCCGCCGCCATCCCCGCCCGGAGTGAGGCGTCGTTTCCGGCGAGGACCTCGCGTGTCTGGTGGACCAGCGCCGCGGCGAAAAACGACGAGATGAACGTCAACACGAGGTAGGTGACGAAGAGCGCGACGATGGCGACACCGTCCAGACTGGCGGCCATCAAGCCGAAGGTCACGCCCAGAAACACCGCGAGAAAGCCGAGTCCGGCGAGACCGCTGACTGCCGGAAACAGAAACAGCTCTGGATTGTGTCGCATGACGAGCAGACTGTCCTTCGTCAGGACAAATCCTGTTTTGAGACGCTGGAAGAGTTGCATGTACGAGGATTTGCCGCCTGTTTGTATATAAGTACGAGGCGTGTTTCTTCCTCTGAGAGCGAGGTCCGTAGAGGACTGCACGGGAATCCGCCGTCTCGGGGGTGAGAGAGACAGTCAACTATCCCCCGGCTTCCGTCGGTAAAAATATCACATTGAGGATACAATTACAAAATAAGGAAAATAAATCAAACATACATTCAATAAAGCGCGGTTGTACAAAGAGATATTGAACAATATGTGTCCTATACATCGTCACATTTATTCGATTAAATCTGTCAGTGATAGATATGGATTCTATCGGGGTGAAGACGTATTCGGACTGTGTGTCCGAGTGTATCGTCGGCACATCGGCACAGCGGTGGCGTAGTAAGAGCGCGAACAGTGCATTTCTCGTTGCAGTCATCAAGACGCTACAGGAAAGCGACGACAACGACACGACCGTAGAGTGGCTCTGTGACGGAGAGACGCTCAAACAGCTCGAGAGTGACTTTCTCGTTGCTACGAAAGCAAGCGAATTGGCCGCAGACGGTCAGCTATCGATACGGGCAGGTACCGACGACACAGGAGATACGCCGACCGTACTGGTGAGTCCAGAGCGAGCCATATCGGTTCTTCCGCTATCGGGTGAGGAGACCGTCCAGACCGAAATTGAAGACGAAGAGATTGTGGGTCGGCTGTGGGAGAAATACGAGACCGAGTGGGAGATGGGGATTCCCGAGTCCATCGACACGCCGCCGTACTCGCGGCTGCTGGCACTGGCCGACCACAAACTGGGACCAGAGGTCAGCGAGGACCTCGACAGCGCCTACGCCGCGGTCGGGACCCGCGCGCCCGACGGCAGACTCGAACCGGTGACTGTCGGGCTACTCATCGGGGCCAAACACGACCTGCTGTTGCGGGATGTCGTCGAGTGGGCCGAGACGACGACGCTTGCAACCCAGGGAACGGTCTCAAAGCTGAAACAGCAGCTCGAAGATGTCGGCGTCGTCACGACAGAAAGCGAGAACATCGGTGTCGGGCGACCGCGCCAGCGGCTCACATTGGCCGACGGCTCCTTCAAGTCTCTGTCGCCCGGCGAACTTGTCGCGAACGTCCAGAGCGTCCTCGCGTAGGCGGCCGCTCTCACACGAGTCGTTCGCTCTCGCCGTAGACGGCGAGAACCGCCGCCGTCGTGTACTGGCTGGCGGGCTCGGCGGTGACGACGTGTGTTTCGATATCGGCGTCGATGTCACGTAGCGCACAGCCGTGTTCGATACCGCGGGTGAGGCGCTCCCGGACAGACGCCGGGTCAGTCCCATCTGCCTCGTAGAAGACACCGGACCCGTCGTCGCTGCGTGCCCACGCAAGCCCCGCAACAGCCCTGGTGTCTGGCGGGCTGGTCTGGCGGGCGACCACCGCATCGAGGGCGTCCCCGGTTGGACCCAACTCCGGTGCGGTCCCGGTCATCTCGACGGGCACAGAGACGGGAATGACCGATGAGAGTTCACGAAGGTTGTACTGGTGGACGTTCGCCGCCGCCAGCGCCTCGTCGAAGGAGGCTTTCTCTGTGCTGGCGGTCCCGGTCCCCCAGACGATGCGAATCATGCTCGAAGGGCTTGCCCCGACAGGCAAGAGCATTGTGTCTCGTCTCGGACCAGCATTCCAGAAGGAGTTTCGTGGTGACTCGAGCCACAGTCAGAAAGCTTACTTTCGAACGGATCCCGTGTGCCTCAGTTCCCGCTTGACCCACAGCCAGGATCTTCGATTGAACCCAGCGGAATTACCACGGGACCGTGTTCGGTCTCGATGACCTCCGAGTCGATACCGAACACGTCTGCGAGAAGGTCAGCCGTCACGACTGCCTCGGGCGGACCGCTGGCGTGAATCGAGCCCTCGTTGAGTGCGACCACGTTGTCGGCGTAGCGTGCCGCCTGCGAGATGTCGTGAAGGACAAGCACGACCGTCGTCTCACTTTCGTCGCGGAGCCTCTCTACAACCCGCATCACCTCCAGCTGGTGGCGCGGGTCGAGGAACGTTGTCGGCTCGTCCAGCAACAATACATCAGTGTCTTGGGCAAGCGCCATCGCAATCCAGACGAGTTGGGTCTGTCCGCCGCTGAGTGTCCCGATCTTGCGGTCGCGGAGGTGTTCGACGCCGGCCATCGCAATGGCGTCGTCGACGGCGTCCTCATCGTCTGCCGTCTGGGACTCGAAAAACCCCTGATGGGGGTAGCGACCGCGCTCGACGAGTTCTTCGACACTGATGCTGTCTGGCGCAGTATTCTGCTGTGAGAGGCGGCCGAGTTTCCGTGCGAGTTCTTTCGAGTCGAACGAATCGACGCGCCGACCGTCCAGCAGTACGCGCCCGCCGTCAGGTTCCAGCCGGTTCGAAAGCCCCTTCAGCAGCGTCGACTTCCCGCTGCCGTTCGGACCAATAAGCGCCGTCACCTCTCCCTCGGGGACCGCGAGGGTTTGCCCGTCAATAACCGGTTCGTCGGCACGTGGATAGCCGACGACGAGTTCGTCTACATCGAGTGCTGTCTGCGATGCCCGCTCCGCCGTACCTGACGAGTCGTGGCTGCGCTCACGTGACAGTTCATTCCTCTGCATCAGACCTCACCCAAATTTTCTGTCTTTCGCATCAGATAGAGGAAGTACGGGCCGCCGACCAGTCCCGTGATGATACCGACGGGGAGTTGAATCGGGCTAAGCGCGAGGCGAGCACCGACATCCGCACCGACTAGCAGCGCTGGTCCGAGGAACAGGCATCCGAGCAATAGCTGTCGCGAGTCCCCACCAACGACGTTTCGCACCATGTGTGGGACGATGAGCCCGACGAACCCGATGAGCCCTGCGACAGCGATAGCGGCCGCTGTCGACAACACAGCGATACCCGCGACTGCGAACCGCATCTTCTCGACGGGCATGCCGAGAGAGTCAGCAGTCTCCTCGCCGAGCGCAAGCACGTCCAGTTCGTTGGTCACCACGAACGCGAGCACGAGCGCCACCACCGTGAACGGAAGTGCGATGCGGACCTCGCCCCAGTCCGTGTTCAAAAGCGACCCCGAGAGCCACGCCTGTGCCGACATCACCGTACTGAGGTCGTCGATGAAGAAAAACAGTGCACGCTGTACCGACCCGAACACTGTGCTGACGATAACACCTGCTAACACGAGTCGAACGGGGCTGGTGCCGTTTTTCCACGCGATAACGTACACCAGGAGAAACGCCGCGCCGCCGCCAAGCGCAGCCAGCATCGGTACGAACGGGAGCAACTCGGAGAAGGCTGTCAGGACGACCAGGACGACGAGACCGGAACCATCACTGACGCCGAGAATGTATGGGCTGGCAAGTTCGTTCCGCGTGATAATCTGGAAGATAGCGCCGGAGACCGCTAGGTTTGCGCCGACAAGCACGCCGACGAGAATGCGCGGCAGCCGGATGTTCCAGACAATGTGTTGCCGTTGGGTGAACCATTCGGGACCGTCAGCGCCGAGCAAGAACGACTGCCAGGCCTCTATGCTGAACACGATTTCGGGGTCGAAGACGGCTCCCCAGGCTTCGCCGAGTGTCAGTGGGAACGCGCCGAAGCTCACCTGGAGGAGTGTCGCTCCGACTAACACCGCGATGCTCCCGAGCACGACGCCCGCGAGCGTCGAGTCGGCGTACCAGCGGCTGGCCGCCGCTCGGCGGTTCGCAAGTCGGTCGAGCAGTGTTGCCATCGATACTACAGATCTCCGCTAATGATGTCCAGAAGACGTTGACGGTCGAAGAGCTGCTCGTCTTCCGAAAGGTCACCGACCGGACCGGGCCACCCGCCGAATTCGTCGGGATAGACCTGCTTCGCGACAGCCTCAGTCGAGAACATGTCGACGATAGGCCCCATGTACTGCCCGCCACTCCGGATGACGTTACCGTTCTGGACGGCGCTGAGTTGCTGGCCGCTCTCGTTGTTCTCAAACGGCTCGATGACGGTGTTGACGAACTCCTCGTGTGTTGCAGAGGTGAGTGCGCCGACAGCGCCAATGTAGTCGGGGTCAACACGGAGAAGCTCCTCGTAGCCGACCGGACCGTCCGGATACTGGCCCTCGAAGGCGTCCCGCATACCGAGCCGGTAGTAGGACTTAGTGTTGTTGCCAAGCCAGTGGAGGGGCGCAATGCGGAACCGCCCGGTGTCCGGTCTGACACCGCGCCAGATGGCGGCGACCGTGGGGCGTTCGTCCTCCGGCGGGAGCCCTTCCTCGATAGTGTTCATGAGGTCGTCGTGTAGCGATTGCCACGCCTGGAACTGCTGTTGGCGCTGGAACATCTCTGCGACCTTCTCGAAGGCCTCGTACATCGTGTATGGGTTCGATTCCTCCTTAACGGCAGACTGCGGTGCAAATCGGAGGGTGGTGCCAAGGAACGGACCAGTCTGGGACTCGACGTCCTCAAAGTCGGAGCTCTCCCAGTTCACGTACCGGCCGATGGTTTTTCGCGAGATGAGCCAGATATCGGCGTCTGCGGCATAGAAATTCTCTTTGTCGTAGCCAGACTCGGCGTCGCTGGCGAGTTTGGTAATCTTGCTCTCGTCGAACCCAAGCTCGAGGAGGTCGTAAAACTTCAGTGGAGCCCGTTCGAGGCCGGTGGTCGATGTCGGATGAATTCCGAGTGCCATACCCATATCCATGAAGGGGCTAGTTCCGACACCGTAGGTCTCCGGAATCGTTTCAAACGTATAGGGGTCGTTTGGTTCCATTTCGACGGTATACGGCGTCGGATTCGCATTTGTCTCCTCAGTTTCCGTCGCGGCCGGGGTGTCTGATTCCCCCGTCTTGGTACTGTCTTCGCTGTCGCTGTTGTTCGTGCAGCCGGCGAGTGTTGTTGCGAGGAGACCTGCGCTACCTGCGAGTACCTGGCGTCTACGTACCATATGATTTAGGCAGGCCTAAATCAATTTAGTGATTCTCACTGTTCGAGTTGACACGGTACGAACAATGTTCACGGTGTGTTACACACGATGGTAGCGCTCCCCGCTACGTTGCGTTGCTGACCTGTTGACTGAGCGGCACCGCTTGATTGCGGTACTCGCTGATTACTCGGGCAGCCCACGCGACCACATCCGGATGCGAACACGAGATAATATCGAACCCAGCCTCCTCGTCGCGGTCGACAGTAAGAAACACGGTTTCGCCGTCGATTAGGTCGATAGTACAAGGGACTCGTTCGCCGTGGCTGTAGTAGACCGTTGACTCTGTTGCGCGTTCGATCTTCTGCCACTTTGTTCGGAGCGACGGATCCTCGAGCATCGTTTCAGTCACGTTCGAATCGAAGACGACACGTACATCAGTATCACCTCCGGTGCGGACATCCTCCTCGTATGCGTGCATCGGAAGCGAAGTGAACGTTCCGACGAGCGACTTACACGAGGAGCCATCTCTGATGGCGTTCGCGATGACACGGGCGGCCGCGAGTGGGTCCGCACTGTTCCGATGAACGTGTTCGCTGTCAACGAGGCACTGGGTGTCGAAGTCGAACCAGTCGGTCGGGAGTCGCGAGACCAGGTCCGGATAGGTCTGTCCGACCGACACTGTGTCCAGTAGTCGAACGAAGTCTCGGTGGACGAGTTCACCGAAGCTGGACAGTTCGTACTCGTGATTGCCGTTGCGTGGCTCGATGAACCCTCGCTCTTCAAGATCCCCGAGGATGCGGCTCAGCGTTACCCGCGTTGCATCCGTTTGCCCGCGTAACTCCCCGCGAGAGCAACTGCTGTCAGCCAATAGATCGAGCACCTGAAGGCGGTGCTCCGAACGAGCGAGGAATGCCACGGCTTCGACTGCACTGGCAGCCAGCCCGTCGGTCTCCCCGTCCGCCGACTTCTCGCTTAAGCACTCGGCCATCATCCTCTGCCCGTTGTTTAGGGCAGCCTAAAACACTTTCCAATCTGAGATTGCCAGGGCGCAGGCGGAGATGGCCGATTTGATAATTCTCCGAAGGTGGATGCGAGTGGTCGCGGTATTAAGTAGCTCCTCACGGAAGGACTGGCACGGTTTTGACGACCACCACGCAACGTTGACCAGGATTTCTGTATATCATTTACTACTATATCATATAAATAGTGGCAAAAGTGAACGGACAGGCCAGTGAAGAGGGGACGCTTACTCACATCATAAGCGAGCTACTCAGGCAGGGGTCTGTGAGTCAATCACCGCAGCCATGGGACAGGCTGCAAGCAGCAACATAGGACACACGCGTCGGTCATCGGGTAGACCGCTGGCTGCATCGGCGGCGACAGTTTGGGAGGCGGCGATGACAGAGCAGATGGCAGCAGTGATATGTCGGCGAGCGACCCCCATAGTATAACATCTGGTACCATCTGACATGTGTTCAGGGCCGTGGACAGACACCACGCCATCGGAGACGCGGCGGCTCAAGACCGTCGCAAACCCCGAACGCCGGGATGAGGAAGTCAGCTATCGACGGCAATCGCGGATAGGTGTACGTCGCCCACTGGGTATGGTCGTTGCGGTAATGTTCAGACCGGTTTAGCGAACCGCCCGTTTCAGAGTCTGCTACGGGAGATAAGTGAAACTATGGCAGCAACGATCCACAAGAAACACGATGAGAAAGAGAGGGTCACAGCCCTGATCTAAAGCGGCAAACTATCCCAACGTCGCCGTGACGTACTTGCCGTCGCCGCGTTCGACAAGGGCTGCCTCGGTCAACTCCCGTATCACGCGGCTAACTGTCGAGCGTGCCGTGTCGGTTCAGTCAGCGATTTCGGGTTTTCTGATCGACGTGCCCCCAAGTTCTGTGAGAACCCCATTGGCCGGACACAAAGTCGACGTGTTCTGATACCCCGGAATCCATACTTGTGCGTGCGGCTACGCCCTCAAGAGTGTAGCGACAATCCATACCTCGTGTTACCGACTATTGACAACGACTCCAGGCCAGGGACGCCTTGGCAAATGTTTGTAAATCATATGTCGCGATATAGAATTAATCCGGCGACACCGGATCAACAACCGAAACGAAGCACGAATTATCGCCACCTATTTATAAGACAGACGGGCGTCGTCTCACCGTCAGACAGACGGCATATTAGCTTGCAGTCAAGCGGTTTTCGATTTTGATACCGGCACGATGTTTTAAGTACCCCGAGGGCAACCCTACGCACGCAGTCGCGACTGCATGTCACACGTTCCGCTTTCTTTCCGGTCCCGACATCACTAACACGCACCCACGCAAACGGGCAGAACATGCTTGAGTTAGCTGACGTTCTCGCGGCACAGGACCGGGTCGCCGAAACGTCCCGTGAGACGCCGCTCGTCTACTCGAATACGTTCTCGGATATAACAGGTGCAGATGTCCACCTGAAACAGGAGATGCTCCAGCGGACCGGCTCGTTCAAAATACGCGGGGCGACAAACAGGATTGCGACACTCCCCGAAGCGGATCGTGACCCAGGGGTCGTGACTGCAAGTGCAGGCAATCACGCGCAGGGTGTGGCGCTCGCGGCCACCCGCATGGGCGTCGACTCCAAGGTGGTGATGCCCGAAGGTGCGCCAATTTCGAAGATACAGGCGACGGAAGATTACGGCGCGGAGGTGATCCTCCACGGCGTCGACTACGACGAGGCCGCCGAACACGCCCGCGAACTTGAACGCGAGGAGGGGCGCTACTACCTCCCCGCCTTCGACGACTGGGAGGTGATGGCCGGCCAGGGAACGATTGGTCTTGAAATCTACGACGAACTCCCCGAAGTCGACACCGTAGTCGTGCCAATCGGCGGCGGCGGCCTCATCTCCGGGGTTGCGACGGCACTCAAGGGCAGAAAGCCCGACCTGCGCGTGGTCGGCGTCCAGGCCGAGGGCGCATCGAGTGTCGCGCCCTCGCTGGACAAGGGCGAACGTATCGAGCTGGACAGCGTCGAGACCATCGCCGACGGTATTGCCACCCGGACCACTGGCGAGAAGACCTTCCAGGTCATCGAAGAGCACGTCGACGAGGTCGTGACGGTCTCGGACGGCGAGATTGCCGTCGCCGTAACGACTCTGCTCGAACGGAGCAAGACGCTTACCGAAGGCGCGGGCGCGGTGGCACTCGCCGCACTGCTAGCCCAAAAGTTCGACTACGAGGACGACGAGACCATCGTGCCGACGCTGTGTGGTGGCAACATCGATATGAACATGCTGACGACAGTCATCATGCGCGGCCTGGTCGAGACTGGTCGGTATCTCCGCATCCGGACCGTGCTCCCGGACCGACCGGGCGCGCTCGACGGGCTGATCGACATCATCTCGGAAAAAGAGGCGAACATCTACGCCATCCAGCACGACCGCACCTCGCGGGATATCTCGATGTCGGCAACAGAGGTCGAAATCGACCTCGAAACCCGCGGCGACAACCACGTCGTTGCGTTGCTCGACGCATTAGAGGATGCAGGATACGAAATCGAAGTGCTCGAAGGCGGTGACGGCGGAACGAGTATGCTTCCCTGATCAGGCGACAGTCGCTTCGAGTTCGCCCCGCTCGTCGAGTTCCGAGAGCACGTCACTGCCACCGACGAACTCCCCGTCGACAAACGTCTGTGGGATGGTCTCCCAGCCGCTGTGTGCTTCGAGAGCGGCCCTGAACTCCTCGAGTGAGTCGAGCACGTCAACGACCTCGAACTCCTCGCGGTACTGGCCGACCAGACTCAACGCGCGGTCGGAGTACCCACACTGAGGCATGTGTTTCGTGCCCTTGATAAACAGGACAACCTCGTTCTTGTCGATTGCCGTCTCTACGATTTCGTCGACTTCCTCTTGTGGAAGGCTCTGGTTCGGGTCAAATGTCATCATCCACGGTTAGTGTCCGAACAGCAAAGGACTTCTGGACAGCTAATCGTACTGCTCGGGCGTGTACGTCTTCAGTTCGAGGGCGTGAATCTCGGTCGTCATGTACTCGTCGAGTGCGTCGTAAACCATCTCGTGTTGGTCGACGAGCGTTTCGCCCTCGAAGGCCGGCGAGACGACCGTTGCCGCGAGGTGGTCGTCGTCCTCGGGGCCGCGTGGCTGTGTGACCGACGCCTCGGCGTCGTCGATTTCGCGCTCGATTCGGGCCTCGATATCCGACAGGTCGATGTTCATACCGTCTATCGGCACGCAACGCTCAAAAGCCCGTCTGTTCCCGATGTTCTCCGAGTGAGATACCGTTAAACCGCCTGAAATACCGACACAAGCCAGCTATCCCACGAATCGTGCATCCAGAGCCGACCGCCAAAATATCGATGCACTAACCACGGATGCCCGTGCAGGTGTAGGTATGAGCGACAGTACTGTCCTCGTCACTGGTGGTACCGGCTTCATCGGCTCGTACGTCGTCGCGGACCTGCTGGATCAGGGTCACGATGTGGTTGCCTACGACATCTCGACCGATACCAGCATCCTCGAAGAACTCGGCGTCGCCGAGGAGACCGAGATCCGCCGGGGCGATATCGCTGACTCGACGGACGTGATTCGGGCTGTCAAGGAAACGGGGACGACCCACATCGTCCACCTGGCCGCGCTGTTGACGACGACCGCCCGCGACAACCCGCGGATGGCCGCCGACGTCAACATCACGGGCACCAACAACATCTTCGAGGCTGCGCGCACGCTCGACGACCAGGTCGAACGCGTCGCCTGGGCCTCCTCGGCGGCGGTGTACGCTCCGCCCCACAACTACGACGCCGAGTGGATTGACGAAGAGGAACTCGTCTACCCCGACACGCTCTACGGCGCGACCAAGGAGTACAACGAACACCAGGCCCGGATTTACGAGGAGGATTACGGCCTCGACCACGTGGCCCTGCGCCCGACGGTCGCCTACGGCCCTTACCGCGAGACTGGCGGCTCGGCGTTTCTCGCGAACATCATCGAAAAGCCCGCGCTGGGTGAGTCCTACAGCGTCGAGTACGGCGACCAGGCCATCGACTGGCAACACGTCGAAGACATCGCCCAGGCGTTCCGCAAGGGCGCGTTCACGCCGGAGTCGGAGCTGTCCCAGCGCGTGTACAACGTCCGTGGCGTCCTGGCGACTGTTCGTGAGGCCGCCGAAGCCGTCGAGGACATCGTCCCCGACGCCGACATCGAGGTCTCCGACGAGGGCGAACTGCCCTGGACACAGAACCTCGACATGACCAAAGCCCAAGAGGACCTCGGCTACGACCCCGAGTACGACCTCGAAGCCGGCTTCCAGAAGTACATCAACGTCCTGCGCGAGGACGCGGGCATGGACCCAGTCTGAGGGGTTATCAGAACCGACGACCTGTCAGTCAGTTCTGACCGCCCAGCAGTCTTCTGAGAGCGTTCGACCGGCGGCGTATCCCTGATGTTCGCGAAGCAGATGATTCTTCGACAGCCGATACGTCGCGCGATGTGCAGTCGCGTCGACTGGCTGTGGCGTCTCGTTGGCTCCCGGCGTCTCCGTATTTCCCTCGACAGCAAGCTCGATTCGGTAGCCGTTGTCTGTCTCTTCCGTGGTAGTGACACTGACCCCCTCAATCTCGTCGTACCCGTCCCTGGTCGCCACGGTGTAGGTCCGCTCAAACTCGGTCACGTAGTCGACGACACGGTCCTGTGTTCGCGTCTCCGGTGGCTCTGGCAGTCCGTCGATTTCGGGGGGAGAGCCACAAGGGTCCGAGACCCACTCCGGAGTGGCGGTTGCGGACGGGTCCGAGGCAGGCGTGGCTGTCGGCGTCGTCTCGGTCGGCTCCGTCGAGTCGGGGTCGCTGCTCAGACAGCCTGCGAGCGCGACACCTGCGAGTGAAGAGGCGGTGGCGAGGAATCGTCGGCGGTCCATACCGTCGGCTACGTCGGTGAATAAAAAGGCAGTGGTGACGGGTCAAATCGCTCTTGTACCTGTCACTCCCGGAGGCGGACATCAAGTCTCCGTGTCACCGCCCGGTCGCGCTCGATGAGTTGCTGGTAGACGGCCGCGAGTTCGTCAGCGTCGAGGCGCTGTCCGGCGTCCGTGTCGGCTGGTGCAATTCCGGTACCGATGCTGACGTACGTGACTTGGACCGCTCCGAGCGCGGCGTCGAGGGTGGCCGCAAGTCCCTGTGTGGCCGGCGCGACGGCACCCCACTCGACCTGCTCGGGCGCGGTCTCCTCTGCGTAGGTCGTGCCGCTGAACACGACCGTCCCCTCAGTTTCCCGGAGGTCCGGGAGTGCGGCCTGGACGCAGGCAAGCGAACCAGCGACCCGAACGTCGAGCATCGATTGGAGGCGGTCGACGCTCGCGTCTTCGATTGGTCGGCCGCCGCCGGCGCTGGCGTTGAGGACGACCGCGCCGAGTTGGCCGAGTTCCGCCTGGACGCGCTCGACGCCGGCCTCGACCGCCGCCATGTCGGTGATGTCCGTTGGGACCGCAACCGCGCCCGCCCCGAGGTCCGCTGCGAGTTCTTCGATGAAGGGCGCTGACCTGGCGAACAGGCCCACATCGTAGCCCGCACCGTGTAGCTGTCGCGCTGTCGCTTCGCCAATCGTCTCGCCGACGCCGACAATCAGAACGGTATCGCTCATGCCGACGGCTACGAGAGATGGGGTCAAAAGTGATTGCTGAAACGCAGTTCAGGAGCAACAGGTCACGAAACCTTCTCCGCGCCGTCCCACTCCGCGGAGTTGTCCCGTGGCTCGTAGCCAAGTGCCCCTTTAGCGCGTTCTAGCGAGTAATATTTCCGGTCGTTATCTGAGATACCGTAGACGATTTCGTAGTCGTAGTCGGCCTGGAGCGCGCGGTCGTGGATGTGGGCACAGTCCCGAGGCGAGAGCCACATCGCCTGGCCCCGCTCGTAGTCGATTGGCGGGTGGTCCTCGTTGAGGTTGCCGATGCGGATGTTACAGACCGAGATGCCGTACTCATCGTGGTAGTATCGACCGATTGTCTCGCCGGTCGCCTTGCTGATGCCGTACTTGTTGCCGGGGCGAGGGAGCTCGGTGCCGTCGAGGCGAACGTCGTCGTCGGCCCGGTACATCTCGGGAGTTCGTTCGTCGGTCTCGAAGGCACCGACGGCGTGGTTCGAGGAGGCAAAGACCACGCGGTCGACATCGTGCTCGACGGCGAGTTCGTAGACCGTATGCGTGCCGTCGATGTTGTTCGCGAGAACGCTCCGCCAGGGGGCTCCGCGCCGGGGGTCGCCCGCGAGGTGGACAACCGCGCCCGCCTCGGCAATCGCAGGGCGTACGTCTTCGGGCTCTTGCACGTCGCCGGTGAAATAGGGAGCGCCGGGCTCCTCGGTGGGCTGGGTGTGATACATGAGCCGCCAGTCGTACTGTTCGGCCAGGCGCTCGTAGACAGTCCGCCCGACGTGTCCGCCCGCTCCCGTGAGTAAGACCGGGTCGTCCATTCAGTTACACCAAGCGGGAGACGAAATAAGTAGCACACGATTCACACCAAAGGCACACAGGGGTAGTTTCCGGTTGGTGGGAATTGGACGATAGTTTACGTATATCCAGCAGATAGTCCGGACCACAGGGGAGACAGGTCGACAGGAGTCGACCGTATATCACATGCTACAGCTGGCATATATTTTCGTGTTCGCAGTAACCGGTATTATCTGTCTACTGGGACTGCTCGGCGTCCGGTCGCTCGACCATCCCGACACGCGCCTGAGTCTGGCGTGGTTGCTCGTGTTGAGCGGCGCGTGGTCGCTGTTGACGGCGATTCAGTTGGCACTCCAGGCAGGACCACGAGCGCGAGCGACACACACCGCCGCGCTCGTCGTCGGTATCGCAACGGTGTTCGCGTGGCTGGGATTCGCGTCCGCATATGCAGGCCGTCGATACCACCGCCACCGCGCGGTCCGACTCACCAGCGCGGTCATCTTCCTCACAATTATCGGCGCGAAACTGACGAATCCGCTTCACGGGGCGTATTTCGACATGGCGGTTACGGCCGAGCCGTTCAGACACCTGACGCCGATATACTACACCCCACACTGGGTCGTAACCGGCTTCGCCTACACGGCAGCGGGTGTCGGCTTTCTCTGGCTGTTCGAGTCGTTCACCCGCAAGAGTGGGACCACCAAAAGCCACCCGCTGCTGTTGTACGCGCTGGTCATCGCGACCGGACTTCCGGCCGTCCCGTTCGCGTTGGCGCGGTTCGTCGACCCGCTCGTGTTCATCAACTACGAGCCCCTGGGTGTGGCCGTTTTCGCGCTCGGTGTGCTGTTCTATGCCCGAGCGGAGTTCACCCAGCACAGCTCGCCCGACCACTCCGCGCTCGCCGACAACCTCTCTGACGGCGGGCTCGTGCTCGACGACGCCGACATCGTCATCGACTACAACGAGCAAGCGGCCACCGTGCTGGGACTGGAACAGATTCCACGTGCGCCACTCGACGAGATCGACGCCGAGCTCACGGCGCTGTCTCCGGGCGAAACACAGCGCGTGACGAGAACGGTCGCGGGCCACACCAGAACGTACGAGGCAACGCGGTCGACGGCCCCAGACGCGCTCATCGCCGAGGAGAGTATCACCCTGAAAGACGTGACCAGAGCCACGCGTCTCGAAGAGCTGACGGGCATCTACCAGGAGATCAGCGAGGCACTCGTCAACGTCACCGACCCGTGGGAGTTCGTCCAGAACGTCCCCGAACGGTTCGAGTCCGTCGACGCCTACGCGCTCGTCCGCCTGTCCCCGAGCAACAGCGACCAGTCCCGAACTGTCGCAGGGCTTGGCATTACTGACCAGGAGATGCCCGACGCCAGCGAGACGGCCGTCGGCACGGCGACGGCCTACGCGGAGTGGGCAGCGAGTGCAGCGCGCGAAGACGAGCCGGTCCGGGCCGCAACAGCCCGCGAGCACAGCCACGAGGTCCAGACAGAGACGACCGACGCGGCGTGGAGCCGACGGGCGAGTGCGCACGGCATCACCGCCTGTCTCGCGGTTCCCGTGTGTTTCGACGAACAACAGCAGTTCGTGCTGGGCATCTACACGACCGACCCGACGGGGTTCGACGAGGCCGAGCGCCAGCTCATCGAGGAGATCTGTCGGCGCATCCCCGAAACCATCGAGAGCATCGATGCCCACCGGGAGGCACTCCAGTACAAGAAGGCAATCGACCACGCGGGAGCAGCGATGTTCATCACCGATACAGAGGGAACGATACAGTACGTCAACCCGGCCTTCGAGACACTCACCGGCTACACCGCCGAGGAGGCCGTCGGCTCGAACCCACGGATACTCAACTCCGGCGAGATGAGCGAGGGCCACTACGAGCGGCTGTGGCAGACGATTCTCGCGGGCAACGTCTTCGAGGAGCAGTCTATCAACGAGACCAAACACGGCAACCGCTATATCACACAGCAGACGATTGCGCCGGTCACCGATGAGGACGGCGAGCCGGTCGCGTTCGTCGCCATCCAGCTCGACGTGACCGACAAGCTCCTGCGTGAACAGCGGCTGTCGGTGCTCCATCGCGTGTTGCGTCACAACCTTCGCACCTCGATAAACGTCATCGACGGCCATAGGAGCCTGCTCGCCGACCGGATTGCAGAGCAGACCGGCGCGATTTCCCCGGAGATACAGGACTCGCTGGACACCATCAGCGAACGCACCGCAGCGCTCGCAGACCACTCCGAGACCGCCCGAGACATCGAACAGTCCCTCTCTGCCGAGGCGCTTGGGACAGTGTACGTCCCTGGCGAGGAGCTGGCCGCGGTGGCAGAGGAGACCGCACGCGAACACGGGGGGAGCTGTACGATCGCATCAGACGAGGAGGTGGCCGACAGCCAGGTCTACTCGGAGCTGAAGCAGGTGCTCACGGAGCTGGTCGAGAACGCCTTCGTCCACAGCGACGCCCCGCCCTCGGCGGTCGACGTGCGGGTCCGGCTGACGACAGCGGAGGGTCGGCTGACGATGACTGTCGAGGACGACGGGCCGGGCATCTCCGACCAGGAGCTGGTCTTTCTCGAAAAGGGTGGGGAAGACCAGCTCCATCACGGCAGCGGGCTGGGGCTGTGGCTGATAAACTGGCTCACCGTCTCGCTCGGTGGCTCTGTGACGGCGTCGACAGACGACGATGGGACGACAATCAACGTGACAGTCCCCCTCCAGGGCGAAGCCAGACAGGATGTGGCTGGCACAGCAGAGTCGCCCGTCGCCGGGACCGACGGGTAGATACGCGTTCGTCACCAATGAACGAGCCGACCGAGCATGACCGACACGACACCGACCAACGCGGAGGCGGCCTGTTTCGAGGCGGGCATCAAATTCGGCTCGCTGTACCACCAGTTCGCGGGGACGCCGGTCAGCCCCGAGAGCGCGCCGTCGCTCGCGCGAGCGATGGAAGAGGCAATCGAAAACCAGCCACACTGTGTCGACGTGACGGTCACGCCAGACACCGACCGTCTCGCGGCCGAAATCGCCGACGGCCCGGCGAGCTACACCGAACTCACCGGCGAGTTCATCGAGGTCGAGTTGACAATCGAGTACGAAGGCGTCCGCGTCGTCGCAGAGATGGAACTGGTCGACGGCTACCCGCTAATGGCTCCCGTCTCGGTGACGGGCCGGGAGTGAGCATGTACGCGTTACGTGGCCGCAAGGAGGAGCTCTCGGCCGACCTGGCAGTGACCGACGACCTCGTCGAGCGGACCCGCGAGACCGGCGAGGGTGGCGTCCGGGTCTGGCGACCACCGAAAAACGTCGCATTCGGCCGACGGGACAGCAACCGAGACGGCTACGAGCGGGCGTGCCAGATTGCATCGGACCATGGCTACCCAATCGCCGAGCGCAGCGTCGGCGGCCACGCCGTCGCCTTCACCGGCAACACTGTCGCCTTCGCGGTGACAGAGCCGGTCGAGGACTCCCGAACCGGCATCACCGAGCGCTACGACCGCGTGACCGGCCGGGTGAACGCCGCCCTCAGCGAGGTTGGTGTCGACGCCGACGAGGGCGAGCCCGAGGGTTCCTTCTGTCCGGGAACACACTCGCTTTCTGCGGCGGGGAAGATAGCAGGCCTCGCACAGCGTGTCCACAGCGACGTGGCCGTTACCTCCGGGATTTTGATGGTGGAAGACCACGCGGCCGTCGCCGACGTGCTCGCGCCCCTCTACGACGCCCTCGCCGTCGAATTCGAGCGCGACGCCGTCGGGAGTATCGCCAGAGCCGGCGGCGAGACAGGAGCTATTGTCGACGCAGTAATCCACCACCTCGCCGGCGACGACCCGACCGTCGACAGCGTGTAGCGGTCGTCCGGGAGACTTACCACCCCTCGGTGTAGAGCGTGGATATGCTCATTCGGAACGCGACACTTGCGGAGGGAGACACCCGAGACGTTCGCGTCAGCGGGGAGCGTATCGCCGCCGTCGGCGACGGACTCGATGCCGACGACGAGCGCGTCCTCGACGCGACGGGGAAACGGCTGTTGCCGGGGATGATTGACGTCCACGTCCACTTCCGCCAGCCGGGATTCGGCCACAAAGAGACCTGGGAGACGGGAACGAAAAGCGCCGCCGCCGGCGGCGTCACGACGGTCGTCGACCAGCCGAACACCGAGCCGCCGACAGTCGACGGGGCGGCCGTCGACGAGAAACTCGGCTACGCCGAACAGGCCCACATCGATTTCGGCATCAACGGCGGCGTCACCGCCGACTGGGAGCCGGCAACGCTGTTCGACCGGCCGCTGTTCGCCCTCGGCGAGGTATTTCTGGCTGATTCGACCGGCGAGATGGGTATCGACACCTCGCTGTATGCCGAGGCGCTCGAACAGGCACGCGAGCACGACGTGACCGTCACCGTCCACGCCGAGGACGAGACGCTGTTCAACGAGAGCGCCAGAGAGCGCGACGACGCCGACGCCTGGAGTGCCTACCGCCGACCACAGGCAGAACAGGAGGCCGTTCGGCGGGCCTGCGAGCTGGCGACCGAGCGAGATATCCAGATTCACGTCGCACACACCAGCACACCAGAGGGAATCGACATCGCCGCCGAACACGGAATGACCTGCGAGGTGACGCCACACCACCTCTTTCTCTCCCGCGAGTATCTCTCCGAGCTTGGCACCCACGGCGTGATGAACCCGCCGCTACGCCGGGATACGCTTCGCTCGCGCGTCTACGAGCGCGTCGCCGACGGCACCGTCGACATGATTGCGACCGACCACGCACCACACACCGCCGAAGAGAAAGACGTCGGTGTCTGGGACGCGCCGAGTGGTGTCCCGGGCGTCGAGACTGTCCTGCCGCTGTTGCTTGTCGAGGCCGAGCGTGGCCGTCTGAGCTACGAGCGGGTGCGAGACCTGACGGCGGCGACCCCCGCGGACGTGTTCGACCTTCCGGACCGCGGCCGTGTGCGCGAGGGGAACTACGCCGACCTCGTGCTGGTCGACCCGGACGCAGTCACCGAGATACGAGCAGACGCGCTACACACGAACTGCCCGTGGACGCCCTTCGAGGGATGGGATGGACTGTTTCCCGAGTGGACGATGGTCCGTGGAGAACAGGTCTTCGAGCGCGACGCCGACGAACCGTTTGGCGATCCTCGCGGCCAGAACGTCCGCACGACAGAAGAGTAACGTGAACCGCCTCGGGGTCAAGCCCCGAGGCTTCCCGTGGATTAGTCGGACACTCCCACGCGACCATCGGCCTGATAGCCTCGAACGGTCGGGTGGGTCACGGTCGGGGCGTCCACGGCCCCCGATGCCTGTCGTCGCACCTTCCGAACAACGGGAAGGCTGTTGAGAGCAGGCACATTCCAGTCCTGATGTTTCTTGATGCCTTTCACGGCGATGTTGACGCTTGCACCACGGTCGCTGTGGTCTTGATGGGAACACGACCGACACTTGAACCGCTTCTTGTTGCGGTTCGCTCGCTCCGTATGCCCACATATCGGACACCGCTGGCTGGTGTACTCGGGGTTAATCCACGCGGTTGGAATGCCCTCGAACGACGCCTTGTATGACGTGTAGTATTGGAGAGCGCGGAACGGGAGGTGGTGCAAGCGTCGGTTCATCCGCGTGCCGTAGTCGATACTGTCGCGCATCTCTTTGAGGTCTTCAAAGACGATACACGGCTTCTCGAACTGACGACTCCACTCCACGATGTGCCGAGACACTTTGTGGAGTCTGTCGCGGACAAACCGTTCCTCACGTCCTTCCAACGTGTCGTGAACACTGTCTTTCCCCGCGTTCTGCACACGCTTTCGCATCGTGAAGTAGCGGTGGCGCTCGAACTTGATTTCGGGGAAGTCGATGACCAACGTATCTTCGACGCCATCTTCGTTCAGCGCGGTCAACGCGACGTTATCCTCGTTCACGTCCACACCGACGACCGTCCGTGAGTCCTGCTTGTCACGAACAGTTTGCTCGGTGTTCGTGACGTTGACGTGCAACTCGGCGTTCTCGTTGTGGAACAGGACTTCTGCTGTCCCAATGTTCCAGTCGTCGCTCGTAAGCGCGGTCTTGAGAATGTCGAGATGAGCGTCGTCGCCGTTAAGAACGCCTTTGACGTGCTTGTACGGTTTCGCGCTGATGCGGAACGCCACGTCGCCGTCGTCGGTAAGCGACAAGTTGTACCCTTCCTCGTAGTTCGCACGAAGCGGGTACGCGCCGTCTTTGGTGTGACTCGGCTGACCGAAGTCGTCGTACTCGTAGTAGTTCTCCATCGCCCCGAGAGCCTTCGCAACGACGCGCTGAGTCGTGTTCTTCACGAGGTTGGCGTCGTCGGCCACGCGGTCGGGAATCGCGTCCCAATTCACACCTTGTTTGGCGAGCTGGATGGTTTCGTTGTACACCGAGCGCGATTCGAGACAAGCGTCACGGAGCAGGCTCTCGTTGTCACTCTGGATGTCGAGTTGGAAGTCCAGCGTCTTGACGAGAGCCTGTTCGTTGGTCATTCTTGGTCGTTGGGTTGGACGTGACGGTAGTGAAGGAGGAGCGTTCGGAGTACGCTGTCGAAACTCGTGTGGCCCTCCTCGTCCTTGAGTTCGTCAAGGTCGTCGTACACGGAATCGGATACCTTGAGTTGCTTCGTCACGTCTACTCCTTGCTCCTCCACGCTTAAAAGTCTACTGGTGGTTGTCTGTAGGTCACTTCAAAGAATACCTTTGATTGGTCGTTGTACTGGTAGGTATGGGCGAAAAGCGGTCGAACCACACGGTGTACAACGTCAACTACCACTTCGTGTGGTGTCCGAAGTACCGCCACGCGATTCTCGAACCAATCGAGGATTCGCTGGAGTCGAGTTTCCGTGATGTATGCGACAAGTACGGCTACGAGATACTGTCGTTGCACATCTCTCCCAACCACGTACACCTGTTTCTGTCAGCCCATCCGAAACACGCGCCGAGCGAAATTGTGCGAACGGTCAAGAGCATCACGTCGCGGGAGATGTGGGAACAACACGAACCTCTGTTACAAGAGTACCTGTGGGGTGGTGGGTTCTGGGAGGAATCGTACTACGTCGGAACGGCTGGTGACGTTTCGACCGAGACGATTGAACAGTACATCGAGCGAACGGAACACGTTTAGTGGGGCTTACGGCCTTCACCCTCGGGGTCAAGCCCCGAGGCACTCGGCCTGCTCCGCCTGTAGAATTAGGTGTAGCTCTCGACGAGCGAGCGCAGTTCGTCTTCTCCCTGGACACCGACTATCTCCTCGACCTGTTCGCCGCCCGCAAACAGTACGAGCGTCGGGACGCCACGGACCCCGTATGCGCTGGCGAGTTGCTGGTTCGCGTCGACATCTACCTTGGTGACGGCCGCGTCGGTCTCGGCCGCGAGCGTCTCGACAATCGGTTCGAGCATCTGACAGGGACCACACCAGTCGGCATAGAAGTCAGCGAGTACGACATCGTAGTCGGCGACGGTCTCGTCGAGTTCAGCCTCGCCGTCGATGTGTAGCGGTTCCTCGGGCGCAGCAGCATCTGTCGCAGTATCGGTTGCCATCACCTGTTCGTTGGCTCTGGTCGTAGTTAAGGGTTTTGTAGAGATTGCACAATACAAGAGAACGTCTGATTTTCAGCAGCGCCGGGGGCGAAACCCACACACAGCAGGTGTACTACCCTTCGACCGACTGCATCGAGGATGTGTCCTCCTCGTATTTCGTCTCGAACTCCTGGATGAGCTGGCCCATCTTCGCGTACCAGTCGTTGAGGAGTCGTTGCATGTTGTCGGCGATCTTGGAGGGGTCGGTCGGCCGGTAGACGTGGTAGTAGCCGCCCTGGTCGTAGTTAACCTGCTCTTTCTGGATGAAGCCGGCCTGGATGAGCCGCTGGACCGCCCGGTAGGCAGTCGAGCGCTCTCTGTCGACGCGCTCGGCAATCTCGTCGACGGTCTGTGGCTCCTCGCTCTGGACGAGCACCCGGAAGACATCCTTGTCGAGCTGTTTGAGCCCGTGGAAACACTCGAGCAGCCCCTCACACTGCATATCCTGTCGTAGCTGTTCAGACATCGAATCTGGCATCTGTCGTATCAGGAGATAGGGGCCACGCTGTTAAAAGAATTTGCATAGATTGCACAATCCTGTAGAACCCTGGGATACTCTGGTGTGAAGGAGGCCGCAGGTCGAACAGAGACCCACTCGACACACCGAGCTTCGGGAGCCGGTCACGGAACGACCGTCTCAATCAGTCGGCGGCCGTTGCTGTGACCGTCTCGCGGTCTCGGAGCTCGCTCACCGTGCTGTAGACGACAGCACCGCTGACCAGCAGCGCCGAGCCGAGAATCAACACCAGGCTGACGACATCGAACACGCCGATACCGTAGACATTCCCGATTTCGCGGACGGCAACAGCGACAGCGCCGCCAAGGAGCATCACGCCGAAGTAGACCTTGATTTCGTCCTCGTCGACGATGCTCGTCGCGGCCGACCCGATGCGCGCGCCGAGCGCGCTCCCGGCCAGCAACGGCAACACGATGCGCAGATTGACACCGCCGTCGAGCGCGTAGGTGAAACTCCCGATACCGCCCGAGAAGACAATCTCGAAGAGGTCGGTCCCGACGGCGACCGGGACCGGCACGCCGATGAGATAGAACAGTGCGGGCATCCGGATGAAGCCGCCCCCGACACCCAGGAATCCTGACAACAGTCCCGTGGCGAAGGCAACGCCGAGAATCATCCACAGCGACACCCTGACGCCGCCCCTGAGAGCTATCATCGGCGGTACCCGGTATGACTGAATCGTCTTCGCGATGTCGGGGATATCCTCTGCATCGGCCGGTTCGTCAGCCGCCTCATGGTCGGGGCCGCCGTCGCTGCCCTTCACCGACTCGTAGGTCACAAAGACGCCGATACCTCCCAGCAACACGACGTAGGTGACGCTGATGATGCTGCCTGCAAGTCCCAGCTCTTCGAGGTGGAGCACCACTTCCTTACCGACCTCGATGCCCGCGGTCGTCCCCGCAATCATCAACACCCCGAGCTTGTAGTCGACCTGCCCGAGGTCGCGATGTTTCAGCGTCGCGATGACCGACGTACCGAACACGAACGCGAGCCCACTCCCGACGGCGACCCGAGAGTCGTACCCCATCACCAGCAACGCCGGCGTGACGAGAAACGAGCCACCCATCCCGAAGAAGCCAAACAGGATGCCGATGAGCAGCCCAAACCCGACAAACAGGACGAGTAACGCCAGACTGAGTCCGAAGATATCCATCTATGTCTGTGTGATGCGGTCGAGCAGTTGTGGTCCAACGAACTGTTCCATCGCGCCGTAGCCGACGTAGAGAACAAGCGCCTCCACGAGGACTGCACCGATGAGGAGGGCCGCCTCCATGGCCGGTGGATAGCTACCAAGCGTTACCATCGTGTCTCACCGCCAGTGTTGTGTAGTTGTGATTGTTTCATGCACTGCTTCAGTAGAGAGTAATCGACGGGTGTAATTAACAGTTTTGGACCGATAGCACAATACTATTTCTATAAATCACATCGGTAGGAGAGACGAATAGCGTCATAAGTTATTGGGATATACCGGCACAAGTGTTGCTTACCCCAGAATCCTCTCAGAGAGTGGCGCGCACAGCAACCAGTACAGAAACAGCGAGCGACGCAGGTGTATCTGTGACGGTCTCTCGACAGTAGTATTGTTTAGTTCTGAAATACTGCTGCGTGAGACAGCCGGTCGGGACCTGTGGCTCACTGCATCGGCAGCGCGAGGACCACAGCGTAGCCAGCGGCAAGCGCGAACACGAGCGAGCCAGCCCAGGCACCGACGGTGACCAGGATTTTCCGCGGGCTCACCGCGTCACCACCGCCGACCGCCGCGCCGCTTCCGATGATTGCGCTGACGATAATCTCGTTGAACGAGACCGGGACGCCGAGAAACACGGCGGCCTGTGCGATGAGAAACGAAGGAACAAGCGCAGCGATAGAGCGTCGCGGGCCGAGCGAGGAGTAGTCCTGTGCCAGCGATTTTATCATCCGCGGCGCGCCGGTCCAGGAGCCGACGAGGATGCCAGCACCGCCGCCGACGAGGACTGCGGTCACCGAAACCATCTCGACGCCGTCGAGCAACGGGAGCAGGGGGCCAACAGCGAGGCCAACCTGGCTCCCACCCGCCGAGAAGGCAACAAGCGAGCCAAGCGCAAGGAGCACCCGCCGGAGTCCGTTGGTCGTCTGCCGTCCGACATCCCACCAGACGAGCCCGGCGACCCCGAGCCCGACGAGGACCGAGACGGAGCCGGCTGTCGTCGCCGTCTCGGCGCCGAGCGTTCGCCCCACGAAGCCAGCGGCGGTCCCCGCACGCTCGCCCGGACCGAGATAGGCGAACTCGACGTTCGCCAGCACCGCCCCGACGAGACCAGCAAGGGCCGCGACGCTGTACCGTTCGGGCACGTCGTTCCGGGGGAGGACGCTCGCGATGGCGTACGCGAGCCCGCCGCCGACGACCGGCGTCAGCAGCCAGACCGCGCCCACCTGGAGGTACTTCGACCAGACGGGCGTCCCACCGAGTGCGAGGCCGACACCGACGACAGCGCCGGTGACGGTGAAGGCAGTGGCAATCGGATACCCTGTCTTGATGCCGACGGCCATCAGCCCGGCACCGATGAACAGGACGACGATGACGCCGGTCGCGGGAAGGCTACCGCCGCCGACGAGGCCCCGACCGACCGCCTCAGAGACGTTCGCACCCTGTATCACCGCGCCGGCAAAACCAAAGATGCCGACGACAAACGCCGCCCGCATCGTCGAAATCGCGTTCGCACCGACCGCCGGGGCAAACGGCGTCGCGCCGCTGGAGCCGGCTCCGATAACCCACGACATGAACAGGCTCGCGACACCGGCGACGAGAAAGACAGCAACTACTGAAAGTTCCATGATGAGACAGGCTCAGTCAGCACTCGCCGCTGTGACGCCAGCAGACGCGCGACTCCGCACGTATCCCTGTGCGTAGGCGCCGACGAACATCCCCGCGAGCGCCCAGAGGATCGTGACGTTGCCGGTGCCGAGACTGGCGTAAGCCGCGCCGGGACAGATGCCCGAGAGCCCCCAGCCGACACCGAAGATAGCGCCGCCGACGAGCACGTTCCGGTCGAATGACTTCAGCCGGCGCTCGTAGCGGTTGCCCGACAGCGGTGCGGTGTCGCGAATCCGTGGCATGACCGCAAAGGCGATACCCGAGACGATGGCCGCACCGAACATGACGAACAACAGTCCGAAATCCTCGAACGTGAGGAAGTTCAGGACCACCTCGGGACGGGCCATATGACTGAATCCAAGTCCGAAGCCGAAGACGATACCCCCGACGAACACCAGGGGTTTGAACAGCGGATGGCGGTCCGCCATCACGGCGTCACCCCCGTGGCGGCGACAATCTGGGCGGTCGCAATAGCAACCAGCAGAAAGGTGACGACGCCCACGATGGACGTTTTCGACGCCGAGCCGACGCCACAGACGCCGTGGCCCGACGTACAGCCTTTCCCGATTCGGGTACCAATTCCAACGAAGAGACCGCCTACGAACAGCCGCCACGGCTGGACCTCGGTCAGCCACAGGGTCACGCCGCCGATATCGTAGAGTTCGCCGGTCGAGCCGGCCTCGTAGAGCCCCGACGAGAGGAGGCCAGACTGAACGGTGGCCGCAAACAGCAGGCCCCCGAGGATGATACCGGCCGTGAACACGACTCGCCAGTCACGGGAGTCGACGTACTGCCGGAATCGTGACTGGCCGGAGACGTACGACAGCGTCGATTCGAGGAACGTACTCGCGCCGGCCGGGATACCCGTCCCGACGTAGATGAGCACCGTTCCGAGGCCGACGAGGAAGCCGCCGACGGCGTAGCGACTGACGCCGTTTGGAAACAGCTCACCGACAACCGCCAGCGGTACTGGGTCGAGCATCGCTCGTCTCAGTCACCCGCGAGCGACTCCTGGCTCGCAGCGCAGTTGTTCGGCCCGAGTTCGAGTGTGAACGCTTCCTCGTCGTCGACACTGTTCTGGCCGAGGTTCGTCGCGATAATCTCCTCGTAGTTGGCCGGCCGGGGCGGCATATCCGCGAGAATCAGCTCGACGAACTCGTCTTCGTCCATCGTCAGCGCGTCCATCTCCGCGACGAGGTCACCGAGTGGTGCGGTGTAGGTGCCGTCCTCGGCGGGGACTGCGGCGTCACTCGCGTGTGCGCCGCCGATGATTGTCTCCTCGGGCAGCGTCAGCACGCGCTCCTGGAGTGACTCATAGAGCATGCGCGCGGCATCGGGTGCGCCCTCGTCGCCCTCTTCGAGGTCCGGGCGAGCGACACTCTCGACGAACAGGCCGTCTCCGGTCGCCAGGAAGCTGTCGTCGACGAGATAGGAGGTCATCCCGGTGGTGTGGCCGGGCGTGGCGACGGTTTCGATGGTCGCGTCGCCGACGGTGAAGATGTCGCCGTCGGCGGCGGTGGTCAGGTCGTCGGCGTAGGTGATGCCACGGTCGACAGCGGCCTCGGGAATGACGCCCTCGACGCCCTCGGCATCGAGGTCGCGCACGCCCGAGATGTGGTCGGCGTGGACGTGCGTGTCGATGGCGTAGGTCAGGTCGACGCCGAGTTCCGCGGCGTCGGCGAGATACCGGTCGGTAAAGGCCCGAAGCGGGTCGATGATCGCGGCTTCGCCGCCGTCGTAGAGGAGGTAGCCGAGACAGCCAGAGGAGGGGCGCTGGTACTGCAACAGCGTCCCAGCACCGTCATACTCGGTCACTTCGACAGCCTCGTAGATGCTCGCCCAACCGTTCATCCCCTCGTCGAGGTGGTTCACGTCGTAGCCGAGTTCGGCGAGTGTGCCGGCGACGTACTCGCTAGCCCCGCCTTTCGCACAGAGAACAGTCAGCTCGCGGTCGGCTGGAATCTCCGCGAGTATCTCGTCGTCGACCTCGTCGTCGAGGAAATGAAAGTACGGAACGTTGAGCGAGTCGACCGTCGGTCCGTCGATATGCCACTCGTCGTATTCGGACTCCATCCGCGCGTCGAGAAGCGTGACCTGCTCACCTGCGTCGATACGGTCTTTCAGTGTCTCAGGAGCGACGCTCTCGACGTCGACAGCCGGAGCCGGGAAATCTTCTGGGTTCATCGTGTACACCCCTCTCTACCGGGTAGATACACAAAAGAGTTTGCATAGTAATTCACTAACTACACAATACAAATATCACAATTTTCGTCTAAGGAGTCTACTAGGCTCGTTCTATGTCATAAATCCCGCAATCTTCGGTTCCTGTTGTTCACAGCAAGTACAAGGACCAACATTCTTTTACCCACCGAGTTAGTATTGTGCAGTAGCTCCAATATAGAAGGACGGAGCAGATAACCAATGAGTACGGAATTCAACGTTACGGAGACGCTCGACGTGAAAGGTGCATCGTGTCCCATGCCGGTCGTGAAAACGAAAGGAGCCATCGACGACCTCGGTGAGGGAGAGGTTCTTGAAGTGCTCGCGACTGACTCCGGCAGCATGAGCGACATCGACGGCTGGGCGGCCGGAACCAGCGGGGTCGAACTCCTCGACCAGGCCGAGGACAGCGACGTGTACAGACACTACGTCCGCAAGACAGAGTGACGATGAGCACGGAGACACCCGACGCACCGGCGGAGGAGACGCCCTCTCGTGCGGAACTCGCCGCACGCGTCGAGGAGCTGGAGGAATCGCTCGCGGAGGCGACCGAGGAGGACGACGCCAAAAAGATGTCCATCATCGCGACGAAGGGAACCCTCGACATGGCGTATCCGCCGCTCATCCTCGCGAGCACCGCGGCGGCGTTTGGCTACGAGGTGACGGTCTTTCACACGTTCTGGGGGCTGGAGATCCTCCACGAGGAGCGCTCGAAAAACCTCAAACTCAGCTCCGTCGGGAACCCCAACATGCCCGTCCCGAACGTTGTCGGCGCGATTCCCGGCATGGACCGTGTTACGACCAAGATGATGGAGCGGCGAATCGACGACAACGATACGGCGACAATCGAGGAACTCGTCGACACCTCCCTGGAGATGGGCGTGGAGTTTCAGGCCTGCCAGATGACCATCGAACTGATGGACTACGACGAAGACGACTTCTACGATGGTGTCACGACCGGCGTCGGGGCCGCGACCGCGCTGCAGGATATGGCCGACGCCGATATCCAGTTGCTCGTGTGATTGCCGGAGTATATCATAGCGGCCCACAGGCGTCTATTTGATATCCAGCAGGTATCGCGCCAGGAGAGGATACGCGTCTGGTCATACCGTCCCACATGAGCAACAGAGTTGGAACCGGAAGCCAACGACGGAGTAGATGAAACGAGAGATGGAGAGACTCACTCGCCCGTCTTAACGGACGGTCTTCAGGCGGGTCGTCACTGAGACCAGCCGCTTGTTATCAAATATTGAATCCTATCCAAACATTGAATTCAGTGGCGTCAAAGCACTGTCATGAGCTTCACAGAGGGGGCTGATGACTCACAAGCGGGCAAAGAGTCTCACGCAACCGAATATCTTTGGGAAACATACACGTCACAGACCGATATTAGCGAAGCAGGCGACGAACGCCTCCGCCAGGAACGGGACTTCTGGAAGGAGATGTTCAATCAGCTCGTCAGCGAGTTCCCCGAGGGAGTGTTTGTAACGACCGACGATGGGACGCTTACTCACTGGAACGAGACGCTGGCTGGCGACCTCGACACCTCTCGGGGAGAAGTGCTGGGCAAGAATGCCTACGATGTAATCGGAACAGAAGACGAAGACGAGACACTCGCCGAGACGGTCGCTCGGAGAGGCGAGGCAATCAAGGAAGACGGGGTCCGAGAAGTGCCGACGAGCGATAAGATATTCCAGACCTACGGTGTCCCGCTTCGCGGCCCGGAGGGCTCTGTTGTCGGGGCGTTCGAGGTGACACCGGATGTCTCCGAACACGTCCACCGTCAGCGGGAGCTCGAGCGACTCCAGGATAAAGTCAGCGGCACCGTTCGCTCGGAGCTGGACGACCTCTCCGAGGCTATCGACGAGATTGTCTCTACCACTGATGAAATTGAGTCGTTTGCCGAAGAACAGACCGACCGCATGGAGCAAGCCGCAGGCGAACTCTCGAACCAGTCTGCGACAATCGAAGAGATTGCCTCGAGTGCAGAGGCTGTAAGCAGTGCCGCACAGCAGGCAAACAGCCGTGCCGATGACGGTGAACAGACAGCATCTGCCGCTATCGACCGGATGGAGGCCGTCAGAGAGCAGGCTGACGGCGTGACCGACACGCTCAACGCGCTTACCACACAGGCCGACGAGATGAACGAAATCATCGATGTGATTGACGGCATCGCAGAGCAGACGAATATGCTCGCGTTGAATGCCTCAATCGAAGCTGCCCGCGCCGGTGAGGCGGGTGACGGGTTCGCTGTTGTCGCCGACGAGATCAAGAACCTGGCTGGCGACTCCCAACAGCAGGCCGGTGAAATCGAAGCGATGGTCACGGAGATGATCGAGATGACCAAACGAACAGAAGAGGAACTCACCAAGACAACCACAGAAATCGCGGACGCAATCGAAGCCGTCGACAACACCGTGACTGCACTCCAAGAGATTGGTGACGCAATCAGCGAAACGGCGACAAGCGCACAGGAAGTCGCCAAAGCAACCGACGCACACGCGTCGAGTTCCGAGGAGGTGACTGCAACAGTCGATGCCGCCGTTGAGGAGCTCACGTCGCTCGAACAGCAACTCGTCGCATTGAGCGACACAACGTCGAGCCAACAGCGCCAAGTAACGGATATCGGTCGTGCGGTCGACGATTTGGTCGATCAGTAGCCACGAGAGCGCACGATTCGTTGGAGGCTGGCTCGGATAGGGAGACAGCCCGACAGTTGCAGGTCAGAACGGTACTTGTTTTACTGACGGTTTGCCGCCCCGAACCGCGAGGCGTCCGCCTCGAATCTCCGTAATCGACCCCCACACAACAGTGTACAGCGAGTGATTGTTAGGTTGTGTTCGCGACACGCTGTGTCGCTACTCCCAGGGCGGCGAGCGCAACGCCTCCGGCGAGGAGATAACGTAGGTCGCATCAGCGGGCTGGGAGTCCGAGGCGACCAGCACCGTGTCGAGGCCGAGCGCGGCTCCGCCGGCAACGTCGGTCTCGGGCGTGTCACCGACGTGGACAGCGCTAGTCGGTTCGGCCGCCAGCTCTGCCAGTGCCATCTCGAAGGGGGCAGCCGCCGGCTTCGGCTCGCAGTCGTCACCGGCGACGACGACAGTCTCGAAATACCGGTCGAGTCCCGTCGCGTCGAGTTTCGTCAGCTGGGCGTCCCGGACACCATTCGTGACGACGCCCAGGGCGTATCGCTCGGCGAGGGTATCGAGGGTCGGCCGGACACCAGGGAGTGTCTCGGCGTTCGACTGGTCACGCTCGCGGTCGAACGCCGCTGCAATCTCCCGGCCGACCGACGGCGGCCGGCCCCGCTCGGCCGCAAGCGCGGCGAAACACTCCCGCCGGAGTTCGCTCATCGAGGAGGTTCGCTCGGCAAACTCGTCGTAGCGGTCGTAGTACGCCTCGACGGGAAACACCGGGTCGACGCCGACGCGCTCGTAGCTCCGTGCGAGCACCTCACCGGGCGAGCGTCGGTACTGTACCAGTGTTCCGTCCAAGTCGAACAGAACAGCGTCCATGCGGTGAGTGAGCGACGGGTGCCAGAAGTGAGTTTATATCCGGATGGTCACGCCCACTCGGATTCGAGCGCGGCGGCGAGACGGTCGACGTCTTCCTCGGTGTTGACCGCGTGAATCGACGCCCGGACCGCCGCTGGTTCGGGAAGCGGGCGGACGATGAGCCCGTCCTCGGCGAGGCGTTCGGTCGTCGCCTCTGGGTCGTCAACATCGACAGCCACGAGCCCGGACTCGGGGTCCGCGGGACTCAGCAGACGGTCGGTCGGGATTGCCTCGGCAAGCCGGCCGGCGAGGCGCGTGCTGCGGTCGTGTATCTCCTCGATGCCGACGGATTCGATAGTCTCGATTGCCTCAGAGAGGGCAGCGTAGGGTGCCAGACTCGTGGTTCCGACCTCGAACCGCCGGGCTCCGGCGGCGAACGCCAGGTCGTCCCCGGTCGGGTCCTCGACGCTTCGGTAGCCGACAGCCCGGGGGGAAAGCTCTGCCGCGGCCTCGCGGTCGACGTAGAGAAAGCCGGCACCCCAGGCACCGAGCAGCCACTTGTGTCCGGCCGCCGCAACGGCGTCTGCTCCCCAGGCGGTGACGTCCATCGGCCGCTGGCCGGGGACCTGGACGGCGTCGACGAGCGTGAACGCGCCCGCCTCGTGGGCGATATCGACCAACTCCTCGACAGGGAGCATCGTTCCGTGCGTCCACGTCAGCGCGCTGAAACAGGCGAGTTTCGCGTCGGCGACTGCCTCTGTGAAGGCGTCAACGTCGATGCGGCCGGCTTCGGTCTCGACGACGCGTACCTCGACACCCTCGGCTTCGAGGCGCTGCCAGGGGAGCACCCCCGCCGGGTGTTCGAGGTCCGTTCGGACGATGACATCGCCGGGCTCCCAGTCGATAGCGCCCGCGATGGCGGTGATGCCGGCGGTCGTGCTCTCTGTGAGTGCCACTTCGTCGCCCTCAACGCCGAGAAACGTCGCGAGGCGCTCCCGGGCGTCGTCGAACCGCTCGAACGCCCACTTGTAGGGGTCGTCGGTGACCGGCACCTCGTACTCGTGAGCCTGTGTCTCGTTTTCGGCCGACTTGACGACGTGACGAGGGCTGGGTCCGTGTGCGCCGAAGTTGAAGTACCGCCCCTTCTCGAAGGCCGGCATCGCGTCCCGCAACGCCATTGGTGTCGTCGGGCGCGCGGTGTCCTCGCTCATCGCTTCCCCTCGGCAGTTCCGCCCAGGCTCGTCTCCAGTCTGTGCCCGTCGTTCGCTCTCCGACAGCCTGTCTGCTCGCCGCCTGTCTTTTCGCACATACCGGCGCTACGTTGGGTCGCCGTAATAATGTTGTGTAAATCCTACAATATAGACAGTAGTATTTTATAATAACTACAATATAGGACAAGTTATATACTGTTGGGCACCCAACAGTTAGATATGGAACAGAACGTTGGCGGCTTCGACCGGACAGCTCGTCTCGTCGCAGGACCGATTCTCGCAGTCGTCGGGCTGCTCATCGTCGCCGGTGTCGTCTCGGCGGCGCTCCCGCTCGGCGCGGCGCTACTCCTCGTCGGTGTCGTGTTGCTCGGGACCGGGCTGACACAGCGCTGTATCATCAATCAGGTCCTCGGCGTCAACACCTGCAACGTCTGATAGTGATTATTGCGGTGATTTTTAGACCTGGTTCATACCGTCGGCTGTTTCACGCTCTGAAGCACAGAACGAGCGACAGCGTGGCGGCAACGACTCGCAACAAACACAATGACTCACCGCTCTGTTCTCGCGGCCCAGAGATGGGGGAGCCGAGCGTACACCGTCGCGTTCCCGACGAGCGCGTCGACAGTTGTGTACTCGTCGACGGCGTGAACTGTGTCGGTCCCGAGCGCAAATTCGACAGACGGAATGCCGGCGTTCCGAAGTGATTTCGCGTCACCGCCGCCGGTCGCACTCCGGCGGTAGACCCGCATCCCGGTCACTTCCTCGACCGTCACGGTAACGGCGTCGACGAGGGGGCTGTCGACCGGTTCGGCGGTTCCGGTACTCCAACTCACGTCAGCGATAGTAATTCCCTCACAGCCGGCGACGCAATCACGTATCTCCGCGAGGAGCCGGGATGTCTCGACGCTCGCGGTGAGCCTGATGTCGAGTTCGGCCCGAGCGCGTTCGGGGACACTGTTGACCGCCTCGCCGCCCTCAATGGTGCCGAGATTTATCGAAGGGGACTCGAAGAGCTCGCGGGCGGCTGTCTCACCGACAGTCGGCCTGTAGTAGGCGACGGAGTCGTCGAGAATCGGTTCCATCCACTCCGCGAGCTGCAGCTCGCGGCTGCCGACAATGTCACGCACGCGCTGGATTGCGCCGTAGAGCTGGTCAATAGCGTTCTCGCCGAGCACCGGGCGGGAGCCGTGAGCGCCCTCTCCACGGGCTTCGAGCGTCAGCCAGATGCTCCCCCGGTCGGCGACGGTCACGGAGTGGCGACCCTCCTGACAGGTGGGTTCACCGATAACGCAGGCGTCGGCGTCGAGAACGTCGGCAGACAAAAGCGCCGGCAGCCCGGCGTCGCCGCCCACCTCCTCGTCGCTGACGAACGCAAACTGCAGGTCGGCCGGCGGCTCGGTCCCAGTTTCGGCGTAGGCACGGATTGTCATCAGCATCGCCGCGACGGCCCCTTTCATGTCGGTCGCGCCCCGGCCATAGATGCGGTCGCCGGCCCGTTCACCGAGCGGGTCGTGCGCCCAGACGTCGGCGTCGAACGGCACCGTATCGAGGTGTCCGTTGTACAGGAATATCTCCTCGCCAGCACCGGGAACCGTCACCAGAAGATTAGGCTTTGCGGGGTCGACCGCGAACCGCTCGGTGTCGACACTGAGTCCCGAGAGCCGATCCTCGATGTGTTCGACGAGCGCGCGCGTCTCGCCCGGTGGGTTCGCGGTATCGACAGCGAGCAACGCGAGCGTCTCCGCAATCAGGTTCTCCCGGTGGTCGTCGACGTACGCGACAAGGGAGTCGGTCATCGCTGTCCGTCGAGCACTTTCGCGGCCGTCAGCACCGGGTCCCAGACGGGGCTGAACGGCGGCGCGTACGCCAGGTCGGCGTTCTGGAGTTCGGTAACTGTCATCTCCGCGTGGAGCGCCGTCGCCACGGTGTCGATACGCTTGAGTCCGTCGCGGCCGACGAGACTCCCCCCGATGAGCCGTCCGCTTTCACGGTCGGCTACCAGTGTGACGGTGAGGTCTGCTCCGCCGGGGTAGTAGTGGGGTCGCGTCGGTGCGGTGATGGTGGCCGACACCGGGTCGAAGCCCGCCTCTCGTGCCCGCTCCTCGTCGAGGATGCCGGTCCGTGCGGCACCGGTCTCGAAGGCTTTCACGATTGCCGTGCCGGCAATGTCGCCGACCGGCGTTGGCGTCCCGGTGACGGTCTGTCCGATTGCGCGACCGCTCCGGTTGGCCGTCAGTGCCAGCGGGACGTGGGCCGATTCGCCGGTGACGGCATGGCGGGCTTCGGCACAGTCGCCGGCGGCGTAGATGTGGTCGGCGCTGGTCTGTCCGTACTCGTCGGTCGCGATTGCGCCTGTGTGCCCGAGTTCGATATCCGCCCCCTCGGCGAGGGTGGCGTTGGGCTCGACGCCGACGCCGACGATGGCGATATCTGCGGCGTTCGTCTCGCCAGCGAAGGCGACCTCCTCGACTGCGCCGTCACCCCGAAAGCCGGAGACCGGCGTGTCGAGAAAGAGGTCGACACCGTGCTCGCGGAGGTGGTCGGCGACCGACTCGGCGACGACATCGCCAAAGGGCTGGAGCAGCCGGGGCAACGCCTCGTAGAGCGAGACATCCAGCCCCCGGGCTGTGAGCGCTTCTGCCATCTCGACACCGACGTAGCCGCCGCCGACGATAGCGGCCGTTTGTGGCGTCTTGTCGTCGATGTAGGCGTCGATAGCCGCCGTCTCGTCCATGTCGTGCATCGTGAACACGCCGTCGAGCGCCATCCCGTCGAACGGCGGCACGACCGCGCTTGCGCCTGTGGCTATCAGCAGGTCGTCGTAGGGTTGTTCGAAGCGCTCGTCGGGACCGTCGACCGAGACAGTCTGTGTGTCCGGGTCGACGGCGAAAACCTCGTGTCCCGTCCGCAGGTCGATACCGCGTTGGTCACGGAACGTCTCGGGGACGACCGCCACGAGGTCGTCGAGCTCCTCGACTTCGCCTTTCACGTAGTAGGGCATCCCACAGGCCGCATAGGAGACCCATTCCCCTCGCTCGAAGACGATTACCTCGCGGTCGGGGTCTGCTCGCTTTGCCTTGCTTGCGGCACTCAGTCCGGCCGCGTCACCACCGACGATGACGAGCGTCTCGCTCATGCTGCTAGCTTGGCGTGCCAGTCGTATAGTATTTTTCTATATTCCCAATACTACAAAACGAGGGGTTGCGGTTTCGGACAGACAAGAAAGCGGGAAACGAGACTATCTCACCGCGTGCCGGTGTCGACGCGCGGGTCGAGAACAGAATACGCCAGGTCCTGGAGGATGTTGCCGGCGACACTAAACAGTATCACGACCAGAACCGCGCCCATCATAATCGGGATATCACGGGTCCAGACGGCGTTGTAAAAGACCAACCCCAGGCCGTCCATCGCGAACATCGCCTCGATGACGAACACAGCGATTGCGAGCAACGCGAGCGTTTCGGTGAACACGAGCGAGACGAGCGGAATGGCCGCATTACGGAGAACGTGCCGGGCAACCGCGAGCTGTCCCCCACCCTTCGCGCGAACGAGGCGAGTTGTATCGGCAGCAACGTACTGCATCGAGTACGCCCGCGCGTAGCTGAGAACGGCCGGCACCAGTACTATCGTCACGAGGACCATCGGAACGACCGTCTCGTAGACGAACGGCATGTTCATCGGTTGAATCGTCGTTGCACTCCGACCGATCCACTGTGCCCGGAGGCCGACACCCCCGGCGACAGTGAGGATCAGCGCCCCAATCCAGTAGTACGGAATCCCGAGACCCAAGTAGGCCACCGACCGGACTCCACCCTCGCGGGCGGTGTCACTGCGCATCGCCGTGTAGACGCCGAACGCCAGCGCGATGACGGTAGCGAGAACGAGTGCCGGCAGAACGTAGGTCCCGGTGGTCACGACCGCGTCTCCGAGGGTCCCTCGCACCGGCTCGCCGGTCTCGAATGACTCGCCCCACTGGAGCGTGAACATGTTGCTCATCCAATCAACATACTGCTCGACCAGCGGTCGGTCAGTCCCGCGTTTGGCGAAGTACGTCTCCCGGATTCGGTCGAGGGTTTCCTCGCCGGCCCCACCGTACGCAGCAGCGGCAATACGCCCCTCGAGGACGTAATCTTCGGTGGCTGTAAAGGCCAAGAAGACGAGCGAAAGCGCCGACCAGGCGGCCAGCAAGCCCAGAGCGATGCGTTGTGCAATCAGACGTGCAAAGCTCATCGAGGACCACCCCGACAGACGTTCGTGGAGGGCATGTGATGTGTGCTTATACTCCTGTTTGCGAACGTAAATATTTTCAGACGCCACTCTCCCAGAGAAACTGTAATATACAGCCGACGGTAGCTACGATGCCGGTCAGTATCACAGACAGAACAGCTGCTACGGAGCGTGTCAGGCGCGAGGACACGGGCCGTGACTCACCGGGTGCCGGTATCGACCCGCGGGTCAAGGACGGAGTACGCCAGGTCTTGCAGAATATTGCCGACGACGCTGAAACAGATGACGACCAGAACGCCGCTCATCATGACTGGCATGTCGCGGATCCAGACCGCATTGTAGAACACCAATCCCAGCCCCTCTATCCCGAACATGGCCTCGATGACGAATACGGCGATTGCGAGCAACGCGAGCGTCTCGGTGAACACGAGCGAGACAAGCGGAATGGCCGCATTACGGAGAACGTGCCGGGCGACCGCGAGCTGTCCCCCACCCTTCGCGCGAACGAGTCGCGTCGTGTCGGCAGCAACGTACTGCATCGAGTACGCCCGCGCGTAGCTGAGAACGGCCGGCACCAGTACTATCGTCACGAGGACCATCGGGAGGAATGTCTCGTAGACGAACGGCCTCTCGATGGGCTGAATCGTCGTTGCGTGCATGCCGATCCACTGTGCGTTGAGACGGACGCCGCCAGCGACGGTGAGTACCAACGCACCGATCCAGTAGTACGGCACCCCCAGACCGAGGTAGGCAACCGAACGGACCCCGTTTGCACGTGCAGTATCACTGCGTATGGCCGTGTAGACGCCGGCCACCAGCGCGATGACGATAGCAAGAACGATTGCTGGCAGAACGTACGTTCCGGTGGTCACGACCGCGTCTTGCATGATTCCTCGCACCGGTTCGCCCGTTCGGAACGACTGACCCCACTGCAACGTGAGCATGTTGCTCATCCAGTTGACGTACTGCTCGACGAGTGAGCCGTCCAGGCCGCGCTGTGCGAAGTACGCCTCTCGAAACTGTTCGATGGCCTCTTCGCCCGCACCAAGCAAACCTTCACGGTAGATTTGCCGTCCAAGAAAGTAATCGTCGGTAGCAGCAAACGCCAGAAAGACGAGCGAAAGCACCGACCAGGCGGCGAGCAGGCCCAGAGCGATACGCTGTGCAATCAGACGCGCGAACTTCATCGGGGATCACCCCAGAAGGGGCTCGTAGAGGGCATATGACAGGTACGGCTATCTGTACCCACATATTTGCACGTTTGTTTCTGTTTCAGAGAGAGACATATGCCGAAATGATTTTAATGATAGACCAAACATTAATCGGATAGAATACGATACGCGTGTAGATTACAGGCAGTGTACGAAAATAGCATTCCCGTTGTACAAACCCTCCTTGAGGCTACCGGCGCTATCCGTGTCCGAAGGAGTAAGCGCATTTTCCCTCCAACAGATGACTGATGCATCTCCATCCGATGGCCGCGACGTTGCGGAGTTCGAACAGATAGACTGGGACGACCACGGCGGCTGGCGCCGCTGGATAACTGCCGAGCGTGTGGTTTTGCTTGTTGGCCTGTTCGCCGTGGCCGACCTGTTCAACTACCACCGCAACACAGGTGACCTGTCTCTCGTTATGCAGTGGAAGGTCGGCTGGATAGACTGGCTCTTGCTGATCGCACTCGTCGTCATCCTGGCGTATATGATCGTGCCACTCGCCAAACGGCCACAGCGGGTGAGGAGACTGCTCGGCCACCTCCGCGGGCGCTGGGCGACAGTACTCGCTCTCGTTATCCTCGCGACGGTCGTCGCCGTCGGCGGGTGGGCTACAGTGCGGGATTGGGCTCCGCTCAATACGCTCGTTAACGGCGACTCCTTCGATACGCTTCAACCCCCGGTCGGGGCCACGATTGACACCCTCTACCCCAGCGGCTGTGCGGGCCCGACCAGCAACAGCGGAGGCATCTGCCAAGGCTCCTGGACGTATCCGCTCGGGACCAATGACCAGGCCTACAGAATGACTGACCTACTTGTGATGGGGACACGGCCGCTTTTCTATATCGTGCTCATCACCCTGGGACTCGTCATGCCGCTGGCGACGGTCGTCGGCGTCGTCGCCGGCTACCGGGGCGGCCTCGTCGACGACATCCTAATGGGCTACGTCGACATTCAGCTCACGATGCCCGCGCTTGCAGTCTATCTGTTCGCGTACATGTTCTTGCTGAACACGAAGATTATGTTCATCGTCGTGTTCGGATTCCTGTCGTGGGGCGGTATCGCGCGTATCGTCCGCAGCGAGACCCTCCAGCGCCGCGAGGAGGGGTACGTCCTCTCGGCGCGTGCAATCGGTGCGCCCCAGGGGTATATCCTCCGGCGGCACATCTTTCCGAACGTGACGAACTCGGTCGTCCCGGCGACCTTCCACCTGATTGCGATAATCGTCCTCACCGAGGCCGGACTTGGATTCTTGGGCTACAAGCCGTTCGACCGCTCCTGGGGACAGACCATCGGGCAGGGGCTGTACAGGGCTCCGCCGCTCGACGCCTGGTGGGTTGCGGCGCTTCCGGCGCTGGCGCTGGCGGCGACTATCGTGTCGTGTAAACTCATCGGCGATGGCTTCCGCGACATCTTGGACCCGCGAGGGAAAGCATGAACGAGACGATACTCTCAGTTAGTGACCTCCAGACGCATCTGCATACAGACGACGGCCTCGTACGCGCGGTCGACGGCTTGAGCTTCGAGGTCGACCGCAACGAGACGGTCTGTCTCGTCGGCGAGAGCGGCAGCGGCAAGACCATGGCCTGTAACACAGTCATGGGGATGGTCGACCCGCCGGCAAACATCAGCGGTGAGGTCCGCTTCGAGGGAGAGAATCTGCTCGGCCTCTCGGAGTCGGAGCTCACCTCGATTCGTGGCAACCGCATCTCCTATCTCTTCCAGAACGCACAGAACGCGCTCGACCCCGTGTACACGGTCGGTGACCAGATTGCCGAGGCGATTACCTTCCACCAAGACGTGAGCGGCGAGCAGGCCCGCGAGCGGGCAATCGACCTGCTCGGTACCGTTGGCCTCTCGCGTCCGGCCGAGCGCGTCGACGAGTACCCCCACGAACTCTCGGATGGGATGTGCCAGCGCGTCGCGATCGCGATTGCGCTGGCCGCCGAGCCGGATCTCCTCATCGCTGACGAGCCCGTCAGCGCCCTCGACGTGATGATTCAGGGGCGCATCATCGACCTGCTTGACGACCTCCGCAAGGAGCGGGACTTCTCGCTCGTGCTTGTCACCCACGACCTTCGGGTCGTCGCCTCGCTCGCGGACAGGATGGTCGTCCTCTACGGTGGAACAGATGTCGAGCGTGGCACGACGGCAGATGTCCTCCAGACGCCCGCTCATCCGTACTCCCAAGATCTCTTTGCGAGTTTCACCGGCGACGGCGAGCGCGGGGACGACCTCGCCACGCGGGACCCGATTCCGCCACAGGGCTGTCGGTTCCACCGGGAGTGTGCCCACGCGGTCGATGACTGCCGCGACTCGAAGCCGCCGTTTGCGGCCGTCGAGGGCGACGACGCCCACCGCGTGTCGTGTGTGCACTATGGTCCCGAGCGCGACCCCGGAGAGATACTGTTCGAGGCTCGACGAGCCGGCGCGGCATTCGACGACCCAGAAGAGACACCGAAGCAGACGGCCGAAGCCGACGGAGGTGATAGCCGTGACTGACACACTGCTGTCGGTCAGGAACCTCGAAAAACACTTTCCGGTGACCGAGGGACTGCTCCGTCGGCAGGTCGGCACTGTGAAAGCCGTCGACGGCGTCAGTTTCGACGTTCATCGCGGCGAGGCGTTCGGCCTCGTCGGCGAGTCCGGCTGTGGGAAGTCGACGACGGCGCTGTCGATTCTCCAGTTGGAGGAGCCGACCGGCGGCGAGGTTCTGTTCGACGGTGAGCCCATCAGCGACCTCGGGAAGCGTGAGCTGCGCCAGTACCGCCGGCAGGTTCAGCTCGTGTTACAGGACCCCGAATCCGCGTTCAACGACAGGATGACCATCGCCGAGACTGTCGCGGAGCCGCTTCGCGTCCACGGGATGACCGACAGCGAGCGCCGCAGAGAGGTCGTCGAGGACACGCTCGCACGCGTCGGGCTCGGCGACGAGGACCCCGACAGCTACCCACACGAGTTCTCCGGCGGGGAGAAACAGCGCATCGCAATCGCCCGCGCGCTCGTCCTCAACCCGGACCTCATCATCGCCGACGAACCCGTCAGCGCGCTGGACGGCCGGACGAAGTCGGACGTGCTCGGCCTCCTGAAAGAACTCCAGACGGAGTTCGACCTCTCGGTGTTGCTCATCAGCCACGACATCGACGTCGTCCGGCAGTTCTGTGACCGCGTCGCCGTGATGTATCTCGGCTCGCTCGTCGAATCCGGGCCGACAGCCGAGGTCGTCGAGAACCCACACCATCCCTACACACAGATGCTGCTCGGCTCGGTGCCGAGCCTCGACCCGACGGAGTCACACACCAGCACCGACCTCCTGACCGACGAGTTGCCCGACGCTGCCGACCTACCCACTGGTTGTCAGTTCCACCCGCGGTGTCCGTCTATCATCCCGCCATCCGACGTGGAGTTACCCCGCGAGGAGTGGCTGGGCGTCGTCGCGTTCCGGCTCTCGCTGAGCGACGGCTACGCCAGCATCGACGCCCTCAGGCAGTCACTATCTGGGACGGGCGACCTCGGCTCGCGGGTGCGCGAGACGTTCGAGATTCCGCCGACGCTCTCGGATTCGGCTGTCGAGGCAGCACTCGCCGAGACAATCGATATCCTCGACGGCGGCGACCTCGCGGGGGCAAGCGACCCCCTGGAGGCGGTCACAGAAAGCATCTGCGAGCGCCACACACCCGAGTTACAGGAGATCGAGACGCCACATCCGGTCGCCTGCCACCGTTACGATGCCGAAGAGCCCGGTGCCCCCGAGACCGAAATCGAGGCGAATACCTTCGCTCGGCAGTAGCGGCCCCATCATGTGAACTAGTATCGGCGAGCCATTTTTCAGTCTGAGTCTCGTTTGCCTACGTGTATGGGGTTCGGGAGTTACGACGAATCCGAACAGGAGAACCAGGAACTCGACGCTGATATCGACGACGACGAGGCTGTTACTGCCGGCGAGAATAACCACGACGGCGAGGTCGACTTCGAGTTCACTGCGTCGAACGACGAACTGCTCGACAAGCTCGAGGACATCAAAGAGTGAAATCCGGGGCACGCGCCCTCGGGGTTGCTGAATCGTACCGCGGAGAGACAAGCACAGTCGCCGGTGTAGTGACACGCGCCGACCGGACCGTCGACGGGGTTGCCTTCGAGACGTGTTCTGTCGGTGGAACCGACGCGACGGCCGCTATTGCCTTGATTTTTGCCGACCTCGGCCGCGAAGACATCCAATACCTGTTGGTGGCGGGTATCGCCCCCGCTTGGTACAACATTGTCGACCTCGGTCGGCTGTACGAGGCAACTGAAACCCCGGTGTTGTCAGTGAGCTTTGAGGACAGCGAGGGACTGGGCGACGCCATTCGAGAGGCCTTCGACGGCGAGGCCGCCCAGAAGCGACTCGACAGCTACGACGCGCTGCCAGAGCGCCAGCCAGTCGAACTCGACGACGGTCCTGTCTATGTCCGAAGTCTCGGCATCGACGACGAGGCGGCCGCTGCGGTCGTGCGCGCGTTCACACCCGAGGGCGGGCGGCCGGAGCCGCTCAGAGTCGCCCGGCTCGCGGCGCGTGGCGGCGACGCGTTTCGCCGACAAACCGAGTGACGACAGGATTTTCCTGCCGGCCGCCGTCCTCTCGGTATGGATAAGCCAGCGTGCTGGAACGAGGAGCGCGTCGGCGTCACCGGCTGTGAGCGCTGTCCCGAACTGGGCGACTCCCGGAGCCAGATTGTCGACGGCGTCGGGCCCACTGACGCGGCGGTGCTGTTCGTCGGGGAGGCACCCGGCGCGAACGAGGACGAGGACGGCGAACCGTTCGTCGGTCGCAGCGGCGATGTGCTCGACGACGGCCTGCGGGGGGTCGGCCTCGCCAGAGCCGACGTACGCATCACCAACTGCGTGCGGTGTCGCCCGCCCGATAACCGTGACCCGACCGGTGATGAGCTGACGAACTGTCGGGGGTACCTCGACCGCGAGATTACGACGGTCGACCCCGATCTGGTGGTCACGCTGGGGAAGGTACCCGCCGAACACCTTCTCGACCGGTCGGTCGGCGTCACGGGCGAAGCCGGCAACCTTGATGCGGTGACCGTCGACGGCGAGGAGTATCCGGTACTCCTCTGTGTCCATCCGGCCGCGACGCTGTACGACCCGAGCCAGCGTGGAACCTTCGAGTCGACACTCTCGACCGCCGCCGAGTACGCCGGGGACGGCGGGCAGTCTACCCTCGGCGAGTTCTGAGCGGACAACGTTCAAGCCGGTGGCGGGCGTGGTCTCGGGTATGGACGTCATCACCGTCACCGACGGCGCAGACGCCTTCACGTGCAACGCCTACCTCGCGGTCGGCGAGCAGACGACCCTCGTCGACGCCGGCGCGATGGAGGGTGTCGAAGAGGTAATCGCCGACCACACCGACAGCCTCGACGCCGTTGTCCTCACACACCAGCACGGCGACCACGTGAGCGAACTCGACGCGGTGCTCTCGGCGTTCGACGCCGACTGCTACGCCTACGGCGACCATCCACAGAAGACCCACGACCTCGTGGACGGAGAGACGGTCCAAGTCGGCGACGAGGGCTGTGAAGTGGTGTATACCCCTGGTCACGCAGCGGACCACATCTCGCTAGTCGGCGAGCGGTCGATGTTCTCCGGCGATGTCGTCGTCTACAACGACGGCGCGTTCGACGACGGGAGCTTCGGCCGGACGGACTACCCCGGTCAGTCCCGCGAACGGCTCATCGATTCCATCGAGCGGGTACTTGACCGACTGCCCGAGAGCGTCGACCGGCTGTACGCCGGCCACGGTGACGCCTACGAGGGTGACGTTCGCGGAGTTATAGAGCGGGCGCTCGAACGAGCGCAGCGTCGGGAGCCGAAGTATCCGGACGAGTAAAGAGCCGGGACAGGGATGTCCAGAGAGGTGGTGTGGGAGACTCGTTACGGCTGACAGCGAGCGGTCGCCGTCAATGGGGAGCACGACGCACCGTCTCGCGACCCGTCCGGGATGCACAGTCGCCGACCCAGCAAGCGAGCATACGTCCGTGCGAGCACGCGACCGCAGGCGACCACAGGGAGCAACGTGGACGCGGCCGCTGCCACACGGGGCCTGACGGTGTCACCGCAGGCCGAACACTCGAGACTGTCACCCGCTGCCGTTGCGGACCTCGTGCCAACACGTCGGACTGTTTTCTCCCGGGCGAGGCACGCGTCCGACCGGTAGCAGGGGTCGGCGACATGCATCTCTGCCTTGTGAGTGGATACGGATAAGTGTGGTGACGGATGGTATCTAATGGTGTCCAATGTACGTGAAAGGCCCCACGGATGTATTATCGGGCGGTGCTGTTGCTCGGCGGTGCCTGCGTCTATAAGAAGACAGGAAGGGTTATGCGCTGCGTGTTTCGCGTGCTTTCGGTCGGAGATTCTTGTAGCCACATTTCCGGCAACTATCGGCACGCTGGGCGTTGCGAGCGTTACACCGCATGCAGACCTGGGCCGTGAAGAGCCGTTCCTCTGCTTCTTCGAACTTAGCCATGCCAGACTGTTATCAGGGGCGTGGTTAAGAGTTTCCGATTCGAGTCGTCGACAGCTGCCGACCGCCACCACGGCCCAACCTCGGCGGAGTGAGAACGAGGGGCCTATTCCGATGAAACACATACTGCCGTTCGAGATGTTATTCGATTCAACGTCGCTACAGGAGTTGACCCTCGACAATCGTGTCGGCCTGGCGCCGATGACACGGGTGAGCGCGACGGCCGACGGGCGTGCGACCGACGAGATGGCCAGATACTACGCGAAGTTCGCAGACGGTGGGTTCGGCTTCCTCGTGACGGAGGGCGTCTACACCGACAGCGCCTACAGCAAGGGCTATCTGAATCAGCCGGGGCTTGTTACCGACGCCCAGGTCGACGCCTGGAAGACGGTGGTTGATGCGGTCCACGATGCTGGCGCGCCGATTTTCGCACAGTTGATGCACAGTGGCGCACAGAACCAGGGGATGCCGCCCTCCGAGCCCCAGGAGACCATCGCGCCGTCACCGGTCCAGCCCGACGCTGAGAAATCAGAGGCCTACGGCGGGAGCGGTCCCTATCCCGTGCCCGAACAGGCCACCCACGACGACCTCGACACGGCGCGAGAGGGGTTCGTCTCAGCGGCTGTGAACGCTGCCGAAGCCGGCTTCGACGGCATCGAGATACACGGCGCAAACGGCTACTTCATCAACGAGTTCCTCTCGTCGACGATGAACCAGCGTGACGACGAGTACGGCGGCGGGCCGGCGGCCCGCGTCCGGTATCCGGTCGAAGTCGTCTCAGCAGTCGCCGACGCCGTCCCGGATGATTTCGTCGTCGGCCTCCGAGTGTCTCAGACGATGGTGACCGACACGGACCACCAGTGGGAAGAGGGCGAAGACGCCGCAGCGGTGTTCTTCGAGGAGCTGTCGGCCGCCGGTGCCGAGTACATTCACACCACCGAGCCCGACGCGACCGTCTCCTCGTTCGGCGAGGACGGCCCCTCGCTCGCAGAGACCGCCGTCGAGTACGCCACCGACGACACGGTCATCATCGCAAACGGCGGACTTGGGACCCCCGAGGCCGCACGCACCGCGCTCGACGACGGTGCAGACCTCCTGACGCTTGCGACGGGCGCGCTCGCGAACCCGGACTGGCCGCGGCGAGTGGCCGACGGCAACGAACTGGCCGAGTTCGACTACCGGGAGTTCCTGCGTCCGGAAGCCACCATCTCAGAGCACGAACTCGCACTTGAAGTGTCTGAGGAGTGACGTTACAGGGCTAGACAAGGCGTTACCCATCGAGATGAACAGTGAGCGCAGACAGCACCTCGTCGTGTTGCTCGATGTGTGGCGAGTGGCCCGCCTCCTTGACGACGACCTCCTCGTACGCGCCGCCGGCGTCGGCGTAGGCCTCGAAGACATCTCGCGTCTGTGAGACCATCGGCTGTGGCGGGTACTCGTCTTCGCCGGGCCAGTCCGGGAGTTCGCCGATTTTGCCGAGGTAGCCGGCGTCGAAAAACGAGGTGTCGGAGACGATGCGGTCCTCGGCTCCGCGAATCCACAGAATCGGCGGCTTGGGGTTGACTTCGTCGATGCCGGTCAGGTCAAGATACTTCGGCGAGAGCGCGTTGTTGGTCCCACCCTCGCCCGGCGCGACCCCCGGCCAGTTCTCCGAGGGTGTCGCATCGCCGGGGTAGTAGTCGTCGCCGGTCTCGGTATCTAACAACGCGTCGACGTATGTGTCCTCGATATCGGGATCGAGTTCGGTTTCGGGCGCGAGATAGAACGAGCGCATGACGTTGCGCGGCGATGCGTCGGAGTCGGCGCTTCGGTCGCCTGCCTCCAGTCGCTCGATGAACTCCTCGTTTGCCATCCCCGCACCCGTCCCCGCGTAGTCGGGCTGACAGGGCGTACCGTCCCGGCGGGTGCCGCCGTAGCCGTACGGCGAGACGGGATTCAACAGCGCGAGCGACGCCACCTCCTTGGGGTGCTCGATGGCATAGCGCATCGCCACGCCGCCACCAGTCGACCAGCCCACGAGCGCCGGCCGCTGGATTCCCAGTTCTGTCACGAGCGCTCGGATGTCCTCCCCGAAATCCCGCAACCCACGAGTCGCGTCGATTGGCCGTCGCTCGGAGCGACCGTAGCCCCGCAGGTCGGGTGCAATCGCCCGATACTCCTCGGGGAGGTCCGCGAGCAACTCCGCATAGAAGCGCGAGGAGGAGGCGTTGCCGTGGACGAACACCACCGGGTCGCCGTCCTCGGCTCCGGATTCGAGGAGGTGTGTTTCGAGTCGGTCCGTCGAGACGGTCCGGGAGGAGACGCCGTCTGGTACGGTCATAGGCCACAGTAGACACACCTGTCGAATAAATCTGGGGCCGGCGTCGCTAGAGACCACAACGGCTACTTACCGCGAGCGCAATCCACGAGCATGAACGAGTCGACGCTGTGTCACCCTATCGTCGACGGGGAACTGCTGTTGATTCGGAAACAGCGCGGGCTCGGTGAGGGGAATCTTGTCGGCCCGGGCGGGAAGCTCGAAGCCGGCGAAACGCCGTTCGAGGCCGCACGGCGGGAGGTCCGCGAGGAGTTGCGGGTCGAACCGACGGGCGTCGAGAAATGCGGCGAGTTCGGCTTTCACTTCCGGGACGACGCGCCCGAAGAGGACTCGATGTACGTCCACGTCTTCACCGCCGACGGAATCGAGGGGAATCCGGAGGCGACCGAAGAGGCGATACCGGAGTGGCACGCCGTCGACGACCTGCCCTACGACGAGATGTGGGTCGACGACCGGATATGGATGCCACACATGCTCGACGGAGAGACCTTTACCGGTACCTTCGTCCTCACTGACGAGGGTGGCGCCATGCACAGCTACGAGATGGAACTCGGCGTCGACATGTAGCCAGTCTGCTGACCCGACCTCGGCGGCACCCGTTCACTGGTAGGCCTGGCCTTTCCGGCCGGTCATCTCCTCAGGGACAAGCGCGACGTGGCGCACGCCGGTCATCGGGTCCGACGGCGGGAAGATGGTCGGAAACCAGGCGTTCTCGTCGAGCACGTCGTCCATATACTCGATGTCATCCTCGCTCACCTCACGAACGTCACCCCGGACGACGACGCTTTTCCAGTCGAAGCGTGTGCTGACCTGATAGGTCGTCAGGCAGGCGGTGTCGGTCTCGTCCAGATAGGCGAGTTTCCGGCTCTGCTCGCCAAAGGCAAGCAGTGACGCGTACAGCCACTCGCCGTCGTATCCAAACGAGATGGGAACGCCGTAAGCGTCGGCGTCGTCGGCGAGCGACAGGATGCCGTGTCCCTGCTCCGTGAGAAACTGCTCGATTTCTGTTGCTGTCATCTCGATACCCCCCAGTGTCTCTGTTGTCTCGTCTGTCGTCATCGTGGAACTAGATCACCGACCACTGTAATGTGTATTGTCCCTGTTCCAACAAAGTGAGAACAGTTCACACGGCTGCCGCCGGCGGTCAGGTCCAGTCTGGGGGAGCACCGTTCTGTGGTTCTTGATCGGTCGTCGGCAACTCGACGACGAACGCCGCCCCGCCGGGGTCGCCGTCCTCGGCCCAGATGCGGCCGTCGTACTGGTCGACGAGCGTCGACACGAGAAAGAGTCCGAGGCCAGTTCCGGGGCTATCGGCGTCGGTCTTCCCTTTCCCGAAGATGTCCTGTTTGCGGTCGTCAGGGATGCCAGGACCGTTGTCCTCAATGCGGACGCGAACGTTGGTGTCGGTCTCCTCGACGCCGACTCTCACCTCGGGGTTGTCAGCGCCGTTGTGCCGGACGGCGTTGCTCAGGAGGTTCCCGAACACCGAAGAGAGGAGCTCGTTGGCCCGGACGGTCACCTGCGGGAAGTCCTCGGCCACGATGGTGGCGTCGGCGTAGCTCGCCCGTTTCTTCTCGATTTCAGTCTCGAGCACACCCCGTAACGCGACGGGTTCGAGGTCGGGGTCGTCCTCGCTTTCGAGGGACCGGACAAAGTCACGCGCCGTCGCCGTGAGTTCAGCCATGTGGTCGCTCGTGCTCTGGATGCGTTCGAGGAAGGTCCTCCCTGCCTCGTCGACGTGGTCCTCAAGCTGCTCGGACCACGACACCAGCAGCTGGAGGTCGTTGTTGATGTCGTGGCGGACGATGCGGTTTATCATCGCGAGACTCTCGTTTTTCTGTTCGAGCTTGCGCTCGTTGTGTTTCTGGTGTGTTATCTCTCGGCTCACCAGCTGGACGGATTCGTTGCCGGCCGTCGGAAGCGGGACCGCGATGTTGTGGAAGTGTCGGACGCCGATACTGTCCTGGAACGTGACCGCGTTGTCGGTCGTCAGCGCCCGCTTGCACTCTTCGAGGCGGCCGGCGGCGACGTCTTCGGGCAGAAACTCCGAGAGCTGACGGCCGACCAGGTCGGACTGTGCAACGCCGAACTCCGTTGCGACGGCCTCGTTCGCGGCGAGAATCTCGCCATCGAGGCTGAGCTGTGCGATGCCGTCGGGCGTGTTGTCGATGAGTTGTTCGTACTTGCGCTGGGTCCGTCGCTGCTCGATGACGTTCTGGATACGATTGACCAGCAAGTCGAGCGATTTCTCCATGACCGCACCCTTGAGCAGGTAGTCGTCGACGCCAATGCTGATTGCACGGCTGGCGGTCGACTCGTCACCCTGTGCGGTGAGCAAGACGAACGGAACGTCGGCGTCGACCATCTCGTAGAGCTCCAGCCCGGAGGTCTCGGGCATCTCGTAGTCGCTCACGATGCAGTCGACATCACCGTCACGGAGCTCAGCCAGCGCGTCAGCGGCGTTTGTCGCCATCTTGGTCGTGATATTGTACTCTGTCGTGAGCTTGTCGGCAAGCATCGAGACGAAGAAGTCGCTGTCGTCAACGACGAGTACGGTAATCGAATCTGTCCGAACCATGGCCGTGGGCTATAGTAGTAATATAAGTCCGATGAGTGGTATACAGTTGTTGGTCTCGGCACCGGTTGTTGTTGTTGTAGCTGCTGGCCGGTGGTTATTTCTCGCTCGTCGGTGAACGGACGACCATGACAGGCGTCGACGACGACGTGCGCGAGCGAATCGACTCGGACCCGTTCTGTGAGACGCTGGGCATCGAACTGGCCGGTCTCGAACCAGGCTCCGCCAGAACCGAACTCACTGTCACCGACGACCTTCTCAACTTCCACGGGACGCCACACGGCGGGGCAATCTACTCACTGGCCGATGCCGCCTTCGCCGCCGCCTCGAACTCCCACGGCGACACTGCACTCGCCCTGGAGACGAACATCTCGTATCTCGACGCCGTCGAGGTCGGCGAGACGCTGACCGCGACCGCAGAGGAGACACACCTTGCGGGCGCGACCGCCGAGTACGAAATCGTCGTCACAGACGAGGCAGACGACCGCGTCGCCACGTTCCGCGGCCGTGTCTACCGTCCCTAAGCATGGACCGGCAGACTGCAGGCGTGCTCGCCAGCTCAGTGCTCTCGCTGTGTGGACTGACCATTCTCGGTGTCGGAGCGCTCGGCGGCGACCAAAACAGCGTCGTCATCGGAGCAAGTGTGATGACGATGGCCGGCAGTGCGATGGCGGCAATATCAGCCGGTGAGGGGTGACGGCGGGAAAGTGTCTTGTCCGCCGAGCCGCTACGCCGAGTATGTCACGTGAACCGTGTGATGGCTGTGGGGAGGCGGTCACCATCGGGTCCGCCTCGGCGAATCTCTGGTCGTTCAACCAGGAGTCGACCGGCGGGCTGGTGCTCGAACTCGCAGACGGCACCGAGCACTTCCTCTGTCACGACTGCATCGACGACCTGCCCGACGACCGCGAGGTAACCGCCGCGGATGTCGAGGCCCTCTCGGAGAGGTGATAGCGGTCTGGATATGACCAAAATCAGAGAGGAGGCGAATAACTAATAAGTGTCCCCAATATCACACAGAGTATGCGAGACCGACTTACGAGACGACAGTTCGTCGCAGGAGCAACGATGACATCGCTGGGAGCCACTGTCGGACTGGCCGGCTGTCTCGGGGGCGGTGACGGCGACGATGTGCCGGACGCCTCGTTTGTCTTCGAGGTCGAGGGCACCACGCTCACCGTCACTCACGACGGCGGCGACGCCCTCGACGAGGACAACGCCGGCGGCGTTCAGATACTCCGGGAGACTGACGATGGCGAGGCGCTACTCCAGGGCTGGGGGCTCCCGGTCGAGGAAGGCGATAGCGTCGAGGTCAACGGACAGTTCGCGTCCGGCCAGACCATCATCGTCCGGTGGTTCACGGCCGACCAGGAGGAGTTCGCAGACATCAGCACCTACGACATCGAGTAACACCGGCCCCAGATGGCCAACCACCACTACGTCTACGTGCTAGAGTGTGACGATAGCACCTTCTATACCGGCTATACGACCGATGTCGGCCGGCGTGTCACAGAACACAACGCCGGCGACGGAGCAAAATACACCGCCGGGCGGACTCCGGTCTCGCTGCGGTACGTTGAGTATCACGACGACAGAAGTACCGCACAGTCCCGTGAGTACGATATCAAATCTCATTCGCGCGAGGAGAAGGCCGCGCTCGTGGCGGCGGCCGACGACCGCGTCGCCGTCTGTGTCGACCCGCCGTCGTAGCGCTGTCGAATGATAACGCGACCCACAAGCATTCCGTCGGGCAGTTTCACTTTCACTCCGGGTGGGTTGCCTATTTATCCCCGAACGTTCATGGTTAGTGTAGAGGGCGTCACCCTCGCTCTCGACAAGAGTGTCACACGCTCTTTCCCCCCTTATCACGCACCCACCCATGACAGTCCAACGTCCGTCCCCAGTCGGTACGTGCCCGTCCTGTGGCACAGAGATCGATGACCGTCACATCCTGATACAGTACGCGACCGCCACCGGCCCCGGAATCTACGCAGAGTGTCCGGACTGTCGAGATATCATAAGTCCGACATAACAGTTACCCCAACCCGGGCACCGGGACCGCCTCGGAGTCCGATGCTACTTTGTACGACTCTCTCGGCTAGTGACGCATGGTCGTCTTCGAGAACCTCGTCCTGGTGTTCGTCGCCGGCCTAGTCACCGCGTTGGCGACGGGACTCGGCGTGGTGCCGTTTTTCTTCTTCGACTCGATAAGCGACCGCCACAGCGTCGTTCTGTGGGGGTTCTCCTCGGGGATTATGATATCTGCCTCGACGTTCGGGCTCATTCAGGAGGGACTGGCCGAGGGAACACCACTCGAAATCGGCGCTGGCATGGCCGTCGGCGTCGTACTGGTCACGCTCGCCCACGACGTGCTCGTCGACGCAGACATCGACCCCCACGAGTACGAGGAGGCCGACTTCACGAAGCTCGTACTCATTCTTGGCATTCTCACGGTCCACAGCTTCCCGGAGGGCATCGCCGTCGGCGTCTCGTTTGCCGACCTCGGACTGGAGGGCGGTCTCTCGGTGCTCGGGTTCACCGTGCCGTTGCTCGCGGTGTTTATGACCATCGCCATCTCGATTCACAACATCCCCGAAGGGACCGCCATCTCGATTCCGCTCCGGTCGATGGGTGTCTCGGAGCCGAAGATGGTCTGGTGGGCGGTCTTTTCGAGTCTCCCCCAGCCGATTGGCGCGGTCATCGCCTTTGCCTTTGTCAGCGTCGCCCGGACGTTTCTCCCCTTCGGGTTCGGGTTCGCCGCCGGCGCGATGATATATCTCGTTCTCACGGAATTCATCCCCGAGGCACTCGACCTCGGCAAGGGGCTTCCTCGCGGCGGCAAACCACAGCTCGCAGGTGGTATCGCGCTGGGCGTGGCGCTGATGGTGCCACTGGCGTTTATCTGAGCGTCCGTACGCGCCAAGTAGACACCGTTTTGGGGACCGAGCGGCTACAGCCTTCCAATGCAGGACCCGGCCAATCTTTCGGTCACGCTTGTCGACGGCTACGTTGACGAGCCCGCACACTTCGGCGTGCCGCCCTACATCTCGACGTATCCCCGGTACGTCGCTGGCGCGCTCGTCGACGCCGGCGTCCCACAGTCGGCGATTACCTACCACACCATCGACGCCCTCCGCGACGAGCGGGACCGCTGGGGGGACGTGGCGACGGCCGACCTCGTGGTCTACGTCGGCGGGATGACCGTCCCTGGCAAGTACGTCGGCGGCACCCCCGCCGAGCCAGACGAGGTGCGCCGCATCGCCTGGACCGCCGACGGAACGACGCTGATGGGTGGGCCAGTCCGCTTCGGCGTCGGCGACGAGAACGCTGGCGCGACCGAGACCGAACGCGACGACCTCGACTACGATTTCGTCGCCAAAGGCGACGTGGAGGCCGCCGCTTACGACCTCGTCCACGGCGGTCTCGAAGGGTTCAGCGACCGGATGCGTGACAACGAGGAGATTACCCGGTGGGCCGAGCAGGGTGCGTTCGTCGTCGAGCAACACCCTAACCACCCCGACTACCTCATCGCCGAGATGGAGACCTCGCGCGGCTGTGCCTACCGGTGTTCGTTCTGTACGGAACCGCTCTACGGCGACCCCGCCTTCCGGTCCGCGGCGTCGGTCGTCGGGGAGGTAGAGGCGCTCTCGGAACACGGAGTGCGGGACTTCCGACTGGGCCGACAGGCGGACATTCTCGCCTTCGGCGGCGACGGCGAGGCCCCAAATCCCGAGGCACTCCGCGAACTGTACGGCGGCATTCGCGAGGCCGTCCCCAATCTGCGGACGCTTCACCTCGACAATATGAACCCGGTGACTATCACCGACTATCCCGAGAAATCCCGCGAGGGTATCCGGATTATCGCCGAACACAACACGCCAGGGGATACGGCTGCCTTCGGGCTCGAATCTGCCGACCCGGTCGTTCAGGACGAAAACAACCTGCTCGTGACAGCCGAGGAGTGTCTCGAAGCGGTGCGAATCGTCAATGAGGTGGGCGGGTTCCGGCCGGGAGGCGACCGCGAGACCGCCCCCAATTTCGGGTCGAACGCCGCCCGCAGGCTCCCGAAAATCCTGCCAGGTATCAACCTCGTCCACGGCCTCCAGGGCGAGCGCCGGGAGACCTTCGAGCACAACCGAGAGTTTCTCCAGCGCGTCTACGACGAGGGGCTGATGGTCCGGCGGGTGAACATCCGCCAGGTCATGTCCTTCGAGGGCACCGAGATGTCCGACACCGGCGCGGAAATCGCCCACGACCACAAGAAGCTGTTCAAGCAGTACAAACAGGAGGTCCGCGAGGAGATAGACAACCCGATGCTCCAGCGCGTCGCGCCGCCGGGAACGGTCCTGAAGGACGTACACTTGGAGTACCATCAAGACGGCAAGACGTTCGGCCGCCAGCTGGGTACCTACTCCCTGCTCGTCGCGGTGCCCGGCGAGCGCACGCTCGGCGAGGTTATCGACGTGGCGGTCACGGACCACGGCTACCGGTCGGTGACCGGCGTCCCCTATCCACTCGATGTCAACAGCGCCTCGATGGACGAGCTGGCGGCGATTCCGGGCATCGGCCGCCAGCGCGCCGGCGACGTGGTGGTCGAGCGCCCCTACGAGTCGGTGCCGAACCTGGAGGACCTCGACCGGTTCGCTACCGTTGGCTCCGCCGAAGGTGCCGATTAATCGACGGGACCGAACCCGTCGACCCGCGTTGTGTAGTGTTCGGCAGTCTGGAACAGCGCTGCGTCTCTGTCGAGGTCTTCGCGGAGGACCTCTGCGGGCGTCCCCCCGACGAGCGTTTCTGATTCGATGCGCTGGCCCTCGGTGACGAGACTGTTCGCGCCGACGACGCTGTAGGGTTCGAGGACTGCGTCGTCAAGCACCGTCGCGTTCATGCCGACGAGGCTATGCTCGCCGACAGTCGCGTTGTGGACGATTGCGTTGTGGCCGACGGCGGCATTTTCCTTGAGGTGGACCCGCTGGTCGGGAGCGTCGGCGTGGATGGTGACGTTGTCTTGGACGTTCGCACGCGCGTCAAGGACCACCTCGCCGCCGCCGTCGCCGCGGATAACCGCGCCCGGCAGAACCGTCGCCTCCGGGCCGACGGTCACGTCACCGACGAGTACCGCCGTGGAGTCGACAGAGGCGGAGTCGGCGACGGTCGGTTCCTGGTCGTGAAAGGAGCGTTGCATGCCCCTGGGTTGGACGGTCAGGGTAAAAAGCCCGGCCGTGAGGGTGGCGGGCGGCCCCGGGAAATCCTGCACCGTTATTGTGCTCGCACCGAGATACTCTCCCGATGGCAACCCACGTTTCGCTCATCCTGTTCCTCGCCGTGGTTGCCGGGTTCGTGCTGGCCGGTATCGGCGTCGACGGCTACCGCCGGTGGGAACACCCGGGGTCGGGGCTCGTTGCCGGCTATCTCGCGCTCTGTGGGCTGATTCCGATAGCCTCACTGTCGTTTGCGGTCGTGAACTCGGAGACGCTGCCGACGCTCGTCTTCCTCGGTCTCTGGTGTCTCTCGACCGTTGTCTGGTTCCTGTTTGCGCTCCAGTACACCGGGAGCTACACCCGTCAGCGCCCGCTGCTTGCGGTGGTACTGCTCGTGCCGTCGCTGGTGTTGGTCCCCTGGCTCGTTGAGCCCGTCGGGTCGGCCGGGGCGACTGCCTCGGCGCTGTCGGCGGTCGCACTGAGCACGTACTCGGCGTTCGCGCTCATCGGCAGCCTGCTCGTCTTTCGGAGCACGGTCCTCGACGAGTACATCTCGCTGTCGAGCGGGAGTGTACTCGTCGTCCTTGGAATCGCCCCGAGCCTGACAGTCACGCTGTTCGGTCAGCTCACCGATCAGGACGTGACGCTTCTTTCGGCGAGCATCTTCGCGGCCGGGTTCGGTATCAGCGCCGTCGCCGCTGTGCTCGCGGTATTCCGATACGGCATCTTCGACCCAGTGCCGACGGCCGGACTGGTCGGTGAGCGAGCGATGCTCCGGGAGACAGACGATCTCGTCGCAATTGTCGATACCGACGACCGAGTGCTCTCGCTCAACGAGCGCGTCCGCGCGACGGTCGTCGAGGAGTCGACACCGCTTGGCACAGATATCGAACGAGTCCTCGGCCACACGAGCCAGCGCTTCGCTGAACGCGACACCATCGACCTCGATACCGCGCGCGGCGTCCGGCAGTTCGACAGCCAGGTATCCCAGCTGACCGACGGCCACGGCCGGGAGCTGGGCGCTATCGTAAGTCTCCGTGACGTGACCGACCGAGAGCTACGCAAGCAGCGCCTGGAGGTCTTCAACCGTATCCTGGGACACAACATCCGCAACGAGGTGAGCGTCATCACCGCCAACGCCGAGGTCGTCGCCGACCAAACCGAGGACGACCTCGCGACACGCCTGGATACCGCAATTGATGCCGCCGATTCGCTGGACTCCCAAGGGACGAAAGCCCGGCGAATCGAGGAGATTCTCGCGGCCGACGAGCAACGACGGTTCGAACTCGGCGCGTTCCTCAACGCCCTCACTGACGAACACGAGCGTCGTTGGCCCGGGGCGAGCGTCACCATCGAGGCACAGCCGGATCGGGAGATACACTGTGACCGGGCGGCGCTCCGGTTCGTCCTAGACAATCTCGTCGAGAACGCAGTCGAACACGCCGAGACCGACACCCCCCGGGTCGTCCTCGCCGCGGCCGTCGAACCGGGCGAGCGGTACCCGGTCGTCATTGAGGTCCGCGACAACGGCCCGGGGATTCCAGACAGAGAACGCAGCGTCGTCGAGGGTGGCGAGGAGACGCCGCTGGAACACGGCTCCGGCGTCGGTCTCTGGGTTACGAACTGGGCGACGACCGACCTGGGCGGAGACCTCTCGTTCACACAGCGAGACGCAGGCGGCACAGTCGCCCGAGTCGGGCTCCCCTCGTCGGTGCTGGTCGACGGCTCGACCGACTGAGGACCGCGACACTCTTGTAGGCGGCTCCGGACGTTCTGTCGTGGACACGACACGCATCGAGCGGGCGCTCGGAACGACGGTTCGCTCGCTGTCCGAACTCGACGGCGGGATGATCGGCACCGTCCATCGGGTCGCCCTCGAAGACGGTCGGACAGTCGTCGCAAAAACCGGCGAGACGCCGCTATCGGTCGAGGCGAGGATGCTCCAGTACCTCGACGCGAGCGGGCTGCCGGTGCCGGCGGTGCTTGCAGCCTCGGACAACCTGCTGGTACTGACACACGTCCCGGGCGACTCCGAAATCACACCTGCTGTCGAGCGCGACGCCGCCGACCATCTCGCGGCGCTACACGAGACGACGGCCGACCGGTTTGGCTTTCCCTTCGCGACGCTCACGGGCACAGTCACGCAACCAAACCCCTGGACCGACCACTGGTCGCGCTTCTACATCGACCACCGGCTCCAGCACGTCCGCGAGTTGTGTCTCGATGCTGGCGCACTCGATACGGCGCTCGACCGGCGGCTGGAGGCCGTTCTGAGCCGATTGGCCGAGATACTGGTCGAACCCGCCGCGCCGGCACTGATTCACGGCGACGCCTGGCGAACGAACATCCTGACCAGCGGCGAGGAGGTGTCTGCCTTTCTGGACCCGGCCTGTTACTACGCCCATCCCGAGATCGAGCTGGCGTACATCGACTGGACAGACACCTTCGGCGAGGCGTTCTTCGAGCGGTACGAGACGCTGTGTGGCATCGACGACGGCTTCTTCGAGACGCGCCGGTACGCCTACCGGCTGTATCCGCTCCTCGTCCATCTGCTGTTGTTCGGGTCGCCGTACGACGAGGAACTTGCGGCGGCTCTCGACCACCTTCCTGAGTGAGCGAGTCGCCGCTTTCCCGGTTCCACCGCGTTTATCACCGGCCCGCGAGAACTCACGGGTGATGTACAAGCATATCGCACTGCTCGTCCGCCAGGAGGGGATGAGCCACGAGGAGTTCGTCGACTACTGGCAGAACAACCACACGCCGATCGCGAAAGATATCGAGGGCGTTGTCCGCTACCAGCAGGTGCTGCCGACCGAACCCGAACACGCCGAGTTCGACGGCATCGCCGAACTCTACTTCGAGACGCTGGACGACCTGCACGAGGCGCTGGGAAGTCCCGGCTCGCGAGATTACGACCCTACGAAAGAGGTTGCCGCCGAGGCCCGCGAGGACGTGAACAACTTCCTCGCTATCGAAGAGCGGCCCCGCTTCATCGGCGAGGAGAAAGTCTGGAAGGAGGAGGCCGACAGCACCGACGGCCTCTACAAACACTCGGCGTTTCTCGTCCGCAAAGAGGGGATGAGCCACGAGGAGTTCCGTGAGTACTGGGAGTCGAATCACTCGCCGCTGGCGAAAGACATCGAGGGCGTCGTCCGGTATCACACGGTCTACCCGACCGACCCCGAGAACGCCGAGTTCGACGGCGTCGCCGAACTCTACTTCGAGACACTCGAAGACCTCCACGAGGCACTCGGCAGCGAGGGGTCCCGGGACTACGACCCGAGTAAGGAGGTCGCCGCCGAGGCCCGCGAGGACGTCAACAACTTCCTCGCTGTCGAAGAGCGTCCCCGGCTCATCGGCCAGGAGCAGGTCGTCAAAAGCGAGGAGTGACCATGTACGACCAGCAGGTCCGGGATGCCTTCCCCGAACTCGACGATATCGAGAGTGACCAGTTGCGCGAACAGGTCGTCGAGGCGTGGGTGCTGGGGCTGGAACGCGGCGGCTGGCAGGACATCGAGGACATCCCCTACGCCTGGAACATCCACGAGGTCTCGAACGTCGAGCACGTTCGCGGCGTGACGCGCATCGCCCGGGAGGGAGCGCGCGAGCAACGCGAGTTCCACGGCGCAGACCCCGACCTCGATACGATTCTCGCTGCAGCCCTCCTCCACGACGTCGGCAAATGCTACGAGTACACCGACCACGTCGAGGACGACCTCGTCGACCCCGACCCGACCTACGCCAGCGAGGAGATTCCACACTCGATTTCGGGGTACGCCCTCGCCCACGAGGTCGGCTGCCCGCTGTCGGTCCAGCGCGCCATCCCGCATTTCCTCGGCGAGGTGCCCACACGCACGCTTGAGGCCGAGCTCGTCAAAAGTGCAAACTCGATGTCCTCGAACGCCATCACGCAGGCGGCGATGGGTATCACCCTCCAGGAGTGGGTCGACGAGTACTCACAGACCTCCTGACAGCGGTATTGCGATGATTTTGGCTGATAGTGATTGTTGCGAGTCGTTACCGCCGTTGGGAAACGAGACGTGGGCCTCACGCGGCGAAACACCGATAGTCGTGACGTGGTCACGAAAATAACCGCAACAATCATTATGAGACGAGCCACGAACGCCCGTATGAGCGCGGATTCGCCGACGTGACACTCCGGCGGTTTTTCGGCCGAGCCGACGACATTCAGTCTGAATATCCGTATTTAAACCCGCCATTATGCGGGGTAAGTACTTAAACCAACGATATATATGGGGTAATGCATATATGCCAGTACCGGGAAAGCGACCGTATGAGAAACGATAACCAGATGCAAAAAAAGCGACGAGACTTTCTCAAAACGACGGCAGCGGGGAGTGCTGTTGCGCTCACAGGACTGTCAGGCTGTATCGGGAGCACCGACGACGGAGACGACGGCGACGGCGAAGACGGAGGCGACGGCGAGGACGGCGAGGACGGCGGAACGACGAGCGACGGGACAGAGTTCGACGAGGTCACGCTCGGCGTGCTCGAACCGTTCACGGGCGACTTCTCAGAGCTCGCAAGCGAGCGAAACCAAGGCGAAACGCTGGCTATCGACCAGGTCAACGCGAGCGACGACTACGACTTCGAGTTCGACGTCGCGGAGTACGACACCCAGCTCAGCTCCGAGGACGGCGTCCAGGCGGCAAATCAGGCAATCGAGTCCGACGGCGCACAGTTCCTGACTGGCGCGATTTCGAGTTCGGTGGCGCTGGCTATCAACGAGGTCGCCGCGACGAACGAGGTCGTCTACACACCGGGTGCGGCCGACGTGTCGATTACCGGCTCGAACTGCAACGAGTACGTCTTCCGCTTCGAGACGAGTACGGCACAGATTGCCGAGGTGACGACCCAGTGGCTGGCCGACCAGGGGTGGACGAACCTCCATTACCAGATTGCCGACTACGCCTACGGCGACTCCGTGCTCGAAGAGGTCGACTCTCGGATGAGCGACCGCGCCGACGGCTACGAGCGGCTAGGGACCACCCGCTCTGACGTGGCCGCACAGAACTTTGATTCGACCATCACCCAGATCGAGGACAACGTCGGCGACGCAGACGCGCTGGTCGTCGGCGCGACCGGCGGGCACCTGATTCGCTTCCTGGTGCAGGCCGCAGAGCGCGGCCTGAAAGAGGATATCCCAATCGTAACGACGACCGGTTCGTTCCGCGTTGTCCGCGGCGGTGCCGGTTCGGCCGCCCACGACGTCTACAGCGGCACCAGATACGTGCCGAGCATCGACACGGGGACGAACCCGCAGTTCGTCGAGGACTACCAGGCCGAGTACGACGCGCCGCCGGACAACTTCTCGCGGGTCGGCTACGGCTCGGTGCTGATGCTCGCAAACGGCATCCAGGAAGCTGGCTCCAAGGACCCCGAAGATGTCAAAGACGTGCTGCCGGGCATGAGCCACGAGACAATCTTCGGCGACGTATCCTTCCGCGAGTGCGACCACCAGGCGTCGAACCCCGTCTGGATGGGACAGAACGTCGAGCCCGAGGAGGGCGAGACCGCCGCAGTCGAACTGTTGACGAACCTCGACGGCCAGGCAGCACAGCCGCCGTGTGAGGACACGGGCTGCGAACTGTAATCTCGGGCTCTCGGTTTCAGATGTACGCAGGCACGATACAGTCGATGTTGGATGTACTGTCCGCCGGGAGTTTCATCTCGGTGCAAGGATTACTCGACGGGCTGACCGTCGGGATGGTGTACGTGTTACTCGCCGCGGGGCTGTCGGTTATCTTCGGCGTGATGCACGTCATCAACTTCGCCCACGGCGAGCTGTACGCCTTCGGTGCCTACTTCGCGGCGGCAATCGTCACGCCGCTTGGCGGTGGTCTCGGCTTCTACGTTGCGCTCGTCGTCGCCCCGCTGTTAGTCGGGGTTATGGGTGTGGCTATCGAGCGGTTCACCGTGCGGCCGCTGTACGGCCGGGACCCGCTCTATCACATCCTGCTGACGTTCGGGCTGGTGCTCGTGCTCAACGACCTCATCAAGCTGATATGGGGGACTAGTCCGCGTCGCATCGCCCGCCCGGACTATCTCACGGGCACCGTCGACGTGCTCGGTGCGACCTTCAGCCGGTACTCGTTTTTCATCATCGGGTTCGGCGGCGCACTCGCACTCGGCGTCTGGGCACTGCTGAAGTACACCCGGTACGGCCTCATCATCCGGGCTGGCGCACAGGACCGCCGGATGGTCCGGAATCTGGGTATCTCTATCGACCGGTACTACTCGCTTGTCTTCGGTGCTGGGGCTGCACTGGCGGCCGTCGCCGGCATCGTCTTCACCGCCGGTCGCGGCCAGGTGGTGCCCGGTATCGGGTTCGACATCATCATCGCCGCGTTCGTCATCGTCGTGCTGGGCGGACTCGGGAGTTTCCGCGGTGCCGTCGTCGGCGGCCTGGGGGTCGGTGTGCTACAGGAGACAATCATCAATGCCGACATCCAGATTTCGCTCCCCCTGGTTCCGGGCGGCTGGCTCGACCCAGTCAATACGGGATTCGAGCTGCTCGGACAGCTCGAGGGGATGGTCATCTTCGTGCTGATGATTGGCGTTCTCATCGCCCGGCCGCGCGGGCTCTTTGGCTCGGAGTTCGAAGATGAGGGCGGCGAGCTACTCACCGGTTCGACCGGCGGTCTCCTGGCTCCGGACACCCGCTTCAAACTGGGCGCTGTGATGATCGTCCTGCTCGCGCTGGTGCCACTGGGGGTCGACTGGCTGTACTCGACGTTCATGGTCACGCTCGTTATGCGGATGCTCACCTGGGGGCTGTTCGCGCTCGCGCTGGATTTCATCATGGGGTACACCGGACTCGTCTCGCTCGGACACGCCCTCTTCTGGGGCCTGGGCGCGTACGTCTCCGGTGCTGTCCTGTTCAACTTCAGCGAGTCGGTGTTCGTCGCAGCGGCGGCCGCGCTGGTCGTCGGCGGCGTCGTCGCCTGGCTCGTCGGTTACTTCTCGATTCGGGTCCACGGCGTCTACTTCGCGATGATAACGCTCGCCTTCGCCGAGTTGTTCCACACCAGCCTCACCAAAATCGACGGCTGGGTGGTCGGGTTCTGCGAGACGACGCCGGTCTGTAGCGCCGAGGCCGCCCGTGATATCCAGCTGACCGGCGGCTCCGAGGGACTGTTTGGCTTCTCCTCGTACTGGGGCCTGGGCGGGATGGGTGTCGAACTGGAGGAAATCGGGGTCTTCCTCGGTCCCGTGACCCTCACGGGAGATCTGCTGTTGTACTACATCGTCTTGGCTGTGCTCATCATGTCCTTCCTTATCACCCGCCGGATGCTCCAGTCGCCATTCGGTGCGGTTCTCAAGGGGATCCGTGAGAACGAACAGCGCGTGCGCTTTCTCGGCTACGACCCGACGGTCTACAAGCGTCGGGCGTTCGTCGTCAGCGGCATCTTCGCGACGCTCGCCGGCGTCATCTTCGCGATTAACGAGAGTTTCGTCGCACCGAGTGCCGTCGAGTGGCTCAAATCCGGCGAGGTCGTCGTGATGGTCATCCTCGGCGGCATGGGAACGCTGTTTGGCCCGATTCTCGGGGCGTTCACCTTCTTCGGGCTCGAACAGCTCCTGCAAGAGCAGACCCTGTTCGAGCCGTTCATCTGGCTCGGGTCGATGCTGGGCGTCGGTGGGCCAATCGAGGGTGTCGCCGGAACAGTCGCCGAGCGGTGGCGGCTGTTCCTCGGGCTCACCTTCGTCGTCTTCGTCATCTTCCTCCCGCGAGGGATGGTGTCGCTGCCGGAACTGTTCCGAGAGCGGCTGCCGCCGCGGTTCAAGCCATCGACGAACGTGCCGGCCGAACCCGAAGGAGGTGACGACTGATGGCAACTGAAGAGCCGATGCTCCGGACCGACGGCCTCGTCAAGGAGTTCGGCAACTTCGCCGCGATAGACGGCGTCGACATCGCAATCCAACCCGGCGAGTTCCGGAGTATCATCGGTCCCAACGGTGCCGGTAAGACGACGATGTTCAACCTCATCTCGGGCGCGCTCGACGCGACCGAGGGCGCGGTGTACTTCGACGGCGAGGACGTCACCGACCTCCCGCCGGAGGAACGCATCCGGCGTGGGATGGGGCGCTCGTTCCAGATTTCGAATATCTTCGGCGGCCTGACCGTCCGCGAGAACGTCAGGCTGGCCGTCCAGTCCCGGATGCGAGACTCCTACAGTTTCCGGGAGGCGTTGTTCAAGCCGACCGACCGGTACGACGACATCAACGACGAGACCGACAGAATCCTCGGGCGAATCGACCTACTCGATATCGCCGAGGAGGAGGCCGAGGCGTTGCCCTACGGCGACAAGCGCCGCCTCGAAATCGGGGTCGTCCTCGCGACCGAGCCCGAGCTGGTGTTGTTCGACGAGCCGACCGCCGGCATGGGTCCCGAGGAGACACAGGAGACAATCGACCTCATCGAGGAGGTGTTGGTCGAGCAGACGCTGATTCTCGTCGAACACGACATCGAACTCGTGATGGAGATATCAGACATGATTACCGTACTGAACCACGGACAGGTGCTCGCGGAGGGAACGCCCGAGGAGATTACCGACAACGAAGACGTCCAGGACGCCTACCTTGGAGGGATGACCGAATGAGCCAGGTGTTGTCGGTCGACGGCGTCGACGCCGGCTACGGCGAGACCCAGGTCCTCCGTGACCTCTCGCTGTCGGTCGAGGAGGGCGAGGTTGTCTCGCTTGTCGGCCGCAACGGTGCCGGCAAGACGACGACCCTGCGGACAATAAACGGCATCCTCACGCCGACCGCGGGGACGGTCACCTACCGCGGCGAGGACATCTCCGCGTTCGACCCGACAGAGACCGCAAAACGGGGTATCTCGCTGGTCCCCGAAGAACGTCAGATATTCCCCGAACTGTCGGTGATGGAGAACCTCCGGCTGGCCGAGTTCGGCGGCACAGAGAGTGAGTCGGCCCACTCGGTATCTGTCCAGGAGGCGCTCGACATGTTCGAAAACCTCGCCGAGCGGACGGGTAACCCCGGCTCCTCGCTGTCAGGAGGCGAACAGCAGATGCTCGCCATCGCGCGGGCACTGGTCGCGGGGGCCGACCTCATCTTGCTCGATGAACCGACAGAGGGGCTCGCGCCCTATATCGTCCAGGACGTGATGGACATCGTCGAGGAGGTCAACGAGCGCGGTATCTCGGTGTTGCTCGTCGAACAGAACGTCCACGTCGGTCTCGAACTCGCGGACCGGAACTACGTCATCGACCAGGGACGCATCGTCTGGGAGGGGACCTCCGAAGAGCTCGAATCGAACCGGCAGATACTCGACCGCCACCTGGGAGTTAGCGTCTGAGCCATGGAGACACCAATTCGGGTCGACCATACGGGCATCGCCGTCGAGGCAATCGAGAACGCCGAGCCCGTGCTGTTCGCGCTTGGCTGTCGAAAGCTGACGGAGGACTCCGTCAAGGGGCGGTTCCGGTGGGCGCAGTACGACTTCGGCCGCGACGCCTCGCGGCTCGAACTCATCGCCCCCGAAGCCGAGGAGACGTTCCTCACCGATTTCCTCGACGAGTACGGGCCGGGGCTGCACCACGTCACCCTAGAGGTCGCCGATATCGACGCTGTCATCGAGGCGCTCGAAGCCGCAGATATCGATGTCGTCGACTACGCGGAGTTCTCGGGCTGGACGGAGGCGTTTCTCTCGCCGGCCAACCCCACCGGAACGCTGTTTCAGCTGATGGAGTACCACGACGACTACGCCGAGGGGCGACCACCCGCCGACGACCTCTACGTCGACGGGACCCGACTGACGACCGCAGACGACCCCTGACACCTGTGCCGTCGAGGTGTGTTACCACCAATCTATCACAATTGTTTTTTAGGTTTGTGCAAGAGTATGATGTACAACATGCCCTACAACGAGATAGAGGCGGCAGACCGGTCGGAGATTCGCGAGCGTCAAAACGAGCGCCTCCGGGAAACGGTGCGCAACGCCTACGAGAACGTCCCCTTCTATCGCGAGCAGATGGACGAGATGGGCGTCGGTCCCGCCGATATCGAGACCATCGAGGATATCACGAAGCTGCCGACGACCACGAAAGAGGACTTCCGCGACGAGTATCCAGACGGACTCTTTGCCGTCGACCACTCCGAGGTGCGCCGGATTCACGCCTCCTCTGGCACCACAGGCAAGCCCAAAATCGTTGCCTACACCGAGGACGACCTCGACGTCTGGAAGGAGGCGATGGCACGCTCGCTCGCGGCAGCGGGTGTCACCGAGGACGACCTCGTTCAGAACGCCTACGGCTACGGGCTGTTCACCGGCGGTGCTGGCCTCCAGCAGGGAGCCGAGACCCTGGGTGCGGCACTGCTCCCCATCGGCGGCGGCGACACCGAGAAGCAACTGGAGATGATGACCGACCTCGGGAGCGACGCGCTGGCGTGTACGCCCTCCTACTCACTGTATATCGCAGAACACGCCGAGGAACAGGGCATCGACCCCAGGGACCTCCCGGTCTCGACAGTCATCTTCGGGGCCGAACCATGTACCGACCCGATGCGCGAGGAGATCGAGCGCCGCCTCGACGTGAACGGTATCGATCTCTACGGGCTCTCCGAAATCGTCGGGCCCGGCGTCTCCATCGAGTGCCACGAGGCACAGGACGGCCTCCACGTCTGGGAGGACCGCTTCTACCCCGAGGTCGTCGACCCCGCGACTGGCGAGCCAGTCGAGGAAGGCGAGGAGGGCGAGCTGGTGTTGACGACGCTCAACAAGGACGCCCTGCCAGTGTTGCGCTACCGGACCGGCGACATGACCTCGCTGAACTACGAGGAGTGTGAGTGTGGTCGGACGATGGTCCGGATGGACAACGTCACTGGACGCTCCGACGACCTGCTCATCGTCCGCGGTATCAACCTCTACCCGAGCCAGATTGAGGACACTATCCTCGAAATCGACGACGTGGCTCCCCACTACCGCATCGACCTCTACGAACAGGACAACCTCGACGTCATTGAGCTGACCGTCGAGCAGGCAGAGGACGCCGAGCGCGGCAAAGACCAGCTCCAAGAGGTCGTTGCTGACCGACTCGACTCGGTGTTGGCCTTCACTCCCGACTCGCTGGAGATTGTCGACCCCGGCGCAATCGCTCGCACCGAGGTCGGCAAGGTCCAGCGCGTCTACGACCACCGTTAGGCCCAGGATTTCACCATTAAGCGTTTCGCAGTCGGTGTAAGAAGACTACACAACCACATTCGCTACGTCGTGCGCGACGGAATTCTCTCGCTGGGTTAGAGTGGTACTTCGCTCTGGTTTTCCGTTCTATTGCCCAGTCAACTATTAGTTATTTGAACCTAATGTAAACATAATGGGCACCGGCACCGAGATTCGTGTCCTCCACGTCGACGATGAAGCCGAGTTTGCAGACCTGACCAGCTCCTTTCTCAAACAGGAAGACAGCAGAATCACAGTCGAGACGGCGACCAGTGCTAACGAGGGATTGGACCGTCTCGGCCAAGACGGCTACGACTGCATTGTTTCAGACTACAATATGCCCGGACAGACCGGGGTTCAGTTTCTTGATGCTGTCCGCAAGGAGCACCCAGATCTTCCATTCATTTTGTTCACCGGCAAGGGCTCAGAGGAAATCGCCAGCGAGGCGATCTCGGCGGGAGTTACCGACTATCTCCAAAAGGGATCAAAGGCAGAACAGTACGAACTACTCGCAAATAGGATACAGAATGCTGTCGACGCGTGCCGGACGAAGCAACTGGTGCGAGAACGGACGCGGCGGCTCGAAACACTCATTGGCAATCTCCCAGGCATGGTCTACCGTTGCAAAAACAAACAGCAGTGGCCGATGGAGACCGTTGAAGGCGAAGTGGAGCGCCTCACAGGGTACAGTTCCGACACGCTCGAAGGCAACGAGGTATTGTGGGGTGAGGAGATTATCCATCCAGAAGACAGGGAGACGATGTGGGAAGCCGTTCAAGACGGGCTCTCAGAGCGTGGGGTCTTCGAGGTTACCTATCGGATTATTACCAAAGGAGGAACCACGAAATGGATGTGGGAGCGGGGTCGGGGCATCTACGCTGAGGATGGGGAGTTAGAAGCCCTAGAGGGATTCATTACCGACATTACTGAGCGCAAAGAGCGTGAGAAAGAACTTGCCCGTCAGAGCGAGCGACTAGAGACGGTTATGAATGTTGTCAGTGACGACCTACAGGCCCCCCTGACCGTTGCTGAAAGCCACCTAAAGATGGCTCACAATGAGTGTGACAACGATCACCTTGTGAAGGCAGACAATGCAGTGGGTCAAAGTCTCACGCTAATCGACGATTTACTAGCGGTGGCACAGAAAGGCAGGGCGGTCAGTGATCCTGAACCCATCGACCTGCACGACACAGCCCAAACTTGCTGGCAGAATGTCGAGACAGGAAATGCGACGCTCAACAACAGAGCCAATCAGACTATCCGAGCAGACGCAAGCCAAATTGAGTCACTTTTAGAGAATCTAATCGGGAATGCGGTCGAACACAGCAACGGCGACCCGAGTGTTGCCGTTGGCGAGGTCGGCGACGGATTCTACGTCGAAGATGACGGGCCGGGCATTCCGAAAAGCGAGCGTGACGATGTGTTCGATGCTGGCTACTCAACTACGGATGCTGGCACCGGGTTCGGACTGAGCATCGTCGAGCAGGTCGCCCAGGCACACGGGTGGGAGGTCACGGTGACGAGCGGACGAGAAGGGGGCGCTCGCTTCGAGGTTACAGGTGTCGAGTTCGACGACGGCGGGAGCTGAGTCGCGGGCTGACTGCTCGCCAAGTCGCCACAGCGGCCCCCTCAAATGTCGATATCTTCCTGGAGCCGGTCAATAGATTCGAAGATTTCTTCGACAAGTTCGGCCTGGCGGTCGCTGTGGTCACTGACGTTCGATAGTTCCTCGGCAATCTCGGCCATCCGGTCGGCGGCCTCGTCGAGCGATGCCGCGACGCTCTCGACACTTTCGGCCTGGTCCTGTGTCGCCCGTGAGGTTTCGTCCATCGCCTGAGCGACCCCCGTCACCATCTCGGTGATTTCGAGCTGGTTGTCGGCGACGGTCTCGACAGCCTCGATGGCCTCGCCGACCTCATCCTGGGTGTCGGTGACGCTTTCGAGTGTCTCGTCGATGTCCTCGCGGATGTCGGCGGCAATCGTCTCGATTTCGGCGACCTCCTCGCGGGACTGCTCGGCGAGGCCTTTCACCTCGTCGGCGACGACCGCGAATCCCTCGCCTTTCTCGCCGGCGCGAGCAGCCTCGATGTTCGCGTTCAGCGCCAGCATATTCGTCTGGTCGGCGATATCCTGGACGACCTCGACAATTTCGTCCAGTTCGTCCGCGCGACTCCGGAGTTCGCGGCTGTTTTCCTGGACCACAGAGATGGCCGAGGAGACACTCTCCATCGCACGTTCGGCCGCTTCGGCAGACTCCTGGGTCGACTCGACCAGATCAGTCGTCGCGTCGGTCTGCTCGCTGACCTCGTCGGTACTCGACGCAATTTCCTCGACGGTCGCGCTAAACGAAGACACCTCGGAGCGGAGGTCCTCGATGCGCTCGTGTTGTGCGTCGGCGCGGTCGACCGCCTTGCGGGCATCTCTGCGGGTCTCGTCTGCGTGTTCGCGCAGCGCCGTGACCCTGGCCTCGATGTTCTCCGAGACTTCCTCCTGGACGTGTTGCATCTGATGTTGGGTCTCGATGAGGTCGGTCACCGAAGCGATGACCTCGACGACGGCAGCCACATTGCCGTCGGGGTCGGGGACCGGAATCGCCATCGCCCGGGAGTGAAAGGCGTTCCCGTCGGCGTCCTCTGCAGTCCGAATCTGTGTCTCGCGAATCGGCTCTCCTTTCCGGAGTACCTCCTCGGCGAGGGTCTCGTCTTCGCCCTCCGTGCCGAAGACATCGTAGGCCTGTTTGCCGGTCACCTCCTCGGCGCTGTACCCCAGTAACTCCGCTATCGCGTTGTTCCAGCCGGTGATGCATCCCTCGCTGTCGATGACAAACACCGGCTCCGGATACGACGAAATCAACATCTCGAAGGCGTGTTTCCAGAACTCTGTACCCGCCTGTTCGTCGGTATGAATTCTGAGACTCATCAGCTCCACCAAAGTGATATACTGAGTGATGGTTTCAGACTGTCTTAGTAGTGTCGGCCGCTCAAGCCGGTTTTGTCGGCAGCCGGAAGAAGTCAGCAGGTTTTATCTCCGCTCTATCGTATCCTCCGGTATGATCTCCCGCCACTGGCTGTACTTCGCCAGCTTCGTGCTAACCGGTATCGCGTTGGTCGGCGTCGGTCTCCTGGGGGTACTCGACGCGCTGTCGGTGCTGGCCGGCGGCGTCGCGGCCAGCGAGGAGGTGGTCGTGTTACAGATGCTCAGTGCGGCTGCCGAGTGGCTCGTCGCCGCGGTCGTTCTCGGCCTGCTCGCCGTGGTCTTTCTGGTCGCGACCGTCGTCTCGGTGCTCCGGAACACGTCGTTACACCGCAGCGACCGGCTTGTGACCGTTGTCGAGCGCCTTGAAGACGAGTACCCGATTCTGCGGGAGTTCGACGCCGCAGAGCGCGTCGAGCCGACGACAGAAGACCGCAAACAGGAGCTACGGGAGAGCTACGTCGAGGGCGAGATTAGCGACGAGGAGTTCGAGCGCGAGCTGGACCAACTCTTGGAAGAGGACGACAGCTCACGGTCCAAGGCCTACGAGTTCGAGCGCTAGCGGCGACCGGGAGCATTCTGGTCTGGCAACCAGTTCCGCCTCGACGGTCTGCTCGCTCCCATCACGCAGGATGGTCAGTACGGCGGCGTCCCCGGGCCTCGTCCAGGGAGCGAGGAATCGCCGCGGTAAAGATGTCTCTCGGAACATCGCTGTGTCGTTGCTCGGGCGAGAGCGGTGTGTCTCTTCTGGCCAACCGTCTACCGGCCGGGTCCAGAGAGAAACCACTTCACGAGACGGGCCTCGCCGCGGCGGAGTACCGTGCTCGCACTCGATTTGTCGACACCGACGCGCTCGGCCAGTTCCGCGAGCGTACAGCCACGGGGTACCTCGAAATACCCCTCACGGACGGCGGCTTCGAGCAGCTCGCGCTGGCGCTGGGTCAACAGCGCGTCGGTCTCGGCTCTGGTGACGAGCGCGTCGAGTTCGTACGGCCGCGGGAGTGTCTCCAGTGCCGTCTCCAGTCTGTCGAGTTCCTCCCTGGTCCCCGTCAGGTCGAAAGCGTACCACCCCACCTCGACGTCGACCGGAAACTCGATGGTGAACCCAGAGCGCTCGACGAACTCGTAAAGACCGGTGTCCGAGGTCTCGTACTTCCCGAGGGCACGCTCGCGGCCGGATTCGAGGAGCTCGTAGCTGTGTATCGACCGGTGGTCCCGAATCGCCGCGATTACCTCTTCGGGGTTATCTCCGAGAACCTCACCGAGTTCGAGTGCCCGACCGTCGAGTTTGTACCCCGACAGCAGCCGAAACGTCGTCTGTGGGTACGCCGTCGACAGCTCCGCGACCCAGAGGTCCTCTGGGAGCTTGATACGAAAGCGGGCACTAATCATGGCCGCTGTCGGGGCAAACGTCTGTCTGAACATCGCTTCTGTAAGTCGAGTGGGCGATACACGGTGAGTGTGTCACCAACATGTTGGTACAAGTTGCAAGTTATATCTCATACTACATGAGCGTACGGAATGAGAGAACGCACAACAGAAGCGGATACACAGGGAAGTACGACACGCGGCCACGGGGAGGGACGATAGCGATGTCGTCACCGTTCGCGTGGCTGGCCGACCGCGTCGCCGGCGTGACGGCGAAACACGACCTGCTGGTCATCGTCGTCGCACTGCTGTTGACCGGCGTGGCCGGGGCAGGCGTGGCGAATCTTGACATGGCCGACCAGACGAGCATCGACGACGAGGTGTTCAACACGACCGAGGTTGGTGACGGCCTCCAGTATCTCGACAAACACTACCTCGACAACGAGGAGACTGCCGTCTCCAGCGTCTACGTCCGACCGGAGGGGAACGTCCTCTCGCGGTCCTCGCTCGTCGAGACGCTTTCCTATCAGGAAGAGGTACTCGACAACGCGACAGTCACTGCCGAACTCACGGGGCCAAGGATTCAGGGACCGCCGACGCTGGTCGGTACCCACCTGGCCGGCGACGACGCCTCCGTCAGCGAACAGCGGGCGGCAATCGAAGCGGCAAGCGACGACGAATTGCGTGCCGCGATTGCGGAGACACTGGGCGACCCGGTCGTCGCGGGGCGGTATCTGCCAGCGAGCTACGACCCCGGCAGTGTCACCGCCGAGAGCATGCGCACACAGTTCACGTTCGCGGTCGCGAGCGTCACCCAGCAACAGGAGCCGTTGCCCGACGAACGAGCACAGCAGGCGCTGTACGACGCCGCCGAGGACCGTCCGGCCCTGTTCACGCTGGGTGCCGTGGCGGAGGCCGACTGGAGCGAGCAACAGATTGTCGACGTGTTCACCCTGGTGGTCCCGCCGGCACTGTTGCTCGTAGTCGCCGTCCTAGCGTTTGCCTACCGCGACATCGTTGACGTGATACTCGGATTCACGGGCGTCTGTGTCTCGGTGCTCTGGTTTTTCGGCATCCTGGGATGGCTCGGGATTCCCGCCGGCTTCGCCAGTATCGTCGGTCCCGTACTCATCGTGGCGCTGAGTATCGACTTCGGGTTACACGTGTTCATGCGCCACCGCGAACAGCGGGCCGGCGGCGACAAGGTTCGGCCGGCGATGCGCCGGTCGACCGCGTCGGTGATGGTCGCCTTCCTGCTCGTGGCCGTGACCGCGGGCGTCGGCTTTCTCGCCAACATCACTAACCCCGTCGGCTTCATCCGGGCGTTCGGGCTCGTCATCACACTCGGCGTGCTCGCCGCGGTGTTCGTCTTCGTGACGCTGGTGCCAGCCCTGAAAGTCCGGGTCGACACAGCACTCGAATCCCGGGGTATCGATCGACGCAAGACGGCACTCGGGACGAGCGGCCGGCTCGGCGGGATACTCGGGTCTGGCGTCACGCTCGCCCGCCACGGCGCTCTCGTCGTGGTCGTCGTGTCGCTGGTCGTGGGCGGGGCTGGCCTGCTCACCTACGACGACCTCGACAGACAGGGGTTCCAGCAGAGTTTCGTCACCGACGACGACTGGCAGACCGACCTTCCCGGTCCGATGGGCTGGACTGCTCACGAGACCGAGTTCCGACAGAACCAGCAGTACGTCCAGGCGAACTTCCGGTCCGACGACGACCGCGAGCGCCGGACGACATTCCTGGTACGTGGCGACGCGACAGACCCGCGCGCACTCGCAACAATCCACCGGGGAACACAGGCTGCCAGAGAGAGCGAGATGACCTTTGAGCAGGGCGGCGAGGTGTCGGTTATCTCACCGCTCTCGCTAGCTGTCGAGACCGCGGTCGCCGACGGCGACTTCGCGGCTCTGCTCGCCGGGGTGGCCGAAACGGACGACCAACTCGATTCGCTGCTCTCGACGGTCGCCGAAGAGAACCCCGCCTTCGCAGAGCGGATGGCAGCGACGACGCCCGCGGACGTCGATGGCGGCCTCCCGGTCGTCTACGACGCACTGTACGAGTCTCGTGAGCAGACGGGCGCGGTCCTCGAACGGACAGCGGACGGCTACGAGTCGATGCGGCTGGTCGTTCCCGTCGAGCAGGGCGTCGACGTCGACGACCGCGGCGAGGAGATGCACGGCATTGCCGACGAGATGGCGACCGAGTCCGACGACGTGGTGCCGGTCGATTTCGCCACCGTCGCGAACGCCGGGCTCGGCGAGATTGCCGACAGCATCATCTGGACGATGGCCCTTGCCTTCGCGGGTGTTGCGGTCGTGCTCGCGGCGACCTATCGAATCGAGCGCGGGAGTGCAACGCTCGGTATCGTCACCGTCGTCCCCATCGTGCTCGTCGTCGGAGCCGTCTTCGCCAGCATGGCGCTGCTCGGCCTTTCGCTGACGTTTATTACGGCCTTTCTCGTCAGCATCACCATCGGGCTGGGTATCGACTACAACATCCACGTGAGCGACCGGTTCGCTCACGAACTCGCCGCGGGGGCGACCCCCGTCGAGGCGCTGTCGACGACCGTCACCGGCACCGGCGGAGCGTTGCTCGGGAGCGCGCTCACGTCGAGTGCGGCGTTCGCGACGTTGCTGGTCCACCCCTCGATTGTCTTCCAGTCCTTCGGGTTCATCGTCGTCGTCGCGCTGGCGCTGTCGTTCGTGGTTAGCGTGCTCGTCTTCCCGAGTATGCTGCTGTTGTGGGCGCGCGCGGTGCATCCCCACCAGTCGGCGTAACAGTCGGCGGCGACACCAGCACGCGCGTTCGTGGCAGAACGGTTCCACAACGAAAACCACTACGGGCTTGCCTGACAAGAGAGAGTATGACCAAACGCCACGTCTCTCTGCCGGCGGAAATGGCAGAGAGTCTGCAGGAGTTCGTCGACGATGTCGACCGTCGGCTCGCGGGCGAGGAGGACACCTGTGCCGTGGTCGAGGACGTACTCGTTGACCTCCACGGCGACCGCGAGGCCTACGAGCGGTGGCAGTCCGGCGGCGACGTCTCGCCCGCAGAACGCGTCCGGCTCCAGAGTTACGACCCCTGCAACGCGACCCTCGAAAGCGAGTATTACGCCGAAGTCGCGGCCGACGACGAGCAGTTCCAGCGCTCGAAACACCTCCAGTGGCTATGGCGACAGTTCGACGACACGCCGATGGCCGACAACGTCGACTTCGCGCTCGAATTTCGTTCGATGCTCGCCGACCACCTCTTCGCCGAGTGTGGCGAGAACTGCCGCTTTTTCAAAGGCATCTCGATGACCTACGGCCACAACATCACCGTCGGCGACAACGTCGTCATCCACGACGATGTCCACCTTGACGACCGTGGTGAGCTGACCATCGGTGACCGTGTCTCGGTGTCGGACAGTGCTCACGTCTACAGCCATGACCACGACGTGGTCGACCAGACGGAGGTGCGTAACTACCACACGATTCTCGAAGACGACGCCCGTATCACGTTCGATTCGATGGTTCGAGCGGGCGTCCGCGTCGGTGAGAACGCGATTCTCGCCGCGAAATCCGCCGCGCAGCGGGACATTCCAGCCCATCACATCGCGGCCGGCTCGCCCGCCGAATCGATTGCGGTCAAACCGGGGTGGGAGTCGGTCGCGACCCCACTCGACGAGGCGAACGTCGACCGCCGGGAACAGCGGCGCATCGAGTACGACATCCCCGACGACCTCGAGATCTTCGACGAATTTGGCCGCGGCCGTACGCCACCAGAGTAACGTCTTTCTCGTGTTCTCAGGACTGGGTCGCTTCCTCCAGACAGAACGACCGGACAGCCTCGGCGACCGCCTCAGGCGCTGACTCCGTTGCCATGTGACCGGCCTCCTCGAACTCGACGAGCGTGTTCCGGGGGAGTCGGTCAGCGAGTTCCTCGACGGCGGCCCGCAGATGCTCCGGTCCGCGTTCACCCGTCAACAGCAGCGTCAGACAGTCGATATCGGGGTCCGACGGCGGTTCGTACGATTTGACTGCTTTGTTCTCTCTGACGACGGTGTCGGCGAGGTCGAAGGGGACCTCCTCGGGCCAGATAGGGAGCTGTTCGGGTACCGGAATACCGCCACCCTCCTGGTAGAACAGTTTCATTGCGCCCTCACGGTCACCGTCGTCAAGGTGTGCTTGCAGCCGCCCAGCCAGGTCATCGCCCCTGTGCTCGCCGACGAGGACGGCGGGCTCGTAGAGGACAAGACGCTCGAGGTCGAGGTCGGCCGCTGCTGCCAGCGCTACGAGACCACCGAAGGAGTGGCCGAAGACGGTCACGTCACCCTCGATATCGTCGACCACTGCACGGAGGTCTGCAACCTCGCGGGAGAGGGCATACTCCTCGCCGTCGCCGCTCGCGCCGCGCCCGCGCCTGTGGGACGATTACCTGGAACTCCTCGGCGAGATGTGGAACGACCGCCTCCCAGGAGTGGCGTGTTCCAGAGGAGCCATGGACGAGGACGAGAGGCGGCCCCTCGCCGTGTTGTTCGTACGCGATACTTGTGCCGTCAGCAGACGTAGTCGTTTGCATCGTCGGCTACCTCTCGGCGCTGGCCGAGGAAGGGCCTCACTCTCAGCTGTGCGGCAATTTAAATACCCCACCTCGGTAGTCGTCACAGACGCCACGTGTCCAGTTGCGGGCTGGCCTGACGAAGCGTCGCCAGGCATTCAACGGTTCTCACGATATGTCGCCAAACAGCTGTACCGGACAGTGTTTCCTGCTGGTCAGACAGCCACCCGACGGGCGTCGGGAACGGTGCTGTATTATAAAAGACTGTAAATAACATATATATCTATTAAAGATAGAGTAGTATACGTATGGCAAAATCAGACAAGAGCGAAATCAAAGTGGGCGAGACGGAGCGACGCGGGGTAGACGGGTCGCGCCTGACAGATAGGCTCGGTCTCGACGGCGACGAAATCCGCTGGCGAAAGGAGTTCACGCAGTTCGGCGGCGCGGACGCAGACCGTCTCGCGGAGATGGAGGGGTTGTTCGAAGAGATAGCCCCGGCGTTGGTCGAGGAGTTCTACGACCATCTGCAAGCCCACAGCGAGACGGTGGCAATCATGGACAGCTCCTCGAAACCAGTCGAGGCGCTCAAACGAACCCAGAGCCAGTACCTGCTAGAGCTTGGCGACGGCGAGTACGACCAATCCTATTTCGATAGGCGCGCACGCATCGGCAAGCTCCACGATATGCTCGACCTGGGGCCGGAGATCTATCTTGGCGCATACAGTATCTACTACCGAGGCATTGCGGAAGCACTTGCGGAAGATATCAAGACTGACCTCGACAGCGAGGCGAGCGCGGCAGTCGACAAGTTTGTCGACCAGATACTGAGCGTCCAGAAGCTCATCAACCTCGACCAGCAGGTAGCAATGGAAACCTACCTCGACTCCTACAGCCAAGATATTGAGGAGACCGCCGAACGCCAGGAAGAACTGATGGAGCAGGTCGAAAACGAACTCGCCAGACCAATAGACGAACTCTCCGGCGCTGCCGAAGATGTCACAGAGAGTGCGACGGTTGTGAGCGATTCGATAACACAACAGACCGATCAGATCGACCAGGTCGCGGGCGAGGTCGCAACGATGAGCGCGACTATCGAGGAGATAGCATCGACAGCAGCAGAGGTTTCCGAGACGAGCGACCGCGCTGAGACACTCGCACAGGACGGGAGTGAGTCCGCACGCGACGCACTGGGTGCGATGGAGGACATCGAGACGGCAGTCGAGGATGTCGCGACCGACGTCGACAGTCTACAGGGCCAGATGGACGAGGTGAACGAGGTGACGACCGTCATCAACGACATCGCCGACCAGACCAATATGCTAGCGTTGAACGCGTCTATCGAGGCGGCACGGGCGGGCGAGGCAGGCGACGGGTTCGCCGTCGTCGCCGACGAAATCAAAACCCTCGCCAGCGAGACGAAGGCAAACGCCGGCGAAATCGAGGAGACGGTGACACAGGTCCAGGCCGACACCGACGAAACGGCCGACAGTCTAGCCGAAGCAACCGACCAGGTCGCAGACGGGATGGAAGAGGTCGGCAAGACGATGGAGAACCTCGACAAGATTCTGAGCGCAGTCCGAGAGACTACAGACGGCATTCAGGAGGTGGCGAACGCGACCGACGACCAGGCCGCGACGACCGAGGAAGTGGCAAGTATGGTCGACTCACTGGTAGCCGACCTCGACGAGATGGCCGGCGAAATCGAGACAATTGCGGCGGCAAACGAGCAACAGACCAGCCAGATTCAAGAGATTTCCACGGCCGCCTCGCGACTCACCGCAGACGACACGTAGCCGGATTACACGCCGGATCCAGGCTCGTCCTGTGTCTCGAGGCGAGACTCGTATTTTGTCAGCGCGGTCTCAAGTGCATCTTGGGCGTCGATATCGACGGCGTCTGCAAGCGCAAGGAGAGCAAACAGCGCGTCGCCGAGTTCGTCCTCGTTGACCGTCACCTCGCTGGGGTCGTCTCCGTAGCCGGTCGATTCGTTCACGTCTTTTGCGACCTCGCCGAGTTCCGAAACCACGTCGAGCAGTCGGAACTCCGGCGGTGCTTCGATGTCGTGTCGGTCGATGAACGCCGCGACCTCTCGTTGTTCGTCCATAGCGGAGGCTGTACCGGCGGCCACTGGTCAGTTTCGGTTCACGCTGCCCCGGCATTTTATATATCGTCATGCGGTTTACTGCTGCCGCTGACGCAACCATTAGGGGCAGGGGGCGCGACGGTCGAGGTATGGCACTACGACAACCACCCGTCGACCACGCGACGAAGACGACGGATTTCGGGGGCTGGGAGATGCCCGTTGAGTTCGACTCGATACGCGATGAACACAGCGCCGTCCGCGAGGCCGTCGGCAAGTTCGACGTCTCGCACATGAGCGAGATAACCGTTTCGGGGCCCGACGCGACGACACTCATGCAACGGCTGGTCACCAACGACGTGGCCGCGCTCGACCCTGGCGAGGCCCAGTACGCCGCTATCACCGACAAACAGGGAATCATCCTCGACGACACGGTGTTGTACGACCGGCCAGACGAGGGCGGTTTCCTGTTCATCCCGAACGCCGGCCACGACGAGCAGATGACCGAGCGCTGGAAGCGCCACCGCGATCAATGGGACCTCGATGCGACGGTGACAGACCGGACCGAGGAGTACGCGATGTTCGCGATTCAGGGACCCGAATCTCCGGCATTGCTCGGCGAGCAGACCGATGTTGACCTCAGCTCGCTGTCGCCGTTCGACGTGAAGGCGGGCACGGTCGCTGGCTGTGAGGCCTACGTCGCACGGACCGGCTACACCGGCGAGGCGGGCTTCGAAGTGGTCTGTGCGTGGGACGACGCTCAGGCTATCTGGGACAGTATCGACTGCCAGCCCTGCGGACTTGGCGCGCGCGATACCCTCCGACTGGAACAGGGTTTTCTGCTCTCTGGCGAGGATTTCCACCCCGAAGAGAACCCACGCAACCCTTACGAGGCGGGCATCGGCTTCACGGTCAAGCTCGACACGGAGTTTGTCGGCCGCGACGCTCTCGAAGGCGTCGACGTCGAGGGCCCCGAACAGAAGCTGGTCGGTATCGTCCTCAACGAGCGGGGTGTCCCCCGCCAGGGGTACGACGTGACGACACCCGACGGCGACCACCTTGGGACCGTCACGAGCGGGACGATGAGCCCGACGCTCGGCGAGCCGATTGCGCTCGCATATCTGCCCGCTGAGTACGCCGGCGAGAAGGCGTCGGTTCGCGTCGTCATCCGCGGCGAACCGAAGAAAGCACATACGAGGACACCCCCATTTCTCTCATGAGCTTCGAGATTCCCGAGGACTGTCGGTACCTCGAATCACACGAGTGGGTCCGCATCGAAGACGGAACCGCGCGAATTGGCATCTCCGATTTCGCACAGGACGAACTCGGCGACGTGGTTTTCGTCGAACTCCCCACAGAGGGCGAGACACTGGAACACGAGACGGACTTCGGCGTCGTCGAGTCGATCAAGGCAGTCTCGGACATCTATTCCCCCGTCACGGGGACGGTGACTGCAGTCAACGAAGAACTCATCGACGTGCCCGAACTCGTCAACGAAGACCCCTACGGCGACGGCTGGATGGTCGAACTCGACCTCGACGACGATAGCGAACTCGACGAGCTGCTCTCGTCCGAGGACTACCGCGAGCAAATCGAGTAACTGCGGCGCTTTTCTGGCGGCTTCATGCCTTTTGAGAGAGGTTTGTCTGTGTTGCTCAGTAAACCATATGGCGATATACAAAACAGGACATATGCCAGCCAGACAGAGATTCTGCGTTTGGATTTCTACAGACCACCAACAGAGCAACACTTGCCGTCGATATCGAGCTGATTCGGTATTTGAGGAGAGACAGCCAATACCCACCAATCAGGAGTAAATCAAGTGAGTATCAAATTCTAACCTAAGATCGATCACCTGATCGATGATTTCCTGGCTCTTGCCAGCATCAAGCATCCACTCTTTCCTATCACCGAGCCTACGGCAGTCGAGCAGATGCAATTGACGATCAGACGGTATCTCCAAGTGTCGTCTACTCCATAATTCAAAGGTCCCCAGCCCGAATATCGGCTATCTTCTGGCGGTCGTATAACTGCTCGTTTTTGTCGAACTCTTCGGGGAACAGCTGCTTTGCTGCGCGTTCGGTTTTCGAGAAGTTGATGATTGGACCTTGAGGCATACCTCCTGCTGGGTATACGTTGCCATTCTGGACCGCTGTGAGCTGGCTCGCCGTATTGTGATTCTGTAAGAACGCGAGGTACTGGTCCCGAAAATCAGACCGTGACCAATGTTTGTCGGTATAAAACATCAACACCTCTGGGTCAATCTCTAACAGCGGTTCATAGTCGATCTCGCCACGGTCAGAGGTGAAACTCTGAATATATGAATTTTCAAGTGCATCACTCACACCGAGATCGTGCCAGTGTTTGTACGCAGTTGTATCACCAAGTCGGGAAGGGTAAAACGTCTCGGGCTCAACCGAGGCCGGTGAAAGCAGCGCGATGGCTGGTCGTTCACTTTCCGGTGGAAGCCGTTCCTGAATTCTGCGAAGGAACGTATCGTGTAACGCTACGAGTGTGTCGTATCGATCCATCCGCTGGAATACCTGTGCGACTTTTTTCGTCGCTTCATATAGGCTCAGTCGATCACATCAAAGAGCTCACTACCCTGTCCAGTAGCCGCTGAATAGTTGTCTTCGATACTTGGATAGAGTTCGAACGGAGTGAACCGGTAAGTTCTGTTCTTGGCGGCCGGAGTTTGATGCTTACCAGTCGCTGTCGGCGGCGGATCGCCGCCGACGCGACAGCGTTGCCACTCACGACCGCTGTCCTCATTTGGGGCAGCTACCGGAAGAACCGGTCGTCAAGCGGTTGGTTCGCTGGGACAGCTCTGCGGACGCCAAGTGCTGTCCAGGCTGCCCGGAGTACCATCTCACAGAACTCTCTGAACGGCCATTTCCAGAGGCGGCGCCCCCCGCGGCGGGGCGCCGCCACGTATTGCCAGTGGAGATACCGCCAGCTGTTCTGGAGCAGCAAGCTCACGATAAACATCACCAGTCGCAGACCAGCGTCCTGCGAACAGTGAACGCGAGACTCTGTTTGGCTAATCGATAGCTCGATTCGATGCCGAAACGTTTGCTGTAGTGCTCTCGTGCATCTCGTGGCGTGTCGATGAACGGCGCGTCAGCGGCGTAGCCGTGGCGCGCCACCCCGTGTTCGTCGTACCGTCCTTGTTGGTAGACACAGTCGATGAACACAGGGAACGTTACCTTGCCGGCGAGATCGTGTTCGATCTCGCGGCTCCAGCCTCTGTTGAGTTCCTCCTGGATCGCCTCGCCCCACTTGACAATCGGCATGACGTAGGCGTAGTTGTGCGCGTACAGCAAGCTGAGACAGGTGCTGTTGTAAAATCCGCGGTCAAGGTAGACGGCCTTGACGGCCAGGTCAAGGCCGTCGAGAAGTTCGAGAAACTCTGCGAGGACATCGCTAGCCGTCTCACCGTCAACCAGCTGACGAACTGCCAGTGTGTAGCGCTTGTTGCGCACCCGCGCGTAGAGCGTGGCATAGGCGTGAAACGCGGTGGTTCCTCGTTTCGCCTGTGAGAAGTACAGAGCCTCTGTCTCGTCTTCGTCACCGTAGTAGGGATCGAGGTGGAGGTCGACGACGACCTCCACCGGCCGATCCGGCAATGTCTCAAGCGCATCTCGTTGTAAGAGCATGTCTCCAACTGCCTCGACAGTATCTAGGTCGAACTGATCGGTGAGATATCCTCGGACGGTATTGGCATGCGGCGAGTCGTCTGTCGTTTCGCAGACGTGATTGATCGAGGTCCCGCCGGCGCTGGCGCCGGCGAGGACCTCATACAATGTCTCCGTAGAAACCTTAACGTCTTCTCCGAGATCTACCGCAAGTTCCTTCTCAAGACTGTTGACGACAAAATTAAGCAGGTGCTCTTCCTCTATCTTGTTGTCTGCTTGTGGTTGTTGCACATCTTCCTCAAGCAGACGCTTCCTCTAACTCGATGTGATCGACTGAGGCTATAAGAGGGATTATCTTCGTGCCACGAGCAGGTCGAGAAGCTCGTATTCCCACAGAACGGCCCAACCCGTTCAGTTATATCTTCGAAAATAAAGTGTGCATCGGCATTGAGTTCGATAAGTAACTCTTTCGAGATACCATCTTGCCGGTAGTGTTCAGATAAGCTGATTCCATGCGAAACTGAATGATTTGAGCCAGTCGTCAGCTGTGTCTGCGGCGGCGTTGCTGAAACAGTTTGAAAACGAAGAGGTTCGTCGTTTTACTTCACGAAATACACGTTCGACACTATTGCGATTTCCATGGCGTTCGTATCTGAAATCGAGGCCGTGTCTTGAACACGCAGCGTTCAGCGAGTGCGAGCCATCAATGAGAAACACGGCATCGTCAACGTCGTGTTTCTCGCGGAGTTCAGCAACAAACGCGTGAGCGATGACCTTGTTTGTTGTCGGTTCAAGCTGTGTATGCAGTAATTCGTTTGTTTCTGGGTCGACGGCGGCGTACAGCCAATACTGCTCGTCGTTGAGTCGGATCACGGTCTCATCAACCGCAACGTGATCCGGGCTTTGTCCTTCTCTGGGCTGTAAATCTGCCTTGTGAACCCAGTTATGAACGGTGGAACGTGCACGTTCGACACCGAATATTTCGAGAACTGAAACAGTATTCGGAAGCGACAGTCCAGCAAGATGCAGCTGAATACTGAGTTTCATCACAAATCGCGGTGTCGCTTCGCGTTCAATAAACTCTAAGTCGATCTGGTCGATACTACCGCTGAGGCTAGCGTTTTCGGGCATGGTCACTCAGAAAACGCTACGCCTCACTCTTCAATCCTTATCTGAACACCGCCGTCTGCATTGTCAAATGTTATTTCTTGCTGATCACCTCGACGACGGAACAGTAATAGAGATACGATACACGACAATAGGAGAGCGTTTCGACTTTTTGGTTCGCCTAAAATCAGAACACTTTTATTTTATTTAGGCTAGCCTAAAAGCATGAGAGGCGAAACAGGAGACGGGGTCGGACCGACGCGCAGAGACTACATGCGCCACGGCAGCGCGCTCGTGGCGGCGGGACTGCTTGCAGGGTGCTCGAGTCAGGCTGACTCCGAATCGACGCCGACGGAGACGAGTAGCGGGGGATCGACTGCGACAGAGACGTCCACGCCAGAGGACCAGAGCTACTCGGTGTCGATGGAACCGATGGGGACCGTCGAATTCGAGGAGTCGCCGGAGACCTGGGTGAGTTACCTTAGTACGTACGGCGACATGGGAATTGCCCTAGGCAAGGCCGATAGCCTTCAGGGTCTGTGGGACCCAGAGGGCATGCCAAACGTGTTCTATGATCTACTGCCAGACGTCGAGGTTTCCTTTGAGGACGTCTCGCCGATTTCTGGTGGCGGCGAGTTCGACAAGGAGATATTCTACGAATTGGACGCTGACGTCCACCTGTTCGATCCCAACTGGATCAGCGTTTTAGCCGACGACTGGGGTGAGGACGACATCGAGGAAATCGCTACCGAGGTCAATCCGTTTCTTGGGAACTATATCCGGCGGCGTGGCGACGACTGGCACGACTACCCATACTACTCACTGTACGAGGCCTTCGAGGTCGTCGCAGACGCTTTCGACGAGCGAGAGCGGTACGAGGCACTTACGTCCATCCACAGCGACATGCAGGCGACCATCGAAGAGATGCTGCCACCGTCAGAGGAGCGACCGTCCGTCGGCCTCGTCTCTGTCAACTCCAAATTCGAGGAGGCCACGTTCTACGTGTATCCCGTTCAGGAGGGGAACAATCACAAGCAGTACCGCGACATCGAGATGCGTGGGGCCTTTGACGACCACATCGAGGGGGGCTACGGCCAGTTCGACTACGAGCAACTGCTCGAGGTCGACCCCGACGCCATCGTCTTCCAGTACGGCTTCTCGCACGTCTCAACCGAGGAGTTTGAGTCTAAAATGGAAACGATGCGTGCGGATCCGATCGGTAGTCAGTTGTCAGCAGTACAGAACGACCGGCTGTACCGTGGTGGCACAGCTTACCAAGGTCCGGTCGTCAACCTCTTCCAAACAGAGGCAGCGGCGAGGCAGTTCTACCCCGAGGCGTTCGGCGAGTGGAACGGGATAGAGACGCTTCGGGAGGACTCACTCACACTGTTCGACCGCCAGCGGGTTGCAGACATCATCAACGGAGAGATTTAAACGTGAATGAAGACAACACGAATCGAGCAAACCCGCTAACCCGGAGAACGGCGATCAAGTGCGGCAGTACGCTCGCTGTTTCGGGACTGCTTGCAGGATGTATCGGGCAGTCATCGGAGGAGTCGGCTTCGAGCCCGACGCCCACCGAGGAGCAACCAGAACCGACCGAAACGGCGAATGAGTCGACCCCAACCGAACAGTCGACCGAGGAGCCGACGTACACCGCCGAGCTGTCGCCGGTCGGTGAAGTCACGCTGGAGGAGCCGCCGACGAATGTGTTTACTCACTTCCCGTGGTTCGCCGACATGGCGACCGCGCTCGACCGCGGCGAGAGCGTCAACAGCGTCTGGTGGGACGGCACCGCCTCGACGCTGGAGTACTTCACCGCCGGTCTCGACGGTGTCGAAATCGCGTGGCGTGATAGAACAGATGCGTACGGGTTCTCAAAGGAGCAGCTGTACGAATTCGACAGCGATCTACACCTCGTCGACCCCGCGTGGGTGACGACCCAGGACAACTGGGCGCGGGAGGACGTCGACGAAATCGCCGAAAATGCCGGCCCGTGGCTCGGTAACTACTACAGCAGTTTCCACCAGTCGCCGCCAAAGGAGTGGACTGACGACTACGAGTACCACCGCCTCTGGGACGTGTTCGAGCAGGTCGGGAGCCTGTACGGCGAGCAATCCCGGTACGAAAAGCTGCGAGCCGTCCACGACGACCTGCGTGACACCATCGAGGCCGGGCTCCCGCCGGAGGACGAGCGCCCGACCGCGGCGTTCCTCTCGATCTCGGCGGACCTCTCGACGATCTACGTGCTCCGGCTCAACGCGCCGGGCTACTTCAACGCCCACACCCGGCCGCTCGGGGCAGTCGACGCCTTCAGCGACGAGGAGTGGGACGGTGCGTTCAAACAGGTCGATATGGAGGCCGTGTTGGACGCCAATCCCGACGTGCTGCTGGCGCTGTGGACGGTCACGGATGCCGTCGACTTCGAGCAGCTGCGGCAGAATCTCAATGAGGACCCCGTCGGCCGCGAGTTGGCCGCGGTCCAGAACGACCGAGTGGCTGTTCAGGGAACACGCTGGCAGGGACCGCTGATGAACCTCTTCCAGCTGGAGATGACCGCCAAGCAACTGTACCCGGAGCAGTTTGGCGCGTGGCCGAGCTACGAGAACGGTGACACGTACCCCGAGTTCAGTCCTGACGAACAGCTATTCGACCACCAGCTCGTTGCAGATATCATTTCGGGGAACAGCTGAATCCAAGCGCATGAGTGGGTCGTCGCCGGCACGCTTGGCGACCCGTCGGAGTACGGACTTCCGGAGCCGCCAACGGTGGAAGCGTACCCGCTCAACTCCGGTGGAATAGCCTTCTAAGCGAAAGGTGGCGAGCTGTTCATCTCGGCCGCCGTCTTCACCGCCCGGTACGGAATTTGCGCGATAGTCTTCGACGGCGAGATGGCAGCGATCACGAAGTGTGCGCACATCTAAAACTACATTGGCTTCCCAGGCAGCGTCAGCCTGGAGCGGTTTCTTGACCTAGGCGCGCGGGTCGTCAATGAGGAAATGACGGTCCGCAACAAGCGCGTCACGGCCGTCCCCCCGTACGAGTTGGAGGCGATGGGGTGAGACAAGATGATTGACTCACGTGTGGCCGACAAGCTCACGACCATGCTGTCAGTCAAAAGACGATACGAAAGGATGTTGCTTGAAGTAGACCACTTGTACAGATTCCGACAGAGGGCACGCATTAGAACGATCCTCCGAAGGTATGGCCGTACAGACACGGAGCACTCCTGGCAGACCGGCGGTACGAAAACTGTACAGAGAGAACAACCTGTGAGAGAGATAGCGTTTTCGGCACCACAGCCGACATGCAGTCACTCGGCGAGGAGTTCGTCGGCGAGCCGCGAGAACCGGTCGACGAGCCGGTCGGAGAGGCGTGGTTCGACCTCCCGGAGCAGCCGATAGGTCGTTTCGGAGTCGGTCAGCTCGACGACCAGTCCGTCGTCAGTGTCGGTCTTCCGGACGACGTCGTACTCGACGAGATTCGAGAGGTGCCACTCGACGGTGCTGCGGGCGGTCCCGAGGCGGTCGGCGATATCAGCCGGCGGGACGCGCTCGCGTTCGAGCAACAGGACGACAACCTCGCGGGTGCTCTCTCGGCGCAACAGCGCAATCGCGCCCCGTTCCCACTCGGAGTACGTTGGCGGGTAGTAGTGAGTCCGTCCACAGATGGACTCGCGCTGGATGTCACCGCGCCGGAAGAGCTTCCGGAGGTGGTACTGCGTCTGTCCGGTCGCGATGTCGAGTTTCCGGCTGACGGCGTTGAAGTGGATGCCGGGGTTTCGGTGGATACACTCACGAACGTGTGACCGCGTCTCTGACACTAGACGTTCACCTAGCTCAATCTACGGGAGCGCGTATATAAACGGCCGGCGGTTTCCCAGCCATGGAGAACTCCCGGAGCGGGCGCACCTTTCATAACAGCGCCTGTCGTACACACACGCATACGATGGAGTACAGCACGGCAGTACTCAGCTCGGCCGGCGAGTGGCCGGGTGTCGAGGGATCGCTGGTCTTGCTCGGCATCATCCTGCTCGCTGGCGTCGGCACCGGACTCCTGTTCGTCGCCAGTGTCGTTACCTGTCTGCGGCGTCGGTCACGGCGCTATGTCGTCGTCACCGTCGCGGTCGGGGCGCTGTTCATCCGGTCGTTCATCGGCGTCGGGACCGTCTCGGGAGTCGTTCCGATGATGTACCACCACGTCATCGAACACAGCCTCGATTTCACGATTGCGGCGATGGTCCTCTATGCGGCGTACCTGAGCAAGCCGGCCGGTGACGTTTCTATCGAAGGCGACGAGGAGCTGCCGTAGACTGTCGCCACAGGCGTCAGGCTAGCTTCGAAGGGCTTTTGTCTGCAACTTGAATACAGAAGGACACCTACCAGGACGACGGGCACCGGTGGGCACCTGTTGTAGACAGGTCGGGATGTGAACCACACGAGGGTCACCTCGTCGACGGTTTGAACCACGCAACGCCCGTGGTGATACGATGGCACGAAGCTTCTACTCACACATCCGGGACGCATGGAAGGACCCGGACGACGGAAAGGTCGCACAGCTCCAGTGGGAACGACAGCAGGAATGGCGCAATCAGGGCGCTATCGAGCGCATCGAGCGCCCGACCCGACTCGACCAGGCACGCTCGCTTGGCTACAAGGCAAAGCAGGGCGTCGTCCTCGCACGCGTCAGCGTCCGCAAGGGCGGCGCACGCAAGCAGCGCCACAAGGCTGGCCGGCGCTCGTCTCGCCAGGGCGTCAATCGGCTCAACCGACGCAAGAACATCCAGCGCATCGGCGAGGAGCGATGCACCCGGAAGTTCACCAATCTGCGCGTGCTCAACTCCTACTGGGTCGGGGAAGACGGCAGCCAGAAGTGGTTCGAAGTCATCATGCTGGACCCCGAGCATCCGGCAATCGAGAACGACGACGACCTGAACTGGATCTGCGACGACACACACAAGAACCGCGCGATGCGTGGTCTCACGAGCGCCGGCACACAGAACCGCGGTCTGGAGTCGAAAGGCAAGGGTACCGAGCGGACCCGGCCAAGTCTCTCCAGTAACAAGTCCCGGAAGTAATCCGAGCACGATTTTTTATATCGGTAGCGCCCCGTAGCGACGCAAACAACCGCACGACCTAGTAGCAGAAGTGCTGTGTGAGTGTTGAGAGAGGGGACGTCACACGCGGTCATGCACTGATATCCGTGACACGGTCGAGAACATCGCCACACCGACTGCGATGAGTGAGAAAGACGAGCCCCGGCAGTTACTCTTGGATGTGGCCTTCCTCGCGGAGTTGGTCGGCCTCCTGTTTCTCGTAGCGCCACGTGATGTCGGCCTTTTCGTCTTGCCAGTCCCAGGGTTCGACGAGGACGACATCGTCCTCGCGAATCCAGATGCGCTTTTGCATTTTCCCTGGAATGCGGGCCGTTCGCTCGACGCCGTCCATACAGCGGACGTTGACGCGGTTTGCGCCCAGCATATTGGTCACGACCGCGAACACTTCGTCGTCCTCGGGCATCCGCAGGTTCTTCCGTCCCTCGTTGTCACTCATACCGGGTCGTTCGGCATCGATATAGTTTAAATCTTCCACTTGCGCCAGCGTCAAAAGGAGACGTTTATACTCGCGGCCGAAGACGTGCCGATATGCTCAAGAATCTTGGTCTCGCCGGTGTTGTCGGCTTGCTCATGCTCGTCGGCGGCGTCGCGCTCGCGGCGTGGGAGAGTCTCCTCCTCGGCGGTGCACTCGCACTGATTGTTGCTGGCCTTGGTCTGATGGTCTATGGACTGGTCACGAACCTCATGCAGGCGATGGGGATGGGCGGGTTGATGTAGGCCGGGCTAGTCGGTCCTGTACTCCTTTCTGAACCCGCGGAACTCGGTCCGGTGGGCCTCCTCGTCGGAGAGAATTGTCACCGCGAGGTCCTCGGTGACCGGATCGCCGGCCGCGTCGGCCGCCTCGACGAGACTCCGGTACGTGTCGATAGCATCTGTTTCGGCGTCGAGGACACCTTCGATAACCGTGAGAACGTCGGTCGAGTCTTCGGGGGGCTGCAGAGAGTCCTGTCGCGAGGTAAACTCCGCGGAGCCAGGTGGCCGCTCATCCAGTTGTTTGAGGCGCTCGCCGAGTTGCTGTGCGTGGTTCAGTTCCTCCTGGATATCCTGCTGAAGGCTCTCTTTGATTTCCTCGGCACGCACGCCGTCGAGGACAATCGCGTTCGTCTGGTAGTTCATCACCGTCTCCAGTTCGTCCATGTAAGCCGTTTCGAGTAACTCGATGACACGCTCTGATGACATGCGACTAGTTGTTCGAGACAGACACAAGAGTGCGTTATGCCAATCTGTCGCCGGTAAGAATCCCAAGAAGATTATTATATTGTGCGATATATGAACTTCTGCTTCGCGGCGCGAGTTCAGTTGGGTCGGTCAGCCCTGTGTTCGCTGATGAGTCTGTCGACCATCTCGGCGCTTTGCTGTCGGCGGCGCTCCTCGGCACGGCGTTCCCAGTCCTCGATGGCGGCTTTGACCTCGGACTCTCGGGTGACGGCGAGTTCGTCGACCTCCTGGATAGTCACCAGGTCGGCGGGGGCGACCGGTATCTCGTGGTCGAACAGTACCCGGTCGGCCATATCCGAGAGGTCACCGTTCCGGAGGACAATCTTCGGGTCGAACTCGGCGAGTAGCTGAGCGGTCGAGCGGCCCGCACCACTGGCGTCTCGGAGGAGGATGATGTCGTCTTCGGCGAGCCCGAAGCGCTCGTGGGCCGACTCGATTGCGTCGTGGGTGAACTGCTCGACGACTTTCACCGGTGCCAGCCCTGCCTTCTTCTCGGCCACGTCAGCGAAGTTCGAGTGGTCGAGTTTCCACAGCGCCTTCAGACGTTCGAGCTTCCCTTCAAGTGCGTCGATTTCCTCGCGTGCCTCGTCGCGCTCGCGTTCGAGTCGGCGGTTTTCGCGTTCGAGCCGGGTGACCTCCCGGCGCTCGCGTGCCTCGCGGCGTTCCTGTTTGCGCGCCTCGGTGAGTTCATCCTCCAGGTCGGCGATTGTCTCGTCTTTCTGCTCGACGGTTGTTTCAAGATCGTCGACGTGTTGTTGCAGGCGCTCGACCTGTGTTTCGAGCTGGCGAATCCGGCGCTCCTCGTCGGTGAGCTCGCGCTCGACGTGTTCGTGGTCCTCTTCGTCCTCTTCCTCGTCGTCGGCGAGATCTGCGAGCACCGCCTCGACTGGCTCTTCGTCGGCCACGACCCGCGCGACGACGGTCCCGAGGTCCTGTCGCGGGGGCACCTTGGCGGCGATACGGTCGAACTGGTCGTTGTGGGCGTCGTAGGCTCCCAGGGCGGCCGCGATAGCGTCGCGTTCGTGGTCGTTGTCGTAGCCCGTCTCTCGTGTCCGGTGTTTTTTGACGTCCACCGGCAGGTCCCGGTCGGGTTTCCAGCCTGCAGCATCGAAGCTCCGGCGGATGTTCTCGACGGTCTCTGGCATCGGCGTCACGTCTGCGGCGACGAGTATCGGGCGTCCGCGCTCGATTATCCACTCAATAACCGCCGCCGTGTCTGCGGTCCGTGTACTCAACACATCGAGAACCTCGCCGTCGAGGCCGATGGTCGCCGCCGCGGTTGTCGTCCCGGGGTCGATGCCGACGACGATAGGGTCACGGCGCTTCGCCAACGGTCGGAACTCGACGCCGTCACGGCGGACCCGCTCGATCTCGACGCGGGTGTCGCCAGAGCGGTTCGCCGACACCGGGATATCCTCGGGGCGGGCCTCGACGGTGAAGACGGCGTTGGCGAAGCCACCGTACTTCTCTGTGACATTGCGCTCGTAGTCGAGGCCGGCCTTGTCGAGAGCAGACTCGACCTCGCGTGTGCGGCGCTTGACCGAGCCGTGGATGCGGCGGGTGAACCGGTCCTCGCTCCAGCCGCCACTCCCGGTCGACCGCCCACGGGCGACTTTCACCTCGGTCGTGTCGGTGAAGGCAGTCACCTCCTGGCCGACGTTCGCCGCCGCCAGACGCGCCGCGGCCTCGGCCTCTGCCATCGGCTTCTTCGCGTAGGGGACGCCGTGACGCGAGGCGACCCGAGAGAGGGGCTCGGGTTCGTGGGCACCTGTGACCTGGACCAGGCGGGTCCGGTCGGGAAGCGAACCGAGAAAGTGGACCAGGGCGTCTTTGTCCTCTGCAAGCTCGTACATGTTGTCCGTTGCAACCATCGCGGGCTCCTCGTCCTCGATACGGCGGCGGAGCTTGCGGTAGCTGACCACGTCGCGTTCGAGTGTCTCGCCGTCGAAGGTGACCAGCGCGTACGAGGGTGCGTCGCCGCGCACGTCGCCGCTCTGGATGTCGAGCCCGAATATAACAGCGTCGAGGGCAGCGGTACGGTCACTCACTGCCCGCTGATAGGTGCGCGCGTCTCATTAACGCTACGCCGCCACAATCCACAAACAACGGGCTACTCGCCGCCGGGGAACTCCTGGAACAGCGAGTCGTAATCGTCGTCGAAGCCAGCGGTGGCGGGGTCGGCCTCCTCTTCGAGGTCGTCGAGACGGTCGACCATCTCCTGATACTCCTCGCTGTCTTGGAGCTCGGAGGGCGTCTTCTCGGCTTCGAGAGTGGCCTTCTTCGAGGCGAGCGCGTAGTACTCTTGGAGGGTCTGATCGTACTCCTCGCGCTCGCGCATGGTCTCGACGGCCTCGTCGAGGTCGTCGCGCATGACCGGCTTGGTCAGGTAGTCGTCGAAATCCATCGAGACGATGTCGAAATCGGGGTCGACCGCCGTCACCATGACGACCCGGCAGTCCAGCCCTCTGTCACGAATCCGTTCGAGCACCTCGTCACCCGAGTAGTCAGGCATCTGGCGGTCAAGGAAGACGATATCGACGTCGGCGTCAGCTTTCTCGAGAGCCTCGTCGCCCCCGTACGCCTTGCGGACCTCGTGTTCCATCCCGAGCCACGTCGTATACAGGTCGGCGATATCTTGCTCGTCGTCGACGACCAGAATTGTGAGTTCGTCAGTCATTGTTCGTGAAATATCCTCCGAATAGCGGTGTTCGGCGAGAGGGCAGCATATTCTGTCACTGGGCTGACTGTAGGTCGACCCGCGCGGTGCACAGTTTGTCTAAGGCAGACTAGAGCTAAAATAGTATCGGCTTCGCATCTGCCGACGCCCGCGATTCTGGCCGTGCCTGACAAGGTATGACAGCAGGTACTTGTCGCTGCAGTCCCGACAGCCGTACATGCCAGATGGGGACCCAACATCGATTCGGTCACTCGCAGTCACCGTCGAGGACCTCGTGACGGCGATGGAGCTGAATCAGTCGACTCCCCGCCGGGCGGTGCTCCGGATAACGCCGCCGTTCAGTGGTCGGATGCGCGCCCGCCTGCACGTCGCCACGGCGACAGATGACGGCGGCGAGACACTCCACGTCGACCCGAGCGTGCTCATCGAGCAGACGGCCCCGGCATATCCCAGCGCCGTCGACACCGAACAAGCGCTCCGAGACGACCCAACAGAGACCTATACCGTCGAACGCCACCACGACCGCCATGTCGAGGCGGTCGCAGACTGGCGACGCGCTGTCGCCGACGCGATTCGAGAGACGGCGACGATTCATACGCCCGCCCCCCACGAGGTCGACGTCGCACCACTCGGTGACCTCTCCGAGCGAGAATCGCCAAAAAGCACCGAGAATATCTTATAAAATATTTCCGCCCCTCTAAGCGCGTTATAAAAGATACAAATACTGGTATAAAATCGGCGTCGCCAGCGTTAAGCGAGCCGAAACAAGCTGAACGCTCGGTCGGTTATATGTGGGAATCCGTTGTAGCCCTATCCAGGTGACCCCTCCAATGTCAATCTCCCCGCTCTCTGAGACGACCGCCCTGCCCGGCTCCCGCCCAGACATCCGTGCACTTGTCGTTCGGCCCGTCAGACGACTCGCGTTCTGGGCTGCGATTGTGCTCCCCTTTCTACACCTGTCGCTGTTGCTCTCCGGGCTGGAGTCCAGGCCGACGACACTGGCGTTCGTGGCGCTCGTGACGCTCAACGTCGTCGCGGTCTACGTCGGCAGCCCGCAGGCCCTGGAATAGTCCCCAATCGACAGTAGTTATTTATAAACAGCCCTCCTACGGAATGTATGGCCGCATACGGCCGGCCGTCACTTCGAGACCTGTTCGACGAGGCACCGACACCACATATTGCCCACCCACCAGAGACACACCACCTCGAGTTCTATCTGGCGACAGACGGGTCGTTCAGAGAGTCGGGTGGTGGCCTCGGGGCAGTCATCCAGACACGCGACGGCCAGCGGGTCGCCCGGCTGTCGCGCCCCCAGAACTGCCCGGACAACAACGTGGCAGAGTATCGCGCGCTCCATCTCGGGTTGGACGTGCTCGCAGCACGCTCACCCGCGGACGCGCGAATCGGGGTACTATTGGACCACGACGACCTCGCCGCGAACGTCAACGCCTCGGTCCTGGCAGGGCGAGGAACACAGCAACACCACGATATCTCGATTCCGGGGCCGACGGGCCTACACTGGCGTGGCATCCGCAACCGGCTTCGGGATTTCGCCGACGTGCGCGCCGCCCGCATCGCCAGCGACCGCAACCCTGCACACCCGCTGGCGAACGCGCCGAGCCAGTACGCCCACGTCGGCGACGAGCCGGCCCGCTGTGTCCTTCCGCGTGTCCCCGACCCGGAGACACAGATTCCACCGCCCTCGCGTTCGAACCGCGGCGCGGGCGACTGAACGCACCCGGGCGACACTGGCCGTAGCAGTCAGATTCATACGAATCGCGCCCCAAACAGAGGTATGCCAAGCGCAACGTTCGGTGGCGGTTGTTTCTGGTGTACCGAGGCGGCGTTCAAACAGCTCGACGGCGTCGACAGTGTCACCTCCGGGTACGCCGGCGGCCACGCCGAGGACCCAACCTACAGGGAGGTCTGTTCGGGCAACACCGGCCACGCGGAGGTCATCCAAGTCGACTACGACGACGAGACACTGGAGTACGCCGACCTGCTCGACGTATTTTTCACCGTCCACGACCCGACACAGCTGAACCGTCAGGGTCCCGACGTGGGCACACAGTACCGCTCTATCGTCCTCGCCCACGACGAGGACCAGCGCCACCAGGCCGAGGCCTACATCGAGGCTGTCGACGAGGAGTACGACGACGACGTGGTGACCGAACTGCAGGACCTGGAAACCTTCTACCGCGCAGAGGAGAAACATCAGGACTACTTCGAGAAAAATCCCAACGACGCGTACTGCCAGATGCACGCGAGTCCGAAAGTCGAGAAGGTCCGCGAGAAGTTCCAGAACAAGCTCCAGCAGGCCTGAAGCGCGCGACCAGCCGCGCCGAGTATAAACAAGATATTATTGCCGGAATCTGCGACAACAGGACGGCGTGGGAGAGACCAGAGAGGCCACAGAGACCGCCACCAGCGCCGATAGAACTGTTTTCGCGGCGTCATCGAGGGCCGCCAACATACCCGTGAGGGTGGTGTATTTTATTGCTGGAAACCAATATACAGGTGATGACGGCACACGAAACAGACGCACTCGTCACGGCAGAGTGGGTAGACGAACACCTCGAACAATTCCAGGCAGACGACCCCGAGTACCGACTGCTCGAGGTTAACAACCCGACAGTCACAGCCGACTCGGAGTACACACCCTACGAGGATGGCCACATTCCCGGTGCGACCTTCTTCCACTGGGAGGAAGACCTGAGCGACGGAACGACCCGAGATATCCTCGACAAGGAAGCCTTCGAGAACCTGAACAGCGAGGCCGGCATCACTGAGGATTCGACGGTGGTGCTCTACGGCGGCGGGCGCGTGCCGAACTGGTTCGCGCTGTTTGCCTACTGGGAGTACAAGTACTACGGTCACGACGACGTCCGCGTGCTCGACGGCGGGAAGGGCTACTGGGTCGACAACGACTACGAGCTGTCGACGGAGACGGCGGAGTTCACGCCCCAGGAGTACACCGCAAGCGGCCCCTACGAGAACATCCGAGCCTACAAGAGCGACGTCGAGCAGGCAATCGAGGGCGGTGTCCCGCTTGTCGACGTTCGCTCCCCCGCGGAGTTCACCGGCGAGGTCATCGCTCCCGAAGGGCTTCAGGAGACCGCCCAGCGCGGCGGCCACATCCCTGGGGCGCGTAGCGTCCCGACGACGACAGTGTTGAACGACGAGGACGGCACGTTCAAGAGTCCCGACGAACTGCGCGAACTCTACGAGGAGGTCGGCATCGAGGAAGACCAGTCGGTCATCACTTACTGCCGGGTCGGCGAGCGCTCCTCTATCGAGTGGTACGTCCTCTCGGAGCTGCTCGGGTTCGACGACGTGGAGAACTACGACGGCTCCTGGACGGAGTGGGGCAACACAATTCGCGCGCCAATCGAAACGGGCGAGGCAGAGTAGCTACTTCGGCTGTGAGGCGACAGCAGATTCGACGGTGAACTGTTCGAGCAACGAGCGCAGGTCGTCGGACTGAGCCGACAGCGACCGGACGCTCTGGCTCACCTCCGAGACAGACGCAGTCTGTTGTTGGGTCGCGGCGGCCACGTCTTCGGCCTGTGCGGTCGTCTCCTCGCTGATACTCGCGACAGAGTCGACCATCCCGACCACGTCCTGTGCAGTACGGGACTGCTCGTCGGTCGCGTCGCTTATCTCTTGGATGGTCGTGTTGACCGTCCCAACCTCGTCGACGATGTCCTCGAAGTTGTTCAATGTCATCTCGATGGTGCCGACGCTGTCGGATACTTGTGACTCCATGGCCTGGACGTCGGCGACCGTCTCTTCGGACTGTGTCTGGACGGCTTCGATGCGGGCTGAAATCTCACCCGCCGACTCTTTGGTCTCTTCAGCGAGATTCTTGACCTCGTCGGCAACGACGCCGAACCCTTCGCCGGCCTGCCCGGCACGGGCTGCCTCGATAGAGGCGTTCAGCGCGAGCAGGTTCGTCTCCTCGGCGACCTCGTCGATGAACGAGACGATTTCGTCGATCTCCTGAATCTCCTCGACGAGTTGCTCGACGGCAGTCGCGGTCTCGCTGATACTCGCCTCCAGCTCGTCGAGTTCGGTGATCGCATCCTCGGCAGCCTCGCGGCCGCTCCGGCTGCGCTCGGCGGCCTCCCCGGCGGTCGAGGCGGCGTTGTTGGCCGAGGCCGCAATCTGTTCGACCGTCGCTGAGAGGTTGTTTATCTCCTCGGCGACCGCCTGGAGTTCCTCGGTCTGTTTTGCCGCGCCGTCGGAGATTTCCTGAATCGACCTGGCAACGTCGGTGCTGATACTCTCGACCTCGTCGGTGGTTTCGGTCACGTCGTCGCTGGCCTTGGAGACATCGGTCGCAAAGGTCTGGACCTGGCTGACTGTCTCGCCGATGGTCCGGATGAGTTCGTTGTAGTTGTCGACGAGCTGTTCGTGTTGTTCCTCTTCGAGCTGGAGAGAGTTCTCGTCGATGGTCGCCGTGAGGTCGCCCTCCTGTGCGCGCTCTGCGGCATCGCTGAAGGCGGTCACGAGCTGCTGGAGATGCATCGACCGGCGCTCCATCTGGTTACTCATATCCTGGAGGTTTTCGGTGTACTCCCGGAGGCTCGTCGTCATCCGAGACATCGATTCGCCGAACTCGCCGGGGACGTCCTCGTCGAGTACCGAGTCGTCGAACTGCTGGCGTGAGAGCGCATCGGCCTGGCGTCCCACGGTATCGAGGAACTCCTCTAGGTCGACGAAGGCGTTTTGCAGCGAGCCAATCTCGTCTGGCTGGTCGCTTTGCTCGGCCTGGACATCAATGTCTCCCTGTGCCATCTGTGTCGCGGTCGCTTCGAGGTCGAGGACCGGCGTGATGAAGTCACGACGGACGACCAGAACGGTGTTCGCCGCAGCGGCTGCCGCGAGGACGAATAGCACCGCCGCGAGAACGAAAAAGACGACCCCAGAGACGAAAAACGGCAGCAGGAAGATGGCGACCGTTGCAAGAAACTGCAACACGATAGCTGTCAGCACCTTCCGCTCTATCGACTCCGTGATGCCGAGCAGCTCCATGGTCTTCCAGAGCGTTCGCTCGTAGGTAGTCATCAGCCGTGAGCCCGTGCGTGTCATATATAACTGCATGAAAACCAGACTGATAAAATAGCCGGATGAATACCAGTATCTGAACAAGTTTTAGGGCAGGTGATACTGCTCGCCGTCGACAGCGAGCGCTGTCTCGAAGGCCTCCTCGGCCGAATAGAAGTGAGCAGCATGAACGAGGCGGGTCTGCTCGGCGTCGAGTTCGTCGGCTAGTTCGAGCGCACCCTCTCGTGTCATGTGTTTCGTCCCGAAGGTCCGGGGGACCCCGTCGCTGTCGTGGTGGTCGCCGCCGAGTGGGTGGTATTCACAGAGATCAGCGGGCACCAGCGCCTCGGCGAGCAACAGGTCCGCCCCCGCGAGCTGGCGTCGCGTAACCTCCGGAATCGCATAACAGGTGTCGCCCGTCACCGCGAGCTTTGCCCCGGTCTCGAGGTCTTCGACTGTCAGTCCGTAGCAGAGAAGTGGCGGATGGACGACCGGGACGAGCGTGCCCTCGAACCCACAGGTCTCGAAGGGTTCGAGGGGCGTCTGGGGTTCGACAGCCACCCCATCGAGGTAGTCGTAATCGCTGGCTACGGTGTCGGCGACACTCTCACCGGTCGCTGGGTCGGTCTCGTCGGCAGCGAAGACCTCGATTTCGTCGAGGAGGCGGTAGCAGTTGCCCAGCCCGTCGAGATGGTCGAAGTGGATATGCGTGACGACGGCCGCGTCCGGAAGCGGGACATCTTCCCGGAGGAACTGGTGGCGGAAATCGGGGCTAAAATCTATCAAGAGAGACTCGTCGGTGCGTTCGTTGTGGACGTGAACCGAGAAGCGCGTTCGTTCGACGCCGCCGCTCGGGGTGATTGTTGCCCCCTGCTGGCGGAGTCGTTCGCGGAGTTCGTCGGACGGCTCACGGGCGCTCTCGCAGGTGTCACAGTCACAGCCAACGGTGGGTGTACCGGTCGTGTCGCCCGTGCCGAGCAAGGTGACCTGCATTCGGTTCGAAAGAGGGGCCGTCGGACAAAAAGGCGTGTGATTGTCTGATACTGATTGTTGCGAGTCGTTACCGCCGTCGGGGCGGTGTTCAGATAAGCACCGAGCAAACATATTGTTTCTACCGGCTAACCAAGCAAACCCTGGCGGACTGAAAGGGCGAGGCTGTCTCGACGAACCCGGACGACGTAAGCCGCGAGGCGGCACTGCCGCCTCGGCCCGTCCGAACGGCGCGTTGCGCCGTGAGGAGACACTGCAGGCCGTGAAACGGCCGAAGTCGTTCGAAAATCAAAGATTTTCGTGATGACGAAAGAGCTCCGCTCTTTCGAACCACGCGCAGCGAGTGTTCCGCGAATAGCATGAGCGGAACGACGAAAGACGAGCGGCGCGAGTCTTTCGGAACGCGGGAGTCGAGACAGTCGAGGGCTTTCTTCGTCTGAATCCCCCTCCAAATCTCTTATCTGAACACTACCGCCGTCGGGAAACGAGACGTGGGTCTCACGCCGTGAAACACTGATATTCGTGACGTGGTCACGAAAATAACCGCAACAATCACTATGAGGACGTGTTCGTGACCAGTCTGAGCCGGAGTGTCGACGCCCCGGCGACGTGGCTGCGTTGTGAAGGGGTGGCCGGCGGATGCTGTACAGGAACCCCTCGTGGACTGGTCCGTTCAGAGGTCGAAGTACTCTTGGGCTGCCTCCCGAACAGCACTGGTGGCGCTCTGTGGCGAGTACACGCCGAGAGTTGTGTTTCGCCACTGGACATCGATAAGGTGCGACGGTGTCGGTGAGATGTCGGAGAACTGCTGAATCCCGTCGGGCATCATGATGTTGACCGTCGTGCTCTCGTCCGGCGGGAGCGAGGGTAAGTCCACGAGAACCCGTCGCGGACTAACGCCAGCCTCGGCCGCGAGTGCCTGTTCGATAGCGTGATGGTCGTCGTACTCGTTTGCGATATCTGAAATCGCCTCCCGCCCGATAGCGTTCTCGTTGACGTACAGGGCGCGTTTGTAGAGGTTCCTGTTCGCAATCCGAGTGTACAGGCCGCCGTTCGTATTCTTCGGGAGAGAATCATATCCTTCGTACTCCAGGAGACGCGTGTGAAGCTGATAGTCGTCCCACGAGAGCACGTCCTCGGCCGTGTACGAACTGGTATCGAGAAAGTCGTTCACGGCCTGGCGGAGCATCGCCTCGGCGATGCGCGTGGCGTGGTGTCCGGCGACGGTCTTCAGCAGCCTGAGCCGAGCGGAGAACATGTCCTCGATGGCTTGGACCGCTTTCTTGTCGAAGACAATCCGGTCGTCGTGGGCCTGTGCGAACTTGATGATTGTCTGGACGTCGACGCTGCTGTTCCGAAAGCCAGTCCGTTGGGAGTCCCGCTGTAGATAGTCGAGTCTATCGGCGTCAATATCCCCGGCAACAATGTCGTACGCCGTGTTTCCGTGAATAATGTCGATGATGAACTCGGCGTCCGGCGCGTACAGCTCGTCGAGTTCTCGGATTATCCGTTCGGACTGTCGTTCGTGCTCGAACCCGAGCCTCTCTTCGATAACCGCTTCGAGCGCGTGAGAGAACGGCGGGTGGCCAACGTCGTGCAACAGCCCGGCGAGCCGGTATGCCTGTACCGTCTCCTCCGAGAACGACAGCGATTCAGCCAGCTCCCCGGCGAGATGCATGACACCGAGAGAGTGCTCGAACCGAGAGTGCGTAGCGCTCGGATACACCGCATCGGACAACCCGAGATGTGCAACCCGACGGAGCCGCTGGACCGCCGGTGTGCTTATCACATCCAGTTCCATCTCGTTGACCGTAATGAACCCGTAAAGCGGGTCGCGAATATTTTTCACAAACCCAATTTATCTCACCTCCTACTCAAACCTCCGTCGAAACGGCGTTCGCTCCTGGTCGCTCGCTCTTTAGTTTCGGTTTGTGGTATCGACAGACAGAGCGATACTGAGGAGTGGAACAGCCGGCTATCCGAGGAGAGACGTTTCAGTTCTCGGTCCGCTGTCGACCTCGCCGGAAACGCGGCTCAAGCGGTGTCGTCAGGCTTTAGCCCCAGCACGTCGAATCGCGGACAATGGCACAAGCACAGGAACAGGACGACCTCGCGGTGGTCATCGGGCTGGAGGTCCACGTCCAGCTCGAGACGGACACCAAGATTTTTTGTGGCTGTTCGACCGACCCCAGCGAGGAACCCAACACCCAGACCTGTCCGGTCTGTCTCGGCCTGCCCGGCGCGTTGCCCGTTCTCAACGAGGCGGCCGTCGAGGCCGCCGTGAAGGTCGGTAAAGCGCTCGACGCCTCGATTCCCGAGGAGACGCGATTCCACCGGAAGAACTACTACTACCCCGACCTGCCCAAGAACTTCCAGATTACGCAGTACGACGACCCCATCTGTCAGGACGGCGAGCTCGAGTTCTCCGTCGAGGGGAGCCGACGGGCCGTCGGCATCCGCCGGGCACATCTCGAAGAGGACCCCGGCAGCCTCAAACACCAGGGCGGCTCTATCGACACCGCCGACTACACGCTGGTCGACTACAACCGCGCCGGCGTGCCACTGCTCGAAATCGTCACGAAGCCGGACTTCCGAGGAGCAGGAGAGGTCCGGGCCTTCCTGGCGAAGCTCGAAGAGGTGCTCGAATACCTGGGTGTCTTCGACGCATCCCGGGACGGCAGCCTCCGCATCGACGCCAACCTCTCCGTCGTCGAGGAAGCGGCCGTCGCCGAGGACGGAACAATCGCCGAAGAGGCCCTGGAGTCGGCAAACCGCACGGAGGTCAAGAACATCTCCAGTCACAAGGGCGCAGAGAAGGCGCTGTCCTACGAGGCGACCAGACAGAAAAACGCCATCCGGCGGGGTCGAGTCGTCGAACAGGAGACCCGCCACTGGGACGAATCCCGCGGTATCACCGTCTCGATGCGCTCGAAAGAGGAGGAGAAAGATTACCGCTACTTCGGCGAGGCCGACCTCCCGCCGCTTCGGGTCTCGGGCTGGAAGGACGAGATCGACATTCCCGAGCTGCCAGACGCCCGTCGTGAGCGGTTCCAGTCGGCGTACGGCCTGAGCAGCGAGGCCGCGGACAAGCTCACCACTACCAAGCAGGTCGCCGACTTCTACGAGGACGTGGCATCCGCTTTCGACCCCGACCTGGCGGCGACGTGGGTCGCCGACGAGCTGCTGGGCGAGCTGAACTACCGCGACATGGGCGTGACCGAAATCGAGGGCCGCCTAGACGAAGTGAGCCGGCTCATCGAGCTGGTCGCGACCGACGAGATTACCGCCAAGAACGCCCGTGAGACCGTCCTGCGCGAGATGCTCGACGAGGAAGCAGACCCCGACAGTGTCGTTGAGCGGGAAGGGCTCGGTAAATCGAGTGGCGACGAAATCCAGCAGGCCGTCGAGGCGGCAATCGAGGAGAACCCCGACGCCGTCGAAGACTACCACGACGGCGAGGGCGGCGCTATCAACTTCCTCGTGGGACAGGTCATGCAGAAAACAGGTGGCAGCGCCGACCCCGGCGACGTGAATCAACTGCTCCGGGCAGAGTTGGAGTAACAGCTCACCGGGGGTCTGGCTGGCGAACGGACGGTTTCTCACTCCTCGAAGCGTGGGCGCGTCAGAACTGGTCGACCAGTGGCCGGGCGAGACGGCTCACGAGCGTCCAGAGACCCCCGCCAAGCAGTTGGCCGACGCCGGTAGCGCCGATTTTCTGTTCATCAAGCGCGTACCGGGGGTCGTCAGCGTCGGTTTCGACAGGGTATACAGTCCCGTCCTCGCTCGCGAGGTCGATTGCGGTACGCACCCGCGACTCGGTGAGGTCACAGGCGGTCGCCAGTTCGGAGACCGTCTTCGGTCCAGTCTGGATTTCCGTTGCGACCAGGCGGATATGTTGCATTGCGAGCATCGCCTCACCGGCCTCCATCTCGTCGGTGTCGGGTTCGGTGACGCGACGACCCTGGACGAAGTCGGCCCGGGCGTCGAGTGTTAGCCAGAGCCCCGTGGCGAGGGCGAGGGCAGGGAAGACGGTCTCCACGCTCGTCGCCCCAGATAGCTCGACCCACAGCCAGACGCCACCCGCGACTGTCACCACCAGCCCGAGGGCCGCCTTTGCCCACCGCTCGTCGATGCCGGGAACGTCGACGAGCACGTCGAGAGCCTCGCTGCCGGCAAACCCGGCGGCGATAGCGAGGACGACAACGAGGTCCTCGGTGACCGCAACGACGAACGCAAGCGAAACCGCCCAAAGGAGTATCGGGCGAACTGAGAGACGGCTACGAACGGCCTGTACGAGTGGGGAGGACATATCCAAGGCACACACCTGGTCGTACATATAGGTTCCCCTCTGTTACACGACAGACCGGACGGTAAAGGGTCGTTACCCCCTCAAAACGGAGAGCCAGCTGTGACAGCAGTGGAGTGTCAAACGCCCCGAAAAACGCGAATCGTATCCCGTGCGGTCGGTTCACAGAGGAGTTGGGCGAGTCCGAGGTCGTCGAACACCTCCTTCCAGTTGCGGTGATAGAGCGGGAAGTCGTCGTCGACGTAGCTGACCTCGCTGTCCCGGCCCCGCGTGGGACTGTTTCCCTCGTTCTCGGCGGTGACCAGCAGGTCGTCGGTGACGCGGACCAGGTCCTCGAACACCCAGGTGTCCTCGGGGTGGACGTGCTGGAGTGTCTCGACAGAATAGACGACATCGAAGGCGTCGTCCTCGAACTCCGGGAGCAGGTCCTCGATAGCGCCGGTGTGGAAGTTCCCGGTCTCGGCGAGACGGGGGTAGTGGTCGTCCATCACCTCGAATGCCTCGGCGTTGATATCGACGCCAGTGAGGTTCGCGAACCCGTGTTCCCGGAGGTGGTTCAGATGGCGGCCACAGCCACAGCCGACTTCGAGAACCGCGGCCGAATCGACAGCATAGTGTGAGAGCACGTCGACGAGCGTCTCGCTCACCTCATTCGGGCCGAGACGAGCGTAGTACGTCGGCGAGAACTTCCCGGAGCGGTCGGCCCAGTCCTGGCGAACGTCCTCAGGGTCCATATCGGTAGTCGTCGCCTGAGTGGCTTATACTCCTCGGAGTCGGGTCCGACGCGGGGCGCTTTTTGCTCGCGGCCGCGAACAGGCCGGTATGGACGAGGGAGCTGGTCGGCCGGGACGGCGGACGTTTCTCCGGGGAGTCGTCGGAGCCGCCGGAGCCGGTGTCCTCACCATCCCTGCCGGTGCACGCGCCGAGGGGCTGACCGTCTACGTCGGCTCGTTCGATAGTAACCTCTATGCGGTCGACGCCGCGACCGGCGAGCGAGCATGGGCGTTCAGCGCGCCGGACGCGGCGATACAGTCCTCGCCAACAGTCGTCGACGGCACCGTCCACGTCGGGACGATGGACGGCCAGCTGTACGCCGTCGACGCCGAGACGGGCGAGCAGGTGTGGGCCTTCACCCAGCCGGGAGACGGCGTCGAGTCCTCGCCCACGGTCGTCGACGGAACAGTCTACGTCGGTTGTATGGACAGTCGACTGTACGCCGTCGATGCCGCGACCGGCACGGAGAAGTGGACGTTTGCCGGGCCGTCGGGACAGATTTGGGCGTCGTCACCGGCTGTCGTCGACGGTACCGTCTATGTCGGCTGTATGGACGGCAATCTGTACGCTGTCGACGCTGAGGCCGGCGAGGAGGCGTGGCAGTTCACCGAGCCGGCGGGCGGGATATCCGCGTCGCCGACGGTCGCAGAGGGAGTCGTCTACGTCGGCAGCGTCGACGGGACGCTGTACGCTCTCGACGCGGAGACTGGCGAGCAGACGTGGACGTTCTCGACGCCCAGGAGCTCGGTTCGGTCCTCGCCGACGGTCGTTGACGACACCGTATACGTCGGAGCCAGCGACGACGCGCTGTATGCGGTCGACGCCAAGACCGGCGAGGAGGTGTGGCGGTTCACCGAGCCGACAGACACGCTCCGGTCGTCGCCAACTGTCGCCGAGGGTACCGTCTACGTCGGGGCCGACGACGCAACGCTGTACGCCGTCGACGCCGAGACTGGTGAGCAGGTGTGGGCCTTCACCGAGCCGACGGGAAGTGTGCAGTCGTCGCCGACAGTCGCTGACGGCACCGTCTACGTCGGAACCGGAGCCGAGACGCTATACGCCGTCGACGCCGCGAGCGGTGAGGAGGCGTGGCGGTTCACCGGGCCGACGAGTTCGGTGCGGTCTTCGCCGACCGTCGCCGACCCGACCGGAAAAAGTAAGGGGTCCAGGGTCGGACTCGGCACGCTCGGCCACCACGACGCGTGGCCGCCCGAGCTCGAGAACGGGCGCGTGGAGACCCCGACCGCAACTGCAACCGAAACCTCCGGCGACGGCCAGGGAGGAACACCCGCCGACCAACCAGACGATGGAGGTAGTGGAGACGGCAGACGTAGCGGAAGTGCTGGCGGAGGTGGCGGTGGTGGTCGAGGTGGTGGGGGTGGAGTCGGCGGTGGCGGCGGAGCGAGCAGAGAGGGCTCAGCGCCCACGGGAGGCCCGAACAGCAGCCGGACCCAGGAACCAGCGAACGGAACCGGACTCGGACCAGACCTGGATGGACTGGGGCCTGGCTTCGGTGTGCCGACGGCGCTGGCTTCGCTCGGCGGGTATCTGTGGTGGCGAGGCGACGACGAACCGGAGTCCTAGCGGCGGTGTCTCTCGATTGCGTCGAGGTAGTCACGGATGTACGGGGGAACAGACTCGTGTGCGCGAATCTCTGCCGGGGTGAGCCAGTGGACCGCGGCGACCTCTTCGGGTTCGCGTGGGTGGGCCTCGCCGCCGGCGTACTCACAGCAGGTGACGAGATTGAGACAGGGCGTTCCGGTGTCGGCCTCGAAGGTCCTGCTGGTGACGTACTCGACAGCATCGATTTCGACGCCGACCTCCTCGCGTACCTCGCGTCTGGCCGTCTCGCTGACGGTGTTCTCGCCGCCGGGAGACTGTTCGACCTTGCCGCCGGGGAAGGCGAGCGCGCCAGCGGCGTGGTCTTCCTCGGCACTGCGCTCGATGAGGAGGTACTCGCCGTCGCCGAGGACTGCGGCATCGACGTTGACGACGTAGCCGTATTCGTTCAGCATATGGGTCGGTCAGTTGGCTGATCGATAAATAAGACGGTTCGGCTCCGGATAACGGCTAACAGTACTTTGATACTACTCGGCTGGCTGGTGTAAGGCAGACGATGAGCCAGGCAACCCTCCAGACGACGCCATATCACAACGCGAACCTGTTTGCGGGCTACTATCTCGACGAGCGCGTCGACGACCTCGACGCCTGGGACTGTGACGAGGCCGCACAGGAGGCCTTCGAGGAGCTACAGGAGCTATGGGAGATCGAGGGGTCGCTGCTTGCCTCGTACAACGAAGACGAACTGCTCGATATCTGGATAGAGGAGGTCCTCGACGCGCTCGGATTCGGCATGATGTCCGAGACGACGCTGCCGGGCGGCGAAGGGTACAACGACCGACTGCTGTTCGAGTCCGGCGATACGCGCCGGGGAGCGGCACTGCAAAAGAAGAAAGGCGACGCCGGAGCGATGTACAACCTCGCCTCGGCGGTGCTCGAAGCGAAACAGTGGAACGCCGACTTCGGCCAGCGGTTCGCCGAAAACAGGTCGTACTACGACGCCTCTCAGCAGATTAAGTACTATCTCGACAAGACGCCGGAGGGGCTCCGGTGGGGGATTCTCACCGACGGGCGCAAGTGGCGGCTCTACGGGACCAAAGATTACGCCACCGAGACGTACTACGAGGTCGACCTGCCGGAGCTGCTAGAATCGGGCGACCTGGAGGCGTTCAAATACTTCTACGTGTTCTTCCGGCCCGAAGCGTTCGCCGAGACGGCCGGCACGTCGTTTCTGGATACGGTCTGGTCCGAGAGCGAGACCGCGGCTCAGGAACTCGGGTCGGACCTCCAAGACAACGTGTTCACCGCGCTCAGAGTGCTCGGCGAGGGATTCGTCGCGACCAACGACCTCGACATCGACCCCGACGACGAGGCCGCGCTGACCGAACTCAAAGAGCAGTCGCTCGTGTTGTTGTACCGGCTGATGTTCGTCCTCTACGCGGAATCTCGTGACCTGATACACCCAGAATCGCCCGAGCAGGTCGCGGAGTACGAGGAGAATTTCAGTCTGACACAACTGCGTTCAGAGATTCACGACGAGATTAGCGCCGGCGAGGGGTTCGACACCTACAGCGAGTACTCGACGACAATGTGGAACCGGCTCGGCAACCTCTTCGATTTGGTCGACGAGGGCAACGAGGAGCTGGGGATTCCGCCCTACAACGGCGGGCTGTTCGACGACGAAAACCACGCCTTCCTCGCAGAGCACGAGGTCGCAGACAGATACGTCGCCGAGGTGGTCTACCGGCTCGGGACCACCGAAACGGACGGCTCGTTCGTGCTTGCGGATTACGCCGACCTCGACACCCGCCATCTGGGGAGTATCTACGAGGGGCTGCTCGAACACGGGTTCCACGTCGCGCCCGAGGAGTACGCCGCGGTCGCCGCCGACGGCGGCCAGGTCTGGAAACCTGCGACGGAGGTCAGCGTCGCCGATGCGGTCGAGACCGTCGAGGCCGGCGGCCTCTACGTGGTCAACGACGACGGCGAGCGCAAGGCGACGGGGGCGTACTACACCCCCGACTACGTGGTGAGTTACATCGTCGAGGAGACCGTCGACCCGCTGCTTGAAGACATCAGAGACGACCTCGCCGCGGACGGGCTGGAGCCGGGCGAGGCGGAGTACTTCCGGCGGTTCTGGCAGTCGGTGCTCGATTTGAAGATACTCGACCCGGCGATGGGGAGCGCCCACTTCCTGACGAGCGCGACGGGATACCTGACCGAGCAGGTGATGGAGGTGGTCCGCGAGCAGGAGATACAGTCCTACGACGAGCAGGACCTCCGGCGGACAATCGCCAAGGAGTGCATCTACGGCGTCGACATCAACGGGATGGCCGTCGAGCTTGGGAAGCTGTCGATGTGGCTCGAAACGCTGGCCGCGGACCAGCCCCTTGCCTTCCTCGACCACCACCTCAAGACGGGGAACTCGCTGGTGGGGTCGGACATCACGGAGGTGCTCTCGGACGGCGACGAGGAGGCCGCGGGGCAACTGACGCTGTTCGAGGCCTTCGACCGCACCCGGCGGCGGACCCTCGACCACGTGATGGACCGGATGCAGGAGTTGCTCGACATCGACAACGAGACGCTCGCGGACATCCACTCGATGGAAGAGATCTACGACGACATCCGCGCCGACCCGCTCTACCAGCGCCTGTTCGAGCTGGCGAACGTCCACACCGCCGAGGCCTTCGGCCTGGACGTGCCCGAGGACGCCTACCGGGAGATGGCCGGCGCTATCGAGGACGACGAAGAGTGGGCCGAGATTGCCGAGACCGACTGGTTCCAGAGCGCGCAGGCGACCGCCGAGGAGGAGGCGTTTTTCCACTGGGAACTGGAGTTCCCCGAGGTGTTTTTCGACATCGACGGGGAGGTGAAGGCGGAGAGTGGATTTGATGCAATTGTAAAGAACCCACCGTACGGAAAAGAGATGTCTGAGGTAAAAAAGGACTACTTCAATCTAACCTTTGATTACCAAGATTACCAATTAGACCGATATTTATTGTTTATGGAGATGTGTACGCAGATATCCAAACATGGCGGAATGATTGGTATGATTGTTCCTAACACCTGGCTGACTAACCTAAAATTCACAAATATTAGAGAATTAATTTTTAATCAAACATCAATTCATTCGGTTGTTGAGTACGAACACGAAGTATTTTCGGATGCCACTGTTGAGCCAATATCGCTGATATTTTCAACAGAGATTCAGAATCATAATTCGATTAGTGTTGAAAAGAGAAGATATGACAACACAGTGACAAAATCAGAGCTAGAGCAAAAATTCCTTCAAAACAGAGAAGGCTCAGCAGTCAACATATTTGCCGACACAGAAGCATTGTCTATTGAACAAAAGTTTTCCGAATCAGTGAAAATGAAAGATGTTTGTGATATATACAATGGAACAAAACCATTTGAGAAGGGAAAGGGAAACCCTCCACAAACACAGGAAATTGTAGACGAGAAACCATACGTCTCCGAGCAAAAAGAAGACGATTCGTTCCGGCCACTACTTAGAGGAAGTCTGATTAGCAGATATTTGATTAAGTGGGATAATGACTACTGGATTAGCTATGGGGAATGGTTAGCTGCACCGCGAGATCCAGAAATCTTCAATGTAAAAAAGAAGATATTAATTCGACAAACAGGGGACTCACTAATCGCGGCACTGGATAATGAACGATTCATAGCACGGGATAATCTACACATAGTAATTCCCAAAAGCGAGAATTATGTTCCATTATTTTTACTTGCTCTCATCAATTCCAGTTTTGTCAATTGGTACTACCAAAATATAATAAACCCAGAGGAAGGAGAGGCTTTGGCTCAAGTAAAAAGGGGACACATTGTTCAGTTGCCAATGCCAACGTTAGGCTCCAATTACGTAGGTGATGAAATATCATTTTCATTATCAGAAAAGATGCCTACGAGGATCACGGACTGTGCTAAAATATTAAATAATTATCAGGAAGAAGACTCGAATGCCAGAAATAGATACAATTATGCGATAATTTTATCAGAATGTATGATAATTTTGAGAACAGAGCACGATAAATTAAATTTGGATTTAATAGACTACTTCGGAGCATATAATGAAGGTCAAACTCTCGCAGACATCGGCCTGACCCAGCCCCCGGAGGGCGCGGCCGACTCCATCCTCCAGCGGACCACAGAGGAGCACCCGAACCTCCGCGTGGGCGACTGCGAGGTGGTCCGGGAGTCGTCGACCACCGTCGAGATTCGGCTCACGGCGCGGTACAAGCCCGAGGAGGCACAACTGGAGGGTGCCCGACGCGACGACTACGGCGGGGACGACCCCGAGACCGACCGGTGGGGGTATGCCGAGACCGAGCCGCTGCCGGCGTTGCGGGTGACCGACCTCACCGAGACCGAGGCCGACCTCGTGGAGGCGTTCGTCCCGGTGGCCGTCGAGGAGGCCGGCGGCTTCGCGGAGTTCCGCGAGACGGCGACGAAGACCAATTCGCTGGTCGACCGCCTGCGGAAGCTGACCCTCCCCGCGGTGGCCGACGTCGCGGAGGGGCTGGCGAGCTACCGGGAGACGAAAGCCCGCGCCGAGGAACTGGAGGCGAAAATCGAGCGAACCGACGACCTCATCGACCAAATCGTCTACGAACTGTACGGGCTGACCGACGAGGAAATCGAGATAGTGGAGGAGGCCGTCGGAGAGTAACATCCAGCGAGAGCGAGGCCGACCGACTGGAGGCCGCGACGCGAGCGGCCCGCAAGCAACGGAACGAGGCAGGCAGGGAGTGAATCACGCGGCATACGAATGTGCGGTCGGTTCGGGACGGACTGGAGAGTGACACACGCCACAAAACGCACCGGTCGAAAAACACGGCCGGACGAAGGTATAAAAGAGAACACGCCCAAGAACAGCGTATGCCCATCACCAGCGACGAAGACGTACTCGGCGGGGAACCTCGCATCGAGGGGACCCGGGTCGGCGTTCGTCACGTCGCCGCGAAGGCAATCGAAGGCGGGCAGTCGCCGGCCTACGTCGCCGACCAGTTCGAGGTTTCACTGGCGGCAGTCTACGAGGCGCTGGCGTACTACTACGACAACATCGAGGAGATGCGGGCACACGAACACGAGAACGCCGCGGCGTTCGAGTCGGTCAGCGAGTCGTCGCTGAAGCCCAAAGAACCGATTTCATGAGTTCGACGCCGGAGTTGCTGCTCGACGAACACGTCGGACGAGTGTTCGAGCACATCCTTCGGAGTCGGGGCTATCCCGTCAGTCAAGCAAAGGACCGATTCGGCGAGCACACGAGCGACAGAGCGTTGCTCCGATGGTGTGGTGAAAACGAGACGCTCTTGATCTCGAACAACGCGAAGGACTTCGAAGCGCTCCACCGGGAGGTAGACCACTCCGGGCTCCTCCTCTACTACGACCAGAAGCTTCCGGACGAGGACCCGGAAGGACTGGCACGAACTGTAGACGCCGTCCTCGAACAGTACGGAATCGCCGAGCTCTCCAACAACGTCGTGGAACTCGACGAATGGTACGAGTGGCTACAGTGAAACCGAACCAGTCACACCAGCGCGGTCAGTTCGATACCGACGGCCATCGCCGCCGCCCCGACTGGGGGAATCGTGAGATTGTCGTCGATGACGTAGGTTCGAATCACCGGCTTGTAGCCGTCGGCGACGGTCGCCCCTGCCGCACCCAACAGGACCGCAAGCGGCGTCTCGGGGTGGAAAGGCGCGGCAAGCGCCGCACTGACAGCAAACATCACCGCGAGCGCCCGGGGCCGTTTCACCCGGCGGAACTCGTCGCCGGCGACCAGCCCGCTGAGTGAGTCGCCGACGGTCAACATGAAGACGGCAGGGACGGCAATCTGTGGCTCGAAGGCCACGACGACGACCGCACTCGACAGCATATAGAGGGCGTAGGCCGCGACGTTGTCGGCCTCGTACTCGCGGATGAGGTAGTCGTAAATGCGCCAGTCGATACGGCCGGTGTGACGGAGTGCCTCCAGAGCCAGCGCAACCGTCGCGCCGACAACAAACAGCGCCTGGGTCTGGGGCCACGTCGTGAGGTCAGCAAGATAGGCGAGCGGCAACACACTCCCGCTCGCGTGGACCAGTCGACGGGCGATTTCGTCCCGGAACAGCACGGTTCGCACGTCGACTCTGTCCATCGGTTCAGAGGTCGTCGAATGTGATGTCGCCGTCGCGGAGGGAAGCGAGCGTTTCCGGAAGGTCTGCGACGGGAACCCGTACCTGGTCGGTGCTGTCGCGCTCGCGGACGGTCACGGTCTCCTCGTCGAGCGTGTCGTAGTCGACGGTGACACAGAACGGCGTCCCGACCTCGTCCTGACGGCGGTAGCGCCGCCCGATTGCACCCGAGTCGTCGTAGGTGACTTCAAGGCCGGCCGCCCGAAGGTCGCTCGCCAACTCGCGGGCGCGCTCGCCGAGGCCGTCCTTATCCATCAAGGGGAAGACACCGACGGTCGTGGGTGCGACCTCCGGCGGCAGTGCCAGCCGGGTCCGCTCCTCGCCGTCGATTTCGTCCTCGCGGTAGCTATGCGCCAGCGACGTGTAGATGAGCCGCCCGACGCCGAAAGAGGGTTCGATGATATGTGGCGTGACGTGTTCGCCGGCCTCAGTCACCTCTTCGACCGCAAAGCCGGTCTTCTCGGTCGGGACCTCGTAGCTCCCGCCGTCGGCCTCGACGGTCACAGTCTCGCCGTCGAAGGCGTCGGGGTCGCGCTCGGCCAGGGCTTCGAGTTCATCGACGATGTCGCCCGCCGCGTTGCCGAACTCGGGCCCGAGATAGCTCATCTCTGGGTCGACCGTCGGGCGCTCGACGGTGACGGGCTCGTCGTACTGCTGGAAGACCGAGAAGTCCTCGCCGGTGTACTCGGCGTGTTTGTCGAGGTCGTAGGTGCCACGCGTGGCGAAGCCGGTCAACTCGACCCAGTCGCCGCCGAGTTCGGACTCGGCGTCCCAACACTCCGAGGCGTAGTGTGAGAGCTCGCCGGAGAGGTGTTGGCGGTACCGAAAGCGGTCCATGTCGACGCCGATGCGCTCGTACCACGCCTTCGAGATACCGAGGTAGTAGGCCAGCCACTCACTGTCGACGACACCGTTATCGACGGCTTCTCGCACCGTCATCTCCTCGACGCCGCCGTCGGACTGCTGTTGGGAAACAGAGTAGAGTGGAATTTCGACGTCCTCGACGCGTTCGAGCGGCGGCTCGTCCTCGGGGTCGACGAAGTGCTCGAGTTCGGCCTGTGCGAACTCCCGGACCCGGATGATGGACTTGCGCGGGCTGATTTCGTTGCGGTAGGCCTTGCCAATCTGGGCGACGCCGAAGGGGAGCTGGTTGCGGGCGTACTCGGCCCACTGCGGGAAGTCGACGAAGATGCCCTGTGCGGTCTCGGGGCGCAGGTAGCCCGGCGAGGAGCTGCCGGGACCGATGTTCGTCTCGAACATGAGATTGAAGTCCTCGACGGGTTCCTCGGCGAGCGCCGTCCCGCAGTCGGGGCAGTCGATGCTGTATTCGGCGATAAGTTCGCCGACCTCCTCGTTCGGGAGGGCTTCGGCGTCCTCGACGGTCGAGTCGGGGTGGTCCTCGACGAGGTGGTCTGCGCGGTGACTCTCGCCGCAGTTGGCACACTCGACGAGCATGTCGGTAAACGTCTCGACATGGCCCGAGGCCTCGAAGACCGGCTCGGGGAGCACGGTCGGCGCGTCGATCTCCATGTGGCCCTCGCGGGTGACGTAGCGGTCGCGCCAGGCGGCCTCGATGTTGTCTTTCAGCGCCGCGCCCTGCGGGCCGTAGGTGTAGAAGCCGGCGACGCCGCCGTAGGCCGCCGCGGTCTGGTTAAAAAAGCCGCGGCGCTTGGCGAGCTCGGCGAGGCGGTCGCCCTCACTCATCGTATCGCCTCCAGTAAGTCCACGTCCTGGACGATACCCGAGAGCTGGCCGCCGCTGACGATGGGTATCTGTTCGATGTCGTGTTCGATCATGAGCTGTGCGGCCTCTGTGACCGGCCGTTTCGAACTCACAGAGACGACATCAGCGGTCATGAAGGCCTCGACTGCCCTGTTCGGAATCTCGACGTTCCGGGTGGGCATGTAGCTGTTGCCGACCGCTTTGATACCCTCCCAGGCCCAGTCGTCGTCCTCGTTGGCAATCGACTCACCGATATCCTCTTCGCCCTCGACGACGCGAGCAACAGCGAGGAGGTCGACCTCTGTCAGCATGCCGGTCATCCCGCCGTCGTCGTCGAGCACGACCGCGTAGGGGACGCCGGCGTGGGCGAGTTCCCGCTCGGCGACGGGAAGGGGGGTGCCGCTGTAGACGCAGTTGACCTCCGCGCCCTCGACGGAGCCGACCTCGACATCCTCCGAGACTGCGCCGCGGGCGATTGCTCGCACGATGTCGGTTACGGTGACGATACCGTCGAGTTCGTCGCCGTCCAGAACCGGGACTCGGCGCTCGTCTTCCCGGAGCATCAGGTCGGCGACCTCGCTGACCGGCGTTCCGGTCGTCGTCGAGGCACCGTCGTCGGCGAGCAGAGCGAGTTGGTCCTCGTCGGGGCGTTTGATGAGCGAACTCCGCGAGACGATACCGCGAAACTGTTCCCCGTCGTCGGTCTGTTTGACCGCGGGGACCGAAGAGAACTGGCGTTCCTGTAGGTAATCGAGTGCGTCGTCACGCGTCCCCGGCACCTCGACGGTGACGACCTCCTCACGACTCGTCATGACATCTTCGACGTTCATACTGCCCGATAATCCACGGCCCATCTACTAAGTCCTTACACATTGGTACGCCCTGACGAGAATCGACGGAAACAGTCGTCAGGGAGCGATGGTCACAGGAACGTCGGAACACCGGGCGACGGTCTCGGCGGTGCTCCCGAGCAAGAGCCGCGAGACGCCCTGGCGGCCGTGTGTCGCCATCACAATGTGGTCGACCTGCTCGGCCGCTGCCACGTCGAGTATCTTCCGCGTCGGCTTGCCGAGTTCGACGGCCTGTGTGGTCTCGATACCGTCCTCGGCGGCCAGCTCCTCGATGCCCGCAAAGACCTGCTCGGCACGGTCCTGTCGCTTCTCGTACCACCCCTCCGGAAACGTCGATATCGCGCCGTCGACCGGGACGTTCGCGTCCGCGGGGTTGATGACGTGTAACAGGACGAATGTGGCATCCGGAAAGAGCTCGGCCGCGTACTCGTAGGCCCGCCTCCCGTGTTCGTTGCCGTCCAGCGGCAAGAGGACGCGCCCGTTCATGTGTATTGTTCACATGCACGGACGTTTGAAGCTTCCGGCGGTGGTTCGCAAACGCTTAACGCCTCCTGACCGAACCAGAAGACAATGGACGACCTGCTCGTTCGCGCGGCGCGTGGAGAGCACACCGAGCGGCCTCCTGTCTGGATGATGCGACAGGCCGGCCGCCACATCCCCGAGTACCGCGAGATACGCGAGGAGTACAGCTTTCTCGAAGCCATCAAGACGCCGGCGGTTGCAGAGGAAATTACGCTCCTCCCCTGGGAGTACTACCGTCCTGACGGACTGGTGATGTTCTCCGATATTCTGACCGTGCTGGAGCCACTCGGTTTCTCCTATCATATCGAGAGCGGTGTCGGCCCGGTCGTCGAGAACCCCGTTGACGGCCCCGACGATGCCGACCGGGCTGTCGGCGACGTGCGCGAGGAACTGGAGTACGTTGGTGCGCTCCTCCGTCGGCTCACTGAGCGCGTCGGCGATGAGACTGCGATTATCGGCTTCGCCGGCGGCCCGTTCACGCTCGCGTCCTATGCGGTGGCCGGCGAGCCCAGTCGCACCCACCGCCCCCTGCGAGCGCTCCGGGCGCGCCATCCCGACGCCTTTCGGGCACTACTTGACTCCTTCGCCGAGGTCGTCCGAGAGTATCTGCAGTTCCAGATCGACAACGGTGCGGACGTGCTCCAGCTGTTCGACACCTATGCCGGCGAGCTGACGACCGCCGACTACCGGGAGTTCCTGTTGCCGCTCCACCAGCGCATCCTCGACGGGCTGGACGTGCCGACGATTATCTTCGTCCGCCGGATGAACGGCCGGCTCGACCTCCTCGAAGAGACTGGGGCCGATGTCGTGAGTCTGGACTGGACCACCGAGATGGCGACCGCCCGCGAGCAACTGGGCGAGACTCCCGTCCAGGGGAACCTCGACCCCACAGCGTTGTACGGCGAGACAGACGCCGTCCGCGAGCAGACCCGCGAGATTATCGAGGCCGCCGGTCCCGAGGGGCACATTCTGAATCTCGGCCACGGCGTCCACAAGGATACACCCGTCGACGGCGTCGAGGCCTTTGTCGAGACCGCGAAAGACTGGCAGTGGTAGCACGCGGCACCTGACGGACTATCTTTTCTGGCGTTGGCGCACCCACATTATAGATTGTTATATATCCAACTGTATTAGGATATAATGAGTATATGTCCAAAGTACCTTTGTGTCCACAGTCATTCATATAATTCATGGGCGTTCGAGAGTTCGTTCGCACAGTTCGAGAAAGAGTCGGCCCCGAGCGGATACGGCCAAGTCATCCGCCACAGGCGTTCACAGACGATGCAGGTCGGGAGATAGCTGTCAGGGCCTACCACAAGGAAGACCGCGCGCAGCTGGTCGAGATGTACGACGACTTCGCCCCAGAGCAACGCGCACAGGGGGTGCCGCCGCTGTCAGAGCCTGCGATACGCGAGTGGCTGGATACGATTCTCGACGGCCCCGACGTTGTTGCGTGCCACGGCGACCGAGTCGTCGGCCACGTCAGTTTCGTCCCCGACGACACCGGTCGACACGAGCTGGCCATTTTCGTTCACCAGGAGTACCAGGGAGCTGGTATCGGGACCAGACTTCTGTCCGCCGGGATGGGTCACGCACAGGCAGAAGGCACAGAATACGTCTGGCTGTCGGTCGGCAAATCCGAGCGAAAGCTCCAGCGGCTGTACTCGCGTGCCGGATTCAGCGTCGTCAACCCGATGAGTATCACACACCGTATGTCGCGGTATCTGTAGATGCTGGCCGACGACAACACGACCACAAGAGACAGGTAGACACCGCTCGCAGGTGGTCGTATGGACGACGATACACCACCGTTTTTCTACGTGATGAACTACGCCAGCGAGGCCGACGGCGATGTCATCGACATGGTCAGTGGCAACCCCGACTGGGAGCCACCCGAGGCACTCCGGGATGGGCTCCACGAGTATGCCGACGCCAGCCCCGAGGAGTTCCAGTACCCCCCGAGTGTCGGGCTTCCCGAACTCCGCGAGGAGATCGCACAGCGTCGGGGTGTCGATATCTCCCAGGTCGTCATCACGAACGGCGCGGGGGAGGCCAATCACCTCGCCATGACCGAGGGACTCGACGCGATGGAGGGCAACGAAATCATCCTCACCGACCCAGTCTACCCCTACTACGACGGGCGGACGAGCCTGCTCGACGCTGAGAAGACGTTCGTGCCCGTCGAGGCGGACGGTCACCTCAACCCGGCGGCGGTTCGCGAACGCGCGAGCACAGAGACCGCCGTCATCGTCGTCAACTCCCCGAACAACCCCATGGGCGTCACCTACGACGGCGACACCATCGAGGAGCTGGTCGAGATTGCCGAGGAGTACGGCGCACTGCTGGTCAGCGACGAGGTGTACGACCACTTCGATTACTCCGGACGGTTCACGTCCGCGCTCTCCTTCGACTCACCGAACCGTGTCGTCACAAACTCGTTCTCGAAGTCGATGGCGATTACGGGCTGGCGGGTCGGCTACGCCATCTTCCCCCGGGAGGACCGCCCCGGCCCCTACGGCGACCTCGTCGATTCGGCCCGGACTCGGCATATGCTGACGAACGTCGCCATCTCACGGCCCGCCCAGACCGCCGTGTTACAGGCGCTTCGCGAGACCGGCCCCGAGTACTACGAGGCGGTCCGCGAGCGGATGGTCGAGCGCATCGACCGCTTTACCTCTGCCCTCGACGCCGCCGGGGCCGACTACACCGAGCCCGAGGGGAGTTTCTACGTCATGGCCCGGTTCCCGGGGACCCCCGGGACGATGGAGAACATCGAGTGGCTCATCGACGAAGCCGGTGTCGCTGGAATGCCCGGCGAGGCGTTCGGTGACTCCCGCTCGGAGTGGATGCGGTTTGCGCTCGTCTCACCCCGCGTCGAGGAGGCCGCCGAGCGACTCGACGAGTTCTTCTAGGCGGCGCTGTCGGCTCAAACGGCTGTTTGAGCCTAAGTTGCGGTTATAGGAGTCGGCCACGTCATCACAGATATGCCACGCGAATCGAACAGTCAGGGGGTCGTGCTGCTCGCAACGGTGCTGGTCGGTGCTGTGCTCGTCGTCGGCGCGTTCGGGCTGGTGGACGCGCCCGGAACAGCGGACACGGACGGAACGGCGGACGGGACCGACGGTTTCGACTCCCGTCAGCTTTCGCTTACCGACGGGGTCGACGGGGCCGCCGACGACCCGGAACTCGACACCTTCGGGTCCGCGGAGGCGTTCGAGTCCTACTTCCAGACAGCACAGCAACGCACGCGCTTTGGCTTCCGTGAGCGCGTCGAGACAACCAACATCGAGATGGAAGACGGCGACGCCGCCGCCCCGCAAGGCGGTGCGGACGGTGACGGCAGCGACGACGGCGGCGGGACCGACCGCGTCTCCGAGACGAACGTTCAGGAGGCGTCCCTCGACGAGCCGGACGTGCTGAAAACCGACGGCGAGTCGGTCTACTACGGCGGCCACCGGTTCCAGCGAGCCGCCGAGGAGACGACGGTGCTCGATATCGACGACCCGGCCGACCCAGAGATTGCGGCGACCATCCCGGCGGCTGGCGAGCTGTTGCTCGTCGAGGAAACCGAGACCCTGGTCGTCTTCGAGGAGGGTCGCATCTGGGGGTACGACATCTCCGACCCCGCCGACCCCCAGCAGCGCTGGAACGAGAAGCTGGACGCCGACCTGCAGACTGCCCGTCTCTATGACGGCTCGCTGTATCTGGTTCTCGTGGACAGGCCCGAGGACGAGCCCTGTCCGATAGAACCATACGGCGACGAGTCGGTCGCGTGTACGGATGTCTATCGGCCGAGCACACAGGCTGACACCGACGCCGTCTACACGGCCGCCCGGGTCGACCCCGCGACGGGCGAACTCACAGAGGAGACGAGCGTCGTCGGCTCGATACGGCACTCTGCAACCTACGTCTCGGAGAGCGCGCTCTATCTCAGCTACACCCGCTCGACCAGTCGGTTCGAGCTAATGACGAGCTATCTTACCGGCCCTGGAAGGGATGTCGTTAGCGAGGACGTCGTCGATGACATCGAGGACCTCCAGGCCCTCGACATCTCCAGGCGGGCGAAACAGACCGAACTCGATGTCATCATCGAGGAGTGGCTCGGCGGCCTCGACGACGAGCGCCGGCAGGCACAGCAAAATCTCAGTGACGAGCTCTCGACCTACGCCGAAGACAACAAGCGCAATCTGTCGACGACCGGCATCGTCAGAGTCGGCCTCGACGAGATGAACGTGACCGCGAGCGGCGAGGTGCCCGGCTATCCGCTGAACCAGTGGTCGCTGGACGAACACGACGACCACCTCCGGATTGCGACAACGATTCCCCGTGTCCACGGTGCTGAATCCGAGAACGACGTCTACGTGCTCGACGAGGAACTGTCGGTGACCGGCTCCGTGACGGGGCTGGGCGAGACCGAGCGTATCTACTCGGTGCGCTTCGAGGGCGAGGAAGGGTATGTTGTCACGTTCCGCCAGATAGACCCCTTCTACACGCTCGACCTCTCGGACCCCGAGGAGCCGGAGATGGAGGGCGAACTGAAGATTCCCGGCGTCTCCCATTACCTCCACCCGCTCGCCGATGAGGGCGACCTCATCCTCGGCGTGGGTGAGGAAGACGGCTCAGTGAAGCTGTCGACGTTCGACGTAAGTAACCGGAGCAACCCCGTCGAGAAGGACGTTGAGCTCCTCGAAGACGAGCGGTTCTCGGAAGCCAACCGGAACCACCGGGCATTCCTGCAAGACGAGCGCCACGGCGTCTTCTTCCTCCCGGCTGGCGAATCGAGCTACGTCTTCTCCTACGAGAACGGCACCCTCGAAGCGGAGATAAGCGTCTCCGTTGGCGGCCCTGGCGTCCGGGCGATGTACGTCGACGACTACCTCTACGTGCTAGGTCCCGAGGAAATCGTCGTCGTCGACGAAACCAGCTGGGAGGTCGTGAAACGGCTCGACTCTCGGTGACCGTTGGCCTCGTCTGAGGGGCATCTCGGTTATCAGTAGATTCTTTAACAGGTGGCTCGATTAGCTAACAATGGCCACGGCCTCGGCACAGCTGGTGGCCTACGTGCCACTTCTGTTCGTGGCGGCGCTGTTCTCGCTGGCAATTGCGACCTACACCTGGCGGAACCGAACAGAGCCTGGCGCAACGCCGCTGACCGGCCTGCTGATCGGAATGGCAGCGTGGGCCGGCTTCTATGGGCTGGGGCTGCTCACCCACGACCTCGGAATTCGGCTCGTCTGGCTTCGTCTGAACTGGATGGGGAGCGGGTTCGTCCCGGTCTTCTGGCTGCTTTTCGCCCTGGAATACAGCGGAATCATGGCGTGGACAAACCGGTGGACCGTCGGCGCGCTTGCCTCGGTCCCAACGGCGACTGTCGTCCTGGCCTGGACATCCTCGATGCACGACCTGCTGTGGTCCGACCCGTTGGTCGAGGACCTCGGAGCCGTGACGATACTCAGATACGAGAACGGCGTCTGGCAGTTGGTTTTCAACATCTACTCCTATCTCCTGATTGCAGTCGCGACGGCACTGCTCGTCCGGATGGTCGTTCGACACCGAGACATGTACACCGACCAGGCGGCCGCGCTGTTGCTCGGGTCGTTCATGCCGGCCGTAGGATATCTAATTTCGGCACTGGGGTTCTCAGCCCCAGGTATCGACCTCACGCCGCTGACGTTCCCGGTAACGGGGATACTGTTTGCCTTTACTATCTTCCGTGGGAACCTCTTCGAGGCACTCGCGCCGACCGCGGCGGTCGGCCAGGAGGCCGCCGTCGAGGCGATTCAGGATGCGGTCGTCGTCACGGATGAGGACGATATTGCCATCGAATGTAATCCGGCAGCGGCTTCGGTACTCGGGACCGACGACCTCACCGGGCAGGCGGTCGGAGAGATACCGGCCCTGTCGGCAATCGACCTCGACGGGACGGAGCGAGCCGTCGAGGTCGACACACCGAACAACCGCACGTTGGAGGTCAGAGCAACACCGATTACCGACGTTCACGACAGCGTCGTCGGGCACGCGCTCGTTCTCCGGGACATCACCGACCGGAAAACCGACCGCCAGCGGCTCCAGGTAACGAACCGGCTGTTGCGTCATAACCTCCGGAACGACATGAGCATCATCATCGGGAACGCACAGACCATCGAACGAGCCACAGAGGACCCACAGGTTCGCTCACTCGCCGAGCGGATAGTGGACGCCGGCGAGTCGTTGACGGCCAGTGGCACCAAGGTGCGAGAGCTCGAAGAACTCATCGGCGGCGAGAGCGAGCGAACGACCGTCGACGTTGCCCGGCTGACTCGGGTCATCGTTGCGGACCTCCGCGACCAGTATCCCGACGCTCGTATTGAACACGACGTACCTAAGTCGGCCGATATCGTCGCAATCGAGGGAATAGACGCCGCAATCCGGGAGGCACTGGTCAACGCGGTCGAACACACCGACGAGGGAGAACGGGTCGTGATGACCGTCGAAAACAGAGAGACGGACGTGCTCGTGAGAGTCGTCGACGACGGCCCCGGAGTCCCCGAAACCGAGCGAGAGGTGGTCGAACGCGACGAGGAGACCGCTCTCTCACACGGCAGCGGAACCGGTCTCTGGCTGATAAAGTGGCTGGTCGAGCGCTCGGGCGGGACGCTCGACATCACCGTCGACGAGGGAACGACCGTCGAGATGCGCTTCGACCGCGCCGTTTCAGACGGCGACTGACCGTCCGAGACGGGCCACTCTAGCTCAATCCTGGACGATGCCGCGGTACTGTGGTGGCCCGTCGACATCCGCCCCGAGAGCGGCGGCCGCACGCAGTCCGAAGTAGGGGTCCCGGAGGTGTTCCCGGCCGACGATGACGAGATCCGCTCGGTCGTTGGCGACGATTGCCTCGGCCTGTTCTGGCGTCGTGACTGCCCCGACAGCGCCGACGGCGATGTCCGTCTCGGTGTCGTTCTTGATTTGTTCGGCCAGCGGGAGCTGGTAGTTCGGTCCCTGGTAGTCAGGATACGAGTTCGGGCTGATGCCGCCGCTACTCACGTCGACGAGGTCTGCGCCGAGTTCGGCCAGGCAGTCGGCCAGGCGGGCCGACTCCTCGACGGTCCAGGAGGGCTCGGGCAGCCAGTCGGTCGCCGAGATGCGTACGAAGACCGGAATCCCGTCGGGCACGCGTTCGCGCACCTCGGCGGTCACCTCGCGGGTAAGCCGTGTTCGGCCCTCGAAGTCGCCGCCGTAGTCGTCCTCGCGGGTGTTGGTGACCGGCGAGAGGAACTCGTGGAGCAGGTAACCGTGGGCCGCGTGTACCTCGACGACCTCGAAGCCCGCTTCGACTGCCCGTTCGGCCGCGCGGCCGAATGCCTCGATGACCCCGTCGATGCCCTCGCTGTCCAGCGGTTCGATGGCCGGCTCCGGGCGGTCGTAGGGGAACGAGTCCGTCGTCGGCCCGGCGACGGTCCAGCCGCCGTCTTCGTCGGCGGGGATGGTGTCGTGGCCGTCGCGCGGGCGAACGGTCGACCCCTTCCAGCCGGCGTGGGCGAGCTGAATCGCCGGAATCGAGCCCTGTGAGCTGATAAAGTCGGTGAGGCGTCGCAGCGACTCGACGTGGGCGTCGTCCCAGATGCCCAAATCCTCCGGCGAGATGCGCCCCCTGGCTTCGACTGCAGTGGCCTCGGTCATGACGATGCCCGCGCCGCCGACCGCCCGCGACCCGAGATGGACCTGATGCCAGTCGGTCGCGTGCCCGTCGCGGCCCTCACAGGAGTACTGACACATGGGCGAGACCATGATTCGGTTGGGTGCTGTCGTCTCGCGCAGCGAGAGTTTTGAAAACAGGCTGCTCATGGAGCTAATTGGGATTAGAGAACAAAAACAGGGGCGAAAAGGAAAATCTGAATCATTTGATAGCAAGGAATATCCAATCGATGCTCGGAAAACATCAAGAATATAGTTACTTTTGAGAATACAACTCTGCAACAGAACATTATTTTAAGCCCGAATTAAATCCTTAAGCAATAACAGATAGCGAATGACTGATCATCTCTATCTATTTGTGGACGAAAGCGGCAACTGTTCACGTGGTTCGTACTATACTGTTGCAGCGTGTTGGTGTCTCTCTGACCAGTCTAACCTTCACAAGGTTGGGCAATCGACGGTTGGTCAGCTACTAACGACCGTGAATCAGAAGCTAGAGAATTTTCAGGCTTCTGAATTAAAGGGTTCCCGATTGCCGACAGACATTCTAAACCACGTCGTTCCGTGTATTGAACAGTTCGCATATGATGATAACACAATCAAACAAGCCCGTCCACCGTGGGAGACTGCATGTCCTTTACGGTACTCTATCAAGCAGTTACACACCGATTTAGCCTTGGAAATTATCGGGAACAGTTTCGATTCCCAGTTAGATTGCGCACAGAAACTGCAGAGTCTATCGTTGATATCAGCAATAAACCCATTACTGCATAACCAGATTGTCGCTCATGACACGTTTACCGAGGTGACTATTGTACTGGACTCAGACACCTGGAAGAACCCTTCTGAGGAGGTTGACGAGCTACTCTCTGGTATTGACCTTCTTGATCACCCCGTCAACTTTGAGTTACGAGATAGCACGAAGGTTCCTGGTTTACAGTCGGTACTTCACGAACAGCGTAATCGGTTAGATTGAATCGTTGATTTGACCACGAGAAAGTGTCTGGATTAGGATGTGTTCAAGCTCCCCAATCCAGACGGTTATCTTTCGGCGTCGGAGGTAAAAGACGTAGCGGAAGAGGTCATCACTCCACTCCCGTTGCCGGGTGTCGAGGGGAGCCCCCTCGACCCCGGCGATATCTGGCTCGTCGTCATTTTGGCCTGCACCAATCAGACCTCGATTTGGGAAACCTGCAAGGACACCGACGGAACACCATGCGACGACACCGTCTTGACGTGGCTACATACACTCAATCGGCAGTGGCTCGAATTCGTCGCTAACCTCCTACTCGCTCGCCTAGCTATGACGATTCTCGACGCTGACCGGTCGAGAATCGTCTCCATCGACTTTATCGATAACCCCTACCACGGCGATCACTACGCCGATGAAGGCGAACTCTGTTCAATGTCCCCCAAAGATGGGACCACAACGTGTCACCGATACTGTACGGCGTACATCGTTTCCAACGAAAAGCCAGTGACGCTGGCGATGACGTACGTCCGCAACGACGAAGACGAGGCCGACGCGGTCGAGCGCGTGCTCGCCCGCGTCGAGAACTATCCCTTCGAAATCGACCTCCTGCTTGCCGACAGCGGGTTCTACAACGAACGCGTCATCCGCCGTTCCCGTGAGATCGCTGCAACGGTCGTTCACGTTCCCAAGAAAGGTGAGCGCATGAAGGACAAACTCGACGTACACAAGTCGTACATGACGACCTATCGCATGTACAAGGACAGCGAGCGGGAGCTTCAGATCCCGCTCGCGGTCGCAGTCTCCTACCAGAATGGCGACCGTGGCAAACACGGAGAGGTTGTTCGGGGCTACGTCGCCTGTGGCGTTGCTGAAAAGTCACCGAAGAAAGTCGAACGCCTCTACAGGAAACGCTCAGGCATCGAGACGAGTTACCGGTTGCTTCGGCAAGCACGAGGGATCACGACAACGCGTGATCCCGTCGTGCGATTTGCGATAATGCTCGTCGCGGCACTGCTGGAGAATCTGTGGCTCGTGCTCCGATGGGCGGTCGTCGCCCGCCCGCGGCGGGGCGGGCGCGACCTCCCGGAGGAGTTCACGTTCAAGACGTTCTGTGACTGGATTCGGAACGAACTCGAAGACGAGTTAGAGCGACGCTGGTACGTCGAGGCGAACGGTGTGGGTGTTCCTGAGACGTACGGCTCGGTGGCAGCCGCGGGCTGACCGCGGTCAGCCCACGGCCTGTCCGAGGATCCGTCAGCGACAGCTCTCTGCAGCACCGGCGTAAAATTGCCTGTTCTCGTCCGTTTGGTGTGGTAGCTCGTTTCTGCCGTCCGTTCTTTCACAGTGGTTGCGAGAATCTCCCCCAAAATCATACAGAAAGTGATTCGTTTGTGGCGTTCAGATCACGCTGTGTCGACTCGTTCGTGAAGTACCGACAGTTGGCAGACATCGCAGCTTATTCTTGGGCACGTCATTACAGGAAGGGGGGTCTTCAACAAGCCGTGACCTCTGTTGATGAGCTACGGTTTGCTAGTCGGTAGTCTGCCCAAGTGTAGAACCTACCAGGCAACACTGGAGGGCTCATACCCCTTCAGGGAGGGATCATCGACCTCCGTGTCACCTGCTCATGTTAGCATAGCAGGGGTACTACAATTAAACCTTCGTCTTGGCCCCCGTTACTGTGTAACGGGGGCCAAGACAGAAAGCGCACACGTTTATGTGGACAGCAGTGATAGCCCGCGGTATGGATGTCGAAGCATTCTTCGAGGGGATGCCGTTTGCACAGCTACTGGGAGTCGAGGTCACCGAGGTCGCTGACGGCCACGCCGAGGGTCATCTCGAGGTGGACGAGGATCTTTCCTGGAACGAGGACCAGCTCATGGCCCACGGCGGCGTGACGTTCACGCTCGCCGATACCGTCGGCGGGGCGGCACTGGTCTCGGTCGTCGACCAGCCGGTGCCGACAATCGACATGCGAATCGACTACCTCAGCGCCGCAACGGGCGACATCTACGCAGAGGCCGACGTGGTTCGGTGCGGCGATGACGTCGGGACAGTCGACGTCGAGGTGTTCGCTGCCGCAGACGACACCCTGCTCGCCGACGCCCGCGGCGTCTACAAGACGGGCTAGCTCTCGACGCCGCGCAGACGCTCCCAGACGGCGTCGGAGACGGCCGTGAGGTGGGCGGCCCCCCAGATGGCGACGATGACGCCGCCCAGCGCATCGAAGACGAGGTCGAGCAGCGTGTCGTCGAGGCCGTGCTGGGAGAAGCCCGTCGTCTCGGAGCCGAGCGCGGCCGCTGCCTGGGCGATGCTGAACTCCAGAATTTCCCAGACAACGCCGAAGGCGACGACGAACACGAGGATGAACACAAACATGAACCGCGGCGGGAGGTGGATACCCTCCGAATGCTCGTCGAAGGCCCGGACTGCGGCGTAGCCGACACCCGCGACGACCGACGCCGAGAGTGCGTGGGTGATGTTGTCATAGATTGGGATGGCCCCGTAGAGTGAGTTGCCGGTACCAGGAATACCGACGACGCCGAAGGTATGGAGGAAAGCGGCAGCGGTAATCCACAGCGTCAGCCCCGCGTCCATCGGAATCTCGTGGTCGCGTTCGAGTATCGCCGGGAGAAATGTCACCGAGAGGCCGATTCCGACGGTAACGAGGAGCGCCGGTTCCTGGCGTTCGAGTGCAATAAAGAGCAGTCCAAACAGCGTCAGCTGCATCCCCCGGCTGAGTTGACGCTGGCGTTGTTCCGAGAGACCGAGGCGGTCCCGGAGTCTCATTGGTCACCCTCCACAATCCGGTCGTCCATCGCGGGGCGACGGAAGTACAGCTGGAAGATGACACCGGCGGCGAGTCCCGCCACCGCGGAGTATATGAACTCGACCATCAGGTCGTCGTGGATAACCTGGTCGCTCACCCCCGGTTCGAGCAACAGCGCCGTGTCGAACAACAGGTCCACCCGCCAGCGGACGACCGCGCCAACGCCTGCTGCTGCGAGTGTGACGACGACGACAAACGCGATGGCGAATCCGATTGTCATCCGGACGTCAGTGAACAGGTCGAGTTCGACCGCGACGACCAGGGCAAGCGCCGCCACGGAGACGTACACCAGCAACTCGCCAGGAATCAGCGCGGGCGTAACCGCCTGCCCGAACGTCGGGAGCCCGGCCAGCGCGACGACCTCCCAGGGGAGCATCGTCTCCGGGTCACGGAAGGCGACCGGCGGCACGATACAGCAGGCGACAATGCCGAGGACGAACAGCGCCCACGGGAGGTCGCCGTCGAGGACGCTCTCGACGACGACAGCCCCGAGAAAGACGACGAACAGCCAGGCGACGACCGCGTTGGTCCGCCTGTCAGCCAGCAAATCCTGTGGTGACAGCTCTGCCATACTCCACCATCGACGCCGAACCTCAAGACTGTTCGGGGACAGTCGATGCCGTTGCCGCGGTGTGACTCACTCGGCGTGGCTTTCGGGCACGTCCATCGGGAGGTCGTTGGTCTCGGCCAGCGCGTGTAAATCCTCGCTGTCGAGCAGGTCAATGAGCGCCTCGCTGCCGTTTCGGTACGACGCCAGCTCGCTGTCGGTTAGAAGCGCTTCCACCTCGGCTGTGTCGACGTGCGATTCCAGCATGTCGTCGAGGTCTTGTGGGTCGTAGCCTGGGATGACCATATCGACGCATACAGACTCCAGCATCATGAGTGTTAATGTCTACCAAATATTAGAGGAGAACATGACGGTTCGTCGACAGCCGAGGGGGGCGACCACAGCGCTTATTGAAATTCCATCGTTGTCTCAGGTATGACGGCAACAGACCCACTCACGTGGGCGCGCGACCACACGCCGGTACTCGAATCGCTCCGGGAAGAGTACAGCCAGACCAAGCCGCTGTCGGGGTACACCGTCGCCTTTGCCTCACATCTGGAGGCAAAGACCGGCGTCGCAATCGAGACACTTCACGCCGCGGGTGCCGAGGTGCTGTTCGCGCCGAGTGAACCCCAGAGCACCCACGGCGACGTCGTCGACGCACTCGACAAGCACGACGGTATCACCGCCTTCGCCTGGGAAGGGATGACAGACGCGGAGTTCGACGAGGCACAGCACGACCTGCTCAAACACGAGCCCGATTTCATCCTCGACGACGGCTGTGAACTCATTGCCAAGGTCCACGCCGACCACCCCGAGGTGGCCGAAACCGTCATCGGCGGCGGCGAGCAGACCACCGCCGGCATCACGCGTCTCGAAGCGATGGACGAGGAGGGCGTGCTTTCGTTCCCTGTCTATGGCGTCAACGACACGCCGATGAAACACTTCTTCGACAACGTCCACGGGACCGGCGAATCCGCGCTCACGAACATCGCCATCACGACGAACTCGCTGGTCTCGGGCCGGGACGTGGTGGTCTGTGGCTACGGCTACTGTGGCCGTGGCATCGCCCGCAAAGCCCGAGGGATGGGCGCACAGACCATCGTCACCGAGGCCGACCCCCGGAAGGCCCTGGAAGCGCATATGGACGGCCACCGCGTGATGGATATGGACGAGGCCGCCGAAGCTGGCGAGCTGTTCATCACGTCGACGGGCAACCGCGACGTCATCCGGGAACGACACTTTGAGCGGATGCCCGACGGCGCAATCATCTCCAACGCCGGCCACTTCGACGTGGAAATCGACGTCGGTGCACTCGAAGGAATGGCCGAGGAGACGACGACGCCCAAGGAGGGTATCACCCGCTATCACCTTCCCGACGGCCGCGAGCTGAATCTGCTCGCGGACGGACGGCTCGTCAACCTGACCGGCCCCTACAGCCAGGGCCACCCGGCCGAGGTGATGGACACCACCTTCGCAATGATGGTCGTCGCCGCCTACGACATGCTCGCCGACGGAGTCGACCTGGAGCCGGGGCTGTACAACATCCCCGACCGGCTCGACCGTGCAGTGGCAGACCGGAAACTCGACACGCTCGGCCTCTCGACCGAAGGGCTGACCGAGCGCCAGCAGGCGTACGCCGACGAGTGGGAACACCCCGACAGCAGCTTCTGACCGCCAGCTTTTGGCCGGCCCCGCTCCAAGTATCGGTATGGATATTCTCGTCACGGGGGGATTAGGTGAATCGGGCCGGTGGATTCTCGACCGACTCGCAGCGGCACATGAGGTGACCTGTCTCGACAGACGCCTCCCCGACGATGGCATCGACGGCGTCGACTACCGCCGGCTGGACCTGACCGACGCCGGCGCAGTCTTCGATGTCGTCACCGCGGTCGACCCGGACGCAGTCGTCCACTGGGCGGCAGTTCCGGTCGCAGGAACCCACGCCGGCGTTGACCTCTACCGGAACAACACGCTGGCGGCCTACAACGTCGTGACCGCCGCCGGCCGCGTCGACGCACCCGTCGTCCAGGCCTCCTCCGACGGCGCGTACGGCTTCTTTTTCGCCGAGGAGACGCCGCTACCGGATGCGGTGCCAATCACTGAATCCCACCCACGGCGGCCCGAGGACCCGTACGGACTCTCAAAGGTGGTCACCGAAGAGATTGCAAAGACGGTCGCCCGGCGAGAGGGGATTCGCGTGGCGTCGATTCGCCCGTCCTGGATTCAGCTCCCCGAGGAGTACCCCTGTCGTGACCCCGACTACGTCGAGGACCTCGCGGCCGGAGCCGGCAACTACTGGTCGTACATCGACGTTCGAGACGTGGTGGACCTCGTCGAGGCCGCGCTGGCGGGCGTCCGTAACGGGGCATTCGACGGCCACGAGGCGTTCAACTGCGTCGCCACGGACAACGCGCTCGGTCGCCCGCTCCGAGAGCTGTTCGAGAAACAGTACGGCGACACCCCCGCGGAGTTCGCGGTTGAGGGCGACTCGTCAGCGTACTCAACGGCGAAAGCGAGCCGGCTGCTCGGCTGGGAGCCAGCGTGGTCCTGGCAGCATCGCAGCGAATGAGGACACCAACGCATTGCTTTTGGGCGTGGCTCACGAGACTTTAGCCGTGACAGACGACGCGACAAACGAGGGGTGGGTCAAGCTCCTCGACGAGATGGACGCGATGGCCGCGGAGTTCGACGAAGACGGCTGGGAGACGCTGTCGATGGCGGCCGGCGACGCCGCGCCGGTTGGCCCCGAAGAGGGGCAGACCGACCACCACGGCTACAGCTACGTCGTCCCCGGCGACGCGGCCGACAGGTTCGCCGAGCTGTTCGACTCCGATGGGTTCCCCCGAACGGAGGTCTACCGGGCGGCGACGCCGAGTCATCTCTTCTTGCTGACGGTCGTGCTCGACCCGGCGACCGAGACGGCGATACTGGTCGCCGGCGCGCTCGACCGGAGCGAGCTCGGGACGTGCCAGGAGCACGCCGAGGAGTCCGGGCGGACCTACACGCACCTCCTCAGAGTCGACGGCACCCACCTGGGTTCGTTCGAGCACGCCGACCCCGAGCCGTTCTTTCCGGCGGAATGAGACGTTTCTGACGGCTCCGAAGCCACTAAGTAGACGGCCACGGACCGTAGACACAGACCACGTGCACGAAGACAGACTTGCTCGGCGGCGGCCACGTCAGGGGGCGACAGCGAAATGAGTCGACTGCGATACTTTCTCCGCCGGCTGGCGCTGTCGATTCCGGTGTTGTACTTCGGCGCGACACTCACCTTCGTGATTCTCCGGTTCGGACCAATCGACCCCGCGGCAGCAATCGTCGGTGAAGCCGCGACTGAGGCCTCACAGGCAGAATACTACCAGATTCGTGAGCAGTTGGGGCTCGAACAACCCGTCCACGAGCACTACCGGGAGTACATGATTAATTTCTTCACCTTCGACCTCGGCCAGTCGTGGGTGCTGGCACCGGGAACCGACGTCGTCGACCTGCTGGTCATCTACGGCCCGCGAACAATGTGGATTGTCTTCTGGGCGGTCCTGATTCCGATTTTTGTCGGTATCCCGCTGGGCGTGTATGCCGGCCTCCACTCGAACAGCGCGACAGACTATCTCATCTCGATGTTCGGCATCATCTGGCGGGCGATGCCGAACTTCTGGCTCGCGATTATCCTGCTCGCGGTCCTCTCGCAGTCGGAGGCGCTCATTGGCTTCGACTGGAACTCGTTTCTGGCCGAGACATCGGTCACCGGGACGCCGGACCTGTCGAATCTGACTTCCGTGAACGGATTCATCACCGCGACGAAGAAGGTGCTGCCGGCCGCGGTGGTGCTCGGGTCGGCGTCGATGGGGAGCGAGCTCCGCATCGCCCGGACCGCCGTCCTCGAAACGATAAACTCGAGTTACGTCGAGACGGCCAAGGCAAACGGCGTCTCGCGGCGCTCGCTGGTGTGGAAACACATCCTGCGGAACGCGTTCGTGCCGCTGGTGCCGACGATTACGAACGAGGCGTTTCTGCTCATCGGCGGCTCGGTCATCGTCGAGGTCGTCTTCGGTATCAACGGCATCGGCTGGCTGTTCTTCCAGGCGGCACAGAACGGGGACCTGCCGTTGGTGACCGCGCTGGTGTTTGTCTTCATCGTCGTCGTCGTCCTGATGAACATCATCCAGGATCTGCTGTATCTGCTGATTGACCCACGAGTCGGCTACGGAGGGCGATAACCATGGAATACACACCACTCACCGAACGCGTTCGGGCGAACCCACGGCCTGCCGTCGTCTGGCTGGTTGGCGTCGGCCTGCTCGTCGCGGTCGAACTCGGCCGCATCGCGTCAGGTGTGCTCAACATCGGCGACGCAATCGTTACAGCAGTCGGCGCGGGCTACGGCGGCCTCGCGGATGGTCTCACCACCGGCGGGACGACCGCGCTCATCACGGCTGTCGGCCTCCTCGTTGGCCTCTGGCTGGTTGGGCTAGCAATCGCGACCGCGACCCGTACCACGGTCGTCTTGCGTGTCAGCGACCGCGTTCCGCTACGCTCCCAGAAGCTGCTCGACGGCTTCATCTTCGGGCTCTGTCTCGGTGCCGTCTGCGGGCTCGTGGTCGTGACCGGCGCAATCGATATCGTCCACGCGCTCGGTGACCTGCTCCGGTCTGGCTTCGCATGGCTCAGCGACCTGCCGACGCTGACCGCCCGCGAGACGATACCCAATCAGGGGTACCAGACGCCCGACGGCACCTGGCACGGGACGTTCCTCGGGCTTTCGTCGGCGCTCGCGTGGGGGCTGCGTGTGCTCGTCGTCCACCTCTACGTCGTGGCCTGGCTGGGCTGGCTCTGGTCGGGCTATGGACGGTACCGCCGCCACTACCGACAGGCCGACTGGACGCCCCGTGACGACGTGATTGGTCGGCTCCGGTACCACCGCTGGGGGCAGTTCGGGATGGTCGTCGTCCTCCTCTTTCTGACGATGGCCGCGTTCGCCCCGGCGCTTGGAACCGCCCCCGCCGACCAGAACATCTACGCGCCCTTTTCGAACAGCATCAGCTACTACGACGCCAACCTCGGCGAGGTCACCGAGGCCCTCGTCGGGAACGCGAACCTCCAGACCCGGTCACAGGGGTATCCCGGCGAGAACGTCGCCCCGATGACCTACGACCGCTTCGACCGGTTCCATCCCTTCGGCACGCTGACCAACGGAAAAGACCTCTTTACGTTCCTCGTCCACGGTGCGCGCGTGTCGCTCCTTATCGGACTGTTGAGTGTCGGTGCCAGCGCGCTGCTCGCGACGGTCTTCGCGCTCATCTCTGCGTACTACCGCGGAATCGCCGACCTGATACTCGTCGTCACCGGCGACACTATCATGGGCGTCCCGCGGCTGTTGTTGTTGATACTGCTGACGGTCCTGCTGGGCGATACCTGGCTCGGGGGGCTGTACAACGGCGGCGTCTTGCTGGCGCTAGTGCTCGCGGCGACCGGGTGGCCGTTCCTCTGGCGGGCCTTCCGTGGGCCGACACTCCAGATTGCAGAGGAGGACTGGGTCGACGCCGCCCGGAGCTACGGCCAGTCGGCGACCGGAATCATGCGGTTGCACATGCTACCGTACCTGCTTGGCTATCTGCTCATCTACAGCTCGCTGGTGCTGGGCGGTGTCATCCTGGCGGTCGCCGGGCTCTCCTTTCTCGGACTGGGTATCACCTCGCCGACGCCGGAGTGGGGCCGGGCGGTCGACCTCGGCCGGGAGTTCGTCGCGACCGAGTCCTGGCACATCTCGCTGATTCCGGGTGTGATGGTGACACTCGTTGTCATGGGATTCAACGCCGTCGGTGACGCGCTCAGAGATGCCGTCGACCCACAGAGTGACAGCAGCGTCGCCGACGCAAGTGAAACCGAATCCAGGGGTGGTGGCGTATGAGCGAAGAGCCACTGCTGTCGGTCGAGAACCTCCGGACGACGTTCACCACCGACCAGGAAACCGTCCGGGCGGTCGACGGCGTCTCCTTCGAGGTTCCCTCGAAACAGACGCTGGGCATCGTCGGCGAAAGCGGCTCCGGCAAGAGCGTCACCGCCCGGTCGATACTCGGCCTGGTCGACCAGCCAGGAGAGATACACCCCGACAGCGAAATCCGGTACCACGACCCGGCGTTCGTCCAGCGGATTGCGCGCGACTATCCCGACGAGGTCCGCTGGGGCGAGGACGGCGACGGCTTCGTCACCGTCGACGACGGCGGGGGCGGCGGCGATTCGATTACGGTCGAGCGGGGCTCGGTCGACCTCGTCGCCGCGCCACAGAGTGTCGTCCGCTCGGTGAGAGGCGGCGAGATTGCGATGGTCTTCCAGGACGCACTCAGCAGCCTCAACCCCGTCTACACCGTCGGCAACCAGATCACAGAGCTGCTGGGCATCCACCAGGGACTGAGCGGGAGCGAGGCGACTGAGCGAGCCGCCGAGTTGCTCGAAAGCGTCGGCATCCCCGACCCGAAGCGCCGCCTCGACGAGTATCCCCACCAGTTCTCCGGCGGGATGCAACAGCGGGCAGTCATTGCGCTGGCGCTGGCTTGTGACCCATCGGTGTTGCTCTGTGACGAGCCGACGACGGCGCTCGACGTGACGATTCAGGCACAGATTCTTGAACTGTTAGAGCGCCTCCAGCGCGAGCGCGGGCTCTCTATCGTCTTCATCACACACGACATGGGCGTCATCGCGCAGGTCGCCGACGACGTGGCCGTGATGTACGCCGGCGAAATCGTCGAGCGGGCGTCGGTGAGCCGACTGTTCGACGACCCCAAACACCCCTACACCCGCGGCTTGCTCCAGAGCATCCCTGGGCTGACCGGCGAGGTTGACCGGCTGCCGACCATCGACGGCAGCGTCCCGACGCCGAACGAGGCCGCGACGTACTGCCGGTACGCGCCGCGGTGTCCCGAGGCCTTCGAGGAGTGTGAGGCGATCCATCCTGAACACGTCGCCGTCGGCGAGGACCACACCGCGGCCTGTCTGCTCTACCCCGAAGACGACGGCCTCGCCGGGCGTCTCGACCGACACCACAGCAGGGAAAACGATGAGTGACAGCACGACAGCAGACGACTCCAGGCGCACAGCCGGCGAGCCCCACCTCACCGTCGACGGGCTGCGGACCTACTACGAGAGCGAGAAGTTCGTCGGCGGCAAGCCCGTCAAGGCTGTCGACGGTGTCTCCTTCGAAATCGGCCGCGGCGAGACGTTCGGCATCGTCGGCGAGAGCGGCTGTGGGAAGACGACGCTCGGTCGGAGCATCCTCCAGCTCGAAGATGTCGACGACGGGCGTGTCTCCTTCGACGGCACCGACGTGACCACGCTGGGTCGGCGCGGCCTCAAGGAGTGGCGACGCGACGCCCAGATGGTCTACCAGAACCCGATGTCGAGCATCAACGAGCGGATGACTGTCGGGGAGATCGTCCGCGAACCCCTGGAAGTTCACAACTGGGAGAGCGCGGCGAGGCGTCGCGAGCGCGTCCAAGAGCTGCTCGACCGGGTCGGCCTCCGGCCGGAACACTACCACCGCTACCCCCACCAGTTCTCCGGCGGCCAGCGCCAGCGCATCGGTATCGCCCGCGCGCTCGCCCTGGAGCCGGAGTTTCTCGTCCTCGACGAACCTGTCAGCGCACTCGACGTCTCCGTCCAGGCGAAGATTCTCAACCTCCTCTCTGACCTCCAGGAGGAGTTCGGGCTCACCTACATGCTCATCGCCCACGACCTCTCTGTGGTCCGGCACATCTGCGACCGGGTGGGCGTCATGTACCTCGGGAAGCTCATGGAGGTCGGGCCGACCGAGCGGCTGTTCACCGCCCCGCAAAACCCCTACACGCGGTCACTTTTGTCGGCAATTCCACAGCCAGACCCCGACGTCGGTGCCGACCGGATTACGCTCCGTGGCACGCCGCCGAACCCGCGGGACCCACCGTCGGGCTGTGTCTTCTCGACCCGGTGTCCGTTCAAGATTCGCCAGCCAGAGCACGAGAATCTCGACGACGAGCAGTGGGCCGCAATCGCGGAGTTCCGGCGCGTGATTCGCGAGCGCGAGCGGGCCACCGCCACGACGCTCCAGCGGGCCAAACAGCGCCTCGGAATGGGGACGGAGTTCACGCCGATTCGAGAGGTCAACGAGGAGCTGTTCGGCTCGCTGACCTACCCAGAGTCGGTCGAATCGACGCTGAATCAGGCGACGGAGCTGGTCGAGGGCGGCGACGTGACCGAAGCGCGAGCGGTTCTCGACGAGACGTTCAGTACCGTCTGTGAGCACGAGCCGCCCGAACAGCACGCGGTCGGCGACGGGCAGTCGAGTCGCTGTCACCGCCACCGCGAGGAGTACAGAGAGCCCGGCGAGTACCTCGACGCCGAGAAGTACCTTCCCAGATAGGCCGGAACACCACAGACAGAACAGTTATATTAATTCCCACTAGATGTGGGAATATGCCGAAGGTAGATTCGAAGGGGCGGATTGTCCTCCCGCAGGAGGTGCGGGAGCGACTCGGAATTACGCCGGGGACAGAGGTAGACGTTCACGAAGAGGACGGGAAAGCAGTCGTCGAGCCGGAGAACGGCCCCGACGAGGTTCTCGATAAAATGGACCAACTCGTGAGCGAAGCGTCCTCAAACCGCGGCGAGACGACCCCCCTTTCCGACGAGGCCAGTCCAGCCAAACGGCACAGGGAAGTTGTTGAAAGGGGTGCAGGGAAAGATAGCGATGAGTGACGACCGCGGTCCGTATCTGTTCGATGTCGGGGTGATTGCGCTGGCACACACCGCCGCCCCGGTTCGCGACGCTGCACTCTCGTACGTCCGAGACGCCATCGCCGGGGAGATTGATGCCGTCGTACCGTACCCTGCGCTGTTCGGTGCCCACACTGTCCTCACGACGCATTACGGGTATTCAAACGCAGACGCCTCCCGACTCCTCCAGAATTTCATGGACGCGAATCGAATCCACTGGTACGACGAGATGCCTGCAGATATCGTTCGGGGTGGCCTTTCTCGGGCGAGTGAGGGAAATATCGACGGATGGGACGGGTATTACGCACAGGTAGCCATAGACGAGGGAGTCAACACCGTGTTGACGATCGACGACGACTTCGACCAGTTTGATGCGTTCGAGACCGAGGTAATTCTCTCGCCTGCGGAGTTTGCCGAGCTGAACAGGTTTCTCGAACGCTAGCGCCTCCCGTTCGCACCGTCCCCGGGTTCAGCCAGTCGCGGCTTCCTGATTGTTCCGACACTCCGTCGATACGCAAAGCGTTTTGTCCGTCCAATTCGGGGTACGAGCATGAACGACACCGAGACGCACTCGATTGCGTCCGTTCGGAAGCGTGCTCCGCTGTTGGACGCCTGCGCCGAGGAGTTCGCCGAGACGACCCCGTTCGACGGGCTCACGGTGGGGGTGTCGGCACCGCTGACGCCACACACAGGACTGTTTCTCGACACGCTTGTGACCGGCGGCGCAGAGGTGCTCGTCACCGCCGAACTCGGGAGCGCACACGAAGACGTACTCGCGTGGCTCAACGACCACCCCGGAGTGACGCCGCTGACGACCGTCGGGATGTCCGAGACAGAGATAGCGGACGCCCGGCGGGAGCTGCTGGCGGCCGAGCCGGACCTGTTAGCCGACGACGGCGCGTACCTGATGAGCCTCGCCCACGAGGAGTTTCCCGGCGTAGCCGAGAGCATTTGGGGTGCCTGCGAACAGACAACCGGCGGCATCACCCGTCTGCAGGCGATGGACGAGCAAGATGTTCTCGCCTTCCCCGTCTACGATGTCAACGGCACGCCGATGAAACAGCACTTCGACAACGTCCACGGGACCGCCGAGAGTTCGCTGTCGGCAATCACGTCGCTGACGGACCTGCTGGTGGCTGGCTCGGTGGCGGTGGTCGCCGGCTACGGCCGGTGTGGCCGTGGCTTCGCCCGCAAGCTCCGGGCACTCGGCGCACAGACAATTGTCACCGAGGCCGACCCCCGGAAGGCGCTGGAAGCCGTCGCCGACGGGCACGAAGTCCGACCGATGGACGAGGCAGTGACCGAGGCGGACCTCGTGGTGACCGCAACGGGTCGCTTCGGGATACTCCGGGCGGAACACATCGAGCGCCTCGCCGATGGTGCGGTGGTCGCCTCCATCGGTAGCATCATCGAAATCGACACAGAGGCGTTCGACGAACTGGCAAACGAGGTACACCAGCCAGAGCCCGGCATCGCCGAATACCAGTTCCCCGACGGCCGGGAAGTGACGCTACTCACCGAGGGACAGGTGGTGAACCTCGCCGCGCCCAATAGCAACGGGAATCCGACTGCGGTGATGGACAACACGTTCGCGCTGATGAGCCGCGGGCTAGCGGCCTTTGCCGAAGGTGTCGAACTGTCACCGGGACTCCACCCGCTGCCGGAGGATATCGACCGCGAGGTCGCTCACGAGAAGCTGGCGGCTATCGGGGTCGATATCGACGAGATACCGGAGACACAGCGTGCCTACCGCGAACAGTGGGCCGCCCACGAAAGCAGCGATAGCCCCGGTTCTAGCGGTTGAGCGAGACGTTGTTAAGAGCGGGCCGGCGCTGTGAGCCGTGCATCTCGAAGCCTTCGACCCAGTCGTACCAGTACATTTCTTCGATTGGATGCCACAGCGGCAGCATCGTCATGTCCTCCCAGTTCGCGCGCTCGATGTCGAGATAGGCCTCGTTACGTGCCTGCTGGTCGTCATCCGAGGGCGTCTGGTGTTGTTCGTAGTTCTCCCAGGCGTCGGTTGCCTGCTGTGCCGCGTCCGACAGCTGCTCGTACTCGAAGTCCGCCTCGGCACCCCACCGTGACCAGGCGTACTGGTTCGGGTACGCAAAGCGCAACATCGCGTCGGCTTCAAGCCAGTTCAGCGCGTTCCAGACCAGGTAGATTGTGATATCGCCCTCGAGCGCCCGATTGGTCAGGGTCGAAGAGGGAGCCTCCTCGACACTGATGTCGATGTGTGCCGCCTCGGCCTGGTCCTGAAGGAGGCTCGCGATTGCGGTCCACGCGGAGGCCTGTCTGTCCGAGGGGTGCTGGATGGTCGTCTCGTACATGTTGTCCTCGCTGTAGCCGGCCTCTTCCATGACCTGCCGGGCGGACTCGATGTCGGACTGGGCGTAGCCGTAGGGGTACTCGTTTTCGGCGAGTTCGTTGTAGGCCTCTGGCCCGCCGGGGAAACCGCTTGGCGGCGTCAGCAGATAGGCCGGTTCTCCCTGCCCGCGGAGGGCTGTCTGGGTAATCGTCTCCTGGTTGACGAGGTACGCAATCGCTTCCCGAGCCGGCTTCTCGACGCGTTGGGTGTTGAATATCGCGTACTGGGTGCGTGGTAGGCTCGTCTCGCCGTAGTTGAGCGTCTCGTCGTCCGAGACTGGGCCGTAGCTCCCCTGTCGGCGGTCGCCGCCGAGGTCCTCGTCGACGCTGAGGAGGTTGGGGTCGAACTGGGACTGTGGCAGGTCGAAGATGTCGATGTTCTGCTCGTTGACCGCGCTGGTGTAGACTGCGTTCGGGTCGCCGAGAATCTGGAGCCTGACACCGTCGACGTCGGCGACGGAGCCGTGGTAGTCATCGAACCGTTCGAGGAGAATCTCGCTCCCCCGGTTCCAGGTGTCAAACTGGAACGGACCCGTCCCGTGGAGGTGCTCGGAGACCCACACATCGTACTCGTACTCGCCGTCGTAGCCTTCGATATCGCCGACGATGCCCTCGGGAACCACCGAGAGCCGCGGGTCGGCGAGGTTGCCGAGCGTGCCGTGGAACGGCGTTTCGAGCGTCATCTCGACCGTGTACTCGTCGACCGCTTCGAGCGCCAGCGAGTTCGGAACGGTCTCCTCGTCGTCGTTGACCTCGTGTTCGACCGACATCGGACCCCGGACGATGCGGTCGGACTGGCCGCGGTTGTTCTCGGATTCGGCGAGACGCCGCCAGGAGTAGACCACGTCCGAGGCGGTCATCTCCTCGCCGTTATGGAAGGTCACACCCTCCTTGAGCGTGAACTGGTAAGTCAGGTAGTCGTCAGAGACCGTGTAATCCTCTGCGAGTGAGCTGGTAACAGGCGGTGTACCGTCTTCGTAGGTGAACAGCTGCTCGTGGACCTGCCAGTTCGTCCAGGCGTTTATCGGCCCCGAGATACCAATCGGGTCGGTCGTCTCCTGGGGAATCTGGACCAGTTGGACCTGTCCCCCCTGGGTGTCGCTTCCGTCGCTTCCATCACTGCCGTCACTACCGTCAGTATCATCACTTCCGTCGTTGTCTTCAACTGGGTCCTCGTCACTGCCGCTACACCCAGCAAGTGCAGCCGTCGCCACGGATCCTACCCCGGTGAGAAACTTCCGTCGGTCGATGTCTGGTGACATGCGAGATATTAATGGTGGGTCGCAATATAATACTTCTCATTAATTTCCAAGAAGGGAGCGGGATGTCAACATGTTTCATTGGGCGAGCAGTGCGCCAGCGGCGCTGTGACAGACGGAACAGCACGGTTTAGTGCCACCCAGTCGAACGGCCAGTGATGACGTTTCACGAACGCGACTACATGGAGGGAACGCTCGGAACCCAGGCAGTCGACTGGGAGCAGCGTATCGACACCCAGCGCCTGCGCAAGGAGCGCAAAGAGCGCGCGCTCGACCGCCTGCAGGACAGCGACCTGGGTGCGCTCCTCCTGGTCTCGGACCCCAACATCCGGTACGTGACTGGACTGGCGATGACCGGCGGGAGCGGGGCCGACCACTACACGCTGTTGACCGAGGACGGCGACATCGTCCACTGGGACACCGCCGACCACGCCTCGAACCAGCGCAAGAACTGCCCGTGGCTCGACGACATCCGGTATGCCTGTCCCGGCCTGGGGAACGTGCCTCGTGCCTCCGCTCGCGACTCAGCGCGGCAGTTCCTCCTCTCGAAGATGGCCGAGCTGGTCGCCGACGCCATGGAAGAGTACGGCGTGGAAAACGAGCGTCTGGGGCTCGATATCGGCAACCAGGGCCTTGTCGGTGCGCTCGAAGACGCCGGCGTCGAGGTCGACACCGGCACCGCCCAGGACGTGATGCTCGACGCCCGCAAGACGAAAACCGAGGACGAAATCGAGTGTCTCCGGATGGTGGCCGCCATCTGTGAGGCTGGCTTCCAGCGTATCACCGAGACCGCAAAGCCAGGGATGAAAGAGAACGAAATCTGGGGCGAAGCCGCCCAGGAGCTGTGGCGTCACGGTGCCTTCGTCGGCGGCGGCTACCTCACCAGCGGCCCCAACACCTGGCCCAAACACCAGGCGAACACCACCGACCGGATGCTCCGGCCCGGCGACCTGGTCTATGCTGACTTCTACAACATCGGCTATCTCGGCTATCGCTCCTGTTACTACCGGACGTTCTCGATGGGCGAGCCGACCCAGGAGCAGCAAGACGCCTACGAAATCGCGCGGGACAACCTCTACGACGTGCTCGAGCGCATCGAGCCCGGCGCGACCACCGACGAAATCGCCAAGGGATTCCCGGATATGGAGGGCGAACACGCCGACTACTACGGGGCCGAGGAGCCCTGGCAGATGACCACCAACCACTGGGCACACGGGCTGGGGCTTCAGCTCTACGAGACGCCGCTCATCTGGCGCGGTCTCTCGCCGGACCACCCCATCGAAATCGAGGAGGGGATGACGATGGCCGTCGAGACACAGGAGCCCGCAGGCCGGCAGGGCGTCCGTGTCGAAGAGATGGTCGTCGTCCGCGAGGACGGCGTCGAACTCCTCAGCCAGTGGCCTGTCGAGGAAATTACTCGTATCTAATTCGTCACACCGTTTTTTTATTCCTGAGCTGAAAGAACAGACAATGGTCTCCACTGCGGAACTGCTGTTTGGCGGCGGCATTTTCGTGAGTATCGTTCTGTGCTCGCTCGGTTTCTACAGCTACCGCCGCTGGGACGAGCCCGGCGTGGTGTCGTTTGCCGTCTTCGTCGTCCTCTTCGGGCTCAGCGGTCTCGCCGGTGGGGTCGGAAGTCTCGTCATCGGCTCGGAGGCACAGACACAGGCACTGTGGGCGGTGCCGGGATTGCTCGGCGTTGCACTGTGGTGTCTCCCCTGGGGGTTGTTTGGGCTCCAGTACTCCGGTCGGTACACGCGTCTGAATCGGCGGACTATCGGCCTTCTGCTGGTTCCCTACGCTCTGGGTACCGGCGGGCTGGTGTTCCAGCTGATGACGCCGACGGGTAACTCTATTCTCGGCCTGATTGTCGGGGGCGTGGTCGCGGTGTACATGTTCGGCCTGCTGGCGCTGGGGGTCGGCATCGTCCTCAAGACGACCGCCGAGTACAGCCACCTGTCGCTGCGGGCAGGCGTGAGTCTCAGCGTTGCCCCGCTGGCGGCCGTCATCGGTCTCAACACCGCGAATGCACTCTCCGAGCCGGCGACGGTCGCCGAGTCGTACCTGGTCACCTTCACGATTCCGACGCTCGCGCTCGGGTTCGCCCTGTTTCGGTACGGCACCTTCGAGTCGACGCCGGCAGTCGGAACGATAGGCGAGCGCGAAATCGCCCGGGAGATCGACGACCTCGTCTTCGTCGTCGACACCCACGACCGCCTCATCAAACTCAATGAAGCAGCAGTCGACGCACTCGGGCACTCCCCTGACGCCACCCACGGCGAGCCGCTGTCGGTAGTGCTCGACCACGATATCGAACAGCTCTCGGCGACGGAGACAGTCACGCTCGAAACAACCGAGGGGACCCGCCAGTACGACGCGCAGGTCTCGACGGTGACAGACCAGCACGGGCGCGAACTCGGCGCGCTCGTGAGCCTCCACGACGTGACCGAACACAATCTCCGTGAGCAGCGGCTCGCGGTTCTCAACCGTGTTCTCCGGCACAATCTTCGGAACAAGGTCGAGGTGGTCAAGAGCCACGCTGAGGTGCTCGACCAGCACCACGAGAACGGCCACGCTACGACCATCGTCGACACCGCCGACGCAATCGCCGACCTCGGGGAGAGCGCCCGGACCATCGACCAATTCGTCTCCTCCTCACAGGCGAGTTCACAGGTCGATTTACTCGACGCAGTCCGAACGACCGTCGAGGAGACCGAGACCGAGGGCGTCGACGTCTCGTTCGACCTGCCCGAGGCCGCCACCGTCGAGACCAACAGCGAGGCCGTCCACGGCGCGCTCGAAAGCGCCATCGAAAACGCCGTCACGTACGCCGAGAGCGCCGTCGACATCGTCGTTTCGGCGGATGGCGACGCCTACGAGGTCAGGGTCGACGACGACGGACCGGGTATTCCGGCGGCAGAAATCGCCTCGCTTGATGCCGGCACCGAGACGGCACTCGAACACGGGACGGGGCTGGGACTGTGGCAACTCAAGTGGGCCGTGACCACGATGGGCGGCGAGCTCGATTTCGACACCGACGACGGCACCACCGTCGTCTTCACCGTCCCCGACCAAGTGTGAGCACCCGGCGAGCGCCAGAACAAGTAGATTTGCACTAGCACAAATAGAACAGTGTTATGTGAGCCGGTCAGCTACGGCGTCGTATGCAGGCCCAACAGCCAGTCGGAGAGACGTCGACGTTACAGGAGTCATACACCGAGATGAGCGAGATACTGATGCCGAACGACACCAACAATCTCGGCCGGGCACTCGGGGGGTCGGTGCTCCACTGGATGGATATCTGTGGCGCAATCGCCTCACGGCGGTTCAGCCGGCGGCAGGTCGTCACGGCGTCGATGGACCACGTCGATTTTATCCAGCCCATCGAACTCGGGGACGTCGTCACGGTGACCGGCTACGTCTTCGACACCGGCGAGACGAGCATCGACGTCAAAGTCGACGTGCAGGTCGAGCGGCCGAGCGACGACCTCACAGAGGACGCGGCGGCCTCGTTTTTCAGCTTCGTCGCACTGAACGCCGACGAGCGACCGACGAACGTTCCGAGCCTAGAGTGTCCGACCAACGCACAGGAGGAACTCAGAGACATCGCGCTCGAACAGCGCCGTGAGCGGCGAAACGCAGTCGCGGCCACAGCGGAGTAAGGTTTTCGAGGACACGCCACCGCTGAGAATTTTACATGAATTATCAGAACAAATAGCATAGAAGACAACGCACTTATGCTGGAATTTCCAACCGTGGCGTCACGCTGCAATGAATACGTCCACACGGTCGGACACTGTTCAGAAGACATTCCTCAAGTATCAGCATGTGTTTGTATTTCTCGCCCCGCTGTTGTTCGTGGTGGGCGTGTACTTCGGGGCCCCAACAGAGGGGTCAGGAGCGAGCTACTGGTTTGAGTACTGGTGGCTCTTTATCCCCTTTATCGTCGGCGCGACAATCGTCAATACAGTCGGTATCAGCGGGTCCGCCCTGTTCGTCCCCTTCCTCATTTTCATTTTTCCGATCATCGCAGGCGAGACACTGACCCCCGAGACGCTCGTGAAAGTCGGGCTCATCAGCGAGTCGTTCGGCCTCTCCAGTTCCGCGCTCGCGTTCATCCAGTACGGACTGGTCGACCGACGCCTCGCGATCACGCTGGTCGCGGGTGGTGTGCCATTCGTCGTCGCCGGTGCATTGCTCTCTTTTGTCATTCCCGCGCCGGTGTTTCACCTGCTGCTCGGACTGGCGCTGTTGACCGCCTCGTATCTCCTGTTCAAGGCCGACCTGGGCCACGAGGAACCCAACCAGAGCGACGGACCCGAGGAGAGAGCCGAGGTTTCGGCCGACGGGGGCTCGATGCCGAACGACGCTGAAAAGCTCGGACCGGCCGGCGTCGAGACAGCTGAAGACGGTACCGTTAGACGGGTCGACCGCGACGGCAACGACTACAGCTACTCTCGTGGAGGATATCTCGAACGCTTTGCCAACTACAGCGTCGGCGGCGTGTTTCAGGGACTCGCTGGCTTCGGTATCGGCGAGCTAGGCATCATCTCGATGCTTCGAACCAAAGTTCCCGTGCGGGTCGCCATCGGCACCAATCACATCGTCGTCGCGTTGACCGCGGTGCTGGCGTCGCTGGTCCACGTCTTCGGTGGCCAATACGTTCCCGGCGGTCACAGCATCAGCCTCGCCTCAACCCCCTGGAATATGGTCATCTGGACGGTGCCAGCGACAGTCACCGGTGGCCAGATTGCGCCGTACGTCTCAGCGACACTGGATACAAGTTTCATCAAGAAAGGCGTCGGTGTCCTCTTTGCGATTATCGCCGTTGCACTATTCGTGATGGCAGCCGGTGGCTTCTAAGTTGGCCGGGGTCGTTCACGCACCTATGTACGACAACATCCTCCTCCCGACCGACGGAAGTGACAGCATCGCAGCGGCCGCGAAACACGCCGAAACCCTCGCCGACCGCACTGGTGCGACGCTGCACGTTCTCTCGGTTGTCGACACGCGCAACCGCTTCGAGAGCCCGACCGGTGGCCTCTCGATAGAGGCCTGGACTGACGCCGAACACGAGCGAGCCGAGAACGCCGTCGACAACACGGTTGCGTTGGTTGGCGACGACGTTCCAGTCGAAACGGCTATCGTTGAGGGTGTCCCCAAGACGGCAATTCTCGACTACGTCGACGACCAGGGGATGGATATGGTGGTGATGGGCACCCACGGCCGGACCGGTCTGGACCACTACCTCATCGGTAGCGTCGCAGAGAAAGTTGTCCGTCGGTCGCCGGTGCCAGTTGTCACGGTCCGGCTGACCGACTAAAGCGCGTCTCTGCCCCTGTGAAATCAGCCTCGACAGCCACAGCCGATAGCGTGACTGATACAGGGGGTGGTGTTGTGTGACAACACACCAATGCTTAACCCCCTTGCAAACGACGTGAGGGTATGCAACTCGGGACTGGACTGTTCACCGCCCAACAGCGGCCAGACGACGACCGCATGCCGAGTGACCTCTACGACGAAGTACTCGAACTGACCCGCGAAATCGAGGCCGCCGGCCTCGACAGCGCCTGGGTGTCGGAACACCACTTCGCCGAGGACGGCTATCTCTCGGCGACGATGCCGACGCTGTCGGCGATGGCCGCCGAGACCGACGAAATCGAGATTGGGTCCTGTATCGCGCTTGGACCGCTCTACGACCCGATTCGTCTCGCCGAAGACGCCGCGACCGTCGACCTCATCGCCGACGGACGGCTCACCCTGGGGCTCTCGATTGGCTCGAATCCCCGGGAGTTCGACGCCTTCGGCGTCCCCCGCGAGGAGCGTGCCGACCGGCTGGCAGATCTCGTCCCCTTCCTCCGAGGGGCCTGGAGCGAGGGCGAGCTGGCATACGAGTCGGCGTTTCACGACGTGCCAAGCGACGTGTCGATAACGCCGAAGCCGGAGGGTGAGATTCCGCTGATGCTCGGCGGTGCCGCAAAGCCCGCCGTCCGCCGGGCTGCACGCCAGGCCGAAGGGTGGTGTGCGCCGTCGGCCCTCTCTGTCGGTGGCGTCAAAAAGCGCGTCGAGGACATCCGGAGCGTCCGCGAGGACGAGAGGAACGACGGAGACTTCCAGACCTATGTCATCCAGCACGGCTGGGTCGGCGACTCCCGCGAGGAGGCCTGGGAGGCCATGAAAGAGGGCTACCTCTACATCCAGCGGCGCTACGAGGAGATTTTCTCGGGCGAAGCCGTCGACGAACTCGACGCCGAGCGCAGAGACGAACTCAAAGAGCAGGCCATCTTCGGCACGCCAGCACAGGTGACCGACGAGCTTGATACTTACAGAGAGGCACTCGGCGACGACGTTCACTTCATCTTCCGCACCTACCACCCCGGCGTTGGCACCGACGAGATGATCGACTGCATCCACCGGCTTGGTGACGAGGTCGCGCCAGAGCTGTAGGGTGACTCGGGGCGGCTACCGGTCGGTCAGGTACGCCAGCGCCTCTTTGGCGGCGCGGTCGGGTTCGTCTGGATACGTGTACAGCTCCAGTGTTGCATAGCCGTCGTACCCGATTCGGTCGAGGGCGGCGAAGACGGCCTCGAAATCGAGGTCGCCCTCACCGGGAATCCGGTGGTAGTGTTTGCCCCGGCGGCCCCCGACGATGTCTTCCAGGTGAACGCCGGTGATGTGGCCCTGGCTCTGTGCAATCGTCTCCGCGAGGTCCTCACCGTAGACCGCCGCGTGTCCAACGTCGAGGTTGATGCCGAGTCCGTCCCGACCCATCTCGTCGATGAGGTCGAGCACCTCGGCGGTGCACTCGACGAGCAGTTCTGGCTCGAACTCGATACCCACGTCGATGCCCCGTGGCTCGGCGTAGTCGAGAATCTCGTGCAGGGAGTCACGGAGATACTCACGAGCCCGTTCGGGCGGGTTGCCCGCAAGCGGGCGGCCAGAGGTGACACAAACCGCCGGCGAGTCGACCCGCTCGGCGAGGTCGATTGCGTCTTTAGTGTACTCGATGCGCCAGCGGCGGTCCTCGTCGGTCGCCGTACAGAGGCTGGGCTCGAAGAAGGCAGACGGCGGGGCGTCGTCGTAGTAGCCGACCGCGGTGTTGGCGTTGACGTTCGACACGTCGAGACCGGTTTCGTCGAGCGCCTGGTCGAGGGCCGTCCGCTGTTGGGAGTCGAACTCCGGCAGGAAGGCGTGGGGGTCGTCGGCCAGTATCTCGACGCCGTCGTAGCCGGCGTCGGCAATCCGTTCGAGGGCCTGTGGGAGCGAAAAGCGGGTATACGTGTTCGTCGAGAAGGCGAGGTCGACCATATCGGATTCTTTGCCGCCAGCGACAAACCAGTTTCTGCTGTCACGTCACGTCGAAAACACGGGAGAGAGCGACCGCCGGAACGAGCAGTCCGGCAGTAACAAGCCCCCAGGCAGGCCCGACAGTCGCCGCGAACGCGCCGTCGAGGACCGCCTGTGCGAGCACACAGACCCCGACCGCCGGGCCGACCGTCGCCGGACTCGGGTCGTGGTAGGCCCGCCGAAGCGCCCGGCCGGTCCAGGCGAGAAAGCCGACAACAAAGACCAGCGCGAGCGCCGCGGCGGCGGTTCCTTGCGAGGTGGCGACGAGGCGGACCACGACCGCGAGTCCAGCTAGCGCGACGGCCGCGATGGCGAGCGCGACAGCGCCGCGGTTGTCGCCGGTCGTCTCGCCAGCCGCCATGAACGTGACCGCCGCGATGTAGCCGAGGACAACCGCCGGAACTGCCAGGACGGCGGGAGACACGTCGAGCGTGCCGGCGAGCGAGACGCCGAGGAGGACGTTCAGTCCCCGGGCACCGCCCATGAAGACCACGCCGACCCGTCGGTGTTTGAAGACGCCGTCGTACAGCAGGATAGACGCCGCGAGCGCGGCGGCAACACCGCCAGAGAGGGGTCGGACAAGCGCCGCAACCGCGATGCCGCAGGCGAGGAAGGCGGCACCGACGGCAAGCGCGGCAGTCCGAGAGACATCCCCGGAGGGAATTGGTCGGTCCGGTCGCTCGCGGGCGTCCTCCTCGGCATCGACGTAGTCGTTCAGCGTCGTCCCCGCCGCGTACAGGAAGACAGAGGCAACACAGAGGCCAGCCAGCGGCCCCGGGCGGATGCCGGCCCCGGTGGAGACGAGTGCCGCGCCGAGCAGGACATCCGGCGGTGCAGTCCAGAGATTTGGGAGGCGAAACAGCGTCGCGTAGGAGCGAACGGTCCCGGCGACGGTCATCCTGTCCAGCCGTTGTCGGCGAGATACGCCAGCGCCTCGCGGGCCGTCTCGGCGGCTGTCTCCTCGTAGGGGTAGAGTTCGACGGTGACGTAGCCGTCGTAGCCGTCGGCCGCGATGGCGTCGAGGACGCCCTCGATGTCCATGCCGCCGTCGCCGAGCTGGGTGTGTTCGTGTTCCCTGCTCGCCGGGATATCTTCGAGGTGGTAGTGGGTGGTGTACGACGAGAGTGTCTCGACGAGGTCGGCGGGCTGTTCGCCGACACAGAAGAAGTGGCCGGCGTCGAAGTTACATCTCAGGCGCGGCGAGTCGATTCTGTCCGCCAGTTCGAGGAACTGCGCAGAAGTCTCTATCAGCAGGTCCGGTTCAGGTTCGACCATCACGTCGACGCCGACCTCCTCGGCTCTCTCGAGTACCTCCCGAAGCCCGTCCTCGAAGGTGTCGAGCGCCCAGGCACGCGAGCGGCCCTCGGGAATCGGGCCGCCCGGTTCGATAGAGAGGTGGTCTGCGCCGAGGGCGGCGGTGGTCTCGACGGCGTCGAGGGTGTAGTCGATGCGGCGCTGTCGGTACGAGGGGTCCTCCTCGATGAACGAGGGGTGATGGAAGTCCTCGATGGCGGTGAGCATGAAGGCGTTGCAGTTGCTGATTTCGAGTCCGGCGTCGTCGACCGCTTCGCGGACACGCTCGACGTCTTCCTCGGTAGCCTCCGGCGGATAGAGGTGCGGCGTATCGAGCAACACCTCGACGCCGTCGTAGCCGATGTCGCCCAGTATCTCGATTGCCTCGACGAGGTCGTACTCGCGGAAGGCGTTGGTAGAGAACGCAAAATCCATAGCTCAGAGCTCGTATTCGAAGTTCGGCGACTGGCTGAAAAACTCGTAGGGATTGTCGAAGACGACCTGCCGGACCTCCTCGCGGTCCCAGCCGCGGTCAAGCATCTTGTCGCGGGCCTTCGGGACAGCAAGCGGGTCTGATGGGTCCCAGTCGGCCGCGCTGTTGAGCAACATCTTCTCGGTGCCATACGCTTCGAGCAGGTCGATTGTCGTCTCGGCGTCGATTTTGCCCGGATACAGCGTGAACCCGACCCAGCAGTCAGTCTGGAGTGAGATGTCTATCGTGTTCTCTGTGTTGTGGTCGATGACGATTCGCTCCTCGGTCACGTCCTCGTCCTGGATGAGTTCGACCAGCCGCTCCGTGCCCGCTGGCTTGTCCGTGTGTGGCGTATGGACGATGACGGGGAGTTCGCGCTCCTCGGCCATCTGGAGCTGTCGCCGGAACGCCGCTTCCTCGGCCTCTGTGCCCTGGTCGAGCCCGATTTCACCGACACCGACGACGTTGTCGCGGTCGAGATACTCCGGAATCCGGTCCATCACGCGCTCGGCCATCTCCGGATAGTTCGCCTCCTTGGGCTCCAGGGCAATCGTCACATAGTGGTCGACACCCGCCGCCCGCTGGGCGCGTTCCGTCTCAAAGTCAATAATCTGCTCGAAGTAGTCAAAAAACGACTCGGCGTGTTGTTTATCTGTCCCGCTCCAGAAGGCGGGCTCGATACAGCACTCGATTCCCGATCGCCGCGCTTGCTCGTAGTCGTCCGTCGAGCGCGAGACCATGTGCATATGTGGGTCGATGATGGGAAGGGACATCCCCTGATACTTCGGAGAGAAGCCACTAATACCCTCCTTCTTCGTTGCGTTTTTTCGCTTCGTTGACGCGTGTACGCGGCAGAGATGTGCCGGCTGTAACAATGCCCGAAACCTGCTACCACTCTGAGAGGCCAATCGACCCAGAGAGACGGACACCCTGCGAGGTGTCGGCGCGATACAATAAACTCGAACCAGGTTTAAAAATAACAGCGAGGCGACAGTCGAGAGGCGGGCCCGTCAGCGGCTGCGAGGGAAACCGCCGTTTCTCTGCCAGTGACGGAGTCGCACAATATAATACCGCAGAGCAGATAGGTCCAGCTATGAGAACAGGCGTGTGGCTGATTGGCGCGAGAGGAAACGTCGCGGCAGTTTCTGTGGTGGGTGCGAAGGCAGTTGCGAACGGACTCACAGACACGACGGGAATGGTGACCGCACGCGAGCCACTGTCGGAACTCGACCTGCCAGGGGTCGACGAGCTGGTCTTTGGCGGCCACGATATCCGCACACAGAGTATCACCGAGACCGCACGGGCCGCGAGTGAGTCCGGCGGCGTCCCGCCCGCCGAGACAATCGATGCCGTCGAGAGCGAGCTCAAGGCAGTCGACGACCGAGTCGAGACCGGAACCGCGATAAACTGTGGCCAGGCAGTCGGCGACCTCGCGAGCGGGGACGCGACGACCGACCAGACCGTCGCCGAACTCGTCACGGCAATCGGTGACGACTATGCCGCCTTCGTCGCCGACCACGACCTCGACCGGCTGGTCGTCGTCAACGTCGCCTCGACGGAACCACCTATCGACAAGCCGGAGCGATACGACACCCTCGAGGCCCTCGAGACGGCAATCGACAACGACGACCGCAAGCTGCCAGCGAGCGTGCTCTACGCCTACGCCGCGCTTGATTCGGGCCATCCCTACGTCAACTTCACGCCGAGCACGGGCAGCAATCTGGGCGGACTCTGCGAGCTTGCGAGCGAACGCGGTGTCCCTCACATGGGCCAGGACGCAAAGACAGGCGAGACGCTGGTGAAGTCGGCGCTGGCACCGATGTTCGCGGGCCGGAACCTTCGTGTCCTCTCCTGGGAAGGACACAACATCCTCGGCAACACCGACGGGCTGGTGCTCGAGGACGACGACAACAAGGCCGGGAAGGTACAGAGCAAGGACGGCCTGTTAGAGGAGATTCTCGGCTACGAGACCCAGAGCCGCGTCCGCATCGATTACACGCCCTCGCTTGGCGACCGGAAGACCGCTTGGGACCACATCCACTTCGAGGGCTTTCTCGGGACCGAAATGAAACTACAGTTCACCTGGGAAGGGTCCGATTCGGCGCTTGCAGCGCCACTCGTGTTGGACCTGATCAGGCTTATCGCACACGCCGATGAACACGGCGAGAGCGGCCTGCAGCCACAGCTCGCCTCGTTTTTCAAATCGCCGCTTTCCTACGAGACACACGACCTCTCGCGCCAGCTCGAACAACTCCGACGCTACGCACACCAGTACCAATGACACGAGAACGCCACACCGACACGGCAGGACGCGTCATCGTCCTCGACGTGGTCGGGCTCGAACCGGACCACATCGACGAGAACCTCGCACCAAACATCGCAGCGCTGCTCGACGGGAACCCAACGGCCCCGCTCGACCCACCGTTTCCGGCCGTCACGCTGCCCGCACAGACGACGCTCGCAACGGGACAATCACCCGCCACACACGGCGACGTCGCAAACGGCGAGTACGACCGCGCCACAGACAGCGTCGCCCTCTGGGAGCGCGACCGTGGCGACCGGAATCGAATCTGGGAGGCCGTCAGCGACGAGACCGACCTCACCACGGGCTCGCTCTTTTTCCAGCACCTCATCGGTAGCTCCGCCGACGTAGCGGTGACGCCCTCGCCAATCGAAGACGAGGACAACAATCTCCTGGAGATGAACTGCTGGACGAACCCCGACGATTTCTACGAGACCCTGGAGGCGGAGTACGGTCACTTCCCGCTGCACAACTACTGGGGGCCGACGGCGAACGAACAGAGCAGCGAGTGGATTCTCTCGGCCGCACGCGAGTCCATCAAGCGCCACGATCCCGACCTCCTGTGGGTGTATCTCCCCCACCTCGACTACGATGGCCAGCGCCACGGCCCGGATTCGCCGGAGCTGCGCGACGCTATCGGCGTCATCGACGAACTCGTCGGGGAGTTCCTCGACTGGCTCAGAAACCGCGAGCGGTGGGAAGAGACGGCGGTACACGTCGTCAGCGAGTACGGCTTTCACGCCGTCGACACGCCGATATTCCCGAACCGCGCGCTCCGTGAGGCGGGGCTGTTGTCGGTCACCGAGGGACGGGAGGGCGGCGAGGCCGTCGACCTCCCCGGCTCCAAGGCCTTCACGATGGTCGACCACCAGGTCGCCCACGTCTACACAGACGACGCGACCGAGCAGGCCCGAGACGCACTCGCGGACCTCGAAGGCGTCGAGCGGGTGCTGACCGGCGAGGCGAGAGCCGAGTACGGCCTCGACCACCCAAACAGCGGCGACCTGGTGCTCGTCCCGGAGCAGTCCGGCTGGTTCCAGTACTACTGGTGGGCCGAGGACGACGACGCGCCGTATTACGCGACGGAGATGGACATCCACGAGAAGCCCGGCTACGACCCGTGTTCGCTGTTTTTCGGTGACGACGGACTGGTTACGCTCGACGCCTCGAAGATGGGTGGCTCACACGGCCGCACCGACGTATCGGGCGTCTACGGCATCGGCGGTCCCGCTGCGCCCGAGGGGACTCTCGACAGCGTCGATGCGCGTGCGGTCGCACCGACAATCGTCGAGACCCTCGGCGTCGCCGATGCGATTTCGCTGTCGTTCGAAATCCCTGCTGCGTTCGAGTGAGCGCCGGTCTGCCGTGCTACAGGGGGTCACGAACAGCTTAAGCCTGCTGGCCGCGAAGCTTAGCAGACTATGATGGTCGGGCACGCGGCACTGGCGTTTGCATTGGCTGCCACAGCGGCCGCCAGTCTCGGCCTCTCTCGTGAGCGCGCGCTCGCAATCGGCGTCGCTGCCGGCGCGTTCGCGGCGGTGCCCGACGTAGATATCGGTTACGCAGTCGTCGGGCTGACGACGCTGCTTCGAGACGGCGGTACCTTTCCGGAGGTCTTCTGGGAGACCGGCAACACAGTCCACCGCGGCGTGACCCACTCACTGCTCGTCGGCGGCACTGCGGCGACGCTGTTCGGGTTCGTCGCGTATCGTGGATGGCTCCGACTCGTCGGCGCGGTCGGCGGCGCGGCGCTCGTCGTCGCGGCAGTCCCCCTGTTTGGCACACTCGAAGCAGCGGTGTTGGCTCTGTTTGTCGTCGCTGGTGTCACCGTGGCACTCCTCAGTCGGTGGTGGGGGCTGTCACCGCAGGCGACGCTTGCAGCCGCGCTCGTCGGTGTGCTCAGCCATCCGTTCGGTGACCTGTTTACTGGAAGCCCGCCAGCACTGCTGTACCCGCTCGACATCCGACTCCTACCGGAGCGGCTGGTGCTGTCGAGTGACCCGACGATGCATCTACTGGGGACGTTCGGACTCGAACTGGGGGCGGTGTGGCTCGCGGTGACGGTCTACCTGGCGCTGAACGGTCGGCACGTCCTCGGATACGTCCACCGGCGGGCAGTCCTCGGTGCGGGCTACGTCGGGGCCGTGCTCGCGCTTCCGCCGCCGACGCTGTCGGTCTCGTATCAGTTCGTGTTCAGCGTGCTCGCGGTCGGACTGGTCGGTGTCGTCGACGTGCCGGTCCCGGACCTGCGCACGCCACAGTCACGCCGCGGTGTCGCTGTGACGGGCCTGGCCGCGGTCACGATAGCCTGGCTAACCTACGCGGCTGGCTATCTCGTCGTCGGGTAGCCCGAGGCCGAGACGTTGATACTTATATACCGGCGACTCCGCAAGGGAGATATATGAGGGTGACAGAGCGTGGGTCGGGGTCTCCCCGAATCGCCGTCGTTGGCGGGATTCACGGCGACGAGCCGGCCGGCGAGCGCATCGTCGACCGACTGGTCGAGACGGCGACCGTCGAGGAGGGAACACTGCAACTGATTGTCGCGAACGAGCCGGCACTGAAGGCGGGCGTCCGATACACGGAGACAGACCTCAACCGAACGTTTCCGGGCGATATCGAGGACGACAAGTACGAGAGCGCGCTTGCACCACGGCTCGTCAGCGTACTCGAGGGTGCGGACGCGATTCTCGCGCTCCATACCTCCCAGAGCGCGCCGCCGCCGTTTGCTATCTACAGCGAACTCACGGAGACGGTCCGACGAAGCGTGACGGGGATGCCCGTCGAGTACGTCGTCGATGCGGGGAATCTCCGGGATACGACACTCGACTCGACGCTCCCGAACACGATTAGCCTCGAAACCGGCAAGCAGGGCAGCACCGACGCCGTCGAGTTCGGGCTCGAAGCCACCCGCGATTTCCTCCGGGTACACGGTATTCTGGCCGGTGAGCCGACCTACACCGAGACGACAGTCGCCACCGTCGACGAGGAGGTGCCCAAAGGCGCGGGCAAGCCCGAGGTGTTCTACGAGAACTTCGAGGAGATTCCGGTGGGCGAGGTCTTCGCCCGCGACGACGAGTACACCCACCGCGTGACCGCTCCGGGAACGGTGCCGGTGCTGGCGAGCGAACACGGCTACGAGGATATTTTCGGCCTCTACGGGCGCATTACCGGGACTATCGAGCCGCCGGCGTAACGCGAGGCGGCGGGGGTCGGTCAGTCGTCGGCAGCGACCGTCTCGCCGTGGCTCACCTCGTCGCCGAGCAGTTCGAGGAACTTCGCGAGCCACTCGGGGTGGTCAGGCCAGGCCTGCCCAGTCACGAGATTGCCGTCCCGGACGACGCCGTCGACCCACGAACAGCCTGCGGCCTCGACCTCGGCCCGACAGGCCGGGTAGGCGGTCATCTCGTACCCCTCCAGTACGTCGGCAGCGGCGAGTATCTGTGGCCCGTGACACAGCGCCGCTACGGGCTTGTCGGCCTCGAAGAAGTGCTGGACCGCCTCGATGACCGCGTCGTAGGTCCGGAGATACTCTGGTGCCCGGCCGCCCGGGACGACGAGGGCGTCGTAGGCCGTCGGGTCGACGTCGGCCATCGTCGCCGTCAGCTCGAAGTTATGCCCGCGCTCTTCGAGGTAGGTCTGGTCGCCTCTGAAGTCGTGGATTGCCGTCTTGACTGTCTCCCCCGCCTCTTTTTCGGGACAGACGGCGTCGACGTCGTGTCCCACCATCTCCAGGGCCTGGAACGGGACCATGATTTCGTAGTCTTCGCCGAAGTCACCCACTATCATCAGGATGTCTTTTCCCATGTGTAACACCGTGCTAGAGTATTGCTCCCACAGCAATAAAACGGGAGGTCGCCAGAAGATGCCTATACAACGGCCGGTCGCGCGCCGTCACTCGTCTTGAGATTCTCTCAAATCTAGGCGTGGTGCAAACGAGTCATACGCCTCGTCGCTCGAGACGATAGTGTCACCGTCGGACTCAACGAGATGGAGCGCATCGAAGGGCGTAAATCCGTGGTCTTCGACGTACGTTGCGGCTGTGAGGACTGTATCCACGTCACCGCGCACCTCAAGGAGGGCAGCCGTATGTGTGATGACTCGCTCCGTATCTCGCCCTTCGCGGTATGCAACCATGAGAAGTTCGATGAGCGTGAACTGAGATGTCCATAGTTCGTCCTGATGCTCGCGGTAGACGGCCTCTGCGGCGTCACCCAGCCAGTCTTCGTCCTTGATGAGCGCCAGCAGGAAGTCTGTCTCTGCGTACATTCAGCGTCCGGCCCCCTCCAGCGCCTCGCCGCGTGCTTCCTGGCGGAGTTCCTCTGCTGTCTTCTGGACATCCGCGAACTCGGAACGGAGGGCATCAAGCGGCTCGTCCTCGATTGGAACGAGTTTGATTCCGTCGTGAAGTTGGACGATGCGGTACCGTTCGCCGTATCGCTCCCGAACCTCTTTGGGAAGGGTCAGACGTCCACGCCCGTCCAGCGTTGCTTCGGACATGTTCTACTCTAACGTGGGTAGAAATATGAATATTCCCATATTTGGATAATTACACACCTGTCTGTGCACGCCTGTTTGTTGACCGTCAAGAGACGGCCTCGGTACCGCGGTCGTCCGGAGACACTGGAAGTGTTGCGTGCCAGAGTGTGTCTACTTCCGCCGCGGTACGCGAACCCTTAACCTCGGGGACGGCTAACGCAGAGACGAATGGCAACGACCGAGGGAGACACGCTCGACCGCCCGCTGGTGAGCGCTGGCTTTCTAGAGGACCGTGAGTACCAGACGACGCTCGCCGACCGGGCGCTCGATACCCACACGCTGGTCTGTCTCCCGACGGGACTTGGCAAGACAACCGTCTCCCTGCTCGTGACGGCTCACCGACTCTCGCAGGCCGGCGGCAAATCCCTCCTGCTCGCGCCGACGAAACCCCTGGTCACCCAACACGCCGATTTCTACCGGGAGGCCCTGGAAATTCCGGACGACGAGATTGTCGTCTTCACCGGCGAGGTGCGCCCGGACGACCGGGCGAGCCTGTGGGAAGATGCACGTATCGTGATTGCGACGCCACAGGTCGTCGAGAACGACCTCGTCGGCAATCGGGTCTCGCTTGCCGATGTGACCCACTGTACCTTCGACGAGTGTCACCGCGCGACCGGCAACTACGCCTACAACTACATCGCCGAGCGCTACCACGACGACGCCGACGACCCACTGGTCACGGGGATGAGCGCCTCGCCCGGCGACGACGAGGAGGCAATCCTACAGGTCTGTGACAACCTCGGCATCGGGAACGTCGAGGTGATGACCGAAGACGACGCCGACGTAGCGCGATACACCCACGAGACCGAGGTGGAGTGGAAGCGCATCGAACTCCCCGAGACTGTCGAGGAGATTCGAGACGCAATCGAGGCCGTCGTCGAGGACCGGATGCAACAGCTCGTCGAGATCGGTGTGACAAACTCGACGAATCCCAGCGTCTCCGAGCGCGAGATACAGAAGATACAGGGGAAGGTCCAGCAGCTGATGAACAGCGACGATTCGGCGGGCTACGAGGGGATGAGTGTCCTCGCGGAGGTGCGCAAGCTTCGGACCGCCCTCACCTACGTCGAGACCCAGAGCGTCGAGTCCTTCCGGCGGTACATGGACCGCCAGCGCGAGGCTGCCCGCTCGTCGGGTGCCTCGAAGGCCGACCAGCGGATGGTCTCGGACCCGAACGTCAAGAAGGCCGTCCGCCTCGCCGAAGAACACGACGACCTCCACCCGAAGTTCCGGCGGGCGCGGATGCTGATTGCCGAGACGCTCGGCATCAACGGCGGTGACCGCGTCATTGTCTTCACCGAGTCCCGCGACACCGCCGAGACGCTGACCGACTTCCTCGGCGAACACTTCAGCGTCGCGCGGTTCGTCGGGCAGAGCGACACCGACGGCAGCGACGGGATGACCCAGACCGAACAACAGGACACGCTCGAACAGTTCCGTGCCGGCGAGTTCGAGGTGCTCGTCTCGACCTCCGTCGCCGAGGAGGGACTGGACGTGCCAGAGGTCGACCTCGTCCTCTTCTACGAGCCGGTGCCGACGGCGATTCGCTCCATCCAGCGCAAGGGCCGGACCGGCCGCCAGACCGAGGGTCGCGTGGCCGTCCTGCTGGCCGAGGACACCCGCGACGAGGCCTACTTCTGGAAGGCCAGACAGGACGAGAAGAAAATGGAAGACGAACTCCGCCTGCTCAAAAACGCTGCCGGTGACATCGAGTCACGCCTCCGTCCACAGGTCGGGCTGAGCGAACTTCCAGATGAAACGGAGGGGGTCGACGGCGAGAGCGAAGCGAGTACAGGCAGCGAACGCGCGGATGAACGAGACGGCACCAAGACAGACGACGAGAGCGGCCAGGCCGGGCTGGATGCATTCGCCGGCGACAGTCCCGACGAATCTGGGAGCGCCGACGTGAACGACACGGAAACGGGGACAGACGAGGAATCCGGCAACGAAGTCCTCGCCGAGGCAGCCCCGGACGACGGCACCGCCGAACTCGTCGTCGACCAGCGAGAACTCGACTCGACAATTGCCAGAGACCTCTCGACGCGGGAGGGTATCGAGACGCGCCTGGAGACGCTCGAAGTCGGCGACTACGTGCTCTCGGACCGCGTCGTCGTCGAGCGCAAGGCGGTCGAGGATTTCCTTGCGACGCTGACCGGCGGCGACCGCTCGCTGTTCGAACAGGTCGGCGACGCGAGCCGTCACTACGGCCGCCCACTCGTGATTATCGAAGGCGAGGACCTCTACGGCCGCCGGAACATCCACCCGAAGGCGATCAACGGCGCACTCGCCTCGCTCGCGGTCGATTTCGGGGCCAGCGTCATGCAGACCGGGAGTGAGGAGGAGACTGCCGACCTGCTGGAGGTGATTGCGACCCGCGAGCAAGAAGAGGAGGACCGCGAGGTGAGCGTCCACGGCGAGAAGCAGTCAAAGACGCTGACCGAGCAACAGGAGTACGTCGTCGCCTCGGTCGCAGAGGTCGGTCCCGTGACCGCTCGCTCGCTGCTCCGGGAGTTCGGCAGCGTCGAAGACGTGATGACCGCCGACACCGAGGCCCTCATGGAAGCCGAGGGCGTCGGCGAGGTGACCGCCGAACGGGTTCGGGAGGTCGTGACCAGTTCCTACACCGGGCAGTAGCTGATTCTCGGATACGTTACCGCCGGGCGACCGCCCGCCAGTCGAGGACCTGCTCGAAACTGTCGACCTCCGCGAGGAGTTCGTCTTCGACTGTGAACTGGTCGAGTGTAGATGCCTTCCTCCGTCAGTCCAAGTGGACAAGCGGCGAGGTCTCGCGGACGAAGAATACCCAGTCGAACCCGTCGAGGTCACGGCAGTTGTACTTCACGGGGTTGTCGCCGTCAGGAGTGCCGCCCCAGATGTCGTGTCGGCGTGGCTTGGCCCGGAGCCACTCCCGAGTCGACGAGTCGTCATAGAGGTCGTCGATCGACAGGGAGAACACCGGCTCCTCAACCTGTCGGAACACGGCCGGAATCGACCCCGATGGCGGTTCGGGAATGGGGTACTCGGCGACATCACCCGTCTCGCCGTCCAGCGCGGCCACCTCGCCACCACCGAGTTCGAGGCCGACCGGACAGTACCGCTCCCCGTACGAGTCGGCGAGCCACTCCCCCATGGGCAGAACGTCGACGTCCCATTCGTCGATGACGCGTCTGCCACGGGCGATATGACCGTTGTGGCCCCACAGGACGACCGGCCCTGCCGAGCGGTCGTGAATCCACTCGACGTTCTCGGCCATCATCTCGTCTCTGAGTGCCGCCCGTCCCTCGCGGTCACGCTCGTGGGCCTCGAGTTGAACCTCGACGAGGTGGAGTCGGTGTCGGACGTACTCGTACGCCTGGCGCGACGTCGCCTCGACCCACGCCGACTCGTTGGCGTCGACCATCGGCGCGAGCGTCGAGTGTACCCGTCGTGTGCTTTCGAGCAACGCCTGGCGCTCGTCGTCTGTACCGTAGCCGGCGGTCATGATGTCGAGGTCCTCGCGGAGGGATGCGTCGACATCAGCACCAACCCGGTCGAGATACGGCTCGATTTCGTTGGCCGCGGCCTCGATGATGGTCGTATCGAAGCCGTAGACGTGGACGCGGTCCTCGGGCGGGCGCGAGACGTTGAACGACTGCAGCCACTTGAAGAGGTCGACCATCGTCTCGGTTTTGAATGGGCGATAAATGTCTATCTCCGCGACGAGAGATCGGATGTCACCCTCGCCGGCGGCGACGAGTTCGTCGACTCGATGCAGCGGGTCGAACGGGGCCTCGAACCCGACCGCACGAACTCTGAACTCCTCGACGAGGAGGCGGATGAGCCGAAATCGCAGGTCGAAGAACTCCTGCGTTCCGTGTGAGGCTTCGCCCAGTCCGATGACCGTCGCATCGTCAAACTGGGAACGCAACCCGGCAGGCAGTTCCGTGACCGTTAGTTCGCCCGCGTTCGGGAGCGGAGCAGCCAGTTCCGAGAGTGACGAGAGAAGACTCTCATTTAGCTCAGACATAGCACTACCCTCCTATACGAGGGGAAATCATAATACGTCCGATATAATCCAGACGGCCTGGCTGTATAAGAACCGGCGTCTTTCCGGTAGAATTATCACGTGTCGTGAAAATTATCCGTCAACGGAAGTCGACCGATGCTCCGCTAAATTCCCTTCTCGTGTTCGTTTCGCCGTCCCGTATCGGTAGCCAGTGACGGGACCAGACGCCGGTCTGACGACACTCTTCAGTCGGTATAGAGAACGATTCGTCGACACGTCCCGTCACCTCGTGGCTGCACCAGCATCACCAGCAATCACCAGCAGATACCACCGACCCATGAATCTACCAGCACGCACGGAAATCGACCCAGCGCATCGGTTCGACCTGACAGCCATCTACGAGACGCCCGACGACTGGAACCGCGCCGTCGGGGAGTTGCTCGACCGACTCGACGACCTCAAATCGCTCGCCAGCGAACCGCTCTCGTCGACTGCCGACCTCGAAACGTTGCTCGACGCCGTCGCGGACTGTTTCGAGCGCAAGCAGCGTATCGAGTTGTACGCGACCCTCGCCGCGAATGTCGCGACCGACAGCGACGCCGCCGCCGACCGGAAACAACAGGCAGAGCGAGTCACAGAGCGCTTCGAGCCGGCGGTCGCCGCAGCACTCCGCCGAATCGAGAGCGCAGACCAGTACATCGACGGGCTACCCGAGTCGGACCGGTGGTACGCCCGAAACCTCCGACGGCAGGCCGGGCACGTCCGCAGCGAGGCCGTCGAGGACGCGCTGGCGGCAGTCGAACAGCCCCTGGGAGCGTCCTCCCGGGTCGCCCGGGCGGCCCGGCTGGAGGACTTCGAGCCGCCGACTGTCGAGCGTCCCGACGGCGAGACTGTCGAGATACGGTACGGGAACCGCCGAGCAGTCCTCTCTCACCCTGACAGGGAGTTTCGCCGACGCGCCTTCGAGGTCTACCACGGCCGCATGGACAGCTACGAGCACACACTCACGCAGGCCTTCGCCGAGAAGCTACAGGCCGCCCGGGCAAAGGCCTCGGTCCGGGGGTACGACTCGATTCGCGACTGGGCGCTGAGCGGGCGCTGTTATCCCGAATCCGGGCTGGCAGCGTCACTGCCCGAGAAGGTCCACGACACGATGGTCGAAACAGTGCGCGACAACCTCGACCCGCTTCACCGCTCGCTTGCACTCCGACAGCAGCGGCTCGGGGTGGACGAACTCCGGCCCTGGGACCTGGATGTGTCCATCGCCAAGAGTGAGCCACCGGAGCTGAGCTACGACGACGTGAAAACACACATCCTCGCTGCACTCGAGCCGCTGGGCGAAGAGTACGTTGAGCGCGTCGAGCGATTCTTCACCGAGCGGCGAATCGACGTCTACCCCACCCAGGACAAGCGGACCGACATCCCGGCGTACTGCCCCTCCTCGGCGGGAGACGGGGCGTACATCCTGGCGAACTTCAAAGAGGACGTGCGGACGGCGTTCTATCTCTGTCACGAACTCGGACACGCGATACACGTCGACCACCACCGAGAGGGACCAGCGCGGTACGCAACTGCACCCCGACCGGTCGAGGAGATACCGTCGATCTTACACGAACTCCTGTTGGTCGATCACCTGCTGGCCGAGGGCGGCGCACTCGCCGACGCCGCCCAGAACCGACTGCTCGAATGTATCGGCGGAAACCTCTACAGCTCGGCCCGCTCGGCGCAGTTCACCCACACGCTGGCCGGGTACGTCGAAGACGGGACAGAGGTGACAGTCGACCGGGCGAGGGAGGCCGCAGCGTCGCTTCGCGAGGCGTTCTACGCGCCGGTCGCGTTCGGCGACCAGCCCGGCCGGAACCTCCCCGTGAGCGGCATCCGGGAGCCGTACAGCAGCTACCAGTACGTCCTCGGAGCGACGGGTGCGCTCGCAGTACACAGCCAGCTTCGGGCGGGTGAGCTTTCGCCGGAGCGCTATCGCGAGTTCTTCCGGACGACAGGTCGACAGGACTCTGTTGGGCTGTTCGAGACGCTCGGCTGTGACATCCAGACGGAGGACCCCTTCGAGACGGCGGCCGAGACCTTCGGGGAGTACGTCGACGACTTCGAGAGGTAGTCGTTCCGAGGGCCAAAATATTATACAATCGAACGACCATCACCAAAGCATGTTACAGAACGACCGCCGAGTGGCAGTCGGTTGCTGGGTGCTCGCCGGCCTGCCGATTGTGGCAACGTTCGTCCAGGCGTTGCTCGCCCTCGTCGGGATTGAAGCGGTCAGTATTCCGGTAATCGGGGAGCTCAAACAGACACTCGATACTGTCGAAGTGTTCGACGCGGCTGGAGTCGTCTTCAGAGATAACGACGTAGCCGTGTTCGGGCTGTTCATTCTGGTTGCGCTCTCGTGGCTCGCTGTCGCGGTTGGGATGTTCGTCCTCGAAGACCGGCAGTTCTCGTATGCGGCTGCCGGCCTCGTGACCGTCTTTCTCGCGCTGTTTTCGCTCGTGTACTCGCCGCTGCTCTGGGAGGGGGTGCCAGCGCTCCAGCTTGTCGGCTTCGTCACAATTCCCGTGGTCGCCGTCGGGTCAATCTGGGTGAGTGTCACCGCCTACGAGTGGACGGTCACGGTAGAGTCAGAGGTGCGTGAACTGCTCACCGAGGCGCGTGAACAGGCCGAGCAGGCTCGCCTGGAGTTCGAGGATACCGTCAGAGCGGCGGCAGACGCAAAGACGCTCGACCAGTTGTCCGAGGGAGCGCCGCGTGCGGTGTCGGCCTTCGACGAGACCACCGAGTCCTTCGAGACGACCTGTTTAGAGATACAGGATGAGGCTGATCGCCTGCTCGCCGGGGGCCAGCCCGGGAGTCGAAATCAGCTCCAAGAGGCGACACAGCTCCGTGATGAGGCCGACGCGCTCGCCCCACGTGACCAGGCACAAAGCGCTCTCGACCAGTTCCGTGCCGACCTCGCACAGGAGCTTCGCACCGAGTACGGAACGCTGTCTGTGCGCTCCGAGTACGGACAGCAGTACGCGGTTCGGAACATGGGCGGGTACAACGAGCTGTCTGTCCCGGATCTACAGGGGCCGCCGGTTCAAATCGGCGGGAGCGCACACGAGCTAGGCGAGCGGCTGGGGGAGGCTGTCGACAGCGGGACGCCGCTTCCGGATATCGCACTAGCTGTCGAGCAAGCGAGAACGCACATCGAGTCGATGCGCGAGGAGGTAGAGCGACACGAGTCACAGTTCGCCGGCAGCGTCGAGGCCGTCGAGACGGCACTGTCGGACACGGAATCAGCGCTATCACGGGTCGAGGAGACTGTCGCCGACCGGCTCGGTGAGATGCTGTTCGAGAGCCGGTTCGGTGACGAGGAGCCGCCGTTTCCCACAGAGGTTGCGATTCGAGAGCGCCTCGACGAGGCGAAGGCGGACCTGCATAACTGTCGGTTCGAGCGCGCGCACCGGTCGGCTGAGGAGTGTGCGAGCGACGCAGCGCAGATAAAACAGATCGGGGTCTTCTTCGCCAACAGCGTCGCCCCGACAATCGAACACGGCTCGGGCTCGATTCCGATTCCGACCGATGTCGGGGCCGACGTCATCGGGAAGATGGGAACGGAGATACGCCAGGCCTACGACGTTCAGTACACCATCGAGGGCGACACGCTCAGCATCGACACCGCAGACGAACAGACGACGGTCACCGCAGAGACCACAGAGACGACGACCCAGTCACGGAGCGGCGGACCACCACCGGAGGACGTTCTCTACCTGCTCCGCGAGCTCGACCGAGCGGCAAACGAGGGCGAGCCCTCCGAGACGGTCACCATCCAGCTCGGCGAGTACCCCGAGAAGTTCGCGGCCGGCGAGGTGACCGATGCGGTGGAATCGTTCTGTGCCCGCCAGACCAAGATTGCCGAGGTCGAAGCGCCCGACGCCGAGCCGGGCTACATCAAGCTGGTTGTCGACGACAACGAGAGTCCGAGCCGCGTGCTCTCGGAGCTCTGTGATCGATACCGCGAACAGTTCGGGTGACCGGCCGTCTCGTGGCCTGTGAACGGAGAGGCGCCGACAACAGGGGAATTATTATCAGCGGCGACGCACAATAGCTCTCACATCACGATGCCCAACCGCTGTAAAATCTGTACAAACGAGATAACCGAGGGGCAACTGCGTGACCACCTCATCAACAACCACGGAGGGCACGCAGCGTCGGTCGAACGGGCGTACCCGGAGCTGTACGGGGAACTGTTCGTCGACGGACAGCTCCGTGAGGACGTGCAAGCGCCGCCACCGGGGCAGTCAGATGGCGACACCACACCGCCGGGAGACCGACAACAGGCCGAAACAGCCGGCGGCACTGACACGCCGTCCGGGAGGGTGCGAGGGTCGGCCGGGTCCGGCCCCACGAGCGGACAGAGTCGCTCGCCGTCTCGCACACAGTCGACTGGCCGGGCCGACGACCAGAGCCGTGGACGGGCGAGCAGAGGATCGATTGACAGGGGAACCTCGAAGAAGTGGCTCATGGTCGGTATCGGTGGGGCCGGCAATCATATTCTGGATGCCATCTTGATGCGGCGGGACACGCTCATCGAGCAAAACCGGGCGCTTGCAGATGTCTGGGAGGGCGGGATTGCGGACTATCTGAACCTGAATACGAACCGTAGCGAGGTGTACGAGACCTACTACGCACAGATAGATAAGGAGTACTCGCCGGAATCGCTGGTCTCGAACTGCATGATCGGGCACAACCAGCACGCCTACTCAGGTGCCGGCCGGGACTGGAAGCGGGGCCGTGACTTCATGCAACACGACTTCGAGGACGAGCAAAACGCCTTCGTCGAGCGGTGGGATGTCGACCGACAGAGCCTCGGCGGCGCACAGGCTATCATGCTGATTCACAGCGTCACCAAGGGAACTGGCTGTGGCGCGACGCCAGTACTCGCCGATAACCTCCGCGAGATGCTCGAATCGTCGGGGCCGGACGGACGGGGTGCCGGCGTCAAGCCGATACTAAGCTCTGTCGTGTTGCCGAGTCGAGACGAGTTCGGCGGCAGCGAGATGGTGCGTGGCGTCATCGGCATGGCGCGGCTCTCGAAGGCGGCCGACGGCGTCCTCCCCTTTGACAACGCACAGCTCGAACGCATCCGCTCTGACCTCGCAGTCGATATCGACCGACAGTGGCTCGAAACGTACAATCCGCCGAAATACGAGGATATCAACCGTCTCCTCGTTTCGTTTTTCGAGGGATTCACCATGTCCTCAACGCCGATATCGTACGACGCATCGGCGACCAAACGCATCAGCGGCGATGTCTTCGACGTGCCCGACAGCATCCGCCCGGCAGTACAAAAGTATCCCGTCGACAGCGAGCTGGACTACGACCCGGCGGTCGTGATGGTGCCCGTGCTGGGCCGACACGACTCCCCGACCGACGAGAACGACCTCGACACGCTCGTGCGCTCGACGCTGTTGCAGGGACAGTTCATCGACTTCGAGCCGGATACCGCCTGGGGCGGGACGTTCATGATATACGGCCCCGAAGAGCAGATGGACGACCTCTCGCCGCTGTTGATGGACAACCAGCTCAAGCGTATCCTGGGCGGCGAGGACTTCCTCGACCGTGGGTCAACCGGGCCCGGAGAGTCCGTCGACGTCTACGTCGACCAGCTGGTGGTCCCACAGGTCGACTCCGTCCACCTCTGGGGGCTGGTCTGGAACCCGCAGCTGCCGACGCTGAACGACATGTACGAACACGCCGAGGAACTCGTCAGCAACAGCAACAGCCGACAGGCGAAGGCACTCGACGACATCTGGAACTACGTCGAGCCGGTGTTCGGACACCTCGGCAGAGAGAACATGGGATGAGTACCCGGAAAAGCTAAGGCTACCCCAGAACAGTCTGGCATATATGGCGATTTGTTCGAACTGTGGGGAGACTGCTGGCCCGGGGCGGAGCTACTGTCCGTCGTGTGGCGCAGAGCTTCCAGAAGAGGGGGACGAACCGGCAGAGAGAGAACCCCGTGGACAGCAAGGAAACGGCGAGTCGGACCGCTCACAGCCCGACAGGGAATCACACAATGGGGGCGGCGAGAGCGACCGGCGAGAGTCGCCGCGTGCATCTGAACGCCAGTCTGGGACGCGACGCGGCGGGCGCGGGTCGACACCCGGAGACAGATCTCAGGGAGGTGCCTCCAGAGACGCGTCGAGCCAACCGAACAGAGACGCCCACTCCGGGTCCTCAGAGAGAGATACACCGAAGCCGCGACAGCCGGGTCAGAGCCAGCAGTCCGGCGAGTCCTCAGAGAGAGATACACCGAAACCGCGACAACCCAGACAGAGCCAGCAGTCCGGCGGACAATCCGGCGCGGGTGGGAATCGAGGTGGTGCCGGGTCGGGTGGATCGCTGCTTGGCACATCCGGACAGGCCCCGAGCGAGCCAGACGTGAACGATATCCTCTGGAAAATCGGCTGGAGCCCGATCAAGACCATCGTCGGATTCGGGGTGTTGTTTGTCATACTCGCCGTCGGTATGGAGATGGAGGGCAACGGCATCGGCGGCATGACGGTCGTTGGGCTGGTAATCGGTTCGGTCGTCTGGTACTTCGGCGTCAGAGAGGTCAACGAACATTACGCGGCGTTCCGAGACGCATTTTTCGCAAGCTCGGCGAATCGGGCCGAGAGTCGCCTCGGTATCGACAGAACCGAGGTCATCGACGCGTTCAATTTCCGTTCACACAGCGGCAGTTCACCGTTCCTGGTCGAGCCATCGAAGAACTATCTCGCTGACCATATGGTCCTCTCGGATGTCTCCGTCTCGGTTGATCTGGACAGCGAGTACAACATGAAGGGCCGCGACGAGAAGAACACCGGGACAACGATAAATATCTACTACGACAACATCGAGACAATCACGACCAACGACGAGCTAGGCGTGACCAATCTCCGCATCGTCACCTCACGGGGCGAGAACATCAGTGGTCTCGGGACAGTCGACCAGCGCGTGGCCGAAGAGGCTCAGGCCCGCCTCCGCTCGAAGATGCGCGACGAGCGCCGTGCACGGCGCTGAGCACCAAAACGACAGGAAACATGAACAGACAGACACAGACAGACAGGCCGCTTCTCACCGACGGAGGCGACCGACAAGGGAGGGCAGCACCGCCAGAGGATATCCTCGCGGCACCAGCAAACCAGCTCGGAACCGAGCCACATCCACAGGACGTTACCCAGGCGGTTGTGTCGCTGCTGGACGCAGCGGAGACACTCGTTGACGATCTCGACCAGCCCGAACAGTACGGCATCGACCAATCGGCGGGAGAGGTCGAACAGCTGACGGCACTCGCCGAGGCCGTCGAGATTGGAGAGCTCTCGGTGGGGACGGAGTCGAAAGATCGGTCCAGTAGCGCTACGCCGGACCACGCACAGCCGCGTGGACTACAGGACGACCTCCGGGACGTCCGTGAGCGCCACACCGTCGACTCCGGCACCGCAGGCCAGTTACTCGACGATCTGGAGAGTGCATCCCAGGATGGGAGCGGCCGGCTCGCAGCAACACTCGGCGAGACAGTCACGGAGCTCGACCGCCACCGACAGCTCACCCGTGCGCTTGGCTCACTCTCGGTACGACAGGAGCCCCGCCGGCTCGGTCGCGAGCTGACACAGGCCGTCGAGGGCCTCGGCGGCGACGGCGCTCGGCAGCTGTCGAAGGTCGGCCAAACGTTGGAGACGACAGCAGACGACCTCGAAACCTACCAGCGCGACTACCGACAGCTCGCAGAGACGGCCGACGAGATCTGCGGGACGGCAGCGACCCAGACGGCGTGGACGGCCGACACAGACGACCCCGAGCAGGCGGCCACGCAACTCGCCGCAGATCTGGCCGAGGAGGCGGTGTGGTTCGCCGACGAGTCGGCCAGCGTCGCCCGGTTCGCTGCGAGTGTCGACGCGGGCGATGCGCCCCAGAGCAAGCCGTCCCGGGAGTTTCTCCGCGTGCTCCAGAACGTTCACAGCGTCGAGGACCGACATGTCACCGAGGCAATCACCGACGCGGTCGAAGCAATCGACCGGACAGAGACAATCACGACACGTCTCGACGGGGTTGACCCTGAGGCGGTCAAACAGACAGCTGATAGGCTGCTGTCGGACCTGAGCACCCTCAGCAGCACGGTCGTCCCGCATCTCCGGGAGCGCATCGCGGACATCAAAGAGACCGCCCAGCGGTCAAACGACGCTGATCTGTTGACGCTGTATGCCTCCCGCCAGGAGCTGCGGTACTACGACCGCACGCTCATTCCACAGCTCGCAGAGCCGACCGACGACGATGACGAGACTGGCGAACTCGAAACGCAGATCAAGGAGGTCGATGACCGTCGGTCCGAGATGCGGCAGTCGTACCCCTCGGAGTACCCAGACTGCGATCACACCATCCCGATATATTTCTTCGACCTCGCATCGACGCTGCTCGAAGACGCACGCGACCGCCAGGCGCAGGGAGAGTTACAACAGGCCGCGGCGCTGGCCGACGCCGCCGAGCAGGTACTGGAGTGGGTTGAAGGGCTCTACGAGACCCACTCCTACTTCGTCCTGCTGAAGGAACTTCGCGGTTGAGCACGGCGGACAAATACCGGCCCTGCCTCAGCACGTAGTTTTATACGAGTGGCCTATTATCAGTTGAATAATGCCGTACTTATTCGTGGGCACGGGACAGGCAGGCAGTGCGATTGTTGACGAGGTTTTCGGGCACAAGAACATATCAAAGATCGCACACCCAATTGTCTTCAACTCGACAATCCGCGACCTACAGAACCTCTCGAACATCGAGTCAGACCGGTGGTACGGGGTCGCAGAGCAACACGGGCTCATCAGAGGGGGGACGGCGGGGTTCGAGGAGCGGGTGACCGGCGGCTTCGGACGGAACCCCGTCCAGGCTAACGAGGTAATGCGCCAGCACCGTGATGAGGTCTGGGACGTACTCGACGAACAGCTCGGGGAGGCAAGCGTCGACGAGGAGGAAATCAGCCAAGATGCCGACATCCCGTTTGCGTTTGTCTGTGTGGGGCTGGGCGGCGGTACTGGCTGTGGTATCTCATCACATATCGCCGACGAGATCAGACAGTACACGAACGGCGTCACGCGTGTCATCGCAGTCTGTGTGCTGCCGAACACGCAGGGGCCGGTCGGGGAGGACGATATGGAGGCGACACCGAGTCGTCAGGCCTGGAACGCGCGGTACGGGCTGGACCGAATCGAGGACGCAGCCGACGGTGTCGTGCTCGTCGACAACCAGCGTCTTGCCTATCACAACGCCGCCGAGGGGCAGTTCACCGAGTATAACCGCTTTGTCGCGGACAGTATTGTCGACCTCGTCTCCGGTCCGATTCTCGAACGTATCGACCGGAGCGAGTACGACGTCGACCCACCGATTATCGACCTGCAAGACATCATCACGTCGCTGTCGCTGGAGGGGACCGGACAGGCTGATACGACGGGGTATGCGTCGCTTGCGCGGTCGGTGATGATGACCCGCTCGCTGCCGGGGTATCTGCTCCCTTTCGTCGGCCGTCAGGAGATTACCGCGACGGACCTGTGGGACAGGGCGCGGCTGAAACAGAGCCTCGAAGACGCCGAGATGGAGGAGATGGAGAAGGGAATTGGTCTCCTGCGGGCACCCAGCAGGTACATCCGAGATAGCGACTACCGCATCGACACCTCGAAGTTCCGCTCGATGCTGACGATGCACTGCAACGAGGTGAACCTGGGTGTCACGCTCACGAAACGCAATCTCGCATCGTTTACCGCGTTGCTCACCTTCCCCCGCGAAGAGATCACCCGAATACAGGAGATCGAGCGCCTTGCCGAGGAGTACGAGACCGAAAGCGGCGCACCGACGGCAGACACTTCCCCAACCGGACAGGTCGGCCAAGGACCGCCCGGCGAGGGGGTGCCAACGGGCGACCAGCCCGCGGAGGCACGAGGTGATGGAAACGCATGAAGAGTGCGGCTGCGGTAGTGGCCGCCGGGCTGGTACTCGTCGGACTGGTCTTTCTCGGGGGAACAGCAGCCGGCGAGGGCGGCAACACCATCGCCGAAGCAATCGATACCGCCGAGTCCGTCGAGACAGGGCTTGAAGTTGCCTCGGATACGACGACACAGCTTCTGTCGGGTGCGGCCGTCGGGACGGGAGTTGGCTTACTCGTCGGGAGCGGCGTGACGTTCATCTACTGGCGGAGGGAGCTACAATGACGCGACGTGGCCTCATGCTGTGTGTGGTACTCGTCGCGTTCCTGGGCGCGGCCGGAACCGTCTCTGGGACGCAAGCAGCCGAGGCGCCGTGTTCGGGTCACAACAACACGACAGTCGTCGGCGTGACACCCACGGAAGAGATACACAACGAGACCGTCGTGCTCTATCCCGGCAGCGAACTCTCGGTCGTTGTCTGTGAGAACAACACCCAGGTGAGCCGGGAGAACGGCTCGTGGACCCTCGAGGAGTCGGGCGCATACGAGATCGAGGAGCGTGACTCCGACGTCAGGATACGGAAAACAGCAACCGGAAGCGTCAATCTAACCGAGGCCGTCAGCGGAGTCGATCCGGTCACGGGCCCCACAATCGAGTCGCCCGACGAGACGGTGTACGATGGTACTGGCCGACTGCTCGACTCGCAGTTGCGTCTGTATAGCATCAGCGCACGGGAACAGCTTGACGACAAAGAGAACGCTTTCCTGGAGACGAGGGCGGCGATAACGAACACGACAGAGCGACTCGATACGTTCAACATCTCTGCGGACGCCGACCCCCAGGCTGCGGCCGACTACGCGGACATACTGCGCAACCTCACGGACGTACGGGGCGATCTACTGAACGAAACGGCAGCGGTGGAACGCATCCTCTATGAGCAGGCACGAAAGAACCCCCAGCCCGAGAATACGACGATGGCGATGAATACACTACAAGAGAAAGAGAGCAGTGTTGTCACACAGACAGATCAGGCGGCGGCGGAATCGCTCGCAACGCTCGAAGCCGTCAACAGTGAGATACAGTCGACAGTCAGACGGAACACCGGTCTTGGACTGCTCGGCGGGCTCCTCGTCGGCCTCCTGGCCGGCGCGGTCATCCCTTGGCGCAAGGGGAAGGAAGTCGATGACTTCCGCCAGATGAGCAGCAAAAACACCCTCACTCTCGGCGTGTTGACGGTGCCGTGGGTCGCCGGCGCGGTACTGCTGGTCGCCGGGCTCGCCGCGCTTCTCGTGTTCGACATCCTGGGGGTGGTAGTGTGAAACCGCGCTACCGGATGGCAATCGGCATGTTCCTGCTCGTCGTCGTCGCCGGTGGGGCGAGTGCCGGTATCTTCTACGTCGAGGGATCACAGGCCGCCGTCTACGCGCAGGTGGCGATTATCCCGTTGCTCGTCGTCGTCGGCTATCTCTGGGTCAACCAGACGATACAGTCGACCGGAACGAGCCGGACCGAGTTCGAGCGACGGAAGGCCCGCAAGCTGGGTGAACAGTTCAGCGATGTCTGGCAGCTCGCACAGCGTATCGAGACAGAGTATCCAGAGGGAATCACCGCGGCCGAGTGGGAGGAGCTCGAACGGTACGTCGGCGATCTCGACTCGAACGGCATCGCCTTCGACCCCGATTCGGGTACTTTCGATGTCGGCAGCCGCAACCTCGGCTCGCTTGAGGACATCAACCGGCTCGAAAACGAGATGGGCGATCTTGACGGCTGGGTGCTCGCACAGGTCACCGAGAACATCCAGAGCCGCATCCGGGAGGTCAACACGACGCTCGAACGGCTGAGCGGGCTCGTCGCAGACCCCTGGACGGTCGACCCTGAGACGGTTCCGGCAGGCGGACCCGACCGATACGACACTACACAGTCCTGGCAGGAGGTCGGGGGGTATCTCGACGACTGCTACCAGGCCGCCGACGAGGTCGTCGAAGACGCCTGTGGCGCGCTCCAGGACGCGCTGACGAGCACCGACAGCGCCTCACAGGAGGCCGAAGAGTTGCTTTCAGATGCGCGCCAGGCCGCGACTGGTCGCCGGTACGACGCGGCTGTCGCTGACATTCTGGACGCGCGGGATATGGTCGAACGCGACGCCGCGACGACATTCGATGACCAGCAGTCGGCCATCGAGGCGCTGTTGCGGACCGCCAGCAACAAATCCTTCGACCGGTATCTCGGGCCGAGCTATCAGGAGGAGCTCGACGGCTACGCCGGCGAACTCAGGTCGTTCGACGACGCAATCGAAATCGCGGAACTCCGGCGCGTCCGGGACGCCGTCCGAGACACCTGTCTCGCCGTCGTCGAGGAGCTAGAGGGACAGCTCGACGAGGCAATCGACGCGCTTGAGGGGGCAGACGTGCCCGACGGCTGGTACGAGCGGCCGCCCGCGGCCGAGACCAGCTTCGTGCAGACGCTACGCTCTAGTTCGGATATCACGGCGTTTCGCTCGGAGTTCGACACGGCGGCCGACAGCCTGCTGTCGGCACTGGAGGCGGTCAAGCCGAAAGCAAGCGTCGTGACTGGGTTCGACCGCGTCGAATCACAGATCACCGAGACGCTCCGGACAGAGGGGAGCGTGACCGGTGCGGACCTCCCCGTCTCTGACCTCGAAGAGCAGTTCCTGGGGCTGTACTACCGAAAGCATATGGACGAGGTGGATTTCGACCCCAACGTGCCACAGCTGGTGATGGCCGGCGGCGGCGAAGAGTACACCGTCGACGTGAGCGTCGCGTTCCCGGAAGGTGGGCCAGAGCGGGAGGTGACCGTGACACTCTCGGGGTCGACCACGCGCGAGAGGCGTTGTCGGACGCCGTTGGTCGCTGAGGCCAGCTTCGAGGAAGTGCCCTACGGCGAGTACACGCTCCGTGCCGAGCCGGCTGACGACTCCTACGGGTCGGTCGAGCGGACGGTTACCGTCGACGACGACATCAGCGTGGGCCTCGAACTGGCCGAGGTTTCGCTGCGCGACAAACTCTGTGAGGGCGTCGACATCGACATCGACCAGATTCTCCCGACAATCTCCTCGCGGTTCGAGAGCCGATTCGAGGAGGAGAGCTACCTGAGCACCGAAATGTCGTTCCCCGTCGACAGCGAGTACATCCCGTGTCTGCTCGCTGTCTGGGCACAGCGGGAAGGCCACGACGCGACCCGCCACGACGGCAAGGTCATCGTCTACGATACGGAGCGGCTCCGCAAGGAGATCGAGAACGTCATCCGGTACAACCTCGACCCCGGCGAGTCGAAAAGTTACGACGCGTTACGGGGTAACTTTTTGTCCGCGCCAGTATCAGACAGCACTGTGCAAGAACTCGTTAGGGGGTCGAGCGAGCAGGATGTCGTCGCCGTCGAACCGACCCAGCTCACGAAAGAGGAACAATCATGATGTCAGAGTCAGGTGAATTCACGCGGTGGGCCGTCATCGCCTCCGGCGAGGGAGGCGGCCGAATCGCCTCGCGGTTTCTGGAACGGACAGACAATCCCGGCATCGAGGACCGTATCCTGCTAATGAACACGAACCGGGCCGATATCCGGAACAACGTCAACCGGATCGCGAGCGCGGTCCCAATCGACGCCGAGGAGATTACACAGAAGTACACCGTCGACTTCGGCCCCAAAGATGGGGCCGGGAACAAGTTCCACTGGGGTGAAGAGAACATCCGCCAGGAACAGGGCCGTGTCTTCGACGAGATCGAGGCCGCCGAGATAGACGAGGCCGACGCCTTCCTCTACATTACGACGCTCGGCGGCGGCACTGGCTGTGGCTCGGTGCCGTATCTCGTCAACTCACTACGGGATGCGCCGCCCACAACCTCCTTTGAGAACATCACCCACGTCACGCTCGCGGCGTGGCCGTTCGACTACGAGGGGGCACAGATGCACTTCAACGCGATTGCGGGCTTTGCGCGGCTGTTGAACTGGTACGACGGCTCCCAGACCTCGGATATCGTGCTCATCGCCGACAACTCCCATCTCGCTGAGGAGGTGGCCGAGAACATGTCTGGTATCTCGCAGTCGGGCGGACTCGGTCAGAAAGACGCGGTCAACAGCGCGCTGATGAAGGTCATCGACATGATGATCGCCGCCGGCCGGGAGACGTTCGGGACGACAGATGTCATCGACATCATGGCCTGGCCCTCCCAGCGGAACACCCGTCATCTAACCCCAGGGCTGGCACTCGACATGGAGACCATCTACGACCTGGAGATGCCTTTCGACCTGGCGGCCGAGAACACGTTCGCGCCAATCGACCCGACGACAGCCGAGGGCGTCATCGCCGTCGTCAGAGCGCCGCGGTCGGAGATTGGCCAGCGCGAGCGGTTTACCGAGCCGGGGGTAATGAAGGCCCTCGACAGCTGGCTCGAGAAGAACGGGTTCGACCAGGACAGTACCATGAAGATGAACACACTCACGCCGACCGACGAGAAAACCGACACCTACGACGTGATGTTGCTGTTTACCGGGTTCGATGTCGAGCCGCTGCTGGAGAAGTCGATGCCGAAGTTCGACGCGCTGCTCGAAGGGTCACAGGATGGGCAGTTCATGTCGAAGTTCGACGACCCGATGAAGGATTACACCCGCCAGGACTTCCTCCAGCTCAAGCAAAATCTCGAAGCGTATCTCAACGACTAGGACCATGAGGACCAATGCACCCGCCGGAGTGCTCGTCGCACTCGCGTTTGTCGGCGCGCTTGTCGTACTCGGAGCAGCCACGAGCCCCGCGGTCGCACAGACCGACGAGGGTAATATCACCGTCGAGCGAACGGACAACAGTCTAGAACTCACAGTCGACGCCAACCAGACCGGCAACTTCGATACCATCCGTCTCGTGGTCAACGAGAGCGGCGAGGTGGTGAACGAGACGTTGTCGACCGGTGACGATGTGGTGAACGAGACCGACAACAACCAGACACAAGTCGCACTGGACCTGTTCGATTTCCCCGGTGGTCTCCCTGAAGATGAAAACCTGTCGGCAGCGACCGTCGACGTGGCCCTCAAACAGAATGAGACAGTGGTCGAGGAGACACAATCCGAGCAGAATCTGGCCGCGGCCCGCTTCGAGGATTCCGTCGGGTTCGCGGACGGCAGCCTGAACGTGACGGCGACCGAGCTGGTCGGTGTCGGCGACGCTGTTCCGATGGCGCTGGCCGGCGAGACGACAGTCGACGCCACATTCGAGCCGGCAAACGAGAACAGGAGCCTGAGCGTGCCCCTGGCCGAGAACCACACGGCATTCAACATCTTCGAGCCGTTCGACGTCGTCGCGTTCCCCGACAGCGCAGGCGAAACGGCGGTCATCGAAGACCTCAATCTGCCGAGCAGAGTCGACCCGCCGATAATAAGCACCGACGGTGATAATGAAACGCTCGCCCTAAAGTACGGCCTCGTCTTCGCCGATGGTGAGTACAACGTGACCGTCGCGGCCGCCGAGGAGACCAAGACACTCCAGGCAGGCAGCTACGGCACGCTCGACCTCTCGGAGATCGCCGACACAGTGTTGCTCTCGGGGAACACCACGCTGTCGGTCCAAGGAGGAGGGGCGTCGGTGGTCGACAGCCTCCGGGTGCCGTTCGACGACAGCGGAGTGTTCGGGCTGGCACGAGACATCGCGGGTGCTCCGACGTTCAGTGCAGACCAGCGGACGGTGAGTCATCCGTTGTTGTTCTCCGAGGAAAGCTACGGCGTGACAATCGAGACGACAGGACCAGACGGACGGCTAACATTCGAAAAGCAGGCCGACGAATCGGGACTATCGCTTCCGGAGAGCGCCGACAGCACGTTCGTCGCCGACGAGGTTACCATCTCGGTGACGAGTCCGGACGGCCACACGCTGTTCGAAGGCGAACCGCTGTTCGAGGACGGGAGCCAACGTGCGTCGCTGGCGTCAGTCGCGGAGGTAACGGCCCAAATAGATGGTCAACAGCTTAATCTCTCGGGCTCCGGCGTTTCGCTGGGCGACGCCAAGACGGTTTGGCTCCAACACAACGGCACGCTGACCCAGCTTAACGCCACGCACGTCAACGGCTCGACCGGGTTGCTCGACATCTCTAGTATCGACCAGATGCCGGGTGAAGGTGAGACCGTCTCCCTGGTGTTGTTCAACAGCGACGAGACAGTCATCGAACGGCTGGACGTGACCCTCACCGAGAGTGACACGGGTGGTGCCAACAGCGCAGGGTTGATTCTCGTTCCGGACGGGTGGGCCATGCCGTTCGGCGTCGGCTGGTTCGCCACCGCGACGGTCGTCGTCCTCCTGTTAGGTGTATTCAAGCTGGCGCGGGTGCCCGTCGTCGGCGAGCCTGGCGGATACGGGCTGTTCGCATGGGTCGCAAGCAACGCGCTCGGCCTCTCGTTTCTGGTGTACTTCCTGGTGCCGCGAATGGAGTTCGGTATCGGCGTCGTCGGCGGGACGAGCCTGGTCATGGGAGGCTTTCTGATTCTCCAGAAAAAGCCACAGGACCTACAGGCACTTGCTCTCGCTCTCGCGGCCGGAATTGGCGTCACCGGTATTCTGGTGATGGCCGGCCAGGTCGTCGACCAGTCAGTACTCGGCATCGGCGTCGGGACCGGATACGGGACGCTTGCCGGGACTGGTCTCTCGCTCTGGTCCGGGAAACACCGGTCGAGTTCACAGGAGCAGGCAGCCGGGGGCAGGAAGTCGGGCCCTGTCGACGTGCAGATAGTGCTCGTCGACGCACTCACTAGGGAGCGGGTCGATACTCGGGCGACCATCCAGGCAAAACAACAGTCCAGGCGAAACACGGGAGTGCGACCGGCACGGAACAGCCCCTCGACGAACGAGCAGCGGCTGTCGGTACGAGGCGGCACGGCCAGTGACTCATTCGAGCCCGGCAAGTGGATGTTCAAAGTAGAGACACACGGGCAGACCATCGAACAAACCGAGAGCATCCGCAACGGGGCTGGCACGCTCCGGTTACAGGTCCCAGGAAAGACGTTGGCCGTGCAGGTCGAAAGCAGCGACGGGAGCCCGGTCGGAAACGCCGATGTCGTCGTCGAGTCGTCGTCCTACACCGACCGCGGCGCGACCAACAGAGACGGCCGCTTCCAGGCGACACTGCCTGCGGATACAGCTTCGGTCGAAATCACCGCCGAGCACGACCTCTACAAGGCTAACACCGTCTCTGTCGACGCCTCCCGGAACAACGAGCCCCGAGTGGTTCTGGAGCCACGGGTGGGACAGCTCCACGTGACCGCGACACTCGGGCGAGACTCCGTGGCGGGTGTTTCGGTGACAGCACGGCGTCAGAACACGCCACGAGAGGAGGAGACGGGAACGACCGACGAACGCGGCGCAGTCGAGTTCCGGGACCTTCTCATCGGTAGATACGACCTCACTGTCGACCTGCCGACCACGAGCGGGGCGTTCAGTGTCACCGAGCAGTCGGCCCGCATCGAGGAGGGGTCCAGAGACAGGCGAGACGTGACGGTCAGATTCGAGTACAGCCTCTCGAGGGACCACAAACGGCAGATTCGAGAACTCCGCAACGAACTGGACGAGATCGCGCAGTCGTCACGGCGCGACGACGCGATTCAGGGGTATTACGCGAGCGTCCTGCACGCTGTCCTCGATGCGGTCGAACGGGTTCCGCGGTCGGGCCATCCATTCCTGAAGTACAACACGGATCCAGACGCCGCCGTCGAGGCGTTGCTCAGCGCGGTCGAGGAGACGACAGCGACGATGGACACGGTCCTCACCTCACAGCGCAACGTCAATCTCTTCTCGGCGTGTTCGGACCTCCCGCAGGCGACTGTCGAGTGGCGGGGGAACGTCGACATCGCGGACATGCTGCGCGAAGCAAGTCGGGATGTCGGTCAGCAGCGTGCCGAGGTCAACGAACAGCTCGAAGACGTCGACGAGACCATCAGCGCCGAGTTGCGGGAGCTGGCGGAGGTGAGTCCGACCCGCGAGATGTGGGAGGGGCTCAGAGATCTGCTCCGCGACCAGGGCGGGCTCGACGAGCTGGAGGTGGCGGCGTCCATCTTTGTCGCCCTCCTGATGCTCGATGCGGTCGAATCGGTGTTCGAGCACCGGGAGCTGCGGAAGCGACTCGAACAGACGGTATACTAACGGGGCTACCATGAACAGAAAAACCACGACGTACACGATAGCACTCATCGCGACGCTGTGTCTGCTGTGTGGACTGGGCGGGGTCGTCACGGGGACGGACGCGACACAGCAACAGCCAGAGACACCCGAAGAGTTCCTGACGACGTTCCAGGACCTCGAAGGGACCGAATCCTTCGAGACCCACAACGAGTTTGAGGTGATGCGGTCACAGGCAGTCCAGGACGTGCAGGTCGGAGAGTTTACCGACGCGAAGGCACAGCGCCTGGACCTCCTGTTGGAACTGTTGCGGACCTTCGACGAGGCATACCAGTATCAGCAAAACGAGTCCTACGACCGGGCGCTCGCGCTCGGCAACGACTCCCGAGAGCTGACAGCCGAACTCCGCGAGATTCCACAGGGCGAACAGTACGCAGTGTTGGCCGATATCGCACTCGACCGGTTCTACGAACAGACGGGACAGACACTGCTGTCGAGGGCCGAAGGAATCGAGAACACGCCACAGCGTCTCGACGTGCTCGGACAGGCCGCACTGAGCTACAACAAGGCCAGCGCGACCGAGCGGTACGGCCAGATCGTACTCCGGGCGGACAGAACCACACAGCAGTTCGAGACGGACGTCGAGACAATAAACGGGACAGACACGGCGGTGACTGGATTCCTCGATACGTGTACGGACTGTGACGACGTGGCGTCACTGATCAGCGGACAGCACGTCGCCGTGTTCGGAATGTACGCCGACTCGCTGTCGGCGCTGTCGGCCGGCGAAGAGGGCGTTGGACTCGCTGAAAAACACGGGCTCACAGAGCGCGAAAGTCAACTGACCGGAGCCCGCGAGCAGGCCCAGGAGTACAATCAGAACCTCGCGATGGCGGGTGTTGCCATCGTGTTAGGCTACAGTGCAGTGGTCGGACTGATTGCCGCACTCGTCACCTGGCGGCTGATGCTCTGGAAGCGTGACCTCACCGACGCACAGTACGGGGATGTTATCCTAATGGGGGAGATGCTCAATGCGTAAGCACGCCAGTCTCGCGCTGGTGGTCGTCTGTCTGGCGGTCGCCGGCGTCGTGGCGCTTCCGGGTATCGTCGACGCACAGTCGTCCTCGGTGACCCTCGAACTCCAGGCCGCCGACGACAGCGACACTGACAGCGCGACGGTCTCGTATACCTTCACGACGCTCGAAAACGCGACCAGCGCGACGATTAGCGAGGGCAGTGTCTACTCTAGCGACGTTAACTTCGAGTTCGAGGGGTGGGAAGAGATTGGCGGAGCCAGGTCGGGGAACGACAAGAATTTCCGGGTGGACGGAAGAACGAATTACCGAGTTACCTACACCGTCGGGGCGTCGTCTGACGCAAGCGAGAGAACGTACAGCATCGACTCAAGCGTCGATATTCAATACAGTGACGGCAAAAACGAGAATCCGCCTTCGGAGACCCTCTCTGCGACCGTGGAGATCCTCGAACCCGAGTTCGGAACGATCGTCGATGAATCCGAGGAGGGGACCTTCGAGCCAGACGACGGCTCGACGCTCGAGTTGCAGGCGGGTATCGACATTCGCAACAGCGGCGATGGCTACATGGACGTGGAGGATATCGATATCTCGGGGACGCCACGGGGGCTATCGGTCACCTCCGGCGGCCTCCCCGACCGGATCGACGGCGGGGACACAGAAATCGGAGTGCTCGACATCGAGGTCGAAGACTACATCTCCGAAGGCGAACACAGCTTCTCGGTGACAGTCACTGACTCGCTGGGGAACTCCGAGTCGACGACGGTGACCGTCGACATCTCGAAGCCGCCCGCGGTCGGTACCGGCCAGCGGACGGTCGACCTCGGCGAGATTCTGGTCGGTGAGAACGGAGAAGGAACGCTGACGCTCACCGAGCGCAATGGGTACACCGATATCGATGGCGTCGAGGCGTCGGTCACCTCCGGAGACAGTCAGGGCTCGATATCGTTCCCGGGGCTCAGTAGTCGCAACATCCGCACCGGCGGGTCGGCGACCCAGACCGTCGAGATCGATGTCGACGGAAACGCAGACCAGGGCGAACAGCTGGAGTGGGATGTCTCCTTCAGCCCGAACGCTGACGACGGTATCGAGGCAGAAGAGGAGGTGACGTTCACCGCAGAGGTGCTCTATCCCCCCTACTACGAGGAGCTGTCGATGGGCGACAGCCAGCTGGTCTTCGATGAGCCACGGTCCGAGACAGACGAGTTTACCGACAGAGTCACCGTCGACCTCGCTAACGGCGGCGATCTGCCGATGGAGCTACAGAACGTGGATGCGGGCGTGCCGAACAACCCCGATATCGACGCTGAGATCGTCGGCGGGCCGAGCACAATCGGCCCAGGGTCGACCGGAACAATCACCGTCGAGGTGCTCGCATCGAGTGATTCCTCGGCGGGGTCGTGGGCAGTCGAACTCGATTTGACGGCCAACGAGCCGACGACAGCGCCCGGTGAGCAGACAGGCTCTGTGACGGTCACCGGGAACGTCGGCATCGAACATGAGACCGAGCTGGTAGTCGACCAGACCTCTGTCGATGTCGGCGAGCTCATCGTCACCGACCAGACAGACGAGACGGTGAACATCCGAGAGCGACTCGGCTACCAGGCAGTTGCAGGGTTCTCGATACGACGGGTGGCCGGTCCCCAGGAGGGGTGGTTGACGGTGACACAAGAGCCCGAACGGCTCAACTCGGGCCAACAGAAGACGTTCGGCGTCAACATCCAGTTCGACACGACCGCAGAGCTGTATACGACCTACACCTGGGAGTTCGATGTGGGCGGGACGAACGTCAACACGTCGACGATAACCATCCAGGCAGTGCCCGAGCCGGTCAACTTCGCCGAGACAATAACCGAGCTTGAAGACGCCGGTGCTGGAACGAGCGGTGAGGCCGAAACCGTCGCCCTCGAGATGGCAGCGGCACTCGGCGAGCTCGAACAGCTGTTACAGGAGGGTGACGGTGACGCGACCCGGGGCGATATCACTCAGATGGTCACCGCGGCGCGCAGTTCACTGCTCTTGATCGATACGGCAGGAGAGGCACAGTCGCTGATGGACGAGGGGAACTTCTCGCAGGCCCAGCGGCCACTCGTGCAGGCCAGCTCGGCGTTTAATACGTTCTCCGTCGCCGTGGAGGACGTGAGCAGCTCCGAGATCAGGTCACGGACTGCAGAGATACAGGCAAGCGCCGAAACGCTCGTCTCAGACCTCATCGAGCGTCAAGAGAGTCACTATCTGGAGGAGCTAGAAGAGGGAGACCCGACGATGCTCGAAGAGGCTCAGACAAAGCGGGAACTCGCCAGGGTGACAGAGCTGAGCGGGAACGAACAACGTGCAGCGGAACTCCGCGAGGAGGCACAGAACGCGTTCAACAGCTACTCCGAACTCATCTCTGACGGGAACGAGGAGCTCATCGCGGCCCGCCAGCTGCAGGACGAGATGGACGAAGACGTGTTCATTTCACCCGGCGGATTCCGGCTGTTCCTCATCAGCTCGCTCTCGACGTACAACGCCGAGTCAGACAGAGTCCTCGAACGCTACGACACCGCAATCGAGAACTTCGAGGCTGCGGGCGCGACTGAGCGCGCAGAGGTCGCGGCCGCCGAGCGGGCGGATATCGCATCCACCTACGAAAACGCGTATCTCGCCTCGATTGGACTTGGCGCCGCACTTGGCGTTGCGCTCCTGGTGTTCATCCTCTGGGAGATACGAGCGCTGTACCGGTATCGGCTCGACGCCGAAGATGCCGTCACCGGCGATTTCCTGCTTCCGTGGGCCGAAACTGAGTCGTGAGGTGGGTCTCGCCAACCCGGACTGCAGTATCGTCGTCGTTCGTCTCCCACTCCGCAAGATAGTTCTCTCTTTCCCACCGCTCGCCGGCCTCGGCAACGGGCCCAGCAAACGTCTGGCGCTCCGTGACCTGTTCCCCGTCAACGGTGCCCTCGACGACGACATCGAACGTCTCTTGCTCGGCGCTTTCGGGCATCACGTCGACCAGCAGTGTCTCAGTCGTCCCGGGTTCGAAGGCCGAGACCGTCTTGCTGTCCTGTGACAGCGCGGTGTCCAGCACGATATCGCCCTCGACCGACAGGGTCGCGTCCCGAAACGGGAGGGCAGTGTCGTTCTCGACGGCGACTTCGACGACACCCTGGGTCTCGGCGACGAGGCGGCTCTTGTCAAGCAGTGTCGCCTCGATACTCCCCTGAGTGGCGCTGTCGCCTGTCTCGACCCGCGGCGCGAGCGTCAGTCGCTGTTCCGTCGAGTTCCCGTGGCGGTACTCGACGAGTATCTGGCTCGTCACCCGCCCGGCGTCCGCCAGCCGGTCGAACTGTCGCGTGACCGTCTCCTGCTCGCCGGCCTCGACAACGGGTGGCTCCTCGAAGTTGTGCGTCTCGGAGTCGTCGTCCGGTGTCGTCTTGACTGCGATCCGTGTGAGCGTACACCGACGGCGGCTGTCGTTTGCGATTTCGAGCCCGAGCGTGTCACCGTCGACCGGCGCAGCCTGCATCCAAATCTCCGGCTCAGCGATGCGTATCGTTTCCTGGCGCGAGCGCGTCTGGGCCGCGTCGACCGGTGGGAGTCGGTGTTCTCCTGTCTCGAACAGCGTGTGATACCGCGTCAGGACGACCGATGACTCGGCCTCGATTCGGTCGATGTGATAGTTGTCGGAGGCGTCGGCGACAGTCACGTCCTCTGCCGGACGCCGTGACTCGTTGGTGACCCGGAGGCGCTCGGTGAATCTGACGCCACACTCCGCCGTCTCCGGGAGTTTCCGCTCGACGCTGACGCGTGGTTTCTCGTCCTGATCGGCGGCCTGGTCCGACCCCGTGTTGCCGGACTGGCGCGGGTCGTTCTGGGCGGGTTGGCGGCTCGCTGTCCGCTGGGTGGTCTCCGTCTGCGGAGTAGACTGGCGAGACGAGGCGGTCGGAGCATCCGTCCCCGACCAGCCGGCAATCCGGGTCTGGCGGTCGCCGTCGAGCAACGGCGACGAGACACGAACGGGAATCTCCTCGCGGGTCGCCACCGACGGCGGTAGCACGATAGCCAGAACGTGACGGTCGTGTTCGCCGAGATCGATCTCGCGCGAGAGGGTCAGCCCGCCGGGGAGTTCGACATCGAACTGCCCGCGGGCTGGTATCGACGTCGAGGGCCGGACGGTGATGTCGATACAGGGAGTCTCGCTATCGGCTCGCTCGATGTCCACCCGAGCCGCGCTGTCTGGGATAGTGACACGGCTGTCGACAGTGTGTGTCGAGTTCCGCTGGGTGAGTTCGACCGAGACCGTCCGGTCGCGCCCGTCGAGGGAAAACTCGTGTTCGGCGGTGACCGACGAGCCCGCCTCGACGCGACGCACCGGCTGTTGGCCGATCTTGACGGCTTCGATGGTCACGTCGCTGACGTTCTCGACGGTCGACTCAACGACGACAGTCCCGTCGACAACCCGCTCGGGCTCGACGGCGACATCGACCGCTTCTGACAGTGTGAGCTGTGCCCCAGCAGTAATCGTGGCACTCGTAAGCTCGTCGCCGTCGACGAGCAGTGTACACTCGATCCGGTCGGCCGACGGGAGCTCGCGGACCCGGTAGGCGATTTCACGGGACTCCCCGGGACCGAGTGTGAGCTGTGCGTACCGCGAATCGAGTTCGATTTGTTGTGCGGTTTCGAGCTCGACTGTTCCCTCGGCGGACGTCTCGCCGGTGTTCTCGACTGAGACGCGAATCGGCGTCTGGTCATCGATACTGTCGGTGAGAACGGTCGCTTCGAGCTGTGCCGACGGCGACGGACCGAGACGGTACACCGTCGCGGATGTGCCCGTTGTGACGGTGAACAGCTCTCCGTCGGTCGTGCCGACGACCCGGTTTCCAGGGTCAACGTCGACCTGTTCGAGTCGCCCCTCGGCGTGGACCATCGCGATGCCGGAGTCGGTGAGCGCCGGAACGTGGCTGTCTCCGCCCGGCGAAAGCCGGCGAATCGACGCCGAGTTGCTCCAGTGTCTCTCGCCGCTTTCGGCGTCGAGTCCGACAATCGTTCCGTCTTTGAGCGTCGCCAGGACGTGGTCGTCCAGCACACTCACGTCCTCGACAGTGCTGTCGAGGTTCCGGTCGAAGACCACGTTGCCTCTGGCGTCGAGACAGACGACAAACGACCACGTACCGATACAGAGGCGGTCGCCCCCGGCGGCAAGGTGGATGTCAGAGAAGTCGTCGTGAGGACGGGGAGTCTCGAAGAGCTCGCCGCCGGTTTCGAGGTCCAGTCCAACCACGGTTCCCTCCTCTGTTAGCACGGCGAGTACGTCCCGTCCTTCGAGTCCGAGGAGCCCGGTTGCCGCCGGGACCGTCTGTGTCCACAGCTCGACCCCAGAGGTGGTGTACGCGCTCACTTCCTCCGTCGAGAGGACAAGGAGGTACCGGCTGAGGTCGATGTCGGCGACTGGCCCCGGGAGGGAGACGGTCTCGCGGCCGTCTGTTCCGATCAGGATAACATCGCCGTCGCCGCGCCCGAACGCGACCCGGTTGCTGTCGGCCGCGACAGCCCACTGCTCGCCGACCGTCACCGTCTCGATCTCGTGGTAGTCAGAATCGTTCATGCGCTACTGGTCACCACCACCGTCGTCACCCATCAGCTGTTCAAACACGCCGCCGTTGCCCCCGAGAGAGATGCCGAGACGTTCGCTCTGTTCCTCGACGTACCGGCGCATCTCCGGATACCCTTCCAGCGAGTCCATCTCGTCGCTGACGCTCGTGATGAACTGTCTGATCGTCTTTGGCTCGTCGTCGTCAAGCCTGTCCATCAGATACTGGGTGTCGGGCGTAATCGGCTCGCCCGGCGTGACGACGCTCTGTATCAGCTCGCGCTGGAGGTCGGTTCCAAGCACCCTGTCAGCAATCTCCGCCGGCGTGTACCCCTCCGATGCCCCGCCGAGCCTGTCGTAATCGATGTCGATATCGATCTCGCTTTCGGATTCCAGCTCCGCGAGTTCCGTCTGCCAGACCTCGGACATGACCGTCGAATCTGGCTGTGGGATGAACTCCTGGACTGGGAACCGCCGGCTCGCGGCCGGGTCGATAGTGAAGGGCATGTTCGTTGCCCCGATGACGAAGAGGTTGTCCTCCATCTCGTCGGTCTGCATCTCCTGGAGGAAAGCGTTGGTCAGCGAGCGCTCGTGGCGCTGGAGGTCGTCGTCGCCGCGGTCGGGAATCAGCGTCTCTATCTCGTCGAAAAAGAGGACCGCGAAGCCGTTCTGTGCGATCTCGTGTGCGCGCTCGAACACCGCCTCGACGCGGCGTTCGGCCTCGCCGGGATACCGCGACAAGATGTCGCCGCCCTTGACAGGGAGGAACTTCACGTCGCCGTACTGGTCTTCGATGTTCGTGTTGTTCGCCGCCTCGTAGGCAATTCCCTCGGCGACAATTGTCTTCCCACAGCCCGGCGGGCCATAGAGGAGCATACTCCCGCCGCGAGCGGCGAACTTCGAGCCGTATCGCTGCTCTATCTGGGCTTTCGTCTCCGGGTCATACAGCGCGAGCAACATCCGGGCGGTCTCTTTGACACCCTCCAAACCGGCGATGTCGTCCTCGAAGCTTGTCGTTGGCTTCTCCGGTGAGAGGTCGATGTCCACGTCCGTCTCCTCTTCGCCGCCCTGTTGCTGGGTTCCCTCGCCGTCACCGCTCCGGCGGCGCTCGGCGTACTCGTCGGGGTCGAGAAACTCCAGGTCGGTGTTCTCGGTCACCCGGACTGTAGTGAAATCAGTCGGTGAAAGTTCCACGACATCAAGATGGATGTTGCCTTTGTTGGTGCTGATAACCTCTTCCAGGTCGTGAAGGAGGTACTCGTGGCTGCGGAGGAGCTTGGCGACTTTCTCTCTGGTGACACTGCCCCGGACGTGGACCGTCGCCGACCGGCACTCATGAACCTCGTTTTTCGTCACAGAGGTGTCGACGACGAACGAACTCGCGCTACGGATGTCCTCGGGGTCAGAGCCAAACAGCGTCGCGACGTTCCGGTGCATCCGGACCTCGGATGGCCCAGTCGCAAGAAAGTCGTCGATGTCGTCGTCCGGCGGTTTCGCGTAGAACATCGCCTCTTTCCCCTGGCAGCGGAGCTTGACGAGTTCGCGATTGGAGTCGATGTGGCCTCCTTTGACTGTCACGTGGCTGGTCGGGTGATCCGTCTCGAAAAACGGGTTTGCGTTGGTTCTGGTTGTCATAGTGGTTCCTCCACGGGGGTGTCGACCCCGAACGCGGCCGGGACAGCATCAACGAGAAATTGGTCGATCTGTGAGTCGACGAAGACGGTGTAGTTGACCACCTGTAGCTGCCCGAGTTGTGACCGCAACACGGTCCGAAGCAGTTCGAGTCGCCGCAGCAGCGACCGGGCGAGTGATAGTTCGAGCGTATCGCCGTCGGCCCCGTCGGCCCGGAGTTTCTCGACGACAGTCTGGACCTCGCCGACGAACTCCCCCAGGCGGTCGACGAGCACCCGGAGTAGCGGCGGCCAGTTCCGTGCCGAGCCCGCTCCTCGCAACGGGACATACACCTCGCCGTGGTCGGTCTCCAACTGTCCGGCAGACTCGAGTGTCTCGATTGTCTCACGACCTGCCGGGAGTGTGTCGGCGAGCGGCTCGACGCTGGCCGTTTCGGTCGCGTATATCGCCGCCAGAACCTGTTCGAGGGGCTCGTCGCGCCGGTCGGCGGCACTGCTGGGTCGGTGGAGTGCAGTACCCCGGAGCAGTTCGAGCAACTGTCGCGTGGTGCTCCGTGCCCTGTCGCTTTCTCTGGTCGTGATGGGCTGTCCCCGGAGTATCGGTTCGTCGTGGAGTGCCATGAGACTGGTTTCGATGTCCCGGGCACACCACAACACCGACTGGGCGAACATTGTTATTCGATCTGGAGCTCCGATTCGTCGGATTCGATCTCCGCCTGCTCGTCGCTGTCGAGTCCTTCCTCAACAGAGGCCGTCACCTCCCCAATACTCTCCATCATATCGTCGACGGAATCGTTGAGTTCCTCGGCGTCGCCGAGGTTCTCGGCCATCTCTCTGGGGTCTTCGACATCAGAGAGACTGGTTATCAGCCCCGCCATGTTCTGTGCCACGTCGATATCCTCACTCGGGAACACCTGCTGTTGGAGCGCAGCCTTGCGCATCTCGCCAACTTTCGACTCGTAGACATCCTTGGCCCCCCGGAGTCGTTTGATGTTCCGTCTGAGTTTCTCGATGCCCTTCTCGGCGGTGACCAGTTGCTCCTGTTTGACCTCGTAGAGTGATTTGTAGTACGCGAAATCCTCCTTGAGCGTCTCGTATCGTTCTTTCTGGTCGGCCGACAGCTCGGAGGGGTCCGGAACCTGTGCGCCCGGGCCGAGGTTCTTGAGCTCCTGGCCGACGCGTGCAACCTCCTTTTCGACCTCGGAGACGTCGCTCTCTTTGACGTCGCTGGTCTCCTCTTTGAGCCGCTCTCGGGCCTCCTCGAAGGTATCGAGGGTGTCCTGCATGTAATCGATACACGTGTCGATTGCGGCTGCCCAGCTCAGGACATGGTACTCCCGCTCCTGGCTGTCGAACCGGGAGCTCTCCCCAGTCAGCTCGGTCGGGTCGTGTAACACCACGAGTTCACCGTCTGTAGCCGTGAGCGCCCCCTCTTCGAGAAAGTAGTCGACGATTGCCGTCGCCTGGTCTCTGTTCACGATTGATTTGTCGCTGTCAAAGTCAGCGTCGAGGATGTTCTCGACGGCCTGGTCGCGGTAGATTGTTCCCTCGCCGCCCTCCTGAAGCTGGAGCCCCTCCTGGAGGTCGCTTGCGACAATCTCCCCGACGATGTACTCCCAGTCGCGTTTCTCGCCGGGTTCGCCGTCGAACCAGCCGGTGTCGATTCGAATCGGTTCCTCGTGGGGCTCAACGGGGTCGCCGACCAGATACGTCCCGTCACCCATCTCGCGTTCGTCGAAGTTCTCGTACTTTTGTTGCATGGTTTGTGTGTGCCGTTCGGAAGCAGTCCATGTCCGGCTCAGTTATGATGTTTTATGCGCGCCCGCAGTACTTAATTCATTTCACCACTCTTGATCAACCATCTCCTCGTACCGCTCCTGAATCTCGTCGCGGATGAACTCGCGTGATTTCTGTGTCCGCCCGAGCTGGAGGTCGGCTATCCGCTCTTCGCCCGCAGACAGCTGTTCGCTTCTTTTCGTGATCGTCACGTCGCTCCGGGCGACCTGTTTTTTGACCGCTCTGGCCTGCTCGTCGACGAGTTCGGCAAATCCCTGTCCGTCGAGCTTCGGGTCGGACATGACGACCATGTTGTACGCCGCCCGCTCCGAGAGGTCCAGTTCCTCCGTCAGTGCATCCTCTGTCCGCGCGATTATCTTCTGGCGGACCGCACGGGCCTCTTTCAGGATGGTCGTCGACTCGTTTATATTGTTCTCGATGACCTGCTCGAACTCGGGTTGGTGGAGTACGTACTCCGACTCCTGGAACTCCTCTGTGACCTGGTCGGCGATGCGGTCGGCCAGCGAATGTGCGAACTCGTCGAGTGCCGCCTGGACGAGATACTCGCCGTCAAGATCGATGATGAAGTCGTTCTGTGAGAGGTAGTCGATGACGTTCTCCGTTGCTGCCACGTCGATTATCTCTTCGAGTTCGCGGTGAGAGAGCTTACCTTCGGCGTCAGCGCGGCTTTTGAGCTGGGCGTCAAGGCCGATATCCCGCGATGTCTCGTCTTTCAGCTCGGAACCACCGACGAAGTAATCCCGTTCCCCGGCCGGAATCCGGTCGATGTACCCCGACTCGCTGAGCTTGCGGGCGAAGTAATCGACATCGTTTGGCGCGATGTCGAATTTCTTCTCTAAGCGTTTCTTGTGCAAGACGAGATTCGTCGTGAACAGCGATTCGAGCTCATCACCGATTCGCTGTCCCCACCCCCTGTCGAGCGGATTCACGAAGTACGCGTCACCGCGCAGCCGCTCAAAGGAGTTGAAGTCGTCGTCGGCTATCTCCTGCATCCCCGATTTGATGTTCGACAGCGACAGCGAGTTCGTGTACTTGAACCCGGTTTCGGCCTGTTCGTACTGCTCTTTGATCTCGCTTTTGTGGTCGGCCAGATAGACGAACCCGTAGTTCTCCCTCGCGATCTCTTCGCAGATATCCTGTAGGACCTCCGTACTGACGGGACGAACCATGCTTATATCGATATCACGTCACATGGTAAGTCTTATGTTATATATAATTCATTTCCACAGACACCGTCTATCGACGGAGCGCTTCGAGTGTCTCGGCTGCTTCGCGAGCGGCGGCGAGATGCTCGCGGGCCCGCTGTGGATCCTCACACGCCTCTGCGCGCTCGCTGAACCGCTGGAGCGTGCGCACGAGCGAGTCACGAACAGCGCCCACGTCAGACTCGCCAGCGTGAGCTTGTTGTCGCGTCCGCTGTGGTTGCTGGGACTGCTGGTTTCGGGTCGTCCGGTGTTCGGCTGGGGCGTCTCGGGCCGACTGGTCTGCTGTGTGTTGTTCGGTAGTACCGTTCGATGGCGGCTGGCGCGGTGTGTCCTGTGCCGACGTCGAGGCCTCCTGTGCCGATGTCGACGACTGCTGGTGTGTCCGGTCGACCGACTCTTCGTCTTGGCTGTTGTCGGGCTGGCTGCGGTCGGTCTGCTCGCTGCTGCCGCCGAATTTGACGCGGGCCTCGTCGCTCGGTTCGGTAACTTCGATTGCACTGTTTTGCCCGTCTTCACTGGTCTCGCGGTCGACTGGCTTCTCGCAGGAGGCACAGAACTCCTGGCCGTCGTACCGGAAGATGGGGTCGTTGCACTCAGAGCAGTGCGCGTTCGTCATCGTCGCTCCCTGGAGGAGGAGTTCGCTCATCTTCTCTGTGGTCTCTCGTTTCTGCTGGTCGCGCTCGTATTTCTCTCGGAGCCGCTCGCGTTCGGCCTCCTCGTCGAATTCGCTCATGGATGAATGGAGTCGGCGGGCGCAAAAATGCGTTGCGGGCCAAGAACCTCGATTCGATATTTTTAACGGGAGCGCGGCGGGAGATGCAGGTATGGCAAAAGTAAGCATCGTCGGTGCTGCGGGCACCGTAGGTGCGGCCGCAGGGTACAGCATCGCACTGCAGGACGTCGTCGACGAACTGGTCTTCGTCGATATCCCCGAACAGGAAGACGTGACCATCGGTCAGGCCGCAGACGCCAACCACGGAATCGCCTACGACTCGAACACCGAGGTCCGGCAGGGCGATTACGCCGCCACCGAGGGCTCCGACGTGGTCGTTATCACCGCTGGGCTCCCGCGCCAACCCGGCGACACCCGCCTCGATTTGGCTGACGACAACGCGCCCATCATGGAGGACATCCAGTCCTCGCTTGCCGAACACAACGACGAGTTCATCACCGTCACTACCTCGAACCCGGTCGACCTGCTGAACCGTCACCTCTACGAGAGCGGTGACCGCCCACGCGGGCACGTTGTCGGCTTCGGCGGCCGGCTCGATTCCGCCCGGTTCCGGTACGTCCTCTCCCAGCGCTTCGACGTGCCAGTCCAGAACGTCGAGGCGACGATTCTCGGCGAACACGGCGACTCACAGGTCCCCGTCTTCTCGAAGGTCCGCGTCGACGGTCGGGACCTCGAGTTCTCCGAGGACGACAAGGAGGAGATTCTCGAAGACCTCCAGCAGAGCGCGATGAACGTTATCGAGCGCAAGGGCGCAACCGAGTGGGGGCCGGCACAGGGTGTCGCCCACACCGTCAGCGCGATTCTCAACGATACCGGAGAAGTCCTTCCGTGTTCAATCGCGCTCGACGGTGAGTTCGGCTACGAAGGCGTCGGATTCGGTGTTCCGGCCCGGCTGGGCGAAGACGGCGTCGAAGAGGTCATCGAGTGGGACCTCGACGAGTTCGAACAGGAGCAGATGGCCGAAGCCGCTGAGAAGCTCGACGAGCAGTACGAGAAGATTAGCTAGATCTCGCAGTCTGCCCGCCGCCCGGTAGTCAGGCGATTTTGTAGTTGTCCGGGTCCATATCCTCCATAATCGTGCCACAGTTGACACAGCGCCAGGTTTCTGCACCGATTCGCTCGTACCCGTTCCGCAGTTTGCTGCCGTGCCATGCTGTCTAGTCGAGCCCACAGTTAGGACAGGCGTTCGGGAGTCCGATAGCGTCGGGCGGTGGATTGTTCTTTGCGTTCCTCGAGAGGCTCTTGAGACGATGCTCACGGTTGGCGATGGCATCCATGTCGTCTTCGGAGAGCACCCGTCGGAACATTCGGAGATGTGACGCCAGACGCTCGCGTGCGCCCTGGAGTCGCTGCAGTTGCTCGTCGGACTCGGGGTCATCAAGTTTCGTTTTCCGGTTCTGCATCGAGAAACAGATCTTGTAGTAACGCTCGATGGTTGCTGCGTAGTACGACCTGATGTACAGACTCCTGATCTCCGACTCAAACGCGTCGGTCTCCTCGGGGAAGACAAACGCCTCGTCGTAGGGAATATCCAATCCAAGGAGTTGTACACCGTCGGTTGCGAGCAACGTGACCCGTGCGTGCTCGGATTCCCGTATCGTTCGGGTGACGATGTCTCGGATATCTCCATCTACTCTCACGTCGAGAATCACAACCGCGACTTTTCCCGAAAGATCCTCGAGAAACGTCGAGACACTGGTATACCCCTGGACAGTGATCTGACTGGGTATCAGCGACTCTGCCTGTCTGCCCAGTTTCGAGCTGGCGAGCAGGTGTATCTCTGCCTGTAACGACGGTGAATGGTGTCGCTGGTCGCTTTCTGTTGACTCGTTTGTAGGTGTGTTACCATCCACCATTAGACGTGTAAACACTAGACTTCGACAAAGAAAAACATTCGTGCGAAAGAATCACAAGTGAGAACCAGCGCCGACAGCGAGACGGCTGTCACTCGCTCCAGCGTTCGGGCACCTGAATCGTGTACTTGCCGTCCTCCTGGAGCGCAATGATGTACTCCTCGCGGTCGTACAGCTCCATGAGGTTGAGCTCATACTGCCCGGGAGCGACGACACGGATAGACTCGAACTGCTCGTTGAGCTGTTCGCGGAGTTCGTCAAGACCGGGCCGATCCTCCCGTTGATTCTCGGCCGTCTCCGGCACCGACGGCTCGCGTGTCGGCGACGGCGTCCGCTCTGGGAGGTCATCCGGCGAGACAATCTCGCTCCGGGCGCTCGCCTGGGCCGCGTCCTCGTGTGCGGCCTGTTCTGCGGTGATATGGGACGGCTCGGAGCCAGATGTTTCAGGTGGACGGTCTCCACTGGAAACAGAGGGATCGGGGGCCGAATCTGTCGTCTCGTCCAGACGTCCCGGCGACTCGTCAGCGCCGACGAGGTCACGGACAGCCGTGGCCGCGTTGCCGACGGTCCGCGCGACGGTGCTGTTCACTTCTGGTTCCGGCGGGTCAGGTGCGGTCGCGGCGTCGCCGTCCCCGCTTTGGCCGTCCGGACGGAACTGGAAGGTGTTGCCGCCGCAGTCGGGACACCCCGAGAGCATCTCCTTCGAGCCGTCCTCAAACGCGCGGCCGCAGTCGGTACACTCGTGTGGCATCTTATTTTCTGGAGACGAGCGTCTGGATGAGGGTTTCGTCTTTATGGAGCGTCTCGATGCGGTTTGCCGGTCCGATGACGGTGAGTTTCTTGTCCGAGTCGTTGCCCATCAGACGGTCGAACAGTCCCGACTTGCTCGACTCCGAGCTGGGGTAGGTCTCGATCTCGATGCCGTTGAACTCATCGGGGCTGATTTCGGTCATCGTCACCTCGATGAGCCGGGATTCCTCCTCCGGGGAGAGTCCCTCTTCGAGGATGACGATGTTGCCCTCACGGACACCGTCGAGAATTATCCGAATCTTCTCCATGCTGGCGAGCCCTTCCATGCGCTCGCCGCTGATCAGGTCAATCTGCACGCCGTCCGGTTGTTTCACTTCTGCCATGGTATCACGCGAAGTACTCCGCTATCTTGTCGTAAACCTCGTCCATGTTGTCGCCTTCGAGTGCCGACAACGGAATCGTCTCGTGTTGGGGGAACGCGTTCCGGATGCGTTGGACGCTAGCCTCCTCGAGGTCGATCTTGTTCGCGAGAATTAAGACCGGGAGGTCCTGGCTCTCGATGATGCCGATGAGCATCGTGTTGACCTGCGTGAACGGGTCCTCTGTGGCGTCGAGGACGTAGATGACGCCGTCGACATCCTCGCGAAGCCAGTGCATGGCCTCCGCGACGCCTTCGGTCGCCTCACGAGACCGACGGACGGCGTCGTCTTCCTCCATGTCGTGTTCGAGGAACTCGGTGTAGTCAACCTTGGTCGTCACACCCGGCGTATCGACCACGTCGATTGTCACCGTCTTCCCGTCACGCTCTATCTCGACGTTTTCCTTCCGGCGAGCACGCCGCGTTTCGTGTGGAATGTGACTCTCCGGTCCAACGGCGTCGCCGTGTTCCGTCCAGTCCCTCACGATGCGGTTAGCCAACGTCGTCTTCCCAGCGTTCGGCGGTCCATAGATGCCGATTCGCTTGGGCTCTGCGTCGGCAAACAGTGTCGATGCTGCCCGTGATATGCTGGATCTCAAGTTTGTAATCAGTCCCATCCTTAACTCCCGACCCCTGAACAGGGCTTATCCCAATGAGACCACGGAAATCACTTAACTATACGTCAGACAATCATTTTAATTGTTACACTTTATCAGGGATTCCAGCGAAAGGAGTTGGTCAGCCCCCCACCCCTTCGTTTCAAGTGGAACAGACCAAGACCGACACCCCAACACCACAGCTGCGGGTGGACTGAGAAAGTTATGATACAAATTCGAATAGAGTAAAACACACACCGGTAACGATTCTTGTAGTAACATCTAGTTGTGTTCAGAATGTTACTAGGTAAAATAAGAAAATAACCACCTAAAATCTATTTTTCTCTAGTGCGGGTATGGTATTACTGTATTTAACTTAAATCTTTCCCGCTAGAAGGACAATTCTCTCTCAGTCTGTGACCCCTCCCCTTCATTTTCTCGTTCCACCTGAAACGAAGGGGTGGGGGGGGTTACCCCACCGTTTCCCCTCGAACGAATAATTCCCCTTCAATTCACACGCTTCGGTAACAGTACACGTGGACTCTGTCTGTCGGCTTCTCAAAAATCTCGAAGACTTCGAAGGCAATACACACAAAGGGCTGCCCGACCCTGCAGCTTCCCTCTGTTGCTGTGTACATCCCCAACCCCTCTGTTTCAACTCGAATCGAACACTCACCGTTGTTACTGCTTTTTCGAGGGTTTCTGCCGATTCGATTGTTCTTAACAACGACACTCGAGTTATCGTCTGTATACGTAATCGAAATCTTTAATAGACGCACAACCGCCATTTCATCTGGTTCAAGTGGACACACCCGTGATACACATCTCCCGAATTTGCGGCGTATAGCCGCTCTCAATGGGTTCTCCACACGCGTAGGCAGATTTCCAGTAGAAACAAAGGGGTCCTATCGCTCATGACAAATGGGGACAAATCGGTCGATGACAGCGGGTCGCCGTTCGACGAGAGTGTCATCTCTGAGAACGACAGCTCGGAGCCGTCGGCAGATGAACGGGCCGAGAACGTTGCTCCGCCGGCCGAGGACCGGACCTCATCGCTCGATGATCTGCTCGAAGACGACGAAGATTCTTCAGCCGGGTTGTTCGACGACCTCCTCAGCGGCGAGCCGATTTTCGAGAACAAAGAGGTGCTGCGTCCCTCCTACACGCCTCGAAAACTCCCTCACCGCGAGGAGCAGATCAACAACATCGCCACGATACTGGTTTCGGCGCTCCGTGGCGACACGCCCTCGAACATTCTGATTTACGGAAAGACTGGCACGGGCAAGACCGCGAGCGCGAAGTTCGTTAGCGAAGAGCTCGAGGCCACCTCCCAGAAGTACGAAGTCCCCTGTGAGGTCCAGTACATCAACTGCGAGGTGACCGACACACAGTATCGGGTCCTCGCACAGCTTGCCAACACGTTCATCGAACAGAACGAGGCCGCAATCGAAGACGAGCTAGAGGACCTCCGGTCGCTCCGCGACCGCGCGCGTGAAGACGGCAATGAGGCACTCGGCGAGACCCAGTTCACCTCTGCCGAGGATGTGCAGGCCCGGGTCGAGGACCTCGAGTCGAAACGGGACGGGTTCGACGAAGTACCGATGACCGGCTGGCCGACAGACCGAGTCTACAACTCTTTTTTCGAGGCGGTCGATTTCCGCGAGCGCGTGGTCGTCATCATGCTCGACGAGATCGACAAACTCGTCGAGAAATCAGGTGACGACACGCTCTACAATCTCTCGCGGATGAACTCCGAACTCGAACGCTCACGGGTCTCCATCATGGGCATCTCGAACGACCTGAAGTTCACCGATTTCCTCGACCCTCGTGTCAAGTCCAGCCTCGGCGAGGAGGAGATCGTCTTCCCGCCGTACGACGCAAACCAGCTGCGCGACATCCTCCAGCACCGCGCGGAGGTGGCGTTCAAAGGCGGCGCGCTCACCGACGACGTGATTCCGCTCTGTTCGGCCTTTGCCGCACAGGAACACGGTGACGCCCGACGGGCGCTCGATCTGCTCCGGACGGCCGGTGAACTGGCTGAGCGAGACACGACCGACAATGTTGAGGAGGAACACGTCAGACAGGCCCAGGAGAAAATCGAACTCGACCGGGTCATCGAGGTGGTTCGGACGCTCCCACAGCAGTCCAAGCTCGTGCTCTTTGCCATCATTCTGCTGGAGAAACAGGGCGTCCACAACATCAACACCGGCGAGGTGTACAACATCTACAAGCGTCTCTGTGAGGAAATCGATGCCGACGTCCTCACACAACGGCGGGTCACCGACCTCATCAGCGAGCTCGACATGCTCGGCATCGTCAACGCAGTTGTCGTCTCGAAAGGGCGGTACGGTCGGACAAAAGAAATCAGCGTTTCTGTCCCTGTCGAAGAGACGGAGGGTGTCCTCGTCTCTGACTCCCGGCTCGGTGACATCGAGGATGCACAGCCGTTCGTTCAGGCCAGATTCGACAACTGACCAGCCGGTCTGCGCTCAGTCTTCGCTGTCCTCGTCTTCTTGACTCTCACGCACCATGCCGCCGTTTGCCGGATGGTCCATTGTTCCGCCGGCCGACACCAGCCCAACGAGCCGCCTGAGTGATTGCTTCAGCCCTTTCAGTGACACAGCAGTGGTTCGGGACCACGAGGAATAAGTATGGTGTGCTGTCGCCTCTACAGAGCCGCGTCAGCGACTACAGCGTGTAATCGTGTTCGCCGTCTTCGGTTTTGAGGAACGCTGTCAGCAGGTCGATAGTTGCGGCCACATCGTCGACGTGAGCGCTCTCGGTGACGGTGTGGAGATACCGGGTCGGAATCGAAATCGCGCCCGCGGGGACCGCGCCGCCGGCGCGCTGGAAGCCGGCCGTGTCGGTGCCGCCAGCCGGCAGGACCTCGAGCTGGAACTCAATTCCTTCATCATCGGCGACCGACTGGAGGCGCTGGTGGACCTTCGGATTCGCGATAACGCTCGAATCCTTGAGCTTGACCGCTGTTCCTCCGCCAAGTTCGGTGACGTGGTCGCTGGGCTCGAACCCTGGGACATCGTTTGCGACGGTCACATCGAGTGCGATAGCCAGGTCGGGGTCGAGGTCGACGCCGAGGGCCTGTGCCCCCCGAATTCCAACCTCCTCCTGAACGGTCGCGGCGAAGTGAATCGTCACGTCGGGGTCCGCTATGTTCCGGGCGGCTTCGAGCATCGTGAACAGACAGACGCGGTCGTCCAGTGCCTTTCCGGTAACCGTGTCGCCGACGCGCTCGGTCGACTGTTCCATCGTGACGAGGTCGCCTTTCGAGATGCGTTCGGCTGCCTCCTCGCCATCGAGGCCGGTGTCGATGTGGATATCCTCGACATCCGGCGTCGATTCCCGCTGTTCCTCGTCGAGGGTATGTGGGGGCAGCGACCCGATGAGTCCCGTAATATCTTCGTCGTCAGTGTGAATGGTGACTCGCTGGGCCTTCAGAACGCGTGGGTCCCAGCCACCAAGGGAGTCGACCTGGACGAACCCGTCGTCGGTGACGTGTCGGACCATAAATCCGATTTCGTCCATGTGGGCTGCGACGACGACCGAGTTGTCACTCGCTCCCTGGATGGTTCCGACGACGTTTCCCATCGCGTCAGTCCGTACTTCGTCCACTTCTGGTTCAAGTTCTCGCCTGACGACTTCGCGGACGCGGTCCTCGTAGCCGGGGACACCGCTGGTCTCTGTCAGCTCACGCAACAGTTCGAAGTCAAATGGGGCTGCCATGTGCTGGCATATCTCCGAGAGGGGTAAGAAACTGACTGATTCGTCGCCTACTCGCGGCCATCCTCAGCCGCCGGGGTCACCGGGGTCGGCCTCGGCACCGTCGATTGCGTCGTCGAGTCCGTCCTCGACGGCCTCGTCGATACGGTTCTTGCCGCGAACGTCGCGCCTGTTGCTGTCTGCTTCCTGTTGCTCGGTCACTGCTTCGTCGCCCGTGACGGACACGAAGATGTCGCCCAGTTCTTCGGTCCGATTTGATTGTGTCTGACTCATACGACAACTATTACTCATGGCGCGACCGGTATAGAGAATATGCCTAATCAGTTTGGTAGTTGATGAATGTAAAATTTCGATAGAAAAATACAACAAATGTAGTGCTATATTGAGAGCGAGCAGCACTCTGTTGCCGAAAACCTCACAGAATATCTCGCTGGCAGGAGCCACAGAGCGTTTGTTCTTTCACGTCGACCTCGCGGACGGTCGGCGAGAAGTTCATCACACAGCGTTTGTTATCACAGTGTTCGAGGCCGAGTGTGTGGCCGATCTCGTGGACGACCTCTGTGCGGACGCGGTCCGAGAAGATGTCCGAGGCCGAACGGTTCGAGAAGCCTCCGTCGGAACTCGTTCGCAGCCGGTAGGTCGAGATGACGCTCCCGCTGCCACCGAGGTAGGCCAGGCCGAACACGTAGTTGCGGCGGTGATAGAAGAGGTCTTCCGGGGTAATAGCGATGTTCTTCGAGCCGGAGCCGACGCGCTTTGCGAGGTCGATGAACTCCTCAGCGCGGTACTGCTCGCGAGAGGAGTCGTAGGCTCCCGATGGCACTGACTGGGCGTCGTGGACGGTCACATCACAGTCGTACACGGACCGAAGACCGCCTGACGCTTCGCGCTTGACCACCGGGTCGACGTCGCCGACCGGCACGATGTCGACGTGCATACAGTTCTTTATACCACCCGATAAATAAAAATCTGCGTGCTCGACGATACGCGCCGCGCCCTCGTCGCTCGCCTCTCTCGGTTCGACAGCGTCGTCGAACTCGGCATCGGGAGACGTACCTCTGTGGCCCAGGCGCTCGCTGTCCGCGGTCGCGACGTGACCGCGACCGACATCCGCGAGCGGTCGGTTCCAACGGGGGTCTCGTTCGCCTGTGACGACGTGACTGCTCCCGACCACGAGCTGTATGCCGACGCCGACGCGCTGTACGCGCTGAACTGGCCCCCCGAGCTTCATCGTCCGGCCGTCGAACTTGCCGACGCCGTCGATGCGACTTTCCTCTTTACCACACTCGGCGGCGACCAGCCGGTGGTTCCGGTCAGGCGGATCACTGTTCCCGGAGAGACGCTCTACATCGCGCGCGGTGGGGTCCGACCCGACGAAGTATCACCGTAATGACGCCGCTTCACAAGGATTTTAACCGGCCGCTGGGTCTAACTCGATATGAAAGCAGTCGTTCTCGCCGGTGGCTACGCGACCCGGCTGTGGCCGATTACTCGCAACCGACCGAAGATGTTCCTCCCGGTCGGCGAGACCACAGTTATCGACCGCGTGCTCTGTGAACTCGAAGACGACGACCGTATCGAGGACGTATTCGTGAGCACGAACGAACGGTTCGCCGACGACTTCGAGGCCCACCTGGCGGATTCGGACTTCGAGAAACCCCAGTTGAGTGTCGAAGAGACTGTCGACGAGGATGAGAAACTCGGCGTCATCGGCGCGCTCGCCCAGCTCGTTGACCGCGAGGGTATCGACGACGAAAACCTGCTCGTCGTCGCCGGAGACAATCTCATCAGCTTCGATCTCTCGACGTTCGTCGATTTCTTCGAGGAAGAGGAGACGGCGACGCTTGCGGCATACGATGTCGGCTCTCGGGAGAAGGCGACCCAGTACGGGCTGGTCGAACTCGACGGCACCCGCGTCGTCGACTTCCAGGAGAAGCCGGCCGACCCGCCGAGCACGCTCGTCTCGATTGCCTGTTATGCCTTCCCCGCCGAGGAAGTCCGCTTCAGCGAGTATCTCGCCGCCGACAACAACCCCGACGAGCCGGGCTGGTTCCTCCAGTGGCTCCAGTCCCGCAGTCCTGTCAGCGCATTCACCTTTGAGGAGGCGTGGTTCGATATTGGCACGCCCGAGAGCTATCTGGAGGCGGTCGCGTGGGCACTCGACGGCGACTCCATCGTCGCAGAGGACGCGACCGTCGAGGACACCACCGTTGGCGAGAACGTCCACGTCATGCCCGGCGCGACGGTCACCGACTCCGCGCTGGAGCGCTCGATTGTCTTTCCAGAGGCGACGCTCGACTCCTGTTCGCTCGTCGACTCTATCGTCGACAGAGAAGCGCTTATCCGAGACCTCGACCTCACCGGGGCGCGCATCGGCGGCCACACACACCTGCCCTGACTCGACACCGCAGACGCTTTTTGTTCCCACCGTCGAGTGGCTGGTATGCAACTCACCTTCGACGGGGAGACCGTTCGCGGCGGCAACGAAGCCCGCGAGCGGTTCTACGACGCCCGCGGCTACGGCAGACCACAGGACGGCGAACTCGAACTCGCTCCTGTCGAGGCAGCACACCTGCTGTTCCGTGGCGACGTGACTGCGGTCCGTGACGACCGCGAGGGTGGCCGTCTCGGCTTCGAGTCCCTGCTTTCCTCGCGTGCTGTCTCCGAAGTCGACTTCTTCGTCTACAAGGAGCTCCGCGACCGGGGATTCTACCTCTCGCCGACCGACAGCGCCGATGTCACCGACTTCGTTGTCTACCCGCGAGGAGAGGGACCGTGGGACGACGCCGTCGCCTACCGCGTGACGGCGCTCAGCGAGCGCGCGGCAGTCGACGCCGGGACGCTGACCGCGATTGCGAGTGGCACAGACGCCGAGCAGGACGAGGCAAGTACGGGTGTTCTTGCGGTCGTCGACGAGGAAAGCGAGGTGACGTATCTCGAACTCGACACGCCGACGTCCTCCGGGTCGACCAACCACGAGTTGCCGCCCTTCGACGGAGACCTGCTCTCGGACCGCGTTCTCGTTCCCGAGCCACCGGAGTCGCTGCACGACCACGCGTTCTATGGCCAGCGGCTCGACCGCGACGACGACCGCGTCCAACTCTCGCTCGTCGAGGCTGCGTATCTGAGCAGTCACGGTGACCTCACGGTGGGGGTCGAGGAGGTTGCCGATGCTGACGCAATCATCGACCGCGGCCGGGAGGTCGAGGGGGAGCGATTCGACCGACGTCTGCGGGTCTACGACGCGCTCCGCTCGGCGGGCATCGTGCCGAAAACGGGGTTCAAGTTCGGGGCTGACTTCCGGACCTACGCCGATGTTGACTCTGTCGACGACCTCGGTCACTCGGAGTTTCTCGTCCGTGCGCTTCCGGCGGACCACTCGTTCGTGCCGCGGGACCTCTCGCTGGATGTACGCCTCGCTCACGGCGTCCGCAAGCGGATGCTGTTCGCGCTGACCACCGAAGACGATATCAACTGGCTCTCGGCCGAGCGGCTGACGCCCTGAGTTCAGAGTTTTTTGTGGTAGATGTACGACTCTGTCTCGACCATCTCGTCGTATATCTTCTCCTGTCTGTCGAAGCCAGCGGACTCGTAAAATCGGACGGCCCGCTCGTTTTCTGCCATCACCCGCAGGCTAATCCGGTCGGACTCCAGCGCTCTCGCGTCCTGCTCGAAGCTCGCTACCAACCGCCCGCCGATGCCCTCTCCCCAGCGCTCGGGACGGATGTATATCCGGTTCAGGTGTAGCAGGCTGGGGCCGTCATCGTCTGGGCCGCCAGAGACGAACCCGACGACCTCCTCATCCGCCTCTGCGACGGTCGTTATCCATCCGTCTCTGTCGATGACCTCTCGAAGGGAGTCCGTGTCGTAGTACTTCGCGAGGAACTCCGCGACAATCTCTTCGCCGATTATCGGCGCGTGGGCCTCGTACCACGCTTTCTCCGCGACGGCAGCGATTCTGGAGGCGTCTGCTGGCGTCGCTTCCCGGATTCTGACGCTCATAGCCACGCCCTCGGTCAGGCAACTGATAAATTTTTGCGAATTCCGCTGTCGGAGGCTGTCACGCCCGCGGCGAGTCAAACTCGATATCGAGGTTGTCGAGTTTCTCTTCCCACTCCGCTCGTTTCTCCTGGTGGTCTTCGAGGAACTCTTCCATCAGTTCGGCGGCCTGTTCCTTGCAGCCGCCACAGAGCCGTTCCCCGCCGACACACTCTTCGTAGACTTCGGTCGCGAACTCGTCATCGTCGTCGGCAAGCAGGTAGGCGTACAGTTCGTAGACCGGACACTCGTCGGCCTCGCCGCCGAGTTCGCGCTGTTTCTCTGCGGTCTCGCGGCCGCCGGTGGTGGCTGATTTCACTTTGTCGTAGCCCGCTTCGGGGTCGTCGAGCAGGCTGATGTGTGAGGCCGGCACCGACGAGGACATCTTCCCGCCGGTGAGGCCGGTCATAAAGCGGTGATAGATAGACGAGGGGGCACGGAACCCGTAGCCGCCGTGGTCGAGTGCGACTTCGCGGGCGAGGTCTTCGGCCTCCTCGCGGGAGAGTTCGAACGTATCGATGTGTTCGTCGTAGACGCGCTTTTCGCCGTCAATTGCCTCGATGAGTGCCTCGAAGGCATCCTCGGTGGCGTTGCGGTCGACGACTCGCACACGGGGCCGAAGCGGCTCCTTGCCAGCCTCCCGGAGCATCGTGATGGTGCTGTCGAGCGTTGTCGCCGTCTCGTCGGTCGCGCCCTCCTCGCGCTTGCCTTCGAGGTAGTTCGCGGCGTCGACACACCGAATCGTCTCGTCGGGGTGGCGATCGGTGAGCGTCTCGTGGGCGTCGGCGATAACAGCACGCTCCTCTGGGTCGGTCTCGAAGCTCGCGTACGCCTCGGTCACGCCGAAGTACTGGACCCGCGCGGCGAGGTCTCGCGCCAGCCGGACGTGGGGGTCCTGGTCGGGGCCGACGGGGATAACCGTCGGCTTTGGGTCGTCCAGCTGTGGGTAAAGGATGTCGGCCATCTGGGTGATGACCGACTGCATGTGCGAGACGTCGGTTTCGCCGTCGAAGTCGTAGATGGCCCCCAGTTCGGAGAAGTTTGCCTCGATGCCCAGCTCGAAAGCCAGGTCCTGAACCTCGCGGTTGGTCGACTGGCGGTACAGCGTCCCCTCTTCGGGGTCGAACCCGAGCGCGAGCAGCGAAAGGATGTAGTTGTGGGCGTGTTCGTCGATTTCGTCCCAGGAGAGCCCGCGGGCGCTGTGGGCTTCGAGGTCGGCGATGAGACCGTAGGCGTCGCCGCCCTGCTGTTGGTGCCAGATAATCTCGTCGAAGACGAGCTTGTGTCCGATGTGTGGGTCACCGGTCGGCATGAATCCCGACAGCACCGCGAAGGGGTCGTCCTCACGCATCGCCCGTGCGACGGCGCGGTAGTCTCGGTGACCGAAGATAACGCCACGGCGCATCAGGTAGTGTGGCGCTGGTACCTCTCCAAGCACCTCGTCGAAGGTCTCGATGCCGAACTGGTCGAACAGCTTCCGGTAGTCCGACACCGTCGAGGACCCCCACGGGTCCAGCGCGACCGAGTCGGCCCCGGTGGCTCCACCGTCGGTCGCCACGTCCCGGGTCTCTTCTGTTCCGTGTGGTGACTCCGCCCCGTCGGAGTCGCCCGCGAAGGAATCGTCTGTCATCGAATACCGGTATTTCGCACCGACACGCGCAAAAAGCGTTCGCTTCCGTGGACAGCTACAGCTCGCCCTGGAGTTCGAGCAACTGGTCGATACGGCGCTCGGTCGAGGGGTGTGTTCGGGCGAGTCGACCGATGAAGCCCGAGCGGATTGGGAGGATGAAAAACGCGTTCATCTCGGCCTGCTCACGGAGGTCCTCTTTGGGAACCTGCTCCATGTCCTCTGAGATTGAGCGGAGTGCTGAGGCGAGCGCGGCGGGCTCGCCGGTCATCTGTGCGGCCCCGCGGTCGGCCGCGTACTCGCGGTACCGCGAGAGCGCCCGGATGAGAAAGAAGCTGATGACCCAGACCACCAGGGAGACGAGGATTGCGACCCAGATTGGAGCAGCGTCACGGTCGCGGCCACCACCGAGCAGCCATCCCCACCGCACCACGAGAAATGCAATCGAAGCAAAAAACGAGGCGATGGTCATCACCGCCACGTCGCGGTTCTTGATGTGGGCGAGTTCGTGTGCGAGGACACCTTCGAGCTCGTCCTGATCGAGCCTGTCGAGCAGTCCTGTCGTCACACAGATTGTCGCCGCGCTCGGTGACCGACCCGCCGCGAACGCGTTCGGGACCGCCGTCTCTGCGACGGCGACGGTCGGCTGTGGCGTGTCGGTCTGCTGGGCGAGCTGTGTGACCATCCGGTGGAGTTCCGGATACTCCTCGGCGGAGACCTCCCGTGCGCCCATGCTCCGCAGCGCGAGAGAGCCGCTGTAGTAGTACTGGGCAAAGGAGAGTCCGCCGAGTATCGCGACGGTAAACAGCAGTCCCCCGCCGAGCACCTCGACGAGAACGACCGCCAGCGCCAGATACGCTACCAGAAGCAACAGGCTGACGAGGACCATCCGTCCTCGCAGTCCCCAGTCTGCTTGCAGTTTCATCACTCCGCTCTAGGGGTACTGCGACATAAAGCCTCACGCCTCGGTCACGTGTCGACGGTCGCTCGCTGGAGACGCGTGACTGCCGTCTCGTCGGTGTCGGGCGCGTCGACGTGGTCGGGGTAGAGCACCGACCCCAGTACCTCCATTGTCTCGATTAGCCGCGGTCCGGGCCGATTGACGTAGTGGTTGCCATCTATCGCGTACACCTCGCCCTCCTGGACGGCAGTCAACTGCTCGTAGCCGTCGCGGTCGGTCACGTCGTTGAGGTTCGCACGCGTCTGGTCGAGCCCGAATCCACACGGAGCGAACACCAGCACCTCGGGGTCGTAGGCCACAATCTCCTCCCACTCGCGCGGCCGCGAGGGAGTTCTGGTGTCGGCGAGGCCGTACTCCGCGCCACAGCGCTCGACCATCCCGGGCACCCAGTGGCCCGCAACCATCGGCGGTTCGAGCCAGTCGAGCATCCCGACGCGTGGCCCTGAATCCGGCGTCGCCGCCTCGACGCGCTCGATTCGTTCCTCGAACTCCTCAACCAGCGACGCGGCCCGGTCCTGGCGGCCACAGACCTCGCCGAGTCGCTCCATATCGGCCAGGAGGTCCGAGAGACTGTGTGGGTCACTTGTCACCACCTCGGCGTCGAGGCCGAGCTCAGAGACCGCCGCGCGAATCCGTGAGTCGTCGACGGCACAGACGTCACAGATGCCCTGTGAGACGACAATATCGGGGTCGAGCTCGGCCAACAGCTCGCGGTCGATTTCGTAGACGCCGCCGTTATCGGTCGCCTCGATCACCTGTTCGTTGATGTCGGCACTCGACGCGCTCGCGTCAATGTGTGTCTCGATAACCGACGGCAACTCTGCCGCTTCCGGTGGGTAGTCACACTCGTGTGAGACGCCGACGGGTTCGACACCGAGGGCGTACAGCATCTCTGTCGCCGACGGGAGCAGTGAGACGACGCGCATACGACGTTGTTGGGCCGGAGGGGCTTAAGAACTCGTTCGGAAACTGGATTAGCCGCCATTCCACCGCCGGTTGCTCGACGCGCTCACCTCGACGCGGTCGCCGTACAGAAGCGACGGCTCACCTGCTGGCTGGTCGAATCCGTTTGCCCGGAACAGCCCGTTTTTGCCGAGGTCCCAGGTTCCCTGCCGGAGGGTCCATGTCTCGTGTTCGATGTCGGCGTACAGGATATCTCCGTCGCTCCCCTCCGCGAAGTAGCGGTATCGCTCGGTGAGAAAGTGCTCGCGGGTGCCGGGTTCGGGCTCGAACCGCTCGCTTCCTGTCTCGGGACCATACTCTGCGTCGAACCGCGCGGCGCGCGCTCCTGGCGTAGTGCGACGGCTCTGGAATCGAACCGGCGGGTCGGCGTCGTAGTCGATGTCCGCCAGGTAGTACGGCAGTCGGTTGAACAGCCGTGCCCCAATAACGCCCAGGATATCGTCGGCGTCGAGATTGAAGAAGTAGATGCCTGGCGCGCCGTCGCAGGTGACGTAGGTCCGTAGGTTCAGCTCGGGCGTCGACAGACCAACAGCGGCAGGCAGGCCTCTCGGCCGGATGTCTTCGATAGCGAAGGGAACGACCGAGAGGTAGGCGTCGCCGTCGAAGGTGTCGACGGCCAGACGCTCGGGAACCTGCGGTGCGACCAGACCGGGGTCGACGGCCCAACTGGCGAAGAAGGTGTCGCGCCACCCCATCTCGAATGCTGGCATTGGAGAGTGTTGGACTCGGAGACAAACAGGAGTTGTGTCTAGGCACCCCCTTGCCGGTAGCCGGCAATGCCTGCATTCCACGTCTGCGAAACCGGACAGGACGGGCGACAGACACGTTTATGCCTCCGATTTCTGTTCCGGTTCGCACGCGCGGTCGAGACATCGCCGGCCCGAGGGGGTGTCGAAGACTGGCAGTCCACAGCTGCACTCGCCGGCGTGTTCGCCAGCGGGAAACGAGAATCCTGTCTCACAGTCCGGGTAGTTCTCACAGCCGAGGAGGAGACCGCCACGGCGGAGCACCCGCAACGCACCGCCACAGTTCGGGCAGTCCCACACGTTGTCGAAGCGCTCTCTAACGCGTTCGTCGAGTGGGTCACAGTCCGGGTCGAGACAGAGGTCGAACGCGTCGCCACGCTCGACGCGAAACTCGGGGAGGCCGCAGTCGTCGCAGGTCGTCGACAGCGTGGTCGACCCTGTGGGGAGCGAGTACGACTCGTCACACCCCGGACAGACGACGCTCCCACTCGTCCGGACAAGTTGCCCCCCACAGTCGGGACATCGCCCGGCGGGTAATCCCGCGTCGCTGGCTGCGTACTGCTCTCGGAGGTGGACGTTCTCGATAGTGACCTCCAGCGACTGTTCGCCGTCCTGTGCGACGATTGTTTCGTCTGTGACAGTCACGGCCTCGGCGCGGGTGAGCCAGGCGACCGGCTGGTACCCCTGCGCGTCGTGGACCAGTACCGTGCCGTCTGGCTTGACCAGGACGATAACGTCGCCGTGTTGCTCCTGTTCGCGTGTTCCTTCGAAGACGGTGGTACAGCGACCGGCAATAATCTGAACCCTCTCGGACATACCGGGGATGGTCCCGTCATGGGATATAAACGTCGGGCCGGTTGGCTGCTGGACAGTGGTGGTGAGGAGTCCGGGTGGAGGGGTCCCGGGAGGGACAGAACTGACTGTGAGGAATCCGTACTACTGCTTGTAATCGCGGCCGACGACGAGGCCAACGAGGTTGGCACCCAGCAACGCGGCGAACAGCTGGGGGGCCTGTAACACCGCGCCGCTGGCAATCAGGGCCAACAGAACAAACGGGACGAACACGGCCGTCCAGAACCCGATGAACTTCACGGGTAATCCGAGCACTCGCCGCGGTGCTGTCTGGGTCCTGTGCCGTGACTGTGTTTCGAGGGGGGACGCGTTTGACATGGGTGGACTCCTCAATTACACGTACAACCGTATCCATCATATAAGGGATCGAACGCTAGCGCAATTTCGCCCGGTTTTGTTTGACCCATCTTGAGTATGTCACCTTTTACAGCTTCAGTAATCGTTTCATTACTCTCTCAAAACTGTTTAAATTGTTTACAACAATCTTAAAACTCTTGAACTGGTTATCGCTCTTCTCGTCCAGATGGCAGCTGTTTCGTCTCGGTTCGTGGGTCAGGCGTCGACAACGCGGACCTCGCGGGTCTGGACGACAGGCGAAAGCGGCAGGTCGGGAAAGGAGACGTGCACAGCAAAGGTAAGCTCGTCGGCAGTCCCGCCAAAGACGCCGACGGGGAGTGTCGTCTCCCCCAGATAGGCTGCCTTGCTGGTCATCTGTTTGTCGTTGACGGTCACGGCAAGCGCCGCCCGGGCGTCACCGTGCGTGGTCTGGACGGATACCTCGCACATCTCGCGTGCACCCCGTTCGATACGGTCCGGGAACGCTCCCCAGTCGATGTCGAGCGCCGGCAGTTCGGTCGCACTCTCGTGGACGCGCTCGGCGACGCCGTCTGTCAGCCCGGCGGCCGCAAGCTCCGTTGGACTCGCCGATGCTACTTCCGACGGGGCGCTGTAGCCTGCGGCTGCGAGCGATTGCGCTCGGGTCGAGCCGATGCCGTCTATCGCTGTCAGCCCGACCGCGTCCTCGCTGATACCTGTCTCGACGCGAGCCTCAATGCGCCGGACGAGATTCGCCGCGTGGCCGTCGCCGAGGCGGTCGACGATTGCGCGAAGCGCCGCGAGCAGGCGAAGCGCGTTCTGGCGGATAATCCAGGCATCGCTCCGGAGTTCCGTTGGCGTGGTTCCGTTCATGCCCGCTCGCAGGATGGCGAGCACCTTGCGCGCTCCCGGTTCGAGCGCCTCGTGTTGGTTCCCAAGCACGGCGTCGACAGCGTCTTCTTCATCCGAGCGGGCGCTGACACTGTCGAACTCGGTTGCTGTCGCCACCGCGACGAGTACGTCCGTCGCCCCGAGGTCGTCGGACTCGGCGAGGTCGGCAAAGGCCCGAGCTGTCCGGAGGTGGAGATAGAACTCCGAAGCGAGCCGACCCAGCGCTGTGGGCTCGACCGAGAGCTCGTCCATCTCGACGAAGCCGTGGTCGACCAGCCAGGAGAGTGTCTCGCTGACGCGTTCGCGCAGCTCCGACCCGGTGACGTATGCATCGGTGCTCCCGGCGCGAGCGTAGTAGAACGTGGTTTCGAGCCAGTCCATCGCGTCGTCGATATCCCTGACAGTGCCCAGCGCAATCTCGGCCGTCAGATGGACCGCGAGGTCGGCCGCCGGCGGGCCGTCGCCGGGCCCCTCGTCCGTGTCGGCGAGCTGTGAGTCGATTGTCTTCCCGTCGTCGAGCAGCTGCCGGTACCGGTCCGAGGACGCGCCGTCACAGATGACCCACGCGTATCCTCTGTCGTCGTAGCCCGGTCGTCCGGCCCGGCCGAGCATCTGGAGGATGTCGAGCGGGCTCATCTCGACTTCTCCCTCCAGCGGGTCGTGGTACCGGGTATCCCGGATAACGACACAGCGGGCGGGCAGATTGACTCCCCACGCGAGCGTCGAGGTCGAGAAGAGCAGCTTGATTTTCCCTTCGCGGAACCACTCTTCGACCAGATTTCGGTCGCTCCGGGAGAGGCCGGCGTGATGGAAGCCGACGCCGTCCAACACCGACTTGCGGAGCGTGTCGTTGTCGAGTTCCTCGGCGGCAGTATGGAAGTCGTAGTCGCCGCGGGCATCGACCGGGATGTCCCGCGAGACGAGTTCGTCACGGGCCTTCTCGGTGGCCTGGACGGTGTCCTGGCGCGAGGAGACGAAGACGAGCGCCTGTCCCCCCTCGCGGATATGGTCTTCGGCGAGGTCCAGCGCACGGTAGAGCCGGCGGTACTTGTCGGCAAAGGCGTTCTCGCCGTGGCTGTAGGTCGCAACCCGTGCGTCCAGCGGCACCGGCCGGTAATCCTCGCCGAAGGAGAAACTCGTCTCCTCAGTGGCGTCGAGCCAGGCGGCCACGTCGTCGACGTTGGGCATCGTCGCCGACAGCGCCACAACCCGCGGGTCACAGAGCCGGCGCAGCCGCGAGATGGTCACTTCGAGCACGCTCCCGCGCTCGTCGGAGTCCAGCAGGTGGACCTCGTCGATGATACAGCAGTCCACGTCCGTCACGAACGAATAGCGCCGGGAGTCGTGTTTTCTGGTGGCAGAATCTGCCTTCTCGGGGGTCATCACAAGCACGTCGGCCCGCTCGGCCTTCCGTGGGTTCAGGTCCCGCTCGCCGGTGACGACGTACACCGAATACCCCAGTTCCTCGAACCGTTCCCACTCGCGTTCTTTCTCGTCGGTGAGCGCGCGCAGCGGGGCCAGAAAGAGCGCCGTGCCGCCCGCATCGAGCGTCCGAGAGATGGCCACCTCGGCGATTGCGGTCTTCCCGCTCGCGGTGGGGGCACTGACGACGACGTTCTCCTCGGTGTCGAGCAGCGCCGGGAGCACCGCAGACTGCATGGCGTTGAAGCGCTCGAACGGAAACGCGTCCGCGAAGCCGGGCAGTACCTCCTCGACGGCGATTTCCGTCCTGGTGTTCGCGCTCCGTGTCACATGGGGAGAGAGGGGTCAGCGCACATAGGCGTTTCTGTCGCCGACTGGGGCCGGTCCCGAAGAGACACTACGTCACAACACCTCCTATTGACACTCGACGCTCCCCTCAATAGTTCCTGCCAGGAATAGTTCCAACTCTTCGCTTCCATCAGACTGCTCGCTGATCTGGCAACGAATTCCCCAGCACCGCTCATCATCGAATACTTCCTGCAAATCTTCGGTAGTGTATGTGTGCTTATCGATATCTTCCACGTCGACCGTGACCCACGACGGCGCTGCCGTTGGCGGCTCACTCTGTGACTCAGCACGCGTCTTGTTCCAGTACCAGATCGCTTGATGACAGCAACCGACACCCAACCAGTCCAACACGGCCTCGATTTCACGCAACGACAACCCCATCGAGTAACGTTGAACCGCGAAACAGTGCAGGGGTGTCGGCATGCGCTCGTTCTCCCGAGCGTCTTGATCCTCTCCCTCTAATCCCTCTCTGAGAAGGTCTGCGAGTCGCATGAGGACGTCTCGCTACGGCCTCCTCGTTTCTCAATAGCTCAACTAGACAGTGTCGAGCTGAGAATCCTGGCTGCAGGCGATAGATACCGAAGGCGGCAGGCGTCAGTAACTATGAGGACTCGGACTTCGGGCATTGAACGGCACCTTCGGCGCTTCCAACCCATTGTTCGAGTTGTTCGCTGCCCCCGCTTTCACTGATACGGTAGTCGATGCCCCAACAGTTCCCATCGTGCTTGAAGCGCTCTCCGAACTGCTCGGACGTGTACGACCTCGTTCCGATGTTCGGCACCTCGCACGTAACTGTGTAGTTGACCTCCTCTGCCATCCAGGGCTCGCTGACAGTAACCTTGAGCGGCTTGTCGTGCTCTTCTTGATTCGAACTATCATCCTCGAATCCTCTGAGTTGGTACTCCTGATTGTAGTGAACTTCTCCTTCTTTCTCGATGAGAATCGAGGCTGTCACTGGTCGCTCCAGCAGGTTCAAGACTTCGACTTTACCGAAGGGCGCCAATGGGTCGGAGTCGGAGCCAAGGCATCCTACGAGGGCTGTCGCGGGGACGAGTGAAATATAGTGGCGGCGTGAGACCATATTCAGATACTGTTGTTTTATTCTAATAGTAATTTGATTTTCGGCGGCTAATTTTATACTTTCCGTTGATATCTCGCATACCAATTCAGCTGGCGTTCGCCACTGTATTATATCCTTCTTTAATTCAATTTCATATTATAGTTAACGTATTTCTGAATCATACTATTGAAATTCGGAATATTTTACAATTCAGTACGTGTCGACTGTCTTCTATTCAAGTAGTGCTGAGAGCCGCAGTTTTTAGTCACCACACGCTAACACACACACAATGAGTAAGGCTCGAAAACCCGAGTGGCTGAAGATGCGGCCGCCGTCGGGCGAGCGCTTCACCGAGATCAAACAGACCCTGCGCGACCACGACCTGCATACGGTCTGTGAGGAGGCGTCCTGCCCCAACATGGGGGAGTGCTGGAGCGGCCGCGACGGCCCCGGCACCGCGACGTTCATGCTCATGGGCGACCGCTGCTCGCGTGGCTGTAACTTCTGTGACGTGAAGACGGGTGGGATGGACCCGCTGGACGAAGACGAACCCGCAAACGTCGCCAGCGCGGTCGCCGAAATCGGGCTGGATTACGTCGTCCTCACCTCTGTCGACCGCGACGACCTGCCCGATCAGGGCGCGGGCCACTTCGCACAGACGATTCGCGAAATCAAGAAACGGGACTCGGATATTCTCGTCGAGGTGCTGATTCCCGATTTCCAGGGCGAGGAAGAACTCGTCGGGAAGATTATCGACGCCGAGCCCGATGTCATCGCTCACAACATCGAGACCGTCGAACGCCTCCAGTGGCCGGTTCGGGACCGCCGAGCGGGCTACGAGCAGTCGCTGTCGGTGCTCGAACAGGTCGCCGACGAGTCCGACGCCTTCGCCAAGACCTCCATCATGCTCGGCGTCGGCGAGTACCACCACGAGGTCTACCAGACCCTGCGGGACCTGCGGTCGGCCGGCGTCGATGTCGTCACACTCGGCCAGTATCTCCAGCCCTCACGCTCGCATCTGGAGGTCAGCGAGTATGTCCACCCCGATGTCTACAACACTTGGGAGCGCGTTGCCGAGGAGGAACTGGACTTTGGCTACTGCGCCAGCGGCCCGATGGTCCGGTCCTCGTACCGAGCCGGCGAGCTCTTCGTCGAGAATGTCCTCAAGGGCGACGAGAACATCACCGAGGCCCGCGAGCAGGCACGGACCGACGCCTGACCTCCGAACGAAGTCTTTAGTTGCCGGCCAGCAGTACGACCCGTCAGTGACACAACTCGACATTCACTCGAAGCGCCTTCGGCGGGCGCTCGACGGCGAGGAGTTTGCGGTTGCGGTGGTCACGGCGACCAAGCCCGACTTCTACAAGCAGGCACCCGTCGTCGCTGCCGCCGAGGAGCACGGCCTCCCGTGTTTCGTCATCCACACCGGCCAGCACTACGACGACCTGCTGGGCCACGGACTCGCCGAGTACGACCTCGAATCGCATATCGCGGTCGACCTGGGGGTTCGCGGGGGCCTCTCGGAGAAGACCGCGGACATGATGACCCGCACGAAACAGCTCGCAGACCACCTCGAAGAGGAGTTCCCGGACACAACTATCCTTCCCATCGTCCACGGCGACACCCACGCCGCGGGCATCTTCCCGCAGGCCTGGGCCTTTGCGACCAATCAGTTCGTCGCCCACAACGAGGCAGGCCTCCGCGGGATGATGCCTGCATTCGAACGTCTCGACGACCCGGAGGCGTTCGTCACAGACCAGTTCACGGGCGAGTGGACGGTCAACCGCGCCGAGCCGTTCCCCGAGCAGTACGACACCTTCGTCGGAAGCGCGGCCTCGATGTATCAGTTCGCGCCGGTCGACCTCAACCGCCAGCACCTCCTCGAAGAGGGGTATCCCGGTGAGTCGAACGGCGTCGAGCGCCTCCCCGTCGTCGGCAACTCTATCGTCGACGCAATCGAGATGAAACGTGACCACGACCTGGAGGAATCTATCTTCGACATCTACCCGGTTCTGGAGGAACGGGACAACTGGATTCGCGTCGACATCCATCGCCGCGCGAACCTGCTTCCCGAGCGGTTTACGAGCATCGTCGAGGGAGTCATCGAACTGGTCGAGGATGGGTACAACGTCAACTTCGTCGAGCTGACCGCGACCAGGGAGGCCCTGGAGAACTACGGCTACCGCGAGCGTCTGCTCGAGTTGGACACAGCGCGTGACAACTTCCTGTTCACCGGGCTCTGGAAGAAACACGCTCACGTCTACGAGTTCCTCACCTCTGGCCAGTGTTTCGCCGAGTACACCGACTCAGGGAGCATGCAGGAAGAACTCAACGTCATCGACGAGACACTCTGTCTCACCGCTCGGTTCAACACCGACCGCCCGGAGACCGTCATGAACGCCGAGTCGAACCTGCTTGTCCCGCCAGCGTCGGCAGAGAGCGTCCACGACACCATCGAGTACATCTACGAGACCGAGTCCGTTCGGGACCGACTCGGCGACAACGAGACCCTCTACGGCGAGAACGTCGGCCAGCAGATTGTCGAGTTCCTCGAGGACCGCCGCGAGGACCCGGTGTTCGAGTGGGCTTCCGGACGGGCCGGCTTTGACTCGGCGGGAACAGAGTTCGAGTATCTGTAACGGAGACAGCGTTGCAGGACGTGTAACTGTGGTGAACTCCTTTTTGTATACCGATAGTAGCGGTACATATCAATGGGAGTCACGCGAGGGTACCAGCCCGAGAGACTGGAGCTCACGGGCAGCCGGTACACCGTCGAACAGACCGGGACAGACGAAAATATGCGTCCCGAATACGAGGCGACGAACGAGGCGGGCGAGGTTGTCTTCGAGGCCACCTACGAGATGTACCAGGCCAACGACTCCGTTTCATTCGTCGACGCCGACGGCTCCGAACTGTTCACCGTGACCGCGGCCGGAACACTCGATATCGCCGGCGACTACGTTCTCACGGACGCACACACCGAAGACGACCTACTCGTTCTGGACAACGATTTCTCACTAAGCCAGGACAGCTGGCGGATTCGCGACCCTGAAGACAGGTCGCTGCTCGCCGAACTCTCCTCGCGTGGCGGCGCGGTCACGCTCGCGCGGAAACTCCTCCCGTTCGGGAAATGGCTCGGCCACGAGTACGAAATCACGGACTCGGCAGGCGAGGCCGTCGGCTCTGCCGAGAGCGGCTTCGCGGTCTTCGACGAGTACGAGATTACGATTGCGGACACCAGCTCGGTGCCGATGGTGGGGGTTGTGGCCGCGCTGGCGGTTATCGACGGCATTCAGAACAGCTAGCCTAACGTTCGAGAACGATTCCGCTCGCACCGACGGCGGCGTCGACGCTTCCGCGTGCGAGCGCAGAGAGGTTCTGGCCGACTGGTGTCTCGGTGGCCGTCCACCGCCCCGCAGAGCGCTCGAAGACAGCCCCGCCGTCGCCGACGGTCAGGCCGCCGCCCCCGACGGTAACGTCGCGCAGACTCGCGTCACCCGTGCTGTCGCGGGTCCACTCGCTCCCGTTCCAGTGATAGACCGACCCACCGCCGCCGGACACCCACACGTCGCCGGGGGCGTTCGAGTCCAGCCCGTAGAAGTTGTAGTCAGCGTCTTCGATGCCGAGCTTGTTCGAGGTAACGCCGTCGTCGGTGACGAAGACGGTCTGGTTACCATCGATAGCGTGGCCAGAACGCGGGCCGTGGAAGTCGATTGCGTTGATGTTCGAGCCGCTGCCAGGGGTGACGTTGTCCCAGCTGCCGGTCTCGCCGTTCTCGAAGCTGTAGTAGACGGCTCCCGAGTCGCCCGCGACGTAGACCGCGGCTTCGCCGGCGGTTCCCGTGACAGCAATGTCGTTGAAGTTGTTGCTGACATCGTTCGGCGTCGAGTGGTCGACCAGCATCCCGGTTTCGAGGTCGTACTCGCCGATAGCGCCGCTCGCGCCGACGAACCACACACGCTCGCCGTCGTCGGTCACGTCGGCTCCGTAGAGGTCGTTTCCGTTTCCTGTCGGGCCGCCAGTAACGACAGTTTGCCACCCTTCGCCCGTGCGTGCGAGGACAACACCCGTATCGCCGACGGCGTAGAGCCCGTCGTCAGCCTCGACTACGTCGTGAAGTGTCGCATCGACCGGCGTCTCCGCGACTGTCCAGTCTTCCTCGCTTCCGGCTGCTGCCATCGGAAGCGTCACCGCTGCAATTGCTCCGCCGATACCTTTCGCGAACGTGCGGCGTGTCGTGTGTCGAGCCATCGTTGCACTCGAACCTACGGGGCGATAGCCACGTAAAAAGGGCCAGTAGTCAGCACAGATTTATCCGAGCTAGCTCGATTCAAGACGTTTTAGTCCAGTTTATCGCCGTTCGTTCGTCTGAACTAAACTGTTTATCGGCGGCAGTTAGATAAACATACGTTCAATAATTTCTGCTATTTGCTGTATTTAGTGACTGTTTTCCATTGTACGTCGGTGATACGGATGGGAGACTGGCTCATATGTTTGGAAGGTGGAACGTTCTATCACGAAAATAATAAATCATCGGCAATAGAACATGACGCGTATGCACCCAGAGAGGTGGTCTTTCTCATGAGCGTGTTACAGCGCGAGCCAGACGATATGGTACAGGTACTCGACGACGAGGGGAAGGTCCTCGACGGTGTCGAGGTGCCGGATATCGACGACGAGACGCTCGTCGAGATATTCCGCCAGCTAAAGGTGGCTCGACACTTCGACGAGCGAGCGGTCAGCCTCCAGCGGCAGGGACGAATGGGGACGTACCCGCCGCTGTCGGGCCAGGAGGCCGCACAGATTGGCAGCGTGCACGCAATCGAAGACGACGACTGGGTCTTTCCGAGCTACCGCGAGCACGCCACCGGCTACGTCCTCGGCTGGGACCTCCACCAGGTCCTACTGCTGTGGATGGGTCACACCGAAGGGAAAGTCGCGCCCGACGACGTAAACATGTTCACGCCCGCGGTGCCGATTGCGACACAGATTCCCCACGCGACTGGAGCCGCGTGGGCCTCGAAGCTGCAAGATGAGGACCGGGCGTTCCTCTGTTACTTCGGCGACGGAGCGACGAGTGAAGGCGACTTCCACGAGGGGCTGAACTTCGCTGGCGTCTACGACACGCCGACGGTTTTCTTCTGTAACAACAACCAGTGGGCGATTTCGGTGCCCCGGGAGAAACAGACAGCGAGCAAGACAATCGCCCAGAAGGCTCACGCCTACGGCTTCAGCGGCGTCCAGGTCGATGGGATGGATCCGTTGGCGGTGTACAAGGTCACCAAAGCGGCAATCGAAAAGGCAAAGACCGGCTCCGAGGCCGACGAGGACATCGGCCGGGCAACGCAGCCGACGCTTATCGAGGCCGTCCAGTACCGGTTTGGCGCACACACTACCGCAGACGACCCGAGTGTCTACCGCGACGAGGAGGAGGTCGAGCGATGGAAGCAGAAGGATCCCATCCCGCGCATGGAGACATTTCTGCGCGACCGCGGGCTGATCGACGACGCGGCAATCGAGAAGATGGAGGCTGACATCAAACAGGAGGTCGCTGACGCTATCGACCGGGCCGAGGAGTTCGACCGTCCCGACCCCGCGGAGATGTTCAACGACGTCTACGCGGACATGCCACAGCGACTCCAGGAACAGCTCGACTATCTCGAAGCGCTCCGTGACCGCCACGGAGACGAGGTGCTACTCGAATGAGCCAGGAACTGACAGACCAGGAGAGTACGCAGAGTCTCACGCTCGTCCAGGCCGTCCGTGACGCCCTGTACACCGAGATGGGCAACGACGACAGTGTCGTCGTCATGGGTGAGGACGTGGGTGAAAACGGCGGTGTCTTCCGGGCCACGCAGGAACTCGTCGACGAGTTCGGCGAGAAGCGGGTCATCGACACGCCGCTCTCGGAGGCGGGCATCGCCGGCACTGCCGTCGGGATGGCGGCCTACGGGATGCGACCCGTCGCCGAGTTCCAGTTCCTTGGGTTCATCTACCCGGCCTACGACCAGCTTGTGAGCCACGCGGCTCGACTGCGAACCCGGAGCAACGGCCGATTCTCGTGTTCGGCGGTATTTCGCGCCCCGTACGGCGGCGGTATCCACGCCCCCGAACACCACTCCGAATCGAGCGAGGCGTTCTTCGTCCACCAGCCCGGGCTCAAGGTCGCTATCCCCTCGACGCCCTACGACACGAAGGGGATGCTCATCCAGGCTATCCGGGATCCTGACCCCGTCATCTTCCTCGAACCGAAGCTCATCTACCGGGCGTTCCGCGACGACGTGCCCGAGACCGACTACACGGTCCCTCTCGGCGAGGCGAAGGTCCGCCGAGAAGGGTCCGACGTGTCGGTGTTCACCTGGGGTGCGATGACGCCTCCGACGATGGAGGCCGCCGAGGAACTTGCCGAGGAGGAGGGTATCGACGCCGAAGTTGTCGACCTCCGCTCGCTGTCGCCACTCGACGAAGAGACAATCAAAGAGTCGTTCAAGAAGACCGGCCGCGGGGTCGTCGTCCAGGAGGCCCCGAAAACGGGCGGCGTCGCGAGCGAGGTTACCGCAACCATCCAGGAAGAGATCCTGTTGTACCAGGAGGCACCAATCAACCGCGTCACCGGCTTCGACGTGCCGTTCCCGCTGTACGCGCTTGAAGAGTACTATCTGCCGGAGCCGGCACGCATCAAGGACGGCATTCGCGAGACTGTCGAGTTCTAACCATGGCATTCGAATTCGAGTTACCAGACGTTGGCGAAGGTATCGCAGAGGGAGAGATTGTCGCCTGGCACGTCAGCACGGGCGACACGGTCGAAGAGGACCAGGTGATGGCAGATGTCGAGACAGACAAGGCGGTCGTCGACCTCCCGGCACCAGTAACTGGAACCGTTCTCGACCTCCACGCCGAAGAAGGCGAAATGGTTCCTGTCGGAGATGTCGTCGCCACAATCGATGTCGACGGCGAGGGCGGCGACCCCGAGCCGGCCGACACCGAGGACGCTGGCACAGCCGAAGACGCTGACACGGCCGACACCGACGACACCACGGCTGCGGCCGACGACTCGGACGCAGTCGAGGCCTCGACCGGTGACGGCCGCGTGTTCGCACCACCGAACGTCCGCCGGCTCGCCCGCGAGGAGGGTGTCGACATCACGACAGTCGAGGGAACCGGCCCGAGCGGCCGGATTACCGAGGACGACGTTCGCGCTGCTGCTGCGGAGGATGAAGAACCGACGGAGACAGAGACAACCGCTGCGGTGACGCCGCGTGACGACGGTGAGGAGACTGCCACCGCGACGACAGCGACAACCGAGACGGCAGACCGAGACCAGACGCTTGCGACGCCCGCGACGCGGAAAATCGCCGAGGAGGAGGGCGTCGACCTCAACAAGGTGCCGACAGAGAAGAGCCGCGACGGCCAGGCGTTCGTCGAGGAAGCGGACATCCGTGCGTTCCTCGAGGCCGAGGAGGCCGCCGAGAGCGCCGCCACCGGCACGACCGCCACGAGCGCCGGCGTCGAGACGGCGACGCCGACGCCACAGCAGGAGGTCACGACAGAGCCCTACCGGGGTGTTCGCCGGACCATCGGCCAGCAGATGGAGGAATCGAAGTACACCGCACCTCACGTCACGCACCACGACACGGCCGACGTGTCCGAACTCGTCGAGACGCGGAAGGACCTCAAACCCCGCGCCGAGGAGCGCGACATCAAGATGACGTACATGCCCTTTGTCATCAAGGCCATCATCGCCGCGCTCAAGGAGTATCCGGTGCTCAACACCGAGCTCGACGAGGAGGCCGAGGAGATTCGCTACAAACACTACTACAACATCGGTATCGCGGTTGCCACCGATGCGGGACTGATGGTGCCTGTTGTCAAGGACGCAGACAATAAGGGTATGCTCCAGCTCTCCTCGGAAGTGAACGAACTCGCTTCGAAGGCACGAAACCGGAAGGTAAGCCCCGACGAACTCCAGGGGAGTACCTTCTCGATTACGAACTTTGGAGCCTTCGGCGGCGAGTACGCGACGCCAATCATCAACTACCCCGAGACTGCCATCCTCGGCCTCGGGGAGATCAAACAGCGCCCGGTCGTCGAGGACGGCGAGGTGGTTGCAAAACCCACGCTGCCGCTGTCGCTGACCATCGACCACCGGGTTATCGACGGTGCCGAAGCCGCACAGTTCTGTAACACGGTTATGGAGTACCTAGAGAACCCGACGTTGCTGTTACTCGAATAATCATGGTAGTTGGAGACATCACCTCATCGACGGACGTACTGGTAATCGGCGGCGGTCCCGGCGGCTACGTGGCCGCCATCAGGGCCGGACAGCTCGACCTCGACGTGACGCTCGTCGAGATGGACGCCTACGGCGGGAGCTGCCTCAATCGGGGCTGTATCCCCTCGAAGGCAATGATTTCGGCAAGCGACATCGCCCACGACGCCACCCAGGCCGAGGAAATGGGCATCTACGCCGACCCCGCGGTCGACCTCCAGGGGATGGTCGACTGGAAAGACCAGCTCGTGACTCGCCTCACCAAAGGCGTCGAGTCCCTGACCGAGCGCGCCGGCGCACACCTCATCGAGGGACGCGCCGAGTTCGCCTCTCCCGGCCGGGCGCGCATCGTCGCCTCCGGCGAGGGACAGGGCTCTGAGTCAATCGAGTTCGACAACGCCATCATCGCAACAGGGAGCCGCCCAATCGAGGTGCCCGGCTTCGAGTTCGACGGCGAGCGGATTCTCGCCTCTGAACACGCGCTCTCGCTAGAGTCTGTACCCGACAGCATGGTCGTCGTCGGCGGCGGCTACATCGGGATGGAGCTGGCGACGGTCTACCAGAAGCTGGGCTGTGACGTGACCATTGTCGAGATGCTCGACAGCCCGCTCCCGCAGTACGAGAGCGACGTTACCGACGTCGTCCACGAGCGCGCCGAAGAACTCGGCATCGACTTCCACTTCGGCCAGCGCGCCTCCGAGTGGGAAGAAGACGGGGACGGTCTCGTCGTCCGCACCGAAGACGAGGACGGCAACCTCACCGCCTTCGACGCCGAGAAGTGTCTGGTCGCTGTCGGCCGCCAGCCCGTGACCGACACGCTGAATCTCGACGCTATCGACGTCGAGACCGACGACAACGGCTTCATCGTCACCGACGGCCAGGCCCGCACGACAGAGGAGACGATTTTCGCGGTCGGAGACGTGGCCGGCGAGCCGATGCTCGCCCACAAAGCCTTCAAAGAGGGCGAAGTCGCTGCGGAGGTCGTCGCCGGCGAGCCGTCGGCACTCGACCACCAGGCAGTCCCGGCGGCGGTGTTCACCGACCCCGAAATCGGTACCGTCGGCATGACCGAAGCCGAGGCCGAGGAAGCAGGCTTCGACCCGATTACCGGCCAGATGCCCATGCGTGCCTCGGGCCGGGCGCTCTCGCTCGACGAGAAAGAAGGGTTCGCTCGCGTCGTCGCCGACGGCGAGAGCGGCTTCCTCTTGGGAGCACAGATTGTCGGTCCCGAGGCCTCCGAACTCGTCGCCGAACTGACCCTCGCCATCGAGATGGGCGCGACGCTCGAAGACGTGGCCCAGACGGTCCACGTTCACCCCACGCTCTCCGAGGCTGTCCACGAGGCCATCAAGGGCGCGAAAGGCGAGAGTATCCACTACTGAGAGCGCGTCGGTTCCACCGCGATATGGTGGGACGATTTTCGAGGTAACGGTCTTGCTATTTTATTACAATTCAAGTGTACAGAATACGATACCAGACAACAACCAATGGCAGATGGGCGACATGCAGGTAGACGGGAGGTCCTTGCAGGGATTGGAAGCGGCTTGACGGCTTTGATGTCAGGCTGTGGGACACAAGAGCAAAGCGACGATGAGGGTCTGGCTACTGCCACGGAGAGCACCGAGAAGCCAGACGACGAGGGCAATGGTACGGAGACTAACAGTGAGAGCAACAACCAAGAAACGGCTTCTGAGTCGCCTGAGTTGGTTTTCTCCCATCCTGAGAGCGTCCGGAGAGACGAACAGTTCGACATCGCCGTCGAGGGGTTGCCACCGCAGACGACTGTCGATATTGTGTTCGAAACTGAGGACAGCCAAGGAACGCGTTTCGAAAGCAGAGCCACGATTCGAACCGACGATGGGGAGATTAGCCTGAGCGACGCCGCCCTGGTCGGTGACTACAGATACGGGACAGTACCGCAGGATTTGGATGTTCCACTACCTCTGGCCCTTATTCAGTTTGCTGTCCCCGCGTCGCGAGACTCGTACTCCTTTCCCGAGGAAAGTACGCCGACCTACCGTATCGAAACCCAAGACGAAACGCTGGGGAGGACACGCGTATCCAGGACGATTGCCGAAACATCATCTGCAATCGAACCGGACCATCCGAATCTCAGCGGCTATGTGTACGAACCGGTCGACCAGGAGACAGGGCCTGCTGTCCTGCTCTTACATGGGTCAGGCGGAAGAGCAATGACAGAGCGTGCAGCCATGTTTGCCAGACACGGATACACCGCGTTTGCACTCGAATACTTCGGTGCAGAGGGATTGCCGGAGACACTAGCTGAGGTCCCACTCGAATACGTTGAGACAGCCGGGGAGTGGATTCGGGACTACAGGACGGTTGACGGAAGTCAAGTCGGCCTGTATGGAGCATCAAAAGGAGGCGAGTTGGCCTTACTAGCAGCCAGTACGTACGACCTGTTCGGACCGGTTGTCTCCATCGCCGGGAGCGGAGTTGTTTTTGAAGGGCTGAGGGGACAGTCATTCAACGGCAGCTCTAGCTGGTCACACGGCGGGGAGGCAGTTCCGTATATCTCAGTTAGCGGGACGGGGGGAGTCTACATGGCGGCGTACCAGGCAGCCGACTCGGAGACAAAAGAGCGTGCCACGATACCTGTCGAAGAAATCGACAGTCGCGTCTTGCTGGTTTCTGGAACAGAGGACTCACTCTGGTCGTCAGTCGAGTTACAGCAAATTGCAGCAGACCGGCTCGAAGAAGATAATAACGCAACCGTCGACCACCTCGTCTACGAGGAGGCAGGACACTTCATCCGCCCACCGTACATCCCGCTTACCGGTGCACTCGGGAGTGGAACTCTGACAGGTCACGCAGTCGCAAGTCACGAACATTGGCCTGAAGTCCTTGATACGCTGTCGACGCTCAATTGAGTAGGCACTCACTCTTGTCGGTCATCGGAGTGAGAACAGTCATAGAATCATCCTCTGATGTATACGCCCGTTTCAGGTCAGGAAGTAGATAGAAACGGCCTCTTCGAACTATAAGAACCCATCACAGGCGGTACAAAAGACGGATAACATTGTGTGGAGGGCCTGAGTATGGGAAATAGTTGTCTTCAATCGTCACCCGGTTTGTAGGCTCCGCCACGCTGTTCAATTGTATAGATATCCAAGATTTTCGCGTCGTGATTGCACTCCGCACCGAGACGAAATTGGCCGATGTGGAGTTTCGAGTGAGGTGCGCCAGTCAGCGGTTCGAGATAGTCGTCTGGCGCTCGCCATCGGTCGTTGATGATTTCGTCTAACTTATCGGTAATCCGGCGTTGAGCGTGCTCGTCAAGGTCATCGTACGTTCGTTTGGCAGGCGTCCGGAACTGCCATGTCCACTCCTCGTTATTCATCGTCGCTCAGCAACTCGTCGCGGGAGAACGTTTCGCTCTCTCCCGTTCGACGGGCGTGCTCGACGGCCGCAATCTCCTTCCAGCTTTCGCGTGTCAGTTCTGGATGCCGGACGGCATCCCGGAGTGCCTCGCGGATGAACTCGCTTCGGTTGTTGAATCCTTCGTCCGCCCACGTCGCGTCGATATCGTCCAGCAAGGTCTCTGTCACCCGGATATTAATATTGGTTTTTTCTGGTCCACCACTGTCGTTTGTATCTGCATCAGACATACAAATGTATTACACTCTTTGGGCAATAAGTGTTCGTCCTCGACTGAGATTATCGGTCACACTGTCTCTTGTGTTTCTCACTCTGATCGATAGGAAGTCGTGGCGCCACCGAGCATAAATTGTAGCATGAACCCACACTACTTGCCTGGCCAGAGGAATAGGCACTCGAATATCCACCCATCTTCTCCGAGGCCGTCCACGAGGCCGTCAAGGGCGCGAAAGGCGAGAGTATCCACTACTGACTGCCCATTGGTTTCCGGTGGCTGCCCTGCGCTCTCTTTTTGGCCGTTGGATATATTATCATTCAGAACGAATTTGTTACTGAATGACGGGGCCGTGGGATATCGACCCAGAACAGGTTCCTGCAGACAGGCGCACCCAGGTGCGCAGACGACGGCTCCGGGCCGTCGGTTTGGGGCTCTGGGGGCTGTTTGCCGGCAGCGTCACCGTCTTACTGGTCTCTGGGACAGACGACCTGACGACCGGTGAGATTGCCTCGCTACTCGGCCTCACCGTCGGTACCGCGCTTCTCGCGGTTGTTCTCGGCGCGCTCGCACTCCTTGTTCTCCGGTATCTCCCGTCGATTGTCGCACAGATTGTGTTCACGCTCGCCTTTCTGGCTGTCCTGTCGCTCGTGTTGCCACAGCTGGTCTCGTTCGCGCTCGACGAGGTTTCGCTGTTCGAGGGGGTGCCGACCGAGACAGAACAGCCGATAGGAGAGCTGGTGGAGTCATTGTTGGGCGAGTAGCGTCACTGATTCGTCGAGATGACTTCGACGACATCGCGGTGGTCAAGCACCGTATCGGCTCCGACCTGTCGGTCTGTTCGACAGTCGATGCCGTGCAGGAAGCCGTCGCCGATATCCGAGTGCAGGTGGTAGGCGAACTCTTCGGCGGTCGCGTCCCCGGGAAGCAAAAAGCAGTCACGGAACGGCCCCTCCGACCAGTTGCCCGAGGCCGAGCCGGGGAAGACAGCCTTCAGTCCCAGCACGTCGAAGACGGCCTCTTCGAGCGCGCGCTGGACGCCGGCCCCGCCGAACTCTCCGATGAACGTCCGAATCTGTTCGAGGCCGGCTGCCTTCTCGTCGGGCAACTCGGCGGTAATCTCGAAGTCGTCGTCACCTGGAACGTACTCGATTGCGCCCTGTTCGTCCGCGTTTTTCAGCGCCTTCTCTGCGTGTGCCGAGGCCGGGACGAATGAGAGATGCTCGTAGTCGGGGTCGGTCGTAATCTCCGCCCAGTTCTCTTGGGCCTCGGGCGTGTCCATCTTGTTTGCCGCGATGACCATCGGCTTCGTCCGCTTGCGGATGGCACGGGCGAGTGTCTCTCTGGCGTCTGTCTCCCACTCCGTTGGCGTAACCTCGTACCCCTCGGCGAGGATGACCTGTTTGATTTCGGCCGCCGAGATGCCAAACGCCGAGAGCTGTTCGGCCAGGATATCCTCCGGGTCGGGATCAGAGAGCTGTTTGCTCTCGTAGCGCTCGATGCCTTTCTCCAAGATGTCGAGATACCACGCGTCGAGTTCGTCTTCGAGGAAGTCGATATCCTCGCGGGGATCATGGCCCTCGGTGGTCTCGCCCTCGCTGTCGGTGGTCCCCGAGAAATCAACGACGTGAATCAGGGCGTCGGTCTCGTTCAGGTCGGTGAGAAACTGGTTACCAAGTCCTTTTCCTTCGTGGGCACCGGGAACGAGACCGGCGATATCGACCAGCTTGATCGGGACAAAGCGGGTTCCCTCCTTGCAGTCGCCGACCGACGGCTCACAGGTGTTGTCGAACTCCGGGGCGGCACACTCCGTCCGGACGTAGGCTTCGCCGATGCTTGGGTCGATTGTGGTGAACGGAAACGCACCCTCCGGTACATCGTTCATCGTCGCAGCGTTGAACAGCGTCGACTTACCCACCGAGGGTTTGCCGACGAGACCGATGCGATAGCTCATTATCGGGGTGAGCGGTCGGGAGCCTAAACGGGTTTCTAACCGCAGCCGCTGTGTGTCCTGTGGCCCATCGGCACGCGCTGTTATGGCTCTCGGTCAAGTGGGCGACCGAAAGCAGTCAGAGACCAAACACACGACGGACACGAACAGACCCTCACACTTCGCTGACAGCGTCGATGACCTCGTAGCTGATGTTGTGCTCGCGGAACGTATCCGTGTGTGTCGAGAGTTTGGTGCTGGCAACGAGCAAGAGCACATCGAGTCCCTTGGTCGCCGCTTCCTGGACAGCGCTGGCGGTCCCGAACTGGATGTCGGGGGTCAGGTCGGCAGCACGCAGGGCGGCCAGTCCCTCCGGTGTGTCGACCGCCGTAAGGTCGTGATCGTCGGCGAGATCGGCAACCAGACCTGCGTCGACCGCTGCGCTCCCGCCATCGTGAACGGGTGGGACCGAGACAACGGTCACCGTTCCGAGGTCGTAGTCGATGACGCCCTCGAAGTTCGTGACGCCGACGTCCTGTCCGGCAGTAGCGTCCGTGACCGCAACTGCGGTTGCGCTGTTTGTCTCGCCGGCTATCGCGTGAAGGATCCCGTCGCGCATCGTCAGCGAGATCGTCTCTCCCTCCTCGATACCTGTCGTCGCAATCGCCGTCTCGACGCCCACGTTGTCGAGGACGTCCTCGGAGACGTGCTCGACAAACTCCCGCAACGTATCAGTCTGGGAGATGAGCCAGTCGATACCCTGTTTGGTTGCCTCGTAGCGTCCTCGTCCCTGCTTATCGACGTAGCCGCGTGACACCAGTTCCTGTAGATAATCACTGACTGCCTGTGCCGTGATGCCGATTTCGTCGGCTATCTCCTGCTGGCTGACCGCCGGCTGTCGCTTCGCGATTTCGACGAGAATCTGATACGTGGTCGCGTTCCGCTTGCTCTGGAGGACGTTGGCCTCGTCCGTCTCGTCTCCATCTGACGCCATTTCCTGATTCTCACAGCCCTGAATGCAAGTACTTTTGCTTTAATCCAAGCGGTACTGTCATTTTTTACGCCTGTTCTGCCCGAATCAACAAATGCAGTTTTCTTAATACAACCAAAATTGTTTTACGTTCTACGTCAGTTGTATACGATGATGTCTATTTCGCTCCCGAACGACGCCAAGGCGGGGCCGACCAAGCCGGAGGTCAGGGCGGTCCTGCTTGGAAAACTCGACCTCGGAGAAACCGACCACTTCGTCGAGGTCGGCTCCTGTACGGGTGCTGTCACCATCGAGGCAGCACGGCGCGCCGGTCGAGTCACTGCAATCGAACGGAAGGCGGACCGACTCGACGTGACCGAGGCGAATCTCGCGGTCAACGAGACCAGCGCGGAAATCGACCTCCGGGCGACGGAGGCACCCGACGGACTGCCGGGCGACGCCGATGCGCTCTTTCTCGGCGGCAGTCGCAACTACGAGGAGGTGCTCGATTTCGCCGCCGAGACCGGTGTCGACCGCGTCGTGATGAACGTCTCGCGCCTGGAGGTCGCCGGGCAGGCGACGACAGCGTTTCGCGAGCGAGGCCTGCTCGACGAGGTCGTCCAGTTCCAAGTCAGTCACGGCTACGAACTCGCCGGCGCGACCAGCTTCAACTCCGACAACCCGGTGTACATGCTGGTCGGCGGTGCCGACGACGCTGACGGAGGGGGAGACCGGTGACGCTCTACGGTGTCGGGCTTGGCCCTGGCGACGCCGGTCTCGTAACCGTCCGCGGCCGCGAGGTACTGGAGGCTGCGGATGTCGTCTACTCGCCGGGGCGACTCTCCCGGACGGTCGCGACCGAGTACGTCCCAGAGAGCCGAATCGGCGATGTGGACTTCCCGATGACCCGCGACGAGGAGGAACTCCGGCGAGCCTGGAAAGAGGCCGCCGCCGAGATTGCGCCACAGGCCCGCGAGGGAACTGTCGCCTTCGTCACGCTCGGGGACCCGAACGTCTACTCGACGTTCGGGCACCTCCGGCGGACGCTCGCTGCCTTCCACCCGGATGTGGAACTCGAAACGGTCCCTGGTGTGAGTGCGGTCTCGGCGTTCACGACGACACTCGGCGTCGAAATCCGGGCCGGGTCGAGTCTCACCCTCCACGAGGCAAACGGTGACCTGCCGACCGAACCTGACCAGCTCGTCCTGTTCAAGGTCACCGACGCGCCGGCGACCCACGAACAGCTTGTCGATGCAGGCTACGAGGTGTGGTACGGCCGGCGGCTCTACATGGAACAGGGTGAGACGGTCGTGACCGACGACCCCGATGAGTTGGCCGAGCGAGATTACTACACGCTCGCGTACGCGGAGAAACCCGACGCTGGGGCTGAACCGGCTACCGCCGCCTTCGAAACCGACGTAGCAGGACAGACCCCGACGGAGGTGTCGTCTCGATGAGCGATTCACCGGACGGCGACGAAACGTCTGTCAGCCCACAGGCGGCTATCGACACCGAGACGGCCCGCGAGCGAGACACTCGCATCCACGACCGCACCGCCGGTGAGGTCCAGGAGGGAATTCCGTTTATCGGTGCGGGTCCCGGCGACCCCGGACTGCTGACGGTGACCGGTCGGGACCTCGTCGAGAGCGCCGACCTCGTCGTTCACGCGGGCTCGCTGGTCAACAGCGAACTGCTGGATGCCTACTGCGCCGAGGCCGAGCAGGTGTCGAGCATTGGCAAGGACCTCGAAGAACTGGTGCCGCTGATGCGGGACGCATACGAGGACGGCCGCCGCGTCGTCCGCCTCCACAGCGGCGACCCCGCAATCTACGGCGCGGCACTCGAACAGATGGACGCACTCGAACACGAGGGCGTTCCGACCTACATCGTCCCGGGCGTCACGTCGGCCTTTGCCGCCAGCGCGACGCTACGAACACAGCTCACGCTCAACGGCGTTTCCAACCACGTCGCCTTCACTCGGCCGCAGGGGAAGACTCTCGACCCCGAGGACGACCACATCAGCGAGTTCGTCGAGATGGGCGACGTGACGACCTGTATCTACCTCGGTACCCACGCTGTCGCCGAGACGATGGACCGACTGCTCGACGCTGGACACGACCCCGACACTCCCGTTACGGCGGTCTATCACGCCTCCTGGCCCGACGAGGACGTTATCGAGGGAACGATTGCGACCATCGGCGACCGGGTCGAGGCGGCGGGCTACCGGGCCTCTGCGCTGGTCATGATTGGCGACGCCGCGCGGAAAGCTGGCTACGAGCGCTCCTATCTCTACGACGGCTGGGCGAACCGAGACGCCGAAGGGGAGGCAGACGACTAACAATGAGTTCTGAGACATCCACCACCGACGAGACCGACGAATCGAGCGGCCACTGTTCGACCCCCGACTCCGACGGGGAAGTGGCAGAGGAAATAGCCATTATTGCCTTCGAGCGAAAGATGGAGACGGCCGAGGAGATTGTCGACGGCATCGGGTCGGCCTACGAGCAAATCGACGTGCTGGAGTACCACGGTGACGTCTTCGAGGAGTACTGGGGAGAGTACGACTGTTTCGTCGGCCTGATGGCCAGCGGTATCGCGATGCGCAAGACCGCACCACTGCTCGACGACAAGTGGGACGACCCCGCGGTCGTCGTCATCGACGAGGAACTCACCTGGGCCATCCCGCTCACGGGCGGCCACCACGGTGCCAACCAGGTCGCCAACGACCTGGCGGAACTGGGGGCGGTCCCCGCGATGACGACCGCCAGCGAAGCAGCGGGCAAACAGGGCGTCGAGAGCAAGGCCAAGGCGCTCGATACACACGTCGTCAACGGCGACTCGACGGTGGCGACCAACCTCGCCGTCCTCAACGAGGAACTCGGCCCGGTCGTCCGTCTCGACGGCCCCCGAGCGGTTGTGGTCGGCGACGATGTGACCGTCCTCAAACGGAACAAAGACGAGGGCGTGGTACTGGGAACCGGCACTGTCTCCGGCGTCGACACCGAGCAGGTGCTCGATGCCTGGGAGGCCGCACTTGCCGACGTGGATCTCGATTTCTCGGACGTCGATTTCGTCGCCACGGGAACCCGCAAGGAAGGCGAGGAGGGGCTCTACGAGGCCGCAGAGCAGATAGATGCTGGTGTCGTCCTCTTCGAGAAGGAGACACTCGAAGAGCACGAGGGCCCATCGCCGTCGCGCTCGAAGGAACTCATCGGCTGGCCGGGCATCGCCGAGGCCTCGGCTATTGCCGGTGGCCGCGAGCACGACCTCCTTCGTGAGAAAGAACGCTTCGACGACGCCGTGACCGTGGCGGTGGGGCGGTAAGATGGCCGGTGAGTCGCCCGCAGACGACCACGGAACGCTCTACGTCGTCGGCATCGGTCCCGGCCTCCCACACGAGATGACACAGCGTGCGAAAGACGTCATCTCGACTGCCGACTGCATCATCGCCTCGAACCTCTATCAGGAGTTCCTCCGCAAGGACGGCACGCTCCCGCCCGAGAGTGCCGAAATCGAGGCCGCCGCCGACGGCGGCGCGGCGGTCACTTCCGAGGGCGAGGACGCCACACTTCTCGAACGCCCGGACGGGAGCCAGCAGGCGCTGGTCCGCTCGTCGATGGGTCGGCAGGTCGAACTCGCCCGCGAGGCCTTCGAGCGCGTCCGTGACGGCCAGGATGTTGCACACGTCTCGGGCGGCGACCCGAACGTCTACGGGAAATCCGATCTCCTGTTCACGATGGCCGAAGAAGACGGTGCGACCGACGTGCCGGTCGAAATTGTCCCCGGCGTCACCGCGGCGCTTGGTGGTGCAGCAAACGTCGGCGCGCCGTTGTCGAACGATTTCTGTACCGTCTCGCTGTCGGACAAGTGGCGCGGCTGGGAGGAAATCGAGGAGAAACTCCGGGCTGCCGCAATCAGCGGATTCGTCGTTGTGTTGTACAACTGCTGGCGGGACTACGAGCGTGCAATCGAGGTCCTCCGTGAGGAGCGCGCAGACGACGTTCCAGTCGCTATCATCAACGACGCGGGCCGCGGCGAGGCCGGCAGGAACCTCGACGACGAGACACACACCATCACGACGCTGGGGGCGGCGACAGACCACGACGAGAAAGTCGGCGGGATGGGCACGTCCATTCTGGTCGGCAACCACGAGACCGAAGTATGGGCAAACGACTACCGCGAGTTCCTCGTCACCCCGCGTGGCGGGCGTGACGTCGACGATTTCTAACAATGAGCACAGACGACACCACCGAGACAGAATCGAGCTGTGGCGCGAGCGAGACAACCGAAGCGAGTACCGAATCGAGCTGTGGTGCGAGCGATACCACGACCGAGACGGAATCGAGCTGTGGCGGCTCGTCCTCGACGGGGTCGAGTTGCGGTGCGAGCGAGAGCACCGAGGAGAAAGTCGAGTCGACCGTCGACGATTTCGACGCCGAGCCGGGCCAGCTTGTCGCCGTCGGCCTCGGCCCCGGTGCGCCAGAGGGGATGACCCAGCGGGCGCAAGCAGCACTGCTTTCGGCCGAGCACATCGTCGGCTACACGACCTACGTCGAGTTGCTGCCAGACGAGATTACAGAGGACGCAGACGACATCTACGACACACCGATGTGTGGCGAGGTCTCCCGGACGGAGGAGGCCGTCGACCGGACGCTTGCGGGCAACGACGTCGCAATCATCGGCAGCGGCGACCCGAACGTCTACGCCCTCGCGGGGCTGGCGCTCGAAATCCTGGAGTCGAAAGGTGCGACCGCCTCGATGCTCGATTTCGAGGTCGTCCCCGGTGTGCCGGCGGCCCAGTCCTGTGCGGCTCGGCTGGGTGCACCACTGGTCAACGACACCGTCAGCATCTCGCTGTCGGACCACCTCACGCCGATGCCGACCATCGAGTCCCGGCTGCACGCCGCCGCCAAGGAAGGGTTCGCCATCACCATCTACAACCCCTGGAGCCGCAAGCGCCGGGAGAACTACCAGAAGGCCTGCGAGATTCTGCTGAGCCACCGCGACGCCGACACGCCCGTCGGTATCGTCCACGGCGCGGGCCGCGAAGACGAACAGGTCGAGATTGTCGACCTCGGCGACCTCGAAGAGATGGGCGAAAGCGACCTTGTTGACATGACCACGACAATCGTCGTCGGCAACGAGGACACCTACGTCCACGACGGCCGGATGGTAACGCCCCGGGGCTACGAATCCAAGTATGACTACTGAGTATCGCGTCGTGCTTGACCGCGAGACCTGCGACGGCATCTTCGCCTGTCTCGTCCGGGACGGCCGGTTCGCCGAGGCAGACGACGGGCTGGCGACGTTCGACGGTGTCGAACCCGGCGACGATGACGCCCTCGTGGCCACTTTCGAGGACGACGCTATTGAGGACGCACAGCAGGCCGCCAGCGCGTGCCCGGTCGACGCAATCGAGGTGACGGAGGTGTCGCGATGAGCGACGCAACAGAGCCGGCGACGGCGGCCGACCTGCTCGAAGCCACGCCAGCGACGGCCTACTTCTGGGGTCGAGTCGCCGGCGAGGGCGACCTCGCTGACGGCTGTGTGACTGTTCGGGCAGGCGACGAGTCGGCGGCCGACGCACTCGCAGCGGTCGCCGGCGCAGACACTCGCAATCACAGCGTCGAAGCCCGAGAGTCCGCGCACGACGCCTCGATTGTCCGCTACGAGGACAGCTACGAGCTACAGGTCTTCGGGACGCTGGCCGAGCGTGCGAGTGCGGCCTTTGGCCTCCCGATTGACGACCAGCCCGGCGGCTACCGCTTCGATGCTTTCCGCGAGCAGCGACCACAACTCGTTCGCGGGCTGCTCGAGGCCTGTGGGACGGTCTGTTTCCGGGAGTCGGCCGGAACGGTCGGCATCTCGTTCGTCCACGACGACGACCGTCTCCTGAAGACAGTCCAGTCGTTGCTCGCCGACGCCGAGCCTGCCGTCCCGACCGACGAGATTCAGGAGACCTCTTCGGGCGGCTACTGGTTCGGCCTCGCCGACGAGGCCAATACCGAAGCGTTCGCCCGCTGGGTCTACGCCGGCAGCGAGTCTTCGGGCCTGTATGCGGCCGACAGACGGACGAAACTCCGGCGGGCAATCGAGCGGGCGACAGACGCGAGTGTGGGGGTGCTCTCGGAGTGACCGCCGAGGCAGCCACACCGGTTCCGGAGTCACTCGACGACGAGGCAGTCCTGCTGGTCGGCCACGGCTCTCGCCGCGAACGCTCGAACGAACAGGTCCGCGAACTGGCTGCTGCCCTCGAAGACCGGCTCGGACTCCCCGTCGACGCGGGTTTTCTCGAACTCGCCGAGCCCTCCATTTCGGATGCAATCGCAGGACTGGCCGGGACCGTCTCGACGATTTCGGTCGTCCAGCTCTCGCTGTTCGGGGCGAGCCACGTCAAAACTGATGTCCCAGTCATCATCCAGGAGGCGCGTGCCGAACACGACGGCGTGACGATTCACAACGGCTCACACCTCGGCGTCCACCCTGCAATGGTCGACGTGCTTGACGACCGGGTGAGCGATGTCGAGGCCGAACTGGGCGTCGACCGCGGGGGCGACGATGTCGCGGTCGTCGTCTGTGCCCGGGGGTCGAGTGACCCGGACGCGAACGCGGACGCCCACAAACTCTCGCGGCTGCTGCAGGAGGGCCGGGCGTTCACGCGCGTTGAGACAGCATTCGTTGGCGTCACCGAGCCGGAACTTCCCGACGCGCTACACGACCTCTCGCGACACCGCCCGGACGCTGTCGTCGTCGTGCCGTACATGCTCGGCGACGGCGTCCTCACTGGCCGCGTTCGCGACCAGACCGCCGAGTTCGACGCGGAGTATCCCTACGTCACTGCCGGGGCTGGCGACCCACTCGGGACCGATACACGACTGCTCGACGTACTCGGTGACCGCTGGCAGGAAGCACGAACCGACAGCGTTGATATGTCGTGTGACACCTGCAAGTACAAGGTCGAACTCGACGGCTACGAGGAAGATGTCGGCGGCGCTCGGGCGACGTTACGCGCACTCGCCCACAAACAGAGCCACGCCGACCGCGAGGACGTTGCCGACGAGCCACACGCTCACGACGCGCCGAGCAAACACGTCGCCGTCTGCACGAACCAGACCTGTGCAGCGATGGGCGCACCTGCCGTCCTCGAACGCCTCCGCCAGGAGGCAAGAGACTGTGACGCCCGCGTCACACGCACGTCCTGTTTGGGCCAGTGTGGCGACGGGCCGAACGTCGCCGTCTACCCCGACGGCGTCTGGTATCAGGGCGTCACTGCCGATGACGCCACGCGCATCGTCTCGTCCCACGTCGAACGGGACCGCATCGTCTCAGACATCGACACCCAACTCCTATAACACATGAGCTGTCACGAAATCGAAGCACTCAGACTCGGATTGATGAACGTTCTCGGCACGACCGACCGTTCGGTCCGCGAACACGCCGAGAAAGAACTGGAAGGACACATGGAGGGCCCAATCGAGGGGCTCGCCACCGCCGACAGTCTCTCGGCGCTGCAACGTCACCTCGACGCCGCGCTGGTCGACCTCGAAGCGGAGATTGCGGCCGCCGACGAAGACGACCCCGAGTACGACTACCTCCGTGGTCGGCTCGTCGCCGTTCGGGACGCCGAGCGGTCACTCGACCGGCTGACGACCCACGGTGAGGGACTACTCTCGGACCTCGGCACTGCTCACGACGCGCTTCACGACGCGTTCCCGGTCGATGAGTGAGGTCCGCAATACCGTTTCGCTAGGCGACCTCTCGCCGAACGGCTCGCGCCAACTCGGTCGCCGGTCGGCAGTCTGCTGGGCCGACGGGACGGTCGTCGCTGGCTGTGACGACGGCCGCCTCGTCGCGGTCGACGCCGAGACGCTCGCTCCGCGCTGGCAGGACGACTCTCTCTCGGGGAGTGTCGTCTCTCTCAGTGGGACGTCTGCCGACGTCCTGGCTGGCACACGCGGCCCGGACGGCGAGGTGCGCTGTCTCGACAGGGAGACCGGCGCGGTCCGGTGGCGATACCAGACAGCCGATGACATCGGGACGGCCCAGCAGGACAGTCGGTTTTTCCTGCCGTTCGTGGTCGACGTTCTCCGTGCGGACGACCGTGCGTACGCGCTCGCACGCCGCTACGAGCGTGGCCCTGACGGCGAGCGGCAGTTCCGGAGTGTCGTCTACTGTTTCGAGTCCGACGGGACACGACGGTGGCGCCACCGGACCGACGCGTCGCCCATCTCGATGGACCTGCTGGGCGACCGACTCGGGGTCGCGTTCAACCGGTGTCCGGGTGACGACGGCGACGGTGTCCGGATTCTCGACGCCGAGGACGGCACGGTCGCCGGACGCTGGGACCCACCTGGCGGCGGACAGCGCCGGTGTGGCGACCTCTCGTTGCTCGGCGATGGGTTCGTGGCCGTCAGTCACGCCGACTACCGCGGCTACCGCATCGACGGCGACCGACGCTGGGCGGTCGACCTCGGCGGCCCCGTCGAGCAAGGCGGGGAGACGGTTTACAGCTATCCGAACCACGTCCATGCAACCGACTCGGGAGCATTCTTTCTCACTGGCAACACCTACCCACAGGAGGGCCGGGAAACCGACGAACGCCACCCGAACGAACACACGGCTGTCGGCGTCGGTGCCGACGGTACCGTCAGGTGGGAGGCCGAAACCGGCGGCTTCGCACACGGCATCGAGACGGCGGGCGACTCCGTTGCGGTCCCGGTCGCCCAGCACTTCCGCGAGCGGGACCCGTCGGTCCACGGCGTCTACACCTTCGACGTGAGAGATGGTCCTGTCGCCTCGACCGCCACCCGTGGTGTCGCGACCGCTGTTGCAGTCCGTGACGGTGGTGACGCTGCTGTCGCAATCGAAGAACCCGTTGCCTACCACGACGCCGACAGCGTTCGGGGGCGCTACTGCCTTCGTCGCGTCCTTTAGGCTACACGACAGCGCTACGCTTCTATCTGCTCGGCGAGCAAGGCAGGAACATCCCCAGGCGTCACGTCGGAGAACCACTCGTCACGGGGTTGAAACGCAATTGCGGTGCCATCCTCGCTACAGAGACCGAGACAGGCAGTCTCGACTACGGCGGCCTCGGACCAGAATAGTCCGCGCTCCCGAAGCCACTCCTGGACCGCCGCGAGCACGTCCTCGCCGCCGACGCCTCCACAGGCGGCGTACTCCGAGTCACGCTCGTTAGTGCAGACGAGGACCCAGGTCAGGTCGCGGTCACGTTGCTCGCCGGTCCGTCGTTGCATCTCAGTCACCTGTCGCCGGCGAGGCTCCGCTGACCTCACTCACTGACTGCCCGGCCGGCCCGTCTCTGTCCAGACGCGTGTACGTCGCCGCAATCAGCGCCCAGAGGCCAAGCTGACTCATCACAACCAGCGACCGAAATGTCGTGACGAGCGTGTCGGGCGCGTCGGTGTGTCCGCCTGGGACGAGCACGACCGGTAGCATTCCGAGTGCGAACGGGGCCGCCGCGGCACCGAGTGCGAGCACCGTTCCGCGGGTGCGAACCCGCCGGAACGCGACGATAGAGAGCGCACATAGTACCGCACCGAGGACCATCAGCCCGGCGTAGACAGCCAGCCGGGTCTCGGGCGCGAGCGTCTGTTCGGTCACCGGGGTCGCAGGCGGCAAGCCGAGCCAGGGGACGCCCGAGACGGTGAGGAAGCCGGCACCCGCCAGCACGGCCGCTCGCCACCCGCGTGTTCCCGGCAGTGTCGGCTCGAACAGGTAGTAGGCAACGCCGAAGACCGTCCCCAGCAGTATCCCCCAGAGAACGCCACTGCCGATGCTCACGACATTCGTCGTTAGCTCCGAGACAGCGGGACTGTGGCCGTGGTCGTGACCGAACTCTTCCATGTACGTGATGAGGGGGTTCTCTACGAACGCCATGAACAGCCCGTAGGCAACGCCGGCGACGACGCCGGCACCAACCCCTCGTTTGAGTGCGTCGAAAATCATCTTAGTGACACGTGATGCCAGCGCCGTGACGGAAGTTGTGCAACGCGTCGTGTGCCATCGGGTCCTGCAAGAACAGCAACGTGAACCCGAGCGCTGCCACGAGCACGAGCGCCAGGCCCGCCGCAGTCGGTGAAACGTCTCCTCGCACCTGTCCAATCCGGTCTCGAACAGTCTCAGTTGTCTCCATTGAAATTCGAGTTTACATAGAACAATTCAAGTTGTAAAACTTGTGGTGTCGGTCACTCCGACGACCCGTGGCGGGCGAGGGCAGACTCGACACGTTGGGCGGTCAGTGCATCGAGAGAAACCCGGTCGCCCGCTGTGAGACTCGTGACCTCGCATGTCAGGGAACTCCGGTCTGTGCCGGTGCCAGCGTCGACGACGAGAACATGAGCGTCAAGCGTCGCCAGTCGCTTCGCAGCGCGACGAGTCTGTGTGGTTGGACTCCCGGTTCCGGCATTAGCCCGTCCGTCGGTCACGAGCACGACGACACCGACCGCCGGGTCCGCCCGCTCCAGCACGTCGCCCGTCGTCTGCAACCCGGCGGCAAGCGGCGTCCGGTCGGCCGTCGGCAGCTCTTTGAGGTGTCGGGCCGCCATCGACACGCTGTCGGTCGGCGGCAATAACACATCTGCGTCCTCGCCGGCGAAGGTGACGACTGCTACCTCGTCCCGTTGTTCATAGGCGTCCGCTAACAGCTCCATGACGACGCCTTTGGCCGCACGCATCGGGCCCCGCATCGACGCGCTGGCGTCCAGCGCGAACACGACCAGCGCGGACTGTCCGCTGGTCCGGACCGACTGGCGGAGGTCCCGTGACTCGACGGTGTCGTCCCCTCTCGTTGCGGCGGCACGCACGGAGGCGGCGGCGTCGATGGACCCGTCAGCATCCCACTCCACGGTTCGGACGCGCGCGCCACTCCCTCCGGGTGTCGGGGTGTCCGGTCGTCGTCCGCTGGTCTGCTGGTCCGTTCGAGGACCGCTCGGTTTGCCGTCTTCTCTGAGGTCGGGTGCGTCGGCGGCTCCGATGTCTGCTCGCGACTGGCCCGGAACGATGGGGGTTGCTGTCTCTTGGTCACTGTCTTGGTCGTCTGTCGGCCGGCCGCCGCCAGTTTGTTGGCTTCCGTTGTCGTCTGTCTCTTCCTGGCTATCGCTACCGTCTGTCTCTTCCTGGCTATCGCTCTCGCCCGCCGGCGTCGGCTGCTCGCTATCGTTGCCGCCGTCACCGCCGTCTCCTCGGTCGCCTGTGGCATCGTCCGGCTCTGAGCGGCCGGACTCTGTGGTGTCGCCGTCGCCCTCGCCTGCCGACTGCTGTTCGTCCGGCTGACTCTCTGTCTCTTCCTCACGTTCTTGGGTCTCTGAATCGTCCTCGAAGTGGTCGTCGATAATCTCCTCGGGGTCCGGCGCGTCTTCGAAGGGCTGGGATTTGAGCCGGTGGGGTAACGCGAACGTCGCGGCCTGTCGCACGTCAGGTTCGATGACGCGCTCGCGACTCTCCAGTGCGGCGAGGGTGCGGGCCGTTCGTGCGGTGGCGATATCGGCGCGGTGGCCCTCGACACCGGCCTCTCGGCATAGCTGTGCCGTCTCCAGCAGCAGTGACTCCGGCATCGTCACCGCGGACAGTCGGTCGCGGGCGAGACGGAGGCGCTCGCGGAGTTCCGCTTTCTCCTCGTCGTACTCCTCGTCTGGCTCGTCGAGGGCGCGCTCGACGACTGCCACGCGGTCGTCGATATCGTCGCTCCCCTGGACCTCGACCTGGAGGCCAAAGCGGTCCCTAAACTGTGGCCGGAGGTCGCCCTCTTCGGGGTTCATCGTCCCGATGAGGGTGATGTCGGCGGGATGGCCGACGCTGATACCGTCGCGTTCGACGCGGTTGACGCCGCTTGCGGCCGCGTCTAGCAACACGTCCACCAGATGGTCGTCGAGCAGATTCACCTCGTCGACGTAGAGGAAACCGCGGTTTGCGCGCGCCAGCAACCCGGGCTCGAACTCGGCACTCCCTTCGAGGGCGTCGGCCACCGACAGCGTGCCGACGACGCGCTCGCGGGAGGCCCCCAACGGCAGCGTAACGAACGGCACTGGCCGCGTCTCGACCGGTGGCGATTCGCGCTCGCGGCAGTTCTCACACTGCGAGGAGGAGTCATTGGGCGGACACCCGAACGGGCAATCTGCAACCACGGACTGTTCGGGCAACAAATCCGGAAGCCCACGCGCCGCCGTCGACTTCGCGGTCCCCTTCTCCCCTCGAATCAACAGCCCATCCAGCGCGTCGTTCGCCCCGAGGGCGAGCAGGGCTGTCTTCAACTCCGCTTGCCCGACGACCGCCGGAAACGGGAGTGTCATCCCCTCCGACAGCTTTTTTGCCGCCCCAAGTTCAACCATAGTTGTAATACTGAAATCGAGGTTTAATACAGTTATGCCACAACTTGTGCTATACACTGCGACAGAGAACGAACTCGGTGCGGTCCAGGCCGCCGCCGAGCGTGTCGAGGCAGACCTCGTGGTTCGCTCCGAGAGCGACCTCGACGACCAGGACGATGTCGAGCGCTTCGTCGAGGAGGGGAGGGGTGCTGACGCCGCGGTGTTCTGGCTCCACGGCGGCCAGGACAGCATGCCGGGGTACGAGTACGCCGTCTCCCAGTTCACCGAGGCCGGGGTTCCGCTCGTGGTGAACGCCACCGGCGACGCCTTCGCTATCGAGGATACGACGGTCGCCCCCGAGGACCGCGAGACGGTCTGTACGTATCTCGAACGGGGCGGGACCGCGAACATCGCCAACTGCCTCCGATACCTCTCGGCGACCTTCGGAGGTGTCGACCGGGAGTACGACCCACCGTTTGCGCTGCCGACAGAGGGGGTCTACCATCCGGACTACCCCGGCGCGAGCTACGAGGAACTGCTCGACAGCTTCGACCCGGGCCAGCCGACGGTCGCCGTCTGGTTCTACGAGTCCCATTGGACCCACGAGAACACCCGGTACGTCGACGCCCAGGTACGGGCACTCGAAGCCCAGGGGGCAAACGCCCTGCCGATTTTTTGTAATCCAGCGACAGACAGCGACGAACAGCAAGACGCCGAGTGGGTGACCGACAAGTGGCTCGTACACGAGGGTGAGCCGGTTGTCGACGCCATTCTCTCGTCGTTCATGTTTTCGCTATCGATGGACGAACGCGGACGGTCGGCAGGTGACGAGGGCGAGGGAGCAGAGGAGGTCTTTCTCACCCGTCTCGGCGTCCCGGTCATCCAGACCGTGACGACGATGCGTTCGCGCTCGCGGTACCAGGGCAGCGACACCGGCGTGATGGGGTTCGAACTCGCGCTGTCGGTCGCACTCCCCGAGTTCGACGGCAACGTCATCACCCATCCCATCTCGGGAAAAGAGCGTACCGAGGACGACGCCGATATCGGCAGCGCACCGAAACAGCATTTCCCCATCGACGACCGCATCGACCACGCGACTCGCCTCGCGGTCAACTGGGCGCAACTCCGTCACCGCGCCAACGACGAGAAACAGGTCGCGGTCGTGTTGCACAACTACCCGCCGAGCGACGACGGCATCAGCACCGCCTTCGGTCTCGACTCTCCCGAGAGCACGGTCAACCTCCTCTCGGAGCTTGCCGACAGAGGGTACGACCTCGGCGCTGGCGCGGGCAAACGGACGCCAATCCCCGACAGCGGGCAGACGCTCGTCGAACGACTCACCTCACAGTTGACGCTCGACGACCGCTGGGTCGCTCCCGAGGACGTCCGCGAGCGAAGCGTCGACGTGGTCTCGACCGAGCAGTACCGCGAGTGGTTCTCGGCGCTGGACGAGGAGTTCACCGACAACGTCCGCGAGGAGTGGGGCAAGGCTCCCGACCGACCATTCGCAATCCCCGGTATCGAGTTCGGGAACGTGCTCGTGACGGTCCAGCCCCCGCGCGGGTTCGGGATGGACCCCTCGAAGGTGTATCACGACTCGGACCTCCAGCCACCTCACGACTACGTCGCCTTCTACCGCTGGCTTCGCAACGAGTTCGCCGCCGATGCTATCGTCCATCTCGGTACCCACGGGAGCCTGGAGTGGCTGCCGGGCAAGACTGTCGGACTCGACGGCGAGAGCGCACCCGACCAACTCGTTGACGACATTCCGAACGTCTACCCCTACATCATCAACAACCCCGGCGAGGGGACGCAGGCCAAACGTCGCTCGTATGCCGCTATCGTGGATTACCTGACGCCGGTCATGGATACTGCCGGAACCTACGACGACCTCTCGGAACTCGAAGAGCTGGCAAACCGCTACCGGGAAGCCGGCATGGAAGACGCCAGAACCGACGACGGCGAACACCTCCTCGACCAGATTCGAGAGACTGTCGACGACCTCGACCTCGCGGTCGAACTCGGTATCGCCGGCGAGATCGCCGAGAAAGCCGACGTTCGTGGCCCCGAGGCGGCCGGGACGACACTCGCTGAGGGCCAGGTCGACGGCGACGAACTCGACGGCGACGACCTCGTCGAGCGGGTCCACGAGTACCTCACGGACGTGAAGACGACACAGATTCGCAAGGGGTTACACACGATGGGCGAACCGCCGGCCGACGAGCGACTGGTCGAGTATCTTGTCGCGCTCACTCGGCTGGAGAACCCCGGCGCGCCGAGCCTTCGGGAGGCTGTCGCGGGCGTGCTCGGCGTCGACTACCAGCGCATGCTCGACGAACCAGGGACCTACGACGAGCGCCTCGGTATGACCTACGCACAGGCCGCTGACGCGGTCTACGAGACGAGTCTCGATTTGGTCGCTACGCTCGCAGACCACGGCTTTGACCTTCCCGAGAGCGAACGCGAGGCCGGACCCGACGACGACCTGACGATGAATCTGCTCGTCGTCGACATCGACCCGCTGGGTGACGCCCGGGCGCAGTCGGGCGCTCACGACGACCTACGGGAGGCGCTTGGCTTCATCTCTGCGGAGGTCGCGCCACGGGTCGCTAGTGCCAAAGACGAGATTCCCCGGACTGCCGAGGCCCTGGCCGGCGAGTACGTCCCGCCAGGTGGCTCCGGTGCGCCGACGCGTGGCGGCGTCGACCTGTTACCGACTGGGCGGAACTTCTACACGCTCGACCCCCGGAAGGTTCCCGCCAGAAGCGCCTGGACTGTCGGCCGCGAGGTCGCGGAGGGAACCGTTGCCCGCCACCACGAGGAACACGGCGAGTACCCCGAGGAAGTCGGCGTGGTCGCCTGGGGGACCCCAACCGTCCGGACCCGCGGCGAGACTATCGCACAGGTGCTCGCGCTGATGGGCGTCGAACCCACGTGGACCGACGCCGGGCGGGTCGACGAGGTGGAACCGATTCCGCTCGACGACCTCGGCCGGCCCCGTATTGACGTGACGACGCGTGTCTCCGGGCTGTTCCGCGACGCCTTCCCCCAGGCCGCAGGCGTCATCTACGACGCCGTCGACGCGGTGGTCGAACTAGACGAGCCCCACGAGATGAACTACGTCAAAAAACACGTCGAGGAGGAGACGGAGCAACTCAAAGACCAGGGGGTCGACGACGCCCGGAGTACGGCCAAACAGCGCGTGTTCACCACCCGTCCCGGCGGCTACGGGGCGGGGACGAACAAGGCAGTCGACGAGGGCAACTGGGACGACAAATCTGACCTCGCGGAGGTGTACGTCCAGTGGGGCGGGTACGCGATGGGGTCGCGTGGCCGTGTCAGCGAGGCCCACGACGCCTTCGAGCGCCGTCTCGACGGCGTCGAGGCGACGGTGAAAATTGAGGACACCACCGAACAAGACGAGTTCGACAGCTCCGACTGGTACGCCTTCCACGGCGGATTCATCACCGCCGTGACCGAAATATCCGGCAGCGAACCAGCCTCCTACGTGGGTGACTCCAGTGACCCCGACAACGTCGACGTCTACACGAACGAGGAGAAGGTCCGGAAAGCGATGCGTGCCCGCGTCCTCAATCCGGACTGGCTCGACTCGATGGAGGAACACGACTACAAGGGCGCTGGTGACCTCTCCGGGACGGTCGACGTCGTCCTGGGGTGGGACGCGACCACCGGTGTCATCAGCGACCGCCTCTGGGAAGACGTTGCCGAGGCGTTTGCCTTCGACGCAGACCGCCAGGACTGGATGCGCGAGGTGAATCCGTGGGCACTGGCGTCGATTACCGAGACACTGTTAGAGGCCATCGACCGCGACCTCTGGGACGCCGACGAGGCGACCGAGACCCGACTGCGTGACCTCAATCTGCAGGTCGACGGCGACCTCGAAGAGCGCACGACAACCGAACCACCCGAAATTTCGACAGACGACTGACACCAATGACAACAGAACAAACCGACGACGAGTACGCCGACCTTGGCGCGACAACCGAGGAGGCGATGGAGATAGCTGAGACAAGTATGGACCGAGTTCGCAGCCTCGTCCCTGACGAGACACTGGCCGACCGGATTCGCCAGAAATCCGTCCACGCCACCGGCGACCCCGAGTTCCAGCACCTGATGCGGTTCACCGGCGAGGACGACGACGAGCCGGTTCGCGCCGGTGCGCGTGCGGTGCTCGACGAACAGCCAATCGTCACCGATATCACGATGGTCAAGGCTGGAATCACCGGCCGCGGACACGACTGTCCGGTTCAGAAGGCAATCGGCAATGGGACCGAACTCGCGGCTGAGACCGGGATGACCCGCACCGCGGCGTCGGTGCTGGAACTCGACAGCGAGGGCGTCTACGACGGCGCTATCGCGGTCGTCGGCAACGCACCCACGGCAGCGCTGGCGCTCGCCGACTGTATCGAGGACGGCACGCGTCCTGCGGCGGTCGTCGCGACGCCGGTCGGCTTCGTGAAAGCCGCCGAGAGCAGAACGCGACTCCGCGAGACCGCCGCCACACACGGGGTTCCGACGATTACAAACGTCGGCCGTCGCGGCGGGAGCGGACTCGCGGCGGGACTAACAAACGAATTAGTACACGTCGCTAGCGACCACAAAGCGGGAGAGATAGAGCTGTAGCGCAGGAATCTATTCTGTCGGTCCTTCGCCGTCGGCGGCGAGGGGACGGTGCGCCGTGTCGATGCGAGCGTTCGATGTTGTTCCCTCGTCTGCGAGAACGCGGAGCCGTTCGAGTTCGCCGTGGATGGCGTCTGTGAGACGGTCGTGTGCGCCCAGCGGGTCGGCGTACGCAATCCCCCCACGGTCGAGTTCGAGCTTCGTCGGAATCTGCTCGTCGGTCGCCTCGCTGTGTGCCAGAAACATCGGGGCAGCGACCACACGGTCGTTCGAGACGGCGTAGCGGACACACTCGACGGCTGGATTCTGCATGAGATAGCAGGTCTTGACCTCGTCGTATCGCGCCCGTTCGCGGAGGCGCTCGGCGTGGTACTCTGTCGCTTGCTGCTGGTCGGGTGCAGAGTTGCTGCCCAGGCCCACGAGCACGAGTGAGGTGTTTTGGTCGCCCGCAACTGCTTCTCGCGCCCGGTCGTCGATGACATCGGTCACAGCTGGACTCTGACCCAGAAGCTCGCCGTACTGGACTTCTCCGGAGATGACAGAGAGCACACCGGGGAGTTCGTCGACGGTGTCGTAGGTGTGACTGGCGAACATGGGAATGGCGTAGACGCGCTCGGTGTCGAGATTTCCGAGCGTCTCTCGAAGCTCGCGGTACGGTTCGTGCTTGTAGGTGGCGACGGTGGCGCTCTCGACAGCGTCACTGCCGACCAGACGGGCTGCGTGGGTCTCCAGCACGTCTCGTCCGTGTCCTGTGTCCCGGCCGATGAGGAGGAGTTCTTCGGATGGCATTGGTTGAGTTCGCCGTTTTAACAACTGGAGTTTAACTACTCCAATCTGGCTTGTGTTACGCCAGGTGAGGGAGGGTAAAATAGATTTTGGTCGCTCCGACCGGTAGTGTTCAGATAAGAGATGCAGAACGTCTGAAGACAGAGAAAGCCCTCGGCGCTCTCGACTCCCGCGTTCCGAAAGACTCGCTCCGCTCGTCTTTCGTCGTTCCGCTCATGGTATTCGCGGAACACTCGCTGCGCTCCTCGCTCCCTCCGGTCGCTGTGGTGCTTACCTCGTCGGGGTTCGTCGAGAGCGCCTCGCCCTTTCATTACACCAGGGTTGGCCGGATTGGTCGGCAGAAACAAGATGTTTGTCCAATGCTTATCTGAACACCGCTGCTCCGACCGGTCCAGTGCACGCCGCTCACTCTTCGACGATGTCCCGTGCCAGAGTCATCGCTCGTTCGGGGTCGTCCGGAAGCAGATCCCAGACATCGGGGCTGTCGAGCACCGCCCTGAGTCGTCGTTTCCGCTCCTGTTGACTGCTCATAGTCTCTTTGAGCTCTGCACGGAGCGTTCGCTGAATCTGTACCATCCCGTCGGCCTCCTCGATGAGCGGGGTTAGCTCCTGGCGGAGGTACTTCGTCGTCGCCGGGCTGGCTCCGCGGGTCGAGAGTGCGACAGAGATTTCGGCGGATTCGATACGGCTCGGGACGACGACGTCCCCTGTTTCGTCTGCACGGTTGACGAGACAGCCCGCCTCGTCCGCCGCGGCCGCAACTGCGTCGTTCACCGCAGTGTCGTCGGTGGCGACGACCACGAGAAACGTCCCGTCGAGTCCGTCTCCTGGGATTACCTCGTCCAGTGTCTCCCGAGTAGCCTCCGGCGGGAGTTCGCGTCGAACGAGGTCACAGGACTCCGCGAACCCGTCGACGAACTCGGGGGCAACGACGGTCACCTCGGCGGCAGGGACGAACCGGCGGGCTCTCCGGCGGGCGACCGAGCCGCCGCCGACGACCAGCACGCGCTTGCCCTCGACGTCGTGAAAGAGTGGAATCACCGCTGGAGGAGGTCGGACACGTCTTCGCGCACGGTGACTACCTCGCCGACAATCGTGACCGCCGGTGACTCGATGCCGGCCGATTCACTGCGCGAGACGATGGTGTCGAGTGTTCCAACGATGGTCCGTTCGGTGTCGAGACTCACGTTCTCGACCATTGCAACGGGCGTCTCTGCAGGAACGCCGTGGTCGCGCAGTGCCCGGACGTTCTCGGGCAGCTTCGAGACCCCCATCAGGACGATGAGCGTGCCGCCGGCGTCGATACTGTCGGCGATTGCCGGCCAGTCGATTGCGCTGTCTGCCTTCTCTGGGGTCTGGTGGCCGGTGATGACGGTGAGACTCGACGAACAGTGGCGGTGGGTCAAGGGGATGCCGCTGACGCTCGAAGCCGCGAGTACGCTCGAGATACCCGGCACGACCTCGAACGGGACTTCCTCCACGGCGAGGTGCTCTGCCTCCTCGCCGCCCCGTCCGAAGACGTTGGGATCGCCGCCTTTCAGCCGGACGACGTACTCCCCCTCGCTCGCGCGTGTACACATGAGCTCGTTAATCTCTGCCTGTGACGTTCGGTTCGGTGGCCGTTTCCCGACGTCGATTGTCTCGGCCGTCGCGGGGACGGCGTCGACGATAGCATCGCCAGTCAGCGAGTCGTACAACACTACATCAGCCGACTGAAGGCGATGCCACGCTCGCCGCGTCAACAACTCCGGGTGGCCGGGACCGGAACCGACCAGCGAGACGCCCCCCGTACCGGGAAAGTCGGTCTTCGCGACCGACTCTGTGTCACCTGTCCGGTCCGTGGCTGTCCCCACGACGGTGCCGGCGTCTCCCCCCTCCTCCGATACCGGGGGCTGGCTCGCTGCCCGACTGGTCCCAATATCTTCTTGCATAGCACTACAAATACACTTGCACAACTTCAATCTTGCTTGTAATAATCTCTATAGAGTACAACTACAGTTACTGATGGGACGTTCCAGGTGTAACTGTTATACGACTCGGCACTGATGACAGAGACGATGGAAACAGAGTCGGACGACCGCGTCTACTACGTGATCAGCGACCTCCACATCGGGGGTGACGAACAGCTGGAGGAGATTCCGTTCCGCGAGGAGCTGCTCGGATTTCTAGAGCGGCTCGAAACCACCGACGAGAACGCCGAACTCGTCATCAACGGGGACGCCTTCGGCCTCTGGGAGTTTACCTCGCTCGACGGGACCGAGAAGTTCGACGCGCTGGTCGAAGCATACCCCGACCTGTTCGCACAGCTCCGGGCGACCGGGGAGAACGTCGATATCACGTTGCTGCCCGGGAACCACGACTACGAGCTGGCGGCCTACGAGGAGTTCGAGGAGCTATTTGCGGCGTACAACGTCGACCTCGTTCGGGACCCCTCGACCTCCCGGTCGGTTGGCGACCGGACGATTCATTTCGAACACGGCCACCAGCGGGACCCGAACAACCACATCGAGGACTGGGGGAATCCCCACGTGACGCCGGTCGGCTACTACTACACCACCCACGTCATCAGTCGGGCCGGCCAGCTCTCAGACCGTGGGAAATTCAACTGGCTGAAGGATGTCCAGGCGGTCACGCCCACAGAGCGGATGCCGGTTTGGCTCCTCTCGAAGTACTTCTACCGGGAGATGAGTCCACTGCTGCGGTACTCGCTGTTGCCCTTCCTGCTGTTGTTCAACGTCAGCGCCATCCTCGCGGTGCTGGCCGGCCTCGACATCGCTGGCATCTGGTCTGCCCCTGTCGATCAGCTTCAGTCGGTCTTCCAGCTGTTCGGGCTCGCGGGGACCGCGGCCTGGATATTCCTCGGCGCGAACGTCGCCGTCGCCGGGCTCCTTCTGGTCGTGGGGATACCGCTGTATCTGCTCCGTCGCGATATCCGCAAGACTGTCGACCGCTTTGGCGTCTTCGAAACTGCCCTCACTGTCGATGCCGAGTCGCCGTACGTCAACGCGGCCGGCGAGGTGTTCAAGAGTGAGCCAAACACAGAGATTTTCTGTTACGGCCACACCCACCGTCCGACCCTGCGGGAGGTAGATGGCGGCTTACTCGTCAACAGCGGCACCTGGCTGAAACGCCTCCACCGCCGGGACGGCATCGTCGGCGTGTTGCCGCCGGTGTTTTATCCCTCCTACCAGCTTGCGGCCGTCCGTATCGCGGCCGAGGACGAGGGGGTTGCTGTTGAGTTCGAGGAGATAGAGAAGCCGAGCCCGAGCCCAGAGGAGCTGACCCTCGCCGAACGACTGCTTACACTCGGGCGGAAACCCGACCCATCCCTGCCCGAGCAGGCGGTGCTTGCGGACTCCCCGAACGAAGCAGAACCGCCGACCCTGGACTGAGCTACTCGACGAGACGCCGTGCGGCGACGAGCGCGCCCGTGAGCACGGGCTCCTCACACGTCGCCAGCCGTATCTCGGGCGCGTCGAGAAACGTCTGCTCTGGCAGACGCTCACGAACTGGCTCCAATACGGCGTCGGGGTTGTTCCGGGCGATAGCGCCCCCGACCGCGACGCAGGCGGGCGCGACCGTCTGGACGAGGGCTGCGACGCCGACAGTGTTCCAGTAGCCGACCCGTTCGAGGACCAGCGCCGCAAGGTCGTCCTCGCTGGCGGCCGCGAAGATGTCCCCGGCTGTGAACGTCGAACCCCCGAGCGACAACCGCGTCTCGACTGACTCGGTCTCGTGGAGATGCCGGGCGTACCGTGGGAGGTTCGCGCCGCCGCAGTACGCCTCCCAGTGACCCTCGCCGCCACAGCCACAGGGCAGCGTCCCTGCAGGGTCGACGGTCAGGTGGCCGACCTCACCGGCGTTGCCGTCCTCGCCGAGTACTACTTTGTCGTCGGCGACGATTCCCGCCCCGATTCCCGTCGAGAGGGTAAGATAGACCAGATTTTCCGCCGATGCGGCGCGGCGTTCGGCGATAGCGCCACAGGTCGCGTCGTTGTGCAGGACAACTGCGTCGGTTCCGAGCAGGTCACGGAGCACCTCGACGACCGGAACCGTCTCGTCGGAGACGTTTGCTGGACTGGTGACTGCCCCCTGTTTCTGGTCGAGCGGGCCGACCGACCCAACGCCCGCGGCCGTGATAGCAGTCGGCTTCAGGCCGGCTGCTTCACAGACCTGCTCGACGAGTCCACGGAGTCGCTCCGTGGCGGTTTGTTTCTCTGTGCCCTGTGGTGTCGGAACTGTCGCGGTCGCGACCGGTTCGACGCCGTCGGTCGCAACTGCTGCCGCCAGTGTCGTTCCCCCGATGTCGAGGCCGAGATAGCTCATTCGCTGCGCGGATTTGCGTGTGCCTCGACGTACTCGCGTAGCTGCTCGCCGTCGGTGTCAACACCCTGTCGGGCAAAAAAGGCCGCCACGTTCTCACAGTCCCGGTCGAGGAAGTCGTCGCTGTTTGGATGGTGAATTGTCACCGCTTGGCCTACGTCGATGACCACCAGTTCGGACTCCTGGATGACGATGTTGTACTCCGAGAGGTCGCCGTGGACGATGCCCGCATCGTAGAGCCGGGTCATGTACTCCCGGACCACCTCGTATGCCGTCCGTGGGTTCTCGACGTGGACCTCCGAGAGTCGCTTTGCCCGGCCGTCGGCCGTGCCGAGATACTCCATCACGAGGACGTTTCGCTCGACGGCAATCGGTTTCGGGACGCGTACACCCGCCGCGAGCGCGCGGTCGAGGTTGGCGAACTCCTTGCGGACCCACCCGATGACGATTGCCTTCTTGTCGTTTGCGACCTGCTCGAAACGGGGGTCGCCTTCGAGGTACTCGCCCATCTCTCTGAAATCGGAGGCGTTGATGCGGTATATCTTGACCGCGACCTCCTGGCCTCGCGGCTCTTCGCCGTCACCGCTCGGCTGTTCTGAGGCGGAACGCGCCTCGTGCTCCCCGGCCAGCGCCGAGTAGACGTTCGCCTCCTTGCCCGTCGAGATGGGGCCGCCGAAGGCGTCAATGTGGCCGTCCTGAACCAATTTGTAGAGCGCCCCGTATGTCGCCTCGTCGAAGACCGACTCCTGGACTTTGAACTGGTCTGCGTCCGTAATTCGGTCGCGGAACTGGCTGAACTCTCTGTCGCGCTCACGGGCGATACGGTCGGCTTCGGTATCAGAGTAGTCGATTTCCTCCCACTCGTCGCCCGGTGAGTCTGTCTCGTCTGTGTCGAGCAGGCCGAACTCCTCGTCCATCTGGTATTCGATAGCAGGGCGAGCCCTAAAAGAGTGGGTTCTACTGTGCGACGGGGGGCTCGGGCTCTGTCGCGTCTTCGAGTATCTCTTCGAGGGTCATCTCCTCGCGTGGCTCGTCGTACAGGAGCACGTCGAGCGGAAGCGTCGGCGCGCCGTCGACGAGCCCTTCGAGCAAGACGAGCCGTTCGCGGGCACGGGACATGCCGACGTAGAAGACACGCCGCTCGTTGTCGGTCATCGTCGGCACGGGACTGGTGTGTTTAGTGAACTCGACGTCACCGGGAATCGGTTTGTCCTCCTGGTCGGCGGTCGCGGCCATCTGCTCGACGACCTTCTCGGTAAGGTCCGTGCCGACGAAGACGTGGTCGGCCTCGCGACCCTTCGCGGAGTGGATGGTGCCAAGCCGGACGCGGTCGTGGTCCATCCCCTCGTAGGTGCTGTTGAAGTAGGCGTCGACGCTGCGCTCCTGGAACTGTGTCACTTTCCGGAGCATGTCGGCGGCTGCCGGCGGGTCCGGCGCGAACGGCGCGTGGTCGCGGATAACATCTGGCTCGATATCAAGTTCGACGAGGTCGTCGACGTCAGCTTCCTCTTCGCGGTCGTCGAGCACGTCAAAGAGGTCGTCGCGCTCGCCCGTTCCGAAGGCCGAGTCAGCCAGCATATCCGCGAGCCGGCGGGCCTGCAGGCAGTTCATCGGCTCGTCCTCGGCGAGATGCTCGATTGCCGCGACGTACTGGCCGAGCCGGTCGGTCCACATCCGCTGGTCTGTCAGACACTGGAAGGGAATCCCCTCGTCGATGAATTCATCGATGAACTGGAACATCTGATAGCGGGCGCGAAAGAGCACCATCACCGTCTCGTCGGTCTCCTCGACCGTCCGGACGGTCTCGCGGGCGAGGTCGAGCATCGAGCGATTCCGGAGCGCTTCGACGTTCCCGCCCTCTTTGCGCGGTTCGAGATCTTTCTCCTGGCGCTTGTCGATGTGTTCGACCTCCTGGTTGACTGCGTGGAGAATCCGCGACGGGAGTCGGTAAGAGTTGGGGAGAATGACGTCGTCGTCAACCCCCTCGTCCAGCAGGAGGTCTGGGTCTGCACCTTGCCAGGCGTAGACGACCTGGTCGTCGTCGCCCGCAATCAGGACACGCTCCATGTGGGGGCGCCACTCCTCGTAGACGCCGTACTGGAGCGTGGTGATGTCCTGAAACTCGTCGATGACGAGGTAGTCAACACTGGGCAACAGCGAGCGCTGCTTGACTCGTTCGAGCATGTCGGCGAAGCCGACCAGTCCGTTGTTCCCCTTCCAGGAGCGCCATGCACTGATTGCCTCTGGGATGTCGAGACGGTCGTCGTCGCTGGGCCAGGTTGGGGTGTACTTGTTGCCAGTTTGGGCGTTGTCGTCGATATCCGGCGGCAGGCGGACGTCCTCGTCGTCCCACTGGAAGGGAACGTCGTACCAGTCACCCACGTCACGGTTGGTTCGCTGGAGCCACTGGCTGGTCGCGATAACCTTGTTGCCAAGCGTCGTCGAGCGGGCCGAGCGACGGCGCGACCCCTCGTACTCGTCCTCGTAGTCGATGCCGTAATCCTCACAGAAATCCTGTTTGTCTGACTCGCCAACGACATCGTTGCTGGAGAGATTGAGCAGGTCGTAGGCCTTTGCGTGCATCGTACAGACGTTGCCACGCAACGCTCGGGGCGTCGTATCGAGTCGTTCTGCGAGTCGTTCGCGTATCTCGGCGGCGGCCGCACGGGTGTAGGAAACCACCAGCACGTCACGAATTTCGACATCGTCTTCCGATTCGAGAAGGGTTTCGACCCGGTCAAGCAGCGCGGTCGTCTTCCCGCTTCCCGGGCCGCCGAACAGACGTGTCACGTGAGTCGAGTCGGTCATTGCACATCTTATAGGTGCGGAGACTCATAAAAAGACCGAAACAACTGTCGGCGCTCGGCCGCTGTCACCGGTACAGCGACAGATAGAGCATGCTAAAGCCGACGATAAACGGCACCGTCTCGGCGCCTTCGAGAAAGAGCAACACGACGGCCTCGGCATCGGAGCCAAACCGGGTGATGACGGTGCTCACGGCCACACCCATGCTGATGAACGCGAATCCCACGAATGCAAACTGGAGACGCTCTGTTTGCTGTTGGCGGTACGCCTGGAAGCTGATGAGTGTGATACCGAGGCTCAGCCCGAAGACGAACACACGCAACAGCGTCAACACCCCCCGCGCGAGTAGCTCAAAATCGACCATCGACTCTCGGATATACACGAACCGGTTTAATAAACGTGTCCGCTCTCGGCGGCGGTCACTCGTCGCACAGTTCCTCCCAGAGCTGGCTGAACCGGTCGGGGAGGTTGTTCTCCCGGTAGATGCGAACCTGGTACTCGTCGTTGTCGAGCGTGACGACGGTGCTTTCGAAGTCTGACTCGTAGACGTTATACTCGTTGCCGTCCTCTGTCACGCGCGTCTGGTCGGTGACGAGTTCGTGCTCCTCAAGCATCTCGATACGGCGGTAGACGGTCGGCAACGAGAGCTCACACTCGTCTGCGAGCTCCTTGGCCGAGCGAGGCTCCCGGCTGATTGCGGCGAGAAGTTCCCGGGCGTGTTCGTCTCCGATTGTGTCGAGTACTGCCTCGATGCGCTGTTGGTCCACGCCACCAGTGTTGTTACCTACCTATGAAAATATTTTGGGAGAACAGTCCGAACACGAGGAGCTAAGCCACCGCCGCTCGTTCCGTCGAGTGATGTCTGGAATCGTCTTTTTCAGCACGGAACAGCGCGAGGCGGTCGTCGACTTTTACATAGAACGGGTCGGCGCGACCGTCTGGCTCGAACAGCCCGACTGTACCATCCTCGACTACGACGGCTTCCGGTTTGGCTTCTGTGAGCGAGCGACCACCGACGACTGTGGTACCCTCACTTTCGTCTACGACGACAAAGCCGGCGTCGACGAGGCTCACGAGGCCGTCGGTGACGCCGCCACAGAACAGCCCCACGAGAACGAAACCTACGAAATCTACCAGTTCTTCGCCGAGGACCCCGACGGCCGGACCGCGGAGTTCCAGACGTTCCTGCACGACCTCCCCGAGAGTTAAGAGCCGTCGGCCGGACACAACGCACATGAGCGACGCGCTGACGATAGAGCGAGCCGACGGCATCGCAACGGTCCAGTTTGACAACCCTGAGACGCGAAACGCGCTCGACATCGATGCCGCGACTGAGCTAGTCGACGCAGCGACCGAACTCGGGAGCGACCCCGACGTGCGCTGTATCGTGCTCACCCATACCGGCGACTTCTACGGGACGGGGGCCGACCTCACACAGCTTGAGGGCGACGCGGGCGACGAGACGGCGATTCGCCGGCTGGCGGGCCGCCTTCACGAGGCAATCGTCCAGTTTCACCAGGCACCCAAACCTGTCCTCGGCGGCATCGATGGTGTCGCCGCCGGAGCGGGATTCGGACTCGCGCTCCTCCCCGACCTGCTCGTGCTCAGCGAGGACGCCCGCCTAGAGTTCGCCTATCCGCGCATCGGGCTGACCGGTGACGGCGGCTCAACGTTTTTTCTCCCGCGGCTCGTCGGCCTGCGGGCGGCCAAGGAGATTGTCCTGCTCGACGAACCCATCTCCCCCGACCGTGCCGTCGAGCTTGGCCTGGCGACTGAGGCCGTCCCGGCGTCGGAGTTTGAGGACCGCCTCGACGAGCTTGCCACACAGCTCACCGAGGGGCCAACGGTCGCGCTCGGCGAGGCCTCCCGGCTGGTCACCGAGAGCTTCGACCGCAGTATCGAGGCCCAGTTGGCTGCCGAGGCCGATACCATCGGCGCGGCCACCCAAACGGAGGACTACGAGCGTGGGTACGCGGCCTTTTTCGGCGACGACGACCCTGACTTTGTTGGGGAGTGAAACACACCGGCACATACAAGAGATGTGAACTGCTAGCATTTATTATCCAATCGGTCCCGTGGCTGATATATCTCTCACTCGCCACGCGGCCGGAAGGAGGAACTGTGAACGAGGATGACATGCTGAACGAGGACGACATGCTGAACGAGGCACTCATCGAGGAGTCGACAGAGCCGTTGTTCGCCCTCGACGAGAGTGGGGCTGTCGCGGTCGTTAACGGTGCTTTACTCGACCTTTCGGGGTACGACCGCGCGGATCTTCTGGGGGAGAACATGGCGGCGTTCGTTCACGAGGACGACAGAGGCGAATGGGAGCGTCGCCTCCAGATTCTGCGTAACGACAAGACGACGACGGCCGAGAGCTGGAGTAGTCGGCTGCGAACGAGAAACGGGACGGCCGTCGAGGTCGAATGGCGATGTTCGCTCCTCTCGTCGGGGCGGGTCGCTGGTGCTGTCGAGGACGTGCGGGGTGGCGAACAACTCCAGCAGCGTCTTCGCATCCTGAACCGCGTGCTCAGACACAACATCCGCAACCAGATGAACGTCATCATCGCCCGCGCAGAGACACTCCAGAACGTCGACGACGAGGTCTGCCAGACCGCGTCCACCCAGATTGTCAAAAGTGGGCAGAACGTCATCAACCTCAGCAACAAGGCCCGGAAAGCCCAGAAACACCTCGACATTCCGGCCGACGAGGACTGCAACCAGGAACTCGTCGCCGAGACGGAGATGGCCCGGGAGCGATTCACCATCACCTACCCCGACGCGACTGTTGAGACGGTCCTGCCAGACCGCGCTCGTGCGATTGCGCCGCCGTCCTACAGCGTCGCGCTCACGGAACTGATTGAGAACGCCGTCGTCCACCACCCCTCCGGTAACGGCCCTGTCACCGTCCGTATCAAGACAGACGAGACCGAAACCCGAGTCGCCGTCGAAGACGAGTGCAAGCCGATTCCTGGCCAGGTCCGTGAGGTCATAACCGTGGGAACCGAACAGCCACTCAAACACAGCGACGGACTTGGGCTGTGGCTGGTACGCTGGACCGTGGAGCAGGTTGGCGGAACACTATCGTTTGACCGCCGGGCGGACGGCACCGGAAACGTCGTCACGCTCGCGTTCGAGAGACCTTCGGAGTAACCGCTTTTACCGAAGGCAGTGATACACTGAGACCTACCGGGGGATCAGTGCGTGGGCCAGTGCAAGAGGGAAGGCGCGCATCGGTCAAATCATTCTTTGATATATCCAAAGAATGAATCCAATGTCCTTACTTTGCAGATATATGAAACGCCGGACCATGCTCGGAGCGCTTGGAAGTGCCGCCGTGGTGGGTTTCACGGGATGTCTCAGTGGTGACGAAACCGCTTCGCCAGACTCAGCTTCGCCCTCGGAAACGGATTCACCTTCGCCTTCGGAAACGGATTCACCTTCGCCCTCGGAAGCGGACAATCTCGTCGTCTCCGGGCCTGGTGACTATCCGCACTCCATTCGCATTGATAACTCACTGGAACACGAGGTTACCTTGACAATCACGGTTGCACGTGAGGATGCCCAACTCTATCAGGAGTCCCATACGGTTACTGAACGCTCGGACGTCGTCGTTGCAGGAATCACTGAGGAATCCCTCCCGGAGGATAGTCGACCAGTGTCGATAACTGCGAGGGATTCCTCTGGTAACGATACTAGTGTTAACGTGTCCGTCTCCGACTGCCTCGGCAATATCGTCTTTTACTTCGAAGCATCCGGAACCGTGGAATCAACATATTCAATCTGTTGACTTTGGTCGGTGAATGCCGCGCTGCCACACTCAACCTCCCTAGCTTGCGTGATATCTGACAAATTATGAGAAATAATACTTGTTCAACGGTGCTAAGCAAGAGCCGAGTAACAGCTACTGGTACATTTCGGCGTCTGTCTCCTCACTGGGGCCGCCGAATATGATGTCTGCGCTCTGCTCGGAGAGGTCCGGGAGGATGTTCTCGTCCTCGACGCGGCTGATTTCGTCGATGTTGCCGGCGAGCACCTTCAGCGCGTCCTGTGGGTTGGGGTAGACCATCATGTAGCCGTTCTCGCCCATCGTGATGAGCTGGGTGTCCGAGACGGCGACCTGGTCACCCTGGATGGTCGCCGCAACCGCGGGCAGCGCTGCCGGGCGGCCGTCGTCGCCCGCGTCTTCCGAGACCATCCGGATGTGGACGTCGTCGAAATCGGTCCGTTCGAGGTGGTCGCGGATGACCCGTGCGCAGGCGACCAAATCCCGCGTCACCGCCGTCTTGTGCTCGTTCTCGTGTTCGCCTTCGAAACAGTGTTTGCAGACCCGAAGCTCGATTCTCATTGACAGAGCCTATGGCACGAGCGCGAAAGAGGGTTTCCGTTCGGCGCGAGCGGAGATGTTCGAGTCAACGCTGAAGGCCCCACGGACGGAACTCACGGCACGGCCAGCCATGACTGACATCACATCTCTCGACGACCTCGACGGCCAACCCCACGCGAACGTCTTTCCGGATGCCGAACCGAAGACTGTCAGACTCGCCCTCGATGAGGGCCAGACGGTTCCCGAACACACCCACCCAGGCCGAGATATCGTATTAACAGTTCTCGACGGCGAAATCGACCTTCAGCTCGGCGATGATACACACGAGCTGACGGCGGGCGACATCGCTCGGTTCACCGGCGACCAGCAGATTTCGCCGACGGCGACACGCGAGAGTACCGCACTCATCGTGCTGGCACCTGCCGACGAGTGACCGCGACGCGCCGAGCGAATATGTTCGGAACGACGTTGAGGGACGGACGGCAACAACGCCCACACAGAGCATGTACGCCGACGCTATCGACACCGACGAGCGGCCCTTCGTCCTCATCTGGGAGGTGACCCAGGCGTGTGAACTGGCCTGTAAACACTGCCGAGCCGAGGCAGAGCCACAGCGCCATCCCGACGAGCTGACGACCGCAGAGGGAAAACAGCTTCTCGACGAGGCCGCGTCCTTCGGCGACGACCAGCTCGTCGTCCTCTCGGGCGGGGACCCGCTCGCACGCGACGACGTCCCCGAGCTCGTCGAATACGGGACCGACCAGGGGCTCCAGATGACCATGACCCCCAGCGGGACGAACTCATTGACCCCCGACCGGATTCAGGGGCTGGCCGATTCGGGGCTCCGGCGGATGGCCGTCAGCCTCGACGGTGCGTCGGCGGCCACCCACGACGAGTTCCGGCAGGAGACCGGCAGCTTCGAGCAGACCATCGAGGCCGCACGACACGCAAAGCGAGCGGGGCTCCCGCTCCAGATAAACACGACCGTTTGCGGGGAGACAATCGAGGAGTTGCCCGCGATTCGGGACCTCGTCGCGGACCTGGGTGCTGTCCTCTGGTCGGTGTTCTTTCTGGTCCCCGTCGGCCGCGGGCGGGTGCTCGACCCGATTTCGCCAGAGTGTGCCGAGCGAGTGATGGAGTGGCTCTGTTCGGTTCAGTCCGACGCGCCGTTCGGCATCAAAACCACCGAGGCACCACACTACCGCCGGGTCGCCCTCCAGCAACAGACAGACAGCGAGGCCGGACCGAAGCCGGACGGCATCGGCCGCCGGACCGGCATCACCGCCGGCGACGGCTTTGCCTTCGTCAGCCACACCGGCGAGCTGTTTCCCTCTGGCTTTCTCGCCGAGTCGGCCGGCAACGTCCGCGACGAGAGTCTCGTCAAGCTGTACCGGAACGCCGACCTCTTCGAGGAGCTCCGTGACCCCGACGCTCTGCAGGGGAAATGCGGGGCCTGTCCCTACCGGAACGTCTGTGGCGGCAGTCGGTCACGAGCGTACGCTCACACGGGCGACCCGCTGGAAAGCGACCCGCTCTGTTCGTTTGTCCCAGAGGAGTACGACGGTCCGCTCCCGGCGTCGTGGGACGGCGCGACGAGCCAGGTCAGTGGCGACTAAAACGGGACGGCGACTCCGGCGACGATAGCGACCTGGAGGAGGCCGGCACAGACGAGGATGATGCCTGCAACTTTCGATAGCGCACCGGCGTGTCCCGAGAACTGCGAGAGCAGCCGTTCCTGGCCGAGTGCAGTCATCACCGTTGTTGCGATCATCAACGCCGCGAAGCTCGCGGCGTGGGCTCCCAACACGAGCACTGTTCCCACGACCGAGAAATCAACGGCGACAAGGCTGACGGAGAGAAACAGCGGCAACACACACGCAGTCGCCGCGAGCGCGTACATCGCCCCGAACACGCCGAACCCGAGCAGACTCTCCTGGCGCTCGGGGAGGGTGACGGTCATCGAGAACGCCTCCTTGTAGACGACGAGCACGCCGAAGACGACGAGCAACGCGCCGACGAGATACTCGAACACCGGCAGAAAGCGTTCGAGCACTTCACCAGCCGCCAGCGCGGCGACCGAGAGGACGGCGAAGGTTCCGAGTGCGCCAAGGCTGGCCGTGGTGCCACGGGCGAGCGCACCCGCAATTGGCGTCGACTCGGCGTCGACGTTCGCCACGTAGTAGCCGACGTATCCAGGCAACAGAGCGTAGACGCAGGGGGAGAAAAACGTCAATACGCCCGCGCCGAACGCGAACGTCGCCGTTCCGTACAGTGTGTTCGCCATCGTGCTCACTCCGTACGTGCTCGCTCGACGACTGTCTCCAGCTTCGATGCGTCCGTCCGACCGCGGTGACTCCAGGTGATACGGTTGTCGGCATCGAAGACGACGGTGTAGGGGACGCCCTTGGCGTCGAGGCGCTGTGTGAGGGTGAGGCCGGTGTCAGCGCCGAGCGTCCAGGCACCCTCGTGGTCGGTCCACCACGCCGATACGTCCGCTCGGGTGACCGTCTCGCCGAGTGGTTCGTTCGTCACCGAGACAAACTGGACCTCGTCGCCGAGGCGCTCGTGGGCCGTCGTCAGCTCCGACATCATCGACTCACAGACGCTACACCAGGTGGCGAACAGTTCGAGGACGGTCACCTGCCCGCGCTGTGGAACCGTGACAGTCCCGTCACTGCTGCCCGAAGCGTCGATTGTTTCGACGTCCAGTGGCTCCATGCTCGACCCGTTCGACCCGGTGCCATCGAGTGTAAGCGCCGCGCCGCCGCCGAGGACGGCCAGACTTCCAAGTCCGGCGATAACCTCGCGCCGTTTCATCGTCACCACCCCTCGACGACTGCCCGGGCGTCCTCTCTGGCCTCGCTGGCCCCGGGCGGGCCGCCGTTGTAGGCTCGCTCGACGAATCCGTCCTTGTTGACGAGCAACACCAGCGAAGCGTGCTGGAACATGGTTGCTTCCATCTCGCCGTGGCCCCCCTCCCCGGACTCGAAGGCGACGCCGAAGGTCTCCTCGACGACGCTCTTTGCCGATTCGGGGGTCTCTGGCCTGAGAAAATACCAGTTGCCGGCGTCGTGGTTGACACCCAGGTCCTCGCCGTAGGCCCGGAGCTGTTCGGGGGTGTCCTGCTCGGGGTCGAACGTCGTCGGCAGGAACGCCATCTCGTCGCTGTAGTCCCGCTCGACGGCGTCGGCCTGGACCTGCCGGAGCGAGGCGGTCAGCCCCGGACAGACCGTCCGACAGCTCGTGTAGATGAACGTCATCATCACGTGGCGGTCTCCGACGAACTCCCGTGTCGAGACCTCGCGGTCGTGAAGTGGGGCGGGCACTGATGTCTCCGGTATCCGGTCGCCGTAGGTGGGATACGGGATGTCGAGGTCCGTCCGGCGGTCGTGGTTCTCCGGAGGGTCTAACACCACGTCGTCGTTCCCGTCACTGCCGGCGAACGCGTCGACACAGCCCGCCGTCGCCGCGAGCGCCGTCGCTCCCGCCGCCAGTACTGCCCGTCTGCTTGCTCGCTCGGTGGTCATGGGAAATCACTCCGGGCCGTCTTCGAGAACCGGTCGCGTCTGTTCGTTGAACTGTGCGAGTGCGTTTGCGACCCGTGAGGGGAGCTCCGACTGTGGGTCGGCCAGTGCTGGCTCCTCTGTCGGGTCCGGCCAGCCGACGACGACGCGGCCGACGTTGCCCGCGACTTCGTGTGAGACACACACCTGCTGGGTATCGACGTAGTCGTAGATACCCTCGGTCTCGAAGGTGTGCTCGTAGCTCGACCCGGGGCCAGTCAGTAGCTCGCTACCCCAGGCCGTCGTCTCTGGTGCCGTCCGATGTGGGGGATGAGTATCCTCGTGATACCCCGTCACGTTGTGTCTGCCCGTCTCGACAACCCACTCGACGGTCGTGCCGGGAGTGACGTGGACGACCTGGGGGTCGAACTCGGGGAACGGCCGGGACGTGGTCTGCACGGTGAACTCCTCGGCAGGAACGCCAAGCTCGCCGGCGTTCTCGGGCGGTTCGTCGTCCCCGCTGTTGCCGACACAGCCCGCGACCGCAGCGACGGCTACGCCGCCGGCCGCTTTGAGCGCGTCGCGTCGGGTGAGTTGTGGTGTCATTGTTGGAACGTGACCGCTCGCCGCTCAGCTCAGGGGTCCGGGTTGAAGATGTCTGGTTCGTCCTCGCCTTCGACCTGGATGACGCCCAGCATACCCTTGTTGACGACCCGCGAGAGCGCGTGGTCGACCAGCTTGATGGGGCCGGGCACCGGGGTATCTATCTCGGCGATTGCGACGCTGCCGGGGACGACCGGCGCGGTCTCGACGAAGCGGTCGGGGTCCGAGACCACGTCGCCGTCGCGGTAGAACGTCCCCCAGACGTTGCCGATGCCGTGCCAGGAGCTGATGAGGTTCGGGCCGCCGTTCGAGTGGAAGATGCGAATCCGCTCGCCTTTGTCGACGGTCACTGGCCCGTATCCGTTCCCGGTGAAGGCGTACGCTTCGCCGTTGAGACAGACGTAGGTCGGCTCCTCGTTTTTCATCGCGTCGAAGTCGAACTCGTGGTGACCCTCCTTGCCCGCGGAGCCTTTCGTGTAGATTTCGTGCTGGCCGAAGTAGAGCTCGCGGTCGACCTCGGGGAGGCCGTCTTTGGGCTCGACCAGGATTGCGCCGAACATGCCCGAACTGATGTGCTGGTCCATGTTCGGGACCGCACAGTGATAGACGAACGAGCCGGGGTACATCGCCTTGAACTCGATGGTGGCGCTCTCGCCGGGCGCGACTGTCGTGTCGTCAGCGCCGCCGCCCGGCCCGTAGACGGCGTGGAAGTCGACGTTGTGGGGCATCGAGTTCGACTCGTCGTTGGTCAGCGTCAGTTCCACGGTGTCACCGCGGCGGACCCGAACCATCGGGCCCGGAACCCGCCCGTCGAAGGTCATGAAGTCGAATGTGACCCCGGGCTCGATTTCGGCGGTCTCCTCGGTCGTCGTCATCTCGATTTCGTGGTGACGCGGCTCGTCCCAGTCGACAGGGTCCGGAAGCTCTCGTGGGTCTGCCGCGATTCTGTCCGTGTCCGTCTCCGCTGCGTTATCGAGTGATTCTTGCATTTCTGTAGAGTCAGGTGTCTGCTCTGGTTCGTCGGTATTGTCACTGCTCGAAAGTGGACCGGTACAGCCCGCAACCATTGCTGTGCTACCGGCACCGATTGCTGTGAGGAATGGACGCCGTTTCGTGGCGGGTGGTTCGGACATTGGGTGTCACCTTACACATGTACGTTTAATACCCAGGCATATGAAGCGTAGAGCATATTCTTACCGGCCAAGAGTCCTTCTCAACGTCTGAGATCCCGTCTCGGTCCCCCCTCATACCATGGGCCATTAATAAGAAATCGGGTGGAATCCGCGCCAGACAACAGCTATTTTCTGTGTAATTGTCTGAAACTAATAATGACGGGCCGCCACGAGCCAACGGCCTAGCTCGTTAGGCAGACGAGGATTTGACCGGACAGCTTCGGTCAGACGTGAGTGTCACCTGCTGCCGAGCATGGTGAGGAGTGCTGCGCCTCCCATCAGGACGCCCGGTGCCAGCGCGACCAGACCCACATGCAGATTTGAGAAGCCAAGCCACGACTGCCAGCCGTAGGTCACCAGCCCCAGAACGAACCCGGGAACCACGATAAACGACAAGAAGACGATGCTGACAACTGTGAGCTGTACCACCGGCAGTTTCTCACTGGAGGCGTTGTCCGCTGTCATACCAGAGATGGGTGTTACAGGACGAAAGGGCTACAGCCGCAGATTTCAGTGGGATTCAAGACAGTCTCGGAAAACTGGCCCAGATGACCTGCGGAACGTATCGCTATCAACACCTCATCATGGCGAACACGTTCGGGCACACCCATTCGTGACTGGCCGACAGACGGTCGCACAATGAGCACCTGCCAGCTCTGTGATCTCCCGACGCCGGAGTCACCCGTCACGGCGTCGGATGTGGATGGTGGTTTCTGTTGCCGGGGCTGTCTCGAAGTCGCCCGCACGCTCGAAGACGATTCCACTGTTGGCGGGATGGACGAGACAGACGCGGTGACACAGGATGACGGCGAGACGGATGTCCCTGACGACGCAGCGACGGCTTACCTCGCGGTCGACGGGATGCACTGTACGACCTGTGAGTCCTTTCTTTCGTTACGGGGTGAGGATACCGAGGGAATCCACGCGGTCGAGGCCAACTACGGGATGGAGACCGCCCGTGTTGTCTACAACCCCGACCACCACGACGAGGCCGACCTGTCCGGCCTGCTGTCGGCCCACGGCTATCGGTTCCGTCAGCCTGAGGCCGACGCGGCCAACAGTCGAGCACGCCAACGTGACACCGCACAGCGGCTCGTTGTCGGCGGCTTCCTCTCGATGCTCGTGATGCCGTGGTATTTTGTCTATCTCTACCCAAGCTACGTCGGTATCGAGACTGGCATCCTCGACGTCGACGCGACGACGACGGCCACGCTCTATGTCCCGATGGCGATTCTCGCCCTCGCGACGGCCGGTGTACTGTTCTACACGGGCGGGCCCGTACTCAGGGGTGCGTGGGTAAGTCTCACGGCGCGACAGCCGAACATGGACCTGCTGGTCGCTGTCGCCGCCTGTGGGGCCTTCGCGTACAGCACTGTGGCGCTTGCGACCGGCAGCATCCACCTCTACTACGATGTGACCGTCGCTATCGTGATGATTGTCACACTCGGGCGGTACTACGAGGGGGCGATTCGGTCACAGGCGACTGCCCGACTCTCAGAGCTTACGACCGCACGCACGAGCAAAGCGACGCGACTCACCGACGACGGCCGGGAAACCGTCGGGGTCGAGGAGCTATCGGCCGGCGACGAGGTGGTCGTCGCGCCGGGCGAACGGGTCCCCGTCGACGGCACCGTCTGTGAGGGGGTCGCGGATGTCGACGAGTCTGTCGTGACCGGCGAGGCGATGCCGGTCACCAAAGCGCCGGGCGAGGCGGTCGTCGGCGGCGCTGTCGTCACCGACGACGCGCTCGTGGTCGAAGTCGGGCCGGCAGTCGAGAGCACGGCCGAGCGGATTGCGACGGCGCTGTGGCGGATACAGAGCGCGACGCCGGGCATCCAGCGGCTGGCCGACGCGATTGCGACGGTGTTCGTCCCGCTCGTCCTCGTTCTCGGCACGGCGGTGACGCTCTGGCAGCTGGCCGCCGGGAGTTCGGTCGCGACCGCGATGCTGTTGGGACTGGTGGTGCTCGTGGTCTCCTGTCCGTGTGCGATGGGGCTGGCGACGCCGCTTGCGGTCTCGGCCGGGCTCCGAGACGGGCTCGAACAGGGGGTAATCATCGCCAACGAGTCGGTGTTCGAGGTCGCGCCCGAGGCCGACACCGTGGTCTTCGACAAGACCGGCACCCTCACCACCGGCGAAATGACCGTCTCCGAGGTCGTCGGCGCAGACGAGACGCTGCGGTACGCGGCCGCCGTCGAGCGCCTCGCCAGCCACCCGGTCGCGGACGCGATTCTCGACGCCGCCGACGGCAACGCGGTGACTGACGGCGGCACGGCGGTCCTCACGGAGGGAGTCCCCGAGGTAGCGGGGTTCACGCGGCATCCCGGCGACGGCGTCACCGGAGTTGTCGACGGGCGAGAGGTCGCCGTCGGCACGCCCGCGTTCGTCGCCGACCGTGCCGGACCGATACCGGCGACGCTTCGAGCGGAAATCGACGCGGCAGAGCGCGAGGGAAACCAGGCCGTCGCCGTCGGGTGGGAGGGACACACCCGCGGGGTCATCGCGGTCGGCGACAGCGCCCGCAGAGAGTGGGAACAGGCAATCGAGGCGTTCGACGACCACGAGATTGCTGTGTTGACCGGGGACGACGGTCCCGGGGCCGAGCGCTTTCGTGAGCATCCGGCCGTCGACAGCGTCTTCGCGGGGGTCCCGCCCGACGGGAAAGTCGAGACAGTGCGGCGGCTGTCGGCGACAGGAACGACGGTGATGGTCGGCGACGGGACCAACGACGCGCCGGCGCTTGCGGCCGCCGACCTCGGGATTGCGATGGGTGACGGCACCGCCCGGGCCATCGAAGCCGCCGACGCCGTCGTCACCGATAACGACCTCACTGCGGTCGAGACGGTGTTTTCGTTCGTCCGCGGGACGCGCCGGCGCATCCGCGAGAACATTGCCTGGGCGTTTCTGTACAACGCCGTGGCGATTCCGCTGGCGGTCGCCGGCCTGTTGAATCCGCTGTTTGCCGCCCTGGCGATGGCGGCGAGCAGCCTCATCGTCGTCTCGAACTCCAGGCGGTCTGTCCTGTGAGCGGCTGAAATACACGCTTCTGGCCGTGCAAGCGTACATATTCGGGGAAATAGTTTTAGGGCAGTCAAGCGAGGAACGCGTACATGATAGACACGCTTCGGTCGGATTCGGAGATAGACATCGACCCCGAGCCGACGAAGGCAGACCTCCGTGCCGTCGTCGACCAACTCCAGTCCGAGGGGCTCTGTGGGCGACGCATCGCCGAACACCGTCTCGGTCCCTACTTCATCACCAGTCCGGTCCACGGACAGCGCGAGATTGACCTCCTGGATGAGGTAATCGAAGAAGTCTACGCGGAGACTGACCTCTGTGTTGAGACGCGCCAATCAGAGTGCAGCCGGCTGCGCGGTGGCTGTAAAGGCGAGCAGTAACTATTCTACTCGCTCGACGAGACGCTGGAGGCGGTTGCCGTCGGCGTCTCTGAATTCGACGATGAACTGCCCGCCGGTCCGTGTCTCCATGAGGTCCTCACGAGCGACGGTAAACTCGAAGGGCGGTCCCTCGACGCTCTCGATGGTCTCGTCGTCGGAGAGGACGACCACGTGGTCGATTCCCTGTGGCTCGATAATCTCACAGGAGACGGTCTCGCCGTCTTCACAGACGAGGTCGCCGCTCACGCTCGGGCCGGTGTCGCCGCCGGTAGTCGGCGAGAAGTCGAGCAACATCACACCGGGCGCGAACGTCGCGAGCACAATGATGCACATCGCGAAGATTGCCAGGTTGATTTTCCCGGAGTTCCGCGAGAAGACTCGACCTGGCTTCGTCTCTGCGTTCCGACGGAGCCGAATCGTGAGCGGGACCAACACCATGTGCGTGAACGGCCCCCAGATGATGAGCAGGAAGCCGTAGGCCATCAGGTACAACACCGGCCGCCACCCGGTTACCGAGTGGACGGCCGAGCCGCCGGCCCAGACGCCGATACCGAGAAAGAGGAGTGCGCCGCTTTTCAGCCACCGCCAGATTGGTGTGTTGGCGTAGTAGACACTGAGCAGGTCGCACCAGGACTGCTGTATGAAGCCGCGTACTGTCGCGATGAGTGTTGCGTGTATCATGGTGAAACTACCTCCAGGCTGTTCGTCGAAATCGGGACATCTATCAGGCCCCGATAGACCACAGCTGCGTGAGCAGGAACCAGTTCAGCACGTACAGGGTGACAAACGCCGCCATGAAGACGAGACAGAGGACGAACGTCCCGCGCATCTCGATTGCGTGCACCGAGTCGGTTCCCCCGTCGGGAACTAGCCCACCCTGCGGGAGCAGTGCCTTCGAATCCTCCTCGGTCGTCGGCGAACCGCCCAGCAACGAGCCGACGGAGACGAGGACGAACACCGCCCCCACCAGAATGGCCAGCAGCGTCATCGGACCGAGAATCAGAAACAGCGGCTCGGCAGCCGAGAGGCTGAACTCGGAGCCGATGATGTTGCTGACGACCTGGGAGGTCCGGCGCGGGACGCCGTAGAGGATGCCGATGTAGACCATCAGCAGTGAGGCAAGTCCCATCGCGGCCGCGTAGCCGTATGGCACCAGCAGCGCCAGCTTATTCGAGATGAAGTTGCGCTGGAACATGGTCTTGATGACGAAAAAGACCAGTCCCATGAACGCAAGCGTCGTCCCGAGCGCGACCGTCGCGTGGAAGTGACCGACCGTCGCGTAGGTGTTGTGCCAGGTCATGTTCAGCTGCATCTGTCCCATCAGAACGCCGGTGATACCGCCGAGGAAGCCAAACAGGATGATGCTGAAGATAGTTGAGGCGAAGATAGGGTTCTTCCAGGGTGCAGACGTGAGCCAGCCGAAGAGACCGCCACCCAGTCCGCGCTGTCTGCGGCCGGCTTCGAGCCCCGCCGGGATAGCGAAAGCGTGAATCATGCTGGCGAAGGCTGCGCCGTAGAAGGCATAGGAGGTGTTGAAGATGCGCCAGCCAGCCGAGAGTCCGGGGTCGACCATGAGGTGGTGTGCGGCCCCGAGATTGATGAAAAACAGATACATGATGAACGCGGTCCGGGAGACTTTCTCGCTTGCGACGACCGCGCCGCCGACGACGTGGGTAAGGAAGTACCAGACCGTAATCATCGCCAGCAGATTGATCTGCTGGCTGCCGTGGCCGATAATCCAGTACAGCTGGCGGTAGATGCCGGCGTTGATGCTGTCGATGATGCCGGCCTGCCAGACGAAGGCGTAGCTGAAGGCCGCGATGCCGCCGAGAATCGCCTGGACCGCGATAACGAACGTGACAAAGGCCCCGAAGGCGACCAGCGGAAGCGTCCCGTTCCAGTCCTCGCGTTTCTCCTGGATGATGCTCACGAGGAAGGGGAGTGCCGCGACGGTCGCACCGACCAGAAAGAGGATGGCACCGCCGTAGAAACCGAGGGGAACGTCGAGGGGAACGTACGCTGTCAAAAGCGGCGCATCCGAGCCGCCGCTGAGCGTCCAGATGAAGTAGTTGACCGTGAGTGCGCCGGCGAGCATAATCGCCCAGCCGGCCTTGGCGACTTTCGTCAGCGGCAGGCGACGACCCAACACGATGGGGCCGCCGACGTACAGCACCGCAATCTCCATGAACACCATCCAGAAGATGAGGAGGTTCCAGGCGTGCATGCTGAGGTGGCGGTAGTAGCCGTCGAACTCGCCGATGAGTCCGACGACCTCCCAGCGGGTCATCGCCACCGAGAACGCGAACAGCCCGCCGACAATCATCGCGATGACCGCCGTCAGTCCGAACAGCTTGACGTGTACCTCCGCCGAGCGGTGGATGTTCAGCCCCGTCACCGAACAGGTCCGGAACCCGTCCTCGTCGTAGTCGTTCTCGAAGAGTCTCGTGATTGTTGCAAACATTGTCACTCACCCGTCACCGTGTCGTACTCCGCAGGGTCGGCCACGTAGAACGTGTCGTGCATTGAGGCGTGGCCCTGCCCGCAGAACTCGTTGCAGATGACCTGGTACGTTCCGGGTTCGTCGAAGCTCATCGGCACGACCCACTCCGTTCCGGGGAACACCTGCAGGTTTATCTGTTGGCTCAGGCTCTCCTCGGGCCGAACCGAGAAGCCGTGCTGGACATCGGCCGCGCTGAGGTGGATGTCGTACTCTTTGCCTGCTTCGAGGACGACCGGGAGCCCGCCCCAGCTGAACCGGCGCGGAAAGACGTATACCGACCTGGTTGGGGGAACCAGCACGTCCTGTCGTTCCTCCTCTGTCGGTGCTCTGCTCTCCTCGACTGCGGCCGCCGAGGTCGTCCCCGCGTTTTCCTCGTAGGTCTCGACTGTTGCGGCGTAGGCTTCGGGCTCGACGTCGTAGGTCTCGCCAACGGGATTCTGGTCGCCGAACCGCGTGAACCCGCTCATCCAGGCGAAGATGCCCAGCGACCACACGCCCGCGATACCGAGCCAGATTGTCTCGCGTCTGTTTACCGCCCTGTCCCACCAGTTACCATCCGGGGGGTCGAGTGGACTTGTCATCTGTTGTCACCTCGTCGGCACCGACATGATATCGAGCAGTCCCCATCCGACGTACACCAGGAAAAAGAACACCAGCGAGGCGACTGCCAGCAGGAAGATACGATTGTACAACCATTGCATCGTCGGAATCTCGTCTGCGCTCATTGGATGCTCACGTCTGCCGGTACTCAACTGACCTCCCTGGCTATTATCGCGTACATGTTCGGCCACACCTGGGAGTTTATAACAGGGTGACAACAGTCGTCCCGTTATCAATCCGAACAATTCGAATATGTTCGGGAACACGCTCTATTGGGACTGTGGCGAAAAACAATATATGACTCAATCGGGGCCGAACGGGGTGCAGGCGGCGGTATCACCGACGCAGTCAGTGTCGTCTCGCGCAGGCTGTGTTGGTGATTTGCCGTGAGACTACCACGTGCCATCGGATACCGGCGACGGAGGTGACAGAGAGATGATTAGCAGCCCGCCCAGCGAGCCGACCCAGCCCAAGCCCAACCTCGAACCCATCCTCGAGGGGCTCCACGACGAGGACTGTCGAACCATACTCACGACGCTCACAGAACCAATGACGGCAAACGAAATCGCAGAGACAACAGACATCCCGCTGTCGACCACCTATCGGAAACTGGACATCCTGACGACGGCCGGACTGGTCGCGGAGGGTGTCGAGATGCGAACGGACGGACAGCACGTCAGCCAGTACGCGGTCGCTTTCGACAGCGTCAGCATCGAACTCTCCGATGAGATGGGCCTAGTCGTCGAACTCGACGAGGACCCCCAGAGCGCCGACGAACGGCTCGCGACGCTGTGGTCCGCGGTCCGGGAGGAAACATGACACTCGCAACGATTACGACGGCGATAATCGGGTTCAAAGCCCTCTCGTTCGTGCTCGGTGGACTGACGACCTACCTGGCGTTCAAGGCCTATCGGACGACGCGGTCCCGGTCGCTGGGTGCGCTCTCGCTTGGCTTCAGTATCATCACCGCAGGGACGTTTCTGGCCGGCATCGTCGACCAAGTCTTCGACGCGGGCTTTCGGACGGGCCAGCTCGTCGAGAGCGTCCTCGTCGCGGCCGGTTTTCTGGTCATCGTTTACTCGCTGTACACCACGCGGGCGTGAGTCGACTCACTCCGTCTGGAACAGTGCCAGCGCCGTCTCGCCGAGTGTCGACTCCTCTGTCTGTTCGAGCTGCCGGAGGGGAGGTGCCGTGAGCTGCCCGACGAGTCGGTGAGACAGGGCCGATACGACGAGAGCCTGCCGAGGTGTCAGGTCGAGTGCGTCCATGGCCCGGTCGAGTTCCTGTTGTCGAACCTGTGAGCGTCGGCGGCGTATCGCTTCGAGCGCGGCCGCTGTCGGGTCGGCGTCGTCGCGTGTCTCGGCGGGTTCGGTGCTCATGGCTCCCAGATGACGGTGACGACGGCTTCGTCGGTTTCGACGGTCTCGTAGGCGTACCCCCTGTCGTCGAGTTTCGGATAGAGGTGTTGTGGGGCCCTGTCGTTGAGCTGGACGAGTACTGTCTCCTCCAGTTCGGCGAGTCGTTCGAGGGTCTCGGCGAGTGGCTTCGGCGGTCCGAGCTGTCGTACGTCGAGCGTTTCGCGTGGAGACGCCGGCGCGTCTGTTCTCTCGACAACGGTGTCAGTGTCGACGGTCATGATGGCTGATTGCTCCCGGTGGAACTGAGAGGTGTTGGCGAATATGTTCGCCCGAACGCTGAGAGGAGAACAGTCTTAATCTCACTACATGGTTGGACTCCCCTCACTCGGTGGCCCCAGCGACGACGACCTCTTCGACGACCCCGAGACGTTCGTCCCCGAACACCTCCCGACGCCGGGCCGGTTCCTCGACGGACATGACGTTCTCACGGGGGAGGACCACCTGGCCGTTCACGAGACGACGACGGAGCTCTTCGACGAGCGCGGCGTCTACGACATGACCTTCGGCTACAACCTGGCACGCCTGAACCTCGACACTCGCCACCCCGACTCGGGGTATCGCTACGCCGAGGAAGCCGACGACCCCTCGACGCTGCGGGCGGAGTTCGCACCGACGACGCCGTTCTGTCCACAGAGCGACACGCTCACGAAGGGCTCGTTTCGCGCCTGGAACGGACTGAGCGACCGCCACGACTACGACCTCGTCCGCGTTCGGGTCGCCGAGACACACCACCAGAGCGAGGAAATAAACAACGCACTCGAAGCCCTCGAAGCGAGCTACCGTGAAACGGGTTCGGTAGAACCCCTGGAGGACCAGGCACAGAAGACAGACGAGATGCCTGCGTTCCTGGCCAGCGGTCCCGGAGACGAGACAGACGCGCCCTTCTAGGAGTGTTGTCCCGCCTCGGGCTGGTCCTCGCTCGACGGACGGGGCGTCAGTGAGCCGAAGATAATTTCATCGAGCGTCTGTGGGCTGTGTCGCCGGACGACCAGCAGCATGTTTACCAGGAAGGCACCGAGCCCGAGCGCAACCAACATACCGGCGAGGCCGACGAGCAGCTGGGGGCCGTCGACGAGGGTCGTCCCGGCCAACAGCGCCGCGCCGGCCGTGATGAGTGCGAAATCTGCGGTCGCAATCCGGTCCTCGTAGAGGTCGTCTATCATCGGCACATCCTCGAAGCCCAGCAGGTCGCTGTACCGGTGGACCCAGACGACAAAGGGGACGACATGGTACAGCGTTCCGAGGATGACGAACCCGACAACTCCAAAGAGGAGGAGATAGCGGGTCCCGGCTCCACCCAGCAGGTGGTCGGGGGCGGTCGGGTCCGCGACCCAGGCAGGGAGCGACGCGAGCGCCCACAGTACGAGCGCCGAGACGACGACCACATATCGGCTGTGCATCGGTGTCCACGCAACCCGCATCTCGACGAGCTTGCGCCCGAGCACCGCCGCGAACGCGAGCGCGCCGGCGAGAATCAGGACCGCACCGACCCGGGCGACGGGGACGGCCTCCAGAAGCCGGCCCGCCGCGAGCACGACGACACCGAGGGGGTGGCCGATGCGCTCGACGGCCTGGAGCGAGTAATCGATTCCGTGGAGCTCGGTCTGGGTGAACATCGTCCCGAGCTGGTACAACGCGCCGTAGACCGTGGTGAGAACTGCCCCGAAGACCGCGAGCGTCACGTGGGCACCGCGGACGCCACCGTGTGAGACGGGAAGATCCGAGAGCACGCCACGGTCGAGATTAAGCGCGAGCGCGACTCCCAGGACGGCCAGCAACAGAAAACAACCCAGCGCGAACAGGAAGTGAGTCTCGGTCACGTCGTAGTCGGCCACCGGTCCGAGCGTCCGGCCGATGTTGTAGACGAACAGCCAGAACCCGGCGAGCATCACGAGGCCAAAGCCGACCAGGAGACCGAACGCGCTCCAGACGAACGCGAGCGCGAAGCCACCGAGACCGACGGTGACGAGGACGAGCTGGGCGTTCGCGAGCGCCCGGGAGTGGAGGCCGGTTCCCGACCAGACCGGGATGAACTGCGTCATCGCCCCCATAATCGTGAGACAGACCCACCCCGCGAGCAGGAGATGGACGTGAGCGAGCCGAGCGAGTCCGGGAACGGCGTCGGCGGTCAGCCCGATGCCGACGCCGACGCCCGCAAACAGGAACCCGAGCGCGACGAAGAAGTGCCGGAGCGGTACCGTCATCGGCGGCTGCTGAGTCGTCTCGAGGTTCCCAGGTATCGCACTCATAGATGAGGGTACGACGCCGGCATCCCTCGCCCTGCTCCCGAATATATTCGTGTGGCGGGCGGGTACACTGGCGCTCTGACTCTGGCTGTCGGACTGCTGAGCCCTCAGATCTGGGTGATTTCGACGTGGTACTCGTCGTCGGAAACCTGGGTGGTCTCGTGGTCGAACCCACGCTCGGCGAGTACGTCGTACAGCGGGACCGGCTCGAAACTGTTGACCAACAACAGCGTCTCGTCCGGATCGAGTTTGTCGAGTGCCGCCGTGATTTCTCCGAACGGTTCGCCGTCGACCTCGCGAACGTCGAGCACCTGGTTGCAGTTGGTGTCGATTGCGCTCATACCTCTCGTTCGACACACAGTCGTCTGAACGTTCGCCCGATGATGTTCGCCCACGGAACTCTTAGCCGACGACACGGCTGGAGGAACTGCACCCAGTCCGCGGCGGGTTCTGAACATGTTCGGGAATACCACCGAGTACAACGGGATGCTCGGTCCAGATACTTGATGAGTCTCTCTACCCTCACGAAGCGGCAGTTCGAGACCGTGCTCGCGGTCACCACGCTCGCGGTTTACGTTCTGATTGCGACGGGAGCGACACTCGCCTCGACGGGGACGACGGCCTGTTCGCAGTGGCCGCTCTGTGTCCCAGCCGGCGGGATTACGCCCGCCTTCCTCCTCGTCTTCGGCCACCGGGCTCTGACGGCACTGGTCGGGCTGTTGCTTGTGGTGACGGTTCTCGCCGGCCTCTCGCTCTCGCTGGACTGGCGGGCGCGGATTGCGCTGTACAGCGTGGCGCTTGCTTTTCCCGTGCAGGTCTTGCTCGGCGCGCTCGTCGTGCTCGCCGACCTCCCCGCGGTCGCCGAGTTGCATCTCGCGCTCGGGACCGGTGTGTTCGTGCTGTTGCTGACGGCGCTGGCCTGGACGCTCGAAGACGAGACAGCCGACCAGGAGAGTGCGGTCAGCGGCGAGGAGACGACCAACGCGGATAGCCCGGGCGACACTGCCGTCCAGGCGGCACAGCCAGAGCCCGAGACGGTGACGGTCGAGGCGCGTGCGCGGGCGTATCTCGAACTGACGAAGCCGCGCCTGATGTGGCTGCTCTGTCTGCTCGCGCTCGCCGGGATGGCACTGGCGACGACAACAGGGACCTGGCCGAGCGGCGTTGAGGTCGCGGCGACGCTCGCGGGTGGTATCCTCGCTATCGGCGCAAGCGGAACGTTCAATCATCTCTACGAGCGCGACCGTGACCGGAAGATGGAGCGCACCGCTGAGCGGCCGGTCGCGACAAGCGAGATACCGCCACGGAACGCGGCCGCGTTCGGATTCCTGCAACTGGGCCTCTCGCTCGGAATCGTCCTCACCTTCGTCAACGCGGCCGCGGCGGCGCTGACGCTCGCGGCTGTCTTCTATTACAGTGTGGTATACACGGTGGTGTTGAAGCCAAACACCTCCTGGAATATCGCCATCGGCGGTGGGGCCGGTGCCCTGCCAGCGTTAATTGGCTGGGCAGCGGTGACCGGCGGCGTCGGCCTCGGTGGTCTCCTCCTGGCTGGGCTGGTCGTCGTCTGGACGCCACCGCACTTCTATAATCTCGCTATCGTCTACCGGGACGACTACGCCCGGGCCGGCTATCCGATGTTTCCCGTCGTTGCGGGCGTCTCGGCCGCCCGGCGGCGCATCCTCCTCACACTCGGTGCGACGCTTCTCGTGACCGTGGCGCTGGTCGTCTGGACGCCGCTTGCCTGGCTCTTTACCGCCGGCTCGATACTCGCGGGGGCGCTCTTTTTCTGGAGTGCCGTCTCCCAATGTCGGCTCCGGACTCGCGACGCGACGATGCAAACGTTTTTTGTCTCGATTGCGTATCTTGGTATCGTCCTCGGTGCAATCGTCCTCGAAACGGTAACTGTCCTCGCATGAGCAACACGACAACCACCCACGGATTCACGGCATCGCTGGCCGGCCGCCTTCCGACGACCACGACAGAGGTCACACTGGTAGCTGGTGACCTTGTGGCGCTGTTTGCGTTCGTCGCGGTCGGGCAGTACAAACACGGCTATCTGTTCTGGGAGTATCCGGCCCGGACGGTCCGCATCTCAGCGCCAATCGTCGCCTCCTGGCTCGTGCTCGCGGTCGTCTTCGGGCTCGCCAGCACGGCCTCGATTGCGAGCTATCGTCGCGCGCTCCTCTGGATGGCTCCTGTCTGGCTCGTCGTGGCAGTCATCGGCGGCTTCGTCAGGCGGACGACGCTGGTCCCCGGCTACGCGCCGCCGTCGTTTTTCGTCGTGAGCATCCTCTTTGGCTGGCTCTTTCTCGGCGGGTGGCGGCTGCTCGCAACAAAATGGCTGTGACCGCCAGGGTGATCGACACCGCCGGTTAGTCCTGTGAGAGACCAATCGCGTCCGTGTCGATGTAATCGACATCGTTCGTGAACTGTTTGATGACCTTCTCCTCTGCTCTGTGGAGTGTCTCGCTGCAGGTGGATTTGGCGAGGCCGAGTTCCTCGGCCAGGTCGGTCAGCGTGTTCGTCCTGGGGGTATCGTAATACCCGGTCTCGACAGCGTGGGTCAGAATCTCTACCTGTCTGTCGGTGAGCAGCTGGGTGGTCTCGATTTCGTGGGTGACCGACCGTACGTCGAAGGCGATATCGAACTCCCGGAGCTGGTCTGCCAGCCTGGACAGGCGGTCCTGTGTCGCGGTAATCTCCCAGTCGACGTTCCCGTCTGTGACCGTAAAGGGCAACTCAAGCGGCGTCCCCGCCTCTTTGACCGGCAACAGCAAGATTGGCTCTGAGGTCTCGAACTGCACCAACAGCGTGTCCTCAGTCTCTTTGAGCAGGTCCACGTCCGGCACCGCCTCGTAGGCGGCCATCTCGGTTACAATCTGCTCTCCGTCCTCTGCGGTGATTTCTGCGAGAGCAACGCCTCCTTTCTCTTTTGGAAACGCGGTAAGAATCTCGAACGCCGCGTCGGCGTATCTCCGGGAGAGATTCCCGACCCAGATATCGTCGGGAATCGTGATGGTGAGCCTGGCGGTTGGCATACTCTCTAGCAGAGTAACGCCCCGCGTATCAATGTTCCCGAATATGTTCGGCAGTTCCAACAGCCCGAGACCGGGCACAAGTGCTATTCACACCGAAGACCACCCTTCGGGCATGGAGACGGTCTCACTCTCGCGGACGTTCGAGGCGTCGCCCGAGACGATTCGCGCGCTGGTCACTGACGTGGGACCGTTCATCGAGGCGTGTGGCTTCGACACCGTCTCGGTCGCCGAGCCGATGGTACACATCGAGAACAGGGTCGGCCTGCTCTCGGTCGAGCTCGACCTGGAACTCGTCGACGAGCCTGGTGCGGTACTCGCCTACGAGCAACGCGAGGGCATCTTCGAGACGATGACGACGCGATACGAACTCGACGAGGAGCCCACGACGCTGACGGCGACGACCGACTTCGCGCTCGACATTTCGCTGGTCGGTGAACTCCTCGACGCGACGGTCATCAAACGACAGCGACGAAAAGAACTGTCCGCCCAGTTCGACTACCTGACCGACGTGACCGCCGATCGACCGTGACCCCTCAGAGCTGTAGATCGCCGCCGACGGCGTCTGCCAGTGGCTCTTCCTCGCCCAGCATCTGCCCAGTCAGGACTCCCTCGACGGCCACGCAGGCCGCTTCGAGTGGGTCGTGCGTTTCGACGTAGGCGGCCAGCGCGAACTCCGTCTCGGTCAGCCCTGTCAGCTCGATTGCCTCCTTGCGAGAGAGTTCTCCGGTCTGCCAGTCGTCGAGTATCTCGCGCTGGAGTGGCGTCGCTGGCGAGACCGATTCGCCCAGCAGGTGCAGTGTCTTTGCGGCGGTCATCGGTGCGACGCCTGCGGCCCGGCCGGCGTCACCGACAGAGCCACAGGCCGTGTACCGCTCCAGCACTGTTGCTGCTGCCTCGACCGAGCAGGGAAGCGCCTCCCCGAAGGGCTCCAGGCGCTCGGCGAGTGTCGCGTCGGTGTCGTCGACAGTCACAACCCCCTTGGCATCCTGGCCCTCGGTCACTTCGATGCCCGCTGCGATGTCTGCCAGCCCCATAGTATCTCGATGGCAGGCCATTTGATAAAAAGCTGGGTCTTTCGACAGCGCCGGCCAGGGGTTGTCACGCTGCAGCTTACCTACCGGTAACCGGTAAGTCAGATTACTTCAGTTCGGCCCGAACCCCGCCGTTTCGCCTTTCTTTAAAAGTTGATACCGATCCAACCTTCGAGTGACGATGGCAACGACGATGCATGCCTGCCCGGAATGCGAGGGACAGCTACGGAGCGACGACTGCGAGACGGTCTGCCAGCAGTGTGGGCTGGTGGTCGACGAACACGCAATCGACCCGGGTCCAGAGTGGCGCTCGTTCGCCGACGAGGAGACGAACCCAGAGCGCACCGGCGCGCCCCTGACACGGTCGCGCCACGACCGCGGGCTGTCGACAGAGATTGGTCATACCAACCGGCTCACCGGGCGCAAACGCCGCCGGGTCGCCCGGATGCGCCGCCAGCACAAGCGCACTCAGATTCGCAGCAAGGTCGAGCGCAACCGCGTCTACGCGTTCACCGAGATTCGCCGGCTGGTCGGCGCACTCGATTTGCCCGAACATATCCGCGAGCAGTCCTGTGTCCTCTTCGAGTCCGCACAGGACGCCGACCTCCTCCAGGGCCGCTCGATAGAGGGGTTTGCGGCCGCGGCGGTGTACGCCACCTGCCGAGCACAGACGGTCTCGCGCACCTGCGAGGAGGTAACAGAGGCCGCAAAGGCGACCCGGGCGGAACTCGACGCCGCCTACGACGCGATGAATCGCAACCTCGGGTTGCCGACCGGACCGATTCACCCCCGCGAATACCTCGCTCGCTTTGCCAGCAAGCTCGATCTTCCCCAGGCCGTCGAGATGCGAGCCCAGGAACTAGCAGGGGAGTGCCGCGAGCGCGGTCTCGACACCGGCCGGGACCCGAGCGGGGTGGCCGCGGCTTGCCTCTACACTGCCGCCCAGGAACGGGAGTACGCCCTGACACAGCAGGCCGTCGCCGACGTGGCCGATGTGGCTCCGGTCACCGTACGCTCGACGTACTACGACCTTCGGGAGTAGCTACTGTGGAAGCGTTGCGTCGGTCGCGGCAACGAGTTGCTCGGCGCGGTCGGTGAACCACGACGCCACGTCACGGTGTTGGCCCGCCCAGAGGTCGTATGCGACTTCTGTATTTGGTTGACCGTCGGGAGCGTCGGGAAGAACGACACCCAGCTCGTGTCGACAGAGTCGCCGGTCTGACTCTTTCACGACCGCGAGGTCCGACTCGGTCGGTTCCAGCCCGAACGCGTCCCACACTGCGTCTTCGACGCCAGCTTCGAGATGTTGATACTCTTCTAGGTGGGCTTTGACAGGTGAGACGAGGTCGTTGATGTAGGCCTCCTGTGCGTCGTGGAGAAGGCCGATGAGCTGTCGACGACGAGAGTGTCCGCGGGCTGCGAGATCCTGACTTACGTAAATCGAGTGCAGACCGACGCTGTAGAAAAACTGCGTCTGGCCCGAGGCACGACAGAGGTTCGCGAGCCCGTGAGCGATATCCTGTAGCCGAACGTCACTGGAACTCGGGTCAAATGGGGTGAACTGCACACCGCTGACCGTCGTCATCGCCGATTCCATCGGTAGTTGTTTGCTCTCGGGCATAGTTATCCATTAGAGTGGATTTTGCTGCTTAAGCCTCACGGTGTCGTGTTGCTCTGCTTGGTGTTCACACGGGGATATCCGAGCGTCGCGACTGCTGTTCTGTTTCGTTCGACCGAACAGACGCCTTGATGGGGATGGCAACACAAAGACAGCACGAATGGGACTGTTCGACACGGTAAAACAGTTACTCGGTGTGCAGGCCGAGGCCGCGGCGACCGACGAGGCCGACGCCGACGACCTCTTCGGGATGAGCACGGCCTACGTCACGATGGAAGCCGACCTCGGCTACGAGCCCACGGGCGAGGCTGCGCTGTGTTTCTCGGATGTCGACAGCACTGACTTCAGAGAGACCGTCGAGGAGGTCCGCCAGATACTCGCCACTACCGAGGAGGACGGGACTGTCGCCGACTTCCACGAGGACCAACACGGCACACAGTGGATTGTCGTGACCGCAGACGACTTCGAGGACCTCGTCACGAGTGTCCACTTCGGGGCGGACACGCTCATCGAGGGACGGTACGGCTCGCGGCTGCTCGCTGCGCTCTTTGCCTTCGAGGGGACCGACCGTGCTGACGAGGCTGGACAGCGTGTCTACTGGGTGTACTCGTTCCGGCGTGGAGCCTACTACCCGTTCGTGCCGACAGGAACGAGCAGCCGCGACGAACGGGTCGAGTTAAAATTATCGAGCGTCCTCGACGGCGAACTCGATGTCGAAGACGACCGCGGGTACTGGTATCCGCTCTGGCCCTCCGCGCCGAACGCCAAGCCCTGGGAGTCAGCTACCAACGGCTGAAGCCGTTGGCTTGTCGGTGGACTCCCGTTCTGCCGACACAGGCGTGTCGGACGCCACTTCAGTAGCGGTCACGGTCATTATCCCCGACTTCAGGGCGTACTGACAGAACGCCCCTCCAGCGGGGGACTTCTGCCCTCGCTGGAGTTTTAATGCAAGTTTTCGGGCGACATTCTTCGCCGCGTTATAATCGGCGTTGACCGAGTACGAACAATCCAAGCAAGCGAAGTGTTGCCCGTCACGGTTTTCTTCGAGCGTACAGCCACACTTCGAGCATTGCTGGCTCGTGTACTGTGGTTCTACCGTGTCCACGACGATGCCGTACTCGTCGGCTTTGTACGCGACCTGTCGCTGTAACTCGTTGAACGCCCACTGCTGGAATTTCTTGCCGTCGCTGATACGGTCACAAATCTGCTCTAAGTTCTCGAAGGCGATGTGCGTACACTCGTGGCGGCGGGCTTCTGCGACAATCTCTTCCGACACCCGGTGCAGGTAGTCTTCACTCCACCGTCCGAACCTGTCACCGATGCGCTGGAACGTGAGGTGGGCACTTCGCGTGCCTGTTTGCTGGAGGCTGGCTCGGCGTTTCTCAAACTCGCGGCGCTTGTGGTTGAGATAATCAGCGTTGCCGACGAATCGGTCCGTCGAGGTCACTGCAATGTGGTCGTCAACGTTGCAGTCCACGCCAAGGACTCTCGAATCCTCGGCTTTCTCAGGACTGCTCACGTTGAGTTCCCGTTCCATCGCTGCGTGTAGGTAGAACTCGTCGGCCTCGCTGTCATAGTGGACGGTACTCGTGCTGAAGGAGTAGTCGTCGTTCAGCAGGTACTCGCCGTGTGGCGTGCCGTCAGGGTCATCGGGCAGGTCGTATTTACACTCGACTCTGCCGTTGACCGTGGCGAGACTCACCTTATCACGGTAGTAGGTGGCGGCTCGCTTGTCGTAGACGATACTGAACGTGTCGTACTCTGGCTTGCTGGTGTTTTCACCCTCAGCAAGCCGGTCAACACAGTTGTCAATATCGTCCGTAGCGCGTTTGATAGCTTTCTGGACAAGGTTGGCGTGCAAGCCGTCCGTCTCGTGGCGCAACTCGTCGTAGATGGCGGCTTCGGCCTCGCTCTTGCTGGTCACGCAGTCCTCGTCGGGATAGCGCCACGCCCACTCTGCCGTGCGGTTGGCACAGTACTGGAATTTGGTGTTGGTGGCGTGGAGGTCGCTCTTGCGGTCGTCGGGCACGTCGAGTCGCACCCGAACCGTCCGAGTCACCTCCCACGCCATACCTCACAGTAGTAACTACACTTTATTATTGTTTTTGAATTGGTTGGGGAGTTGGCCTGCCGGTATCGGTGGGTTGTTTCACGGAGCTTACGCGCTTCCTCCACACGGCTAAAGCCGTGGGCTTCCGCGCTGTTACCGCTGTGAGCTACAGGCCGTCCTCGACGACGGTGGCGAAGGCGACATTCTCTTTGACTTGGTCGATTTCGATGGTTGGCTCGTCACCCGGCCGGGCTCCCGGAACGATGACGACGTAGCCGCGTTCGACCTTGGCGATACCGTCGCCCTGGTCGCCGACGGACTCGATGGTGACCTCTCGACGCTCACCCTCGTCGACCGGTGGTTCGGGCGGACCAGGCTCGCGGTCGGGGGTTGTCTCAGTGGTGTCGTCTGTCTCGACACCGTCGCTTTCGACTGCATGCGGCAAAACAGCGACGCGGTAGGTGGCTCCAGGGCGGGCGGCCTCGTTCTCGATTTCCGATTTCGGGACCTCGATAACATAGTTGCCCTCGCGCTCCTCGACAGTCGCAGTGAACAAACTCCGCAGGGAATCCGGAATTTCTACCATGTGATACTCGACATAGCGGCGGGCACTACATTAATTCCCGGGGTTGTTTGTCCCTTGTCGAGCGTTCAGGGCTCGTTTGTCACACTGCCTGCACGGGATAACAACCGTTTTGCCGACGCTTCTCTCAGAGAGAGATATGCTCGGGATACTGGTCTCCCGCGCCGACAGCGTCTCGGTGCACATCGGCAAACAGCTGCGTGCTATCGCGGACTGGGAGGCCCGCGAGGACGAAGGCCGCCCCGATGGAGCGGGCGGGGGGACCGTCTACGAGACCGACGGGGCACAGCTGCGTGAGTTCGACGACCGGCATCTGGATATCGTCCGGCCGGCCGACGCCTTCGACGATATCGACCTGCTCGCCGTCGCCTCCCGACACGCCGGCGAGACTGGTCCACTGTTGACCGCCCACCACACGGGCAACGTCGGCCCGGCCGAACACGGCGGCGAGGACAACACCCTCGCCGAAGCCTGTCCGAACGCCCTCAATGTGGTCCGCGAGGCGCTCGATACCCACGCACCGCCGGAGTACGGTGTCGGCATCGAGTGCACTCATCACGGCCCGACCGATGTCGGCGTCCCGTCGCTGTTCGTCGAGGTCGGGAGCGGGCCAGCGCAGTGGGACGACCCAGACGCCGCTCGGGCGGTTGCCCGTGCGATTCTCGATTTGCGCGAGACGCCGCCACACCGCTCGCCCGAGAACGGCCCCTGGACCGACGGAACTTCCGACCAGCGGCGGCGACAGCTCGTCGGCATCGGCGGAGGCCACTACGCGCCGCGTTTCGAGCGCATCATCGAGGAGACCGACTGGACGGTCGGACACATCCTTGCCGAGTGGGGACTCGACGCGGTCGGCGACCTCGACAGCCCGGCCGCCGAGTCGGTCTTCGGACAGGCCTTCGAGAAGAGTGCAAGCGCCTACGCCCTCGTGGAGGGGCCGGCGGCTGAACACCTCGACGCGCTCGGCTACCGCACGGTCTCAGAGACCTGGGTTCGTGAGACTGACGGCGTCCCTCTCGGATTCGTCCGGACTGCCGAGGACGAGGTGATGTCGGTCGACGCCGGACTCCGGTTCGGGAGGCCCGCCCGGTCTGGTGACTTGCCCGACTCCTACAGGGTGCGTGAACTGCCGTCAGACCTGCTTGACGAAGCACGTGGTATCGACCGCGAGGCGACGTACGACGCGCTCGTGGAGACGGCGCTTGCGTTCGGGACCGACCAGGGCGGAACTCGACCGACTGGCCCGCTCGTCCTCGACCCCGAAGCCGACCGCGAGACGGTCGTCGAGGCGCTTCTGGACGTGCTACGGTCGAAATACGACAGCGTCGAAGTCGACGGAGAGACGGCCCTCGCCCGCCAGCGGGTCTTCGACGACGAGAAGGCGCGCACCCTCGGCGTCGCCGAGGGACCTGCGTTTGGTAAACTCGCCGCCGGGGAACCAATCGAGGTCGACGGCGAGACGATTCCCCCTGGGGCTGTCCACGACGAACGGAGCCGTCGATTCGAACTCTCACCGCCGAGCTAGCCCCTCCGTTTCGTCTGGAGATTTGGCCACCACTCCGAGAATCAGCCGTAATTTCCACACGAAATACCGCGGTATGAGCGTCAGACACCGGTCAGACAGGAGGGAAAAGTAATTAATACTCGCCCTGCAATGGGTATTTAAATTATGGATTCGATTATCGACGACGCGATCGAGGAGGCCGAGGAGGAACGAGATGAGGTTCGGGAGGAACCGGCCGACAGCGGCCCGACGACGGAGGAGCCATCGACCTCCGGAACGATGACCGACGAGGAGCTCGCGGAGGTCGTCGGAGATCTCGAAACGAAAATCACCGTCGTCGGCTGTGGCGGGGCAGGCGGTAACACCGTCACCCGGATGATGGAGGAGGGGATTCACGGCGCGAAGCTGGTCGCCGCAAACACCGACGCCCAGCACCTCGCAGACGAGGTCGACGCCGACACGAAAATCCTCATCGGCAAGAAGCGAACGGGCGGTCGCGGTGCCGGCTCGGTCCCGAAAATCGGCGAGGAGGCCGCACAGGAGAATCTCGAAGACATCCAGCAATCTATCGACGGCTCAGATATGGTCTTTGTCACCGCCGGACTCGGCGGTGGAACCGGGACAGGAGCCGCCCCGGTCGTCGCACAGGCAGCACAGGACGCCGGCGCGCTGACTATCTCTATTGTGACGATTCCGTTCACCGCCGAGGGTGAGCGCCGGCGGGCAAACGCCGACGCTGGCCTCGAACGCCTCCGCTCTGTCTCCGATACCGTCATTGTGGTCCCCAACGACCGTCTGCTCGATTACGCGCCGTCGATGCCGCTGCAGGACGCGTTTAAGATCTGTGACCGCGTGCTGATGCGTTCGGTCAAGGGGATGACCGAACTCATCACCAAACCCGGTCTCGTCAACGTCGACTTCGCCGACGTTCGGACCATCATGGAAAACGGCGGCGTCGCCATGATTGGTCTGGGCGAGAGCGATTCCGAGAACAAGGCCCAGGACTCGATTCGGTCTGCACTCAGGTCACCGCTCCTTGACGTAGAGTTCGACGGCGCAAACAGTGCCCTGGTCAACGTCGTCGGTGGTCCCGACATGTCAATCGAAGAGGCAGAGGGCGTCGTCGAGGAAATCTACGACCGCATCGATCCCGACGCTCGCATCATCTGGGGTGCCTCTGTCAACCAGGAGTTCGAGGGCAAGATGGAGACGATGATCGTCGTCACGGGCGTCGAGAGCCCACAGATCTACGGCAAAAGCGAGGCCAAGCAGGAGCGCGCCGCCAAGCAGGTTGGCGACGACATCGACTACGTCGAATAGTCTGTCTAGCTGACTGCGTACTTCGGGTATCGAGCCTTTCTTGTCCAAAGAGATTTATTACCACTCCTGCTACGCGGATGTATGGGTAGTTATGCTGGCGCTCCCGAGTGGGACGAGTTTCACGAGGACGATGACAGTTCGGTGGCCCTCGGTGAACTACTCTCTGGACGCCTCGCAGATGTCGAAGTCGATTCTGTCACAGCAGTACGAGAACAGCGAGAATGAGGGTTTTGTCGATACGAACGTCTTCGTGGCGAGTCTCACGAACGAACCCGACCGTGGTCAAACAGCGACCAGGCTTCTGAATCAGGAGTACGACTTCTGTACCTCCATCCTGAACCTGATGGAGATTCGGTCTGTGATGACGAAAAAGAAAACCGTCGAACAAAACAGGGTCGAAGATGTTCTTTCGGATATCTACACGCGAGTCGATATTTACGCACCTGAAATTAGCGACCAGATTACAGCTTACAGCCGTCAACAGGAGACGATCCTGTACACACTTGACTGCGTACTACTCGCTCTTGCAGACGACATCGATGCGACGTTGACAACTTTCGACGGAGAGTTACTTGACCACGGAGCTGTTCCACCAGATGAGCTTGTTCCGTAACGAGTGAATGCTGGCTGTTTGACTTCCTCTCACTTGGTCGTCCGTGCGGCGTTTGCGACGACCAGCAGACTGCTCGTTGCCATTGCCAGGGCGGCAAACAGCGGATTCAGCAGTCCGGAGACGGCCAGCGGAATCGCGAGCGCGTTGTAGACGAAGGCCCAGGCGAGGTTCTCGCGGATGCGCCGGCGCTCCCTTAGTCTCCAACCAATAGATAGAAAAGCACGCGGCGGAAATCACTTTCCATGAACACGCCAACAGACCTCAGCTCGTACGTTCGCGTCCTCAAGTTGGCGAGCACGCCCGCGTGGGAGGAGTTCAGTCAGGTCGCCAAGATTGCCGGACTGGGAATCATCCTCGTTGGGTTTATCGGGTTCGCCATCTTCGCGTTCATGACGTTCGTGCCGGGTGGTCCGTGATGGGAATCTACGCCGTGAAGACGACGGCCAGCCAGGAACAGACCGTCGCAGACATGATTATCAACCGCGAGGAACCCGAGATTCATGCTGCCCTCGCGCCGGATTCGGTCACCTCCTACGTGATGGTCGAAGCCGAGGACTCCTCGGTGTTCGAGCGCATCCTCGACGAGATTCCCCACGCCAACGGCGTCGTCCCAGGGCAGACCTCGATGGCCGAAATCGAGCACTTCCTCTCGCCGACGCCCGACGTTGAGGGCATTGCCGAGGGTGACATTGTCGAACTCATCGCCGGACCGTTCAAAGGCGAGAAAGCCCAGGTCCAGCGCATCGACGAGGGCAAAGACCAGGTGACCGTCGAACTCTACGAGGCGACGGTCCCGATTCCGGTGACGGTGCGGGGCGACCAGATTCGTGTGCTGGATAGCGAGGAACGGTGAGCACGGCGAACCGTTCCTCGGTTTAGCGAGCGGGGAACGACGTGACCCGCGAGCCTTCCGAAGAACGGTAGTCCGCGAGCGAAGCAAGCGGTTCGATTTTCCGTAACCCACGCCGGCTAGCTACAGCTCGAATTCGAGCACGTCGCCTTCGGAGACGCCGTTTCGTTCGGTCCATCTGTAGTTGACTTCGAGGACGTACTGACCGCGACCATTGTATGTGTCATCTCTCCCGTCGCCCTCCGGCTCGGGAGCGTGGCTGATGCTCGTAATGGTCTTCTCGTCGTCGACAAAGAGCATATCGAGGCCGAAGTCCATCTCTTTCATCCAGAAACGCCGGTCCGACACCGAGTCGTCGACGAACAACATCCCCCAGTCTTCGGGCAGCGACTCGGTGTCGCTGAGGCCGAGCCGCCACTCCTCTGTGGTCTCGGCGAGTGCAGCGGTAATCGAGGCCAGTTGCTCACCCTCGGGTGTCGCGAACGCTATCTCGGTCGTCTCGTACCCCGGAAAGAGCGACTCGGGGGTCGGTGTCTCGGTGTCGGTTGGCGTCTCCTCGGCGGTTGCCCTGTCGGTCTGGGTCGCCGTCGGATCGCTGTCGGTCGTCGTTGGCGTCGAGGCGTCAGTTTCGGTCGGGGAGTCGGCCGGTGTCTCCGCGGCCGGCGTCTCTGCATCGCTCGATGACTCCAGACAGCCGGCGAGGCCGGCGGTTCCTGCAAGCAGTGTCAGTAGCTCTCTGCGGTCTCGCATCGACACGTTCATCTGTGGTTACGGTTCCGGCGACTTCAACATTCCCCGGAGATACTACGATAGCCTGGTTCTCGTCCCACAGAACGATTATCTGGTATCCCCACCAATACCAATACGACATGAGTACCTCAGACCCCAGCGTCGACGTGGAGACGGCGACCACGCTCTCGACGCCGACGGCCGAGCTACGGTACACCGCAGAGACAGCACTCCCCGAATCGCGCGAGGAGACGACCGACTACATCTCGACACACCTCGACACGCGGAGCGAGGACTTGCTGGCCTGTGTGACCGAGTACTTCACGAACACGCTCCCGAACGGGGAGAGCGCATACGAGGACCTCGTCACACTCGTCACCGAGACAGAGACGACCTCCGAGGAGTTCTTCGAGGCGCTCTCGACGCTCCAGGCGACGCTGGTCGCCGACGGGAACCAATCGGCCGCGACCGCTGCGCTCTCGCGGATTGTGACGACAGATACGGCTGCGCTCGCGCCTCGCCTCTTCGGTGCGACACAGACCGACCGGTCGGTGACCGAGCTGGTCGACCAGGCGACCGATATCCAGGAGAGCTCCTTCGAGATTCAGACGCTGGTCGACCAGCAGGCCGAGAACACGGACAATCTCGCGGGCGAAATCGACGACATCAACGCCGCGACCGAGGAGATTGCGGTGACCGCACAGGAGGTAAACGAACAGAGTGACGAGGCACAGGACCTCGCCCAGATGGGCCGACAGCGGGCCGGAGAGATGGCCGACCGCCTCGAACGCATCAACGACAGGGCAACGCAGGTCGGCGACCAGGTCGACACACTCCAGGACCGTACCTCTGAGATTGACGAAATCGTCGATGTCATCGACGACATCGCCGAGCAGACGAACATGCTTGCGCTGAACGCCTCAATCGAGGCCGCTCGTGCCGGGGGCGACAGCGAGGGCTTTGCGGTCGTCGCCGACGAGGTCAAATCTCTCGCCGAGAAGAGCAAAGCACAGGCGGGAGAAATTGAGGAACTCGTCGACGTGATTCAGTCCGGCACCGCCGAGGCCGCGCGGGAACTAGACGAACTGGAGAGCGAGACCGACGACGGCGTCGAGGCTGTTACGCAAGCACTCGATACGTTCGACAGCATCGAGGAGCACGTCACGTCTGTTTCGACTGCTCTCGAAGAGGTCGAGACCGCAACAGAAGAACAGTCCGAAAGCGCGGAGGAACTGGCGCTGATGATCGACGAAGCCTCGCGCAAGGCCTCGCAGATATCGACTGAAATCTCAGATATCGCGGCCGCAAACGAAACGTTACACACCGAGCTCAAGAGCTACGCCGAACAGCTCTAGCTGTACTGTCGTTCGAGATATCTGATAATCTCGTCGCTGTCGGCGAGAAACTCCTCGTCCATCCTGTTGTCGAGGATGGCCGGGACGCCCGTCTGTCCGGTCACCTCCTCGACCTCCGAGCGTTCGCTGTGTGCGTCCGGGACGAGTGTCTCGTCGTAGTCGAGGTCGAGTTCGTCAAGCTTGTCTCTGACCTTCTTTGAGTACGGACAGTCCTCTCTGTCGTAGAGTTCTATCGTTGACATCATCAGTTCTTGGTTCGGAACGACCCTAAGAACTTTGCACGTTTGTACCGCCAGCACAATTCCGAAATTGTTGCCGATTCACTCTTAGTTATATACTCACAGGAGAATCTGGTTATTGTTTTTGTGGCCGGAGCAACAGCACTGTGTTGAGCCCGGCCGGATGCCACCCGTCAGTGGCGGCCATCCATGAGAGACGAGATTCACGAGAGACTCGCAGGATTCGAGTCGTACAGCATCGACAGCCAGCTCCACGACGTGCCGCCCCACGCGGTGTACGAGGTCACCGTCGAAGGGGAGCGGGCCGTCGTCAAATTCGACACCGGCGAGACTGGCAGCGCCGGCATGGAGGGGGCGGTCATCGCCTTCGTCGGCGCGAAAACGTCGGTTCCGGTTCCTCGGATTCTCGACTGTGGGCCGGACTACTACCTCGCCGCGTTCCATCCCGATGCGCCGACGCCGGACACCGACGCTGACGAACTGTGGGCCAGCGCCGCAGGCTGCGGGCTGGCAACCCTCCACCGAGAGACCGCGGCTCACGTCGAGGGGTACGGACAGGTCCACCCAGCAGACGGGAACGGTCTCGCCACGACCGGCCACGACGAGTGGCACGCGGCTGCAATCGAGTACGTCCACGAGTACCGCCCGACGCTCGAACGGTACGGTCACGGCGACATCGCACGGCGGACGCTCGACTGTCTGCGCGACCACCCCGACGCGTTCGACGGCGCGGGCGAGTCGGTCTGTTGTCACGGCTGGGCGACGCCCGAACACGTCACCGTGCGCGACGGCGAGGTTGCCTGTCTTGTCGATTTCGAGCACGCCATCGCCGCGCCCGGCGAGTTCGATTTCTGGCGGACGGTGATGCCGACGTTCGGGCCGGAGCCGGGCGAGCGTGCCCAGCGGTTCCGCGAGAGCTACGAGTCGGTTCGCCCGCTTCCCGCTGGGTTCGAGGAGCGACGGCCGTTTTATACCCTGTTGAACCTGGTGTACTTCTTCGAGTCGCTGTACGTTCAGGACCAATACGACCAGGAGGCGACCGAGGAAAACGCCCGACAGCTTCGAGACACGGTAACCGAACTGCTCGATACGCTCGCTTGACCCCGGCGTCGCACGACCCGAGTGTTATTTCCCACTCCGCTCGGTACCGTGAGATATGAAAATACGCCGGCCACGACGCCCGCGCGGCTTTCGGCTGGCCGACTCCGCACAGCAACTGGTCGGCGGCTTCCTGCTCGCCGGTCCGTTTGTCGTCACTGAGGAGGTGTGGACACTTGCGGGCAACATGAGTATCTTTCAGGCACTCGGCACAGTCGCGGTTGTTTTTGCCACCGGGTACGCCGCACTCTACGCGGCCGACACGACCCGTGACAAAAGCGACGAACCGCGGCTTCTCGGGATACCGGTCAGATTCATCTCGCTTATGAGCGTCTCGTTTGGGTCCGTCGCAATCCTGGCGCTTCTGTTCGGTGCACCGTCGACGTTTCTCGATACGACAGAGGTCGACGTGCTCGCTCAGACGACATTCAAAGCCGTCAGCGTCGGCGCGATGTTCAGCGTCGTCGGCGCGGCGACTGCCGACTCTATCTTCGTCAAGTAGCTCGCCACCCCACGATTGAAGTTCCGGCGAACCGAGGCACACCCATGCACGGTATCGGACCACCGCTCGTGACCCCATTCACCGAGGACGGCGATGTCGACTATCCGGCACTTCACGACCTCGTCGACTGGGTCGAGGACCGCGGCGTCGACTTTCTCGTTCCCTGTGGCTCGAACAGCGAAGCCGAACTGCTGACCGCGGCCGAACGAGAGCGCGTCGTCGAGACGGTCGTCGACGCGGCGTCGGTACCGGTGCTCGCGGGCACCGGCCACCCCGGCCTGCGCGAGACGCTGGCGGCGACAGATGCGGCGGCCGAGGCCGGCGCTGACGCGGCGCTCGTGGTTACGCCGTTCTACTACGACCACGACCAGTCGACGCTCGCGGCCTACTACCGAGAGGTGGCCGACAGCGCCGACCTGCCGGTGTATCTCTACTCTGTTCCGACATACACCGGCGTGCGGCTCGACCCCGAGACCGTCGCCGACCTGGCGACCCACCCCAACATCGCCGGGATGAAAGACTCCTCGGGCGACCTTGCGGCCTTCATCAAGACCGAGCGCCGGACCGCCGAGGCCGATTTCGATCTGCTGGTCGGCAGCGGGAGTCTGCTGGCACAGGCACTTGATGCCGGAGCCAGCGGTGGCGTGCTCGCGCTGGCGAACCTCTACCCGGGGGCGTGCAGCGAGATAGCGGCGGCCGACCCCGAGCGTGCGAGGGCGACGAACGCGGGGCTTGTCGGGGTCAATACAGCAATTACAGCGACCTACGGAATCCCGGGGCTGAAGTGGGCGATGCGACAGCGGGGCGCACCGGCGGGCTACCCGCGCTCGCCCCACCAGCGACCAGACGAGGAGGCGACCGACCACCTCGAAGCCCTGCTTGCCGAGGTCGACGCGGTGGTGTGACTCGCGTCGCACAACACTTTCGACCCCGCCGACCGAATGTCCCGCCGTGAGCGAACGCCCGCCGGTTGCCTCCGGTCGTCGCCCTCTCGTCGGCCACACGCCCGCGCTCTTGCGGGACCCACTCGCCACGATTCAGCGGTGGGGGCGGGAAGACGCCCTTGTTCGGGTCCGGGTGGCAGGACGGACGATGGTGCTGGTCACCGCGCCCGACCCAGCCCGTCAGGTGCTCGCAACCGACAGTGACAGCTACCAGAAAGCCGAAATCGTCCGGGAGCGTCTGGGAACCCTCCAGGGAAACAGCCTCGTCCTCATGGAGGGAGCACAGTGGCGAGAGCGTCGACAGACCCTCCAGCCTGCCTTCGGGCCGGAGAAACTCCCGGCGACTGGCTCGCTGACGACAACATACACGCGCGAGATGGTCGAACGGTGGGAGCCAGGATCGTCGGTGTCGGTCGTCGAGCAGACACGCACGCTCGTCCTCGCGGTGCTGGCGGAGGCGCTGTTCGGTCTCGACCTCCGTGGCGAGCGAACGCCGATTCACGAGGCTGCTGCGGACGTCCTCGCACGACTCGACCTGCGGTCACCGTCGGCGTATCTGCCGGAGTGGGTGCCGACGCCGACGAACTGGCGGTTCCGGCGGGCAGTCTCGACGCTACACGACCGCCTCGACGCTGTCGTCGAGGAGGGCGGCGACGAATCGTTACTCGGCCGTATGCAGGCTGCTGGCCTCTCCGCGACGGCGATGCGGGACGAACTTATCGCGTTGTTGTTTGCCGGCTACGACTCGACGGCAACCGCGCTGTCGTGTACGCTCGGCCTGCTCGGGACGCACCCGGGGGTACAGGCCGACTTGCGAGACGAACTCGACGCGACTCTCGACGGAGAGCCGACGACAGCAGACCTCTCGGAGCTAGAACTGCTCGATGCGGTCGTCAGCGAGAGCCTGCGGCTGTATCCGCCACAGTATCTGCTCTTTCGTGAACCGACTGCGGAGACGACCCTTGGCGGCTACTCTGTCGCGGCCGGGACGACTGTCGTCGTCGCGCCCTGGGTGCTCCACCGCGACCCCGAACGCTGGACGGCCCCCACTGCCTTCCGCCCAGGACGGTGGCTCGACGACGGCCCGCAGAGTCCAGAGTACGCGTACCTCCCGTACGGGGGCGGGCCGCGGTACTGTCTGGGCGCAACCATGGCCGACCGGCTGCTCCGGCTGGCCGTCGCGGTCGTCTGCCAGCACCACGAGTTCCGGGCGAGCGAGCCGGTGTCGGTGACCGCGGGACCGACGCTGTCGGTCGCGGAATCGCTCCGGCTCGAACTCGGCGACTGACTACAGGAACTGTCGAATCGTCAAATCCAGCGTCTGGAGGTCGACAATCGGCGCGTACCCCACGTCGGGTTCGAGGTTGACGCTTCGCTGGAAGTCGGTCTGTGACTGCCAGCAACTGGAGTTGATGGTGAGGACGTTGTGGTAGGTGCCGTAGCCGAGCTTGTGGATGTGGCCGGTGTGGAGGATGTCGGGCACCTCCTCCATGACGAGGTGGTCCTCCTCTTCGGGTGCAATGCGTGTCATCCCGCCGTACTGGGGAGCGACGTGGCGTTTTCGCAACAGCTGTGCCATCGTCCCCTCGGGATTCTCGTAGCTCGCGTGTTCGTCGGGGAGTTCGGCGATAATCTCGTCGAAGGAGGTGCCGTGATACATGAGCACCGAGACACCCTCGACGGTTACGGTCGAGGGGTTGGCGGTGATTCGTGCGTCGTGAGCGGACATGATCTCCCGGAGTTCTTCGTCGAAAGCGGGCTGGGGTTCTGCCAGCCGGACGGCGTCGTGGTTGCCGGGTATCATGATAATCTCCATGTCGCCGGGCACGTCCTTGAGATGTTCGCTGAAGGCCTCGTACTGGTCGTATATGTCGACAATATCGAGTTCCTCGTCCTGGTCGGGGTAGACGCCGACACCCTCAACCATGTCGCCGCCGACGAGGAGATATTCGACCGATTCGGCCTCGGGCGTGTGGAGCCACTCCGCGAACCGCTCCCAGGCGTCGGCCCGGAACTCTTCGCTGCCGACGTGGATATCGGAGACGAGCGCCGCCTCGACCGGGCGGTCGGCGGTCGACGGCGTGTAGGTCCGTGGCACGTCCGGAAAGTGCATCGCGTCGACGAAGAGGATACCCGCGTCGTCGGCGAGTGTTCCTTCGATGGCGATGACCTCGTCGTACAGGAGCGTCCGCACGTCGTCGGCGAAATCGCGGTCCTTCATCACCAGACAGGGGAAGGTCCCGTTCGTGTCTTCGAGTTCGACCAGCCAGTGGTTACTCGCCGTGGAGCGGACGTCCGAGACCATCCCGATGATGGCAGCGTCGCTGCCGCCGGTCATCCCCGCGACGGCGTCGGTCGGTCGGTGGTTGACCCGGCCGCGGAGCTGTGCCGACAGTTTCTCGTAGCGGTCCCGGAACACGGAGACGAAATCGTCGTACTCGCCGGTCCCGGTGCTCTGGATGTCGCCGCTCAACTCCGGCTCGACGGGCGACCGGCCGGTCGAGGCCGGAGTTGTCTCTCGGGAACTGGTCCCGCGTGTATCGTTCCCAGACCCCTCTGTTTCAACTGGAACCTCTCCTTTTTTATCAGTTGGTTGTTGGCTTCCCTTTCCAGTTGAAATAGGGGGGTCTTGTGGGTTGTCATTCTCTGTCGTAGTTGGCTTCGCAGAATCGACATCTTTCGGCCCGCTTGCCGGCGTATCGACCACTTCCTTGACGTGGTCTGAAGTAATAACGACAGTGTCCTCAGGCACTGTTTCTATTGCACGCTCGATGGCCGTTGCTGGGTCGGATGCACTCGCCAGCAGCGTGACCGCCTGACGGTCGGCGTTGTAGCCGCGGTCTGCGAGTGCGCGGACGATGCGAGTGCTCGTGTCGAGAGACACACGTCGATACTGGGCGGAAGCGCTCAAAAGCATAGCGAAGCGCAGCGTCAGCGACTGTCCCATCATCACCAGCCGCGACTCCAGAACATTCAAACGCCCGAGTGCGGAAGAGCTAGCCGATGACAGCGCCCGGCGACGAGGACGCCGACCGCGACTCTACAGACATCAGTGGGCGGGAACCGGGTCCCGCCGAAACCACCCCGGGCGATGCCGGGAGCGAGAGCGTCCGTTCGGCCGTCCACGCCGAAGGATACCAGGCCAACGAGCCATCTCGCCCGCCTGCGGTAGGTCGCGGCGGCACGACTCGCCCCGAACCGGCAGAGGAGGGGAGCGGGGAGTGGGCGCAGTTCGTCCAGGATATTGTGACGAGCGTGGTCGCGGTGCTGTTGCTCGGGGCGTACTTATTTGCGATAAGCGGCGTCTGGCCGCCGATGGTCGCCATCGAGAGCGGGAGCATGGAGCCGAACATGGAGGTCAACGACCTCGTGATTCTGATGGAGACTGAGCGATTCCAGCCCGCCGAGGCACACGGTGACACCGGGGTCGTAACCGCCGCGGTCGGCAACGAGACTGGCTACGGGAACTACGGCGGCGACGGTGATGTCATCGTCTTCAACCCCAACGGCAACGAGGGGACAACGCCGATAATCCACCGCGCGATGTTCTGGGTCGAGGAGGACGAAAACTGGTGTAAACAGGCAAATTCGGCGTATATTGGCAGTCTCGACGCCGACGACGAGGAGTGTGTCGCCGCCAACGACGGCTTCATCACGAAAGGCGACAACAACGCTCGCTACGACCAGGCCTCCCTCCGGGCCACCAGGCCGGTCAAACCCGAGTGGATCGTCGGGACCGCCGAGGCGCGGGTTCCGGGACTCGGCTGGTTCCGCCTTCACTTCCAGTGACTATCCGTCGAGTGAGACACGGAACGCGACGCCATCGAGGTGCTCTCCGGGGCGCTCGGGGAGATAGGTCCCCTCGCGTCCACAGTCTGTCGTGAGCCGACAGACCCGCCGTTCGGGGGGCCAGACGACCTCGACTGCGTTGCCGTCGGTTCTGACGGTCGCCTCCTGTCGGTAGGTGAGTGTCGCCCCCTCGGACTGGACGAGCGTCACCGTCACGACGACGACATCTGTTTCCTCGATTGCGACGGAGCCGGCCCCGTCGAGGCTGGCAGTATCTGCGTCGAGTGACCACGGGACGGTCAGCTCGGCCTCTGGGTCGTCGACGGTGTACTCGACAGCGTCGCCCTCCCGCGTCGTCAGCCCCACCCTGGCACGCTCGACGCGGTCGGGGACGCCGACGACGGTCTCGCCGTCGAAGGCCTCTCCGCGACGGAGCGCGAGCGCTTCGAGTTTCGGCTGGACGTGGTCGCTCGCGTCGGCGGTCCACTCCCCGCGATACGTGTACCGATGGAGGCTCCTGTCGGGATGGGCGTCGATGACCGCGAAGTTCTCTTCTGGGCCGCGGTTGAGCGCGTAGACGACCGGGCCGTCGAAGCCGGGCTCGTTCCGGAGCACTTGGAAGGGGTGGGCCTGCCACTCGCCGTACGGTGTCGGCACAAAGACGAGGTCGTTCTCGAAACCAGCCGTCTCGAATGGCTCGTAGGCAGTCTCGTATTTGTCGGCGTGGGCGGCGTTTCGCTCCATCGGTGTCGCCGCAAGGGCCGCGCTCGTCCCTACGAGGACGAGTAGGCTCACCAGCAGACCCGAGAGCGCTATCTGTCGCGGGGAGGCCGGAAGGCTCACCGCGAGGCGGGGAGAGAGCCATCGCCAGCCCACGACGAGCGCGACAGCAGCAAAGATAGCGACCGGCGCGAGCAAATCGAAGTGATAGAAGGGACCGAACTGCGAGGCGAGGCCGTCGGTCGGGTCCGACAGCGTGGCCAGCACGTTGTAGTTCCCCCAGAAGGGAACGTTTCCGAGGACGACCGACGGGACCACGGCCGCGAGCAAGAGTCCGGCGGTCGTGTCGACGGGACTGTCGCGTGCCGCGTGTCGCGCCCGGAGAACCACCCAGACCCCGCCAACTGCGAGGGCCGTGCCGAGGAGGCCGGCTGCGACCCACCGCGAGAGGAGATACCAGACTGCGAACCCGTTGGCTCGCAGAGCCACGCCTGGCGTGTACTCGATAGCGTGGTTGAGAATCTGCCGGTAGCCAAAGCCGGGACCATCGAGAGGAGCGAAGGCCTCGTAAGGAAAGACGAGCGGGTCGCCGGTCAGTCTGGCGTTGTAGGCGAGTGTGACAGCAACGAAGAGGAGTCCACAGAGGGCGGTGACCGCCTGCCGGACCGCGGCTGGCGGAACGGGGCGAAGTCCATCGTCTGCGAGGCTACGTATCGCGGTGTAGGCGGCGTGGACGACGAAGGGGGCTGCAAAAAGGACAGCCGTGTACGGCCGGGCGAAGAAGGCAGCGCCAATAGCGAGGCCGGCGAGGGCACCCCAGCGGTAGCGACCGGTCCGGACCCCGCGGAGGTAGGCGACGGCGAACCCGAGGTTCAGCGCGGTCGTCGGCGCGTACGGGAGAAAGGTCGCGCTCGTTATCAGCGCCATCGGTGAACAGGCAAAGACGGCGGCGGCGATGAGGCCGACGCGTCTGTCGACGACGGCGCTACCGAGCAGATAGACGAGGCCGGTGTTCGCGGCGGCGACCGCCGCCAGGGTGAGCCGTGGCTCGCCGAACAGCGCCATCGAGACCGCGTACATCGCCGCCGGAACGGGCGAGTACTTGGGGTAGAGCTGTCCGCCGTCGTCGATGAAAAACCAGGGACGGAAGGCACCGGCGAGGTCGCCGGCGGCCAGTTCGAGCTGTCCATCCAGCAACATCGCCGCCTGCTGGAGATAGACGGCTTCGTCGTGGTTACTGGAGTGGTACTCGAAGACTGTCGAGGCGAGCGCGAAGACGACGACGCCAGCCAGGAGCGCGAGCGCGCCGGCGGCGATGGTCTCGGGTGGGAGCGAGCGGAGACGGTCACGGGCACGCACGACGAACTGGCCGAGACGCTTGCGTATCCGCTTCCCGCCGCCGCCGTTGCTCATCGGCTTTAGAGGTTCGCGCCGGCGTCCTGCAGCAGGTCAACCGTCGGCTGGAGGTTCGACAGCTCCGCGAGGTCGATGTCCGGGACGCTGAGTTCGTCTATCGTCGGCAGGTCACCGACAGGGTCGACCTCGGGGATGAGCGGGTACTCGAAGGTCTCGACGGCGAAGTACTCCTGTGCCTCGGCCGAGAGGAGGTGTCTGATGAAGTTGCCCGCCAGCTCCGTGTCGTCGGCGGCGTCGATGATTGTCGCACCGGCGACGTTGAAGACGGCACCGGCGTCGCCGCTGGTAAACGCCGTCGAGATGGAGGCCTCGGGGTTGCTGTCGAGCACCCGCTGGATGTAGTAGTGGTTAGTGAATGCGGCGTCGACCTCGCCGTCTGCGACCGCCTGGGCGGCGGCGAACTCGTCGGGGTACGAGCGGATGCCGTTGTCGATGATGGCTTCGACCCACTCGCGCGTGGCTTCCTCGCCTTCGAGGATACGCATTGCGGTCACGAAGGCCTGACACGAACCGTACGACGGTGCCCAGCCCAGGTCGCCCTCGAAGTCGGTGAACTCCATGATGTTCTCGGGGAGGTCCTCGGCCGAGTAGGCGTTCGTGTTGTACGGAACCGTTCGGCCTCGACCGGATGTACCGATCCACTGCTCGGTACGGAACTCCTCTTCGACGGTCTCGGCCACCTCGTCGGGGAGAGCCTGCGTGCGGCCCTCGTCTGCGAGTGCACCCAGCGAGCCGGAGTTGACCGAGTAGAACACGTCTGCGGGCGTGCCGTCGCCCTCGTCGATGATGGCGTTAACGTGGGTGGTCGAGTCGCTGTATCGGGGAGTCAGATCGAAATCGTCGTAGAGGTCGTTGATGTAATCGACCAGCGGGCCAACGAGGAACTCGTTGCGACCCGAATAGACCGTCAGCTCGCCTTCGAGGTCCGGCAGCTCCTCCATCGACGTGCCGCCGGGCGCATCCCGGCCGGCGCGTCCGGAGCCGATTTGGCCGATGTCGGGAGTCTCGTCGTCCTCGCCGCCGAGGAGGTCTGTACAGCCTGCGAGGCCTGCGGCTCCCAGCGCAGTCATGCCTGCGAGGAACCGCCGCCTATCGTAGCCGTCGTCTGAGTTCTGTTGGGTCATTGTTAGTCGTCTGCGGGCGTCGAAACGGGGGTATGGCCCTCGAGTCCGTCGAGGTCGTTGAGGCAGTCGAGCCAGTCGAGCATGTGTTCGCCGACATGGTTGAAGAACGCTCCGTTGTTGTACGACGAGAAGTCCTGGGTCGCGAGCTCCCGGGCCATCGCCTCGAAGACGCCGGCGTAGGTCGTCTCATCGCCGCCGACATCGTCGATAATCTGCCAGAGGTGTTCGTTGAGTTCCAGGCCGGCGACCTCGTTTGTGAGGTCGTCGAACGTCGACCGCGGGGCCTTGTTGTGCTCACAGAGCGGGTAGCCGTTGTATATCTGCTTGCCGAGCACGTCACAGGCTCGCTTGAGGAAGACGCCGCTCCAGATGTCGTCGAACCGGCCGACGTCCCACTCGTTGTCGTCCATCGGGAGCTGGTAGAAGGCCGGAATCACCTCCCGGCGGAAGGCCAGGTTCATCGAACAGACCGTCAGATACTGGCCGGGCGCGGCGACGAAGTCGCCGGTGAAATCCTCCCGGCTTGTCCGGGTCTGTGCCTGGCCCTGCAGGTCGCCGTCCATCAGGATGCGCACCGCATCGAGGTCCGGGACGTTCGTCCACAGCCCCTGGGAGGCGACCACGTCGTCAACCTCGGCAGTCGTCGTTTCCACGGCTTCGTCCATTGCCGCGTAGGGATACCCCCGCGGGTAGAGGCCGTGTTCGTCGGCGCGCTGGTAGAGCACGTTCACCCACTGTTCGTCCGAGGAGACCTCCTCTATCTCGCCCTCGTAGGCGAGATTCCGGAGGTGGGTACCGAAGAAGTCGTCGGCCTCGTGGGGCAGAGTGTCGTCGTCGATAAAGACGCCGTACTCGAAGCGGGGGTGTGCCCACATATACAGCAGGCCGAAACTCGTTTCGGCGTGACTCGCCGCCGGCACGACGTGGCTGTACTCGTTGATGCCGTGGCGCTCGTAGAAGGCCTGCCGGCGACTGCCGTCGAAAACCTCGCCGGACACCCCTTCTTCGTCGAGCATCGTTTCCATCTCGTCGGTCTCACAGAAGTCCTCTGTCACGAGGACGAAGTGAAGCCGCGAGGTGTCGAATCCATGCTCGTGGGCGTTCTCGACGTACGCCCGCACACATTCGTACTCCCGGATAGTGGGAACGATAACGCAGATATCCTCGCTCATCGTCGTGTTCGTGTGTTTTTAGGAGAGCCTAAAAGATTGTCGATTCTTAGGCAGGCCTAACGTGTGTGGTTGACTGTCAGCCGACCACGAAGCTTATTGTGTCGCTCAGGAAGGGAGTTCATATGGACGAAACGCCGCCCGAAGAGCGTTCGCCGGAACCGGTGACAGTCGCCTCGATGACTGAGGACCTCAAAGGCCTCAGCGTCGGGGATGGGGATACCGTTCTCGTCCACGGGTCGCTGTCGTCGCTTGGCTGGGTCTGTGGCGGCGCGCCAGCCGTCGTCGACGCGCTGCAGCGGACCGTCGACGAGGACGGGACCATCGTGATGCCGACACACTCGCCGGGCAACATGGAGCCGTCGTCGATGAGCCACCCACCGGTTCCAGAGTCGTGGTACGAGACGATTCGCGCCCGGATGCCGCCGTACCGGCCGGCGGTGACCCCGACACAGGGGATGGGTGCAATCGCCGAGTGTTTCCGCTCCTGTCCGGGCGTTATCCGGAGCAACCACCCACAGCACTCGTTTGCCGCCTGGGGAGCCGATGCCGGCGACATCACCACCGACCACTCGCTTAGGTACTCACTGGGCGAGGGGTCGCCGCTGGCGCGGATCTACGAGCGCGACGGCGACGTGCTCTTTCTGGGGACCGACCACGCGACGAACACCTCGATACACCTCGCGGAGTACCGCGCCGACCTCGATATCGCCACGAAAGCCTGTGCCAGCGCGATGCTCGTCGACGGCGAGCGCAAGTGGGTCGAGTGGGAGGATATCGCGTTCAGCGACGAGGATTTCGACGCCTGTGGGGCGGCCTTCGAGCGCGAGCACCCCGACGCTGTCGAGACGGGAACGGTCGGGGTGGCGGAGGTGAAACGTATTGACCAGCAGGCGCTCGTCGACTTCGCCGTCGAGTGGTTCGAGCAGAACCGCTAGAGCCCTTCCTGGCCGCCTTGTGAGAGGAGAATGACCATCGACAGTCCCGAGATGACGAGCAACAGGAGTGCCGGAACGGCCGCGTACTGGTAGACAAGGTTGCTCTGGGCGCGCCAAATCTGTGTCACGATGGTCTCGAACCCGGTCGGGCGGAGCACGAGCGTCACCGGGAGCTCTTTCATCGTCGTCAGAAAGACAAGCGCCATCCCGGCGACGACGCTGGAGCCGATAAGCGGCAGCGTCACCCGACGGAACGCACCCAGCGACGACTCACCGAGCGTTCGCGCGGCCTCGACGAGCGTCGGGTCGACCTGCTGGGTGCCAGAGCGGATGATGCCGACGGCCTGGGACATGAACCGGACGACGTAGGCAAACACCAACAGCGGAATTGTCTGGTAAAACGAAGGGACGTAATCGGTGCCGAAAAAGACAAGCGAGAAGGCAAGGACGATACCCGGGACGGCGAAGCCGATGTAGGTCATCCGCTCGAAGACCGTCGACAGCCAGGAGCGACGACGTGCCGCGTAGTAGGCAATTGGAATCGCCGCCATCGCCGAGAGTATCGCGGCCGCGCCCGCGACTTCGAGTGAGTTGACGATGTGGCCGAGTTCGAAGGCGAGATTGGAGCGGCCGGTGACATCCTCGGCACGGGTCACCCAGAGCAGGAGAATCCAGAGTGGCACCAGCAGGGCAAGCGCGGTGACCGCAAGCGGCAAGACGACTGCGGGCCAGCGCCACCGCCCCAGGTCGACTGGTTTCGCGGGGTTGCTTGTGTCGCCGTCGAGCCTGTCGTCCGAGCGGATGTGCTGTTCGAGTGCCAGCACCACCAGCACGATACCGAGCAGGTGCAACGAGAGCATGGCGGCGTACTCCGTGCCGGCGAGTCGGAACTCCCTGTATATCTCCCGGGTGAACACCGGCAGACGCATAATTGCCGGCGTTCCGAAATCAGAGACGGCATACAGCGCCGCCAGCAGGCCGCCGGCCGCCGTCGCCGACCGGATATGTGGGAGTGTCACCCGCCGGAATGCCTCCCACCGCGAGTGATTGAGCGTGCGCGCTGCTTCGAGCAGGGAGGTGTCGAGTGTCAACAGCGATGCTCGCGCGGTGAGATAGACGTACGGGTAGGTGTACAGCGTGATGACCAGCGTTGCCCCGCCCAGGCCGTATATTTCGGGTATCTCTTCGATGCCAAGCGGCGCGAGCATGTTCTGGAACTCGCCGCGGGGACCGAACGCGGAGACGAACGTGAACGCGCCGATGTAACTCGGAATCACGAGCGGGAGCGCGACCACGACCGTCCAGAAGCGCCGGAACGGCAGGTTCGTCCGTGTGGTGAGATAGGCAAGTGGGACCCCCAACAGGACCGAAAACCCCGTCACGCCACCCATCAAGAGGAGGCTGTTGGCCAGAATGTCGAGCGTGTCCTGCTGGAAGATGAGCCCAATTGCCCGGTCGGGCTCGACCTGGAGTGCCTTGATGACCAGCCAGGAGACCGGAAATACCATGCTGGCTGCTATCACACCACAGAGCAAGGTTAGGCCGAGCGGCAGTTCGTCCCTCGAAAACTGTCTTCGGACCTCCTGGAGCACCGCAACGGGCCCTCGCATCTAGCTCAACGAAGCCGCTCCAACGACTATAAGGTTTAGGTTTGCCTAGGAGCGCCCATGGAGCTGTCCAGACGGGACGCGCTCGCCGCGCTGTCGGCGCTTGGCACAACCGCCGCGGCGGGCTGTGCCGTTCGCGCACCGCAAGAGAGCGAGCAGTCTGTCGTCGAGAGCTACGTCGCGGTTGCGACAGTCGTCTACCCCTCGCCGGTCTCGGGCGTGGAGTCGTTCGTCAGGTCGTTCCTGCCGGCCAGACTCGACCGGCCGAGACACGGACCGGCAATGTACGAGACCGTCGAGGAGCTACAGGGCGTTTCCCGCGAGTGGTACGGGGCGGAGCTGTCGGCGCTGGACCCTGCGACCCGGGATAGCCTGCTACGTGAGGTAGGGGCCGACGCGGCCGACGAGGACCCCGACGGGACGCTCGCCGAGCGGGTCCGGTTCTACGTCGTCAACGAGCTGTTACTCGCCCTGTACAGTTCGCCGACCGGCGGCGAGTTGGTCGGCATCGAGAACCCACAGAGTCACCCTGGCGGGAGCGACACCTACCAGCGGGGGCCGAAATGAGTGGGCGTGAACCCGTTCCCGACGCCGATGTCTGTGTCGTCGGCGCGGGGCCAGCGGGCGCGCTCGTCGCCGCCAGGCTCGCCGCCACAGGCCACGAGGTTGTCGTCCTCGATGCGGGACCGCGTTTTGATCCCGAGGATAGGCTCGCCAGACAGGAGCGGGCGGTCCGACCGGCCTACGACCGCCCAGCGGTGTGGGACGGCGACTCCGAGCGCGACGCCCATTCGAGCTCCGGCGAGCGCTTCTACCCGCTGAATCACGCCCGCGTCAAAGGCGTCGGCGGCTCGACGTTACACTGGCAGGGAATGGTGATGCGTCTCCACGAGGCTGATTTCAACTCCGCGAGCGAACGCGGCGTCGGCGTCGACTGGCCACTCGATTACGCTGACCTGCAACCCTACTACGCCGACGCTGAGCGCGAAATTGGCGTCGCTGGCGGGATGGACAACCCCTACGCCCCGCCCCGCGAGGAGCCGTTCCCGATGGCTCCCTTCGAACCCTCCTACAGCGACAGCCTGTTCGCAGAAGCCTGCGCCGAGTTGGGTATCGACATGCACTCGGTCCCAAACGCCCGCAACTCCGAACCCTACGACGACCGCAGCGAGTGTGTCGGCTACGGCACCTGCCAGCCGGTCTGTCCCTCCGGCGCGAAATACGACGCGACGGTCCACATCGAACGCGCAGAGAACGCCGGTGCGACGGTCATCGACCGCGCGGCTGTCGGGCGACTGGCCCACGACGCCGACAGCGTTGAGGCGGCCGTCTACGCCACCCCGGAGGGGGAGTACCGCCAGACGGCCGACCAGTTCGTCATCGCCTGTGGTGGCGTCGAAACCCCGCGCCTGCTGCTGCTCTCGGAGTCCGAGGAGTACCCCGACGGGCTGGCAAATTCGAGCGGACACGTGGGCCAGTACTTCATGGACCACCTCTTTGCCGGAACCGGCGGCGTCCTGGACGAGCCGACCCGCCAGAACCACGTCGGCTTTCTCACAAGTGGGTCCCACCAGTTCTACGACGAGGCCGACGAGGCGGTCGGCCCGTTCAAATTGGAGTTTTTCAACTACGCCGGCCCCTCGCCCGTGGAGATGGCGCTGTCTGGCGACACGTGGGGCGACGACCTGCTCGGGCAACTCCAGGAGGACTACGGCAACCACGTCGCGGTCGGCGCGCTGGTCGAACAGCTCCCCCGCGAGGACAGCTACGTTGGACTGGACCGCGAGCAAACTGACGACCACGGCAATCCGGTCCCTGACGTACACTGGAACGTCGGCAAGCGGGCACTGCGAACTATCGAGCGTGCAAACGAGATTCAGGAACGGATACTGACCGAACTTGGGGCCGAGATTACCTGGCAGGCCGGGCCCGACTCGACCGGCCCCGCCTACCACCACATGGGGACGACCCGGATGGGAACTGACCCCACAGAGAGCGTTGTCGACCCGACGCTGCGGACCCACGACCTCGACAACTGCTGGATTGTCGGGAGCAGCGTCTTCCCGACCGGGGGCGCGATGAACCCCACCCTCACTATTGCGGCGCTCGCGCTCCGGGCGGCCGACGGCCTCGAAGACGCCCTGTGAACGACGCGCTGCAAATTGTTTAGGCAAACCTAAAAGCATAAATGCGTCGGGTCGAAAGCGGGGATAATGAGCCAGAGACAGCATCTCAACGGCGATGGCGGCGGCGAGCGGACCGACGAGTCCGAGACAGAGAGGGAGGCGTTCACGTTCGAGGACGTGAGCGTCGTGATGGGGACCTACAACGAGGAGGAGGCAATCGGGACCGTCCTTGCTGATATTGAGGCGGTCACCGACGGCCAGGCCGAGGTGGTCTGTGTCGACGGTTCCTCGGACCGTACGCCCGAGATTGCTCGCGAGCACGGCGCACGGGTCATCGAACAGGAGCCACAGGGATACGGAGTCGCAGTCGAGGAGGCGATTCTCACCCCCGACCGGCCGATTGTCGTGACGACCGACTGCGACGACACCTATCCGATGGAACAACTGCCGGAGTTTCTCGCGGCCATCAACGAGGGGTACGACGTGGTCAGCGGCGACCGGCTCTACCACGGGGCCGAGGCGATGCCCGCCTTCAACCGCATGGGGAATCACCTGTTCGCGCTCACGGCGAGCGTGCTCATGGGCGAGCGCGTCCACGACACCACGACGGGAATGCGGGCCTACCGCCGCGAGGTCGTCCAGAACATCGAGTGGACCGAGAACACGGGCCTGTCCGCGGAACTGCTGATCCGGCCGCTGATGCGCGGCTACGATATACAGGAACGCCCAATCAAGTACGGCGAGCGCAAAGGCGAGACGAAACTCGACCCACTCGAAGGTGGACTGGCTATCGCGAAATCAATCGTCACAGTCTGTCTCGAAGAGCAGTTCCGGCGACTCTAAAGCGGGCGGTGGGCGTTCGCCGCCAGCAATACGCCGCTTATCGACGCGGCGAGAACTGCTATCAGCGGATTCAACACACCAAGCAGCGCCGCCGGAATCGTCAGGACGTTATAAAGGAGGCCGAGCGCCGTGTTCTGCCTCACGCGCTCGCCGGCCGCGCCCGCGAGGTCGAAGGTCGTCTCGACGCCCGCGAGGTCGTCGTCCGCGATAGCCACGTCCGCGGCGTCTGAGGCCAGTGCGGTCCCGCTGCCCAGCGAGATACCCAGGTCCGCCTGTGCCAGCGCGGGCGCGTCGTTGGTGCCGTCGCCGACCATCGTCACGGTCTGTTCGGATTGGAGACGGCAGAGTGCCTCGGTCTTGCCCTCGGGCGGGATTTCGGCGAAGACATCTGTCACGTCGGCCCGTGACTCGAAAAACCGGGTCGCCTCGGGATCGTCGCCGGTCAACACGACGACGTCGACGCCGCGTTCGCCCAGTTCCGAGAGCACCCCTTCCCAGCCCTCGCGTGGCTCATCGCCCAGAACGATGGTCCACTCCGCCTCGCCGTCGCGACCGACGACGACAGGAAGGTGACCGTCCGTGCGTGCGTCCGCGACAGTTGTTGCAATTGACTCCGAAACCGACCACCCTCGCTCCTCGAAGAGGTCCGGGTGGCCGACGAGATAGCGGTCGTCGTCGACGGTGCCGGCGACACCGCGCCCGAGCGTCTCGAACTCGGCCACGCTGGCGGCGGTTCCGCCGTCCGTGACGCGGTCACCGAAGGCCTCGGCGATGGCGTCGGCGGCCGGGTGAGCGGCCCGCGCTTCGAGGTCGGCGACGATGGATAACACCGCTGGTGGGGCATCGGCCTCCCGGACAGTCATCTCGCCGCGCGTGAGCGTCCCCGTCTTGTCGAAAACCACGACATCAGTCTCGCGGACGCGCTCGAAGACCGTCTCGTCGAAGACGACGATACCCCGCTCCATCGCCGCCTGTAGGTTCGCCGCCACCGACAGCGGCGTCGACAGCGCCAGCCCCCACGGACAGCCCACCAGGACGACCGTCAGCGCCCCGAGCAGGGCAGCAATCGGCCCGGTCGTTGCGAGGACGACTGCGGCGACGGCGACTGCGCCGCCAGCGAGCAGCGGGACGACGCGGCCGGCGACGCTGTCGGCCCCGCGCTGGAGGCCGTGTGTCGCACTCTGGAGGAGCCAGACCGCCGTGGTGAGGCGGTCGATGCTGCTGGTCGGCGGGTCACCGACGCGGAGGACAGCCGCTCCGTCGGTGACGACTGAACCACCGACGAGCCGGTCACCGGGTGCTTTCTCGACTGGCAGGGACTCGCCGGTGACGACGGATTCGTCGACAGTACAGGAGTCTGCCGCCAGGGTGCCGTCGACCGGGATTCGCTCGCCCTGTCCGACGAGGACTTCCTCGCCCGGCGTCAGCTCCTCGACGGGAACGGTCTCGTCGTCGCTGTACAGTGTCGCTGTCTCCGTCTGTGAGATAGTGAGGTCGGTGAGGTGGTCCATCGCGCGCTGTTTGGTCAGCGACTCATAGAAGACGGCGGCGACGACGCCTGCACCCACGAGGATAGTCAGATCGAAGTACATGTCGAGCCGACCGAGCAGCAGGGCGAGGATGCTGTAGCCGTACGCGCCGAGCAGTGTCACCGCCGCGAGGAGGTCCGTGTTCGGCTCGCGGGTCTTGATGCTGACGTAGGCCCCCCGGAGGACCGGCAGGCTGGTGAAGAAGACGACGACGCCGGCGACACTCGCAAACAGCGGCAACAGCAGGATAGTGCCGCTGTCCATCGCCCCGCCCTCGAACCCTTGGAGTGGGCCGCCGACCAGCGCTGAGAGCTGATAGGGATAGAGGACGACGACGTAGGGAAACATGAGAAAGAGGCCAAAGAGAACGCCGGCGGCGTACCGAAAGCCGAGCAGGTCTTCGAGGTCGCGCGTCGCTGCGCCACCCTCTCGGGAGAGGACTGTCGTCACCGACTCTTGGCCCGTCCGCTCGCGGTCGGCGACGCGGTAGCCGGCGACAGAGAGCGCCTCGGCGAGTGTCTCGGTGTCTGTCTCTTCGGGGTCGTAGGTGACGCGGACGCTCTCGGAGACGTAGCTCGCGTCCGCATCGCTGACGCCGGGCTGGTCGAGCGCCACCGATTCCAGAAACGACTCACAGGTGACACAGTGCATTCCGGCGACGTGAAAGAAGACGCGCTCGCCGTCCTCGTCGGGGGCCGTCGTCGACTCGGCCTCTGCTGGCGTCGCGTCGAGTGCCTCGTCTGCGTCTCGACACCCTGGCGAGCAGTAGCCGTCGCCGATTGGGTCTGCTGGGGCTGTTCGTCCACAGAACCGGCAGCCCTCGGCCGTCGTCTCGGACATATGTCTCCGTTTTTCACCGACTGCGTCGAGTACCGCCCTCTAACTGCTCGACAGGCAAAACTGTACCGCGTTCTCAGAGAAGCTCGTCGATCCAGTTACACCACTGCTGGAAGTCATTCGCTCCACACTGGGTGGCGATGTTTCGAAGTGTATCGCCGCTGATCTCCTTGCCCATCGGGATTGTCACGTTTCGGATTTCACCAGTTTCCGGGTGGGTGTATCGGAGCTTGAGGTGACTGCCTGCCCGATCGACTGGCTGGTAGCCCATCTCTGTGAGGGCATTCACGAGCTCTCGGGATGAATACGGGGCGGGCACGATTACTCGGAAAACCACGGTGCGTCTGGCTCCTGTGGCTCGTCCGGAACTGTGTCGGGGTCGACGCCGAGGTCGCGGAGGTCCGCGTCCGTTATCGGCTCCCCAATCTCGCCTCTGTGTAGTGCGACTGCTTCGTCCAGGTTGGCAAGCGCTTCGGACCGCGTCTCGCCCTGGCTTGCCACGCCCACCTCTTCATCGATGGCTGACCACCGCCCGTCTTCCTCCTCGACCAGGCGGATCTCTCGACGCTGTGAATCCGAATCACCGGCTTCAGCGCGTGCCATACATGTGGTACTTCGCCGACGCTCAAAACGCTTCGGGGGGCTGTGACAGCGGTGTTTCGTTTAGCATGTTGCTGGCGATGAAATTTGGAACAGCACGAAAGCCCCGAGTCGTTCGACGGCTGCGACTCGCTGCGGTCCTCACTCCGTTGCGGTCCTTGGGTCGTCTCGCTCGTCGAACGACTCGCCCCTTTCAGTCCCGCCCGGTCTCGAAAGCGAATTTGGGCGGGACTGAAAGGGGCAGCCGGCGACGCGAACCCCGCCGATGCAAGCACCGACTGGAGCGTGGTTCGAGAATCGGAGATTCTCGTCATCCCGAAAATCTTTGATTTTCGGAGACAGCGAGGCGCGGGAGCGGAGCCGGCTGGGGCTTTCGTGCTGTTCTGACCCCTCTCGCTGAGAGTTCTTAAATAAGCACTACCACTGTGACTTCGCACGGAAACGTCTTTTATTGCCCCGGCCGACGGACAGGTATGAGCCATCGAGAGGTGAGACGATGAGCGAGGATCGCGTCGAGGGAGCCGATCGCATCGAAGAACAAGCGAGCGAGTGTGAGTTGCTGACAGTCGCCGTCGGTGACCGCGCCGAGGGAGTCGCCACGGTGACGTTGAACCGGCCCGACGCCCGGAACGCGCTGAACGGCCAGCTGCGGGACGAACTCACGGACGTTCTCAATGCTATCGACGACAGCGGCGTCCGCGTCGTCGTCCTGACCGGAGCAAGCGAGGCCAAGGCCTTCGTCGCTGGCGCGGATGTCGAGGAACTGCGCGAGCGAAACGCCGTCGAACAGCGCGAGGCTTCGAAACGACCGCGTGTCTACGAAGCCGTCGACGACCTTCGTCAGCCCGTCATCGCCCGTATCAACGGCCACGCACTCGGGGGCGGTTCGGAACTCGCACAGGCCTGCGACGTGCGTATCGCCCACGAGCGGGCGAAGCTCGGCCAGCCCGAGATTAACCTTGGCATCATCCCGGGCGGGGGCGCAACTCAGCGGCTCCCTCGACTCGTCGGCGAGGGACAGGCGATGCGGTTGATTCTCTCGGGCGAACTCATCGACGCCGAGGAGGCACGCGACATCGGTCTCGTCGATATCGTCTGTGCAGACGAGGACGAACTCGACGAGGAGGTCTACGGCTTGGCCGAGTCGATGGCCGACAAAAGTCCCATCGCGCTCGAAATCGCCAAAGAAGCAGTCAAAGGCGGCTCTCGAATGGACCTCGAAGCCGGCATCGAGTACGAGGCCGAACTGTTCACGACGCTGTTCTCGACAGACGACAAAGACGAGGGTATCGACGCCTTCTTCGAGGACCGCGAGCCGGAGTGGGAAGGCCAGTAGGTCCGCCAACCACGGCGACGATATCCAGCAACTCCCCGTCGAGACAGCAGATGTTGCTGGGGTGTGGCTGTCATAATAAAAACTGACCCAGGATATGGCGGGGTACCGAAATGCATAATACACGGTGGTCGTAAGGCGAATCAAATGCTGGGTTCTGGAGCCATACTGACGTCGTTGCCGAGACTGGGGGCAGTTGCTTCGCTCTCCCGGACCCAGGTAGATATCTTCAGTCGACTCTACCTGGTGTTTCTCGGCATGGGAACGCTGGTCGGCATCGTCGTCATCAGCTACCTGCTGTACAACGCGTACAAGTACAGGGCTGATGAACCCGACGCCGACGGAAAGTACGATGTCGAAGAGGTCGAGGACGACGGTGTTGTCCGTCCGAAACTCGGTGAGATGCCGTCGAGTTCGAAAGGCGGCAAGAAGCTGTTTCTCTCCTTTGGCATCAGTGCCGTCATCGTGCTCGGACTGATTATCTACTCGTACTCGCTGCTGTTGTACGTCGAAGACACTGGCGATGTCGATCCGGATATGGAGGTCAACGTCGAGGGCTTCCAGTTTGCCTGGGCGTACGAGTACGATAACGGCTTCGAGACAACCGACCAGCTTGTCGTCCCCAACGAGGCGGTGGTCGGACTCGAGGTGACATCACGCGACGTGATGCACAACTACGGCATACGCGGACTCCGGGCTAAGACCGACGCCATCCCCGGCCAGACCACCGAAACGTGGTTCCAGGCCGAGGAGTCTGGCGAGTACAAGGCCATCTGCTTCGAGCTGTGTGGGAACGGCCACTCGAACATGCGTGAGGACGTACTCGTCGTCCCCACAAGCGTCTGGGAACAGGGTCAAGAGGAGTACGACTTCGACGACCCCGAGGAGTTCGGCGAGTGGTACGACCAGACGATTGAGGCCTGGCAGAACGGCGAACTCGACAACCAACTCGAGGTGACTAACTGATGGGAGATCTACCACCACGGTCGAGCGTGAAGCGCTGGCTCGTCACAACCAATCATAAAGACATCGGCATCCTCTACCTGCTGACGTCGGTGTTTTTCCTCGTCGTCGCGGGGTTGCTGGCGATGCTTATCCGGGTTCAGCTGCTGCAATCGGGCGGAACGATTCTCAGCGACGCGGGATACAACCAGGTCGTTACCTCACACGGCTTTTTGATGATTTTCTGGTTCCTCTCGCCGTTTGCGTTTGGCTTTGCGAACTACTTTGTCCCCCTTCAAATTGGGGCTGACGACCTCGCGTTCCCCCGTTTGAACGCGATGAGTTACTGGCTGTACCTGTTCTCGGGCGTCCTGGTGCTCGGTTCGTTCTTCCAGGGTGCGACGTTCATGGGTGGCTGGACGGCCTACCAGCCGCTGAACGTCCCGTCGTACATTCCCGACTTCGGCCAGGTTGGCTCCTTTGCGACGATTCTCGCGCTCATTGTCTTCATCGGGTCGGTCACGATAGGTTCGGTGAACTTCCTGACGACCATCTATCGGATGCGGGCAAAGGGGCTCCGGATGCGTGATATTCCGCTGTTCAGTATCTCGATTCTCGTCACTGTCTGGATGATGCTGTTTGCCTTCGCGGCGTATCTCGCTGCCCTCATCGTGCTCAGCTCCGACCACCTGCTCCAGACCTCGTTTTTCGCCCTCGAAACGGCCAGCGGGCCAGAAGCAACAGACAGCGGCTCGCTGCTGTGGACGCACATCTTCTGGTTCTTCGGCCACCCCGAGGTGTACATCGTCTTCTTCCCGGCACTCGGCGTGCTTGGTGAGATGGTCCAGACCTTCTCTGGCCGCCGCCTAGTCGGTCGCAAGTGGTTCATCATCGCGATGGCACTCGTCGGCATCCAGAGTTTCATCGTCTGGATGCACCACATGTTCCTCACCGCCATCAGCCTCGAAATCAAGACTGTGATGATGGTGACGACAGTCGCCATCTCTTTGCCCTTCGATCTGATGGTGTTCTCGCTCATCTATACGATGATAAAGGGCAAGATACGCTGGAAGACGCCGTTCCTCTTCTCGATTGGTGCACTCATCATCTTCATCATCGGTGGCATCACGGGGGTGTTCCTCGGCGCTATCGTGCTGGACTACGGCTTCCGGGGCACCTACTGGGTCGTCGCACACTTCCACTACGTGATGGCCTCGAGCGCGGTCATCCTCATCGGAGCTGTCTACTACTGGTTCCCGAAGATGACCGGGAAGATGTACAACGAGTTCCTCGGCAAGGTACACTTCGCGATGGCGTTCATCGGCTTCAATCTGCTCTACTTCCCGATGTTCATCGTCTGGGAGACGCCGCGGCGTATCTTCCACTACGATACCGCCTTTACGGTCTGGCATCAGACAGCGACCGCCGGGGCGTTCCTCTTCGCGGCGTCGTTCCTGGTGATGTTCTACAACCTCGCCAAGAGTCTCTACAGCGACCGATACGTCGACGAGTCGCCGTGGGCGTACGCGTCCTCGCCCGAGTGGGCCGTCTCCTCGCCGCCGCCGCTGGAGAACTTCCCGGGCAAGCCAAGCTTCGCCTCGGGTAAACTGAACTTCCTCGACAGAGCCGAAACCGACGGCGGCGTCGAGTCCGATGCGGCAACTGACGGCGGCGTCGAAGCCGAGACACTCGCCCCGCCCGAGGAGCACGCAGACCACGCGAGCTGGTGGCCGGTGCTCGCCGCTTCGAGTACCGTGTTGACTGGCTTCGGTCTGGCAGGGCTGGGCGTCTCTCGCTTCGTCTGGCCGTTCCTGTTCGCTCTCCCAGTGTTCGTCGCTGCACTCGGCATCCAGGGCGCACGCCAAGACGGCTTCGCCCAGATTCACGGTATCTACATGATGCTGTCGTTCCCGCTGCTCGCCTTATTCCTCATCTTCTTCCACATCGGTGTTGGAATCGGGGAGATCACAGGCGTGAGCGCGTACTTCTGGGCCGCAGTTGTCGGCACGAGCTGGGGCGCGTACACGCTTGCTGGGCTCGGCTACGAATCCTTCGAGGTGCCCGAGCCGAAGATGGCCGAGCAGTGGCCCTTCGAGTCCGTCGAGAACACGAAACTCGGCATGTGGACGTTTATCGCCTCTGATATCATCGTCTTCGGTGCCTTCATCGGCGCGTACATCTTCACGCGCATCGAGTACGGCTGGCAGGACTGGTGGCACCTCGCCAAGGACCCGGCAGCCCACACTATGGCCGGACAGGCTCTGGAACACCACCCTGTGCTGCCCGGGCTGATTAACACGTACCTCCTGCTCGCGAGCAGCTTCACCGTTGTGCTTGCCCTCTCTGCGGCACGGCGCACCGAGGATTACTCGATTGGGCCGTTCTCGATTTCGAACCAGTCGGCAACGGTCACGTTCCTCGGGCTGACCTTCGGCGGGGCGGCGTTCTTCCTCGTCAACAAGGGCATCGAGTGGGTCGACCTGTTCGTCCACCAGGGCTGGACCTTCGGTGTCGATGTGATGTCCTCGACGTTCTATCTGACGACCGGAATGCACGCGCTCCACGTCATTCTCGGCATGCTCATCATGCTGTTCCTCATCGCGCGGGCTTGGACAGGAGCATACGTCGGTGAAGACGAGGACGCCAGAACCATCGAGTACTTCGGCCTCTACTGGCACTTCGTGGACATCGTCTGGCTGTTCCTGTTCCCGCTGTTCTACATCCTCTAAGGAGGTACCCAATTATGGCATCAACAAAAACGTACACGGCAATCTTCGTGGTACTGATGGCGCTGTCGACTACGCAGGCCCTCGTCGAATGGGCTGGCCTGCTGGAGGACTACTACTGGGAGGTCCTTGCGGTCATCTTGGTCCTCTCGACACTGAAGGCGTTGGCCGTCGCGGGCTACTACATGCACCTTCGTGACGAACCGCGCTCGATCACCTACGTCGCGATGGCCGGTGTCATCGGCTTCTTCGCGCTGACGGCGGGTGCGAGCTACTCGATTATCTGAGCTGACGCCGGTGGTTTTCGACGGCTCTCAATACGTTCCTCAAGCGCACTGTCACGAGATTTTTATTGGTGGTCGACAGAAGCGCTGTCGACACCCGCAGCAAAACGAAACAGCTGACGCTCTAACCTACAGTTCGTCGACGACAGCCCGGGCGAGCGACTCGAACCCGACCGTCTCGGGGACCATGTCGACAGCGATACCGTGTTTCTCTGCCGTCTCGCGTGTCGGTTCGCCGATAGCGCCGACGACGGCTCCGTCGAGTCCGGCACGGGCCTCCGCTTCGAGTCCGCGCTCGCTCGCAGCGTCGAGGAAATGTTCGACGGTGAGTGAGGAGGTAAAGAGAATCCCGTCGAGGGTGCCGTCGGCAGCTCGCTCGGCGGAGACACCAGCTCCCTCCGGTCGGACGAGCCGATAGAGAATCGTTTCATGGACGTACGCGCCGGCGGCGTTGAGTCCGTCTGGCAGCACAGCGGAGCCGTGGTCGCTCCGAGCAACCTCGATTCGTGCTCCGTCGACATCCGCAGCGAGGGAATCGACCAGTCCGCTCGAGGTAAACTCCTCGGGAACGAGGTCGACGGTGTACCCCTCGGCTTCGAGTGCGTCGGCGGTCCCGTCGCCGATAGCACAGAGGGTCCCGCCGGGTTGGTAGCCGGTTTCGGCGAGCAGGTCGGCCGCTGTCGGGCTGGTCAGTATCGTGTAGTCGGCGTCCTCGCGTGGAACGTCGCCGGTCGGTGACACCGACAGCATCGGGTCGGCCAGTCCCTCGACGCCAAGCTCGTCGAGCAGCGCAACGGCGGCCTCAATGCGCTTGTCGTCCGGGCGCAACGCCGCAACCGTCGGCCGGTCGGCCATGCTCACTCCCCCCGTTTCGCGTCGTCGGGGTCTTCCCGCCTGGCTTCCTCGATGAGGTCGGCCGCGCCCCGGTCGGCGAGGTCTGCGGCGAACTCGGCGGCGGCCTGTGCGTGACGCTCGACGGGCAGGTCCCGAGCATCGCTGACTTCCTCGGTTCCATCCTGGGAGAGTACCCTGACTCTCGTCGACACCATGTCGCCCTGCAGGCGCGCGTAGATGCCCACGGGCGCGACACAGCCACCGCCCAGTTCGGCGAGGACGGTCCGCTCGACTGTCGTCTCCACGCGCGTCGGGGGGTGGTCGACCGTATCGTTGATGTACTCGGTGGCCTCGTCGTCGAGTGCCGTCACCGCGATGACGCCCTGTGCCGGGGCCGGGACGAACGATGTGGGGTCGAGGCGCTCGTAGTGGAGCTCATCGAGCAGCCCACTCCGAGCCAGGCCCGCCTCGGCCAGACAGATGGCGTCGTACTCTGTCCCGGCCTCGCGGTCGAGTGCAGCCTGTTCGAGCTCGGTCAGTCCGTCGACCCACTCCTCGGGCGGGCACTCGAACTCGGTGTGGGGGTCCTCGCTCTCCTCGTCGTCCATCTCTCTGCGCCAGGCCTCGACTCGGCGCTCGTGCTCGCTGTTGAGAGGTGGCGCGAGCAGTTTCTCGACGCGGGTGTCGACGTTGCCTCGAAGGCCGGCGATGTCGAGGTCGGGCCGTCGCGCGAGCAGCTGTGCCCCCCGGCGGAGACTGGACGTGCCGATAGTTGCTCCCTCTGGCAGGTCCTCAAGTGCCGTCCCGTCGCGGGTGACCAGCACGTCACCAGGCGGTCCGCGTTCGAGGACGCCGGCGACGACGAGGTCGTCGGGCTGGTCGGTCGGCATATCCTTCATCGAGTGGACCGCGGCGTTGAGCTCGCCCGCCAGCACCTCTTCGTCGAGGCTACGGACGAACGCGCCCGTGGTGCCGAGCTGGTGGATGAGTTCGTCTCGCACCTGGTCGCCCTCCGTCTCGACCGTGACCAACTCAACGGGCTGGCGCCGACTTGCGAGCTGGTCTTTGACCGTCTCTGCCTGCCAGCGCGCGAGCGCCGACCCTCGCGTCGCGAGCTGGAGTGTTCCGTGTGTACTCATTGTTGCTCTCTCGGTGACCCTCGGTGAAAAGCATCGTCGTTTGGTCGCTGGCTGTCATCTGTTCCGGGGATGCCGAGAGACACGCTGGCGTGTCTCGGTCGGTACTGCCCGAAACCGATACTGTGTGTCGGAACCATTTTTGTATGCGCATACGTATGCGTATATATGGGTAGCACCTCAATCCGGGTCTCAGACGAGACGAAAGACCGCCTCGATTTGTTCAAACGCGAGGACGAGAGCTACGAGGACGTCATTCTTCGTCTCACAGAGCGTGACAAGTGGACGGGGTTCGGTGTCCTCTCGGATGCTGCAGCCGACACAGACGAGGGAATGGATAACATTCGAGAGGAACTGCGAACGGGGACGACCGACGACATCGAGGGACAGCAGTGATGTTAGTCTTCGACAACAATCTTCTCAGCGACTATCTTGACGGAACCGACGCCGCCCGTCAGTTCCTCCGACAGTACGAACAGGAGGTCTGGGCAGTCCCGTCACTCGTTCTGTACGAGGCGTATATGGGGAGCATCCACGGGTACATCGGTGGCTCTCCGACAGAAATCAAACACGCGGTCACGACCTCGATGGAGGTGCTTGAGGTGACCGCACAGACAGCATCCGAAGCCGCTTCCCTCCAGGAAGAGCTTCTGAGCCACGGCGTCCCGGCTGACCACCCAGACGCGCTCATCGCTGCCTCGGCACGAGAGAACGGTGGGACATTTGCGACCGCGGAGAAACACTTCTGGAATGACGACGTTCAGTCCGTGCTCTCCGTTGCAGAGTATGACCCGTACTGAATGTGCGTTCTGACTCCAGGGTCCGAACCAACACACACTGCCTGCCTGACGCTTTTGTACGGCGAGCCCCTACTTCTCGTATGGTTCGCAGTTCACCAGGCGGGCCCGATACCGAAGACAACGGCCGGTCTGCTGACCGGGCCGATTCGCTGCTCCTGACAGATGGCGGTGGGACGGGGTCTGGGGCCGATGACAGCGAGTCCGCCGCCGGGGACGACAGCACGGAACCCAACGCCGAAACCGTCGACGATATCGTCGAGAAGGACGGCGTCTCCCGGCGCGGAATGCTTTTCTACGGGGGCGGGTCCGCGCTGGTGACGCTGGGGGGCTTTGGCGCGGGCTGGTTCGCCTTTATCAGAGAGTCCTACGGACCCGAAGAAGAGCTCGTCAGAGACTATGTCGATGCTATCGATCGGGGCCGATTCTACAGCGCACAGGAGATGTACCACGAGAACGCGCCGGGTGAGGCCTGGGGACAAGAGGAGTTGCCCGGCGTCGACCGCATCTCGCTGTCGGTCGAGAAAACCGACGTTGCCGACCGGGTGGACCAGCCTGACCTCGAAGGTGTCGAGGAGCTGGCGCTTGTCCACGTCGATATCACCATGGAAGGCAGCGCCAACTCCGAGCTGCTGAAGCTGGCCTTTGAGGTCGCCGAGAATGACGACGGTGAGTGGAAGCTCTGGCGTGACCAGTGACAAGTACCGACAACCGCCCCTCAAAGCACTTATGAGTACGAATATGATACGAGTATGTATGAGCAAGGGCGAACGCCGGAAGATTGGGAAGCGGGGGCAAGTGACGATTCCCAAAGAGCTCCGCGAACGGTTTGGAATTGAGGGCGGAGACGACGTCCTGATTCACGAAGAGGAAGGGAAACTCGTTATCGAACAACCGATGACTCGTGAAGAGGTGGCTGAGGGGTACCGCCAGCGTGCCCAACGGAGCCGCGAACTCGCTGACGAACTTGCGGGCGTCTCGACGGAGGCGAATGAACAGGTCGGCGATGCCCCGGAGTGGTAAGATGGGCACGTCTGTCCGTCGAGGAGATGTCGTTATCGTCGAACTCGACCCGACACAGGGGTCTGAACAACGGGGAACGCGCCCGTGTCTCGTCGTACAGAACGATGTCGGGAATGCCAATGCACCGACAACGATTGTTGTTCCGTTCACCACCTCCTTCGGCGAGCAGCTCTACCCGTTCGAAGTGCTCGTCCCTGCCGAAGAGTGTGAGCTTCGGGAAGACTCAGTTGCGCTCTGTAGCCAGATTCGAACCATTTCCAGCGAGCACCGCATCAACGAGAACCTCGGCTCGATTCCGCCTGAACGGATGGCCGAGGTCGATACTGCACTCGAATACAGTCTCGGCCTCACAGACATCTGAGTGGAGTAGCGACCGTTTTCGTACGTTTTCCTACCAGGTGAGGCCTTCGTAGGTGAGCCCGTCGCGCCGGGCGATAATACGACGGCCATCGATAACGACCGGCGTCTCCATCGCATCGAACTCCTCGTCCAGTGCGGCGAACTCGTCCCAGTCGGTGACGACGAGTGCCCCATCTGCCCCGTCGAGTGCGTCCGCAGGCGACGCTGCCGCCTCGAACTCGACGCTGGGGTAGCGTTCTCGCATGTCCTCAACCGCGACGGGGTCGTAGGCGACGACCTCGCCGCCGCGTTCGCGGACGCCCTCGATAACCGGAACGGCACGAGTATTGCGGGTGTCGTCGGTACCGGGCTTGAACGCGAGTCCGAGCACAGCAACCGTTGCGCCGTCGATATCGATGTGGTCGGCGAGCAACTCGAGCATCTGCTCTGGCTGGCGGTCGTTCCGTTCTCTGACTGCATCGAGGACGACCGGGTCGATGCCGCGCTCGCGGCCGGCCGCGATGAGGGCGTCAGTATCCTTGGGGAAACAACTTCCTCCCCACCCGACCCCCGATCGGAGGAATCGCTCGCCGATACGGTCGTCGAGGCCCATCGCCTCGGCTACCTCGTAAGAGTCGACGCCGTAGGCCTTGCAGATGACACCCAACTCGTTGATGAGGCTGACCTTCGAGGCGAGGAAGGCGTTGCTGGCGTACTTGATCATCATCGCCTCCCGGGTTCCAGTGGTCACGACTGGAATCTCCCGGTCTGCCTGTTCGGTCACTGGCTCGTAGACCGCTTCGAGACGCTCGCGGGCCAGCGACGAGTCGGCTCCGATCACGACTCTATCTGGGTTCTGGAAGTCGTCGACTGCACTCCCCTCGCGGAGGAACTCGGGGTTCGTGCCGATGTGGATGTCCTCGCCGATGGCCCCGTCTGCTGCGGCTGCGATCTGTGGCGCAATCGTTTCTTCGACAATCCCTGGGATGACCGTGCTTTTGACCGCGATGACGTGTGGGTCGTCTTTGTCGGCGAGTGCGTCGCCGAGTGACTTCGCGGCGGCTTCGAGAATCGAGCTGTCGATGCTGCCGTCGTCGTTCGACGGTGTCGGAAGCGCAAGCAGCGTGAGGTCGGTCTCGCAGACGGCGTCGTACTCCGTCGTTGCTTTGAGGCGGTCACCGCCGTACTGACTGACGAGGCTGTCGAGGTCTGGCTCGTGAATCGGGGCCTCGCCCGCATTGATGGCGTCGACGACCGCGGTGTCGATGTCGACGTTCGTCACGCGGTGTCCAGCGTCGGCGAGACAGACCGCGACCGTCGTCCCGACGTATCCAGAGCCGACGATGCTGATGTCCATACGTTTACCAGATGGAGATGATACCTGTTGGTTTCGGTTTGCCGAGGGGTCCACAATACTTATTCACCTCAGCGAAAGATAACGTGGTATGGATGCTGTCGTACTCGCGGCCGGGGAAGGAACGAGGCTGCGGCCGCTGACCGAGGATAAGCCGAAGGGAATGGTCGAAGTTGCTGATAAACCAATCTTGACACATTGCTTTGAGCAACTCGTCGACCTGGGAGCCGACCAACTTGTCGTCGTCGTCGGCTACAAGAAAGAACACGTCATCGAACACTACGGCGACGAGTTCGAGGGTGTCCCGATCACCTACACCCACCAGCGCGAACAGAAGGGACTTGCACACGCACTGCTGACCGCCGAAGAGCACGTCGACGGCGACTTCATGCTGATGCTCGGAGACAACATCTTCCAGGCGAATCTTGAGGATGTCGTCAACCGACACAACGAAGACCGCACCGACGCCGCCTTCCTCGTCGAAGAGGTTCCCTGGGACGAAGCCTCTCGATACGGTGTCTGTGACACGAACAAGTACGGCGAAATCGAGGAAGTCGTCGAGAAACCCGAGGACCCGCCGTCGAATCTCGTGATGACCGGCTTCTATACGTTCACCCCCGCGATTTTCCACGCCTGCAACCTCGTTCAACCCTCGAACCGCGACGAGTACGAACTCTCGGATGCGGTCGACCTCCTTCTCCAGTCTGGCCGGACTATCGATGCTATCGGCCTTGATGGCTGGCGTATCGATGTCGGCTATCCGGAAGACCGCGACGAGGCCGAGCGCCGACTCGAAGACGGCGTCGTCGCCGAGGAGGCCGATACCGAAGCCAGCGAGTCGTGATCGGCGTCGTGCCTGCGGCCGGTGAAGGAACTCGTCTGCGTCCGCTGACCGACTCAAAACCGAAAGGTCTCGTCTCGGTTGCCGGGCGGCCACTGCTCGAACACGTTTTTGAGGCACTGCTCGACAGTGGTGTCGATGAGCTAATCGTGGTCGTCGGTTACCGTGCCGGTGATATTATCGACCACTTTGGTGAGTCATTCGAGGGTTGGCCGATAACGTACGTCCACCAGCGCGAGCGCTTGGGACTCGGCCATGCGATTGGGTTGGTCGAACCGCACGTCGACGAGTCCTTCGTCGTCCTGAACGGAGACAACGTCGTCGACGGGACACTCGACCGACCAATCCAGCGGTTCGAGGAGTCTGACAGTGACGCAGTCATCGCTGTCGAGAAGGCAGAGCCGGACAGAGCGCGCGAAACGGGGGTCGTCACGGTTGACGGAAAACGGGTGACGGGTATTGTCGAGAAGCCCGACGAGCCGCCGTCCACGCTGGTGACAACTGGCTGTTACGTGCTGTCTCCGCGGGTGTTCGACGCACTCGAACTGATAGAGCCGTCCCCACGTGGTGAGTACGAACTTGCTGACGCGCTGGGCGTGTTGATTCGGGCTGGGCGGCTTGTCGAAGCTGTTGAGCTTGACACTGATAGGGTGAACGTGAACACTCCCGCAGATGCCCAGCAAGCGGAGCAGGTTTTTGACTCTGAGGGCGTATGATGGCTCTTCTCAGGACTGTCGCACGAGTGGGTCGTACCACTCCTCGTTTGCGCGGTACCACTCGATGAACTCCCGGACACCTTCGCGGATATCGAACGTCGGCTCGTAGTCGAGCAACTCGGCCGCCTTCGACACGTCGGCATGCGTGTGTTCTGCGTCGCCTTCCCGGGGGTCGTCGTAGACGATATCGAGCGCCGGGTCGATTTCATCGCGGATGACTTCGGCGAGTGTCTGGATGTCGATGTTGTCCGTCGAGCCGATGTTCATAATCTCGCCGTCCGCGCTGTCGTCGGCCAGGAGCTGTTCGTTGACCCGACGCACGTCGTCGACGTAGGTGAAATCACGTGTCTGCTCGCCGGTGCCGTAGATGACTGGGGGCTCGCCGTGGAGACACCGAGAGACGAAGTTCGTCATCGCCATGTTCGGGCGCATACGTGGCCCGTAGACAGTAAAATACCGCAGTGAGACGGTTGGAAGCCCGTAGATTTCGCTGTAGACGCGGGCGTACTGCTCGGTGGCGAGTTTGGAGACGCCGTACGGCGAGACTGGTGTAGTGGGGTGGTCCTCGTTGTAGGGGAGGTATTCGGGCTTACCGTAGACCGACGACGAGGAAGCGACGACGACACGCTCAACGTCGTGGGTTCGTGCGGCGTCGAGCACATTGACCGTGCCGTCGACGTTGTAGCTGTTGACCTTTGCGGGCTCGTCGACGCTCTTGCGGACCCCCGCTTGCGCGGCCTGGTGGTAGACGACATCGCTGTCAGTGACCAGCTCGTCGACGATTTCAGCGTCGGTGATGGACTCTCGAACGAGCTCATAGCTGCCGCCGGCGTCGGTGGCTGCCTGCCGTGCCGCCTCGACGTTGTGCTCTTTGATTCCCAGGTCGTAGTACGGTTCGAAGTTGTCGATAACGGTTACGTTATGGCCGCTACCGGCGAGTTGCTCGCTGATGTGACCGCCGATGAAGCCGGCACCGCCAGTGACGAGGACATTCACACGCTTCGTGTTCGACGGTGGATAATAAAAAAGAGACGAAGAACGCCGCGTACTGGTCTGCCTGTATTGGGGCCCGTTATCGCGTCTTCTCTTCGTCTGTTCGGTCGCTCGAGTCTCTGTCGTGTCCTTCCTGTGTCGCCGGCTCCGGCGGTTCCGGTGGCTCGAAGGCCCTGGCGAGCACTTGGTAGCCTCTCGTCTCACGGAGGTCCGTCCACGTCCAAGTAACCCGACTGCCGATAGCCGCCAGCAGGGCAAGCAGTGCTCCTACACCGACGAGCACTCGTGATGGATCTCCAGATCGTGTTGCGAGTGCGAGCACGAGGACAGCGACAGTCCCGAGAGCTAGACTCCCGGCTTGAACCGGGCGTTTGGTGAGGATGCGGTGGATGCGACGGCAACTCCGAAAGAGAAGGGACGAAAGGGCTGCTGGAAGTATCCACACGATTGTGCGCTGGAGAAGACGAAGCCACGGACCGACGGTCAACGTCTCCCGGAGATCGATAACGACGACATCCGGCTCGGGTTCGGCCGTCAGCCAGCGATACAGCCACGACGATTCGACGAGATGCCGTCCACCCGTCATCATGCCAGCCAGTCGTGAAGCGCTTCCTGCGTTGCTGACCGCAGCCGTAACTCGACGAGTCATCCGGAGGAGTCGTGAGTTTGCAACAGCCGGCTTGGCCTCGTTTGTTTCTTTCTCTGTTGTGGTTCGCAGACTTCGCAGCCGACGAAGGGCTCCCATCGCTGGCTCGGCGATACGTGACTGCTTGCAGGCAGCGACAACGCGATCTCGAATGCCTGAGAGACTGCTAACGACGGCAGAGTCCTGTGCTATCGGATGGTCACGAACGGTCATTCCTCGAACTCGATTATTTCGCCGTTGACGGTGATAGCGCCGAGTTCGAGTGCGAGGTTCTGTCCAACCCGAAGCGTCTCTCCGCGGAACCGAACTGTCCCACCTTCGAGTTCGCGGACCGAGAGGTCGACCGTCAACTCGACATCCTTGTTCCGGGGGTGTTCTCGGAGGAAGATCTCGCCACTCTCGCTTTCGAGGATAATCTCGGCGGGCTGTGAACTCACATTCTGGACCGCTGCGGTCGTTCTGTCACGGCTCTCTTCGGTCATTCCGGCAGTGAGGCTCTCTGCTCGCTCCGGTGGGATATTTTTCAGCTGGACGGTGACCGTCTGCGTCGCCGGGTTGCCGGGTTCGTTGAGGCTTCCCCGCCGAATAATCTCGCCTTGGATATCGTAGTTATCGGTCTGAATCGGGAGCTGTGAGCCGATGCGAAGCTGGCGGTCACCGAAGAGAAGCGCCCCGCTCTCCATTCGCGTCTTCGCGGACACACCGAGAACCACCCGCCGAACGTCCGGATTTGCTGTCGGATAGACGGTGACCGAGCCAACGGTGACAATGGGGCGGTCGTTTATACTGAACTGGTCGCCGGCGGCAATATCGTTGGCGACGGTTGCCGGAACTTCTGTCTGGACGACGAGTGGCCGCGCTTCCGTTGTGAGATTGGCCGTTCCGCGCTGGATGATCTTCCCACCGAAGCTATAGCCATTGCCGTCGAAATTGAGCGACCGGTTGACTGCGATGCGCGTGTTACCGATGAACTGCTGGCCGTCGCGCTCGACTGTTCTGGCTGTGATTCCGACGAGAGCGTACCGCTGGTCACTTTCCTCTGTTCCAGGGAAAAGCTCTATACTTGTTACCTCACCGAACGTCTCACCGCCGGCGGTGAAGTTGTTGCCGGCCTCAATCTCGTTTGCGGTTGCCGACTGCAGTGTCGCTTCGACGACAAACTCGCTGTTCTGTGTCCGAATCTCGCTTGTCTCGCGGTTGATTATCTCGCCACTGAGACTGTACCTGTCACCGCTGAAGGTGAGCGACTGGCCGATTGCGATTCGGGTCTCGCCGAGGTACTGTGTTTCGCCTCGCTCTATTGTCTTCGTTGTGAGTCCAATCAGGGTGTATTGTTGGCCGCTATCTCCGCCTGCTGCGAAGATCTCGAACCCCGTTACTTCGGCGAGAACGTCGCCGCTGGCAGTGAACTGATCGCCGATCTCGATTTCACTTGCTGTTGCCGTGGGGAGACTCGTTTCGAGGATAAGCTCGCTATCGCTGACTGGGAGGGTCTCGCCTTCCGTTTCGACACGGGTCACGGAGGCGTCGACCTCGTACTCGGAGGTAACCATTGTGAACGTCTGGCCTGCCCGAAGCGGGTTACCCTGGAACTCGAAGACGGGATCTTCGTCAGGCTCTTCTGGTTCGATTTCTGTTCCATTGACCTCGGCGCGTGCGAGGACACTCGTGTCGTTGTCGGCGTTGTTGAACCGGTACACATCGGTGATGGTGACTGAGTGCGATGTTCCCCTAGGCTCCCACGCATCACCCGCACTAATCTCTTCAGCAAGGAAATCGGGCTGGTCACCGAGGTCGAGCGTGACATATCGTGTCTCAGATTCGCCACCTCCGGGAAGTAACAATGCAACACCTGCGACCACAACTGCGAGGACCAATAGGACGACCAGGGCATCAACAATGTTGACGAGCCCAAAGAGTCGCCCGTTCTCGTCGAGTAGTTGATTGGAACTATCTTCGTCGTCGGCCATTAGCGATACGCTTCACGAGAGATGCGTAAAAATTCTGCTATCCAAGACGTCTCTCTGTCTAATTTCTGTGGTTCGGGTACTCAGAAACTCCGGAAACTTGATGTGAGTAGCTTGAAATCAGACAGACAGATGCGGACCACCTCACGTCTCGTTTTTCTGATAACCCTCGTCTGCATTACGGCCACACTGTGCGTCCACTACGGGGGGGCCTACGACAATAACTGGCCACATCCCTCGGGAGAGCAACTGGCCGAGAACCCGGACGGCTGGGACGGCCAACAGGTCCTCTTGTTCGGCACTGTCACCGAGCAAACTACAACCGGATTCGTCATGCACGTCGAGAAAGATGACGGCGAGATCGCACGGGTCGTCGAGGTTCGAGGGTCGAACGCAGATGTCGAAACAGGCGGCGTCGTCCAGGTGCACGGAACGCTCTCGGACAGTGGCACCGTCCAGACGGCCGAGTCTGTCGTTGTGGTCAACGAAGGGCCGGGCGATCAGCGATACAAGCTCGGTGCCTCCGTTGCGGGTGTCTTGCTGGTCGTCGGGGCATTTCTGCGGTACTGGCATATCGATTTGCGTCGGATGCGATTTGTCGCTCGCGAGGGCGGTGAGCACGATGGCTGACTTGTTTTCCCACGCTCTATTTGCATTTGCGGTGTTCACTGCTCTCGGCTGGACTGCCTCGTGGCTTGATCGTCGCTGGGTCGTCGTCGGGATGGTCGGTTCAATTTTGCCCGACCTGAATCGGATCGATATGTTCGTTGACGACCACCTCATTGAGCAGTCTCTGGGGATTGGCTTCAGTTGGGGTGCGATTCATACACTTGGAGGCGTTCTCCTCTTGTCGGGGATTGGTGCTGTCCTGTTCGCTACGCGTGAGAAACAGGTCTGTGCGTTCGGGTTATTGACGGCCGGTGGCTGCTCACACCTACTTGTTGATGCCGTGAAAGCCTGGGCTGACGGCGCAGGTGGTGCGGCTCTGTATCCGTTCTCGTGGTGGCGAAACCCGACGCCCGGCTGGTATGTTTCTGCCGACTGGTGGGTGCTTGCGGTGACACTGCTCTTGGCTGTGACTGTGTTCGTCACAGATCGATACGTCATATCGACGTGACTACCGACAGGTTACGGCAATTTTCACAGCCTTTATATTATTCTTGAGATTACTCATAGCTAATGGATTCCGGCTGGCAGTATCGACTTTCAAGTATTCTTGGGACGGCAATGTTGACCGCGGGGGCTGTCGTCGCGACGAACCTCCGGGTTGTCCACGAGGCGTTTGCCACTGTCCCCTTCTTTGGGAATCCCGCCCCGGAGGTGCTGCCAGCCGGTGAACTGCAGTTTGCGGTCATAACGACGCTTGTTGTTGTTCTGGCGACGATGTGGCCGTTATTTAAACCACAACCCCGGCGGATTCTGGATACAATTTTGCTTACCCAGAAACGTATGATTCTCGCGATGGTCGGGTTGGCCGCTATCGGATACTTCAAATACTCCTATCGGCTTCCACGAACGACAATAATGCTGACGACAACAGCGTTGTTGGTTTTGTTGCCGCTATTTATGATTACGATTCGGCGGCGGCCATCGGGCAGTTCGCGAGCGATTATCGTTGGAGACGACCCCAAAGCAATGGACTCGCTACTGACGGCGACGAAGCTCCCCGTGCTTGGGTACGTCTCACCACCGTCCGTGTACGAACCGGAGGGGTTTGAGCCCGCACCGGTGGAAGTTACTGACGGAGGGCGGGCGACAGATCAACTGGATGAACTACCGTGTCTGGGTGGGTTGGCGAGACTGGATGAAGTAATCGTTGATGAGGATATCGATACGGCGCTGTTGGCGTTTGCAGCAACGGATCGCGAGGAGTTCTTTGGAGCGATTGAAACGTGCTACGACCACGGCATAAACGCATTAGTACATCAGGACCATGCTGATCACGTATTAACTGCCGAGAATACAGGAAAGTCGCTTCTTTCAGTGGACCTCGAACCGTGGGACTGGCAGACTCACATCGCAAAGCGCCTCTTCGATATAGCGTTTGCAGCGACAGCACTACTTGTACTGTCGCCAGTCATCGCAGTCATTTGTCTGGCAATTAAACTTGATGACGGTGGCCCAATTCTCTACAGTCACGACCGGACGGCTGCGTTCGGGGACACGTTCACTGTCTCGAAGTTCCGAAGCATGATTCCCGATGCAGAATCGAAGAGCGGTGCAAAACTGAGCGAAGAGGATAAAGGAGAGGTCGATCCGCGTGTGACAAGAACCGGTCGGGTCCTTCGAAAGACACATCTCGACGAAATTCCGCAACTCTGGTCGATCCTAATCGGCGATATGAGCGTTGTTGGGCCGCGGCCTGAGCGTCCACAGCTTGATACCGACATTGAGAAAGGTGTTGGAAACTGGCGACGCAGGTGGTTTGTACGGCCCGGACTGACAGGGCTAGCACAGGTCAACAATGCCACCGGTGCTGAGCCGAAAGAGAAACTGCGGTACGATCTGTTGTACATTCGCAAGCAGTCATTCTGGTTCGATCTAAAGATTGTCATCCGACAGCTGTGGATGGTTGGGGCAGATGCGTTGCAAGTGCCTCTCGATGATACCACAGAAGCAAGCAACGCTACTTCGCCCGGGGCGTCGGACACGGCACAGACAAAGCGACACACAGAACCGCCGGAAAACGAAGAGACCGGTGCAGAGTCAGAGTCTAAGATGTCACGGACTCAAAACTAATATAGTGAATTTCCGGCCCAATACTGTTGTTCGCAGCCACGCTCATAGCGCGCTCTATATCACATATGCGACGAGGTTGACGAGTAATTCGAACCGTAAGACTGAGAACCTTCTTGCTCGTCACTAAGTACTACTCCGGTAAAACGATACAGATCGAGGACAATTAACTACCAAAGCAACAAACAGACTATCAAAAAACTATAATGAACACAAGCGTTGCAATCATAACACAGGACGAGCCATTCTACATGCCATTGTTCTTTCAAGAGTTTTTTCCTCGAATTGATGACACCGTTTCGGTCGAACGTGTGAGTGTCCTTGACGTTCTAGACGAGAGCTTTCCCTCGTTCTTATATCGGATGTACGGTCTTTACGGACCAACCAACTTCTTTCGACGAGGGATTGCTTACCTCTACCGAAAAGGGCTGAATGCAACTGGACACGGACTGTACTCTGTTGAATCAGTGGCCGAGAGAGACGGTACACCAGTCGAGAGCCGAGACGAGATAAACACAGCCGAGTATATCAACTGGGTCAAAACCGAAGACATCGATATCGTCCTTTCGGTCTCTGCACCACAGATATTTGATGAAGAGTTACTTGATGCCCCAAATTGGGGCTGCATCAACGTCCACACAGCAGATCTCCCGAAGTATCGAGGAATGCTTCCCACGTTCTGGGCACTGTATCACGACGAAGACGAAATCGGTGTCACCGTTCACACGATGGAACCAGAGATAGACAGAGGACAGATTGTCCGGCAAGACCATTTTCCAATCACCGAATCGACAACTCTCGATGGTGCAATCACACGTGGAAAACGTGAGGGCGGGCGGACAGCAGCTGAAGCCATCAATGATATCAGTGCCGAGAATGTGTCACTACGTGAGATGGACGGGGAGGGATCGTACTTTTCATTTCCCACAACTGCGGAACGACGCGAATTCCAGCGTCGAGGGAGGGAGCTTCTATGAGCAAAATGATGCTATCGTTCGATGTTGAGGACTGGTTCCATTCACATAACCTCAGGGGCGGATTGGATCGAAATAAATGGGATGAGTACGAACTTCGTGTCCAACGCACAACCGGCCGAATACTTGATTTACTAGACCGGCACAACACAAAAGCGACGTTTTTTGTGCTCGGACATATCGCCGACCGAGCACCGGAACTGGTCGCAGAAATCGACGACCGGGGACACGAACTGGCCAGCCACGGCTACAATCACGAACTGCTGTACGAGCAGGAACAGTCCACTGTTCGGTCAGATATCTCTCGGTCACTCGAACTGTTGGAACCGATAGCCGGTCAGAAAATCCGGGGGTACAGGGCACCGAGTTTCACGATTACGAACTGGGCGATTGACATCCTCGACGACCTTGGATTTGAGTACGACTCCAGCTACTTTCCGGCAGCAACACACGACCGGTATGGAGACCTCAATCTTGAGTCTTCCGAGACAATTGCTCCAGTGTACGACAGGTTTACCGAAGTCCAACTTCCGCTTCTGGACGCGAAACTCACTCAGATCCCATGGGCGGGTGGAGGATATTTCCGATTTCTTCCATACGAGGCGTACCGGCGCGGACTCAAACGAATCCGCCGAAGCCGAGACTGCGTATTCTACCTCCATCCGTGGGAAATTGACCCAGACCAACCACGAGTTTCTGATGTAAAATATCAGTATCGTATCCGACATTACACCAACCTCGAAAGTACTGAACGAAAGCTCGAGCAGTTGCTTTCAGACTTCGACTGGGAACCGATTGGAGGGAACGTATGAGCGAATGTATAACGTGTCCTCCACTTGAGCCAACCAACGAGAGGTAATTCACAGATGCGAATCCTACGAGTCAGTCACTGGCTGTACCCGGACGAAATCGGCGGTGGTGGATATCACGTCCACGCGATGAGCCGAGATCAGGCCACACAAGGACACGATGTGACAGTTCTCAAAATTGCCACGGATATTGAGCAGGTACGCCGAGAGGAACGGCATGGCTACGAAATCGTATACTGCCCGGCAACGATTGATGTCCTCAAAAACGACATCTCGTTCGCCGCGGCCCGGAAGCTATTCGATGCAGATGACTTTGACGTTATTCACGCCCACTCTCATTTTTACTTTTCGACAAACTTGGCCGCACTGAAGCGTCGGCTAGGAGAGACGCCGCTCGCGATTACGAATCACTCTCTGTACTCCCAATCTGCGCCCGAGCGACTATTCTCGTATTACCTCCGAACAGTCGGACGCTGGACACTCGACAGTGCAGACATAATCTTCTGTTATACCGAAGAAGAGCGTCAAAAGACACACGAACTGGGGGTAAGTTCCGAGACTGCCGTCATCGCTAACGGCATCGACGAACAGCAATTCCACCCAGACGGACCAGAGAGTGAGTATATGGCTTTGGACGCTCCGAGTGTCCTCTTTGTTGGGCGTCTCGTCGAAGGAAAAAACCCACAGGACGCTATCGAAACGATTGCTACCGTTCGGGACGAACATCCCGCCGCAACACTGTATCTGGTCGGAGACGGCCCAATGCGTGCTGAGTTGCAGAGTATGGTGCGAGAGCGGAATCTTAGCGATGCCGTCGAATTCCTCGGTCAACTCGAGTACGACGAGATGCCGCCACTGTTTCGTTCCGCAGATGTACTGCTGTTACCGAGTCGAGCAGAAGGGTTCCCACGGGTCGTGATGGAGGCAATGGCAGCGGAAACACCGGTCGTCTGTACCGCACTGGATCAGGTTGAGACCGCAGTAGACGGTGCAGGGTACACTGTCCCAATTGGTGATACTCAGCAGATGGCCACGAATATATCACAGTTGCTCGCGGATCCGAAACTCCGAGCCGAGTGTGGGTCGCAAGGACGGTGTACGGTCGAAGAGAGATTTGCTTGGTCAGACACAGTCTCCCAAACAACTACAAGTTTATCCAAGTTGACAAAAGATCTCCCACAGTAAGGCCGGACAGTTGAGCAGCCTTACTGCAGATAGCCGAGATCTTCGAGCCGTTGTTTTGTTCCCTCTTTCATTCTGACACCATCGGAGTACTCGGTCCGGTCAAATGAGTCAAGCCAGTCGTCAAGGTCATCTGCCAGCTCTCGACGTATCTCTTCTTTATCCCCAGAGCAGTCTGTCGTTTCTCCAGGATCGTTCTCGATATTGTAGAGTTCGACCGAGCCGTCAGAGCCACGAATAAGTTTCCAGCGGTCGGTTCGAATTGCCCTGAGGGAACGGTTGTATTTGTAGACCGGATCTGGAATCTCACCAACACGCCCTTCGAGCGCCTCCATTGACGGTTGGGGGGCCATGTACTCGGCGACGACGTACTCTCTCGAAGCAGTGTCGGCAGCCGGATAGAACGACCTCGCCTGTAACTGCTCGCGAAAACCGGGTGCGTCAATATCTACGGCATCAAGCAGGGTTGGAACGAGATCAGTTAACTGAATCAACTCGTCAACGGTCCCTCCCCCGGTAAACTCCCGGCCGTGGATGACAAGTGGAACATGCAAGAGTGTCTCGTACAGGCAGTATTGGTGGTCCATCAATCGGTGTTCACCGATATTCTCTCCGTGGTCACCTGTAAGGATGAAGATTGTATCCTTCCATTCTCCCTCCTCCTGAAGTAGTTCTTTGAGTTCGCCGATTCGCTCGTCCAGATACGAAATCTCTGCCTGGTAGAGGGCTTCAAGGATCTCGAAGTCCCGTTCGCTCATATCGGCTTTCTTTGCAATATACTGCCACGCATCTTGATTGACCGCCATCGCTTCGTTATACGAAACATCCTCTGGAAGCAGCGGTACAGCGTGTTCCCGTGGTGGTTTGTACTCGAGATGTGGTTCGAGATAGTTTACGAATAGAAAAAACGGATCCGTTTGCTCGCGCCTGGCTAGCCAGTCACGTATCCAGTCGTTTGTAGACTGTGCCCCATCGTCCTCCGCTCGCTTTCGCACGAACTGTCCGTACACAGCGTTGGCAGTGTTTATCAGTGGGTTCCCATCGAAGATACGAGCAGCAACGCTACGAAGTTTGTCGAGTCCTTCTTCCGTCCGGGCAATTGTTCCTAGGTCAACGTCAGACTGGATGTATTGCCAGTTCTTCCGAAACGTATCGAAGCCACGAGCGAAGCCGAATTCCTCGCTGAGCCACGTGTTGTTTGAGACTGCAACAGTCTGATAACCAGCGTCGGAGAGAACTGCTGGCAAACGTTCGTGTTCCTGTTCCAGGCGTTTGTGTCCTGCATGGGCACCGTGTTTAGAGGGGACCATTCCGGTAAAGAGGGACGCGTGCGAGGGGAGAGTCCACGGACTGACGCTGAAGCTGCGGGAATAAGCGGTTCCAGTTGATGACAGTGTATCGAAGTTAGGCGTTAGTGATGGTTCCTTCGATGAGAATGCATCTGCGCGGGCCGTGTCCATCACGATGACGACGATGTTCGGTCGCGCTTCGCTCATACTAGGGGTCTTCTGACTGGTTGCAGTTGAGGATACAACTAAACTGTGTCGGTTAGGTAGCACCAGGAAGTAGCTGTCGCGGTGGAATACCACCTGAAAACCAGCCGTTCGCGAAGCCCCACTCCAGAGTAATGCTTAACAATCATTGCGTCGCACCAGAGAAACGAGTCATCAAATGTATCCCAGATCTTCCAGGCGTTGTTGAACCTCGTCGTCGTCTTCTCTTTGAGTTTGCTCACCAGAATTGACCAGCGTATCGATTGGCGCTGTCGGCGGTAGTCCTTCGTCGTCTGTTACCTCGGCTAAAAAGCTCGTCCTGACTCTCCCGTCCATCTCCTCTGGAATTGGCATATCGTGGAGAGAGAGCAACGTCGGAGCAATGTCGTATATCTTCGCATCGACATTAGATCCTGGCTCAATAGCAGGTCCAGCGGCGATAACAATACCGTCTTGATTGTGCCCACCACTCCGGGCCTCCGAAGGCGGCCCGGCGGTGAATATCTGACTGTCTGTACTCGCGCGTGGATCCACAGCACACTCAAAGCCATCAACCACAATCATCAATTCCGGTGCCAGCTCCGTATTTTTGCCAGTATAAACCTCTCCTGGCTCATAGACATCAACCGTGTCCGGCCCATCCGGGAGCTCGGTGAGTGACTCTAGCTCGTCACGTATCTTATTCTTCTCAGACTCGTCGTCGGACAACACATAAATCATTCCACTGGTGAGATTCTGTCTCGGAGCGAATGCGGTGCTTCGTTCGAAGTCAATCCCATCACCGGGTGTCTTCCGAATCGACTTTCCAATGGATTTCGCAAAGTCGTTCAACTGTGGGACGACGCTGACAACAGACTCTCCCATTCGACGGAGGTACGGGAAGTACTTCGTCCGCAGCTGATCTGTCAACGACTGTTCGTTGTAGTGCAAATGGCCCTGACGTTCAAGCCACTCGTTTGAATGGAACGTGCGATTGACCGGGCCGAAACCGTGGTCAGAAACCAGTAGCAGGGTGGCATCGTCCTCATTGGATAGTTCAGCCACTGTTCCAACAGCCTCGTCAACTCGCATCCAAATTCGTTTGAGTGCGTTCTCGTGTCCGGCCGCTGGATCGTACAATGCATGCTCTTCGTCGGTGTAGCGCCAAAAATAGTGCTGTGCCCAGTCGGTTGCACTGATTATTCCGAAGAAGTGGTCTGGGTCCTTCTCAGTGAGGAGATACTCGATTGCCGTTTCTCGCTTTTCGACGATGTTTAGCAGGTCAGTTTCGAGTTTTTCTGGTCGGTCCTGGTACTTTGGATCAGCATACGGGACCTTGACCTGATATCCGCTGGTTACCTCGTCTAGCTCTGCTCCAAGTGACCTGGGGTATGTTATTGTGTCGTCTGCCTCTGAACCGAGGCCACTAACCATGAACCCATTAATCTCATAAGGCGGATAGAGCATCGGGTAATTAAAAATCCCAACCGACTGTTCATGTGCTGAGAAAACGTCCCAAAAACTCTGCCCGTGAAACTTGTCTGACCCCAGCGTCTCAAAGTCGAACGACTCGCTGTCTTCCCGATTGAGGAAATAGAACACACCGGTCTTGCCGGGGTTTTGACCAGTCGCCATAGAGAGCCAGGCAGGAGCGGTAATCGGTGGAAACGTACTCTCCAAGGTTCCGGAGTGACCGTCCGACCGGAGCCGCTCTATATTTGGGAGGGCCCCTTCTTGTATCAATGGCTTAAGAATATCCCAAGTTGCACCGTCAAGTCCTAAAACGATAGTTTCGGTCATCGTTATGGCGTTTCAGCCATTGTTTTATAAATATTCAGGTACTCACGAGCGGTTCGCTCCAGTGAGAATGTCGTCCGTGCTCGCTCCTTTGCTTCAGAGCCAAGTTGATTACACTTTTCCTGATTCTCTAGCAGCTCAATAATTTGTTCTGCGAATGTTTGTGGCGTTTCAGGGTCTGCGAAGAGTCCAGGCTCACCGACAACTTCGCGGAGAACAGCGATATCGCTCACGACGACAGGAAGGCCCGCAGCCATCGCTTCTACTGCTGCAACACAGAATCCTTCGTACCAGGAAGGAAAGACAGCTATCTCGGCCTGTTTTAATACGCCGTACACATCTTCACGGCGAGGAAGATAGCCAGTAAACAAGACATCGTCCTGAATGTCCAGCCTCCTCGCTAGCGCTTGCAGGTCGTTCAAAAGTGGGCCGTCACCGACGATGACGAGTGTCGCTTCAGGCACCCGGTCAACGACGGTTTTGAATATCCGGAGTAAGGTCTCGTAATTTTTCTGCTCAACTAATCGCCCAGCGGTCACAACTAACGGACCTGTGGGTATATCAAACGTCGGCGACCTGGCATTATCAATTCGTTTTGCGTCGATACCATTGTACACGACCTCCTGTCTAGTGTTCCCTAACAGAAGCCGCTCGTACCACTCGAAAGAACGGCTGGTATTCTCAGAATTAGAAACCATCGTATTGACGACAGGGTACGAGATGGCGTTGACAGACTTTTGAAGATGTGTAAAAAACCGATGGTCATTATGCTCCGTGTTAATGACTTTCGTGTTAGTTCCTATTACAGCAAGTCGACCAAGTGAACCCGTCGAATTGTGGTGTGTGTGCAAGATATCGATATTCTGTTCGACACAAATCTGCCGTAGTCGTCGATATGCGGCAAAATCTAACCGAGAATCAGCAGCAAGCTTGACCATCGGGATGTCCAACTCGGCGACATCGGGATCAATCTCGTCGTTGCTGCCATCGTAATAAGAGACAAGCGTGACCTCGACATCATCTTGTGAGTGAACTTTTGCCGATATCTCGACTGGAATTGAGGTTGAGGTTAATTCATTTACAAAGAAGAGTACTTTGACCATCACCTGAATGGGGAGACAGAACGCTTATAGTATTTGGGGATTGACCTTCGACTGAGTATTGTGACAGAAGTAATTAACTTACAGAACCACTCTTTTTTTACTGATTCCTCAGTCGATAGGTTCCTCCGGATTGGTTCAATCGGATTTCTATTTCTGGTAACCTCGTTTATGATCGGTCTCCCTGGTCCTGTTCGCTCTCTCCCGAGTCTTGAAATCGGTGGTGCGCTCGTCGGTCCGTCGAACATCTATGTCTTCTTTCTTGGGGGAGTCGCTGGGCTGTACGTGGTCTGGAACGCTATCTGTTACAATCAAACCCAGATACTGTTCCCGCGTTCGATGAAGTATATTCTGGCCATCTGTTTTGCCATTCTGGCGTCGTCGTATCTGAACGCGGATTTTACTCTTGGGACGCTGACCGAACTGTTCCAGTGGGTTGGACTCGCGCTGTTGGTGGCCCTTGTGGCAAACTTCGTCCGATCAACTGCAGAAATACGACTGCTGTTGGGTCTACTCGTGTATGTGGCGTTGTTCAAGGCTGCTTTCGTGGTGGCTAATCTGCTCATCTTCGGGGTACCGATATATAGTTACGGAACGGTCGTTATGGGGATGGGATTACTCACGACTCTCGTATTGCTGTTCAATAACGGAGTGACAAAAGGGCGTATAGCAGGAGCCTTATTCCTGATATTTCCTATCGCAGTCTCGAATGATAGAAAAGGAATTGTCGGCATTGTGGTGGCTATCTTGGCGATGAGAGTGTGGTGGCACCTCAGCGCAAAGAAAGAACTGAGGGTGAGTGTACTGTGGCCAGTACTGGGGCTTACCGTTGCTGTCGGTGTTTTTTTTACCGTCCTCGTGTCGCCACTCCAGAGCGCGACGTTTGGGGCACTCGAACAGTTTCTCCGTCCATTTTCACAGCCTCGCTACCACCTCTATCAGACAGGCCTCGAAATGTTCGGAGCGAATCCGTTACTCGGAGTTGGACCGGAAAACTGGCACGTTGCGAAACCGGTCTACTCGACGCCCGGCCTCAGCGCAGTAGAAGGGACGAAAGACTGGGGTGCTCACAGCTACTATCTGAAGATACTGGCCGAGTTAGGTCTGGCCGGGTTCGTTCCGCTCGCTCTGTTGGTGATGCTCCCGTTCAAGCAGGCAAGCCACTACATTACGCAATCGCAGTTGAACCAGGACCTGTGGGCCGTCGTCTTTTCATTTTGTGTGTATTTTTCGATATACTCGTTGGTTAGTTCGATATCCAAGCCGCTACAGGTGGGGTGGTTCATTACATTCGGTCTAGCAGGCGGTTTGGCGAGGTTATCGAGGACAACAGATTGACAACCAGGACTACTCCTTATATCCGAGGTCCTGTAGTCGGTCAGTGACCACCGACGACGAGACAGCCTCCTGACGCTCGTCAGCAGAGCCGTCACGGATAGTCCGTCTCTCGCCATTTGTCCGCTCGAACCACGGTATACGGACGAGAGGCGTGTCGTAGAGTCCTCGTGGGTGGCCATACTCCCGAATTGGAATCGGAAACGCTCGTTCACCGACGTAGTTTCCGTGGTCAGAGGTGATGACAGATTTACCCGGTATCTTCTCTAGGAGGTCTTCCACGTGTTCTAAGACGTACTCAAGATTCGCAGTGTAGACATCCCACAGCTCGTTGCGGGACATGTCAATTTGCCCCATGAATTTCATGTTCCACACGTTCTCTCCAGTAGCCGTATCGTCGCCACTCTCTATCGAGTCGAGATGGGTTTTATCGAAATCGGTATCAGCCGGAACGAACGGGTAGTGAGGCTGCATATAGTGAACGACGAGACGCTTATTGGGGAACTGTTCGTACGCATTTATCGCAGCTTCAGTCATCGTCTCGGCGAGTACAGTACCCGTCTCTTTGTCCCACCCGTGATCGAACCAGACGTTGTCGACGTGATGGAAACTTACATCCCAGCTGTCCCGGTTCCGTTCGAGTTGCGGATTCGAGGTAACATATACCGTATCGCGAAGGGCACGCCCATCGACGTTTGCCTGGAGCCACTCGGCTGTCGCAGAACCTTTTGATTCTCTTGCTGTGACTGTTCCGTCAAGGTGGTTGACCTGCTCGAACATATCGAACCGGCAAGCGTCAAGCACAACAAGAGTATCCCAGTCCTCGTCGAAAACGTCGATACCCTCTGGGTTTTCGTGGCGTAGTCCAACGCGCCGATAGAAGAGTCGATTCATACCACGGGCAAAGAGACGGGGATTACGAGCGGCCCGCCCGAATCGCTCTATCAGGCCCATACCAACTGTATCCGTCTCTGTCGCATATGTTTTAATATTCGAATCGCTACAACTATATTGACTTTTGGGGAGCATAACCGGCGGTGTTCAGATAAGCACCAATCAACGAGCCAGTTTCTGCCGGCCAATTTAGTGAATCCTGGTGGACTGAAAGGGCGAAGCGCTCTCGACGAACCCCGACGACGTAAGCCGCGAGGCGGCACTGCCGCCTCGGCCCGTCCGAACGGCGCGTTGCGCCGTGAGGAGACACTGCAGGCCGCTTGCGGCCGAAGTCGTTCGAAAATCAAAGATTTTCGTGATGACGAAAGAGCTCCGCTCTTTCGAACCACGCGCAGCGAGGCGCGGGAGTCGAGAGTACCGAGGGCCTTCTCTGTCTCAATCGCCACTGAAATTCCTTATCTGAACACTACCGCATAACCCGACGATAATTCAGTTCAATACTGATAACCGATGGGGCTTTTATCAAAACGCATTTCATAGATTGCCGTGCGACTACATTGTATGGATTCAGTCCCTTCAGGTCGATTTATTCTCCCCCTTCACTCGAATTCGATAGTGGAGTTTCTGGACCTTGTCGGGGAGGAAATCCAAGAGAGAGGGGCTCTCCCGGTATACATTCCACAGAATAGGAACATCGCAGAGACGGCGGCGAAGACACTTTCCTCGGGACAGTATCGACGAGATTACTTGAACCACGAACCAACGACTGGGCTTAATGCACTCTGTGAGAAATACGGGATCGACAGTCCAAAACGGCTCGTGTTTCCACAGATGGTGTACGACAGAAGCTACGACTCACCGTCGGCACGACGGTACTGGTTGTCCGGTGTTGAATCCATGGATTACAAGTCATATCTTGACCTCCTGCACCGGACGCTTGATTTTCTCGATACTCTCTATGAGAACGGCGACGGCGGGATACCTCTCCAGTGGCAAGGTGCAGAGATTCTCCGTCGAGCACTTCAGCGGGTTGCTGATTACCACGACTATCCCTCTGTCCGAGCGTCTGTTTCACCACTCTCTGGAAAAATATTTTTACGATCAACGGAAGAGATGCAGTTTCCTTCCATTGAAGCAGCAACATACGAGGATATGACACAAGAGGAACGAGAATCTGCCCAAGAGCTACGAGAGACAGTCGCTGGCAACCGGAAGGCAGTGATTGAGTACCCTGGCCAACCGGAGACCCTCTTCGATAACATACAGCGAAAACTGCAACGGATTCGAGAGTACAAACACGAAATCGGACCCGTCGCAATCGACTGGCTTCGTCGGCGCGTCGCAAAGCGCGCCCTCGGAAAAATAAGTAAACAGTGGTACATGGACGAACAGTCCTCACGCGAACTCATCGAATCAACCCGGTATATCTTCTACCCACTTCACTACTTCCGAGAGTCACGCGTGACGATGCGGGCACCAGCGTTCTATAATCAACTGTGGCTGATTGAGTATCTTTCGCGCTCGCTCCCACTCGGTTACGAGTTGGTTGTCAAGGACCACCCCCAGCAACTGGGTGCACTCCCGCTGTCACATGTGCGGGCAATAAGCCGATACTCGAAGGCAATCGCACCGACCATCTCCGGACGGGACGTTATCACACACGCAGATGCGGTTGTCACACTGAATAACACAGTCGGGTACGAAGCGATAATGTACGGTAAACCGGTTCTCACGCTCGCCGATGCATTCTACAGCGACGGTGGGTACACCCACGACCTGAGAAATCCAGACGCCCTCCCGAGTGTACTCGACAACGCTGTAACGTCTGAGGGTCTGGCCGAGAAGGAAATCGCTGCGTTCGCCCATGGTGTTCGTGAATCGAGTTACGACGGATCGTGGGGCGATACCCGTCCGGAGAACGTGGAAACCTTTGCCGAGTCGATAACGGAGTACCTCGGAACCAGATAATATGGCAGAGAGCCGAAAAAAGTTCATAACGGATTTTCTTATCTCGACGCTACCGAAGTTGGTCAACAAACTCAGAGGAATCATCCTCATCCCAGTCGTGACGAAAATTATCGATTCAGGTGCCTACGGCTTGTGGACAAATTTTGCCATCGGCTTGACTCTTGTATCCAGCGTCGCGAGCCTGAGCCTCGGAGCAGCAACGAACAAATTGCTAGTGGATGCATCCGAAGAGCGGATTCGTGGCGAATTCTGGGCAATTATCGTTGTGACGTTCATCGTAGCAGTGATCGTCGGTGGGTTCATGATGCTCTTGCAGAATCCGATTGCGATAGTTGCGTTCGGCGGGAAAGAACAATCACACCTAGTCGTTATCCTTGCCGGTGTCCTCCTTTTCTCACTGTTTACGAGGCAGTCGACACAGTTTTATCGATCACAGCGGCGGATGACGGTGTTCGCGGGGGTGAAATCTGTCCGCTCAGTGGGTGAAATCCTGGTCATCATCGTGGCTGCTATTCGGTTCGAGTCTATTCTCGCGATATTTGTGGCGTATCTGCTTTTCCATGTCGTTCTTTCGATTGTCCTCGGTGGTTATGTCGTGGCTGACTTCGGGGTCGCCCGTCCAAATTTCGAACGTATCGACCACTATCTCCGATTTGGTGTTCCACTAATCGCGACTGGAATGATGTACTGGGTCGTGAACGTGAGTGACCGGTATCTAATCACGTATTTTCATAACGTTGATGTTACCGGTGGGTACGCGGTCGTATACGCGACCGCAAGCGGCCTGAGTATCGTCTCGCTGGCCATTGGGACAGTCCTGTTTCCGGACCTTGCGTCCCTACATGAGAACAACAACATCAAAGAGTACCGACGCCGACTGAGTAGTGTACTGGAATATTTTCTGATACTGAGCATTCCAGCAACCATCGGTCTGATTGTTATCGCAGACCCTCTCTTACGAGTCCTGAGTTCTACGACAGTTCAAGGGTATACAGACTTGATGTATCTGCTTGCGCCAGCAATGCTCGCGTACGGACTGTTCAATATACTTATTCAAACTCTTCTCTCGGATGGTCAATCACGCGGGTCTGCAGTACTGTGGACGGCGGTCGCAATTGTAAACATCGGAGCAAATTTTGTTCTGGTCCCAACCTATGCCGCAACAGGTGCATCAATATCGACTCTTGGAAGCCTCGTATTTGGTCTCGCTGTCGTAGTCGTATGGAAACGAAAGCGCTTCACAATCTCTCTGAGAGTCCTCAGCAAGGTCCTCATCGCGTCAGCACTGATGGGGGGCGCTGTCCGGGGAATTCAGCCAATTGTCCATACGCCTGCATTGGTCGGACTCCCAATCCTTGTGGCAACTGGCATTATTGTGTACGGAACTTTTGGCTTCCTGATGGGATTCCTCACGAAAGAGGACGTGTTATTCGTGAAAGAGGCTATCGCCTCCTGATTTAGGTCCGGTTGGTGACTCCTCTTCGGGCGCTATCACAGTCAACTGCCTCGGGGTCAAGTCGTTCGAGAAACGGAGACTTTTGTGAGTACGGAACGCTTTGACTTTCGGATGACCTCGAGGTATTCGACTTATAATTCGATAAACAAACGGGTCCACAGAAGAGGGACAGTATTTAATACAGATGCGCCATCTCATTTGTATCGAGCTAAATGAGCCACCACACAGTAGCAATAATTCAGGCACGAATGGGATCGACGCGACTTCCAGGCAAGGTCCTGCTTCCGCTCGGTGGCCGGTTCGAACTTGACCATGTCGTCGATAGAGTTCAATCCGCGACAAACATCGACACCGTCGTCGTTGCAACGTCGACAAAACAGGCAGACGACATCATCGAGTGGCACGCACAACAGACTGGTGTCGAGGTCTTCCGGGGAGACGAAGAGAACGTTCTCGACCGGATGTACCGTGCGGCCGAATCTGTGGATGCCGACGAAGTGGTTCGCATCACCGCAGATTGTCCGTTGCTCGACCCGGCGACTGTCGACGAGGTAATTGCACAACGACGCGACACTGGTGTCGAGTACGCGACGAATATCCTCGAACGGACGTTCCCGCGCGGACTCGATGTCGAGGTGTTCACCTTCGAGAGTTTCAACCGTGTCCACGAGCACGCACAGGACCCGGCGCATCTGGAACATGTCACACTCTATTATAGAGACAACCCAGACCAGTTCGAGTTCCACAGCGTGACAGCCGAAGAGACGTTTAGAAAGGGGTCTCCTCAGAACCGACCGAATCTCAGGCTCACATTAGACGAAGCCGCAGATTACAAACTTCTTCGCGCAGTGTTCGATGGCCTCGAATACGACCGAACGCCAGGATTTGCTGACGCCGTCGACTACATCGACGAGCACGGTCTGGCTGACATAAACACGACAGTTTCTCAGAAGAAACCAAAATAATGAAACTGGTAATCCGCGCTGACGGAGGCCCAGAGATTGGATACGGCCATCTGGTTCGGTCGGGTGCACTGGCTGGCGCACTGCTGAGTCAAGGTCACGACGTCACCTACGCCACGACGACACCAGAACATGTCAACGAGGTGTGTCCAAACGGCGTCGAAACCGCCTCACTTCCGTCTCGTGACAATCCAGAGCCGTTCGTCGAGTGGCTCGAAAAGACACAGCCAGATGCTGTGTTCACCGACTCTTATCCGGTCGATACCGAGTATCAGAGAGCAACTCGGGACCGAACAACGCTCGCAGTGCTTCAAGACGACGACAGACACGCAGTCTGTGCTGATATATTCACGAACGGGAACATCCATGCCACAGACATGGACTACGAGTACCATGGCTCGCCCCCAGAGGTGTATCTGGGCCCTGAGTACGTGCTCTTGCGTGAAGAGATTACGACACAGATGGCAGAGCAACCGCCGTGGCGAGACGTCCCGCAGTACGTCCTCGTGACGATGGGCGGAAGCGACATAGAGAAACGAACACCACACGTCATACGAGCGCTCGATAATCAAGACGTACACGTGGATGCAATTGTTGGGCCAGGATTCTCGGAAGCACAAGAGCAAACCGTCAGAGATGTCGCAGATGACGTGACGACGACAGTCTCTGTAGTTCGTGACCCAGAGGACCTTCCCGAGAGAATGTACCGGGCAGATTTTGCAATCACAACCGCCAGCAGTACCATCTACGAGTTGCTCGGCCTCGGGACGCCGATTATCTGTCTCCCCGTCGCGCCGAATCAGGAACAGATTACAGATGCACTTCGGGAACGCGATCTCGCTACGGTACTGGACCCAGACGCAGACACCGTGACGTTCAAAACAGCAATAGCGGAGTATATGACCAGTCCGGAGCGGCGTCGGGAACGGCGTTCCCGCGGTCGCACGCTTGTCGACGGCCGTGGAGCGGCCCGAGTCGCAGACGTGATCAGTGCTAACTAATTTCCTGTTCCGCAAATCTATTATTGCTGACGGGAGAAGGAAAGAAAGAGTGAAAATAGAATTCCGACCAGCGACAGCGGATGATTTAGAATTACTGCTCGCATGGCGGTCACATCCCGAAGTATATCACCACTTCTCGGAACAAGACGAACCACTCGTCTGGGAGAATCATCTCGAATGGTGGCAGTCGCGAGAGAATCGGCGCGACTGGATAATTGTCATCAACACCGCTGAGCAATGGCGTGATGTAGGCTCAGTCTCTGTGGCCGATCTCGAAACAGAGACACCAGAGGTTGGTGTGTATGTCGGTGAAATCACATCGTGGGGGAACGGTATCGCAACGGACGCACTGAACTTTATTACTGATTGGCTGCGAGAACAAAACTACGCTGAAGCAAGAGCCAAAATTGCCAAAGATAACGAGGCGTCACAGAACCTCTTCGAGAAAGTAGGATTCGAAAGGATTAGTTCGACAGAAGAAAGCGAGGGCGAGTATCTCATCGATTTATAACAGGTACTCAGGCGAGAGAGTAACAGATCACTCGTCCATCGAGATATCGTCCCACGAGATGCCATCATTTTCGCCGAGCGCAGTTGTGGCAGTCGTACCGAGAATCTCGTGGTAAAACTTGGGTTTGAGTCCGGGCTCGCGCTTGCCCGACCGGAGCACGGCGATGTTTTCCTCGGTTATGATCTCGCCCTCGTTGATGTCACGCGCCGCGTGGATTCGTCGTCTTGCGATGTCGTGTAGCTCCTGTTCTACCTCTATCACTTCCTTGTGCCCGGTCCCGAGAACAGATTCGGTCTTCCGTATCGCATCGACCATCACATCGAGTTCGTCGGGTTCGAGCGCGAACTGGTGGTCCGGGCCTTCCATCGATTTGTCGAGAGTGAAATGTTTCTCGACGACCGACGCGCCGAGTGTAACCGCCGTACTCGGTGCAGTCGTCGGGTCGAGTGTGTGATCGGATAAGCCAGTTGGCACACCAAACTCCTCCCGAAGTGTTTCGACGACACGGACGTTGATCAACTCTAGTGGCGTCGGATACGCCGCGACACACTGCAACAGGACCAACTCGTCGAATCCGACGCTGTCGAGTGTGTCGACAGACTCGGCCACCTCAGCCATTTCGTGTGCACCGGTAGACATGATTATTGGCTTGTCCATGCTGGCGAGGTGTTCCAGAAACGGGTGATGAGACATGGTGTACGACGCAATCTTGAATGCCGGGACATACGCTTCGAGCTCGTCGGCCGAGCGCTCGTCAAACGGCGTCGACATGAAGCAGACACCCTGCTCTTTGCAGTACTCGTACAGCTCCGGTATCCACTCGTAGGGCATCTCCATGTCCTCGATAATCTCGTAGAGCGAGCGCTCGTCTTCGAGATACTCCGCCTCGCCGCTTTCCTCGACGTACATATCCTCGGCGCGGAACGTCTGGAACTTCACCGCGTCTGCACCCGCATCAGCGGCGACATCTATCAACTCTTTTGCAGTCTCTATGTCTCCGTTGTGATTCGAGCCCGCCTCGGCAATCACAAATGTCGGCTCATCCGGGCCAATCGGATGGTCTCCGATAGAGAAGTCTGACATAGCAGATACCATCAATCACAACAGGATAAATGCTTCTGACTCACGAACGACATTCTGTAACAGACAGGTGTCTTTCCAGAGCCGTCCTCCCCGTGCTGGCTCCGAGACGCGCTAGTTCCAGTGGGCGTGCAGTCGCTCAACAGCCCGCACAACATCGTCGATGTCGTCGTCGCTCATCTCCGCGTGGAGTGGAAGGCTCACTACGCCCTCGTAGACGCGTTCGGTCTCGGGGAACATGCCCTCGGTATAGCCGTACTCCTCCTGGAAGAACGGATGGTAATACAGTGGCACATAGTGAACCTGTACGCCGATGTTCTCAGCGTGCATCGCGTTGACAAACTCCTCGCGATCACAGCCAAACTCCTCGCGAACTTCAACCGCATAGAGATGATACATCGGGTCTGCCTCGACCGGCTCTGGCGGCGTCCGGAGGCCTGGAATATCGGCAAATGCCTCGTCGTAGCGGGCAGCAATTTCGTCACGTCGCTGTTTGAACTCATCCAGCCGATCGAGCTGGGCGAGTCCTAGGGCAGCCTGCATATCTGTCACGTTGTAGTTGTATCCAATGCCTTCGGTCACCTGATACCAGGGCTCGGATTCGTGGCCCGCTGGGTCGTAGTCCATATCGAACGACCGCAACTGTCGCAGCCGCTCTGCGAGGTCGTCGTCGTCGGTAACGACCATCCCGCCCTCGCCCGTGGTGATGTTTTTGACTGGATGGAAGCTGAAAATCGCCATATCCCGCTGTGCGCCAATCGCCTCATCACGCCAGGTCCCCCCGAACGCGTGACAGGCATCCCAGATAACAGTCAGGTCGTGCTCGTCTGCAACGTCGAGCAGTCCCTCGATATCTGCGGGATGGCCCGCATAGTGCATCGGAATAATCCCAGCAGTGTCTTCGGTGATCTGCTCACGCACTGCATCGGGATCGAGTGTCCGCCGGTGTGGGTCGATATCTGCTAGCACTGGCTCTGCGCCACAGTAGGTCGCCGCGTGAGATGTCGACGCGAAGGTGAGCGGTGTCGTAATCACCTCGTCCCCCGCCTCGAACCCAGCGGCTCGGCCTGTGAGGTGTAACGCAGTTGTGCCTGAAGTTGTTGCGACAGCGTGCTCGACGCCGACCAAATCGGCAACACGTCGTTCGAACTCGTCGACTGTCGGGCCACGAGTGATGTAATCTCCTTCGAGCGCCTCGACAACCGCTTCTTTCTCGTGGTCCGTGATACTCTGGCTTCCGTAGCCGAGGACCTCCTCACGGACTGGGTCGCCGCGGTAGTGTGCCGGTTGCTTCCCTGGCATCTTACTGTTCGTCTCTTCTTTGCATCCAGTCGCGTAAACGACTGACGCCCTCTTCGAGAGTGACCTCGGGCTCCCAGTCGAGCAGGTCCCTTGCTTTCGTCGGGTCACACTGTAACTTCTGGACCTCACTCTGGGGGTGGTGATGCTCGACGTGGGTGATCTCTGTCTGGTCAGTTGCGATCAGCTCCGCGAGTTCGTTGATCGAGATATCCGACCCGGTCCCCGCATTGAGCACCTCGCCGACGGCAGCCTCAGAGAAAGTTCCATCGACGACGAAGCGGGCACAGTCAGTTGCGTACAGCAGGTCGCGTGTCTGTGTTCCGTCGCCGAAGATTTTCAGCGGCTCTCCCTGCAGGTCACGGTTGGTAAAGATAGAGACAACACCGCCCGCCATGCCGGTCTTCTGGTGGGGGCCGTACGTGTTGAACGGTCGGAGAATCGTCACCGGCAACCCGTAGCCGTGATAGTAGCTCTCGGCGAGATTCTCTGCGGCGAGTTTGCTCCCGGCGTACGGAGATGCCGGCTTCACCGGATGTGTCTCGTCGATGCCTGTCTCGGAGTCCGCCATGTCGTAGACCATACATGTGCCAACAAGGCCAAGTCTCGTCTCCGTCCGCCGGCACGCTTCGAGTACCCGCTCGGTCCCTGTCACGTTCGTCTCGAAGTGTCGCCGTGGGTCGTCGAGACTCTCCTGCACGTCGATTTCTGCAGCGAGGTGGAAGCAAGCTGTAACGTCTTCGTCGAACACCGCCTCGACAGTCTCCCGGTCAGTGACATCGCCGGTGACGAGTTCGAACCCTGGATTCGAATCGAACGCTGCAACGTTCCGTCGTGACCCATTCGAGAGGTCGTCGAGTCCCCGAACCGTGTAGTCACGCGCTAACAGCTCTTTGACGACCCATCTGCCGATGAATCCGGCTGCACCGGTGACGACGACAGTATCGTCAGTCATCGTGCAATCCCCTCCTCGAACTCAGTTCTGAGCAGTTCCAGAATCGCATCCTGTTCGAGTTGCTCTGCGTTGTGTGACGAGAGTACAACGTCATCGACATCGTCGAACCCATCGATGCCATCATGCGAAAGGTAGCCATTTTCGCCGGCCTGCTCCGGGGTGACAGCGTACAGTGATTCGTTTTCGACTGTTCGTGTTACTTCCCGCTCGGTGAGGATTTTCTCGTCGAACGTCTCGCCGACACGCCTCCCGGTCATCTCAATCTCGATATCGGACGGGTCGTAGCCGGCCTTCGGCGCAAACGCTTGAATCATGGCCTCTGCAAGGTCCTCGATTCGGACGGCATCCATCTTGCGGACGAAGACTTCGCCGCCCGCTGTGTATTTCATCGCGTTGGTAACGAGTCCTGCAACATCATCGTAGGTGAGGAAAAACCGTGTCATCCGACGGTCTGTCAGCGTAATCGGTCCGCCGTTTTCAATCTGCTCTCTGAACACTGGGATGACAGATTGCGACGAGTTGATGACGTTCCCGAACCGGACAGAACAGAGCTGAATGTCCTGTCGGCCGCTGTATTTGTTTGCAGCGGTGACCAGCTTCTCGCCGAGCAGTTTCGTCGTCCCCATGGTGTTTGCAGGATTGACTGCCTTGTCGCTGCTGGTAAAGACAAACTGCTCGACCGTTGCATCTATCGAGGCGTCGATGAGGTTCTGTAACCCCACGACGTTTGTTTTTACGGCCTCGAACGGATTGTACTCGCAGACATCGACGTGTTTCATCGCGGCAGTGTGAATTACAGTATCGATATCATCGACTGCCCGAACGAGACGGTCCTTGTCGCGGATGTTTCCGGCCAGGAACCGACAGCGGTCGTCGTCAAGTTCGTCCTTGAGTGCCGCAAGTCCCGGTTCGCTTTGATCGAAAACTCGAATAACGTTTGGATTACGATTCAGAAGTCGGCGTACTAACACTCGACCGACTGAGCCTGTTCCTCCCGTCACCAAAACGTTGTTACCCGCAATCATTAGTAAATTCTGTTGCCCGGTACAAAAATACGTTTATATCCGTTTATCTGCTTTTGTATTGAATCCCGTTCTGTGTGTTGACAACTGTTGTCTATCCGTCTTTTATTATCTCCTTTCGATATTGACACCACCAACCTTCGAGCGAAACCACTATACTCGCGCCGGTCATGAGTCCGAGCAATGACACCGGAGCGTGTCAAAGAAGCGACGCGTTCGTTTCTCTCCGAGTATCCTGATCTCGAGAACAGTGTTGAAGCTCTTCTCGAACAGCAACACCAAACCGGCTCTTGGACATTCGCTGATGCGCCACTCGATTCTGGGCAATTCGGCGAACTTGTCTCACGCGAATTCGTTGAACAGACCGAGGATGGTGAGTATCGATTCGTTGATTCTGTTGTCATCGAAACCACTCTCTCAAGAGATACCACAGCCACATCGACGACCACAGCGGACGCAACTTCGGTCGACCTGTCGATTCCAACTATCGACCTGGGCGCGATTGGAACCCTCGTCGGGTCGCTTGTGGTTATCGTTGCAGTAAGGCTGATGTACTTCGAGTCAGTCTTCCGGGGCGAATACGTCGTCTCCCCAGCGAACGATCCATACTTTTATCGGTACTGGCAGGAGCGGCTGCTTGAGCAGTCTACCGGACTGACTGACTTTGGGATGCTTGGGACTGTCGGTGATCTAACACGCCGTCGCCCACTGACACACGCGTTTAACTGGTGGTTCACTGAACTGCTTGGCGGGACACCCGACGCGGCCAGCATGGTTGCAGCCTGGCTGCCTATCGTGGCGTCAGTTTTCCTCGCGATTGTCCTCTACTCCCTTGTCGTCACGCTGAGTATGGACCACCGGATTGCAGTAGCGACACTCCTCTTTCTTGCGCTAACCCCTGTTCACACCATCTACACTAGCCTTGGGTTCCTTGAACACCGCACATATCAGTATTTCTGGCTCACTGCGCTGGTATTCGCGCTAGTCTGGCTTGCGGTCGATTTCAAGCGACGTCGCCAGCGAAACAGCCCATCGGCTGATAACAGTGTGAGTAATACTCAAGGAGATTGGAACGCCGCAGTTAATCATATTCGCGCTCCTCGCACATGGGCTGTAACCGCTCTCCTCGCCCTTGCAGTTGCTGCGTCCGTGCATGCATGGGGGGGGTCACCGCTGACGTTCATTCCCGTCGCGCTGTATCTCGGAAGTCGTGTTGTCGTCGATGTGGCTAAAGATGTTCCGCCATGGCTCACCAATATTCCGGTGCTAGTCGGGCTCGGGGCTGGAACTTTGCTTGCTGCGTTCGCGCATTTCCAATTCGGCTGGCACCAGTTTATTGCCGTGGCGGCCCCTGCTCTGGTCACCGTTGGCGCTATTGGACTTGTCGGTTTTGCGACGATTTGGCGACATTTGAACCTTCCGCCGAACCGATTACTGATCGCCGAGGGCGTGGTCGCTGTCGTCGGTGGTTTGGCCTTCCGTCTGTCTCGTCCGGAGAGTGTCAACAAACTTCAGGGACGGGCTAGTGACCTCTTCGGCCGCGAAGGTATTACCGAAGCCACGTCGTTGTTCTCCATAGACCAGGGCATTATCTTAAAACCATTGGCGCAGATTGGGTTTGGATTCTATCTCGGGCTAGCTGCGCTCGTGCTTGTAACCTGGCACGTCGCCCGGCGATACGAGCCAGACTGGCTGGTGCTGGTCTGTTTCGCCTGGTCGTATCTGCTTCTTGCCGGTCTTCAGGTCCGGTTCGCGGCACAATTGTCTCTTTTTATCGCGATTTTTGCAGGCGTCGCACTCATCTATCTCCTCGCTGCAGTCGATCTCGCGCGAACTCCCACTCTATTTGAGATAGATGACACCACAAACCTAGAGATACCATCATTTCCTGAGCGACGACAAACTGGATACCTCGTTGCAGTGGTCGGGTTCGTACTTCTATTGAACCTCATTTTCGTCCCCACATTGCTCGGACAAATTCAACACAGCGATGGCCAGTTCGAGGCGGCGACGGCTATCGCTGCACATAATGAATCGACCACTCCCAGCCACTCTAACCTCGTCCTCAGCCAGTGGGGTGACAATCGTATGTACAACTACTTCGTCGGTTGGGACTCACCGAGTTATAGCTATGCGCAGAACTTTCATGAACGATTTATAACCGGTGAGCAACCAGATAGTCAATACGACCAATTCTTGGGTCGTGTGGGATATGTCGTCCTGCTGGACCAGGATCTTCCGACAGGGACGACACATTCCAAACTCTTCGAAAAACTCGGTGCTGGCAACAATTCTGTTGCGCACTTTCAACTAATATATTCGTCACCTGATGTTCGAACGTTCGCCGTCGTACCGGGCGCAGTAGTCCAGGTCCAAACCAGCCCAGGTGCAAACGTGACTGCCAAAACGACTGTCGAGACTGCCGGCGAACAGTTCACATACCGCCGGACAACGACGGCTAATGATACAGGTACCGCAACGATCCGAGTTGCGTATCCCGGTAAGTACACTGTCGGTAGTGAAACTGTAACTGTCGCCAGGGAAGCGGTTTACGAGGGAGCAACGGTATCGGTGTCATCAGAAGACGATGGAACGTAGTATGGAAAATCTCGCCATACCAGTCGTTTCTGGTGAGACGAACAGGGGAGCCTGCCTGGCCGAATGTTCCTGAGTCTGTGACCAGTATCTGTCGAGAGACTGTCGTTTGTTCTCCAGAATTAATTTCTATTACTTGACGCTCCGTTAATTATATATAATTAGTCTTTATATAACAGGACAACCACACCACCAACATGAGCGAATACACGACGATCTCGCTACGCAAGGAGTTCGTTGCGGATGTCGAGGAGTACATCGAGGACGAGCCCTTCGACTCGGTAAAGGAGTTCATGAAACACCTGGTTATCCGTGAGATGGAGTCGGAGGAGGAAATTTCGACGGCTGAGGCCCGTCAGATTGCACAGAAACTCAGAGATTTGGGGTATATGGAGTGAATCCATGAGTGCCGACACCTTGGCAACCCGCGTTTCACGCTCCCGAGCAGATTACATTCTTTTCTCACTGCCGGTGCTCTTCGTGGGCACCTACGGGATGACTCGTTGGGCCGTCAGCGCAGGCGCACACGCGCTCGCGGCCGCGGGCCTGGTCTGTTGTTTAATCGTCGTCGACGGGTTGTTCATCCATCCGCCGGTCGAGTACGACGAGAACTAACTCGCAAGCTAATTACCGCCGGGATACGGACCGTCTACCGAATGAGTTGGGTCGATCTCGCGATAGCAATTCTGGCCGGCATCGTCCAGGGTGTTGTCGAGTGGCTGCCCGTCTCCAGCCAGGGGAACCTTGCCCTCTTTTTGACGACGGTCGGAACCGACCCGGATATTGCCCTGCAGCTGGCGCTGTTCCTGCAGGTCGGGACGACTCTTTCCGCAGCCACGTACTTCCGGTCTGATATTGCTGACGTTGCCCAGACTCTCCGTGGGTGGCAAGGCGAGCCGAACGAGACCGGACAGCGTGCATTGGTCGTCTACCTTATCGTCGCGTGCGCGATGACCGGTCTCGTCGGAATCCCGCTGTATATTTTCGCTGTCGACGTGGCGAGCGAACTCACGGGAGGTGTATTCGTCGCCGTCATCGGTGTGTTGCTCGTTGCTACCGGCGTGTTTCAACTGCGTGCGGAATCCACCGAGGGTGCTCGACGCGAGGAGCCGACGGTGCGTGACTCGGTGCTGGTCGGGGCCGCCCAGGGACTTGCTATCTTGCCTGGGATTTCGCGGTCGGGCATGACCAGTAGTGTGTTGCTGTTCCGGCGATACGACCCGCCGGAGGCGTTTCGGCTCTCCTTTCTGTTGTCGATTCCCGCAGCACTGGGGGCCGCAGTCCTGACTCTCGTCGGCGCTGGCGGACTCCCCGGTATCAGCCCGACTGCCGCAGCCGCGGCCCTTGCGGTGAGCGCGCTGGTCGGCTATCTCGCTATTGACGCCATCATGCGGGTCGTCGACAGGGTCCCGTTCTGGACGGTCTGTTTCGGCCTCGGGGGCGTCGCTATTCTTGGGGGCGTGCTCGCCTTTCTTTCCTGATATTCCCGGCGCGCACGAGCGAACCGCCAGCTGCTCTACCACAAAGCTTATTATATATTGTCGGATTCGCGGAAGACACGCGTCAGACAGTTGATTGGTGTGGCTGTTTCGACACGCAGAGGCCGTGAAACGGCCGAATCTGACCGTGGGTATGTATATCATCCTACGTACCGGACCACAAAACATTTATAACAGCCGGTAGTGCATTCCGTTGTACCCCTGCCCATGGTGTGTGCAGCGAGTAACCCGGCGCTGGAATCCGGCACGCAGGTCGGCAACGACGATTCCCGGTCGAAAGCTGGGCACACCGGACGCAAACAACACAACAAAACATGACAGACACAACAGAGAAATTACGCGCAGTATTCCTCGCTGCGATCATGGTGCTTTCGGTAGTTGCCATGACCGCATCCTTTAGCGGGGCAGTCGCTGCGCAGAATGCAGACATCGATCAAGGTGTCTCCGACATCTCGATCGCGAGTGGCCAAAGTACGATAATTGATGAAAACGTTGACGGTGTTCTTCAAAGCAACAACATCGGAACCATTACACAGACGGTTGAGGTAGACCTCACCGCTGAGAACGGTGTGTTCGATGAGAGCAACGACTTCACCGTCAATATCCAGGACTCGCTCGAAAGCGGTGTGAGCGTCAGTTACGTTTCCGGGAGCGACTCGGGAACAGGCTTTGCCTCTGGTGTCAACAGCGTTAGCGTCACCGAGTCGAACGGCGATACGCTGCTGAATGTCAACTGGGCTGGCTCTGTCAGCGACAGTGACAATGGCACTACGGAAACCGTTCAGTTCGATGTGCAGCTCAGCGCCGATGTCACCGCGTCGAGCTGGAACACCATCGACGATGACACCGACCTCAGTGGCGGGATCGTCGACCACGTCGCCAGTGACGAGTTCGGCAACACTGCGTCGGCCAGCTACCGCGCTGTCGAAGCCGGTACGTCCGCCGCGAGCCAGACGAGCGTGACTGGCGACCGGCAGACGAGCACCATCGTCGACAACTTCAACCCGAGCGCCGGTGACGAGTACCTCCGTGTCTTCGAAGGCGAGACGCTGACCGTCGACGCTAACAACGACCGGGAGGTCCTCAAGCTCCGCGAGTTCACTGAAGGCGATGCTAGCGGTGACCCGATTGAACTCGGCGACACTGCCGTGCGGACCGGTACAACGCCCGGTCAGGCCGCGAACATCGATACGTCTGGCCTGGACGAGGGACTGTACGTCCTACAGTTCGGTGACGACAGCAGCAACCTCGTCGTCGTGGACGTCCAACCGCTTGGCCTCTCGGCTGAGTTCGCAGAGAACGAAACCAACCTCAACGAGGATGCCACGGTGAACGTCAACACCGACGACCTCACCGGTAGTTCGGTCTTCGTCGGCGTCTGGGAAGGTGAGTATGACCCCACCGAGAGCTCGATAGCATCCGACACAGTGGAACTGGACGGCTCCGGTGACGCGACTGTGGACTTCTCGACGGGTGACGGCGAGGACATCACTGACGACGGTGATTATCAGGCCGTCGTCCAGCACGTCCCCTCGGAGGTCTCTGTACTGACCGGTACGCTGCAGATCGGTGACCCGGTCGATACGACCGCGTCGATCAACGCACCAACGACGGACAGCGAGTACGTCCGCGGTGACATCGTCCCGATCGAGATCGACCTGCAGGGTACTGACACGGCGACAATGACCTTCGGCGCAGAAGCCGAGGGCCAGAACGTTGAAGTCAACGCCACCCTCGTCGACGACGACGGTGACGGAACGGTGACGGCTTACCTGAACACGTTCCAGATCGGTTCGTCGGCTCGTGACCACGGTATCGTCACGGGCGAGGACACCTCGCTAGAGAGTAGCGTTACCAGCCAAACGGCCGCCGACCTTGGCGGTGCATTCGACGGCACCGGCGGTGACGGCGGTGCAGTTCTCGCATCCGGTAGCTACGACCTGACGGTCGTCACCGGTAGCCAGATGTACAGAGCAGCAGACGGCCTCGACGCACGTACGAAGGTTCGTCTGAACGAACGCAACACCGAGGGCTTCCAGCAGTGGACCGCTCCCGATGGTGTCGCATCTGACCTCGAGACGGTCGACGACATCGCCACGGCAGTCGAGGACGAACTCGTCACGCCGGCTGATGGCGCTGTCGCCGACGGCGACCTCTTGATCGTCGAGATGCAGTCCTCCGGCCTCGAGGGCCTCCTCCACGAGGCGCTCGTGACGGACAATGAGGGTAGCTACGGTAACGCAGGCCAGGGCGACTTCTTCGACGCAGCAGAGACGCTCCTGTTCGACCGTGAAGACGACCACGATGTCTCGACCGCATTCTCGGCAGCGTCGCAGGTCGCTACCCGCCAGAATGCGGCCGAACACCCATTCCTGATTGGTAGTGGAACCACGCCGCTTCTCGTCCAGCTCTTCTCGGCTGGCGACGCGGACGCTAACACCGGTGGATCCGCTTCCGTCCTCGTAACTGATCCGGACACCGTCCTTGCCGGCACTGACAACGACGGGAACCTCGAGACGTACTACTTCCCGCAGAACATCGGTAACGGATTCGAGACGGACACCGACTACAGCACGTTCTATCAGGTCCAGTCAGTGACCGAGGAGACGTCACTCGGCACGAACACGGACTTCATCAGCGGTGAGTACCGGTTCGAGGTTGACTCTAGCGGTAACAACGTCAAGGTCTTCGACCCTGACGAAGGTGCCACCAGCAGCCTCACCGTCGAAGAGGAATCTGCAACGATTGACTTCGAAGGTGACCAAGTGAACGTTCCGCAGCAAGACGGCGTCCAGGTCAGCGGTACGACGACGCTCGCTGCCGGAACGGAACTGACCATCGAAATGGTCACGGCCTCCGGTGAGGATGACGCCTTCGTCAAGACGCCGACGACAACCGTCGAGTACGTCGAAGGCGGCGCCAACACCTGGTCCGTGACTGAAGACTTCGGTGACGAATCGGCCGGCACTGAGTTCGATGTCCGCGTCACTGGACCCGACAGCAACACTCCGCTGACGGCGAACGAGGAGACGGTGCCTGGTGTCGTTACCGCACCGCCTGCTGTTGACGAGTTCACGTTCTCGGACCAGCGCTCCGGTGGCGCTTCCGTGACTGTTGACACGTTCAACACCACGCAGGGTGGCTTCATCGCCATCCAGAACGCCGACGGCGAACGCCTCGGCACAAGCAGCGACCTCGCTACTGGTGAGCAGACCCGCGTCGCAGTCTCCCTCGACGAGGATGTCGAGGAGAACCAGGAACTGACCGCAGTTGCCTACCGCGCTGAAGGCGCACCGTACACCGACGATGACGGTAACGCCATCACGCGCACCGCACAGGTGACGGTCGAGGACGCAGACCCCGCTGACTTCCAGGTCAGCGACCTGTCGCCCCAGAACGCTGAACTCGACGAGCCCGGTACAGCCGTCGAGGTCAGCGCGACGGTCACCAACGACGGTGACGAGGAGGCAACCCAGGACGTCGAACTCCGCATCGACGGTCAGACGCTCAACACGCAGTCCGTCACCCTGGCGGGCGGCGAGTCGACGACGGTGACCTTCGAAGCGGACACCGGCTCACTCGAGTTCGGCACGACGTACGTCCACAGCATTGCGACTGCGGACGACGACACTTCCGGTGCGCTGACCATCGGTCCGGAGTCGACGCCCGAACCGACGCCGACGGCAACGGAGGAGCCCGAGCCGACGGCAACGGAGGAGCCCGAGCCGACGGCAACCGAGGAGCCTGAAGACACGGAGACGGACACTGATGACAGCGACGGTGACGGAGCTGGCTTCGGTGTTGTCGTGGCACTGCTGGCGTTCCTCGGTGCTGCGCTCCTGGCTGTCCGCCGCCAGACTCGCGAATAACTAACTAACCACCGGATTCTATCCGGTTTGTCGACACGTTCCATTTCTTTTGGCGCTTCTCGACGAGTGGCAACGCTTGCGCTCGTCGCGCACACAAACTGACAAAACCTATAGGCCCCCATCGGATACACACGGGTATGCTGGGCCAGGTCGAAGCCGTGTTCGCCGCCCTCGGCGGGATTGCTCGCCCTATCGGCTGGGTGACGCTCGTCGTGTTTCTGGCTGCCGTCGCACTCGACACACGCAACCGTGAGACTGCCAGGCCGGTGTTCGTCGTCGCGTGGGTGTGTTTCGGCGCGTTCTGGTTCGCGCTCATCTACCCGTTTTTCGTCACAGACCAGAGCGTTATCCGTGGTGTCGGGGCTGTCGTTGCCGCGCCCCTGTCGGTTGCCGTCGCCAGAGTCATCTACTCGGGCCAGGACCGGCTGTTCACGCTCTCGCGGGCAATCCCGTTGATGGGGCTGTTCTACGTTCCGTTTCTTGCCTCCCAGACGCTCAAAGAACGGCTTGTCCTCCTCGTGACACACCATACGAGGTGGACAATGAATCTCATCGGCTACGACCCGCCACTCGTAACAAAACTCCCCGAAGCTGCGTCGGCGGCCCCCTCGTGGTTTGACCCGGCGAGACTCGACCGCACAATCAGCGGCAAGGAGCTTGCCTTCGAGAACACGTTCGTCTTTTTCACCGATGCAGGCGGCACCATTACCTACACGATTATCCTCGCCTGTACTGGCATCGGCAGCATGGCCGTCATCGGTGGGCTCGTGTTGGCGGTCCGCGCACCACCTCGTCGGAAGCTACGCGCACTGGGACTCGCGTTACCGATAATCTACGTTCTGAACATCTTCCGGAACGTCTTTATCGGCATCAGCTTCGGCCACCAGTACGCTCACTTCTTCCCGGATGCGACGGTGACGCTGTTCGCGCTCGAAACCCCGCTTCGAGTCTCGTACATCTGGGCAGACCGCATCATGGCCCAATCCGCGTCTGTAATCGCGATGATTGCCATCTTCTGGCTGGTCGTCCACGAGGTCCCTGAGGTTCTAGAGCCCGTGGAGGAAGTCCTCTACCTGCTCTTTGACGAGGAGCTCGACCTGGCCGAGGCGCTCAACGTCGACCGCGAACCGAGCGAAAAGTGAACGTGGAATATCCGGCCGTGCAGTCTCCGTTGAACGAATTACCGGGCTTACGCGATTCACGCCCGTCCCCAGAACGCGGAGCGTTCTGGTGTGCGAACGAGACGCTCTGCGTCTCGTCAACGCCGTGAACGGCGGGATTCTCTCGCTGAATCAAGATAGTCACTCGAAAGCCGACTCGGGTGCGCCGCCGAACGTCTGGAGACTCTCCTTTTCGAGTGGGTGACATGCCGCCGGCACGACAAGCAGGTGCAACGGGTCACCGAACGACTCCTCTGCCAGTATCGAGAGTCTGTCTGCCCGGACAGTGGGGTCATCGCTTCCGGCCTGTGTGACAACGACGCCGAGCGGGTCGTCGAGTTCGTCGCCGAGCAACGACGCGGCGGTATCACCGGTCATGAACCGGTCGTCTTCTGCATCGATGTCGAGGTAGACCAGCGTGTGCAGGTCTCGCTCGCGGTTGGCTTGTACCGTCTCGATAACGCTGTCGGGAACGCCGCCGTGAGTCTCCTCGAAGGGGAGCGTCGTCGCCTTCCCGAACCGGTAGTTCTGGAGGCCTGTGAGAGAGCTCGCCGCTGTCTGGGCGGTCGTCCCGTGGATGACCTGTGTCTCGATACCCCGCTCGTGGGCGCGCGTCCTGAGGTCGACGTGTGTGGTCGATATCATCGTATCGCCGGCGGTGAGCATCGCCGCGTGACGTTCCTCTGCGGCGGCCAGAATCGGCTCTGGCCGTTGTTCGATGCCCGCGCGTTCGCGCACCTCGATGTCGATGTCGTGTGTGGATTCGAGTTGCTCGACGGCCGTGCCGACGAGCTGGCTGGTGTAAAACTCCGCGAACGCCGTATCCGCGTCCGCGAGCACGTCGCGGCCACGGAGCGTTATCGAGCGCTCGTCGTAGAGGCCAAGTCCGATGAACGAGAGCATACTCCCCCTTTCGGGCCGACTCGGGTAAACGCCCCGTTTCAACCGAACTTGCCGGTGATGTAGTCCTCGACGCGCTGGTGTTCGGGATTCTCGAAAATTTTCTCGGTGTCGCCGAACTCGACCAGCTTGCCGCCGGTGAGAAAGACCGCCGTCTTATCAGAGATTCGGGCGGCCTGTTGCATGTTGTGGGTGACGATAGCGACCGTATACTCAGAGGCCAGATCCTCGATGAGATCTTCGATTTTCGAGGTCGCGACCGGGTCAAGCGCGGATGCGGGCTCGTCCATCAGGATGACCTCGGGGTCGGGTGCGATGGCTCGTGCGATACAGAGTCGCTGTTGTTGTCCACCGGAGAGGTCCAGTCCAGAGGAGTCAAGCTGGTCGTTGACCTCTTCCCACAGCGCCGCTCGCCGGAGCGCATCTTCGACTTTCTCGTCGAGGTTGTCATCTTGTCCCTGGACGCGCAGTCCGTACGCGACGTTGTCGTAGATGGTCTTGGGGAATGGGTTGGGTTCTTGGAACACCATTCCCACAGCCCGGCGGAGCGCGACTGGATCGACATCGTTGTCGTGGACGTTCTTGCCGCGCAGACGGATGTCGCCCTCGATGCGGGCGCTCTCGATGAGGTCGTTCATCCGGTTGATACAGCGCAGGAACGTCGATTTCCCACAGCCAGAGGGGCCGATGAGCGCCGTCACCTGCTGTTCGGGAATCTCCATCGTGATGTCATCGAGCGCCTGGGTCTCGCCGTACCACACGTCGACGCTCTCGGTCTCGATAATGTTCTCGCCAGTCCCGCCGGTGCTCTCGCTTGTCACGCCGGAAGTGTCGATTGTCGATTCCATCTCGGTCGCCTGTGTGTCTTCGAGGCTCATTGGTAGTTATGACCGTTCCCCGTCACGTCGCTCGCGATGGCCTACCGGGGCAGGCTCGTCTGTTGTTTTTGTGTTTTGCGCACCTCTATAAATACTATACTATTGACGCTACGTACCGTAATAAAGCTGAATATAGCTCTATATATCTGCGTTCACTCGGGGAGTCCTGGCGACCCGTCGAGACGCCAGATGCCGAGAGCCAGCGCGAATAGGACGAACTCGCTCAGGAAGTAGGGCTCGGCGGCTGCCGAGGTGAGCAGCTCGATGACCTCCGGTGAGGAGCCCTCGTAGGGCTCGACAGACAGATACGGCCACAATAGAAACGACGCATCTCCGGCGCGCCACAGGCTGGGGAGTGCGTCGACGAGTGGATGTGAGATTGTGCCGACTGCGAAGGCAACCCCGAACTCCCCGCGGCCCCGCCGTCGGGCGAGGAGATAGCCGAGCAGACAGACCGGGACGAGTACGAGAAGCGAGTGGGCGAGTGACCGGCCGGTCGGCAGCAGGCCTGCCTGCCAAGACAGCGGTTTGTCAATCAAGTCCGGGACGAGTCCGGCGAAACAGACTGTCAGTACAAGCGTGCCGTGAAGCGGTTGCAGTGAGCGGGCGCGACGCGTTCCAGCGTATGCCAGGTACGCGACCGCGACGTGTCCAATCGGCCACATTGGGTGTCTGTTATTGGCCTCGGTACAACCCGCTTTCGCACTGTCCAAGGTCGTGTCTGGCCGCTACCGTTCGGTTTCGTCTGCGTGTCTCGTCCAGTCTGACTCGACAGCACTGTTTGCACGGACAGTCGTGTCGCCGTTGTCGAGTTCGTACGTGAATACGAGAACGAACAACCCGGTGAGCATCGCGGGTACCCCTGACAGGATATCGACTAGGAACGATTCGATGGTCGATATAAGCACGTCAGCTGCTGTGAAAATGGAACTACGTACGGTGTTCCGTTCGAACGTATGTTACTTGTTGTTTTTGCATATACTCGTGCGCCGCTGACGGGACAGCCACATTACGCTATGGCCATTATCATTCGGCAATGCTTTCGAAGCTGCTGAACTACCTACGTGGTCGTTGGCGGACCCGAAAGAGCAACGCCGAGATGAACCCGACGGAGGTCCCACAGTACGGCGAATCGGTGAACTTCATGCCGTGCCCCGAGTGTGGCGAGGGAACGATGCAGTACGATGATGATGTCGGTGCTCCGACGTGTTCTGCCTGCGGTGCAGTTGACGAGACTCGCCAGTGAGCGGCTTATCTCAGGTATAAGGAAAGCCGGTGGAGGGATTTGAACCCTCGGCCTATTCCTTACGAAGGAATCGCTCTAGCCAGTCTGAGCTACACCGGCGCGCATCACAATGTAGTGTCGATGCGTCCAATAAGCGTTGCGAATCCGCCCGAGGACTGTCACGCTCGCAGCAGGCGCACATCGAGGACCACGTTGTCCTCGTGTGGTGCGTAGGACCTGACGACGTGTTCGGTCTCGACTTCGACGGCGTATTCGGGCTCCATAGCATCTCGGAGCGCCCGCACGCCCGGACTGAAGGGATCGTCCTCGTGCTGGATGTCGTAGTAATGCAGGACACACTCCTCGCCGGCGAGTCGCCGCGCGGTATCGAGAAATTCGTCGGCCGAATGCGGGAGGTTCATGACGAGTCGGTCGGCCCAGCTCTCGTAGTCGTCGAGAACTTCTCGTACGTCGCCGTGGACAGCGGTTACGCGGTCGGCGACGCCGTTTCGCTCGGCGTTCTCACGGAGGTATTCGATTGCGGTCTCGTTGATGTCGGCTCCTACGACCGCTGCGCCGCGCTTTGCGAAGGGGACGACGAAGGGACCGACACCGGCGAACATGTCGACGGCCTGCTCGCCGGCGGCGACCTGTTCGGCGACGCGGTGGCGCTCGGTCGCCAGCCGGGGCGAGAAGTACACCGCCGCGAGGTCGAGTGCGAAATCACAGCCGTACTCGCGGTGGACGGCCTCGGTCTCCTCGCCAGCAAGCACCTCCCAGTCCCGCACTCGCTGTTCGCCGCGAATCTTCGAGGCGCGGTTGAGAACGGTCTTCGTCGGAATGTCAGAGGCAACAATGGCATCGGCCAGTTCCCGGGCCTGCTCGGGGTCGTCCTCGTCGATTAGCACGACCTCTCCCAGCCGCTCGTAGGAAGCGTCGAACGCGACGAGGTCTGCGGGCATCGTCTGCGTCTCGCGTTCTGGTGCCGAGCGGTTGACGACCGCGTATTCGTCGGCGACTGCGGCCGGATCAGTCACCGGAATGTAGATGTAGCCGTCCTCGACGACGATTTCGCGTTGCTGGTTCACGAGGTTATCCTCGGCGAGGCGGCGTCTGGCCTCCTCGCCGGCCTCGCGGTCGACGCGCACGCACGGCACTGTCATATCTCCCGTTCAGAGGGTAGCGGGGGTAAGTCTGACGTTGAGCCGTCACGGCTCGAAGCGCTCCTCACAGGTCAGACAGCAGACCGTCCCGTCGTCGAGACGCTCGTATCGTCCTGCGGTGATGCCTGTTATCGTCCGTGCCTCCCACAGCGCATCGCATTCCGGACAGCGGTCCGGGACCGTCTGCTCGTCGTCGACTTTCTCGGCGACTTCTTCGAGGGTACGCAGCTCGGTCGTCTGGCCGTCGAGTTCTGCTCTGAGGTGGTCGAGGTGGTCGTCTAATCCGGCGTCAGGGGGCTCGGTCTCGATTTCGAACGAGCGGTCCCGGGACCCACCCTGTCCACCCAGGAGCTGTGCCGACGCATCCCCCGTCTGGTCGGCGGTGTCGCTCTCACGGGCGGTATCGCCCCAGTGGTTCCCCTGGACCTCTGGACCCGGCTGACTGTCGCCGTCCGAGCGAAGCCGGAGCCAGGCGACCCCGAGCCCGACAGCCACGAGCGGGAGCCAGAGCGCCACCCCCGACACGTCTTCGATTGCGGCGAGACCGGGTATCGCGGCGAGGGGTCGGAGCAGTACTGCGGCGAGAAAACAGGCGAAGACAACTCCGACGACGGTGCTCCGGCTTGTTCCCATCGGCTGCATTTAGGACGGAATCCTGAAAGGCGACACGGTCGCTCTCAGTGCGTCAGCAACAGCAACGCCTCGTCGGTCCGCACAAGACAGAACGACGAGCCCGGGTCGCCAAATGTGTTCGTCCGCTTCTCGGTGACGAACAACTGTTCGAAGGGGTTGCCACAGGCCGGACAGGCGAACCCGTCCCGATTTTCGAGGTGCATCGTCTGTCGCTCCTCGCTCAGTAGCTTCAGCCCGTGGCGGTACTCGTGAACGTCGAACCCGTCGGAGACGTCCAGTTGCTCCATAGGTAGCGTTCGGCCCGGCTTGGCTTTTAGCTTGGTGGCAAGGTATCGGCGACAGTCGCGCCTTCCCGGCCGCTTTTGAGAGTTGCCGTCCTGATTCGAGACGAATGACCCACTCTTTCCACATCGTCGATGTCTTCGCACAGGAGAAATACGCCGGTAACCAGCTTGCGGTGGTCACCGGCGCCGGCGACCTCTCCGGCGAGGAGATGCAGGCAATTGCGGCGGAGATGGATTACTCCGAGACGACGTTCGTCACCGGCGAGCCGACCGACTCAGGGTGGCCGGTCCGTATCTTCACGCCCACGGAGGAGGTACCGTTCGCTGGCCACCCTACGCTCGGCACAGCGTCGGTCATTCGCCAGGAACTCGCCGACGGCACGCCCGAGTCGGTGGTGCTCGACCTGCAGGTTGGGGAGGTCCCTGTCGACGTTCGCAACGAGGAAGGGACGGAACTCCTCTGGATGCGCCAACAGCCCCCGGAGTTCGGTGAGAGCCTCGACCACGCAGAGCTGGCGGACGTTCTCGGTCTCGACGCCGAGCAGGTCGACGACGCATGGCCAGTCCAAGTCGTCTCGACCGGACTGCCGACGATTATCGTGCCGCTCGAAGACAGGGCGGCACTGGAAGGAATCGACCTCGACCGGCAGGCCTACGACGACCTCGTCGCCGGACGCGAGGCGAAACTCGTCCACGCGGTCTGTTCGGAGCCACGAGAGGCGGAACACGACCTTGCTGTCCGAATGTTCTCGCCGTACTACGGCGTGCCCGAAGACCCCGCGACCGGCTCGGCAAACGGCTGTCTCGCCGCGTACCTCTCGAAACACGAATACCTCGGGTCGCCGTCGGTCGACGTTCGCGTCGAACAGGGGTACGAGATGGGCCGGCCGTCGGTGCTGTCGCTCCGGGCCGAACCCGACGGCGACGAGGTTGCGGTGCAGGTCGGCGGGCAGGTCGTTCCGGTTGCTCGCGGCGACCTGCTCTAGACGACTTATGCCGTACACTCCGTCCGCCAGAGAGTCCACAGCGACATGTCGCCTCCATCACGCACAGACTCAACTCCACGTTTGAGTCTGAACAGCAGCTTTATCAGAGCCGTGTGTAGCGTGAAACGAGACAGATGTCACTTGCACCGCTCCTCTATCGGCTTCTCCTGGCCGGCGGGAACCTGACCATGGGTTGGGTGTTCCACACGCTGCTCGGGTCACCGCTCGGTCTCGCACTGGTCGCTGTTGGCCTCCTCATCGTCATCTCCGTGGTTGGTGGACTCTGCAGAGACGACACACAGCACAGTCTCCTGGCGCAGTAGTGCCCGGCTGGGACGGCTTTGACTCACGTTGGTCTGAGGCCGCCGTGATAGACCAGATGTCCCCCGAGCAGCACCATCCCGATGCCGACGGCCCGAACCCGACGTGGGGTCGTCGCACCGGACTCGAAGTCGACGCCGAGGACGCGCGCGTAGCCCGTGGCCGCAACCGCGAGGAGCACCCGCGGCATCAGTACGTGTGCAATACCAGCACAGAGCAAGACAGCGCCGAGCGGGCGGGCCCCCGCTGTCACAACCGTCTGTGTGTCCGTAACAAGTTCTCGAAGACGCTCGCCCATCGGTCTAGCAGTGGGCGCCCAAGCGTAGAGAGACTTGTCCTCCGGTGCGGCGACGAGCCCGATTCACAGCAACACGTCGTAGAGCATACCGAACGACTCCTATTGCCCGTCTCGGACCATCTTCTTCACTGTGAAACCAATGTGGTGTTCTCACAGACGACCGTCAGCAGATAGGTGACCACTGGGAGCGTGAGGCACAGGCCGGCAAGGTACATCAGGTCGACTGCTTCCGACGGACCGAACACGCCGAGATACTGAAGGAGTGCAACGGTCACGACTACGGTCGTCACGAACTCCACGTACGCGCTGTACGACGGAGGGGGCAATTTCATCGCCGTTAGCTCAGCGAGAAATCGCGGGCCTGCTCCCACCGGCGCTCGAAGGAGGCCTCGACGTCGGCGGCGAACTCGGCGTCTTTGAGGTTGATAAGGGCGAAGGCCTCCTTCCGGTTCAGCGGATGCGGAACCTCGATGCAGATTTCGACCTGATCGATGATAGCGAAGGTGCTCCCGATATCTTCGACCACCCGGACCTCGAAGTGGTCGTAGTTCTGGAGCTGCTCGCGGTAGCGTTTGCCCACTTCCGTCGGGAGGGCCTCGACGACCGAGGGATGTTCGAGCAGCGAGACAGGAATCCCGCGTTCGAGAACGCGTTCGAGCTCGTCGGTGATGCGCTCGCCGACGGCGTCAACATCGAACCGCGAGGTGGGGGTGGCGGCGACGAAGATGATGCGCTCGTCGGCGGCGGCAAGACGCTCGGCGAGCAGGTCGATTGTCTCCTCTGCTCCCAGCGCCGCCGTCCAGAACTGCTCGTCGACGGGGTCGCTCGCCTCGAGCTGTGTCTCCAGCTCGCTCGCGATGCTCTCGAACTGTGTGAGCTGTTCGTCGAGCTCCTGTTCTTTGTCTTCGAGCAGGCGGTCGAGTGCCGTCTCGGGCTCGACGGCGACGTACTTTTTTGGCCGGCTGGCCGCCTGACTCCGGGCCAGATTCTGTGTCTCCAAGCTGTTCAACACGTCGTATATCCGCCCCATCGGCACGTCGCTGGTTCGAGACAACTCTTTTGCGGTTGTCGGTCCCGTATCGAGTAACGACTGATAGGCCCGGGATTCGTACTCTGACAACCCGAGGTCCCTGAGACTTGCCATTATCTCTGTGTTCGTGTCCACAGACATAAACTCACTGTCTGTTTCCAGTTGTCGCCCGTACCGTTACTCGAAGGTGCCCTGTATCTGGAGCACCAGCAGGGTCATCGACCCGACGATGATAGGCGTCCAGAAGACGAGGCCACGGCTGAGGACGACTGCGGGAATCACGGCCTCTCTAGAGACGCCGGCGGTCGCAATCAACATGACTACCTGGACGCCCTCGACGCCGCCGCTGCCCCCCGGGAGCGGGAGCCCGGAGGCCAGCAACGAGGCCTGGACGGTAAACACCGCGAAGACGACCGAGACCTCAACGCCGACCGCCCCGAGTGTGAGCCAGAGGAGACAGCCCTGTGCGACAAATGACGATGTCGCGAAGAGACTCGCGAGCGCGACGGTCCGTCTGTTGCCGGCGACCTGTGCAATCGAGTCGAGGAAGTTCGTGATACGGCTGTCGATTTCTTCGGGCGAGAGATTCGGCACGAGCGGGAGCCGTCCCGCAAGACGGTTCGCCCCGGCGACGAGACGGCGGATGATGGCGCGCATGTACTCTGGATAGCGATAGACCGCGAGCGCCGCGGTACAGAGGAGGAGGACGAACCCCGCGAAGGCAGCCACGAGTGGCCGGATTCGGTCCGGAATCGACTGCTCGTAGAAGGCGAGATAGCCGCCACCAAAGATGAACACGACGATTGCGGGCGCGAAGCTGACGATGTCCTTCATCGATAGCGCGGCCAGTGACTCCTCGTAGTCGCCCTCGAATCGCTTCGAGAGGATTGCCGCGCCGATTGGGACACCGCTTGCCTGTCCGAAGGGCGTGAGGTTGTGGGCGAGGCTCACGCTCGTGTTAAGAAAGATCGTCTCGATGAGCGAGCCACCGAGGCCGAGGTTGCGGGCGATGACGTAGAGACACGACCCCATTGCGATGACGCCGATGCTCACTGCCACGAGCATGACCGCGAACTCGGAGGGTGTAATCCCGCTCAGTCGCTCGACGAAGTCACCGACACCAGCAAGCGTCGCAAAGGCGACGGCGACCAGCGCCCAGAGGAGAATTCCCGTCAGCGCCTGCTTTTTATCTAGCATCCCGAGAGTGTTGTATCGGTTTGACCACCGGCCGTTTGAGGGTATCGGAATCCGCCGACCGACGGAGCCAAATCCCCACCGTGAGATACGTCTCACGATGGCTGGCCCACCCCAGCGAGTCGAACACATTGTCGAGGCGGCGCTGTCGTGTGGTGTCCGGAGCTGCGAGCAGGCGACGGGCGGCCGGGTCGCACAGACGTACCTGCTCGAACTCGATAGCGGCCCCGGCCGGGCGGTCTGCAAGCTCGGCGGACCGAGCGTCCGGACCGGCGACGTCATCGAGCCGCTGGTGCTCGAACTGGTGACCGAGACGACCGAGATCGTCGCCCCGTCGGTTCTTGCCTCCGGGCTCGTCCGAGAGAACGGGTCGACCACCCGGTGGGCGCTGTACGAGTTCCTGGATGGGTCCCCGCCGACGCCCTTTCCGTCGCTTGGCGATGACTGTTCGCGGATTCTCCGCGACGCCGGCGCGATGCTCGGCGAACTCCACGCGACCCACGCGTTCGACCGGACCGGTGGACTCGCCCGTAACGGCGACGACCTGGTCGTCGAGCGGCCGGCCGGTGTCTGGATTCCCGAACAGGGACGCCGACTCGCCGAACACGCCGGCTGTGACACCGAGGACTGGCAGCCGGTGCTCACACACGGCGACCTCTTTCCCGGGAATCTGCTCGTCGACGACGGCGCGACGGCAGTTCTCGACTGGGGGAACGCCCACGTCACGACCGCGGGATACGCGCTCGCTCGCGCGGAGATGCGCTTTGTCGACTGGTTCTGGCCGTCGCTCTCGGCGGCGACACGGGAACAGCTCCGGCACGAACTCAGGGAGGGGTACCGCCGGTACCGCCCGCTCCCGCCGGATTACGAGACACTCGGGACTGCCTACAAACTCCTCTGGCTCGGGCAGTCAGCCGAGCGCCTCGCCCGACACGTCACGACCAGTCGGGGTCGGGCACAGCTTCGCCGGCATCTCCGGAGTCTCCTGTGACGGTCACTCGGCCGGCCGTTCGGTGACGTTTGGCACCTGAACGAACCTGATACAGCCGGCCAGGATACAGAGGAAGCCGACCAGTGGAATCGAGGTGTAGGTCAGGACCGCCCGCGCCCCCGTGGTGACTGCGTCGCCGACGACCCCCAGCGGGAGTGCCCCGACGATGAGGTCGATGTGCTGGGGGTATAGCGGGAGATTGACCAAAATGAGTCCTGCGATGAACAGCCGCTTCGCAGTCGGGTCTTCGGTCATGTACACCAGCCCGAGCAGCGGGAAATAGAGGTAGACGACGTAGTTGAGCGTCGAGGGGACGATGGTGATGAGCATGGCGACCATCGTCGCGAAGAAGGCGACCGTCCGGTCGAGTTCGGAGTTGGCGTGCCGGTAGACCCGATAGACAAAGGGCGCGACGAGTGCCGTCGTCACGACGAATAGCTGATTGCCCGACAGCGAGACGAACTGTGAGAGAGGCCGCCGAAGCGTAATCCACTGAATTTCGGGGTCGAGTCCGCCCGCGAAGTACCCCTCGCGGCTTCGCTCGTTGACGATGAACTCGACGAAGTCAATGTGTGCGTCGATACCAAAGAAGACGACCCCGAGGGCGATGAGCCCCAGCCCAGTGACAACCGCCGCGGCGATGGCTCGGTAGGCACGGCGGTACAGCAGCCAGACGCCCAGAAACGCCGGAAAGAGCTTGAAGTGAGCCGTCGCCGCCCAGAGCGTACCACCTTTCCATCCCTCGCCGCGTTCGATAGCCAGCAGGCCCACGCCAAGTGCCAGCAGCACGATTGGGTCGACGTTCCCCCGGTAGATGCCGAGGATGCTGTGTCCCGAGAACACGGAGAAACCCAGGATTAGCAGCCGGTCGACACGTTCGAGCTCGACCCCATGGCGGTCGAGGAATGTCAGTACGAGTCGGCCGATGAGATAGAAGACAACCATCAAAAGCACGACGTTAAGAACGTAGCCGAACTGCCACCGCGGGAGGGCCCCGTAGACCGAGAAAACGGGGGCCGTCACCGGCGTGTAGACGTATGCCTTCTCGGTGAGAAAGGAACCGTCGGTGATGGCCCAGCCGACGAAGGGCTCGCCTTTGACTACCGCCCGTCCGGCGAAGTAGTAGGCTTGGTAGTCGATTTCCTGGCCTTCAGCGAACTCGACGGCGGCGAGGACGACACCGAGGACACCGGTGAGCAACCCGAATACAAGAGCGAGCCGTTCTGGCCGCTGATCTGCTACCGACTGAAGCCGCTTGAACCTCCCCATCTTGTCGGAGGCATCCGCGGGTCAGCAATCAACGTTTCGACTGCTGATTCCGGGGTCTGTGGGCCGCTGTCGGTGTCGCGGACCAACCAACAGCATTATACAACTTCCCCGAAAACCACGGGATACGATGGAAGACCAGCAGTTTCTGGAGTCTGAGTGGGACTACTGCCTGGTTCTCGACGCCTGTCGCTACGACGTGTTCAGCGATGTCTACGACGAGTATCTCGATGGGAGTCTCGAAAAGCGTCGGAGCCTGGGCTCGTCGACCCCGGAGTGGGCCTACCGGACACTCACCGAGGACCACGATATCGCGTACTTCTCTGGCAATCCGTTCATCAACAGCCTCGGCATCCCGCTGAACGAACTCAAGTGGGGCGCGAGCTGTGACTACGAGTGGACGGCGACCGAACATCTCGCCGAGGTCATCGATGTCTGGAAACACGGCTGGGACGACGACCTGGCGACGGTCCCGCCGGAGAATCTCGCCGAGTCGCTGTGGGACCACCAGGCGGCCGTCGAGGAGGCAGACCGGACCGTCCTCCACTATATGCAGCCCCACGCGCCGTATCTCTCGCGGGGCAAAGGCCGCAAGCTCAAGCAGATTCAGAAGGGCATCCGGAGCCAGGAAGACGCCGAGGAGGTCGCCGACGGCGGCGCGCTCTCCTCGCTGAGCGACGCCATCCGACCCAAGGTCGAGGACAAACTCGACGGGAGCGCACTCGCCCAGAAGGCCGGTCTCTGGCTCGAACTCGACCCGACCGACGTCGTCAAAAACGGCACCCGTGGCGCGGCGATGGCGCTGTACGAGGAGAATCTGCGTATTGCACTCGAAGAAATCGCCGAACTGATACCACAGCTCGACGGCGATGTCGTCGTCACGGCCGACCACGGCGAGGCCTTCGGCGAGGAAGACGTCTGGGAACACCACATCGAGACGTACATCCCCCCGTTGATGGAGGTTCCGTGGCTCGAAATCGAGTAACGACCGGCACCCAGCCGGGACTGAGACGACGGTGGTGATACAATGAAACTGGGCTTCTTTACAGACAGCTACTTCCCGGAAATTGACGGTGTCACCTACACGATTAAGCTCTGGCGCGAGGAACTCGAACGCCGCGGCCACGATGTCTCTGTCGTCTATCCGGACGGCGACTACGACCCACAAGACGGTGAATTCCCGGTGTCGTCGCTGCCCAACCCCTTCTACGAGGGGTACCGGATTCCACTCTTCCGGCGGCCGTCGACGCTGCCCGACCTCGACGTGGTCCACTGTCACGGTCCCGGCCCGGTCGGCCTGCTCGGGCGCTACTACGCCTGGAAAGACGACCTGCCGACGGTGTACACCCACCACACCCCCGTCGAGGAGTACTTCGACCAGGGCGTCAAGCTCGAATCCGTTGCCGACGCGCTCGCCCGGGTGTATCTCCCGATGGAACAGTCATACCTAGAGAGTTTCGACGCCGTGACAGCCTCGACCGAGCGCATCGACCGCGACGTCGACCACGTCCAGCTCCCGGTCGGTATCGACCTCGATTTCTTCAAGCCGACACAGACGCGGTGGTACGAGACCCGAACCGTCATCGGCTACAGCGGCCGCCTCAGCAAGGAGAAAAACGTCGACGAGATTCTCCGGGTCGCCAGACACCTCCCGGAGTACGACTTCGTCATCGTGGGCGAAGGCCCCTACGCCGACGTTCTCAAACGCGACCCTCCCGAAAACGTCCAGTTCAGCGAGTTTCTCCCCCGGGAAGAGCTCCCTATCTTCTATTCCTCTATCGACGCGTTCGTCACGGCCTCGACGGCCGACACGCTCGGGCTCTCGACGCTCGAAGCAAACGCCTGTGGGACACCCGTCGCCGCGGCCGATGTCCCGCCCTTCGAGGAGACCATCCAAGCCGACAACGGCGAACGATTCGCCTACGACGATATCGACGCGATGGCCGCGGCAATCGAGGACTGTCTCGACGGCGACCGCGACACGAGGGGGGCCGTCGAACAGTACGATATCGACCACACTATCGGCCAACTGCTCGACCTCTATGACGAGGCTGGCGCGGCTGTCGAGTCGCCGGCAGATGAACTGACCCAGGCTCCGACGAACTGACCGGCTACTTCATCGGTCTCTCCGAGTGAACCAGTCACCGGTAGTCGTTGGGCGCTCGTGAGCAACTCCCGTAGACCGATGGCGTTGAGAAATACACCTCATTTTGGTACAATACTACTCAGGGTGCAAGATGTAGAGCGTGTCGCCAGCACGAGCAAGCCACTCAGGATAGGCGACAGAGAACCCATTCAGAGAGAGTCCGCAAAGTGGCTCTGTTTCGAATCAAGACTGCAGATCAGTCTTGCAACATCACTCACTCATCGAGCCGTTCTGAAGTATCGAACTCAAAGCGAGCACCGCCGTCCCGTCCGTCAGTAATCGTTATTCCCCAGCCGTGAGCCTCTGCGATGCGCTTGACGATCGTGAGACCGAAACCTGTCTCCCCTGTTGCAGACGTGTGGCCTGGTTCTAGCACCGTGTCGCGGTCACCCGGTGGAATTCCTGGCCCGTCGTCTTCGACGTAGAGACAGTTCTCACCACAGCGTCCAATTCGAACCGTTACGTCCTCGCCACCATGTTCTACTGCATTGCGGAACAAGTTCTCGAACACATGTTGGAGTCGGTCGCGGTCACCTACTATCGTGAATTCGTCGTCGAGTTCGAACGTCGCTTCTGCTGTCTCTACCCCTGCCCAGCATTTACCAATGAGATCAACGACCGATATTGTACTCATTTCACCAACAGTGTTTCCCTGTCGAGCGAGCGTCAGTGTGTCCTCGATAATGCTCTCTATTCGCTCCAGCGCAGTCACGAGCGGACGGAGGTGCTCTTGCAACTCGTTGCTATTCTGCTGTTGCAGAGCCGTCGCCCGTATTTGAGCGACGTTGAGTGGGTTTCGGAGATCGTGGGAGACAACGCTTGCAAACTCGTTGAGTCGACTATTCTGTCGCTTGAGTTCCTGTTCACGTTCCTTGCGCTCGGTGATGTCCTGAAATGTCCCCTGAACGGCAACGATTTCGTCACCGTCATACGACGGCTCTCCACGCGTGCGAATCCAGCGAACGTCGTTGTCTACCGTGACAATCCGTAACTCCAAGTCGTACGGTTCGCCTTCCGTAGTGAGGCGGTCGAAGGCTTCCCTGATCGTCTCTCTATCGTCTGGATGATAGAACTCAATCCCTTCTTCAGGCGTTAGGTCTGCATCCAGTGGCAGTCCATGGATGTGATACAGTTCGTCGGACCACCGCATCATCCCGGACCGCAGGTTGAACTCCCACCCACCGATGCGGGCGACCTCTTGTGTCTCCCTGAGAAACTCGCTGGTTCGCTCGAGTTCCTGTTCGGCTTGCTTCCGGTCGCTGATATCGATATGAACGCCGGCAGTACGGGTTGCTTCTCCCTCATCGTCTCTATCGACGACTCTACCGATAGTCTGAATCCACTTCCAGTCGCCCTCTTTTGTCTGCATCCGAATTTCGTGATCGTAGATATCTGTGTCGCCGTCGATATGCGTCTCCAGTGCGTCCGTAACAGATGCAAGATCGTCGGGATGGACGAGACGCTCCCAGGTGTCGAAAGAAAACGCCAGCTCGTCACGTGAATAACCCAGCATTTCTGCCCACTGTTCGTTGAATTCAACCTCGTCGGTACTCATATCCCAGTCCCAGATGCCGATATTTCCGCCCTCGACAGCGAGTTCGAACTGGTCTTTGAGATGCTGGAGTTCCTGTTCATTTCGCTTCCGCTCGGTGATATCGGTCGAGACGCCACAGACCCCCTCTATCTCTCCCTCGTCGTTGTAGACCGGAGATTTCCGCGTAAGTCGAACTGTCGTCCCCTCAGCGGTCGGGATTGTCTCCTCTATCTCGATTATCTCACCGTTCTCGATGACCCGTCGATCATCTGTTCTGGCGTTTTCAGCAACGTCCGACGGAAGAATGGCGTCATCAGTCAACCCAATGATGTCCTGGTCTGCGACGTTGAACAGGTCACGACACGCCTGATTCATTAGCAGGTACTGCCCGTCAGTATCTTTCAAAAATATCGCCGCAGACATCGTTTCCATGACAGTCTCGAAGCGCCGATAGACCTGCCGTAGGCGCTGTTGTTGTTCTTTTTCTTTTGTTATGTCCCGTGCGATGCCGACGATTTGTGTGACTTGTCCGGTGTCAGTGATTGGGGTGAGCTTTGTCTGCCAGTGACTCGTGCCGTCCGATAGGTCTACTCTCTCTTCGTATTCGATTGTCTCTCGCTGTTCGACACACCGGCGGCAGTTTCCCGTGACGGTCGAACCCTGTTTGTCGCCGAGAAGCTCTCGTGGGGTTTGCCGGCGTAACGCGCCTTCGGAAAGACCAGTCCGTTGTTGATATGAGCTATTGGAATATTCATAAGTAAATGTGTAGTCGTCATCTGAGTGCTCAACATCGATCAAAAAGACTGCATCGTCTATCTTACTGCAGATAGCTTCGTAAACGCTTCTTTGGCTACTACCGGTTGTTTCATCCCCTTTGGTATCACCCCCGGCGTCGGTGTTATCTTTCATATATCTCGTTTAGGGCGCGACACTTTGATAAATATCTAGTATATTGATGGTTTCGGTCGAGGCATTCTGAATATCTGCCTGCAGAGAGTACTGCCTACGCTATCAACAGCGCTTCGAGTTCTTCGGGGGTGGAAGCGACACCCTGCTTCTCGCCGTCAACGACGAGTCGAGCCTCGTCTGCTGGCAGGTCCCGGCTCTCCTGTGCCATGGGAACGACGACAGCCTCGTGGTCGGCCAGGCGCAGCGCCGCGCGGTGGAGGTCACTCCCCGCTTCTGTCCCGACCTCGATGACCTGGAAGTCGTCGAGGCGGGCGGCGACGGTCGCGTAGTGGGCGACTTCGACGCCCATCCGCTCGCCGGCACCCGCAAAGGCCGCGACTGCGTCGTAGGCTGCCGCTCGATACTGCTCGTCACCGGTCAGCGCCGCCAGGTCGAGCAACGCGTCCGCGAGTTCGACGGTCGTATCCAGCGGGTACAACGGCTCGTCGAGGAGTCCCGCGCCACCTGTCGGCCCATCACGGACGGAGCCGTCCTCGTCCTGAAGAGTTGACAGTGTCCACTCCGCAACCTCGACCGCCGGGCCGGGCTCGCCCAGCACCGACCAGGAGGTCACGAGTCCGCGCAGCGTCCGCGCCTGGTCGACGAGGAGTCCCTGTGGCGCGTCCGCACCGGGATACCGCTGGACGCGACCGTCCTCGACCAGTGTCTCGGTCACGGTATCGCGGGCCTGTCGGGCGTATTGGCGCGCTGTCTCGTCGTCCGTGTAGGCGTAGTAGCGGAGCAACGCGTCGATAGCGAGGCCGTTGTGGCCGGCGAAGACCGTCTCGTCGACAGCGGGTGCGTCGGCGTCGGCGCGCTCGCTTGGTTCGAATCGGAAGTACTCCTCGTCGCCGCCCTGACTGGCCGCGAAGGCATCGCCGGTCCACAGCGTCGTCGTCAGGAACTCGATACCGCGCTCTGCTGACTCGCGGTAGCTCTCCTCGCCTGTGTAGCGGTAGCCGTGTGCGAGCGCGCGCACGACGGCGGCGTTCTCGTCGGCGAGTTTCTCACACCGGGCGGCTCCCCAGTTCCGGTTGCGGCTGAACCGATAGAAGCCCCCGTCGTAGGTGTCGAGCAGGTGTGTCTGAATCGCATCGAGTGTCCGGGTCGCCTGGTCGCGTGCCCGGACGAGCGCGAACTCGACGGTCCGGGGAAGCGGGAACTTCACGTCGTTTCCCCAGCCGCCGAACTCGTCGTCGAAAGTCCCCAGCAGTTGCTCTATCATGTGCTCCTCGATGCGGGCGGTCACCTTGCCGCGTGGCGGCTCCTCTTTGAGTGGGCGGGGCAGCGAGCCGGCCTTCTCGCCTTGCTGGTCCCAGGTCCGTCTGACGCTGTCGAGAATCTCTCGGAAGCCGTCGATGCCGAGGACGGTCGCGCCGGTGAGAATCTCGCCCTCAGGGGTACAGAAGACAGTCGAGGGGAATCCGCCCATGTTGTATCGCTCGCGGACGTGGGGGTTGCGGTCGGCGTCGACGCGAATGGGGATGAAGCCGTCGTTGATGTTGGCCGCGATACGCGGCTCGGCGTAGGTCGCCAGGTCCATGTTGTGAGATTCCTCGGACCACTCGGTCACGAGCGCGAGCAGGACGGGCTTGCCCGCGCGCTCGGCCGCCTCGAAGGCGTCTTCGCCCCACTCGCGCCACTCGACGTGTGTCTCGTCCGCGCTGTCGGTCATATCGAATCTTGGCCTCACTGGCTTTAAGAAGACCGTTTGACTGGTGTGGCTAGCACTGCTCGACGAGGTTATAATACGGTCGCGCGCGTCTCACCCGCACATGCCGATTGCTCTCCGCCCGCCGCCCGCCGCCTGGCAGTTCGCGCTCACCGGCGCACTCGTGTCGGTGCCCGTCGGTATCGCCATTGAACAGTTGCCCCACTCCGTAGCAACACCTGCCGGGAGTGTCATGGTGCTTGGAGCGGCCATCGCCGGCGCTCTCGCTGCTCGCTTCTCGACTGACCCAGACGCAGCCGGCGCGCGGGCCGGCGTCCTCGGCGCTGGGCTCAGCGTCATCTCCTCACTCGTGAGGGCAATCACCGCGCCGACGGACGCACAGTCAAGCGTCGGCGCACTGCTGTTTGCCGGCGTGATCGTGGTCTGTCTCGCCCCGCTGTTCGGACTCGCGTGTGGCCGCCTCGGTGCGTGGGTTGACGCCGCCGTCACCGGTAGAGATCGAGTCGGCTGAAGACCGAACTCAACAGCACCGCCACCGGGATGATCTCGAGCCGCCCGACCCACATGTTGAGAATCAACATCGCCTTCGAGAGGGCGGGCATCGTCGGCCCGGTGATTCCCGAGTCGAGGCCGACGTTACTCTGGGCGCTCATCACCTCGAAGACGACGTACTCGAGTGGGTGGCCCGGCGAGAGCACCTGCAAGAGCACCGCAACCCCGACCGCGAGAAAGGCCAGCCACAGCAGTAACACGACCGTCGCCTCGGTGTACTCGCGCTGGAACTGGTCCTCGCTGAGCCGACGCTCACCCACCTGGAGGTACCGAATCGCGGTGTCGGGAACGAAGACGCCGCGTATCTGCCAGAGAGTCCCCTTGATGAGCGTGATGACGCGGATGAGTTTGATACCGCTGACGGTCGACCCCGCTGCGGCACCTGTGAGCATCCCCAGACAGGCAAGTAGCACCGGACCCGCGGTCCACACCTGCTCGGTTCCGTTGCCGATGGTTGCTGTCCCGAAGCCAGCGTTCGAGGTGGCCGAGACGAACTGGAAGAGCCCGATCCTGAAGCTCTCTTCGAGACTCCCGTATTGGCCTGCCCTGTGGAGCAGTCCGGTCAACAACACCGACCCGGCCCCGAACCATATGAATACCCAGCGGGTCTGAAGGTCTCGGTAGAGGTTTTCGAGTTCGCCTTTGACGATGAGGTAGTGGATCGGAAACGCGATACTGCCGGCGACCATCACGGGGACAACGGCGTACTCGATGAGCGGCTCGCCGTAGTGGCCAATCGAGTCGGCGTGAACGGAGAACCCGCCGGTCGCGATGCCGGTCATCGCGTGGTTGATGGCGTCCCAGGCGGGCATGCCCGCCAGGAACAGCAGGAGAATCGACGCACCCGTGAGACCGGCGTATATCTTCCAGATTTCCTGGACGGTCGAGACGATGCTCGGGTGAATCTTCTCCGAACGGGCCTCGCTCTCGTAGAGGGTGAGCGAGCCGCTGCCGGGGCGGGCGAGGATAGCAACCGTGAGAACGATGACGCCGACGCCGCCGACCCACTCGATGAATGACCGCCACCAGTGCAGCGAGCGGGGCAGTTGCTCTTCGACGGCGGCCATCGTCAGCCCCGTCCCGGTGAAGCCGCTCATACTCTCGAAGACCGCATCCAGCGGGCGCTCGAAGACCGAGACCGTCTCGGTCATCGCGGGTGTGTTCATCCAGCCGGGGTACGGGTCGACGTGAATCGTCCACGCGATACAGAGAAACGGGAGCGAGCCGAGCAGGCCAGTGGCCGCCCACGACATCGCCGCAGTGACCATCGCTTCGAGCTTGCCGGGTGGGTCGGCGTCGCGGTACCGGCTCGCGAGCCCGGTTCCAACGCCGGCTATCACGATAGCGGTCAGAGCGAAGGCCGGAATCGCGAAAAACTCCCCGTGGACCGCCGCCACGGCTATCGACGCGACGGGCATGAGTGCGACCACGCGCAGGATGCGGCCCACGTCACGCCCGACTGTGACCCTCGATACTCTCATTGCGGGTCGTCTTCGAAGTGACCGAACAGGTCGGTCAGCTCGGGGTCGGCTCCGAAGCCGGAGTACACCGTCAGCAGGTCGCCGGGCCTGATCTCGACGTTCCCTCGCGGGGTGATTGGGGTGTCCTGTCCCTCGCGCTCGATTGCGACGATGAGCACGTCCTCGGGGACGATGTTCTCTGTTGCGGCCTCCTGAATTGTCATTCCTGCAATCGGAGCACCCGCTGTGACGGTTATCTCGAAGACCTCTGCCTCCTCGCCAATCTGCATGTAGTCGACGATTGCCGGGCGCGCGACCGAGCGATAGAGATACTCCGCGATGAGTTGCTGGGGGTTCTCCATCGTGTTGACACCAATCTGTTTGTACAGCGCCATGTGCTCGGGGTTGTGGACGACCGCCACGACCGAGGGAATCTCCAACTCCTTGGCCAGGAGACTTATCATGATGTTCGTTGCGTCCTCTGCAGTCGTCGAGATGATAGCGTCAGCCTGATCTGCGCCGGCGTCCTGGAGCACGTCTTTGGTCGTCGCGTTGGCGTTGAGCACCAGACAGTCGTACTCGCTGGCGATGCTGTCTGCTCTAGCTTCGTCTCTCTCGACGACGACCACGTCGTTGCCAGCCCGCGTCGCGATGTCGATGAGCGGGGTTCCGATGTCGCCGGCACCGACGATGATGAGATACATCTTGGTCGACGTTCTCAGCAGACTGGTGAAAATCCATCGATGGTCGCGCGAGGGGATGACTTATATAAGCTCCCTGGCAACGTCGATATATGCCAGAGGACAACGCCGAGCCGGAGGCGCCGTCGCTGCTGTCACCGGCACTCGTCGAGACTCTCGATAACCTCGACGAGGCCGAGCTACGGGCGGTCATCGACTACGCGACCGAGAGACAGGATTTCCTACACACCGCCGTCGCCGACAACATCGAGCCAGGGACGGGCGAGGAAATCGTCAGCATCGAAGAGCAGGTCGGCTACACAGAAGTCATCAAACGCGAGCCATGTGACGACGGCTGTGACGAGTGTCCACACGGCCCCTTTCTCTATCACGTTCGAGAGGAGACTCGTCCGGACGGGGATACGAAGCTTCACTGGCACTACCTCGGTCCCGTCCAGGAGTGAGGGCGCGGCGCGTTCTCACCGACCGAGGAGTCGCTGGAGCAGTGACCGTTCGTGGGCCTGCTCGGCCAGAATCACCGAACAATCCACCTCGTCGACGACCTCTTGGACGGGTGAGCTACTCACCAGCCGTACCAGCAGTCCCCGCTTGGAGGCACCAAGCACCAGCAACGAGGCGTCCTCGGCGGCGCGGACAATCTCCTCGCCGGTGTCGCCATACTCGACTCGGAGGGTCACATCTGACAGGCCCTGTTCGGCGGCCCACTCTTCGAGGAAAGAGCCGTCCTCGGATTCGTCGTCGGCGACGTGTAACAGCGTCACCTCGGAGCCGTACTCGTCTTGGATGAGCTTAGCGACGCTTGCGGCGTAGGCTGACCCCGGACCGCCGCGGGTCGGCACGAGGATGTTCTCGGGTTCGATTTCCCTATCTCTGACCACGAGGAAATCGGCCGACAGCGTCCGCGTGATGTCGTCGAGCGCGCTCTCGGCCCGGCCGGGCGAGCCATGCGAGTCGGGACCCCAGCCCATCACGACCGTATCGGCGTCGTGTGTCCGCGCGGCGTCGAATATCTCCTCGAACCCGCGGTGGGAGAAGATGGTGTGTGTCTCGATATCGACGCCGAAGGTCTCGGCGTGACTCTTGGCGTTGTCGAGCACTGCGTGGTGGTTGGGGGCGTACTCCTCGGCGTTGTCGGCTGCGTATTCGAGCGAGGTCTGGTCGGGGACCGTCACGATGTGGACGGCGTCGACGACGCCGTCGTGCTGTCTGGCGACCGCGCTCGCAAGTGTCATCAGGTTCTCTTCGTGTTCGGGGTTTGCCAGCGCGACCATCACACGGTGTTCGCCGCCGTCGGGTTTCACCGACTCGGCGGCTGAGACGGCTGCGCCGGGCATCGTCTCCTGTCGTGCCAGAACGTACTCTGAGAGGATTCCCTGTTTGGTGGTGCGCGTCCGGGCGTAGAAGACGTACCACAGCACCGACGCGCCGATAATCGCCGCACCGAACAGGCGCACGCCGGGTTCGATGTAGGCGATGAGCGCAAAGGAGGTGATGGCCCCAGCAATCGGCGTGAACGGGTACAGCGGAACCCGGAAGTCGGGCTGGTACTCCTCGGGGTCTGCGGTACGCATCACGATAAGCGCGATGTTGAGAAGACCGTAGATAACCAGATGGAGGAAGCTCGCGGCCCCCGAGAGTGTCAACACGGCGTTGCCCCCGATGAGGTCTCCACCCAGGATGAACGCCAGAATCATCGCGCCGGTGATAGCGATGGACTTGTATGGGGTCGCAAACCGAGGGTGGACCTCGTTGAGCGTCGGGCTGACGATTTCGTCACGCCCCATCGCGAAGTTGATACGCGAGGAGGCGAGAATCGAGGCGTTCGCCGAGGATGCCGTCGCCAGCAGGCCGCCGAACAACATTGCCACGGCACCGATTGGTCCCAGAAGTACGTCTGCGACCTCGACGACGGCAATCTGATCCTCACCGATTCCCGCAATAAAGCCGGGTTCGAGCGAGGCACTCATCACGAACAAGACGAGCGCGTAGATGCCAGTGACAAGCACGACGCTCCCGATGACTGCCCGGGGGAGGTTCTTGCCGGGTTCTTTGATCTCCTCGGCAACGCTCGTAATCTGGACGAACCCGAGATACGAGACGAAGATGAATCCGGTCGCGGTGAGCATCGGGCCGTACCCCTCGTTGGCCGGGAGATTTGACATATCTGCCTGGAGGCCACCGACGAACGTGAACACCGCCAGAATTGCCACGAGGATGATGACGATGACATTCTGGAGCTTGCCGGTCTCTTTCGCCCCGATGTAGTTGACGCCGACGAAGAAAGCACCGCCGACGAGCGCGATGAGCGTCGCGACGTTCAACGAGACGGGCCCAAGCGCCACCGTGCCGGAGATACCAATGATTAGCTGGATGTACTCCCCGAACCCGACCATATAAAAGGCAGAGGCGAAGGCGAGTCCGAGCCAGTTCGCCCAGCCGGCAACCGAGCCAAACAGCGGCCCGAGTGCGTGGTTGACATAGAAGTACGCGCCGCCGGATTTGGGCATCGCGGTCCCGAGTTCGCTGGCCGACAGCGCCGTCAGGAGGGCGATGGAACCGCCGAGAACGAAGGCGCCAACTGCCAGTGACCCCGCAGTCGTGACGGCATCGCCGGGCAGGACGAAAATCCCCGCGCCGATCATCGTCCCGACGCCGATGGTTAACGCCGCGAGGGGACCAAGGTCCTTGGCGAGCTCTTCGTCACTCATTCGATACCCCCTCCTTGGTGGCTGAGTTGTGTTCCTGGTGTCATGATTAACAGTCGATGACAGAAGACGAGCTCCAGCGCGTCGAGCCGACGGGACGATACCGCACTAGAGTGGTTTGCACAGTTGACTATGACCACGAGAACGATGTTAATAGCTTCGACTGGCGGTCCTGTGAGCCAACGGACAGTTGACCGACGACACACGCAGACCTCCAGAGAGGAACGGTACGAGAGTGACTGACGGTGTTGCGTTTTTTATGCCTCGTGACACTACCGCAACACATGACAGACGACAGCGTGGGACAGCCACGGCCGACCCGCCGACAGCTCCTCGGCGGCGCGGCGGTCGCCGCCGCGGGAGCCATCATCCCCGGACCCGCCGTGGGCCAGCAGACCGCGGCACCGACGGTGATGACACAGAACGTCTACGTCGGCGTCGACCTCTTCGAACTGGCAGAGGCCGACTCGCTCGGAGAGTTACTTCTGAGGATTAGCGAGTTGCTCGGCGAGATCGACCCCGACCGTTACGCGGCGCGTGCCCGCGGTATCGCAGCCGGCATCGCAGCAGCCGAACCCGACGTTGTCGCCTTACAGGAAGTCGGCCTCGTCGGGCGTGTCGGTGACAGCGAGCCCGCTATCGACGTGCTTGAGACGCTCGAATCCGCGCTGGAGGCCGAAGAGCTGTCCTACGAGGTCGCCGCCGAGACGGTGACCGCAGACACCCAGCTCCCAGGCCTCGGCGACGAGTCCGGCCTTCGGGTCGCGAATCGGGACGTGTTGCTCGTCCATGACAACCACGAAACCAGAAACACGGAGACTGGCATCTACGACGCGGCCCAGAGTGCCACAGCCGGCGGCGAGGAGATTGGGATTCAGCGTGGGTACTGTCTGGCCGAGGTGACCGTCGGCGGTGCCACCTTCACCGCCGTCGGGACACACCTCGAATCGTCGTCGCGCTCGACCCGCCGCAAGCAGGCCGAGGAGCTACTGGAGGTCGCTCCCGACGATGGGCCAGTGGTGCTCGCGGGCGATTTCAACAGCGGCCCTGGCACGTCGACCGACGCGTACGACCTGCTCACGAGAAATTTCACCGACGCCTACGGAACGCGCAACCCCGATAGCGACGGATTCACCTGCTGTCAGCCGGCAGCGCTGGACAACGAGGAGTCACAACTGGAAAAACGCGTTGACGCTGTTTTGGTTCGGGGAGCCACCCCGACCGCAGCCAGCCGCACCGGTCACGAGCCAGACGACCGCATCACCTACGAGTCTGCGGACGGGCCGGTCGAACTCTGGCCCTCAGACCACGCGGGTGTCGTCGCTACCTTCGAACTGGACGACTCGCTGGCGACACCGACAGCCACGCCCACGGAGACGCCGACTTCAGTGGAAACACCGACACCAGTCGTGACCACGCCCGAGGAGTCTCCGGAGCCGACCGAAACCCAGACAGAATCGGCCACGGAGGCCGCCGACGGTGACGGCCCCGGCTTCGGCGTGGCTGGAGCAGTCACAGCACTCGGCGGCTTCGGGTACGCGCTGGGACGGCTTGCTCGCCGCGAGTAGGGCCTACTTGCTCGTCACAATTCGCAGTACGTCCTCGTCTTCGAGTTCGTGGCCGGTGCCGACCTGTTGTTCGTCGTGCTTCGCGCTCGGGCCGCTCACGCGGGCGAACCGGAACCGCTCGTCGAAGCTGCCGCCGAGTTTCGTGCAGGCGTCTTCGACGGTATCGCCCTCGAACAACATCAGCGGCTCGTCGTAGTCGATGCCCCGTCCTGGCTTGTCCATATAGATGCGGATGAGGCCGAGTTCCTCCCAGATGCGTTCTTTGAGCGCGTCGAGACCCTTGTCTTTCTCGGCGCTGATGAAGATGGCCTCCTCGGGGTCGATATCGTGTCCGCGGAGCTGGTCGTCGACGGTCTCCTTGTAGTCGGGCTCGATGAGGTCTGCCTTGTTGACGCTCACTAGCGAGGGGAGATAGACACGATTGTCCCGGATGCCGTCGATGAGCTCGTCGATGTCGACGTGTTCGCCGATGGTCACGTCGGCGTTCGCGTAGCCGTGTTCACGGATGATCTCGGTGATTGTCCCCTCGCCGAGGTCGAGGTCGACGCTCGCGTTGATGGAGATACCGTCTTTGCCTTTGGGGCGAACCGAGATACGTGGGGGCTGCTGGTCGAGGCGGATGCCGTTCTTGTAGAGTTCGTCGTACAGACGCTGGTACTGGTCGATTTCGAACACAGAGAGGACGAAGACGACGAGGTCTGCCGTCCGGACGACCGAGAGCACCTCCTGACCGTCGCCGCGGCCGCCCGCGGCCCCCTCGATGAGGCCGGGCACGTCGAGCATCTGGATGTTCGCGCCGCGGTACTGCAACATGCCGGGGTTCACATCGATTGTCGTGAACTCGTAGGCACCGGTCTTGCTGTCGGCATTGGTCATCGCGTTGAGCATCGTCGACTTGCCAACGCTCGGAAATCCGACAAGTGCCACGGTCGCGTCGCCGTGTTTCTCGACAGCGTACCCTGGTCCACCGCCCGACGAGGACTGGCGTCTAGCGAACTCCTCTTTTTTCTCGGCGAGCTTAGACTTGAGCCGTCCGATGTGGGCCTCTGTCGACTTGTTGTACGGGGTTTCCTGAATCTCCTGCTCGATTTCGGCTATCTCCTCTTCGAGCCCCATTACCAGAACGTCAGACTGTCAACGGGCAAAAGGGCTTTCGTCCGGGTCGGTCGCCTGCTCTCTCCCAGTCACGCGAGACGCACCAGAAGATAGGCCAACAGCCCGGCGAGGCCGACAACAATCATCGGGAACGTTGCCCGCCGCCGCATTCCGGCGGTCGTCACCTCGACAAGGACGACCTTCGCCGTCAGGCTCGCGACGATAGCGAGTAACACCATCCCTGCAGCGGGCACAGCCCCGACGGAGCCGTTCGAGTGGACGGTCGCAGCCGACACCGCGACTGCAGCAGAGGAGACCAGCCCACCGGCAAACGAGGTGGCGTACAGCCCGAGTTCTCCGAACAGTTCCTCGCCGAGGACGCTCGCGAGGACGATGCCGACGTAGGCGACAGCGAACTTCCCGGCCGCAACGAACGAGAACGGCGACTCGAAGTCGAAATCGTACGCCTCGTCCGTCCCCTCCCGAGACAGCGCCAGATAGGCGAATCCAACGGTCAACACGAGCATAACCGCAATCGCGGGCCAGAGCACCCACGCCAGCGAGACCGCGAGAACCGACGCGATAGCAGCGTTGCGGACAATCATCGAACCAGTCGCGAGCAACAGCGCAGAGGAGGCGGCGTCGACTGCCTGCTCGGAGCGCTTTGCCATCCTGGCGAGGACGCCTGCCGTGGCAAGGGAGTTCGCACTGCCGGCGAGCAGTCCAGTCACCTGGAGACCGGTTGAGCCGCCGAACTGTCGCATCGAAACGTAGGCCCCGAACTGGATGAGCAACACAAAGATGGCGAACACCAGCACCTCGCGCAGGTTCACGACGCCGTATGGGTCGACCGGTTCCGTCGGCAAGATGGGATAGAGGATGAACACGAGCGCCCCGAGTTTCATCGAATCCGACAGCTCCTCGTCGGTGAGCCGGTCGACCGAGCCCTGAATCCGGTCTTTCTCTGTCAACAGGACCGCGGTGACGATAGCAATCGAGGTCGCCTCAAACACAAGGCCGTAGCCGACGAGCAGGCCGAGCACGCCGACCAGGAAGACGGTGACGCTCGTCGTGAAGCCGATTTCGTCGGACTGGAGTTCGAACCGGACGTAGGCGATAGCCAGCGCGAGCGCGCCGACTAGCCCAAGATACACAACAACCAGTTCAGGGGGGCCATCGCGCTCCGCGAGTTCGACCACTGCCGGTGCTGTCCCCGAGAGCAGTGCCAGCGTCCGAACGCCGGCAAACTTATCGAGACGCTCGCGTTCGAGCCCGATTAGGCCGCCGATAGCTATCGCGATGGCGACGTGGACCAGCAGGTCGGGCACGGCAAGCACTTCTGGCACAGTCGATACATCCACCATACTCACACACTCCAGATAGCTTGATAACAGCGGTGCCGTTTCAACACTTGTTGACACACTACATATGTATGTCGAGTGACTTAAAATCGCGGGCGGGACGGGACCGGCCTGGGAGACTGTCAACCGGGTCAACTATTCCCAAGCGTTTTTATACCCGTTTCGCCAAGATTAGGTCACAGCTTCGAAACGGTCACCCTCGCCCCGCGCAGTGGTATATACCGGCATCAGTTTCCGATACGTGGTCTCCCTTTCCGGTAATGCGCTCACCCGACAATAACTTTTAAATGAACGCAACACTAGTTAACAAGTGCCATGATAGATAGGCTTGAAAAAGAAGTCGATATGCTGGAGCGTCACTTGCAGGTCTTGCGAATGGTCATCGAGAACGAACCAATCGGCATTGTCAAGATGTCGAACGAGACCGGTTACCCGCATCACAAGGTTCGATACTCGCTTCGAGTCCTTGAGGAAGAAAACCTCATCGAGCCGTCGAGCCAGGGAGCGATCACCACTGAAGACACTCACGACTTCGTCGAGGAACTCGACGGCAAAATCGACCACATCGTCGAGAAACTCGACGGGATGAAAATCGAGACTGCTCCGGAAGCCGAGAACTAATTGCTGCGTGTTGTTGTCTCGTCTTGGACTCACCGCCCGAGAGCTTATAGCTCGGGAACGAGCATCGTGAAGTTCTCGTTGCGCGCCTCGACCAGACAGAGGTGATACCCCCGTTTGCGCGAGAGATTGACGAAGCTTTTGCGTTTGCTCCGACTGAGCAGGCCGCTCTTTGTCGCGTCGTCGGCCGTCTCCAGTGCGGGCGGCTCGAAGAAGCTCCGCGTGACGAGGAATGCCCCCGCGAAGGCGTCGCTGGTCTGGCCGACACGCTCGGCAGCCCGAACGAGATTCTCCATCATCGACTGGGTCGCGCCCTCCCGGGAGTCGTTGACGTTTGCGACGAGTAACGGCTCACCCATCCGGTTTCGCAGGACGATATCGAACGACTCCTCCGAGCGCGTCTCCTGACCGTCCTCCTTGTAGACGACGTCGACCGTCCCCTTCATGTCGGCCCAGTCGATGACCGGCAACGCGTCGTAGAGGTCTTTCAGGGCCTTTTCGTGGCCGGTCTCGCGTATCTCGAACAGGAGGTTGCCGACGACCCAGTTGACGAAGCGATACTCCAGGGTGGATTCGAGGAACTCGCTGTACTCCTGGCCGCCGACCGCGACGGCCTCTGCGTCGAACTGCGTATTCTGTTCGAGCTGGAGGTTGCTGAGTACGTCCTCACGGCGGTTGCTCCCGTCGTGGGCTTTCTCCAGGGTCGCATCGCCTTTGGACCTGTATCGCGGGAAGATGTCGGTGCCTGTCAGGGCCTCTGCCGGTGTTATCCGACGCTCAGCGTCTGTCGCGGCTCCCAGCTCTGTCTCCAGGCGCTCTAGTTCCTCACGAAGTTGTTCGACCTCTGTTGCGAGTTCGTCACGCTCCTCGCGGACGGTTTCGAGCTGGGATTTCGCGTCGTCGTACTCTGTCGTCTTCCGGTCGAGCTCGGACTCCAGGCGCTCGATTTCCTCGTCTCTGTCTGCTATTTCGGACTCCAGCTCCTCGATTCGCTCGGGGTCGGCGGCCTGTGTCGTCTCTTTTGTGTGGCTGGATTCGTTCTCTGTCCGTCCGCCGCTGTCGTCTGTGGCTGCCTCTCTGTCTGCCCGGCTCCCGGCCGAGTCGCGGTCTGTGTGCTGTGTCGTCTCCTCGGTCTCTGTCTGGTCGGCTGTTCGCGTCGCCGGCTGGCCCGCGGGCTCTTGCTCTGTGGACTGCTGTGTCTGGCTCCGCTCGGGGTAGGACTGCTGGGGTTCCGTAGTCTGCTCGATTGAATCGGCCCGAGCGCCGTTGGTGCTCTCGTCGGGCTCGGCGGTCTTTTTGGGGTCGAGGGAGGGAATTGCTCGCGTTTCGAGGGCGAGATTTGGCTCCTCCGTCGAGCGCGAGCGCCCCCGACTCCCTGCCTGTTCGGTCTGCTGGTCGCTTCGCCGTTTCGCCTCCGCTGTCTGGCCGCCGCCTCGTGGAGAGGACTCTCCGCTGGCGGCAGCGGCAGTCTGCTCTTCGACGGCCTGGGTCGCCGTTGTGCCCGTTGTCGCCGACCCTTGAGTGGCTCCTGTTGGCTCGGCTCTCTCTTGGCTCTCGTGTTCCTCTGTCTCTGTGGTGGCCGTCTCGTCGCGGTTCGCTGCTGTCACATCGTTTCCGGGGTCGTCTGTTGTCACATCGTCCTCGGCGTCGACTGCTGGCTCGTGGTCTTCGGTGGTCTCGTCGTCGACACGTTCCTCTGTGTCGTCCACCTCCGCTGGCTCGGCCTCGTCGGCGGCCGTATCGTCTGTCTCCTCCAGGGGTTCTTCGATCTCGGGAAGGTCGATAATCTCGATGTCTGCCGGACGAACCTGGTAGATGCCGACCTCGTCGTCTGCGGTCTCGAAGGCCTCGTCGCCGTCGACCAGCCGCGAGGACTCCCCGATGAAGCCGACACTCATGGACTGGCCGGCGTGATACACCTGGTAGTAGTCGCCGCTGAGGACGTTGTCAGCGAGTTCGATGTAGCCGGTGAAGCCGCCGTTGCTGAGCGTGCTGTCGACCTCGGAGATTGCGGTCTTCTCGGTGTAGTACTCCGCGCGCACCTCGTCGTTGGTCTCCTGCATCACCGCGAGTAACGGCAGCGCGGGGGAGGGAGACTCGTAGGCCGTCCCGCTCCCATCGAAATCATCGATATCTCCGTGGCGGATGCCGACGACGGCGCCTTTCGTTATATAGAGTTCCGCGCCGCCGGCTCGGACGGCACCCGAAAACCCATCCTCGGCCAGCTCGTGCAACGAGCGGTAGCCGTCTGAAAACGGCCGCTCACGCCACTCGTCGACGCGGTCGACCACGCGTGTGCTCATTGTGTGTGACAAGCCCCAAGCGAACCATATACTTTGCGGCCCCGGTTCGGTGTCGGAGAGTATTTGCTCCCGCAACTCCACGCCCGTGACATGGACGCTGACCAACTCATCGCCGAGGCACGCGAGGCGCTTGCGACAGCGTACGCCCCGTACTCGGAGTACCAGGTGGGTGCGGCCCTCCTGACCGCTGACGGAACGGTCTACACCGGCTGCAATATCGAGAACGCGAACTACTCGAACAGTCTCCACGCCGAAGAGGTCGCGGTCGGAACGGCAGTCCGGGAGGGTCACCGCGAGTTCGCGGCGCTTGCGGTCACATCGGCGGCCCGTGATGGCGTCACACCCTGTGGGATGTGTCGTCAGACACTCGCGGAGTTCTGTGTGGATGAGTTTGAGGTCCACTGTGACACCGGCGACGACGTTCAGACGTACACGCTCGGGACCTTGCTCCCGGATACGATTTCGGCGGAGACACTCGACACGGAGGAGTCACCATGACAGCAGAGGACGACACCAACACAACACACGGCAGCGAAGATCCGAAAACTGACGAACAGTACCACCTCGAAGTAACCGACGGCGACGTGGCCGAGGGGGTGCTCCTGCCCGGCAACCCCGAGCGCGTCGAGAAGATCACCGACTGCTGGGACGACCACGATATCGTCGCCGACCACCGCGAGTACCGGACCGCGACCGGCACCTACGATGAGACGCCAATCTCTGTCACGTCGACGGGCATCGGCGCACCCTCCAGCGCAATCGCGGTCGAAGAACTCGCCCGCGTTGGCGCGGACACGCTTGTCCGTGTCGGCTCCTGTGGCGCAATCCAAGAGGAAACCGACGTGGGGGACCTGATAATCACGAGCGGCGCGGTCAGACAGGAGGGGACCAGTAAGGAGTACGTCCGTGAGGAGTACCCCGCCGTCGCCGACCACGCTGTCGTCGCGGCACTCGCCGCGGCCGCTGACGAACTGGGCTACGACTACCACGTCGGCCTGACCGCCAGCACCGACAGCTTCTACGCCGGCCAGAGCCGCGAAGGGTTCGAGGGCTTTCTCGCCCGCGACGCAGACGACAAAATCGAGGAACTCCGCGAAGCCGGCGTCCTCAACTTCGAGATGGAGGCAAGCGCAATCCTGACACTCGCCAATATCTATGGCCTCCGGGCCGGCGCAGTCTGTACGGTGTACGCTGACCGGACGACAGGCGAGTTTGAGGTCACCGGCGAGAGCAAGGCCGCAAAGACCGCGAGCAAGGCAATCTCGCTGCTCGCCGAGATGGACGACCGTGCGGACGAGGCAGGCGCAGACGCCTGGCACGCGGGACTCGGGCTGTAAGGGGACGATAGCGCGGTCGTCTACGTACGCAATACAACGACAGACGAGACGAGTCTCGCTGCCGAGGTCGACTTACAGAAGGAGGTCGTCGTTTCGGTGACCGACTGGCGGGACATCTCCTGAGCCGCGGGGCCTACATGTCGGGCCAAGCCTTCATCGCGGTGCCGACGCCCGTAATCGAGGCAATCCAGCGGGCGGCGATTGCCTTCTTGAGCGTCTTCGCCGGGAACCCACCGAACGTATCGAGGAACGGAAACAGCGACACGTCGTGGGCAACGGCTGCCTCGCCCACCGAGATGACCGTTCCCTTGTCGTCGTAGGTCCACTCCTTGAGCGGGCGGTTATGGATGGTGCGGGCGATGTTCTCGCCGACGACTTCGGCGGCCTGCCAGGCGGCCTGTGCGGTCGGCGGCGCGGGGTCCTCGCCCTGCTCGATGAGCGCACAGTCACCGAGGGCGAACACGCGCTCGTTCGAGGTTTGGAACGTCTGGCCGGTGTTGAGACGGTGGTTGCGGTCGTCTTTCTCGACGTCGACATCGCCGACGGTGTCCTGGCCGGTGATACCGCCGGTCCAGATGAGCACGTCGTGCTCGAGTTCGTCGTCCTCGCCGAGGTGGGCCCGCTCTTCGTCGACTTCACTGATGAAGTCGCCGGTCAGGATGTTCACGTCCCGGGCCTCCAGACGGGACCGGAGTGCCTGCTGGATGCTCTCGTCGTTGCCGGGGAAGATTTCGTCCAGCCCCTCGACGAGGTGGATGTCGATTGGGGCGTTGTGCTCGTCGCGGTACTCGGCGATTTCGCCGGCGGTCTGGATGCCAGAGAGGCCTGCGCCGCCGACGACAACCTGGGCGGGGTCGGACTGGGTCGCCTCGCGTGCGGCTTCTTTGATATCGTCGTGAATCGCCATCGCGTCGTCGAGACCCTTGAGCGTGTGTGCGTACTCTTCGAGGCCGTCGATACCGAAGAAAGCAGTCTGGGAGCCGACCGCGACGAGGAGGTAGTCGTAGTCGTGTTCACTCCCGTCTTCGAGGTGGACTGTTCGGTCCTCGACGTCGATGTCTTCGGCGGTCCCCTGGCGAAACTCTGTGCGTGGGGACTTGATGTCCTCGATTGGAATCGTAATCTTGTCTGCGACGTTGGGGTCGCTGATACAGCGGTGTGACTCGTGCAAGACGAGGTGATACTCCGTATCCGAAATCCAGCGGATGTCCGCCTCGCCGTCAAGTTCGTCTTCGAGACTCCGTACTGCGCCAGCGCCCGCGTACCCGGACCCGAGTACGACGACCTGCTCCGTCATACAGACGACTCGTGAGTGCGTGGATACAAAGGCTTTGACTTAGCGACGTGCCCGTTATCTGTTACCAGATGTCTCACAAAGCCGCACTCGGTGCTACTGGACGCGGTAGCTGTAGGTTTCGATCCACGCGCCAAAGTCACTATCGAGCAGCGTCTCCGACTGCCGCCTGAAGTACTGCCGTTGCATCGCGATGATTGCCTCCTCGAATGTGGCACCGTCGTCGAGTTCGTGACAGACTTGCTGAATCTTCCAGCGTGCCGGGGTCAGGCCGTGACGGACCCGCCGCCGGAGTGGGCCGATGTACCGGCCGATAGCCTCCTCGGATATTCCACAGCTCCGAAGTCCTTCAGCGGCGTGCTCGAACAGGTCGGTGAAGATAGCTTCTGTGTCGGTCGTGCGCTCACCGTCGCCGGTAATCCAGGTCAGCCTGGCCTGGAGGCCGTCGTCGGCGGCGAGATAGAAGTTGTCCCGCGCGGTCGTCCAGTCGAGTTCGGCGACCGGGTGGTCGGCGGCCGGCAATGCCTCCATCAACCCGGCGAAGGCCGCTTGGAAGGCGATGGTGTCCCGGACGGTCGGCTGGGCGGCGATGGGACGGAACTCGATGCGGGCGTTCGCCTGTGATCCCGAACTCCCCCCAAACACCGGCCGCACCCACCGCCAGTAGGTCCCGTGTTTCGTCTGGAACGCGCTGTACTCGCCGTCCTCGACCGGCATCGGGACCAGCAGGTCGTCCTCGACGATACGGTTGATGGCCTCCTCCACGGAGCCGATATCTCGCGGGAAGCGCACCTTGTCGGGGCCGTTCCGAGGGTTCAACACCGACTCGAAGACACCGATTCGGTTTCCCATGTGGGTCTCGGCGAGAATCTCCGACGGCGGCGCGTCGTCGTACAGGTCCGGCGGAAACAGCGGTGAGTTGACGCCGAGAGCGAGCAGCGGGCCGGCGATTCGGAGCGCGTACCGGAACCGCTCGGGCAGGCTCTTCGCCCGGGGCACCTGGTAGTGTGGCTGTGTCGACGTGATGAGACTCTCGGGGACGACCGTCTGTGCCGACAGCGAGACATGTGGCGCGTCGAGTTCCATCGCCGGCGTCACGTCACCGCCGGCGTTCGACATCGCGTGATACCGCGGCTCTTCCGACATGTTCGCCGCAACCTCGACGCCGTCGACGGTGGTGCTATCGGTAAGATACCCTCTCGTGGTCTCGCCCTGGGACGGAATTGTCCAGAGGCCGTCGCTGACCAGCATCAGCCCCTCGCTGCGGATGTATTCGTTTGCGGTCCGGAGCTGTGCAGCAACGGTCGCCTCCTGTGCGCGCAGCCCGTCGGCGTTCAGCGGCAACGGACTCGTCGACAGCTCGGCGTTGTGGAGACCAAGCTCCTGTTCAAAGCGGATGAAATCCAGCAACTGGCGCGGAACACGCTGGAGAGACCCTACGGCCTCCTCAGATGTTTCGGGGGTGTTTGTCCCAGTTCCGCTGGCAATTGCGTAGAACTCGTACTCCAGTCCGATAATTGCCTGTGGGTTGTCGAACACTCCCGCCTCGATTGCCTCGGTAATCGCCTCGGCATCGGCACGCACTTGCTCACAGAACGCCTCCGGGTCGACCGATAACACCTCCTGGACCTGCGAGACGAACGCTTGACTGGTCATAACGAGTGTCTCGGTATCACCCCTCTTCAATGTGACGGCGGACTGACTAAAGTGCGCTCAGATACCTTGCTTCATCAGGTGGCTCCGCAGAATGTCGGCCTCGCGGTTCGCCGTCGCGGGGTTGACGAGCACGACCGTCTCATCGGTGTCGAAGGCGTCGTCGGCAAGGTTTCGGGCACCGGCGGCCGCGGCACCGCCGGTCGCACTCAGCGGAACACCCGCGGCCGCGAGCGAGGCCGCGCCCTCCAGTATGTCGTCGTCTTCGGCCGCGACTGCGGTGCCGTCTGTCTCTGCAAGTGCGTCAAGCGCGAGCGCCCCTCCGGCTGGCGCTGGCACCTCCAGTGCGCCACAGATGGTATCGGGATGCTCGACCGACGTTGGCTCGTCGCCGGCGTCGACCAGCGGGGCACAGCCCTCAGGCTGGGCGGCATAGAGGCGGGGAACGTCCCCGAGATGGTCCGTCTCTGTGAACTCGCGAAAGCCCTTAGCGAGTCCGTACAGCCCCGTCCCGTGGCTCGTCGGGTGGACGACCGCGTCGGGTGCGTCGTCGAGTTCGGCGAGCAGGTCGTAGGCGAGTGTCTTCGCGCCCTCGTGGCGGTACGGCGTCCCAAAGGGGGCAAGTGAGCGCCACTCTTCCTCGGCGCTTGCTTCCTCGAAGACCTCGGCGGCATCGGAGTAACGGCCGCCGACGACAGACATTTCGCCGCCGTGGACGTTTATCATCGCCTTGTTCGCAAACACCGACCGCGAGGGGACGAAACACTCTGCCTCCAGTCCCGCGCGGGCGGCGTAGGCTGCGGCCGCCTGTCCGCCGTTGCCGGTCGTCGGCAGCGCGACCGTCTCGGCTCCGGCCTCGTGTGCGGCGGTGACCGCGACGGCCATCTCGCGGTCGACCAGGGCGCCGGTGGGGTTGTGTCCTTCGTCGGCGACCAGCACGCGGCCGACGCCCAACTCCGTGGCCAGGTCGGGGCTTTCAATCAGCGTCACACCGCCCTCCCCGATGGTCACGGGGTCATCGAAAGGCAGAACGGCTGCCCGCTCACCGTTGTGAACTCTCTCGTGTGCGCGTTCGAGCGTCGCCTCGTCATAGACTGGGTCGAGGAGCCCGTCACAGTCTGGACAGCGCTCGGCACTCGCGTCGGTCGTCGTCTCACAGGACAGACAGCGAAGTCCGGCGAATCCTTCTGTCGTCTCCATACTCCGGTCTCAGGACTCTGCTGACTAAGTCCTGTCCTTCGTGGTGACTGCCTGCCAGTCGAGAAAATCACTCTGGTTGGCTATCCTGTCTCGTGTCGCAGGCGAGCTGTGACCCTAACAATGTTGGCTTTGGTATTATACTAAGTAAGCCTCTATTTCGTTCTAGATATCATGTCTGAAGCGACCGAGCCCTCATCGCTCACCGAGATGCCAGAGGTTTCGGTCACGACCATCATGGAGAGCATCCCCGACGCGGTTATCGTCGCTGAATTCGGATCGAACGAGATTGTCGCGGTCAACGACGCTGCAACAGAGCTATTCGACTGCCGGACAGACGACCTCATCGGAGCAGACAGACGGACACTTCACCCCACAGACAACATCGACGCCTACAGGGAGGCGTTCCACAGGGGGCTGAACGGCGACAAGGTTGAGCGACTCCAGGACGGGAGTCCAGTGTACATCGAGACGTGGGATGGCAAGCGGGTCCCGGTCGAAATCAACGCGCAGCGTATCGAAGCGAACAACCGGACCCTCGTGCTGGGCGTGTTTCGGGACATCAGTACCCGTATCGATCGGGAGAATCAACTCAAAGAGGCGACTGCCCGGCTGAACACGCTGGTGGACGCGACGCCGTTCCCGGTTGCTGTTCTCGACCCAGAGGGCACCGTCCAGCTGTGGAACCAGGCGGCAGAGGAGACCTTCGGCTACGGTGCCGAGGAAATTGTCGGCACACAGTACCCGCTGTTCGTCGACGACGAGCAATTTCAGTCTCTGTTCGAGCGCGTGTTAGACGGCGGGACAGTTGGTGGCTGCGAAGCAGTCCACCGGGCCAGAGATGGCTCGCGTCTCGATGTCGAACTCTACGCGCGGCCGCTGTACGAGGACGGCGAGATTACTGGCTCTATCGGGTCTGCAATCGATATCACGGACCGAAAGCGACGGAACCAGCAACTCGATGTGTTACACCGTCTGCTGCGGCACAATCTGCGCAACAAACTCACGATCATCCAGGGATACGCCTCGATGCTCCAGTCCGGAGAGTCGGTCGACAACGCGGCCCGAGAAGACGCAGTCGAGAAAATCCTCGCGGCCACCGCCGAGTTATCCGACCTGAGTACCCACGCGGTCCAGTCCCGAACGCTCAGTAGCGCCGCTGGTTCGGCGCGAACCGACCTCTCGACGCTGCTGGCGAATCTGCGCGAGACCGACGCTGCCGTCTCGGAGGCGACCGTCGAGGTACCGACGGTCGAGGCGCAGGCAGTCGTCTCGAAACAGGCAGTCGATGCACTCTCGCGGCTTCTCACCCGCATCGTGGAGTACATCGAGACACCGACAATCGACCTGGCTGTCGAGATACGCGACAGGTACGTGCAACTCGACATCCACGGCGAAACGGCGTTGCTCGCGGGCGGCGACGCCGAACTCATCAGAAACGGGACCGAAACCGACCTGCGACACGGCAGCGACCTCGATGTCGCACGGACCTATCTCGCGGTGACCGGCGTCGGCGGCGACATCATCCCGCTGGACAGCGCGTCGGGGCCGCGGTCCCTCCGCGTCGAGATTCCACGCCTTGAAGCTGAATCGAGCGACTGACAGTGATTATTGCGAGGCGTTCCCGCCACTGTTTCATTTCCCGCCCATATCGGGCCGTGAAACGAGTAATTCCCTGAAATAGGCCCGAAAAGTACCCGACTAATCAGTATGACTGGTTGGTGGGCCAACAGCTTTATTCTCGACGCTCGACCCAAAGATAATGACTGTCACAGAGAAGAATAAGGCGCTCGTTCGCCGCTATTTCGACGAAATCGAAGCAGGAAATCTCGACGTTATCGACGAACTGTCCGCCGACGAACTCACCGCGAAATACGATGTCGCTCGATCCGACATCGAGCGCCTCGGCCGAGACGGGCTGACCGATGTCATCGACGAAATACTCACTGCCTTTCCGGACACGAGTATCGTCTCACAGTCGCTGTACGCAGAGGGCAACACCGTCATCTCGATTCAGACCTGGCGCGGAACACACCTCGGGGAATACCGGGGTGTTCCGCCCTCGGGCAACGAAATCACCTACAAACTCTGGGGACGGTTCGTAATCGAAGACGGTGAAATCGTCCGCTCGGCCGTCCAGGGAAGTGACTTCGACCTGTTCGCACAACTCGGCCTGGAACTGTCTATCGAAGGCTACCAGACGCTCATCGAGACAGCACCCAATCCCATCGTCATCGCTGACGCTGACACTGGCCGCGTTCTCGAAACGAACACTGCTACCGAATCACTTGTTGAGCGGCCGCGAAGCGAAATTATCGGCACTCACCAGATGGAGCTACATCCCTCTGACCAGCGGTACGACAGCCTGTACGCGGAATCCGTGGCACAGGCCCGCGACTCGCCCGTTTCTGTTGCCACCTTTGAGGACGGCAGCGATATCGAACTCGTCCGCGCTGACGGCTCACGCCTCCCTGTCGAAGTCAGCGCACAGGTCGTGACCCTGGCCGAGCGACCGACACTGGTCTCTATCTACCGGGATGTCTCCCAACAACGACGCCGCGAGCAACGGACGCAGGTGCTCAACCGACTGCTTCGACACAACCTCCGGAACGAGGTCTCGGTTATCACCGGGTTGGCAGGTGTCCTCGGCGAGAGCCTGGACGGGGAAAACGAGGAGAAGGCCCGTCAGATTCAACATACTGCCCGCGAGCTGGCCGGCCTCGGTGAGAAGGCACGCCTTGCCGCCCAGCTTGCGGCCGTCGACAACACACAGGCGACACAGGTGTCGGCTCGCGGTCTCGTCGACGAAGTGGTCGCCGAGGTCGGTCTCAGCGACATCCAGACGGATTTCTCCGATCCAGTGACAGTGTTGACCGACCGAGGCGCGGTCAAGATTGCACTTCGGGAGGCACTCGAAAACGCCGTCGAACACACGACCAGCGACCCTCGCATCGAGGCCCACTCCGAGAACGGAGACCACGTCGAAATCGCCGTCACGGACTCTGGACCAGGCATTCCATCGGCCGAACTGGCCGCCCTGAGGGAAGGCGAGGAGACTCCGCTCACCCATGGCAGCGGCATCGGACTCTGGCTCATCTACTGGGCGACCGATGCAGTCCGTGGGGATGTCGATTTTGAGCGAACAGGCTCTGGGACACGCGTTGTGCTTTCGATTCCGTCGCTCGACGCAGCGTCGTAGCCGCGCCACGGCGCGAGTGGCGGCCGCGATAGAAACGTTCTGGACGCTCCAGGCCGAACGGTCACTGTGGACGAGACTATCGCGTGGCTCCAGGAGCGGCCGTACTACAGCGGACAGCTCGAAACACACCGCGTCGTCTCCGGCAGCGACGCGAGTTCGCGCGCGGTCGACTTGCCCGATCGACTGGACCGGGCGCTGGACAAACAGGGAATCACCGACCTCTACGACCACCAGGCGGCCGCAATCGAGGCTGTCAGAGGCGGCGACAACGTCGTCCTCGCCACGCCGACCGCGAGCGGGAAGAGCCTCGCATACACCGTCCCGGCCGTCGAGCGCGCACTCGCCGACGGGGAGACGACGCTGTATGTCGCCCCGCAGGTCGCGCTCATCAACGACCAGGAGGAGACGCTATCGGCCGTTGCCCGCTCGCTTGGCTTTGGAACGACCGTCACTGTCGACCAGTACACCGGACGGCTCTCGAAACAGGAGAAGCGAGCGGTCCGGGACCGCCGGCCGACACTCGTGCTCACGACGCCCGACATGCTCCATTACGGGCTGTTGCCCCACTCCCGACGGCTCTGGGACTGGCTGTTCGAGAACCTCTCGACGGTCGTGCTCGACGAGGTCCACGAGTACCGCGGTGTCTTCGGCAGCCACGTCGGGCTGGTGATGCGCCGTCTCGCACGCATGTGTCGAGAGTTCGGAGCCGACCCCCAGTACGTCTGCTGCTCGGCGACGATCGACAACCCAATCGAGCACGCCGCGACGGTCACCGGCCAGTCGCCGGCGTCGTTCACGCTCGTCGACGACGACGCCAGTGCCACCGGGCCGACCCACTGGCTGTTCTGGAATCCGCCCGCAGACGGCGGCGGCCACGGGAGCCGGCGCTCCAGTCACACCGAAACGAAACGCCTCTTTGTCGACCTCGTGAGCCGAGGATACCAGACGGCGGTCTTCACCCGGGCGCGCCAGACCGCCGAACGCTATGCCACCGACAGTGCGCGCGACCTCCGCGAGCGCGGGGAGGGCGACCTCGCCGACGGCATCGCTGCCTACCAGGCCGCCCTCTCGAACGACCGTCGCGAGGAGCTCGAAGCGGGCCTCAACGACGGAACTGTCCGGGGCGTCTGGAGCACGAAAGCCCTCGAACTCGGGGTCGATATCGGCGGCCTCGACGCTGTCCTCCTCGACGGCTACCCCGGAACACGGATGGCAACATACCAGCAGGCCGGCCGGGCTGGCCGCGGTCAGGAGCCGAGTCTCGTAGCGCTGGTCGCCGGTGAGGACCAGCTCGACCAGTACGTGATGGCCCACCCCGAGGAGTTCTTCGAGGGCGACCCCGAGCGCGCGGTCGCCGATCCGCACAACGACCAGCTACTCCCCGCACACATCAGAGCTGGCGCGACCGAATCCTGGCTCCGCCCGAGCGACGACGCCCACTTCGGCGAGTCGTTCCCGAGCCACGTCGCTACTCTCACCGACGAGGGGGAACTAGAACGCCGGCAGACTGGCGACGGCCTCCGCTGGTTCGATGCCAGCGACGGGAGCCCCCAACACGAGATGAGCCTCCGGAGCATCGACGACCGTGAAATCACGCTTATCGACGCGAGCCGGGACGAACGCATCGGCGGCCTCTCGCTTGGCGACGCGCTCCGGGACGCCCACACTGGCGCAATCTATCACCACCAGGGGACAACCTACGAGGTGGCGGATCTGGACCTGCGCCGAGACTTGGCGACGTTGCGACCGACGCGGGCCAATCACTACACGCAGGTGCGCCACGAGAAGACGATGGTCATTGACGACGACCGCGACGAGAAGCAACTGTCGACCTGTGCGGACGTGACCGTCCGCTTTGCCGACGTGACGATGTACAAACAGATTACGGGCTTCGAACGCCGGGACAGCCGTAGCGGCGAGGTACTCGGTCGCGAGGAACTGGACGTGCCCGAGACGAGCCTGGAGACGCGGGCGCTGTATTTCACCGTTCCGACCGACCTGAAACAACAGCTGCTGGCCGCAGACGGGAGCTTCCCCGGCGCGATTCACGCCGCCGAACACGCGATGATTGCGCTGTTTCCCCTCCTGGTCGTCTGTGACCGCCGTGACATCGGCGGGCTCTCGACACCGATGCACCCACACACCGACAGGAGTACCATCTTCATCTACGACGGATATCCGGGCGGTGTCGGCCTCTCGCGGGCCGGCTACGACGACATCGAGGAGTTGATGGCCGAAACCACGTCGATGCTCGTCGACTGTCCGTGTTCGGATGGCTGCCCGGCCTGTGTCCAGTCGCCACACTGCGGAAACGGAAACGACCCGCTCGATAAAGCGTTGGCGCGAAAGCTACTTGGTACTGTCCTCAGCGCCGACTAGCGGTAGAGTCCCTCGGTGAGGGAGACGGTGCCGTTGCCGACTTCGACGAGTGCAGTTTTGCTCGGCCTCTCGCCGATTTCACAGGTGGCCGTCTGCTGGCGGCGACCGTCGAGTTCGACGCGGACCTCGTACTCTCCGGGGGGAATCCGACCAAGTTCACTGACAGTCTTGCCAGGGGTGAGATAGTACCGGTTCGCGAAGACCAGTCCGTCGTCGTCCGAGACGCGCACTGTGAGTGTATGCTCCCGCGAAACGTCGAAGTTCCGGAGATGCAACTCTTCACTGCGCCTGGCGATACGTCGGTCGGCAGTCTTGTCGGCCGTCTCCTCTGGCGCGACGTCTGTGGAGAGCTGTGCTGATTGCAGCATCTGTACCTGTTTCTATGTTCCCTCTCTCCCTGAGTACCGGTGCTAGCAGCTACGACTCCCTGCAGATCTCATACTAGCTATACAGATACCGCTTGCTCGTCCTGTCTGTCGCCGGCCTACATCCACAGAGACAGTGTCAGCGAAAGACCGACACGGACGGCGACCACAGAACGGGTATGGACCACGACCGCATTCACGCCCAAAAACCGACCCACGACATCGAGCGCTGGTCTGTCGGGACGATTGCGGCAATCGACCAGCGGGACGGACACTGCGTTGTCACGGTCGCGGCCGACGACGAGACAGTCGAACTCACCGTCACACTCGCCGTCCGGGACCTGTTTCTGAGTCGACTGGATATCGAGGACGGGGGGTCGCCAGTTGGCGAGCGCGTCTGGTTTCGGGTGCGTGGCGGCTGATGGTGAGGAGTGCGGGCCCGGCCAAGCCTGTCATAGAAAATGTCTCACGGAGTGGCCAGCGTCAGTACAGAGTACTCAAGCTCCGCGACGAGGTGGAACTTCTCTGAAATTCGGCAGAATGTCGGTGAAACATGTAGAGAATCAATGCACCAACTGGTTAGTGTTGAGATGTGTAGTGCTATTGATCCACACTAACGTACACATCTCGGTATGTACATTCGTGGGCGGCTTCGTCAGTCTCTACGGTTTCAAGTCTTACAGTCACACGTGAGGGGAGCAAAGTACGAGCTGTCTCAAGTTCGAACTCCTGAGGCGGACAGCGTTTCTGGTTTTCAGTATCGTGAGCAGGCATGACAGCAATCCACACATCATCCCTGTCCATACTGTGGTACGCTGTTATCCATCGTTTTCCCACAAGTTCGACATCCATCCTCTCAGCTAGGGACTGTAACGCGATCCTGGCTGCCTCCTGTCCACACCGATCTTCCCCAATTTCATCATGAGAGAGTTCAACGGTTCTGCTAACCGGTTCACCGTTCCCTTGATAGTACCCACGAGATATATTGCACTCTTCAGTCTCGCTCTCACGGTTTTCAGACATCTGAGAAAGACAGCCGGAGAGCAGCACCATCGGAACACTCGCAAGAAACGAACGGCGAGACGAGTGTGACAGCATCGCTCTCAGTTTTCCGTTTGTGAGTATCTATGCCTTTCGTTGCTGACTTATTACTGAAATATTCATTGGGCTTGTGCAAGAGTCGCGCCCTCCATCTTGAATACCAGGACAAATGTCATTTTCATCTGGTTACTTCTTTATCAGTCAGTGCACATCGCTCTTGAGGAGTTGTGAACGATTATATGACACGCTGGCCCGGCCTGAAACGTCCCACAACACTTGCGGTGGCCCCTCCTAGATAGGATTCTCACCAGTTGAGTTCTGAACAGATTTTATATACGTCTGGAACTGTCTATTATTATCGTATGGCCCGTATCCTCCGTGATGAAAGCGGAGTCGCATCAGTCATCGGAGTGGTCCTCCTCGTTGCGGTGACCGTGCTGCTCGGAGCGACGGTGACGGTGTTTGCGCTCGACCTCGCCGAGACACAGTCCGAGCCACGGGCGAACGCCTACATCGAGTTCGACTGGCGCTACCTCGACGACGGCGTCGCGCTCAACGATTCGGTGGTGATCACGCACATGAGCGGCGACGTGCTGGAGCGCGAGGACCTCGAGGTGTATATCGGCGGCGAACTCGTCTACAACGAGACCGAAAATAGCGAGAGCAACGTCGGCTCCGGTTCGGGCGTGCCAGGACTAATCCTCGAAGTCGACGACAACGATTTCAACGACCTGAACAAGCCATGCCGATTCAAGCCCAAGGACTGTAGCCCCTCGGACCCACCGGGTCACTTCAACGGTTCGGACCCGGGTGTCGTCTTCGAGTGGGAGGAGAACGTCTCTGCCGGTCAGCGGCTCACGATTCAGGAGCGAAACAACTCAGATAGTTACGATGTCATCGAACCCGGCGACACGATCAAGGTCGTCTATCGTCGGGACGGCTTCACCTCCGTTATCGCCGAGGAGACAATCGAGCCAGAGGAGACGCCGTGACTTCGGTCATCGGGGCAGTAGACCGCCCTATCGTTTGGGCCGGCCGCGAGGAGCGGTCCGTTCCAGAGACGGGTGTCGGACCAGTCTCGCGTTCACGGTTGCTCGGCCATACCATTCTTGACGTTTGAGTACATACGTCACTGCGATGGCTGGCGGTTACGTGGCTGGCTACACCAGCCGAGTCCAGAGCACGCTTCGGGAGGCGTTTTCAGAAGATCTGCCGCCGCATTCAGTGGCACTGAGCTTCGCGCTCGGCATGTTCGCTATCGCGCTTCCCAATCTCGGGATTGCTGTCGTCGTGTTGTTCTGGGTTGGTCGCCGGGTCGCGTGGACGAGCAACTTCGCTTTCGTTGCCGCGGTCGCAATCCTGAATCCGGTGGTCAAAGGTGGTGTCTACAGCCTGAGCTTCGCTATCGGCGTCTTCTTGCTCGGGCCCGCAGAGGTGTCCTCGCTCGATATCGGGCTCGACACTGGTACCGACGTTCTTGTGCGGGTGTTCGTCGGGAACGTCCTCCTGGCAGCTGGGATTGCCGCTCTCAGCTACGCTATTGCCTACCGAACTGCCCGAGCGGTCCAACACAGGCGGTGAACTGGGCGCTGTGGCCGAGAGACGACGAACCTAATGCACGCACCGACGTTCCACCGATATGTCATACCTCGCAGTCAGTGTCGGGTTACCAACCGAAGCGGCCGCGGCCGAGCTGTCACGGACACTCGTCGAGGAGCGACTTGCAGCCGGAACCCGTATCGTCTCGGGAACGAGCCACTACCGGTGGGAGGGAACCGTTCACGAGCGCCGGTACTGGACCGTTCTCGCGTTCACCACCGACGCACACGTCGATGCCATCTGCGACCTCGTCCACGCACTCTCCGAAGACGACCTGCCCGGTGTCACCTACAGCGAAATCGACGCCCCAGAGGAGTACTTGGCCTGGATAGACGCACAGACCTAGCGGAGATCGGCAAAGACGAACTCGCTGTTGCTCCCCAGCGGGTCGGTGACGGTCCTGGTCCGGACGTTCTCGAAACCAGCATCGGCCAGGTACTCGAGGGTCCGCTCTCGGCCGGGTGAGGAGAAGAACATCTCGCCGCCCATCCACCCGCGGCGTACCGTCTCGAACCGCCCGCCAGGGAGGGTCATCAGCAACGTGCCGCCCGGTTTCAGAACGCGAGCGAACTCGTGGTATACTGTCGGGTGGTCAGTTCGCGCGACGTGGAAGACGGCGTGGTAGGCCGTCACCGCATCGGCGACCCCCTCGGCGATGGGCAACGAGCACATGTCGGCCTGGACCAGCGCCGCCTCGGGCACCGTCTCGCGTGCCAGGTCCAGCCCCTCTCTGGCGAAGTCGACGCCGAGACTTCCGTCGGGGAGATTCGCGAGTGTCCGCGCGCCGTCCCCGCAGCCAATATCGAGTATCGTCGGGTCCGGCGGACACTCCTCGCGAAGCTCGTCTAACAGGGCCGCGTCTGACCCGTCCGGATCGCGTTGGGTTGCGTATGTTTTCGACACAGCGTCCCACGCCTCGCGAACGGCGTTTCTGTCCATACGTCCTGTAGGGGCGACAGCATCATCAACGTTTACCGCGAGCCGCCGACTGCTCGACTCGTCCACGCTCGGCCCGGCGTGTTTCTGACTCTCTCCGTTCGTGGCCGTTACCTGTAGTATTGGGGGCTTCGAGCAACTGCTCGACGCGATGCTCGAACTCCTCGTCGGTGAGTTCGCCCCGTGCGTATCGGGTCCGAAGTGTTGCCAGCGCCTCCTCGTCTGCACTCGCCGCCTCGCGCGTTTGGTTACGCTCGTCCGTGTCACGCGCTTCGAGCGACGCCAGGGCACCGACCGCCGTCGGAAGCACACCGCCAAACCCGACGACGAACACCACCCAGAAGTGCTCGATACCGAGCGCCAGGAGACCGAACGCCACGGTCAGGGTCAGGACGGTCACCGCCGACACCACCACCGGTGCGAGTGGGTGTCTCTCTCCGGACTGTTGTCCGCCAAACGCTGTCAAAGAGCTACTGTTCATCGGTGGCGACCCTCACTCCAAATGCTGGCACACGCCGAGGCGCGAGCGATTTCTGTCGTCGCCAATCCCGGGGCAGTCTCGATTGTACCTTTGTCTTCTCGTCTCATACTTTATACTCGCGCTCGCTTCGTTTCGGATTTTACCCAACATGTTGGGTTCTTTCCGGGTCAAGGGTTCGTACGGCACAGGACCGTAATCTGTTTAGCCTGGTGGCCGAAATGTGGCCCTGATGACCGTAACAATCGTCGGCGCACAGCTCGGAGACGAAGGCAAGGGCGGTATCGTCGACCTGTTCGGCGAGCCCGCCGATGTCGTCGCCCGGTATCAGGGCGGTGACAACGCTGGACACACCGTCGTCTACGAGGGCGAGGAGTACAAACTCTCGCTCGTTCCAAGTGGCGTCGTCCGCGGCAAGACCGGCGTCCTCGGTAACGGCTGTGTCGTCAATCCGCGCACGCTGTTCGACGAAATCGAGATGCTCCGCGACCGTGGGCTCGACCCTGACGTCCGGGTTGCTCGGCGCGCACACGTTATCTTCCCCTATCACCGCGTTCTCGACGGTATCGAGGAAGAAGCCAAAAGCGACTCCGACCAGGAGGTCGGCACGACCGGCCGCGGTATCGGGCCGACCTACGAGGACAAGGCCGCTCGACGCGGGATTCGCGTCGGCGACCTGACCAACCGCGAAGTGCTCCGCGAGCGCCTCGAGTACGTGGTGCCACAGAAGCGGGCCGTCGCCGAGGACATCTTCGGCGTCGCCGTCGACGAGGAGAACTTCGACGTCGACGCGCTCGTTGAGGAGTTCAGCGAGTACGGCGAGCGACTCGACAGCGAGGGGATGCTCATCGAGGCAGGCGAACACCTCCGGGACCGTCTCGACGACGGCGAGAACGTCGTCTTCGAGGGGGCACAGGGGACGATGATAGATATCGACCACGGCAACTTCCCGTATGTCACCTCGTCGAATCCGACCGCGGGCGGCGCGGCGACGGGCACCGGACTCGGTCCCGGTGTCGTCGGCGACGGCGAAATCGTCGGTATCGTCAAAGCCTACCTCTCACGGGTGGGCAGCGGCCCGATGCCGACCGAACTCGCCGGCGTCGAAGGCGATACCCCTGGCTACGAGGGCGACGCTGGCGAACGCGAGGAGGAACTGGCAACACGCATCCGCGAGGCAGGCGGCGAGTACGGCACCGTGACCGGCCGTCCCCGTCGCGTCGGGTGGCTGGATATGCCCGTGTTGCGCCACGCGACCCGGGCCAGCGGCTTCACCGGCCTCGCGGTCAACCACATCGATACCCTGGCAGGACTGGACGAGGTAAAAGTCGGCCACTCCTACACGCTCGACGGCGAACAGCGAGATTCTGTCCCCGCGACAACCGAACGCTGGGGCGACTGCGAGCCAAACTATCGCACGTTCGACGGCTGGGACGAGACCGACTGGGATGCCGTCGCCGCCGAGGGGTACGACGCCCTGCCCGAAAACGCCCGCGAGTACCTCTCGTACATCAGCGAGGAACTTGACACCCCCATCTACGCGGTCGGTGTCGGCCCCGGTCGCGACCAGTCCGTGGTCCTCGAACACCCCTTCGAGTAACGCCCGGCTGACCGTCCTATTTTTCTGGCGTTCCGACGAGCACCACCCGCAGGTCGTTCACGTTTGTTCCGGTGGGCCCTGTCTCGACGAGACGGCTCCTCCCGGCCAGAAACGTCTCCGCGTCGTTTCGTTCGAGTGCGGCCAGTGCCCCGGCCCCGCCGACGCTTGAATCCACAAGCGCGCCGGCGGCCTCGCTCGCCCCGTCGATGCCGTCGGTGTCGACGCTCCCGACGACGACGCTCGCGCTTTCGAGCGCACAGCCCGCGGCGAGTGCGAACTCCTGGTTCGGCCCGCCCTGGCCGTCGCCGGTGACAGTCACTGTCGTCTCACCACCCGACAGCAGCGCGACCGGCGGCTCGGCCGGGTCGCCGTTGTCGAGCGATTCCTGCGCGATGGCGGCGTGGGTTCGGCCCGCTTGTTGTGCCTCTCCTTCGATTCGCGTCGAGAGCACCAGCGGCTCGTAGCCCGCCGCTTCACAGACCTGTGCCGCCGCATCAACCGCCGTCCGGTTGTCAGCGAGAACGAGGTTCGTCACCTCGTCGAAGACCTCCTCCTCCGGGCCGGGCGTCTCGGGGCGCTCGCCTGCGACGCCGCCTTCCAGTACCGCTCTCACGCCGGGTGCGTCGACGTCGTACCGCTCTAACACCCCGATGGCGTCGCCGTAGGTCGTCCTGTCGGGCGCTGTTGGCCCGCTTGCAATCACCGCCAACGGGTTCCCGACCACGTCACTGAAGACGACGCCGACGGTCCTCGCCGGCGCGAGCTTTCGGGCGAGTCGGCCGCCCTTGACCTGGGAGAGGTGTTTTCTGACCGCGTTGAGGTCATCTATCGACGCGCCGCCGTCAAGGAGTTGTTCGGTCACGGCACGGAGGTCCTCGACGGAGACGCCTGGGACGGGTGCAGTCAGGAGCGCGCTCGCGCCGCCGGTAATGACAGCCAGCACCAGGTCGTCGGGACCCGCTTCGGCGGCGAGGCCGAGAACTGCCTCGGTCCCGCGGATGTTTTGCTCCGATGGAAGGGGATGGGTTCCCTCGTGGACCGCGATGGTCTCCGTTTCGACTGGCGCGGATGTTACGACCGCGCCGTCGTCGATGCGGTCGCCCAGGACGGTTTCGAGTGCAGCGGCGACCGCGCCCGCGGGCTTGCCGCCGCCAACGACCAGTACTCGCTCGAATGCGCCGAGGTCGTAGGTATTGCCGGCCACCGAGAGCGTGTCACCATCGAGGGAGACGCAGTCGGCGACGACTGTCTCTGGGTGGGCGGCCTCGATGCCCGCCGCCAGCGCGTCGACTGCGACGCCCGCTGTCGGGGTTCGCGCGAGCTCTTCGCGGTTGCGAATCACGGTCTGTCGATTGCTGATTCGAAGACTTCGATTGGGTGCGGGGGCTTGCCGTCGACCGCCTCGTGGTCGTGTAGTTGGGTTCGACAGGAGGTTCCCGGCGCGACAACCGTCTCGCCGGGGGAGTCGTCCACCTGATCGAAGAGAATATCGGCGATTGCCTGGCTCATCGAGTAGTGTTCGGCCTCGTAGCCAAAGGAGCCGGCCATCCCACAGCAGGTCGAATCCAGCGCGTCGACGCCGTACCCTGCCCGGTCGAGAACGTTCTCGGCGTGATGGTCTTTGGTCGTCGCTTTCTGCTGGCAGTGGCCGTGGTAGGTAACGGTTCCGTCGGCGTCGGCCGAGAGCCCGTCGTCGAGTCGGTAGGTGTCGATGTACTCCATGACGCCGTAGGTGTTCGCAGCGACTGCCTCGGCGTCCTCACCGGCGAGCATGTCCAGATAGTCCAGTTGATACATCACCGCATCCGAGGGTTCGACGGTCACGACATCCCACCCCTCACGGATTCGCGGCGCGAGTGCGTCGACGTTCTCGCGGGCGGTGTCGCGGGCCACCTCCAGCATGCTCTTCGAGTGAGCGGGTCGGCCGCTGTCGGTCACATCGTCGGGAACCTCGACGTGGATGCCGGCGGCTTCGAGCGCCCGAACGGCTGCCCTCCCGACCTCGGGCTGTGTGTAGTTGGTGTAGGGGTCGGCGATGACCAGCGCTTTCCGGTCAGCCTCTGTCGCCGACACCGCCGGCGTGCGGGCGTTCGCCCAGTCCTGGAGGGTCTCGCGCTCGAAGGTCGGCAGGTCGCGCTCGCGGGCGATACCGAGCAGTTTCTCGGCGACGAGACCCGACCCCGGCAGGCTCGTCGCCCAGTTCGACAGCGGCGCGAACGCACTCCCCAGCGCGTAGAGACGTTCGACGTTCGCAAACAGGCGGTCCCGGAGTGGAATCCCTTCCTCCTGGTGGTGGGCGTGTTTCACCTCGGCTTTGAGTTTCGCCATGTCGACGCCGCTTGGGCAGTCCACCCGACAGCCCTTGCAGCCGATACAGAGGTCGAGCACCTCTTCGACGAACTCGTCGTCGGTCGGGTCCTCGGGCAGGTCGCCGCTCATCGCCCGACGCAAGGCGTTCGCTCGGCCTCGTGTCGAGAGAATCTCCTCGTTGTCGGCACGGTATGTCGGACACATCACGCCGCCGGTGGTCTCCTGGTGGCCGGTACAGCCGCCACAGCCGTGACAGAGTTCGACCATTCCCTGGAAGCCGTTCTCATTGTCCCACTCCATCGCCGGCTCAAAGTCGGCGTCAAAGCCGTACTCGGGGTCGAATCGGAGGTTCTCGGCAGGGTCGAACTCGCCACAGACGCTGCCGGGGTTGAGCCGCCACTCGGGGTCGAAGGCCGTCTTCAGTTGCTCGAAGGCCTCCCAGAGTTGGTCGCCGTACAGCTTGCGGTTGTACTTCGTGCGCGCCCGGCCGTCGCCGTGTTCGCCCGAGACCGAGCCGCCGTACTCGATGACGAGGTCGGTCACGCCGTCGGAGATTGCCGTCATCGTCTCGATGCCGTCCTCGGTTTTGAGGTTCAGAAGTGGGCGGACGTGAAGTACGCCCGGCCCGGCGTGGGCGTAGTACGACGAGAAGGTGTCGTGTTCCTCGAACAGGGCCTGGAGGTCGGCGACGTAGTCTTCGAGGTTCTCGGCCGGAATCGCCGTATCCTCGACGAAGGGCCAGTGTTTGTCGTCGTCGGTCCGCGAGAGCAAGATGGGGAGCCCGGCCTTGCGCATCTTCCAGAACTTCGCCCGCCTGTCGGCGTCGTAGGCTTCGAGGGCATCGACGGCGCGAATTTGGACATCGGTCGCTGCTCTCTGTTCGCTCGGCTCGACAGGCACGTCGGCATCGGGCAGGCGGTCGGCGAGCAGGTCTGCGACCTGCTGTCTGCCGTGGTCGGGCGAGCCGGCGTAAAACTCCACCAGTAGCGTCGAGTCTGTCCCCTCTGGAAGGAGGTCGACGACCGGCGCGAACTCGGGGCGTTCGGCCGCCAACTCCAGGAAGACGTCGTCCATCACCTCGACGGCCGCGGGGTTGTGCTCCAGGATAGGGGCCACGTCGCCGACCGCGTCGAGCACGTCGTCGTAGGTCAACAGCACGGCCGCCTTCGTCTCGGGAACCGGCTCCAGGGAAACTGTGGCCTCGGTGACGACCGCCAGCGTCCCCTCGCTGCCGGCGAGTAGTCTGCCGAGGTTCACCGCGCCGTGTGCCTCGGCGTCCGCGACGAGTTTGTCCAGATTGTACCCCGAGACGTTCCGCGTGAGGTCGGGGTACCTGTCCTCGATTTCCTCACGTTCTTCGCGGAGGATTCGTGAGACTTCGACGTAGACCCGGTCCTCGATATCGGTCACAGCCGCGAGGTCGTCGGCCTCGTCCCGGACGGCGTCGGCCCGGTCGTGGAGGGCTTTGAGGTCGACCCAGCCGAGTTCGGTCACGGTACCGTCTGCGAGCACCGCCTCGACGGACTCGATGTAGCCGTCTGCCTTCTCGTATTTCAGCGAGTGTGCGCCCGTGGAGTTGTTGCCAATACAGCCCCCGAGGACGCTCTTGTCGCCCCACGCAGGGTCGGGGGCGTACTTCAGGCCGTGGTCCTCAAGGCGGTCGTTCAGCCGGGAGAGGGTCACCCCGGGCTGTGCCCGGACCGTCTGCTCGTCCGGATTCACGTCGAGGACAGCGTTCATCTCCTTTTTGAAATCGAGCACCACAGCCTCGTTGACCGCCTGGCCGGCGAGACTCGTCCCGCCGCCGCGTGGAAGCACCGGGATTCCCTCACTCGCGCAGTACTCCATTACCGCCTGTACGTCGGCCGTCGAGGTCGGGGCGACGACACCGATTGGGAGCTGCTGGTAGGCGCTCGCGTCGGTGGCATAGAGGGTTCGCGTGTAGCTGTCGAACCGAACCTCGCCCTCCACGCGGGCGTCCAGGGCGGCAAACAGCGCAGGGTCCTCCACGTCATCGCTGGCGTAGTCGTAGTTGCTCCGCGACGCCGCGTGGGGGCCGGCGGGTAGCTCTGTACTCTCGTCGTCTGGTTGTTGTGTGTCGCTCATCGTCGTGTTCTCTGGGGTGGCGCGAGCAGTTCGATGACGTGTTCGGGCTCCTCGTCACGGAGGTCGCCTATCTGGTCTGTACAGGAGGTGCCGCTGGCGACGACGTGGTCGGCATCCGCCGCCTCGAGTTCTGTGGCCATCGACTCGCCGACGTCTATCGACAGTTCGTAGTACTGCTCCTTGTAGCCAAAGGAGCCCGCCATCCCACAGCACTCTGCGTCTGTTGTCGTCACCTCGTAGCCACACGCCTCCATCACCTCGACGCTGTACGGTTCGAGCCCGAGCGTGCGCTGTTGGCAGTGGCTGTGGTAAGCGACCGCCTCGCCGTCGGCAGTCGCCAGTTCGTCGGCCTCGGCCCCGTTCGAGAGCAGCCCGTAGACGTATTCGAGTATCTCGTAGCTGGCCTCGCTCAGGCGCTCGGCCTCGGATTCCGGCAGCAGTCGCTCGTAGTCCGACCGAAACATCGCCACATCACTGGGCTCGACGACGACCACGTCGTACCCCGCTTCGAGGTAGGGGTCGAGTGCCTCGGCGACACCCTCGGCCTGTTTGCGGGCGGTGTCTATCATCCCTTGTGAGAGGGGAGCACGCCCCGACCCCGGAGCCTCGGGGACGAGCACCTCGACGCCGAGTGCTTCGAGCGCCCTGACGGCGGCTTTCCCGCGCTCGACGAGCATGTAGTTGGTATACAGGTCTGGATACAGCACCACCTTCCGATCCGGGTCCAGCGGCGGCACGGCCTCGCGCTCGTCCATCCACTCGACGAGGGTGGTCCGCTGGAAGGCCGGAAACGTCCGCTCGCTCGCGACGCCGGCGACCCGTTCGAGAACCGCCGAGGCGGGCCCGGCGTTTGCGACCCAGTTCGACAGCGGCGCAAAGGCGCTCCCAACTTTCGCCAGCGTCTCAACGTTGCCGAACAGCCGCTTCTGGATTCCCGGCCCGTCGGTCTCGGCGTCCGGCGTGAGGCCGTCGACGAGCACGTCCTGGGGAACGTCTTCGCCGCTGTTGATGCGGTCGCGGACGACCGTGTTTATCCACGGGATATCGATTCCCACCGGACAGGCCGGGACACAGCGCGAACAGCCGGTACAGAGGTCGTTGAACTCGGCGGCCGAATCGAGGCCGTGGACGCCGGCCTCCCACCCCGTCGCGATGCCGCCGGAGTAGGTCTCCCCGCCGAAGGCGTGGCCGCCGACCGACTGGAAGTTCGCACACGTGTTTGCACAGGCCGAACACCTGATGCAGTACAGCGTCTCCCGGAGGTCCTCGTCCTCGCGCATCGACAGCCGGCCGTTGTCGATGAGCACGAGGTGGAAGTCCCGGTCGCTCCCGTCGTCGGCCAGCGGCGTTTCGGGGTCGTCGAAGTCGACCGTCGGCGAGGAAAGCGGCGGCGTCAACAGCGAAACGTAGCTCGTGATGTCCTGGCCGGTCCCCGAGCGGCCGATGAGTTCGACGAACGGCCGGAGGTCCTCGACGGTCGGAACGATTTTCTCGACGCCGGCGACGGCAATCTGTGTCTCCGGAACCGTCACCGTCTTGCGGGCGTTGCCCTCGCTCGTGACCAGCGCAATCGTCCCGGAGTCGGCGGTGACGAAGTTCGCGCCGGTCAGTCCCACGTCCGCGCCGGCGATGAGCTCGCCCAGTCGCTCGCGGGCGAATGCGGTGAGTTCCTCGGCGGTTTCGAGCTCCTCCTCAGGGTCGAAGTGGTCGTTGAACAGCCGGGCAATCTCCTCGCGGGACTTGTGGATTGCCGGGGCGACGATGTGGCTAGGTGCCTCCTCGGCAACCTGGAGGACCCACTCGCCGAGGTCGGTCTCGACCACTTCGACGTCGGACTCCTCCAGGGCCTCGTTGACCTCGATTTCCTCGCTTGTCATCGACTTGCTCTTGACGAGGCGGTTGGCGTCGTCACAGACCTCCCGGATGTAGCGGTTCGCATCGGCGGCGTCGTCGGCCACGTAGACGGTGCCGCCGTTCTCCTCGACGGTCTCCTCGACCTCCTCGATGAGCTCGGGGAGGCGCTTGATGGCATCCTCTTTGATGGCGCGGGCCTGGTCTTTCAGTCCCTCGTAGTCCTCAAGCCTCGCGACGGATTCGTACCGGCCCGTGTTGAACCCGCGGGTGTTCTCGCCGACTGACTCGCCCTCGGTCGCCATCAACTGACGGATGTGTTCGGCCTTGGACTTGCTCATGTAACGACGAGCACCTCCACGCGTTTGGGGCCGTGTGCGCCCTGGACGAGCGCGCCCATGTCGGCGGTTGCGGAGGGACCGGTTGCGATGATTGCCGACCCGCGCTCCGCCCGAAGGTCGTCGCCGAGTCGGTCGAACGCGGCTGCCATGTCGTGGAGGATGTCTGCCTCGCGGACGACGGTGATATGCAGGTCGTTGAAGAGACTGACCGGCTCGCTTCCCGCGTGGTCGGGCTCTAAGACGAGACTGCCATACGAGGCGATAGCGAACGAGGCCGCTGTGACGCCTGTCTCTGCGGCCTGGAGGTCACCCGCAGTCGGGTCGGCCGTGACACTCTCTGGAAGGGCGACACCGTCCCAGGGGAGTGCCGTCCCGATTGCTGGCTGGCTGACGAGTTCGTCGATGGTGTCGGCGACCTCGTCGGGGGGAACTCGTCTTGGCTCGATACCATACTCGTCAGCGACGGCCGCGAACTGGTCGTAACCGTCGGCTGTAGCGGTTGCCTGTGTCATGCGTGGGGTTGCTAGTCGTTCACGGTTGGGTGCCAGTACACGTAACTCTTACACCGCCTGCCCAGAAGACTCCGGTGAAAATGACAAAGGAAAATAACATCGTCAACAGCCCCACCCCAGTGGCGTAGTACAACAGCGGAATCAGGTTCAGCCGCATGATACGCCCCTCCTGGCCGACCAGACCGACGGTCGCCAGCGCCGCAACGACGTTGTGGATTGCCACCAGATTCCCCATCGCGCCGCCGACGGCCTGTGCACCGACGACGAGCTGGGTGGGAACGTCGATTTGCTGGGCAACGGTGAACTGGAACTGCGAGAAGGTAAGATTCGAAACGGTGTTTGAGCCGGTCATCGCCGCGCCGAGCGCGCCGACGAGCGAGGCAATCGCCGGATAGACGTTCCCGAGGGTGTCGGCAGTCGCCACCGCGAGCACCTCGATCATGTTTGCGTTCTTCCAGATGTCGGCCGCTCCGGACGCGAGAACTTCAGGTGGTGCTGTCCCGTTGAGCATCCCCTCGATGCCGTAGTAGGTGCCGGCGTTGAGCATTACCTGCACCATCGAGATGACGAACACGAGCGCAATCAGGGGTGCGACGAGCTTCTGTCCGGCCTCCTTCCAGGCCGCCGCAATCTCGTCGCCGGACATCCCGAAGATGAAGATGGCGGCGATTGCGCTGAGAAACAGCCAGAATCCGGGGACGTTGACCAGCCCGATATCCGACCCCAGCGCCTCGTAGCCCAAAATTGCGTCCCATTCGAGGATGACGCCAAAGGCGAACTCGCCGAGGCCGTCGACGGCGACCGAGACGGTGTTGTCGCCGTTGCTGATTGCGTCCGAAATCGGGTCGACCGCGCGCGTGACGACCAGCAACACAACGAGGATAATGTACGGCGACCACGCCTTCAGCAGTGACATCTCTCGGTCGTCGTCGCGCGCCATCTCCTCGCCGCCGGGTTCGATGTCGCCGACCCAGTGGTCGGCCCACCGGTCGCGCTCGGGGAACTCCCACTCGTCGTCGGGCACCAGATAGCCCGCGTTGAGGAGGCCGACGGTCACGGTCCCGCCGACCATTGCGCCGATGAGCGAGGGGAACTCGGCGGTGATGAACCACGCCGACACCCAGTAGGGGACGACAAACGAGACGCCGGCCACGAGCGCGAGCGGGACGACCTCGCGGGTCGGTTCGAGCGACCGCTCCTCGCCGAAGAAGTACGTCACCATCGCGACCGCCATCAGCGGCATCAGGAAGCCGACCAGTGCGTGGTAGGTCGCCGCCCAGGCTGCGACCTCTTGGGAGAACTCGGTCACCTCGAATCCGCCCTCTGCGAGTGCCTCGGGGTAGCGACCCTCGGCAAAGGGTGCCTCGATACCAACAATAATCGGGGTCCCGACTGCGCCATAGGTGACGGCGATGACGTGGCCGATGAGCGCCGCGATGACCGCCGCGAGCGCCGGAAACCCAAGCCCGAGCAACAGCGGTGCGACGACCGCCGCAGGCGTTCCAAAGCCTGCCGCGCCCTCGATGAACGTCGCCATGAAGAATCCGAGCAGGATAATCTGGACTCGCCGGTCGGCTGAAACCGCTGCGAATCCCTTGTTGATGCGGTCGAGCGCGCCCGCCTGTAACATCGTATACAGCAAGACGAGCGCCCCGGCGACGATGAACAGAATCTCCAGCGCGGTGATGACGCCTACCAACGAGGAGGCTGCCAGCCAATCGACCGGCAGCCCCCAGACGACGAAGCCGACGACAAGCGCGATGATCCACGCGACGGGCATCGCCCGCGTCGCCGACCACAGCAGACCGACCAACAGGACGGCCGTCGCCAACAACGGCAACGCCGCCATCACCAACTCGACGCCGCCGGCCTCGCCCGCACCGGGGATGGCGTCGCCGCCGGTCGCTGCCAGTGCCGGTATGACTGCTCCACTCATGTGTTACCCTCCTGTCGCCGATTACCGACTCGCCGCTGTCGGTTCCGGCTGTTACCGGTCCTGTCCTGTGGCCGTGAGAGAGCCGTCTGTCGCTGCGTACCTGTCATCAGATAGCATATCACAGAACGGAATGATGTATTTTATCCCCCCGTGTTCCGTGGCCCGTTTATACCGACGCAGAAAACAACGGTCGACTGTTCTCTCTCAGACGACTCTGTTTTCGAGGTTGTCGACGTCGCCGTTGAGAAGTCGGTCGACGTTCCGTTCGAGAATCGCACCCCGGCGCTCGAAGTACTCCGGCGAGTAGCCGGAGTTGTGCGGCGTGATGGTGACGTTGTCCATCGCCCACAGCGGGTTGTCCTCGGGCAGGGGCTCGGGGTCGAACACGTCGAGTGCCGCGCCGCCGATGCGGTTCCAGCGCAGTGCCGAGACGAGTGCCTCGGTGTCGACGACCGGGCCGCGGGCGATGTTCACCAAGATCGCGTCGGTGTGCATCGTCTGGAAGACACCCTCGTCGATGAGTCCTTCGGTGGCATCGGTCAACGGACACGCGAGAACAACGTATTCCGCGCCGTCGACGGCCTCGTGAATCCCGTCGAAGCCGTAGACCTCGTCGGTCGGCCCACCCTTCTCGGGGGTGTACCGGACGCCGACGGTCTCCATGCCGAAGGCGTCGAGTCGCTCTGCGGCGGCCGTCCCGATGGCTCCCATGCCGACGATAGCGACCCGCGAGCCGTGCAGGTCACGGGTCTGGTAGCTGCGCCACTCGCGGCGTTCCTGCTGGCGGCGCGCTCGCCCAAACCGCTTTGCGTGGTGGATCATCGCACCGACGATGTACTCAGAGATGTTCGGTCCGTGAACACCCGAGGCGTTCGTGACGGCGACGCCGTGGTCCTCGAACGCCTCCAGGTCGAGATGACCCGTGCCCGCGAAGACACAGGCAAACAGCTTCAGGTTCTCGGCGATCTCGAGGTCTTCCGGCGAGAGCTCAAACCCTGTGACGATGTCGGCGGTTCGCAGCCCTTCCTGTTCCTCGGCCGGGGTCGTGGCCTCCCGGACCGTGTGTTCGGGGAACTGCTCGGCCAACAGTTCGGCGTAGCCGCTGCCGTCCATCCCGTGTATCTTCTGGCGGATGACGAGAATCTCCATACGACCCATACGCAGAGGGGGTGAAAATGTCTATCGACCTCTCGCCGCTGGTTCGCGCCCGCTGACAGCTACGACGGCGAGAAACGCCCGGCGTCTGCGGCCGGACGGCTGGGCGCTGTTCAAATAAGCACCGACCAACGAGTCAGTTTCTCCCGGCCAATCAGCCGAATCTTGGTGGATTGAAAGGGCGAGGCGCTCTCGGCGAACCCCGGCGACGTAAGCACCACAGCGACCGGAGGGAGCGAGGAGCGCAGCGAGTGTTCCGCGAATACCATGAGCGGAACGACGAAAGACGAGCGGCGCGAGTCTTTCGGAACGCGGGAGTCGAGAGCGTCGAGGGCTTTCTCTGTCTCAATCGATACCGTGATTCCTTCTCTAAACACTACCGGCGGCCGCATCCGGAGGCTTATCAATCACCGCGAGCAAGCTAGCGTATGGAAATTGTCCCGGATACGAGCGTCGTCATCGACGGCCGGGTGTCCGAGCGCGTCGAGGAAGGCGAGTTCGCGGGCGCGACCGTCGCGGTTCCGGAGGCGGTCGTGGGCGAACTCGAATCGCAGGCAAACGATGGCCGTGAAACCGGCTGGGAGGGTCTCGAAGAGCTGCAGCAACTCGTCGAACTCGACGAAGCGGGCACCATTACCGTCGAGTACGTCGGCCGGCGCGCCGCCAGCGCCGAGAAACGCGACGCCGACGAGGGCGATATCGACGCCCTCATCCGCGACATCGCAGCCGAGCGCGAGGCCCAACTGGTCACCAGCGACGAGGTCCAGGCCGAGGTCGCCCGCGCCAAAGGGTTCGAGGTGAGCTATATCGAGCCCCGCGAACGCGAGTTCGAGGTCCTCGATATCGAGGACTTTTTCGACGAGACGACGATGAGCGTCCACCTCAAGGTCGGCGTCGCGCCGATGGCAAAACGCGGCGACATCGGCGAGATGGCCTACGAGACCATCGACGAGCAATCCCTGACCGAGGGTGACCTGCGCGAGTATGCCGCCGACATCGAGGACGGTGCCCGCATCAGCCCCGATGGGTTCGTCGAACTCGACGAGCCCGGGATGACCATCGTCCAGTTCAAAGACTACCGCATCGCCATCGCTCGTCCGCCCTTCAGCGACGGGATGGAGATTACTGCCGTCCGGCCAATCGTCAAGACAACGCTCGACGACTACGAGTACGCCGACGACCTCCGCGAGCGCCTGCTCGAACGACAGCGCGGCGTGCTCATCTCGGGGTCGCCCGGAGCCGGTAAATCCACCTTCGCCCAGGCGGTCGCGGAGTTCCTGACCGACGCCGACTTCGCGGTCAAGACAATGGAGAAACCACGGGACCTCCAGGTCGGCCCCGAAATCACGCAGTACACCGAACTTGGGGGCCAGATGTCGAAGACGGCGGACTCGTTACTGATGGTCCGCCCCGACTACACCATCTACGACGAGGTCCGCAAGACCGACGACTTCGAGGTCTTCGCAGACATGCGCCTGGCCGGTGTCGGGATGGTTGGCGTCGTCCACGCCACCCGGGCTATCGACGCCTTGCAGCGGCTCATCGGACGCGTCGAACTGGGCCTGATTCCTCAGGTCGTCGACACCGTCGTCTACATCGAGGCCGGCCGCGTGACGAAGGTCTACGACGTCCAGACCGAGGTGAAAGTCCCCGAGGGACTGATGGAGGAGGACCTCGCCCGGCCGGTCATCATGATTCGCGACTTCGAGACCGACCAGACCGAGTACGAGATTTACACCTTCAACCGACAGGTCGTCACCGTTCCTGTCGGTGAAGGGGGTGGAACCGACGACTCGGGCGTCGACCGCATCGCCAAACAGGAGATCGAACGCGAGATCCGCTCGGTCGCCCACGGCCACGTCGAGGTGGACCTCCGGGGACCGGATACGGCTGTCGTCTGGGTCGAGGACGACGACATCTCGGCGGTCATCGGCAAGGGCGGCGGACGCATCTCGGATATCGAGAACCGCCTGGGTATCGATATCGACGTGCGAACGCTAGAGGAGCGCCCAAACACCGCCGACACCACCACCGGGGGTGCCGGCATGGCTGTCACGCCAGAAATCACATCTCGACACGTCATCATTCCGATGGAGGGCCACGCCGGCGACACTGTCGAGGTCCAGGCAGACAGCGAGTACCTCTTTACCGCGACAGTCTCTCGGGGCGGCGAGATTCAGGTCTCCCGAGGGAGTGCAATCGCCGAAGAACTGGAGAAGGCAATCGACCACGGACGAACAATCACCGTGGTACCGTCCTGAGGTCAGTCCGAGACCGCGGCTTCGGGTTCGACGACCTCATCGGTGATCTCGTAGAGGTTTTGTCGTGCGTCTGCAAAGTAGACATCCTCCTCGATAACGTCGATTTCCTCGAGGCGTTCGAGCGCGTATCGAACGGTCCGGGCCGATAGCATCGACTCCTGGACGATTCCTTTCTGTGTCAGGGGCCCGTTGTATTCGAGCACCTTGTAGACGAGCTTCGCGCTCGGAGGCAGGTCCGCGATGCCCTCCTCGTCGGATTCTGTCATCGGCTCATTGTATTGGCGCACGCTGTATAAAGATTGAGGGATTAGGTTCGTGACCCTGTCTCACCGGCGGAATCGACGCCGGCGTCTACTCCGAGGCGGGTCCCTCTGTCTCACTCTCCTCGCTGTCGGCGACAGTTCCTGTCGGGAAGATACTATATCCTAGCCCAGCGGCCACGGCTGCGAGGACGGCATACAGCAGACCAACGGTGAAGTAGTCGTGACCCAGTAGGGCGGTGGCCGCGATGATTGCGCCGGTCCCGGCCAGATACAGCGCGTAGAGCAGGAGTGCGGTGCCGGTTGCACCGCCGACACTCGTCACCGTCGACTCGGGGTCGCGTACTGTATCCAGTGCTGCCCAGCCGATGAGGACGACCGCGCCGACCGCGTTGCCCAGTATCGCCCGGAAGACGTCGCCTCCCCGAACCAGGTCGATGACGAACAGGACTGCCGTGCCTAGAAACAGCACGAGCCCGAACAGGAACAGCCACGGCGACGCACCGTCGGTCGACTCTGTCATCGTCGTATCTGTGCGCCGACGGGTCATAAATTGGTCGTCAGCGGCGCGTTCGGCTGGCTGTCTGTGCGTGGCAACGGCCGGAGCCGGAACGAACGGCTTTTTAGGACGGGTGGCGGACGCTTGTGTATGGCGACAGAGACGGGCGAGGGACCAACCGAAGACGTGTCCGACGAGGATACGACAGAGAGCCCCTTCAGCGACTACGAGCGAAGCGCAATCGTCACCACCGGCGCGACGCTCGCGGGCATGGCCGCCGCGTTCGTCTCCGAACTCTACATCGGGGACCCACAGGACAACACGGCGCTGTTGCTCGTCCTCGCTGCGATGTTGGTCCAGTTCCCGATTTACCGTTTCATCGGACTCGATGTCGACGATTTCGGCATCAAAGGGAACCTCTACATCGCGTTGATGACGTTTATTCTGTGGTTCTTGACGTGGGGTATCATCCTGACAACCGGCGCGGTTGATGCACTCTAATCATGGCAGATGACAGTATCGCGGTCGTCGACCTTGAACAGTGCCAGCCCGACAGGTGTAACTACGAGTGTGCCAACTTCTGTCCGCCAAACCGGACGGGAAAGGAGTGTATCACTACTCGCGACGAGCGCTACGACGAGGGTGAACCGTACCAGGGGACCGAAGACCAGGTCTGGATTTCCGAGGAAATCTGTCTCGGCGAGTCCTGTGGTATCTGCGTCGAGAAATGTCCCTTCGACGCGATTCAGATTCTGAACCTCCCACAGGAACTCGACGAAGAGCCGGTCCACCGCTACGGCGAGAACAGCTTTGCCCTCTATGGCCTTCCCGCACCCGAGGAGGGACGTGTTACCGGTATCCTCGGGCCCAACGGTATTGGAAAGACGACCGCGGTTCACATCCTTGCGGACGAACTCACACCGAACCTCGGGGAAATCGGCACCGAATCCGGCTGGGACGCCGTCCTCGACGCCTACCGCGGGACGGCACTCCAGGAGTACCTCGAAGCAATGCGGGACGAGGAGATGACCGTCGCGCGCAAACCCCAGTACGTCGACCAGATTCCGGACCAGTTCGACGGTGCGACGCGGACGCTTCTCGAACAGACTGACGAACGGGACGTGCTCGACGACCTGGTCGACCGGCTCAATATCGGTCCCGTCATCGACCAGGACATCGATACGCTCTCGGGTGGCGAACTCCAGCGAGTCGCGCTGGCGGCGACGCTGGCTCGGGACGCCGACTTCTATTTCCTCGACGAGGTAACTCCCTATCTCGACATCAGCCAGCGGATGACCGCCGCCCGTCTCATCCGTGAACTCGCCGAAGACGAGGGGCGGTCGATGCTCGTCGTCGAGCACGACCTGGCTATCCTCGATTTGCTCGCTGACGCCATCCATATCGGCTACGGCCAGCCCGGAGCCTTCGGCATTATCACGCCGCCGAAATCGGTCAAAAACGGCATCAACGAGTACCTCTCGGGCTATCTCGAAAACGAGAACATGCGCATCCGCGAGACGGACATCGAGTTCGAGGAACACGCCCCTGCCACGAACTCGACGGGCCAGACGGTCATCGAGTACCCTGCGCTCGAAAAGAGCTACGGCGACGGCGAGTTCTCGCTGTCGGCCGACTCCGGCGAGATACGCGAGGGCGAGGTTCTGGGCGTCGTCGGTCCCAACGGTATCGGGAAATCGACGTTCGCGAAACTGCTCGCAGGCAAACTCGACTCCGACGAGGGGACAGTCGATGCTGACCTCGATATCGCCTACAAACCCCAGTACATCGATATCGACCAGCCAATGCGCGTCGACGCGTTCCTCTCCTCGATTACGAACGACTTCGGCTCGTCGTACTGGACGACCGAGATTGCCCAGCCTCTGCAGCTCGACCCCATCATGGAACAGAACCTCACTGACCTCTCTGGGGGCGAGCGCCAGCGCGTCGCAATCGCTGCCTGCCTCTCGAAGGACGCCGATCTCTATCTGCTCGACGAGCCTTCTGCACACCTCGATGTCGAACAGCGGGTGCGGGCCACTTCGGCCATCCGGCGCTACGCTGAGCACAACGACGCAACGGCGATGGTCATCGACCACGACATCTACGTGATTGACCTGCTCTCGGACCGGCTGCTCGTCTTCGATGGAGAGCCGGCCGTCCAAGGCCACGTGACCCCACCACAGGGGATGCGAGAGGGGATGAACGAGTTCCTCTCGAACCTCGAAATCACCTTCCGACGGGACGAACGCACGTCTCGGCCCCGTATCAACAAGCCCGGCAGTCAGCTCGACCGCGAGCAGAAAAACGCCGGCGAGTACTACTACGCACCCTGATTACGGTTCGACGACGAGCTTCCCGACAATGGAGTCTTCTATCACCGCACGCTGGGCCTCACCCGCCTCGGCGAGGTCGTAGCGGCTGGCGATTTCGACCGAGAGCTTGCCGCTTGCCATCAGGTGGGCAACGCCCGACAGCACTGCCTGCAGGTCCGGCGCGTTGAACAGGCTCATGAACTGGTAGCTCACGTCCTTCGAGCGGGCGGCACCGACGGCGTCGAACCCTGGCGTGGGGTTGTTCTCGCCGATGCCGACGACGCGACAGCCCTCGCGTGCAACCTCGGCGTCGAACTGGAGGTAGTCGTCGAGGCGGTGGTCCAGAACGACATCGACCCCGCCGTTGGTCGCCTCGACGACGGCCTCCTCGAGGTCCTCGCGCCCGTAGTCGAGGACGGTCTCCGCGCCGAGGTCGGCGAGCGTGTCGTGATATTCGGGGGCAGCGGTCGTGACGACGCGTGCGCTGACGGCGGCCCCGAGCTGGACGGCCGCGTGGCCGACACCACCTGAGCCGCCGTGGACGAGACAGTGCTCTGCCGGCTTGAGTCCCGCGTGGCCGATTAGTGCGCGCCAGGCGGTCCCCGCGACGACACCCGCCGCACCTGCTTCGTCCATGGCAACTGAGTCGGGAATCGCGACCACCTGGCTCGCGGGAGCGGTTGCGTACTCGGCGTAGCTGCCCTGATGGGAGCCGTTTCCGATGCCCGTTCCGAACACCCTGTCGCCGACGGACAGGCGGTCGACGCCATCTCCGACTGCGGCGACGGTGCCGGCGAAGTCGACGCCCGGAGTGAAGGGGACGGCGACCGGCGCGTACGACCCGTCACGGAAGTAGGTGTCGACGGGGTTGACGCCGGCGGCCGCCACCTCCACGAGGACCTCGCCGTCCGCTGGGGTCGGCCGGTCGACTGTCTCGACATCCAGTACCTCGGTACCACCGTGTTCGTGCAGTCTGACTGCGTCCATGGGGTCTGTGTGAGTCCCTATCATCCTATAGCTACCGGGTTCTGGTGTCTGCTGTTCGTCGACAGTTGGTCCATCCCTCGAAGAAATTCAGCTATCTGACCAGAGCGAGTGACACTTATGAGCAGGCTTTTTTGATTAGGGCCCTGGGTACCGGTAATGGAGTGGAAACGCGTGACGCCGCCGGCACAGTTGCAGTCGTGTTCCTGTGGCTGCGAGTACGTCGACGAGAAGCCCGACGGGCTGGTCAAGCTGTACCGCTGCTCTGACTGTCACACGATTCTCGGCGACCTGACGATGGGTCACGAGCCCTAAATCCGAACGGACTTTGCCCTCGCCGCTCTAGAATCTCCCGTGACCGACGAGGACCGCCTCAGCGACCTCGACGAGCCGCTCCCGGAGGACCGCCGCTCGGACGGTGGGGTGAGCGATATCGGGGTCGACGCGCCGCGGCCAAAACGGCCGACTGCGGAGGTATCGACGCCCCGCACACAGGAGTTGCGCTCCAAGTCGGCGGACGCAGACCCTGATCTCAAGCGGCTGTTCTGGAAGCTCGTTGCGCTGTATAAGGTCGCTATTCTCGGTCTCGTCTTCGGTGTCGTCCTGTCGGTCTTTGGTTCACACCCGACCCGCGGACCGGCACTCGTCGTCGGCGGAGCGGTCTTGCTCGTCTACGCGCTGGTACTCACTCGGCGCGGAAAGGCACGTCTCGACGCCGGTGAGTTCGAGAGGACGGAGGATTCGACATGATTCGGAGGCGACGATGACACGCCGGACTGTCGAGGACGGCGACGGCACTCGCTACCTCCTGCTCAAGCGCTCGGAGGAGTCGAGTCTTGTCCGGAACCCCGAAACCGGCGAGCGCTGCCACCTCCCGAACGAGGAGCTGTCGGTCGTCGACGACGTTGCGACGACCGAGACGGTCCTGACGGGGATTCCCGACGAGGTAATCTCGTTGCTCACCGCCGTCCACGAGGAGCGGGCGCTCGCGCTGTTGGTCGAACTCGACGAGGAGGGGCCGATGAGCGTCCGCGAGCTTCTGTCTGCCTACGATTTCTGTGAGAGCGACCTGCACGGAATGGTCGCCGAGCTACGCGCGGCCGGTCTGGTCACAGAGACGACCGTCGCCGGCGAACGCGGCTACGAGACGACCCCACAGGCAAGTGAGGCACTCGCCTCGCTCGTCTAGTCGCTACCCGCAGCGAGCACCTGCTCGTCGATTCCCTGGAGGTTCTCCAGCCGTTCGACCGTCGAGCGATTGGTCGTCGAGTCCTTCCTGACTGTCACCAGGGTGTCGGCCGCATCGATTAGTTCCTCGTCGTGGCTGACGACCAGAATCTGCTCGACGCCGAGGTCGTACATCGCGTCGATGAGTTCGACCAGCTGGGAGACGTGTCCCGCGTCGAGAAAGACCGTCGGCTCGTCGAGGATGAGCGGCGGCATCGGCGCGGTCCCCTCGATACCCTCGGCGAGCAGCCGGTAGATGGCACACCGCAGGCTGAGGTTAAACAAGGCGCGCTCGCCGCCCGAGAGCTGCTCGGGGTCGAGCTGTTCGCCGTCTTTCTGGAACACCGTCAGCCGGTACTCGCCGTCGACCTCGATGCGCGAGTAGGTGTCGTTCTCGTAGACCAGCTCGAAGGTCTCGTTCAACAGGCGTTCGAGGCTCTCGACGTTGCGCTGGCGAAGCTCCGAGCGGAGCGTCCGATACATTTCTTCGAGCTGTTCGGCCTCGTCGTACAGCGAATCGAGCCGCTCGACGGTCTCGCGCAGCTCCGCCTGGCGCTGGCGTAGCTCCTCCATCGCCTCTATCTCGGTCTCGATGCCTCCGAGCTTCCCCTGGAGGGCCGCCAGCCTGTCTTCGAGCTCTGCGAGCGTCTCGGCGACCTCCTCCAGGTATGCGTCGGCTTTCTGTTTCTGTTTGCGGGCCTGTTCGATGCGGTCCTCGTCGAACTCCTCGCGGAGGTCGCTCCGGCGCTCGCGTAGCTCGCCCAGCCGCTCGCGGCGTTCGTCGTTGACCTCCTCTCTCTCCGCGCGCTGGCGCTGCAGGCTCTCGCGCTCCTCTTCGAGTCCGGTAATCGCTTCGAGGACGTCGAGCAGTGTTTCGAGAGTGTCGCGGCGCTCGCTTAGTTCGGCTTTCTGCTTGTTCGCCGCTGCAATCTCCTCTTTGCACTCGGTGGCCTGTTTGCGGGCCTCCGTGGCTCTCTCTCGGCTGGCCTGTGCTTCCTCCTCGCTCTCGGCGGCCTCCTCGCGGAGCCGTTCGATGCGCTGGCGTTTCTCCTCGATTGTGTCCTCGCGCTCGTCGAGTATCTGGTCGAGGTTCTCGCGGTCGGATTCGAGGCGCTCGATTTCTGATTCGAGCGTTTCGAGCTCTTTTGCGCGTTCGAGGTCGTCGTCGCGCTCTCGCTCACGGGCCTCGGTGTCGTCGAGTTCGGCTTCGAGTTCCGTGACGTGCTCGCGACGCTCGTCGATATCCGACACGTGGGGTGATTCCTCGACTGGCTGACCACATTCGGGGCACTTGCCCGCCTCCAGCAGGGACTCGGCCTCCGCGATGCGCTCGCGTTCGTTGTCGAGTTCGGCCGCCAGCGCGGTTCGGCGCTCGCGAATCTCCCCAAGCTCCTCGGCAATCTCTTCGCGGTACGCGCTCGCCTCGCCGACTCCGACCGGTGCGTTGTCGAAGGCCGCGCGCTTCTCCTCGATCTCCGTGGTCATCTCGTCGAGCCGTTCGCGGCGCTCGGCCAGCTTCGCCTCTGTTTCGCTTACCTCTGTTGCCAGTTCGTCGGCTTCTGTGCGCTTCTGTTCGGCGGTCGATTCGAGCTCGTCGGCCTCGCTTGCGAGGCGTTCGGCCTCGTTGTCGTGTTCCGTTTTCGTGACGCTCAGCTCGCGAATCTCCTCTGTCACCTCCTCTATCTCGGCCTCGACGGCCTCGATACGCTCGCTGACGCGAGGCGCGAGCTCGTTACCGGCCTCGATGCCGAGGGTGTCGACGAGGTCGTCACGCTGCTTGCGTGTCTCGGTCAGCTCTTCCCGGCACTCGCTTGCGCGTTCGGCGAACTCTTCGCGCTCGCGCTCGGTCTCCTGAATCCGTTCGCGGAGTCCGTCGATATCCTCCTCGACCTCCGCCAACTCCGCCCGTTTCTGTTCGTAGGTCTCGATAACCTCGGCTGCCTCCTCGCGGCTCTGCTCGGCCTCGGACTGGTTCTGTTCGTACCGTTCAATCTTGGATTCGACCTCCGAGAGCTCTGTCTCGACCGCGTTGCGCTGCTGGTGGAGGCCTTTGTCCTCTTTCCCTTCGAGCTGTTCGTCGACCTCTGTGAGTGCGCCCTGTTTGTCGTCTCGCACTCGGCCGACACCGACGCGGGCATCACTCGCGCGGTCGCGGTACTCTTCGAGCTTGCCCAGCTGGAGAAGGTCGTCGAGGGTGTCCTGACGGACCGACGGCGAGGCATTGATGAGCTTGTTGACCTCGCCCTGCCGGACGTACGCGCAGTTGACAAACGCCTCTGTGTCCATCCGGAGCATCGACGTGACGCGGCTTCGCACGTCGGTTGCGCCCTCGGTGGTCCCGCCTGGACCCTCCAGCACGCACTCTGCGGTCCGGGCGTCGCTGCCGGTGGCCCGGATTCGTCGTCTGATGTGGTAGGAGTCGCCGCCGTGGGTGAAATAGAGTTCGACGACTGTCTCCTCGGCCCCGATAGTAACGATTTCGTCGAGGGTCGTATCGAGCGCCCGCGAGCCGTACAGCGCGAAGAAACACGCCTCCAACAGCGAGGACTTCCCGCTGCCGTTCAGCCCGTGGATGACCGTCACGCCGCTGTCGAGACGCAACTCCGCGTCCTCGTAGCACTTGAAGTTCTGGAGCCGGATTCGGTCGAATCTCATCGGTAGTCCTCCATCGTGACCTGCCCATCGGCGGTATCGCTCTCGTCGTCGCTCTCTTCTACGCCTTCGAATACGCCGTCGTCAGAGTCGATGACCTCCGTGACACGGCGTTCGACGGCGTCGGCGACGTTCGAGTCCGGCACTTTGCTGGCCCGGACTGTCTCGTCGAGTTCGCGGGCAGCGGGGCTCAACCCGAGCTCCTGGACGCGCTCGCGGACCGCCTCGTCCGGGTCGGCGAAGCTGACCTCGGTCTCTGTCTCCTCGTTCAGCTCGCGCCCGTCGTTGACTCTGGTGACGAGCGCGCCCCGTTCCTCGGCGAACTCCTCGATGCCGGCCGGCATCACCTCCTCGCCCTCGCCGCTGACGGTGACGATGACGACGGCGTCTGTCACGTCGTACTCCTCGATGCGCTCGCGGATGACGCGACTCCCTTCGCCCTCCTTGAGTTCGACGTCAACGAAGACAAAGTCCCGCGTGTCGAGTCCGCGCCGGCGGATGTCGACGCCCTCGTCGAAGGCCACGAGGTTATAGCCGCGCTCGTCGCGCTCGCTCGCGCTCGCGCGCTCAGTCGACCCGCAGTAGGTGAGCCACGCCTCGGTCGGCTCCTCCAGTTGCTTCGTCTGTGGCGTGTGGTCGTCGCCGAGCAACATCGCGTCGAAGTCGACAGGCGACGCTTCGAGTACCGCCCGTGCGTCCCAGTCCCCGTGCTCGAAGGGCTCGAACAGGCCGTGTGAGACGAGCGCGGCGTGCTCGTCGTCGTGGTCGGCGAAGTCGTAGTCGTAGCTCTCTCGACGGGAACGGGGAACGAAATCAAGCCCGTAGAAGGCGGTGTTTCCGACAGTCACGGGTGTCGACCCGAGTCGCGTCGCCAGCCCCATCGACTCGAAGAGGTCGAGCCACTGGCGGTTCCGTTTCGATTCGTGGTTGCCGACGATAGCCAGAAACGGCACGTCGGCGTCGTCAAGAATCCGCAACACCGACATCGCGCCCATGATGTCAGACAGCGTCGGCGTGCGGTCATGAAAGAGGTCGCCCGCGTGGACGACCGCGTCCACGCCGTCGTCGACAGCGTCCTCTGCGACCTGCTCGAAGGCCGTCGTGAAATCCTCCCGGCGAGCAGGCCGGTGATACTGCTGGTAGCCCAGGTGCGTATCACCCGTATGGAGTATCCTCGTCATTGTCTGCCGGTAGGAGTGGCCCTCCTAAATGGATTCGGAGAGCACCGCGAAAGTGAAACTAGCGGCGGTCGGCCCGTGCGACGACCAACCCGGCGGCCACGAGTTCGAATGCCGTCAGCGAGAGCCGCGGAATCGTGAACAACCCGAGCCCCCGCCAGACGACCCCGGTACAGCCGCCGACCGTACACGTCGAGGACACCGCGTCCGGGGCAACCTGGATGAACGTATGGGAGCCCGCGACCCCGAGGCGGAGCACCGAGAGCGGGAGTCCAGACTTCCAGACACTAGTGTTTCCTTCGTAGGCAGCGACGCCCAGGACGACGACAAGGGGATACATGAGGATGGGCTGGTACCAGCACAGCTCACAGGGGAGGTAGTTCACCACCTCGGCGAAATAGAGGCTACCGACTGCCGCGACGGTTGCGACGACGGGACAACCAGCCAGAACCCGCCGAACCCTGAGTAATGAGTTGGCAAGACGCAGTATAACGGTGCTGGCCTCTCGTTATTCGGCCAGCGTGTAGACTCGTTTGCGGGCGTCGACAAACGAGAACCGCGAATCGACGACGCCAGCGTCTTCCAGTCTGGTCAGCGCGTACCGGACCGTCCGGGAGGGCAACAGCGTCTCCTCGGCGAGTTCGCTCTGTGTGAGGGTGTCGTTGTACTCCAGTACCTTCGCGACGAGTTTCGCACTCGGGGGCAGCTCCTGAAGCTTCTCGTGGCTCGATTCTGTCGGACTGTGGACCGTCTCTGAGGTGCTCATCGTATACAGTTCTGTGTGATGCTGACTAATAATATTTACTACATAGATATATTATCTTGAGTTATTATATCGCACGTTTCGGCCGTCTCAGAAATTGAGCAGTACCCGAAACCTCTTATTAATGAAAGCGCTATAGTAGTGTAATGACCGACACCGTGGACGATGTCGATCTACCGTACGACGAAGACACGTCCAAACAGGAGAAGATAGAATCGCTCGAAGAGCGCGTGGATGTGCTTGAGTCCCAGAACGAGGAGATGCGGGACAAGCTGCTCGATGCAAACGCTGAGAATAACAAATACCAGCAGAAGCTAGAGCGGCTGACCCACGAAAACAAGAAGCTCAAGCAGTCGCCGCTGTTTGTCGCCACGGTCCAGGAAATCACCGACGACGGCGTCATCATCAAACAGCACGGCAACAACCAGGAGGCGCTCACCGAGGTCACCGAAGAGATGCGGGAGGACCTCGAACCGGACGCCCGCGTCGCCGTCAACAACTCGCTTTCTATCGTCCAGACCCTCGACGACGAGACCGACGTGCGCGCTCGTGTCATGCAGGTCGACAGGAGTCCGTCGGTTACCTACTCTGATATCGGCGGCATAACCGACCAGATTGAGGAGGTCCGCGAGACCGTCGAGATGCCCCTCAAGAGCCCAGAGATGTTCGGCGACGTGGGCATCGAGCCGCCCGCCGGCGTCCTCCTGTACGGTCCGCCAGGGACGGGGAAGACGATGCTCGCCAAGGCCGTCGCCAACCAGACCGACGCCACGTTCATCAAGATGGCAGGCTCCGAGCTCGTCCACAAGTTCATCGGCGAGGGTGCGAAGCTGGTCCGGGACCTCTTCGAACTCGCTCGCCAGCACCAGCCGGCGGTCATCTTCATCGACGAAATCGACGCGATTGCCGCAAAACGGACCGACTCGAAGACCTCGGGCGACGCGGAAGTCCAGCGGACGATGATGCAGCTGCTCGCCGAGATGGACGGCTTCGAGGACCGCGGCGATATCCGCATCATCGCCGCCACCAACCGCTTCGACATGCTCGACCGCGCTATCCTCCGCCCCGGTCGGTTCGACCGCCTCATCGAGGTGCCAAAGCCAAACGGCGAGGGCCGCGAACAGATTTTCAAGATTCACACCCGGTCGATGAACGTTACCGACGACGTCAACTTCGCGGCGCTTGCGGAGATGGTCGAGGACGCATCCGGTGCCGACATCAAGGCTATCTGTACCGAGGCCGGGATGTTCGCCATCCGGGACGACCGGACCGAGGTCCGGATGGAGGACTTCGAGAACGCCCACGCGAAGATTCAGCAGGAGGAGACCGACGACGAGGTCTCCCGGACGTTCGCCTGACGGCCGTTTCTGCGCTCCAGTCCGAAATACACTATACGGCGTCTGCCGAATACTCGTGCAATGACAGCTGCTGTGTCGACGCGGGTCGACCTCCACGTCAAGATACTCAACGACGAGGTCGTCCGGCGGGCGAAGCAGGCCGACCTCGATGTTCTTGTCTACGCCCCACATTTCACTCATCTCTCCGATATCCGGGAGCGTGCTCGCGCGTACTCTGACGAAGAGCTGTTGGTTGTCCCTGCTCGGGAGTGTTTCGCTGACCGCTGGAACCGCCGGCGACACGTACTCGTCATCGACCCCGACGAGCCGATTCCGGACTTTCTGACCTTCGAGGCGACAATGACCGAAATCGAGCGCCGCGGCGAGACGGTACTCGGCCCTCATCCGGAGTTTCTCACGATGAGTCTCGGGGCCGACGACCTCCGGGAGTATCGGGATGCTTTCGACGCCGTCGAGGTATTCTGCCCGAAGAACTGGTGGTTTCACACCCGCCGGATGAAATCGATTGCGAGCGACCTCGACTTGCCGACTTACGTCTCCTCGTACAGCCACCTCCCGACGACGATTGGTGAGGCATGGGTCGAGTTCGAGCGCGCCATCACGAGCCCCGAGGAACTCGCGACAGCGCTGGCTGACGGGGCCCAGCGACGGTGTTACCGCAACGACGGCCTTGCACACCTGCTCAAGCGCCGCGCCGAGTTTGCACACCTCTCGAAGGAGAACTCCTGGGACAAGTTCGCCCGTGTCGTGCTCAAAGACGACGAGCCGACTAACCCCTCCCGGTACGACGAACGGTTTGCCGAGGACGTGGCTTACTGAGCGGGGTCGAACTCCATGACGATTGGCCGGTGGTCCGACACCTGCACGTCGAGTACCTCACACCGCGAGACAGGCATCTCTGCGGGGGCGATGAAGAAATCGAGCGTCCGCGTGTCCGTCACGACGCCGTCGAGCGGGCGCGGCGGGACCGTCTCGCCGGGGTTGTAGACCGTCAGGTCGGTGTCTTCGAAGGCGGCGCGGACCTCGTCGAGGCCGTTGTACGTGTTGAAGTCGCCGGCGACGACCGGGTTCTTGCGCCCGCTCACCAGCGCGGCGAGCTCGTCGAGTTGGCTTCGCCGTGCCCGGCCGCTCATCGCCAGATGCGTGTTGAAGATATCGACCTCGGGTGTCGAGACCTCGATGACGAGCCGTTTCGGCCCCGTTTCGAGGTAGTGGGTCGTCGTCTCGTAGCCGTCGCTGACGAGGACGCCGTTGGCGAGGTGCTGGAGAACGGGCATCGAGGGAATGACGCCGCCGTCGCCGTATTTTGTCGCCGCGTACGGCTGATAGACGAGCCCGCGCTGGTCGAGTCGACCGGCGATATCTGTGACCTGACCGTCTGTCCGGGTACGCAGCGAGCCCTGGTCGACTTCGACGAGGCCGACCACGTCGGGCTGTTCGTCGCTGATGAGGTCGACCAGCTGCGAGATGGCGTTCTCCTCGGCGCGTTTGCTGCCGACGAGTCCCCTGTGGGGGCGGAGGACGTACTCGTGGTATGCGCCTTCGTAATCGAGGAGGTAACCGGCGTTACACGACAGGAGCTTCATTTACTACTACCAGTAGCTACTGCACTGGTGCGGTTAAATACTGTGTCTGTCGGTCCACGGGCTGTCAGGACCCACCGAGCATCCGGTAGCGGATGCCAAGATAGACGAGTATCAGGCCGAGCGTCAGCGCACCGGCCATCTGGCCCGCCTGCGCCGCGATGACGAGCGCCACTGCGTTGAGCGCGATGCCGACGAGATAGACCACTCGCAGCGTCCGAGCTGGTATCGACGAGGCGGTCTCCTCGCTCATGCGATGACCATATGCGGCTTCAGGACCCGCGGGCAAAAACGACTTTCATTCCGACGGTCGGTTTACCACTGTCGGAGCCTCAGATAACGCCGCCGGCTGTCACAGCGACTTCGCAATCGCGGCGGCGACCGTCCGGGCCTTCTCGGCGAGGGCCGTCGAGATATGGCCGGCCTCGACGGCCGCGTCCAGTTCGTCGTCGTCGACGCGTTCGACAGTTCCGTCTGCGTGTTTGACCACGTCGACGTGGAGGTCGACGTACCGGACTGCGTCGGGAAACACCTCGACTGGCGTACAGACGTTGACGTACGTGCCCCGCGTCTCGCCGTCCTCGCCCCGGTAGACCGTCGGATACCACCACCGTCCCTCCTTGAGCTTCGTGACTGCAACGTCGCCAGCCTGTCGCTCGACGCCCAGCGCGTCGTATGTGCCGCCGGGTGACATCTGTCGTCTGACGGTCACCTGGCCGTCGTCGGTGCGTTCGGTCACCTCGCCGGCTCCGAGGTCGAACAGTCTGCCGTCGGGCTTGCCGTGGTCGATGCGGACCGAATCCCCCTCCTGTGGGCCGAACTGGTCGGTCACGACAGTGAACGGAAAGTCCGATTTGGTGTCGCCGAGGTCATCACACAGCGCCTCGACGAAATCGACGGCCGCACTCGCCGCGTTCGTCCCGGCTTTGGTGCGGTGGTGGCCGGGCATCGTCGGGACGGCCTCCCGGCGAATTCCATCGAGTGCGAACCGAGACTCGCGGCCGAACCAGACCCAGTGGGTCGCCTCGCCCGGCCAGTAACAGCCCGGAGCGACGCCCTCGACTGGCTCGGCGTCATCGAGTGCGTCGTCAACGCCCTCTGCCCGCTCGCCCAACTGTTCGAGTACGTCACCCAGCGCGTCCAGGCCGGCATCGTCGGCGCTTCTGTCCCACTCGACGCCCCAGCCCGTCGGTGGATCGACCGGCAGAATCTCGGCCAGCTCGGGGCCGCCTCCGCCTGTCGACCGCCCTCTGACGAGCGAGGCGAGCCCGCCGTGAACCCGGACAGTCGTCTCCAGCACCGGCCGGCCACCGCTCCAGGGTGCTCGCGGTTCGTCTACCTGCACGCGCAGCGTGTCCCCCTCCTCGACGTGACCGCTCGTCTTCGAGTACGGGAGAAACCCCTGTGTCTCTCCGGCGACCGGCAGGTCGTTGCCGGCCTCGACGCCGCCACAGTCGATGACTGCGCCGCTGCCGAGCGTCTCGACGACCTCGCCGGCGAAGACTGCCCCCTGTGGGAGCCGTGCCTGCCAGACGAACGTGTCACGGCCGAGTTCGTCCAGTTGTCGGGCTATGTCGCCGACTCGCTCGCCTGTCCCCGTGAGACAGACACCCTGTCTGTCGTCGGTTGTCGTGACCGACGCCGCGGCCGGTTCGGGGGGAAACTCCTCGTCGAACCGTCGCTGAATCGGCGGCGAGGCCTGGACAACCTCCTCGAACAGTGCGGTCAGCGCCGTCGTGTAGATGCCGCGAATCCGGACTGTCATTGCCACACGGTGTGGTCCCGAGGGGTATAGCTCCCGTGTTTCCCCTCCCGCCGCAAAACGCTGAAACCACTGGCCTGCCTGGCAGCAATATGGAAAAAACCGAGGCGGGAACGACCGTCGGCGTCGACGACCCCTACGCCGTCGTCGACCGCTGTGACTATCTCACCTCCGAGGGCAGGTGCCGGTATGCCGTCGAGCACGGCGACCGTGACCCCGAGTTCGCCGCCGAGCGTCGCAGCGAGGAGTTCCGGTGCCCGGTCGCAGGCGACCCCGACGAGGACGGACCCTCTGGCCCGTGGGAGTGGGCCGACTGTCCTCACTTCCGGTGTCGGAGCCACGACCGTGAGTGTGTCCGCTGTGGCCTCACCGAGGAGCGGATGGCACACGACGACGAGCGCCCGCTGCTTGAGGAACATCACCTCTCGTATGCCGACAGTTCGGGTGCGGGCTCTGGCGAGACGAGCCACGAGATTACTGTCTATCTCTGCCGGTGGTGTCACGCCAAGGTCCACGGCTCTTGGGCGCGTATCGACGACGATGCGAGTCCCGACCCGGAGGCCGTCGCCGAGCGCGAATCTCGACGGGCTCGCCAGGAGGACGAACTCTCTTTCGAGACCGCGACCGAGCGCTTCGACGACCGAGAGGAGTGACACCCTGGCGGGCCGTTCCTGTCGTCTGTACGGAAGGTAGCTCAACATCTTTGATGACGAGGCTCCAACCCGGCCTATGGACCCGGATATCGACAGCTTCGACTCGCGTCGGTCGACAGTCTACGCGCCAAACGGTGTCGTCGCCACCAGCCAGCCCCTCGCGGCAGAGGCTGGCGTCGAGATACTGCGCGACGGTGGGAACGCCTTCGACGCTGCCGTCGCCACCGCAGCCGCGCTAAACGTGGTCGAACCCACGAGCACCGGTCTCGGCGGTGACGTCTTCGCCTGCTACCGCACCGCCGACGGTGAGGTGGGCGCGATGCGAGCCTCCGGCGGTGCGCCCGAGGCGGCCACAATCGAGGGCGTCCGCGAGCGGGTCGCCGGAGAGGACGAGGCCCCCGCAGACGTCTCGATGCCGATGCACGGTCCCCACACCGTCACCGTCCCCGGCACCGCCCGCGGCTGGGAGGCGACCGTCGAAGAGCTCGGTCGACTCTCGCTTGCGGACGTACTCGACCCTGCAATCGGCTACGCACTCGACGGCTACCCCGTTACCGAGGTCGTCTCGGCGCAGTGGCAACACGCCGAGGAGCTTTTCGAGGACGACCACGCCCGCGAGGCCTACCTCTTCGACGGCGCGGCTCCGGACGTGGGTCAGACCGCCCGACTCCCGCGGCTTGGCGAGTCGATGCAACAGATTGCCCAGGAGGGCGCTGACGCCGTCTACGAGGGCGCTATCGGCGAGGAAATCGTCGAGGAACTCCAGGACAAGGGTGGGTTCATGACGACTGACGACCTCGCGGCCTTCGAGGTCGAGTGGCCCGACCCGCTGTCGACGACCTACAACGGCACCACGATATTCGAGCTCGGCCCTCACAACCAGGGCCAGCTCGCGCTCGAAGCGCTCAACATCGCCGAGGAAATCGGGGCCGGCGACCACTCGTACGACTCCCCCGAACGCGTCCACGCCTTCGCCGAGGCGATGAAACTCGCCTTCCACGACGGCCACTACCACGTCACCGATCCCGAGTACGAGAACGTCCCCCCACTCCACTCGAAGGAGTACGCCCGCGAGCGCGCAGCAAAAATTGGCGATTCCCCCATCTCGGACGTCGACGTTGGAACGCCCGGGGCGACCGGCGAGGACGCTGACACCGTTCTCCTCTGTGTCGCCGACGACGAGGGCAACGTCGTCTCGTACATCAACTCCCGGTTTGCCGGCTTCGGGAGCGGCCTCGTCGCCGGCGAGACGGGTATCGCTCTCCAGAACCGCGGGGCGTCGTTCTCGCTGGACCCGGACCATCCCAACAGCCTCGAAGGCGGGAAACGGCCCTTCCATACCCTCGTGCCCGGCCTGGCAAAGCTCGGCGAGGACGACTGGCTCGCCTTTGGCGTGATGGGTGGATACATGCAACCGCAGGGGCACGTCCAACTCATCTCGAATCTCGTCGATTACGAGATGCCACTGCAGGCTGCACTTGACGCGCCACGGTGGCGCTACCGCGAGGAAGGGACACTTGCCGTCGAAGAACACATGCACGAGGGCGTGCCGACCAAACTCGCACGCAAGGGACACGACGTGCGTGTTCTGTATCCGGGACTGTTCGGTGGCGCACAGGCAGTCAGGAACAACGAGGGGACGCTTTCGGGTGCAACTGAACCCCGGAAGGACGGACAGGTCTCGGGGTACTGACGACGGTCAGCTTCTCGTTCGATTATAGGCGGAACAGGCGCAATACCACGCCGTTCACGGCGTGGATACGCGCCGTCACTCAGAGATGCAAATTACCGTCTTTGCGCCTGTCCTGAGTTTCAGACGGAGAAAGTTAAGTGACAGGCCGTCCTATTGTAAGGTAGGAATCGGTCGGAACGGAGCGGATTCCGAACCGTCCTGCGGAGGCGGCCTGTCCGCCCACGAAACGAGGCAATATCCGAAAAGGCAGGCGGTGAACGCCACATCTTTGAAGGGTGTGTCTCTGCCGACTGCTGAAAGCACGAGAGACGATACCCTCGACTCTGCCGACGCCTGCTGGCGTCCCCGTGGCAAAAACAACACCGGGACGCCGTACACGGTCGAAGATAGGTAACGGCCACTTGGCATGGCCAGTAGTCCACCACTCCGATGTTGTGGGACTATCCGTGCCCGAAAGGTGTGGGAGTCCGGTGACTGGACTGCGTACCTGAAACTCCCACCGCTCGGGATTCCTCCCGCCTTCAGGCGGAGGAGGATGTCAACTGTCCGCACGGACGGGAGAAAACGGCTGTTCTCAGTAGACGGCGTTGACGATATCGTCACGGAGCGTCTCGAACTGCCGGAGGAACTCCAGGCGTTCCTCGCGGAGGTCGTGGAGTTCACGGTCGAACTCCTCGTAGTGGTCCGGCGGATAGAAGGCGTCGATGTTGATGCCAGGCACCTCGTCCGGAAGGTCGAGGTCCATTCGCTCGTCGTACTCCCACTCGATGTTGCCACGGGCCGCAGCGACGAGGATGCCAACCGACTCGCGGACGCCGATATCGGCCTTGGCCGGTCCGATGTGGCCGGTGTTCAACACGAAACACTCGACGTCGTTGTCGGCGATGAGGTCTCGGAAGCGGTTGCCCTCCTCGCCTTCCGGTCCGATGATGAAGGGGTTGGTGCCGACAACGCGAATCGACTCGCCGGCCGCGTCGGGGTCGCCTGCGCTCGTCTGGATGGATTCGCCGAGCATGAAGGCGACGGCGGCCTGGCGGTCGTCGAGGCGGGCAATCGGGGGCATCATTGGGTTGCGGGTGATGAAGAACACCTGGTCGACCCCCGCTAGGTCGATATCCTCGGACGCCGAATCGAGCTGGCCGCGCTGGATGACTGCCCGACCGTTGCTCGTCAGCGACGTGTTGTCGAAATCAACCGTGTCGTCGTCGACCCAGACGTTCTCGAAGACGGCGCTTTCGTGTGTCGCGGCGTCGTACAGCGCCGGCTGTTCGTCGCGGTCGAGGCCGTCCGTTTTGATGTACAGGCCTTGTCCCTCGCTGCCGGTCACCTGACCGTCCGGAAGGAGTGCACAGACGTCGTCCTGGAGCATCTCCGCACCCTCTGGCTCGTCGAGCCAGCAGCCGTGGCCGGTCAGCGTCGACTTGCCGGTCGCGCTCAGGCCGAGGAATGCCTGTCCAACCGTCTCCAGGCCATCCTCACGCTCGATGGTGACGCGTTTGCTCCCTGCGTGGAGGCCGAGCCCACCCTGCTCTTTGGCGCGCAGCATGAACAGGCGCAGGAACGACTTCTTTGCTTCGCCGGTGTAGTCGCTGCCGAGCACGAATGTCAGTCCTGCGTCCGGAAGGATTCGAATCCGGCGCTCGGTGTCCTCGTGCTCGTCCCATTCGGGCAACTGTAGCGTCTGGAAATCCGGCTCACCCTCCGCAGGTTCGAGAAGCTTTCCCCACGCAAGCGCAATGCGGGCGTACTCCTGTGGAACGAACAGACGGCAAGTAAATGCCGTCTCCGGATGGCGGCCGACCTGCCTGTCGAGACAGACGAACTCGCGCTCGTCGAACGCAGTCAGCGACGATTCGATTGCCGTCCAGTCCGCCTCCGAGAACTCGTCGTCGATAAGGTTTTTCGTGTGGTCTGCACTCCTGGATTTCTGCTCGCTTACATACCGTGGACTGCCGTACTCGGTCGTCGTCTCGTCCCCGTCCGCGAACTCTCGCAGCTGGTCGAATGTGGGATTGTACACGACGTTGGGCGCTGTTTCCGGGTTTGGAAACTCGCCTCGTAACCGGGACGTCTCCACCCTTTGGCTCATGTAACTAGTACCTCTGTAGCAGGATGCATAAATGGTTGGAAACTATCGAGTATATGGCTAGTGATGACACATGAACACCTTTCCTTCGTAGGTATTTTCTCTCTTTGGAGGCCGTCTCGGTCGAGCGGCCATAACGCTCAATTTGGTTCGTCCCTTCAATGTAAATGATGAGCAACGTACGCGATGAGGGGCCAATTCTCCTGTTCGATGGCGTCTGTAATCTCTGTAACTGGTGGGTTCAGTTCGTCATCGAACGCGACCCAGAGGGTGTCTTTCGCTTTGCGCCGCTGCAGTCCGAGGCTGCCGGGGCGCTACTGGCCGAGCACGGGCTCGACCCTGGCCATCTCGACTCTGTCGTCCTCATCGATGGTGACCGGTGTTACACAGAGTCAACCGCCGTGCTTCGCGCCGGGAGACATCTCGGCGGGGGGTATCGGCTGCTCTGGCCGCTCCGTTTCCTCCCACGTCGCCTGCGTGACTGGGTCTATGGGCTCGTCGCAGAACGACGGTACGACTGGTTCGGCAAACGTGACCAGTGTATGGTCCCCTCGCCAGAACTCGCGGAACGGTTTCTCACAGATTCGGCCGGGCACGAGGGCGGTACAACGTCGTAATGTCCTCTGTAATACTGCGACTGTGCTCGCTCATCCAGCCTGTCGGAGACATACCGAGATGGTCGTTCCGCTGGTGGAGCTTTCTTCGACCGTAATCGACCCATCAGAGCTGCGGACTATCCAGCGGGTGAGCCACAGGCCGAGGCCGCTGCTGTGGGTGAGTGCCGTCTCGGTGTCGGCCGTGAGAACCTCCCGTTCTGTCGACGGCAGGCCCGGTCCGTTATCACTGATCTTGACTGTGACTCGGTTTCGGGACGAGTTCCCCGCGGCCGAGACAGACACAGTTGGCTGCGCCGAGCTGTTGTGTTCGATTGCGTTATCGAGGACGTTGTCAAACGCATACGGGAGCAGTTCGTGGGCAACGACAGGAAGCGACCCGGGGACCTCACACGAGACGCGTGCTGCTGGTGACTCGACGCGGAGTTGCTCGGCGCGCTCCTGGAGGACCGGTCCCAACTCGATAATCGTCTGCTCTGTTTCGTCGTCTTTGAGCTGTTCGATGTTCCGTGCGGCCTGACTCAACTCGACGATATTAGTGATCCGTTTCTCCATAACCTGAATGTGGTCGTTCTCGCTCTCGTATTCTTCGGCCAACATGTCGAGATGTGCCTGAAGGACGTTCACGTCGTTGCGTATGTTGTGACGAAGCACGCGGTTGAGCACAGCGAGGCGCTGCTCGCGTTGTTTCTGTGCTGTGATATCGCTGACGATACACACACCCCCCGTTGATTCTGTGTCGTGAGTCTGGACCGGGGCAGCCCAAATTCGAACGTCGAGACGTGTCCCGTGTCTGTCGACGTGTTGTGTCTCGACCCCGTGAAGCTGTTTGCCGTTCTGGAGGCGGGTGAGTATCTCTGTCGTCTCTGCTGTCGCCCCGAGCACTTCCCCGTACGACCGCCGTCGAACCTCGCTGTCGCTCCACCCAAATATCCGCTCGGCACCGTCGTTCCAGACCTGTATCTCGTTGTCGGCGTCGACGACAAGCATCGCCACCGGAGCGGCATCGACGATGGCGGTCAGACGGCTCAACAGACGCTCGACTGCCGTCGTCAGTATCTCTATCTGGGCCTGTGTCTCAACATGTTCGTGTAAAATCGCAACTAGCTCGGAAAACAGATTCTCCGTCAGTTCTCCTCGATCGGTTGTTGCCTGTGACTGGTACACCTCGAGCAGTGCCTGCTGGAGCTCCGGGTGACCCTCTTCGGACAGGACACGAAACAGCGTCCCAACGAGCTGCTCGGTGTGGTTGGCCATTTTAGGCCATCCTAAAAATTTGTGGTGGATAAGAGTTTCTCTTCATCTCCCACGAAAATTAGTGGCTATTCGCCTGCTACTGCTTATTGCGAGCTGTCAGCGCCATGGTTTCGCTTATCCTTCCTCTCAGCTGATAACACGAGCGATTCACGAAAACAGGTCTGAACAGTACCGCAATAACCACTATGAGGGCGGGTAGTCGCCGATGAGCCGCTCAAGCTCGTCATGGTGCTCGGTCGTGTGTGGTGCCGTCAACGGAGAGACACTGACCGTATTGTTCATGATTGCTCGTCTGTCGGTTCCCGCTCCGTCGGGTACCGAGCCGTCTGCCATCATCTCCCAGATGTCGTCTTCGAGCTTGACGGTGTCGCCCTCACGTGTGGCGTTCATCCGGTACGTGTGTGCTGGCCGGGTGAGAGCCATCTCGCCAGTCGCCCGGTCGGTTATCGGGGCGTTGACATTGAGGTAGTCGGCGTGCTCGAAGACGGGCTCGTCGCGGGTGCGTTCAAGCAGGAACCGCGCTGCCTGCACCGCCTCGGCGTACTGGTGTGCGGGCACCTCGACCTCGGTGAAATCCGTGCCGTAGGCGAACTCGTCGGCGGGGACGTACGTCGAGACGGCTATCGCAGGGACACCAAAAAACGCCGCCTCGACCGCGGCGCTAATGGTCCCCGACCGGCCGAGCGTGTGGTGGCCGAGGTTCGCCCCGCGGTTACAGCCCGAGACGACGATATCCGTCTCTGGGACCAGCGTCGAGAGCCCAGCAACGACACAGTCGACGGGTGTTCCCTCGATGGCGTAGCCGCGCTCGTGGTCCCGGACCGTCACAGAGTGTGAGATAGCTCGCCCGACAGCACTCTGGTCGCTGTCGGGAGCGACGACCGTTACGTCAGCCACCTCAGACAGTTCCTCATAGAGCGCCTGTAGCCCAGTCGCCTCGATGCCGTCGTCGTTCGTCAACAGCACGTCCAAGTCGTCCATACCGGTTGTCGGTGTGGGAGTACAATCAAGCTAGCGCTCCTGCTTGTATCGACAGCCAGACACTAGTTTCAAGAGTATCTGTCGGGTACTACTCCACATGTCAGAGGACGGCACTGTGAGCGGCGGGGAGACACCCGAGGATATACGCACCGAGGTGGCAACCGCGTTCGGCCTCTTTGCGCTCAGTGACGCCAGCATCCACGAGGCCGCCGAAGCGGCGAGCGTCTCGCCGTGGGAGCTCGAAGACGAAATCGAACGCGCTGGCCTCAAAGAGACGTTCGGGCTCGATGAGGACCGCGACGTAGCGGCGACGATAGACGAGTTACTCGACCAGTCCTAGTCGAAGGTTAGTGGCGTCACACAGGCTTCGACATCCTCGAGCAGGGCTGTGCTGTCGGCAGACACGTCGCCGGGAAGTGTGACATGGCCCATCTTCCGGAGGTGGTACACCTCCTCTTTGCCATACCAGTGCAGCGCGGCCCGCTCTCGCTCAAGAACGCTCTCGACGCCACGAAGCTGGGCAGGCTCGCGGTCAACGTCGCCGAGAATGTTCGCCGAGGCCGTCGGACAGCGCCGCTCCGTCGTTCCCAGTGGGCGCCCTGTGACGGCCCGGAGATGCTGTTCGAACTGTGAGGTGTGGCAGCCCTCGATAGTCCAGTGTCCGGAGTTGTGCGGGCGCGGCGCAATCTCGTTGAGCAGGATTTCGCCTTCGACTGTCTCGAACAGTTCGATGCCGAAGACGCCTCTTCCCTCAAGTACGTCGAGGACCTCCAGAGCGACATCGGTGGCACGCTCCTGTACCGCGCTGTCGGCTCGGGGCGGTGAGACCATCTGGCGCAGAATCTCCGCTTCGTGTATCGTCTCAGTTACGGGAAAGGTGTTGACCTCACCCTCGCCCTGACAGGCCATCACCGCTAGTTCGCGCTCGAAGTCGACGAACTCCTCGACCATCGCCGGCCCGTCGATTGCCTCGAACGCTGTCTCGACGTCCGTGGGCGACTCCACGGGAACGTTCCCTCGCCCGTCGTACCCTCCTTTCCGGGCCTTGAGCATAGCCGGATAGCCAAGCACCTCCAGGGCTTCCCGAAGCTCCCTGGGGGAGTCGACTGCGCGGAACGCGGGCACCGGTACACCGGCCTCGGACAGTCGGCGCTTCTGGACGAGCTTATCCTGAATCGTCCGTAGCGTCGCCGGAGCCGGGTGAACGGGCGTTCCGGTCTCCTCGTAGACGCGTTCGAGTGCGTCCGGGTCCGTGAGTTCGATTTCGAAGGTAAGGTAGTCCGCCTGCTCGGCGAGCTCTAGGATGGTCGCTTCGTCGTCGAACGTGCCGACGACCTGATCGCGTGCGACCGGTGCTGCCGGGGCTTCGGGGGTCGGGTCAGAGACGAGAAGGTCGATACCCAGCGGCGCGGCGGCCTCGCCGAGCATCCGGCCGAGTTGGCCGCCGCCGACGACGCCGACGGTCGGTCCTGGTGAGCGCAGTTGCATAGCTGGCTGTTGTGTTGCCCCGCTAAAAGATAGCTCGGTTCTACAGGGCGTGGGTTGCACATTTAATGCTTCAGCTATAATGTATGTCCATGGTGTCAAGAGGGCCGATTACAGTTCTCATCGTCGACGACGAACCAGAGGTCTGTGCTACCTACGAGATGTACTTCGAAGGTGAACGGTTCCGGACCCGGGTTGCTGAGGGTGGACCGGAAGCACTACTGAAAGCCGACGACGATGTCGACATCGTGTTGCTCGACCGCCGTATGCCTGAGGTGTCGGGCGACGAAGTGCTTGCGTTCATCAGGGACTGGAATCTCGACTGTCGGGTCATCATGGTGACTGCGGTCAACCCTGACGCAAGCATCATCGAGATGGAGTTCGACAGCTATCTCACAAAGCCAGTTTCGAAATCAGAGTTGCTAGATACGGTCAAACAACAGATTCTGTTCGGTCGATATCAGACACTGTTCGAGCGGTACCAGACAGAAACAAGAAAACATGCACTCCTCGCCGCACAGGAGGGTGTCGACGACGACGAACTCCGCGAACTCACTCAGCGACGGGAGAAACTCAGAGAGCGCCTAGAACACACTGTGGATGCGTTCGAAAACGAGAAGGTGAAGGAGACACTCGCGGAACTCCACCAGCAAAACTAGAGGTCTGCGCCCACTGCATCCTCGACGCTCTCGAACCCGTCGCGGTCGAGCAGGGAGAGCAGTCCCTGGTTTATCTCTCGTGCGACTGCAGGCCCGCGGTAGACTAAGCCGGTGTAGAGTTGAACGACGCTCGCGCCCGCACGAATCTTGCGGTAGGCGTCGGCCGCGGTCGAGACGCCCCCGACGCCCACGACCGGCACGTCTGTCCGGCGGGCGACGTAGCGCACCATCTCGGTCGCGCGTGACTCGATTGGTTTTCCGGAGAGGCCGCCTGTCTCGCTGCGGTTATGTGAGTCGAGAGAAGCCGGACGCTCTGTCGCCGTGTTGGTTGCAACGACACCGTCGAGGTCGAACTCTTCAACGATGGCGAGAGCGTCGTCGACTGCGGGTTCCGGGAGGTCCGGTGAGAGCTTCACGAGCAACGGTGAGGCTCCGCGGTCGTCGAGTGCACCGACAATCTCTGCCATTGACTCGCGGTTCTGGAGCTCTGCAAAGCCCTGGGAGTTCGGACACGAGATGTTGACGACGAAGAAGTCGGCAGCCCCGACTGCGTCGTAGGTTTCGCAGTAATCCGCCGGCGCGTCTGCTGGGTCGACGTGTTCGCTCTTGGCGATGTTGACACCCAAGGGGACATTGACGCTCTCCTCGGCGAGACGGTTGCCGACGGTGGCTGCGCCGTGGTTGTTCAGTCCCATCCGGTTGATCAACCCCTCGTCTTCGGCGAGGCGGAACATGCGCGGGCGGGGATTTCCCGTCTGTGGCTGAGCGGTGACACCGCCGACCTCGACGAAGCCAAAGCCAAGTGCGGCCATCGCCCGTGGGATTTCGGCGTTCTTGTCAAAGCCCGCGGCCAGCCCAACTGGGTTCGGGAACTCTTGGCCGAACGCTGACACCGCGAGACGCTCGTCCTCGACGTTGTACTGTCGGGACAGCAACGAGAGCAGCGGCGTTTGCTGGACCGTCTCAAGTAACTCGTGAATCGCCCAGTGGGCGGTCTCTGGGGACAGTCGGAACAACAGCGGCTTGGCGAGGCGGTAACCGTTCATAGTATGTGGCGGAGGCTTTCGTTGTCCTGAGGTTCGGCGACGCTCAAAACTCGTGGTCGAGCTCGTCTGGATCTGCCTTCTGGATGACGATCTTACTATCGCGCACGCGCACAAACACGTCGTCACCGATCTCCATCCCTGCAACGGCGAGCTCGTCCTCGTGTAGATTGATGTGAACGTTGTGGTACTCGCCGTCTTCGTCCTTTGCACCACTCGGGCTCAACTTCTTTTTCCGTACCATCTGGCTATCGTATTCAGTGGTTCACTGGAGCATGTACTTAAGTCTACCGCGCTCTTGTCGGCTGGCAGAACCACTGTTTACGCTCCTGACAGCCGCTGAATATCGAAGCTGTGAGGGGTGTATAGGTGTCCGGCCGACGCCGTCATCGGGCGAATTTCGGGCGCGCGCGAGAGAAAACCAACGGGAAACGCCGTATTTTAGCCAGCGGGTCGTCTGAAAATATCTCGATTCACGCGTTTATTTATAAAAGAGTCGCCGACGGCACCCGGTTTTGGGGATATATTTATTACGGGTCATGTGCTGGTTTGGCATGGAGCGGTGATAACTATGGCACCAGACAACGACAAGCGCAACTTTGCGCTCCGAAAAACAGACGGTGAAGAGACAAGCGTCTTCTCCGGACGGACGCCTCGACAAGCGGCGCTGAAGGCGGCGCGGCGTCTCGACCCAGCATCGTCTGAGGACGATGCCGATCCGGAGGAACTACGCCTTCGAGAGAAAGGTGAGAAGAAGGTCCACGTCTACGAGGGTTGGGCCTGGGAAGAGAACGCCCCCGACGACAAGCCGGGCTGGATGCCCGAGGAGATCACGAAGGGTAACGTCTCCAAGGAAGGTGTCGAGCACCTCGACGAGATCTGACGCGTCGAGCCGACGACTAGTCGTACGAAATCTCATTCTTTGAGATCGTGCCGCCCACAGTAGCATGTACGTCTTCGCGCACGCCCGCGAAGGGCGTGACATTTAGGTACGCAAGCCCCAATCATCTGAATGCGTGGCTCTCACCCGGCCTGACCGGACGCACGCCGCGTGGGATGACAGGCTGGCCTCCGGCCGCGCGATACTATGTTGGTAGCCACAGTTTTGTCTCCCACATGGGGCGTCTCCTCATGCCATTCCTGTGGTGTGACTCCATGCCGAAGCGCCATTCGTTCGACGGCCTTAATTACTCCCACCCCCTGCGATTGAATGCGAAGAAGCGCGGGAAGATGTTTCCCGCGAAACCCGGCAGTCGTTCGATGCCCTTAAGTAGTACAGGGCGTTGGTGACTGAATGCAAATCGCCATACTCCGGTCGGTTCCGGAGAAAAGCAATCCGATGCCCTTAAGTGTAAACGGGCATTCCGGGTTAACACGAAGAAGTGCGGAGGAAATGTCCTCCGCGAAACCCGACAGTCGTTCGATGCCCTTAAGTAGTACAGGGCGTTGATGACTGAATGCAAATCGCCTTACTCCGGTTGGTTCCGGAGAAAGGCAATCCGATGCCCTTAAGTGTAAACGGGCATTCCGGGTTAATACGAAGCAGCGCGGGGCGACGTTCCCTGCCGAACTCGATGGTCGTTCGACGCCCTTAAGTAGTACAGGGCGTTGATGACTGAATGCAAATCGCCTTACTCCGGTTGGTTCCGGAGAAAGGCAATCCGATGCCCTTAAGTGTAAACGGGCATTCCGGGTGAATGCGAACGAGGTCGGTCGGGGCCGAGCGAAACCCGACTGCGTTGGACCACATCGAACGCATCTCGAAGGGTTTATCACCCTTCGAAATGTACGATTAGGTCCGGAAGACATGAGGATTCCACCCCTGCGGTCCGCCGTATAGATGGGATCTGATGTTAGCCCTGGTAGTTCGGTGACACTCGGTCGGTTATCGAGTGTCCCGAGTCGATAGCAATATAGCAACACACATTATGTGTGTTTCCCGCCTAACCGCCTCCCTCGTGGAGGCACATTCCGGTTGATCCTGCCGGAGGCCATTGCTATCGGAGTCCGATTTAGCCATGCTAGTCGTACGAGTTCATACTCGTGGCGGATAGCTCAGTAACACGTGGCCAAACTACCCTATGGATGAAGATACTCTCGGGAAACTGAGGCTAATCTTCAATACAGCTTCCATGCTGGAGTGCAGGAAGCTAGAAATGCTCCGGCGCCATAGGATGTGGCTGCGGCCGATTAGGTAGACGGTGGGGTAACGGCCCACCGTGCCAGTAATCGGTACGGGTGATGAGAGTCAGAGCCCGGAGACGGTATCTGAGACAAGATACCGGGCCCTACGGGGCGCAGCAGGCGCGAAACCTTTACACTGCACGACAGTGCGATAGGGGGACTCCGAGTGCGAGGGCATACAGTCCTCGCTTTTCTGCACCGTAAGGTGGTGCAGGAACAAGTGCTGGGCAAGACCGGTGCCAGCCGCCGCGGTAATACCGGCAGCACAAGTGATGGCCGATATTATTGGGCCTAAAGCGTTCGTAGCCGGCCAGACAAGTCTGTTGGGAAATCCACGCGCCCAACGCGTGGGCGTCCAGCGGAAACTGTCTGGCTTGGGGCCGGAAGACTCGAGGGGTACGTCCGGGGTAGGAGTGAAATCCCGTAATCCTGGACGGACCACCGGTGGCGAAAGCGCCTCGAGAAGACGGACCCGACGGTGAGGAACGAAAGCCAGGGTCTCGAACCGGATTAGATACCCGGGTAGTCCTGGCTGTAAACGATGCTCGCTAGGTGTGACGCAGGCTACGAGCCTGCGTTGTGCCGTAGGGAAGCCGTGAAGCGAGCCGCCTGGGAAGTACGTCTGCAAGGATGAAACTTAAAGGAATTGGCGGGGGAGCACTACAACCGGAGGAGCCTGCGGTTTAATTGGACTCAACGCCGGACATCTCACCGGCACCGACAGTAACTGTGAAGGTCAGTCTGATGGGCTTACTGGAGTTACTGAGAGGAGGTGCATGGCCGCCGTCAGCTCGTACCGTGAGGCGTCCTGTTAAGTCAGGCAACGAGCGAGACCCGCACTCCTAGTTGCCAGCAACACCATTGGTGGTTGGGTACACTAGGAGGACTGCCGCTGCCAAAGCGGAGGAAGGAACGGGCAACGGTAGGTCAGTATGCCCCGAATGTGCCGGGCAACACGCGGGCTACAATGGCCGAGACAATGGGAAGCTACCCCGAGAGGGGACGCTAATCCCGTAAACTCGGTCGTAGTTCGGATTGAGGGCTGGAACTCGCCCTCATGAAGCTGGATTCGGTAGTAGTCGCGTGTCACAAGCGCGCGGCGAATACGTCCCTGCTCCTTGCACACACCGCCCGTCAAAGCACCCGAGTGAGGTCCGGATGAGGCCATCATGCGATGGTCGAATCTGGGCTTCGCAAGGGGGCTTAAGTCGTAACAAGGTAGCCGTAGGGGAATCTGCGGCTGGATCACCTCCTACTGACCGGGACTGGGGTCACACCCAGCCCACTTTCATTGGAGGGTATCGGCTCGGACGCGATAGCCGACCGAGCACCTATGAACTACCAGGGCTAACATTGTACGGCGGACGGGCCCATAGCTCAGTGGCAGAGCGCCGCCTTTGCAAGGCGGAGGCCCTGGGTTCAAATCCCAGTGGGTCCATTTCCACCCGACTCGAACCGTGTCCCTTAAGTGGGATACGGGCTTCAAATCGGGTACGGAAGACCGATGCACCATCCCGTGTGAACGCGGATGGGAAGGGTCGATGCACGCACCCCGACCACTGGGCGTGCAAATGACACCGTGTGTACGTGCGATCCAGGCGTCCACTGGACTCGTTTCACCGAGTTCAATTGACGCTGTGAGCTCGCTCTGCGAGCTCACACACATTCGTGAGTCCCCACCGGGACTCACATCCGTGAGTCCGTTCTACGGACTCACAACCATGGCTACTATGCCGCCTGGTGAATGGCTCGGCTCGGAAGCCGATGAAGGACGTGCCAAGCTGCGATAAGCTCTGGGGAGCCGCACGGAGGTGAAGAACCAGAGATTTCCGAATGGGAATCCCCACCGCAATTGCTTCGCGCAATGGGGAACGCCCCGAACTGAAACATCTTAGTAGGGGCAGGAAGAGAAAGCGCAATGCGATGTCGTTAGTAACCGCGGGTGAACGCGATACAGCTCAAACCGAAGCCTTCGGGCTATGTGGTGTATGGGCTGACATGCAGCATCGGACAGTCATCGAGAAGTCTCCTGGAACGGAGCGCGAAACAGGGTGAAAGCCCCGTATCGGTGTCCAGTATGGTGTGAGTCAGTTCCAGAGTAGTGGAGGTTGGAAATCCTTCGCGAATCTAGCAGGCATCGACTGCTAAAGCTAAACACTCTCCGAGACCGATAGTGAACAAGTAGCGTGAGCGAACGCTGAAAAGTATCCTCCAACGGGAGGTGAAATAGGGCCTGAAATCAGGTGGCGATGGAGCGACAGGGCACAAAAGGTCCTGTGACAAACGAGTTGGGTGCGAACCCGCAGTAGGACTCACAGGAAGCCGGTGTTCTGTCGTACGTTTTGAAAAACGGACCAGGGAGTGTGCTTGTCTGGCGAGTCTAACCCGTATACCGGGGGAGGCGTAGGGAAACCGACATGGCCGCAGCGCTTTGCGCGAGGGCCGCCGTGTTCAAGCGCGGGGAGTCAGACGGGCACGACCCGAATCCGGACGATCTACGCGTGGGCAAGATGAAGCATGACGAAAGTCATGTGGAAGTCTGTTAGGGTTGGTGTCTTACAATACCCTCCCGTGACCTGCGTGTAGGGGTGAAAGGCCCATCGAGTCCGGCAACAGCTGGTTCCGACCGAAACATGTCGAAGCATGACCTCCGCCGAGGTAGTCTGTGAGGTAGAGTGACTGATTACTGTGTCCGCCCTCGAGAGAGGTCGGCGCGGTTGTCAAACTCCGAACTCACAGACGCTGTCGACGCGGGGAGTCCGGTGCGCGGGGTAAGCCTGTGTACCATAAGGGAGACAACCCAGCGCCGGGTTAAGGTCCCAAAGTGTGGATTAAGTGCGATCGAAGGTGGTCCCGAGCCCTAGACAGCCGGGAGGTGAGCTTAGAAGCAGCTACCCTCCAAGAAAAGCGTAACAGCTTACCGGCCGAGGTTCGGGGCGCCCAAAATGATCGGGGCTCAAATCCACCACCGAGACCTGGCCACACCCGTTACAGGGTGGTTGCGTAGGTCGGCGCTCCGCGTGGGTGGAAGCACGGGATAGATCTCGTGTGGACCGCGTGGTGACGAAAATCCTGGTCGTAGTAGCAGCGAAAGTCGGGTGAGAATCCTGACGGCCGAAAGGGCAAGGGTTCCTCGGCAATGTTTATCAGCCGAGGGTTAGCCGGTCCTAAGAGGCGTCGTAAGTCGAACGTCTCAAAAGGGAAACTGGTTAATATTCCAGTGCCACCGTGCAGTAAACGCCGACGCCCTGGGGTCGACCGAACCGGGCCTTCGCCCGGTCGAACCGTCCAAGTTCGTGGAAGCCGTAATGGCACGAAGCGAACGAACGGCGGGATAGCGCAAGTCGGTTCAACCTGGGGCCCGTGAAAAGGCAAGCACGGTGTCCGTACCGAGATCCGACACAGGTGCCCGTGGCAGCGAAAGCCTAGGCCTGTCGGGAATAACCGACGTTAGGGAATTCGGCAAGTTAGTCCCGTAAGTTCGCGATAAGGGATGCCTGCTCAGGAAATGAGCAGGTCGCAGTGACTCGGACGCTCCGACTGTCTAATAACAACATAGGTGACCGCTAATCCGCAAGGACTCGTACGGTCACTGAATCCTGCCCAGTGCGGGTATCTGAACACCTCGTACAAGAGGACGAAGGACCCGTTAACGGCGGGGGTAACTATGACCCTCTTAAGGTAGCGTAGTACCTTGCCGCTTCAGTAGCGGCTTGCATGAATGGATTAACGAGAGCGTCACTGTCCCAACGTTGGGCCCGGTGAACCGTACATTCCAGTGCGGAGTCTGGAGACCCCCAAGGGGAAGCGAAGACCCTATGGAGCTTTACTGCAGGCTGTCGCTGGGACGTGGTCGCTGATGTGCAGAGTAGGTAGGAGCCGCTATACAGGTGCGTGCGCCAGCACGTCGCCGAGGCACACATGAAACACTACCCGTCAGTGACTGCGACCCTCACTCCGGGAGGAGGACACCGGTAGCCGGGCAGTTTGACTGGGGCGGTACGGGCTTGAAAAGATATCGAGCCCGCCCCAAGGCCACCTCAGGCGAGTCGGAAACTCGCCGGAGAGCGTAAGAGCAAAAGGTGGCTTGACAGTGTTCTTCCCAACGAGGAACGCTGACGCGAAAGCGTGGTCTAGCGAACTTTTGCGCCTGCTTGATGCGGGCCAAAAATGACAGAAAAGCTACCCTAGGGATAACAGAGTCGTCACCCGCAAGAGCACATATCGACCGGGTGGCTTGCTACCTCGATGTCGGTTCCCTCCATCCTGCCCGTGCAGAAGCGGGCAAGGGTGAGGTTGTTCGCCTATTAAAGGAGGTCGTGAGCTGGGTTTAGACCGTCGTGAGACAGGTCGGCTGCTATCTATTGGGGGTGTTTTGGTGTCTGACGGGAACGCCCGTATAGTACGAGAGGAACTACGGGTGGTGGCCACTGGTTTACCGGTTGTTCGAGAGAGCACTGCCGGGCGGCTACGCCACACGGGGTAACGGCTGAACGCATCTAAGCCGGAAACCCACCTGGAAAAGAGACACCGCTGAGACCACTTGTAGAAGACAAGATCGATAGACTCGGGGTGTACGCGTCGAGGCAACGAGACGTTCAGCCCGCGAGCACTAACAGGTCAAAGCCACCATTCATACGCATTGGCTCGGTAAAACGAGTCCAGGCGCAATCTGGATCGCACGTACACACGGTATCTACATCGACCACTGATTGCAGGTGCATCGGCCGGGTTTCGCCCGGACCGGTCGCGGTTCGAGTCCGCGAGTCAGCGTTAAGGCGGCCATAGCGGTGGGGTCACACCCGTACCCATCCCGAACACGGAAGTTAAGCCCACCAGCGTTCCGGTGAGTACTGGAGTACGAGAGTCTCTGGGAAACTCGGTTCGCCGCCTCCATTCATACAACGGCGGAACATGCTACCGCAGTCCTTCGTGACTGCGGCCGGGTTCCGCCGAATACATTTCAGCCTCCGACCAGTCACAATACTGGTCGGGGGCTTTTTTCATATAATCCAACAGCGAGCGGCTGCACTGTTTCGATACGTTACTCGCCGTGGTCGTCCTGGTTGCCCAGCGCAACCAGATCGTCGTTGATATCGTCACCAGAACTCTCGCCCGGCAGAATATCCCCAAGCGAGGCCCCGAAGGAGGCGACAGTCCAGACCACGCTGATACGAGCAAGCGCGACAACAGGTTCGCTCCACTCGACCCGGCCCCACATCGTCATGAGTGCGCCCGCGGTCAGAAAGGAGACGAGCGCGATACCGACGACACGGCGGGGGATAAATCCGAGTATCGGCCTGTTTATCTGGACATCCTGTGGGCCGGCCCAGTAGACAAGTGCCAGAATCATCGCAAGGACGAAGACGGTGTTGACGAAGAAAAAGACGGGAAAGCTACCGACCTGAAAGGAGAGGAAAAACTCCGCAACATCGAAGACGCCGTCCTCGACGAGAAACGGGATCGCGAAGAAGATACTACCGACGAACGCCTCAGCAACGTCCCGTGAGGTGTACTTCTGGATACGGTCACCGAACCCGTCGTCGAGGGCCGCATCCACGGTCTGCTCTCTGAGACGCTCGACCTCCTGGCGGTCGCCGAAAGCCGACCCGAGATCGTCGAACTCTCTTTGGAGAGCGTCGACGAGCGCACCGTCGGTCAGTCGCTGGATTGCCTCCGGACGCTCTGGGCCGACAGCTCGTCCGGTCGTGGCGGTGTGGTGGCTTGCTATCTCCTGGGTATCGTCATCCGCGAGGATATCTCCGAGTGCAGCACCCAGCGAGCCGACCGTCCAGATGACATTGATACGAGCGAGCGCTTCGAGCGGTGACTCCCAGCCGCCGACGCGGCCCCAAACGGTCATCAGGACCGCAGCGACGAGAAACGAGACGCCAAGGGTCATGACCAGCCGGGCCGGCACGACCCCGAACAGTATCGCCGTCTCGTCGCGGTTCTGGCCGGTCCACCCGAGCAACGCGTAGGTCATGAGCACAACGAACAGGGTGTTTGCGATCAAGAACACTGGTGCGCCTGCGAAGGTAACCTCGAAGAGGTAGTCGCCGATGTCGAAGATACCGTCTTCGACGAGCAGCGGCGACGCGAAAATAACGCTGCCGACGAACGCCTCGGCCGCGTCGCGCGCGCTCAGGTGTCGCACTCCCGAATCGATGAGCCCTCTTTCGTGTGCCTCTAACAACAGGTGTTCGACATCTCTGAGCTCGTCGCGACTATCGGCGTCGGTCGTCTCGTCGCCGAGTCTGTGCAGGTCCGAAAGCAGGTCCTCAATGGTAGTCTCACCGTCTGAGGGGGAGTCGACCGTCATCGCTTTCGAGCGTATCCGTCCGCCGTTCAGAAATAGATACCTGCTCGATTGGCCGCGGAGAGCGTGGTTAGAAGAACTTGAACAGGTCGTCGCGCTCGGCCTCGTGAAGCTGGGTCCGCACCGCGTCGTTAAGTGGTCCAATGGTGCCGCGTTTGGCGGTAATCGGCGCAATTCCGTCCTGCCATTGCTTCCAGGGTGGGACGAGTCCGAATCGCTCGGCAATCTCGTCGAGACGGTCGTCGCGGTCGTCGACCTTGTCCATCTTGTTAACAGCGATGACTGGCGGAACTCCCACATCGCGCAGGAAGTGATAGAGCTCGACAGTGTGTGGCACCTCGTCGGGGCCGGAGTGGCGGTCGATAATGTCGACGGCTGCTTTCCCGTCCAGAACGAGCACGCCCGCGAGAATACTGTCCGCGTACCGCTCGATATACTGTACCACGTCGGTCTTTATTTGCTCGCGGACCTCCTCTGGTGTACCTTTCATGAATCCAAACCCGGGCAGGTCCGTTATGACGAAGTCCTCGCTGGCCCAGTCGTAGTGGTTCGGCTTGCGGGTGACTCCGGGACGTCCGCCCGTGTCGAAGCTGTGGCCCGTTATCTCGCGCATCAGGGTCGACTTGCCAACGTTCGACCGTCCCACCAGGACGACTTCGCTGCTGCGGTCCGGCCGTGTCTCGAACATACCTGTGGTTGTGCCGAGCGGCCGATAAACGTGTCTATCGGGTGTTTCCTGGCCCGAACCTCGCCAACAGGATTAAGTAGGTGTGTAAAGTACACTTTACTGTAAAGGGTGCTTTACATATGAACGAAGCACAGACTTCGGACGGAAGCCTCTCCGAAGGACGGAAGCGGCTACAGCAGCGCAAGCGGTACAAACGACTGTTCTACGGCACGCTCACGGCCGGTATCGTGGGCTACCTCGCCCTGTTGGGCGTCTGGAACCGCGTGGGAGGTGACGCGGTGGCGGTTGGTGCAGTCGGCGTCTACTGGGGCGCGTTCGTGCTGGGACTTGCTATCTTGCACTTTGGCCCGAGCGAAATCGAGGACGAACGCGAACAGGAGATAAACGCAGAGGCGTCCGGACGAACGATAGGTATCGCCGCGCTGATACTGATACTCGGTGCTCCGGGTTCGGCCACGCTTGAACAGACCGGCGTGTACACGGCACCGTCGTGGTTCAGTGGCATGATGTGGGGATATGCGCTGCTTTTCGGCATTTTTGCTGTCTCTCACTGGTACACCAAACGACAGTACTGACCATGCAAAACAGCCTCCCAGATCTCCGGGACCGCCACGACCTCTCACAGGGTGACCTCGCAGCCGCCGTGGAGGTTTCCCGGCAGACGATAAACGCCATCGAGCGCGAGCGCTACGACCCGTCGCTCGAACTGGCACTCAAGCTCGCACAGTTTTTGGACTGCCACATCGAGGATATCTTCGACCCCGAACTGGACCAATGACAGAGAACACACCGACGAAACGCATCGACCGACGGACGCTCCTTCGCGCGGGACTGACCGCGGGCGCGGCAACACTCGCGGGCTGTCTCGGCGGCGACGACGGCGAATCACCGACGACCACACCGACGAAGACGGCAACGCCAGCGCAAACAGACATGCCGACCGCTACGGCGACGGAGACGCCGACGACGCCGACCTACGAGATTCCGGTGACTGGCGAAGCCGTTCCCGAGCTGCGCCCGCTTGACGAGGCGACTGTCAAGCACATGATGGAGCTGGATTACGGTGCGGGCTCGCTCTCGTTCTATCGCGACGGAGCAATCGAACTGTCCCGTGGCTATGGCTGGGCCGACCGCGAGCGAACCGAGCCGGTGGACCCCGAGGCGATGTTCCGCATCGGCAGCATCTCCAAGCTGTTCACGGCCGACGCTGTCCTCCGACTCGTCGACGCCGGGGAGGTTGCGCTCGACGACGAGTTCTATCCGCTGATAGACGTCGACCCGCCGGGTGGTGAACTGGAAGACGAGCGGCTCCGTGAGGTCACAGTCGAGCACCTCCTGAAGCACGGTGGCGGCTGGGACAGGAGCGAACACGCGAACCCGCTGTTCAATCCCCTGGTTGTCACCGAATCGCTCGGGCTCGCCGGCACGCCCGAACGCGACGACTTCGTTCAGTACGTGCTCGGACAGCCCCTGCAGTTCGACCCCGGCAGTGACAACGTCTACTCGAACATCGGCTACGTCATGCTCTCGCTGGTCGTCGAAGGCGTCACGGGCGACTCCTTCGAGTCGGTCGTCTCGGCGAATCTTTTCGAGCCCGCCGACGCAACGGACATCCATCTCGGGTCGACTCGGCCGGAGAACCGACATTCCGACGAAATCTGGTACGACGATTCCGAGCAATGCGAGAATGTCTTCGCACAGGACGAGAGCGAGTCGGACGCGTGTGCCGACTACGGGATGGTCGTCAGCGCATTCAGCGGTGCCGGCGGCTTTGTCGCAAGTGCCCCCGACCTCGCCCGCGCGCTGTCGGAGCTACAGTACTTTTGGATAAACGGCCAGTCCTACCGCTCTCTCGACCAGTTCCTCGAAGGGAGCGACCGGTCGAGTCTCCCATGGTTCGGCTCGGTGTATGACTCGTTCGGCTACGCTGGCCGCCGTTCCGATGGCTGGGTTGTCGCGCTGTTCAACGACCGCGACAGACAGCAGCGACGACAGATTCACACACAACTGAACGAGGCATTTGAGGCGGTCGATACGTAGCCGCGACGAACGACTGCCCCCACAGACGACACGCTTATGTCGTTGTATTCATTTGTTCATTACATACCGAAAACGTACATTGGTGAGAAATAATGAAGGAATACATCGAGCGTGTCACCGACGGCGAGGACCTGACACAGGCCGAGGCACGGGAAGCCTCGCGACTGGTCTTCGAGGAGGCGACGGAGGCACAGATTGGCGCATTGCTGAGTGCATTGCGGGCCAAAGGCGAGACAGAGACAGAGATCGCGGGCTTCGCCGAGGGGATGCGGGAGGTCGCCCGGACGATAACGCCCGAGCGAGACGGGCTGGTCGACACCTGCGGGACTGGCGGCGACGATTACGACACTATCAACGTCTCGACGACGAGCGCTCTGGTCGTCGCCGGCGGCGGCGTCCCGGTCGCCAAACACGGTAACTACTCGGTGTCGTCCTCCTCGGGGAGTGCAGATGTCCTAGAGGAAGTCGGCGTCACTGTCGACGCTGAACCTCCAGCCGTCAAGGACGCCATCGAGTCCGACGGTATCGGATTCATGCTCGCGCCAGTCTTCCATCCGGCGATGAAGGCGGTCATCGGCCCGCGCCGGGAGTTGGGGATGCGGACTATCTTCAACGCGCTTGGTCCGCTCACGAACCCTGCGGGAGCAGAGGCCCAGGTCGTCGGCGTCTACAACCCCGACCTGGTCCCGTTGGTTTCTCACGCGCTCGCACAGATGGATGTCGAGCGCGCGCTGGTCGTCCACGGCTCTGGTCTCGACGAGATTGCGGTCCACGACGAGACGGCAGTCGCCGAGGTTGAGGGCGACGCAGTTACCGAGTACACGCTGACGCCTGCCGACCTGGGACTGGAGCGTGCGCCAGTAGAGGCAATTGCGGGCGGCTCTCCCGAGTCGAACGCAGCCGACCTCCGGGGTATCGTCACCGGCGACCTTACTGGGCCAAAGCGGGACATCATTCTCGCCAACGCCGGGGCGGCGCTGTATATCGCTGATGCCGCCGAGTCGATTGCAGACGGGGTTGACCGCGCCCGCGAGATCATCGACTCCGGGCGGGCCGCCGAGAAACTCGACGAGCTCTGTGGGGCGGCCTGAGTGATGAACGACGGGACCGCCAGCCGACCGCGGGTCAAAATCTGTGGGCTGACCGACGAGGCCGACCGCGACGCCGCCGTCAGAGCTGGAGCCGACGCGCTCGGTTTCATCACCGACGTGCCTGTCGAGACTTCCCGAGAGGTCTCCGTCGACCGTGCCAGCACCCTCGTTTCGGGTGCACCACCCTTCGTGACGACGGTTCTGGTCACGATGCCTGATTCCGTTGGCGACGCTGTCGCGCTCCAGGAACGCGTCAGTGCCGACGCCGTTCAGATCCACAGCGGACTCGCGCCCGCGGAGTTAGAGCAACTGCGCGAACGCGTCGATGCGAACGTGGTCGGCACCGTCGACGTAACAGACGAGAACATCACAGCCTACGCCGAGGCTGCCGACGCAGTGTTGGTCGACTCGACCGATGAGCAGGGGGCTGGTGGCACCGGCGAGACACACAACTGGGAGCAGACACGCCGGCTCGTCGAGCGCGTCGAGACACCAGTCGTCTTGGCCGGCGGTCTGACGCCCGAGAACGTTGCGGCCGCTGTCGACGCGGTCGGCCCCTTCGCCGTCGATACTGCCTCTGGCGTCGAACGCAAGGGTGGCCGCAAGGACCACGACGCCGTTGCCGCCTTCGTCGCCGGCGCAACCGGGGTGTCGGTCCCGTGACTGGCTTCGACCTCAACCGCGAGGAGTTCGTCGACCTCGGTGACGCCGACCGGCCGGCCGTCGTCCGGACCGAGGCAACACTCGACCTCGATGTGGACCCGCTGGACGCGTACGCGGCACTGACTGGTCGGACGACCGACACCGACGCCGCCGAGTACGGCTTCCTGCTCGAAAGCGCAGAGAAGGTGCCGTCGAGTGACCCCGACGGTGCATTTGCGCCCGCGCCCGAGGAACGCCACGCTCGGTTCTCCTTCGTGGGGTACGACCCCGCTGCCGTTATCACAGTCGACGGCGGCGAGGGGAGTGTTGACGTGCTCGACGACCGGTACGAGGGACTGGTAGCCACGAACGGCGGCGACACGCTGGACACGCTCCGGGAGGCTCTGCCGGATGTCGCCCATCGCGGAATGGCCGACCGAGACCGCCAGCACCTCGACGGCGGGCTCGTGGGCTTTCTCGCCTACGACGCCGTCTACGACCTCCATCTTTCCGAGGTCGGGGTCGAGGCGCCCGAGTCGCCCACACCCGACGCCCAGTTCGTCCTCACCACGCGGACGCTCGCGTTCGACCACGCCGAGGGCACGGTCTCGCTGGTCTGTACGCCCGTCGTTCGTCCCGACGAGGACGCGGACGATCGCTACGACGACCTCACCGCCGAACTCGACCGCGTGACGACGTTGCTCGCCGACGCGAGGGCGCTCTCGACCGGCGGCTTCCGACCCGAGCGCGAAGTCGCGGGCGAGCAGGGCCGCTACGAATCCGCGGTCGAGACCGCGAAGGAGGCGGTCTTCGACGGGGAAATCTACCAGGGGGTCATCTCGCGTACCCGGGAGCTGTACGGCGAGGTCGACTCACTCGGACTGTACGAGGCGCTTCGCGAAATCAACCCCTCGCCGTACATGTACGTCCTCTCCTATGGCGACCGGACGATCGTCGGCGCGAGCCCGGAGACACTCGTCTCCGTCGGCAACGAACAGGTGGTCTCGAACCCGATTGCGGGCACCTGTCCGCGCGGGTCCAGCCCGGTCGAGGACCGCCGACTGGCCGGCGAGATGCTCGCAGACGACAAAGAGCGGGCCGAACACACCATGCTGGTCGACCTGGCGCGCAACGACGTTCGCCGGGTCGCCGAACCTGGGAGCGTCCGTGTCCAGGAGTTCATGAACGTCCTCAAGTACTCCCACGTCCAGCACATCGAATCGACGGTAACCGGGAGGCTGGCCGCCGATAGCGACGCCTTCGACGCGGTTCGGGCCTCCTTCCCTGCCGGGACACTGTCTGGTGCACCGAAGATGCGGGCGATGGAACTCATCGACGAACTCGAGGCCTCGCCCCGTGGCGTCTACGGCGGCGGCGTCGGCTACGTCTCCTGGCAGGGTGATGCGGATTTCGCAATCGTCATTCGGTCGGCGACGGTTGAGCCTGCCGACGGAGCTGACTGCGTGACCGTCAGAGCAGGAGCTGGGATCGTCGCCGACAGCGAGCCGACCGCGGAGTACGACGAGACAGAAAAGAAGATGGACGGCGTCCTCTCCGCACTCGACCGTATCGAGACAGCCGATCCCATTCAGGAGGCACAACGATGAGTACCACCGCTACCGAAAAGCGCGTCCTGTTCATCGACAACTTCGACTCCTTTACATACAACCTCGTGGAGTACGTCAGCGAACACGCCGACACCGAGGTCGTCCGCAACACGGCCACACTCAACGACGTGCGCGCGGCCGACCCCGATGCCATCGTCATCTCACCAGGTCCTGGCCACCCCAAAAACGAACGCGACGTTGGCGTCAGCACGGCCGTTCTCCAGGAGCTCAGTCCCGACGTGCCGACGCTCGGGGTCTGTCTCGGGCTCGAAGCCGCGGTGTACGCCTACGGCGGCGAGGTCGGCCACGCTCCCGAGCCGATTCACGGTAAAGCCTTCCCCGTCGACCACGACGACGAGGGGGTCTATCAGGGACTCGACCAGGGGTTCCAGGCCGGGCGCTATCACTCGCTGGTCGCGACCGCGGTACCCGACTGCTTCGAGGTGGTCGCGACCACGACGGCAGACGGCGAGGAACTCGTTATGGGCATCCGCCACCGCGAGCATCCGATTTCGTGTGTGCAGTTCCATCCCGAGTCGGTGCTAACCGCCGTCGGGCACGACGTTATCCGGAACTTTCTCAGAAATATATAATTTCTGATACACCGGCGGTCGAACTGATTCTTCCACTGGGATAGCCTACCCACGGTAGGAACTCACATCTGCAACGAGACGCCCCACTGTCGTCTCAGCATCTCCAGACGAACCCCCCATCTGTTCGTCTGGATAGACCACTGCTATCCGGTGAATACGGCTGTCGATGTTCACTTTCACTCCGGTCTGGCTAGGATTAATAGGTAGTCACGCTTCACTATACACAAGCGAGCGTACGCCACCTAACGGAGCGTCTCGCGGCGCAGTATAGGGATAGTCACAACTATCAGAAAATACAGACGAAACGCAGGACAGAAGTCTTATTGAGTCCCGACGCGAACACGACTTTCGTTACAAATGAGAGCGCACCAGCCCACACACGTAGGGGGAATCGCCCATCAGACACCACAGCGAGGTGACTCGGCATGAGTAAAGAACTCGCGGCCGACGAACTCACGCTCCCAATCAAACGAACCGACGGAGACACACTCGAAGAGCGACTCACCGGTAATGCCTATCACAATATTCTCCCAGCCCGGTACCTCCGCAAGGACGCCGACGGTAACGTCGACGAGGACCAGGAAGACCTCTTCGACCGGGTCGCCAAGAACATCGCGCTGGCCGAGGCTGTGTTCGAGGCTCGTAAGCGCGACGTCGAGGTGACGGTCACGCCCGACCAGCTCAAGCCCGACCACCCGCGTCGGGACGAACTCGCCGCCGAGGTCTTCGGGAAGGGGACGACGACCGACGACGATGTCGAGACTACGCTCTCGGAGTACAACGTCAACAAGTTCGCCTACGAGACGGTCGTCCCCGAACTGTCCGACGAGATTCGCGACCACGTCGAAGATGTCGCGACCGAGTTTCAGGAGAGCATGGAGAAACTCTCCTTTATGCCCAACAGCCCGACGCTGATGAACGCGGGCGACGAACTCCAGCAGCTCTCGGCGTGTTTTGTCGACTCACCGGCCGACGACATCGACGACATCCACCAGACTGCGAAGGAGGCCGCCCAGGTGTTCCAGAGCGGCGGCGGCATGGGGTATGCCTTCTGGCAGCTCCGGCCCTACGGTGACGCTGTTGGCTCGACCGGCGGCATCGCCTCCGGCCCAATCACGTTCATGCGCACGTACGACCAGATGTGTGAGACCATCGCCCAGGGTGGGGCACGACGCGGGGCACAGATGGGCGTGATGCGTGTCTCACACCCCGACGTCATCCAGTTCCTCCACGCGAAGAACAAGGATGTCTCGCTGGCTCACACGCTCCGGCTCAACGACCCCGACGACTTCACGCACAACTCCTTCACCGCTGCCCTCGATGAGGCCCGCGAACTCATCGACGACGAGGGTCGCGTGCCAGAACACCTCCGCAACGCCGTCGAAGGCCACCTCTCGAACTTCAACATCTCGGTCGGCATCACCGACCGATTCATGGAGGCGGTCAAAAACGACGAGGAGTACACGTTCACCAATCCTCGCACCGAGGAGCCCCACATCGCCACCGAGGAGACAGCGGAACTGTACGAGATGTTCGGCCTCGGCGACCACGTCGAGGTCGGCGAGATACTCTCGGTCCCGGCACGCGAGGTCTGGGACCGTATCGTGGAAGGTGCCCACGAGAACGGCGAACCCGGCGTTATCTATCTCGAACGCGTCAACAAGGAACACTCCTTTGACGTCGAGAAACACCCCGACCACCAGATTCTCGCCACGAACCCCTGCGGCGAGCAGCCGCTCGAAGAGTACGAGGCCTGTAACCTCGGCCACATCAACCTCTCGACACTTGCCGCGGAGGACGCGCCCGACTGGCGGGTCTGGGCGGAGGAACACGCCGACGAGTTCGACAGCCAGGCCGACGCCATCGGAGCGTTCCTGGAAGAGGCCGTCGACTTCGAGGAGTTCGACCGCCGCATCGAGATGGGGACGCGATTCCTCGAAAACGTCGTCACGATGTCCGACTTCCCGGTCGAGAAAATCGAACAGAAGGTCCGGGAGATGCGAAAAATCGGGCTGGGTATCATGGGACTGGCCCAGCTGTACATCCAGCTCGGCCTGAAATACGGCAGCGACCCTGCAAACGAGGTCGCCCGCCAGCTGATGACCCACATCAACCACGGCTCGAAGCAGGCGAGCCACGAACTCGCTCAGGAGCGCGGTGTCTTCGCCGAGTGGGAGAACTCGAAGTTCGCCAACCCGACTGAGTACCGCGAGTGGTTCGAGAAACAGACCGGCCTCAACGCCGACGAGTGGGCCGATGGCTTCCCCATCCGGAATCACAACACGACGACAATCGCGCCGACCGGGACGACCAGCATGGTCGGCAACACCACCGGCGGCTGTGAGCCAATCTACAACGTCGCCTACTACAAGAACGTCTCCGACGACGTTCAGGGCGACGAGATGCTCGTCGAGTTCGACGACTACTTCCTGCGGACCCTGGAGGACAACGACATCGACATCGAGACCGTCAAGAAGGAGGCCACAGAGCAGATGGCCAACAACGAGTTCGACGGGGTCGACGGCCTGGATACGGTTCCAGATGCGGTCGGTGAGCTGTTCGTGACGACAGGTGACCTCTCGGCGAAACAACACGCCGGCGTCCAGACCGCCTGTCAGTACGGCGTCGACTCGGCCATCTCGAAGACGGTCAACGCCCCCAACGACTCGACCGTCGAAGACGCCAAAGAGGTCTTCGAGTACATCTACGAGAACGGCGGCAAGGGTGTCACCTACTACCGCGACGGGACGCGCTCGAAGCAGGTGCTGACGACGCGCGCCCAGAACACCGAGTTCGCCGACGAAGACGAGGCCGCGGCGGCCATCGTCGAGCAGATTCAGGAGACCTTCGGCGGTATCGAGGGCTTCCTGGAGAACGAAGATGTGCGTGCCGAACTCGAAGCCGACCTGGACGATATCTTCGACTCCGGGGCACGCTACGCCGAGAAGAAACCCCGGCCCGACCAGCTCCACGGTGTCACCCAGCGTATCGACACCGGCTACGGCAAGCTGTATGTCACGATCAATGAGGACCCCAACACGGGCGAGCCGTTCGAGCTGTTCGCCAACACGGGCCACTCTGGTGGCTTCACAAACTCCTTCACCGACGCGCTGGCGAAGACGATCTCCGTGGCGCTCCGTTCGGGCGTCGACCCTGACGAGATTGTCGACAAACTACAGGGCATCCGCTCGCCGAAAGTTGCCTGGGACAAGGGCGAACAGATCAATTCCATCCCCGACGCCTTCGGAACGGCGCTGCGTCGCTACCTCGACGACGAGGTCGACAAGGCCTACCCGGACCAGGCCACCCTCGAAGAGACGGCCGCCGAGTCGCGTTCGGCCGAGACACGTGTCGACCCCAACGAGCCCGAACCCGACGGCGGCGCAGTCAGCGCCGAGACGGTCGAGACAGACCAGCAGTCGATACTCGACGCCGGCGAGAGTCCTGAGTGCCCCGAGTGTGGCTCGCTCTCGCTGTACTACGCCGAGGGCTGCAAGACCTGCGAGTCCTGTGGCTGGAGCGAGTGCTAAACACTACGGAGCCATGAACGACGGTGGCCGTCCGTGTCCGATTTGCGAGCGTCCGATGACCCACCGTCACTGCAAGTACGTCTGTCCAGAACACGGCGTTGTCTACGACTGTTCGGACACCTTTTACTGACAGCCTACCGAACTGTAGGCGTTTTTACAAAACTGCAATTTCGGAGGGCTTTACGTACAGCCTTGACCCAGTACTGCCTACGATGTCTGACGTACTCGTCGTCGGCGGCGGTCCCGCCGGCCTGAGCGCAGCACTGTTCACAGAGAAAAACGGCCTCGACACGACGGTCTTCGATACGGGCGACTCCTGGATGAGCCACGCCCACCTGTTCAACTATCTCGGTATCCGCTCTATCGGCGGGGACGAGTTCATGGCCGTCGCCCGCGGGCAGGTCAGAGACCGCGGCGTCACGCTCCGAGACGACGAGGAGGTGACAGCCGCCGAGACGACCGACGACGGCTTTCTCGTCACGACCGAAGACGAGGAACTGACCGCCGACTACGTCGTCCTCGCGACCGGCGACGATACAACGCTGGCCGAGGAGTTGGGATGTGCGTTCGACGAGGATGTGGTCGAGGTCGACGTGACGATGGAGACCAGCGTCGAGAACGCCTACGCCACGGGTGCGATGGTCCGGACCGGGGAGTACGAGGCGATTATCTCTGCCGGCGACGGCGGGGCCGCCGCGTTGAACATCCTCTCGAAAGAGGAAGGCGAGCATTTCCACGACTTCGACACTCCCGAGGACGTGCCGTCGCTGGCGACCCCGGAGTGAGCCGACCCCAAACGATTCGTGCCTCTCGATGGTAGCTGCTAGCATGACTGACGACGACCAGCCGGCGAGTGATCTGCCGGGAATCCTGAGCAGCGTCGAGAGCACCCACTCCGGGTTGAACGAGGCTGGCAAGCCCGCCGGGGAGACGCCGAATCAGTCGACCTCGGAGGATGCGTTCGCGCTCGTCGGCAACGAGATTCGGGCAGAGATCATCCGGACGCTCGGCGCTCACGACGCCGACGCCACCGGGGAATCGACGCTCGGGTTCGCCGACCTCAGAGCGGCCGCCGAAACCGATGTCGTCAGCAGCCAGTTCAACTATCATCTCCAGAAACTCGTCGGCCACTACGTCGAGAAGACCGACGAAGGGTATCGACTCCGCCCGGAGGGAAAGATGCTGTACCGGACGATTCGTGCAGGCACGTTCACCGAGCGTGAGTCGCTCTCTCCGGTCGCCATCGACCAGGACTGTTACTACTGTGACGACCAGCTAAAACTCGCCTACGACGACGGGATGTTCACCGTCCAGTGTCACGGCTGTGAGACGCTCTATGATCTGATTCTCGCCCCGCCGTCTGCGGTCCGGACCGACGAGAACCTCCAGTCTCGTGTCGAGGGGTATAATTACCACCTCCGACAGGCCTTCGCACAGGGTGTCTGCCCGACCTGTCTTAATCCGCTCGAAACCGAGCTCCTCGATCCCTCGGAGACCGGCTTCACCGATGTTGTCGAGCGAGACCTCTACGTCTACCAGTCCTGTGGCTACTGCGGGAACCACTCCTATCTCTCTCTTGGCTCTCTGTTTCTCCATCACCCGGCGGTCATCGGCTTCTGTTACGAACAGGGGCTCGACGTGACGACGACGCCGCGCTGGGAGATTCCCTTCGCAGCCACAGACAGATACCTCACCGTCCGGTCGACCGACCCCTGGGAAATCGTCCTCGAAGTCCCCGTCGACGGAGTAACTCTCGAACTGGTCGTTGACGAGGAGCTTTCGATTCTCGACCATAGCGTCTCTGCGTCGCCTGCCGACGACGATATATAATATATACTACCTTTTCAGCCTAAACAGCCATCTAATCGATTCCAGTCGTGTGGTTCCAGTAACTATAGCGTATATTACTAAACTGGGCTTTCGGGAGCGCTTTAGTCCCTGCCGGCCCTGGGGGTTGGTATGTTGCTGATTGGAAGCGACGACGGTCTGTACAGGCTTCGACAGCTCGAACGCGACGGTGACACGACCGCGACGCAGGTCCACGAAACCGGCCGGGTCAGACGCATTCAGACGTTCGACGGGATAGATGGCGTCTTCGCCGCCACCGAGACCGGGTTGTATCGGTCGCTCGATGGCACTCACTGGGAAGACCTGGCGGTTCCAGTCGAGAACGTCTACGCAGTCGGTGCCCGCGCCGAGGACAGGACGCTGTTTGCCGGAACGCGCCCGGCACACCTTTTCGAAACGACAGTCGACGACGACGCGGGGTGGCACGAAGTCGACCCCTTCCGTGACCGACCCTCGGGCGAGGAGTGGCAGGTATCCCGTCACGACGACCGCGCACAGGTCCGAGACGTACACGTCGCCCCCGGAGACTCAGAACGAGTCGTCGCCGGAGTCGAGGTCGGCGGCGTCCACGTCAGCGACGACGGCGGCGCGACGTGGGAGGCCCGCGAGGGGGGTGACGGCGACGTCCACGAGCTGTGTGTTCTCGACCCCGAGACCTTCGTCGTCGCGACGGGGTTCGGTTTGTTCTCGACCGACAACGCGGGGCGTGACTGGCGGCGGCTCGACGAGGAGTTCCCACAGCGGTACTTCCGCGCGGTTTCGGCGGTCGGAGACACGGTCTATGCAGCCGGCGCGCTTCGAAACTCTTCGACGTGGAACGACGGGAGCGCCGACCCCGAGCTGTTCGTCTCGGAGGACCTGAGAGAGCTACAGCCGGTTTCCCACCCCCGGCCGGACGAGACGGTCACGGGGATGACCGCCGTCGACGGGACACTGGTCGCGGCGACACACCGGGGGACGGTGATGGAGCGAGACAACGGCTGGCAAGTCGTCGGCACGTTCCCGGTCCCGGGTGAGGTGACCGGCAGGTACACGCCGGTCGCCCACGTTGAGCCGTGAACTACTCCCCGACGGCCTGTGGCTGATTGAGTGCCCGATAGAGCGGACCGGCCAAAAGAATGACAGCCAGCCCCGCCAGCGCCACGACGAGTTCGGGACTCAGCGAGAACGACGACACCGAGAGCGTCCGCATCGACGCGCCCGTCAGGACGGTCACGAGCGCCCACGGTATCTCGCCGACCACGGTTCCGGCCAGAAACGGCTTCAGCGAGACTCCTGACAGCCCGGAGCCGTACGAGATCGGGTCACCCGGCACCGGCGAGAACCGCGCGGCGACGACACCCCGGAACTCGCCGACGGTCTCGACAAACTGCTCGCCGGAGCTGCCGAGCGTCCCGAACAGTCCGATATCTGTCTTGGCGTATCGCCCGACCAGATACGGCGGCAGCGCCGTCAACGCCGCCCCAGCCAGGGCAAGCGGCAGGGCGACAGCCGTCCCGTACAGGAATCCGAGCACGAGCGCGACCGACGAGACCGGCCACAGCAGGAACGGCCGGACGAGATAGACGGCGACGAGCGCGACCGCGAACAACAGCGGTCTCGATGCCAGCGCTTCGAGCTCGGCGACGACGGTCCCGGGCGAAAAGAGGAATGCGGCGGCCGCCGCGACTCCACCCAGTCCGCCGAGACCGATGAGCTGGCGGACCGTCGCTCGTTTCATGGTGGATATAACATTACCCTGGAGTCAAACGCTTTGTGGTTGTGTCGGGGTAAACATTTTACCAGGGCGACCCAACGCCCGGCCGTGTCCGGAAACGACGACCCGATTGCCGAAACCGTCGAACTCGGCGTTGCGCTGCTCGCCCACCTCGAAGACGGAGAACTCTCGTTGAAGGAGGCAATCGACCGGGTCGAGACCGTCACGACGGACCCGGCGGTGACGCGCAGGATACTCGACACCGCGGAGATGCGTGGCGTCATCGAGCGCGAGGATGGCGTCATCCGCCCCCAGCGGGGCCAGTTCGTGAGCTTCGAGGCCGACGTGGTATCCCGGGAGGGCGAGTTCTCTTGTCGGCGCTGTGGGACGACTATCACCACCGGCTACTTCATGGTCTTTGATGCCGGCGAACACGGTCCCTTCGGCTCTTCGTGTATTCGCAAGGTGACCGGCCGAGAATGACTACCGCTGTCGTTTCAGCTCGTCGACGAGCTGGGTTATCGTCTCCTGTTGCTGTTTGAGCAGCGTGTTCTGGCGCTTGGCGACCTCGGTCAGCGTGTCGAGCCGCGACTTCATCGCCTCGATATCGTCCGGGTCAATATCCGGCGTTCCGGTATCGGCTGATTGGTCGGCGGTTGTCTGTGCTCCCGTATCACCCGCGGCTGTGTGGGTGCGGTTTCGGTCGCCCGGTTCAGTGTCGGCGGCCGCCGTCGAACTCTCTGTGGTCCTGGCCGACGGTTCTGTTTTCTCGACCAGCGGCTCGGTTGTGTTTCCTGGCGACTCCGATGTACTCCCGCTTTCGGGTTTGGTGGCCTCGGTAGGTGGCTCCGAGATGTCGTCGGCCGCGTTGTCGTCCGGCGTGACCAGCGGGTCAATCGTGTCGTCGAGTTCGATGTCCGAGGAGAGCGACCCGCTCGATTCGGTCGATTCGCTCGTTTCGGGCTTACTCTCGGCGAGTGTCGCGTTTAGCTCTTCGAGAGAGTCGACCTCGTAGTACGAAAAGAGCGCAGTCGTAAGTGCACGGCGGAGGACTTCCGCCTCACCGCTTGGCGCTTTGATACGCTGTGGCCTGCCGTCGACCGAGATGACGACGGAGGTTGCGACGCTACCCTCCTCGAACTCCAGGCCAGTGACCTGTGAGTAGGGGTACTCCTCGTAGTCGGGGTCCCACAGATAGGCACCGATGTGTTTGACGATGCGCCGGTCGGTGACGACAAGCGCCAGCTCACTGAACCGGAAGACGCCCTCGATTTGCTCGTCGCTCTCTATCACGCCAGCGGTTTCGAGCACGCCCGAGAGCAGCCGCTCTAGGACCGGGTCCGTCCGGTCACGCGGAATCGTGAACCGACTCTCGTTGTCGACGTACGTGAGTGTAAACGAAGTCTTCCGTCGGCCCTCCGAGATGCCCAGGCGCTCGACATCGTGGTCGAACACTTCGAGAGACTCGTCGCTCAACAGCCCTTCTCCGTGATAGAGGAGTGTCCGGGACGGAGTGAAGCAGATGAGGTCCTCGTCCCCGAGGTTGACGGCGGATTCCAGCTCCTCGTCGCCGAGTTGCTGTGCGATAGGGTCCGGTATCTCCATGCTGTGGATGTTCCGCCCTGAGAATATAAATCCGCGGGTACTCGCTCTGTCCTTCTACGAGAGGGCGTCCTCAATGGTTGAGCGGTAGTCGGCGACGGTGTCGGCGTCGAGATGGACGGTCATCTCCCCGGCCGACAGCGAGAGTGTTCCGTCCGCTGTGGCATTCCCGAGGCGGGAAACAGGTGCGACACCATCGAAGGCCTCCTCGACGGCTTCGGGGTCGGTCGTCTCGATGACGACGCGGCCGGGCTGTTCGTGAAAGAGCAACTCCGCGGGGCTCCCCTCGCCGCTCACCTCGACGGTTGCGCCTGCCTCGCCGGTCACCATCTCCGCAAGCGCAACCGCGAGTCCGCCGTGGCTCACGTCGTGGGTGGCGAGCGTCGCATCGTCGTTTGCCACCTCGGCGATTGTCTCGATGAGCACACCCGGGTCCTCGGGCAGCGTCGGGAACGTGTCTGTGCCGCCGAACTGTGCAAGCAGCTCCGACCCGCCAAGCCCTGGCGTCGCCTCCCCAACGAGTGCCTTGTCGCCGACAAGCAGGAGTTCACCATCGCCCGACAGCTCCAGCGGCGGCGAGTCGTAGCCCGCTTTGGTCCCGACGACTGCAAGCGTCGGCGTCGGCGGAATCGGACCGCTCGGTGAGTCGTTGTACAGCGAGACGTTGCCGCCGACGACCGGCGTCTCCAGGTCGCTACACATATCGGCCAGCCCGTCGACGATGCCACCGAAGCCGCCGTAGACATCGGATTTCTCGGGATTGCCGCCGTTGAGGCAGTTGACCGCTGCGAGCGGAGTCGCGCCCTTGGCTGCGATGTTGGTCGCGTTCTCCAGGGCGACCGCACGCGCTCCCTCGTAGGGTGCGGCGTCGGTCCAGTTGGGGTCTGCGCCGGACGAAAACGCCAGGCCGACGCCGGCCTCCCGGACCGCGAGTATCGCGGCGTCGTCGCCGGGGCGGCGGGCGGTCCGGGTCTGGACCTCGTGGTCGTACTGACGGTAGACCCACTGTTTCGAGGCGGTGTTCGGGCTGCTCAGGACTGCTTCGACCCCTGATTTCGTGTCGAGGTCGGGCAACTCGCGGGCTGGCTCGGCGGGGTCGTCCATCGCCAGGTCGTTCATCGGTGCACCCTCGCCGAGGAACTCTGCGTCGACGTCGACGAGTGTCTCCCCGTTGTCGGTACAGACGTAGTTCCCCTCGGTCACTTCGCCGATAACCGAACAGCCGAGGTCGTACCGCTCGGCGATTTCGGCGACGCGGTCGACGTTCTCTGGTTCGACCTCGTAACACATCCGTTCTTGGGACTCCGAGAGGAGGATTTCGAGGCCGCTCATGTTCGGCTCGCGCTGGTGGACCTCGTCGAGTTCGATACGCGCGCCGAGACCGGCCTTGGCAACCATCTCGCTGCTCGCGCCGCCGAGGCCGGCCGCGCCCAGGTCACGGGCGGATTCGACAAGACTCTCGTCGAGGAGGTGTTCGTTGGCCTCGATGAGCAGTTTCTCCGTGTAGGGGTCTCCGACCTGGACGGCTGGGCGGTCCTCGGTCTCGGCGTCCTCGGAGAGGTCCTCACTGGCGAAGGATGCCCCACCGAGTCCGTCTCGTCCGGTGGCGTTGCCAACGAGAACAAGCGCGTTGCCGGGCTCCTGTGCCTGGGCGGTGACCATCCGCTCGGGGTCCTCGACGAGGCCGATACAGGCCACATTGACCAGCGGATTCCCCTCGTAATCGTTGTGGAAGGCGACGCTCCCGGTCACCGTCGGGACGCCGATACAGTTGCCGTAGTGGCTGATACCCTCGACGACGCCCTCGAAGAGATACCGGGCGTGTTCGCGGTCGAAAGCACCGAAATACAGCGAGTCCGCGAGCGCGATGGGGTAGGCACCCATCGAGAGCGTATCACGGACAATGCCGCCGACACCGGTCGCCGCCCCGTCGAAGGGGTCGACATACGAGGGGTGGTTGTGGCTCTCGATACCCATCGTGATGTAGGTCTCCTCCTCTCCCGGCAGTGCGACGACGGCGGCGTCGTCTCCCGGTCCCACGACGACCTGCTCGCCCTCGGAGTCAAAGGCCGACAGCAGGGGTCGCGAGGAGCGGTAGGCACAGTGTTCGCTCCAGAGATTCTCGAACAGCGCCGCCTCCGCGGGCGTCGGCTCGCGGCCGAGCTCCGCGACGACGAGTTCGTGGTCCGAATCGGCCAGTGGCATTATCGGCTTCTTGCTCCAGGCGGGCTAAATCGCTTTCTATGCGCTTCCCTGCGTTGTGAGATAGGGGCAGAGAGAGGAGCTACTCAAATACGCATCGGACAAACAGCCTGTTTCGGCCAACCCAACCTACTGAACCCTGGCGGGCTGAAAGGGCGAGAGTCCCGAGGGCTTTCTCTGTCTCGATCACTGCTGTGACTCCATATCTGAATACTACCTCCAAAGACGACCGCAAGCTTAAGTCCGAAGCCGGACCAACCCAGTCGTGATGGGACCAGTACCCGCCCTCGACGAACGTGCGACGGCCTGTGCCCGCCGACTCCACGAGGCTGACCGGGTGTTGCTCGCCTCGCATATCGACGCCGACGGGCTGACGAGCGCCGCAATCGCCTCGACGGCGCTCGAACGCGCCTCGCTCCCCCACGAGGTCGTCTTCAAGAAACAGCTCGACGAGACCGAAATCGCCTCGATTGCAGCCACCGAGTACGAGACGGTGCTGTTTACCGACTTCGGGAGCGGCCAGCTCGACGACATCGCCGAACACGAACGAGCCGGCGATTTCGAGCCCGTCATCGCCGACCACCACCAGCCCGCCGACGAGACGACCGAGTACCACCTCAACCCGCTGCTGGAGGGCATCGACGGCGCATCAGAACTCTCGGGGGCCGGAGCAAGCTATCTGCTCGCTCGCGCGCTCGCAGAAACCGACGACGGGAGCGTCCCCGCGAACAACCGCGACCTCGCGGCGCTTGCAGTTGTCGGTGCAGTCGGTGATATGCAGACCGTCGAGGGCGAACTCACGGGGGCCAACGAGGCCATCGTCGCCGAAGGTGCCGAGGCAGGTGTCATCGAGGAGGCGACCGACCTCACGCTGTACGGCACGCAGACTCGCCCCCTGCCGAAGCTACTCGAATACGGCAACGACGTACGGATTCCGGGTATCTCGAACGACGAACAGGGGGCGGTCGCCTTCCTCCAGGACTTGGATGTCGACCTCCAGGTGGAGGGGAGCTGGCGACGCTGGGTGGATTTGACCGCCGAGGAGAAACAGACCGTCACAAGCGCCTTGCTCCAGCGCGCACTCGAACGCGGCGTCCCCTCAGAGAAAGCCCAGCGTCTCGTCGGGACGGCCTACCGCCTGCTCGACGAGCCCGAGGGCTCCGAGTTGCGGGACGCCAGCGAGTTCTCGACCCTGTTGAACGCGACAGCCCGATACGAACGGGCCGACGTGGGGCTGGCCGTCTGTCTCGGCGACCGTACGGAGGCTCTCGACCGGGCGCGACGCCTGCTCGAAAACCACCGCCGGAACCTCTCGGAGGGGTTGGAGACCGTCAGCCAACAGGGCGTCGAGGAGGCCGAACACGTCCAGTACTTCGACGCCGGTGAGGAGATTCGCGAGACCATCGTCGGCATCGTCGCTGGGATGGCACTCGGCATCGACGGGGTCAACCCTGACCGGCCGATTATCGCCTTCGCCCGGAAGAACGACGAGGAGACGAAAGTCTCGGCACGGGGAACCGGTCGGCTGGTCGCACGCGGGCTCGACCTCTCTGCCGTGATGACAACAGCCTCGCGGGCGGTCGGCGGCGACGGCGGCGGTCACGATATCGCCGCTGGTGCGACCGTGCCCGCGGGGGCCGAAGAGGCGTTCGTCGAGGAGGCCGACGCACTCGTGGGCGAGCAACTCGGCTGACAGTCATCGGGTTGCTGTCACTGGAACAAAGTGCCGGTGTTTATATCCCTCACCAGTCGAGAAACCGATATGAGCGTCGAATCTATCGCCGTCGCCGGAGTCGTCATCGGCCTTGGCGTTGCCATGCGTCTGTCCGGTCTGCCGTGGCTCGTCAGCGGGATACAGCCACTGATTGCACCGGAACTCGCCACCGAATTCATCGGCGACCTGCTTCTCGCCGTCGGTGGTGTGCTGGCAGTACTTGGCCTCCTCGACGAGATACTCCCCGTCCCCGAACCCGTGTGGCTGGCGTTCGGGGGGCTCGTGGTCGTAGCTGTTGTCTCGACCCCAAAACTCGCCGGACTGTACGTCAGGGCTCGGGCGGATGAACTGTGAGCGTTCTGTGAGGTGGCTGCCACTCTTATGTCTGTGGCCGTCAAAGCCCGCCTATGAGTCTTGATAGACCCGACCTGACAGGAAGTACCGCCTTCATTACGGGGACGACACGCGGCATCGGCAAGCAGCTTGCGCTGGACCTGGCTGACCGGGGCTGTAACATCGTCTCGACGGGCAAAACGAGCGAGGAGGGCGACGAGTACAGCGAGGACAAAGAGGTCGAGGGGACCATCGAACAGACCGCACGCGAGGTCGAACAGCGAGGTCCAGAGGCCCTACCGATTCAGGTCGACGTTCGAGATGCCGAGGCCGTCGAGGCGGCTGCACAGGAGGCCATCGAACACTTCGGCGAAGTCGACATCGTCATCAACAACGCGAGCGCGATACAGCTCCAGACCGTCGAGGAGCTTCCACCCAAGCGCTTCGATTTGATGACCGACGTGAACGTCCGGGGAACATACCTGACCGCCCGTGCCTTTATCGACCACCTCAAGGAGGTCGACGACGCCTGGATTCTGGCAAACGCCCCGCCGGTGACCGTCGACCGCAAGCCGGGCAGCGCTCCCTACACGTGGTCCAAGCTCGGCATGTCATTCGTCACGCTCTCGCTTGCCGACGAACTCGACGCGTACGACATCGGCTGTAACTCCTTCTGGCCCGTGACGGCCATCGACACCCGGGCGACCCGGTATTTCGGGCTCGGAACCGAGGACGACTGGCGCACGCCAGATATCGTCTCGGATACCGTCTTGGAGATTCTCAGCCGCGACCCCGCGGAGTTCACTGGCAACGCCGTCTACGACGAGGAACTCCTCCGAGAGGCCGGCGTCGAGGACTTCTCGGCGTACAATCTCACGCCTGGGGACCCGGCCCCGATGTCCGCACAGATGGCCGACCCTGAATACAGCCGGCCCGAATAGCCCTCTCAGCCCTCTTGCAGGAGGAAAAACAACGCGACGAGTACGCCGCCGACGACGACCAGCGCCCCGCCAACGACCAGAAGGTCGGCGATAGAGACAGCCGCCACGGCCGCGATCAGCACCGCAACGAGACCCAGGCCGAGGACGAGCGCCGTCGGATTCTCGACGACCGGATCGCTCTCCTGGGTGGTGTGCTGTGGCTGGGCGAGTGATTCGTCGACCTGGACCGACTGCTCTTCCGGGGCGGGTTCGGCCAGCTCAATATCTATCCAGCGGGTCTGTGCGCCGTAGGCCGAGACAACCTTGAGTTTGCCGAGCAGTCCCTCCTCGGTCACCCTGTCGCGGTCGACGGTGACTCGGACGAGGCGCTCGGAGTCACCCTCGACGTAGTGGTTGCCCGCGTCGATAGCAGCCACCTCGGACAGGGGGTCGTCCAGATGGAGGTGGAGATGGAGCGCCTCGCCGTGGTTGATGAGGCGGATATCGAACGAGCCCGTGGCTTCGAACGACGCCGGCACTTCGAGGGCGTGGAGTTCCTCCCGGCTGATGTGCACGGGCAACTCGTCTGTCACGATACAGTGTGGGGTGGGCTGGTAAAAAAAGCTTCAGGCCGGTGCCTCTTCGCGCATGTCCGGGGGCAACATGTTCGGAATCCCGTCCTCGATAGGGTAGACCTCGCCACACTCGGTGCAGGTCAGCGTTCCCGCGAGGATCTCCTCGTCATCGCGGTCGTCGACAGCCAGTTCGAGTTCGTGTTTGTCGAGCGGACAGCACAGGATGTCCATCAGGTCCTCGTTCATACTCACCCCGACGGACGGCCCGGCAAAAGCGTTTGTGCTTGTCGGACGACGGTGTTTTGTTTCGCGTGTCGGTTAGCGGTGGAATATGAAACAGCAAGAAAGCCCCGAGTCGTTCGACGGCTGTGACTCGCTGCGGTCCTCACTCCGTTGCGGTCCTTGCGTCGTCTCGCTCGTCGAACGACTCGCCCCTTTCAGTCCCGCCCGGCTTAAAAAGCGAATGTCGGCGGGACTTTCTTGCTGTTTTGCCCTTTCTCACCGAACTTTCTTTGATAAAGACTACCTGTCGAACGAAGATTTTTCCGCCACGGCCTCTCCCTTCCGGTAATGACAGGCGTTCCAGCGCTGACGACGGAACTGGTCGCGATACCGAGCCACGAGGACGAGACCGCGGCGGGCGACTATATCGAGGACTGGCTCCGCGAGGAGACCGGCGCTGCCGTCGAGCGCGACCGCCACGGCAACGTCATCGCCCGGAAGGGAAGCGGCGAGGACTCGCTCGCTCTGGTCGGCCACCACGACGTGGTCCCGCCCGAGGCGTCACAGGTCGGCGACGACGGCTTCCGTGTCGAGGAGCGCGACGGGCGCATCTACGGACGCGGCGCGGCCGATATGAAAGGCGCGGTCGCGGCGGCGATGTGTGCCTTCCGGGACGCAGACCCCGACTGCGAACTCGTCTTCGCCTCTTTCGTCGGCGAGGAGGTCGGCGGCACGGGTGCCCGCGGCGCAATCGAGGACGGCTTCTCGCCGGATTACGCTATCGTCGGCGAGGGCTCGACAAACTACTCGAAAGACGGCGTCACCGACGTCGTTATCGCCCACCGGGGCAGGCGAGGCAGTACCATCCACGTCGAGGGGGCCGCCGCCCACGCCAGCGAGCCCGAGGCCGGCGAGAACGCCATCTACCGAGCGACCGACGCAATCGAGACAGTCCGGAACCTTGAGTTCCCCGAGACGACGGTGCTCGGCCACGAGATACGAGGGTCGGTCGCTGTCACCGAAATCGAGGGTGGGACCGCCTGGAACGTGATTCCTGACGCCTGTACCGTCACCGTCGACGAGCGGACGGTCCCCGACGGGCGCGCACCGCTCTCCCACGTTGAGGAGATTCCGGGCGTGACCCTCAAAATCGACCAGGACCTCCCGCCGATGGCGTGTGACGAGCCGGCCTTCGGCGATTTCGTCTTCGAGGCGGCGACCGCCGTCCAGGAGGGCGACCCCGAGCAGGTGCTCAAACCCCACGCCACCGACGCCGGCTGGCTTGCCGAGGCGGGGACGACCTGTGTCGTCTGTGGGGCCGCCGAACCCGGCGAGGCACACACTAAAGACGAGAGCGTCTCCATGGCAGCGCTCGACCGGTGTTACGACATCTACCGCCGGTGTGCCGAGGAGTTCGAGCTGTCGGGGTAGCCGTCTGATTGTGGCCACCTCTAGCTGGAGCGATGCGTTCTTGGGGCTGCTGGCGCTATCTGGGGCTATGTCACAGGAGGCACGGCAGACCGACGAGACCTACGAGGAGTTTCTCGACCACGTGCAGACGTACAACTACGTCGGCGACGCGGCCGGCGTACTGGGCTGGGACCAGCAGGTGACGATGCCCGAGGAGGGGACACCCGCCCGGTCGAAACAGAGCTCTGCCCTGTCGACACTGCGTCACGACCTGCTCACCGACGACGACCTCGCTGCGTGGCTCGACGAACTCGACGATCTCGACGGCGAGCGAGGGGCAGTCGTCCGGGAGGTCGGGCGTGCCCACGAGCGCGCAAGTGCGGTACCGGAAGATCTCGTCAAACGCATTTCCGAGGCAAGTTCGAACGCCCTGCCGGTCTGGGAGGGGGCGAAAGCCGACGCCGACTTCTCACAGTTCGAGGAGACACTCGAAGAACTGGTCCAACTCCGCCGGGAGTACGCCGAGGCAATCGACCCCGACCGCGACCCCTACGAGGTGCTGTTCGAGAACTTCGAGCCGTACATCGACATCGAGACGGCCGAGGAGATTCTGACCGAACTTCGCGAGGAGCTTCCAGACCTCATCGACGCCGTCGCCGAAAGCGATGTCGAGCCGGCCGACCCCTTCGAGGGCGAGTACGACCCGGACCGTCAGGAAGACCTCGTCAGAGAGGCGCTCGACACGCTTGGCTACGACTGGGACCGGGGCCGTCTCGATACGGCCGCCCACCCGTTCTCGACAGGAACACAGTTCGACGCCCGCGTCACGACACGGTTCAGCCCCGAGGACCCGATGGGAGCCGTCGGGTCGACGATTCACGAGTTCGGCCACGCCAGCTACACGCTTGGACTCCCCGACGAACACTACGGCACGCCACTGGGCGATAGCCGCGATATGACCGTCCACGAGTCCCAGTCCCGGCTCTGGGAGAACCACGTCGGGCGCTCGCTGCCTTTCTGGCGGCTGTTCACGTCTGCGGTCGAGGACCACCTCGGCGTCGACACGTCGCCGCGTGCGCTGTATGAACATTCAAACGAGGTCTACGATGACAACCTCATTCGGGTCGAGGCGGACGAGCTGACCTACCACATGCACATCATCGTCCGGTTCGAGATTGAACGCGACCTGATTCGGGGCGACCTCGACGTGAGCGAGGTGCCCGGCGTCTGGAACGACAAGTACGAGGAGTACCTCGGCGTCCGTCCCGAGAACGACGCGGAGGGCTGTCTCCAGGATATCCACTGGTCACACGGCAACTTCGGCTACTTCCCCACCTACTCGCTGGGGTCGGTCCTTGCCTCCCAGCTGTTTGCCGCCGCCGAGCGCGAGCTGGGCGACCTCGACGACGACATCGAGTCCGGCGAGTTCGACCGTCTCTACGGCTGGCTCAACGAGAACGTCCACGAACACGGCTGCCGGTACACCACGCCCGACCTGATTCGGGAGGCGACTGGCGAGGAGTTCACCGCTGACTACTTCCTCGACTACGCGACCGAGAAGTACGGCGACCTCTACGACCTCTAGACGCCGCCGACACCGCTTTCTGCGTCCGGGAGGTCGTAGGCCTCGGCCTCGACACCCAACTCGTCGAGTGCAGCCGCCAGGTGTTCTGTCTGTGCGTACTCTGCACCGTCAGCAACGCGTAGCTCCTGTGCCTTCGCGAGGACCTCACCTTTCCTGTCGTCGGGGATGTCGAACTTGTCGGCGGTGAGTTCGATGATGAGGCCGTCGTGGTCGCGGGTGTACAGCGAGAAAAAGATTCCACGGTCGAAGACGTTGTACGACCGTCCGGCGTCGTTGAGGGCTGTTGCCACCTCCTCGAAGCGGTCGGGGTCGATATTAAAACAGAGGTGGTGGACGCCGCCGACGCCGTTGCGCTGGGGTCGGGGATTTTCCGTTCGGTCGTCACTGACGAAGAAGGTCAGAATCGTTCCGTCGCCGGTGTCGAAAAACAGGTGTTCCTGTGCGGGATCGTCGAGGTTGGGCTGGCGAAGCACGAGCGACATTCCCAGCAGGTCGCGGTAGTACTCGATTGTGGCTTCGGCGTTCGACCCCCAGATGGTGATGTGGTCGGTGCCGAGCGTTCGGAACGGACTCTCGGGCGGTGCTGCTGTGACAGGTATCTCGGCGTCGGTTTCGTCTGTCATACCGCATCTACGGGCTACACTACCGAATACCTGTGGTGCTCAGATATCGTCGTTCCCGCCCCAGTCGGGGAGGACGACCCGGACAGTCGTCCTCTCCTCCGTGTCGAAGGTAAGCGATCCTGCAAGCTTCTCGACGCCCCACTTGAGCTGCCACAAGCCGAGCAGCCCTCGACTGTGCTGGAGCCGGGTCTCGGTGCCGGCATCAAGTGCCGCAATCTCGTCGGCCGGGATTCCGGGGCCGTCGTCTTCGACCGTGAGAACACACCCCTCGTCTGTCTGCTCGGCGGCTATCGTCACCTCCGATTCCGCGTACCGCAACGAGTTCGCCACCAGGCTCTCTAGAATCGCTTCGAGGATCCACTCGTCGGTGACGAGCTCGTCGACGCCCGCGACCTGTGTCGTCACCGTGACGCTCTCTCCTCGCTCGTCGACGCCGTTTCGGACCCGTTCGAACAGCTCTGTGAGGTCGACCGTCGAGGGCTGGACCTCCCGTGAGATGATGCGGTCGATGGTTCGAGCCCGGTTGCCGATGACTGCGAGCCGGTCGGCCGAGTCCAGAATCTGACTCACGTGTCGGTCCGCCGACCGATCGCTCAACACCTCGGCGTGGCTTTTGACAACGTCGGCTTGGTTGCGGATGTTGTGCCGAAGGACGCGGTTAAACACTTCGAGCCGTTGCTCGCGGTGTTTTCGGTCGGTCACGTCACGGACGTTCACCAGCACCGCGGGCTCGCCGTCGCGTTCGATGGGCGCCATCGAGAGTTCAACTGTTCGGCGTGTGCCGTCCCGGGTCTCGATGTCGGCCTCGAACTGGGTTGGGTCGGCATCTTCCAGCTGTCGGTCGTAGCGTTCGCCCACGAATTCACGGTCAGCCGGGACGACGAGGTCGATGAGATGTGACTCCTGAAGCGTGTCGTGGTCGTAGCCGGTAATCTCTGCGAACTGCTCGTTTGCGAACACACACCTGCCGTCCTGGACGACGACGACGCCGTCGCTGCTCTGTTCGACCAGTGTTATGTACCGCTCGCGCTCGCGTTCGATCTCGCCGATGAACCGCTCCAAGTCGGTCTGCATCGCTGTCATCGCCTCACCAACGCGGCCGGGAATCTCTTCGTCTAATACGTCGGCGTCGAACTCCTGACGTGAGAGCGCCTCGGACTGGCGCGCTATCGTCTCGATGTACTGTTTTGTGTTCCGGAAACTCCGCCTGAGGCGGCCAATTTCGTCGATTCGCCCCGCTGTCTCGACCTCGACGCTCAGGTCGCCGTCCGCGATGGCGTCGGCCTGTCCCGCCAGGCGCTTGATAGACCGAATCGGACCGTACTGGATGACGACCCCGACGAGCAAGAATCCGAGGAACATCGTCCCGATCAACACGGTCAGGTCGGTCTGTACCCGGTTTGTCAGCGCCAGCGCGTTCGACCGCGGTGCCTCTTTGACCACGACCCAGTTGACGCCATCTCCCGGCACGCTGTGGTAGCCTCGAACCTCGCCGCTGGCGATTTTAGAGCCGTTGAGCGGCGCAAACTGGTCCTCCCGGGCGAGAATCCGCTGCCCCACCTCCGTTCGGTTCTGCCTGCCCTTGTAGGGCCGGAACTCGTTGGGGCCGTCCTCCTCGAACATCACGTACGCGCTCACGCCGCCGAGGACGATGGTTTCGGTCCCCTCGATGACGTGTGTCGACTCGCCGATGCGGACGCTCGGCTGGTACTCCCCGACGAGGACGTGCTTGCCGTCAGGCGTTGGCGAGGCGATTGCGACGGACATGTGGCCGTCGTCGAGATACACCCACGAGACGAGAATGTCGTTCGGCCCCTCGAAGTCGTACTGTATCTCCTCGCCGTCTGTGTTCTCGCCCCAGTCGATGTTCGTCGCGGCAAGTGGCGCACCCTCGAGGGACCGGTTCGTGCTCACGACGAGCGGTTCGGTCGTGCCGTTCGAGGGCTGGACAGGGGCGCGCTCGGCGACGTGGAAACTGACAACCTCGTCCGAGCGCTGTTCGAGCTCCGAGTACAGCGTCTCCCGGGTCTGTGCCGGGTCGTCGGCGTCGATTCCCTGGTGTGCTGAGAGGACGCGAATCGACTCTTGTTCGCCCTCGAACCAGCGCGCAAGCTGGTCGGCTTCGAGTTCGGCGTTGTTCTCCAGTGACTGGAGTTGCTCGCCTGTCACCTGGTCGGACACCTGGAGGGCCATCACCGTCCCGACGGTACCGATGATAGCGACGATGAGTACCGCGATTGCGAACAGCTTGAACGCGTACCGCGAACGGAGTACGTCTGTGAGACTCATGGTATCTACCGCCTACGCGGGATGTCGTGGGATACTCCGACGTTAGATCATAACACAATTGAGCCTTTGGGTCCACGGTTTGTCGTTTCCGACGGCTGTCGACCGCTCTCGCCGCCGAAACAACGATTCACCACTGGGTCAGGGTTCCCGTGTGTTTAACATGCCTACCGCCGAAACGAGGTGTATGTCAGCAAATACCCCAGTTATCGTCGAAGCAGTACGAACACCACAGGGCAAGGAAGACGGCGTCTTCGCCGACGTGCGTAGCGAGGACCTCTCGGTGCCGCTCATCGACGAGATGCTCGCTCGAACCGGGTTATCGGGCGACGACGTCGACGACCTACTCTGGGGGTGTGCCCAGCAACGCGACGAGCAGGGTAACAACCTCGCTCGCGTCATCGCACTCCTCTCGGAACTGGGAGAGGCCACGCCGGCGAGTACGCTCAACCGCTGGTGTGCATCTTCGGCCGAGTCTGTGATGCGGGCCGCCGACGCCATCGCGGCGGGCCAGCGTGACGTCCTCATCGCCGGCGGCGTCGAGTCGATGAGCCGCGTCGAGATGGGACAGAACACCCACAACGTCCACCCCGGCCTGAACGAGGAGTACAACGTCGCCGAACTCGGCATGGGGATGACCGCCGAGAAGGTCGCCGAGGAGTTCGACATCAGCCGCCAGGAACAAGACGAGTACGCGCTCCAGAGCCAGCAACGCGCCGCAGCGGCCACCGATGAGGGCCGTTTTGCCGAGGAGATTGTCCCCATCGAAACGGACGACGGTGTCGTCGAGAAAGACGAGGGCATCCGGCCGGACACGTCGATGGAGGCACTGTCCGGGCTTCCGTCTGTATTCAAAGCCGACGGCAGCGTCACGCCGGGCAACGCGTCACAGGTTTCTGACGGGGCCTCTGGCCTCCTGATTACCAGCCGGGAGTTCGCCGACGAGCGTGGCTTCGACGTGCTGGCCGAAATTGGCGACCACAACGTCGCTGGCGTCGACCCGACGGTCATGGGCGTCGGCCCGGTTCCAGCCGTCCGGGAGCTGGCCGAGCGGACCGGCCGCGACATCGAGGAGTACGACCTCGTCGAGTTGAACGAGGCCTTCGCCAGCCAGACGCTGTACTGTCAGGACGAACTCGGCTTCGAGGACGATATGTTCAACGTCAACGGCGGCGCAATCGCCATCGGCCACCCGCTCGGCGCGTCTGGCGCGCGCCTGCCGGTCACACTCGCCCACGAGATGAACCGCCGCGGCGCGGACCTCGGACTGGCGACCGAATGTATCGGCTTCGGTCAGGGCGCGGCCATCGAACTCCACTCGGCCTGACTGCCGCACAGAGTCTACGTATATGGCTGGGTATATCTAGCATACCCAGCAAATCGTTTTTGTAGTCTGGCATGAAATCCGGGATATGCCAGGACCAGTCTTTCTCTCCGGCGACCGAGTCGCGTTGCGAACGATAGAGCGCGAGGACCTCGATTTCATGCAGGAGGCCGTCAACGACCCCTCCGTGTGGCGGGCAATCGGGGCGTCGACGCCGGTCAACGGCCCACAGGAAGAGGCCTTTTTCGAGAATATCGTCTCGGAGGAGGGCCAGGTGAACCTCCTCGTGGCTGTCGACGGCGAGGCCGCGGGGTTGGTGGGTCTGACGCCAAAGGAAACACAGACACACGCCGAGGAGCTTGGGTACTGGATGGACGCCGACTACCGCCGGCAAGGATACTGTAGCGAGGCCGTCAAGCTGGTGACCGACTACGCCTTCGCCCAGCGCGGCCTCCACCGCATCTCTGCTCGCGTCTTCGAGTTCAACGACGCCTCTCAGGCGCTACTCGAATCAGTTGGGTTTACCCGCGAGGGCACTCACCGCGAGGCGGCCTTCATCGACGGCGAGTATCAGGATGTCTACTGGTACAGCGTCCTCGCAGACGAGTGGAACTAACGAAACGCTACTGGGGGTCGACGCGTCGCGCGAGGCAGGCGTCGTCACAGAAAGTGTACTCTTCGAGGCTGCCCTCATCCGGAACAGTGAGGCATTTGTGCCGCGACTTCAGTTCGATGCTGTCGCCACACGCATCACAGGTCGGGCGCGTGCCCGAGTCGAGTAGGACGCGCGTCGATACGTAGCCGCGCTCGGCGTCGACGTGGTGTTCGTTTGCGGTGCGGTCGGTGCGTCGGTTCGCTGGTGGGTTATGTGCAGACATCTGTGGGGGGTCGAAAGACAGTAGTGAGACAATGCAGACGAGCGGCCGGGTTACCCTGGCAGCCCGATTACCGTACGCCGCGGGAACTGTGTCCCGAAACTGGCGCGATTACGCTGTAAAGCGTGTAAAACGTTTAAAAAATGTGAAAATAGTGGGACGAATGGAGAAGACACTCACTGCCTGTGCGCTGGGCGCGGTGAGACGGTGGCCCGGCGAGTTCATATCTATACACTCTGCGTAGAGGGATATAACGTTTGTGTTGTGAAGTAGCGCAGATTGCCGACGGTGTCTGTCGCCGTTCAGCTCTTCGGCGGCAAATCACCGAGCGCGGCGACACCGTCGACCGTGTTACTCAGAAAATACACCGCGCCGTCGGCGATAGCCGTTGGCCCCAGTGTCGGGTCGAAGGACTTGCCGACGGAGTGATACCACCGCGTCGAGCCGTCGGCGCGGTCGAACGCGGCGACACAGGGCCATCTGGTGTCGAATTCGTCGGAGGTGACGGAGACGACGACGGTCTTGTTGCCGATACAGATGCTGTCGGCAGTCGCAAGCGGCTCGACCGACGCCTGCCACCGGCGGCTCCCGTCGGCCACGGAGATGGCGAATAACCCGTCAGGGGAGAGAACAAACGCGGTCTCCTCGGCGACCGCGAGCGCCCGTATCCCGCGTAGCGTCCGCTCCTCTCCTGTGAGGTCGAGTAGCACCTCAGGGTTCGCGCCCGCGTGGTCGTACCGTTTGAGTTTCCCGCCGTCGCTGATGAAGACACCAGCCGACGTGACGACGGGCGGTGTCTCGGCCTCGGTGAGTTCGGTCTCCCAGTCCTGTGTCCCACCGTCGAGGCTGTATCGCCGGAGCACAGACGTTTCGTCCTCGCGGTAGCCAGCTGCGTAGACGCGTCCCTCTCGTATCGCCGCCGGCACCGAGTACAACGAGACGCGCAACTGTGCCGTCCACTCGGTGTCACCCGTCGCTACGTCGAGGGCCACGAGACCGCCCTGTTCACGGCGCCGGAACGGGACAAGCACGACCTCGTCGTCAGGGTCGGCCGTCGCTGGCCCGGCTGCGACCCCGTCGATGTTCGTTTCCCACAGCTTCTCACCGTCTTCGCGTGCGAATGCGACCACGCGCCCGGTCACGCCGAGTATCAGGGCGTCGTCGGTCACCGCGGGGGCGGTGGCGTCTCCGGTTTCGGCATCGAGGTCGACGCTCCAGCGCGTCTCGCCGGTCCGAGCGTCGAGTGCGTCCACCTGCGTTGCAACCGAGAAGACGGTGTCGTCGGCCACGAGTGGGGGTATCTCCCAGGCGTCGCCGTTTTCCCAGGCTGGTGTCCCGCGGTCGGGGACTGTGACCGCGGAGACGCCGGTGTTGGCGGCGTCGTGTGCGACCTGCTGCCAGCTGCCAGTCGGCGTCTCCGAAAGCGACCGGCCCGGCCCGTCGTCGAGACAGCCGGCCAGTGCTGTCGTCCCGATGCCGACGGCACAGGCCAACGTCCGTCTGCGCGTCCACTCCATACCCCAGATATCTGGAGATCTCACTTACAGGCCTCGTCCCTGTTTCACTGCGAGAAACTGCGTCTGCGGTGTCGTGTTATTCGCTAAAGGAGGCGTCGTATCGGCGATAGACAACGACGAAGCCAAGAAAGACTGCGAGCGCTCCCAGTGCGACTCCTGCGCCCTCAGCGTAGGGGAGTCCAGTACCGCCGACCGCTTGCCCGGCGGCACCGCCGCCGACCATCATCGCGAGAATCACGCCGAGTCCGAGGACGAATCGGGTAACGACGTTCGCTTCGACCGGATTTGTCATACTGCAGGCTTACGGTACGGCGTGGCATAAGTGCTCCCCTCCCGGTTTCAGGCCGTCTGCTCGCTCAGCGGCCGGATTGCGATTTCCATCTCGACGCCTTCGACGGTCCAGCTCTCGCGGTGGCCGTCCTCGATTGTGCCGAACGAAGCGGCTCTGACCTCCTCGCCGATGAGGCCCTCGTGGTTCCGGACCAGCGCGGCCACACGGTCGTCTTTTACGTCGAGGTCGACCTGAATCTCCTCCTCGATGTCGAGGTCGAGGTCCTTGCGCATCTCCTGGACCCGGCGGATGACCTCGCGGGCGTACCCCTCGCTCTCGATATCTTCGGTGAGGTCGGTGTCGACGTAGACAACGCCAGTCCCGTCGAGTACCTCGAACTCGGTCGCGGAGACACCCTCAGGGGTCTCGGTGACGACCTCCACCATCTCGTCTGTCAGCTCTACGTCCATCCCCGTCTCGGCTTCGACGGCCGCTTCGAGCGCGTCGAGTGTCGGCTCGTCGACGCGTGCCCCGTTGAGCGCGTTCATTACGGGGCCAGCGTCCTCGCCGAAGGCGGGGCCGAGCTTCGACATGTCCGCGGTCGCGGAGTAACGAATCTCGCCCCACTCGTCGTCAGGGCCGAGCACCCGCACGTCACGCGTGTTGAGCCGCTCGGAAACAAGGTCGGTCTGTGCCTCGACTGCCTCGGCCAGCCGCTCGCTGCCCGTGTCGATGACGACCTCCGGAACGGGCCAGCGCAGCTTACGTTCGGCCTGTTGGCGAGCGTTCGAGCCGGCCTCCTCGACCGCGCGGACGGCCGTAATCTCAGCTTCGAGCTCGCTGTCCTGGAGTTTCTCCTCGGGATCTGGCCAGTCGGCCATGTGTACCGTCGGATGGCCCGCGTCACCGGTGAGTGCGCCGTACAGTTCCTCGGCGACCAGCGGCGCGAACGGGGCCATCATCGTCACCGTCTCCTCGAGGACGCGGTACAGCGTCGCGTAGGCTGCACGTTTCGAGGGGGAGTCGGCCTCGTCCCACATGCGCTCGCGGACAACCTGGACGTAGAACCGAGACACGTCCTCGACGATGAACTCAAGCAGCGCCTCGACGGCATGGTCGTTGGCAAACTCTTCCAACTCCTCGGTGACCGTCTCGGCGGTCGTCGCGAGCCGCGAGAGAATCCACTCGTCGACCAGTTCGAGGTCGTCTTCGACCGCTTCGACGCTCGTCTCGGCCGGACTGAAGCCGTCTGCCTCCATATACGGCAGCGGGAAGCGGACGACGTTCCAGAGGATGTTGAGCTGGCGTTGCATCTTCTCAGTCCCCTCCCACGAGAACTGCATGTCCTCGCCGCGGGGGTTAACCGACAGCAGGAACAGCCGGAGCGGGTCGACCCCGTGTTTGTCGATGACGTCGTGGGGGTCGATGCGGATGTCCTTTGATTTCGACATTGCGCGGCCATCTGGCATCAGCGCGTGGCCGTGCATCAGGAGGTTATTATAAGGAACCTGGTCGACTGAGACCGTTCCCATCCCGAGCTGTGACCAGAACCAGCCACGGGTCTGGTCGTGTGCCTCGATGACGAGGTCGGCCGGCCAGAGCTCGTCGTGCTGGCTCTTGTCGCTGGGGTAGCCAAGCGTTCCCCAGGAGGCGACCGAGGAGTCGAGCCAGACGTCGAATACGTCGGGAACTCGTTCGTAGACGACGCCCTCTTCCGTGATGGTGAGGTCGTCGACGGTGCCCTTGTGGAGGTCGACCGTCTCGGGATCGATATCCTGGTCGACGCGCTCGGTGAGTTCCTCGCGGGTGGGGACGACAATGGCGTCGTCCATCTCGCCGCTCCAGGTCAGACTCTCGCCGTCTGTGGTCTCCGTCGGTAGCCAGATTGGGATGGGAATGCCCCAGTAGCGCTGGCGGGAGACGTTCCAGTCCGGGGCCTCCTCGACGAAATCCCGGAAGCGGTTGTCCCGTGCCCACTCCGGGTACCAGTTGCTGTCCTCGATGTTGTCCAGCAGGTCCGCTTTCACGTCGGTGACGGTGATGAACCACTGGTCTGTGACCATCTGGACGATGCCGGTGTCACACCGCCAGCAGTGGCCGTAGCTGTGCTGGGTTTCGTCCGCGTGGAGCATCCGACCCTCAGCTTCGAGGTCGGCGATGATGTCGTCGTTTGCGTCGCGGACGAACTGTCCCGCGTATCTGCCGGCGGCCTCGGTGTAGACGCCATCGCTTCCGACCGGACAGAACGCTTCCAGGCCGAGTTCCTGGCCGCGGGCGAAGTCCTCTTCACCGTGGCCGGGCGCGGAGTGGACCAGCCCTGTCCGGTCTGCCTCGACGTAGTCGGCGGCGTAGACCTGACAGGCTCCCTCAAAGTCAGGGTGGTCTGGAACCTCTTCGGCGAGTGGGTGGTCGTACGCCCAGCCGACCATCTCCTCGCCGGTCGCCTCCTCGACGATTTCGTAGTCCTCGTAGCCGCCCTGCTCGATGACCTCCTCGACGCAAGCCTCGGCGACCCACAGGACCTCCTCGGTCCCATCTGGCGTGCTTGCGCGAACAGCCTGATACGTCAGTTCACCATCGACCGCGACGAACGTGTTCGCGGGAATCGTCCACGGCGTCGTCGTCCAGATGACGAGTGACCCCTCTCGCTCGGAGAGGTCGAATTTCACGTAGATCGAGGGGTCGTGAACGTCCTCGTACTCGACTTCGTTGTTCGCGATGGCGGTCTCACACCGGGGACACTGCGTAATCGAGCGCTGACCCTGTTCGACGAGCCCGCGGTCGTTTGCCTCGGCGAACCCCCACCAGGCGGCCTCCATGTACTCGGGGTCGATTGTCCGGTACGGGTCCTCCCAGTCCATCCAGACACCCATCGACTTGAAATCCTCCGTGAGCTGCTCCAGGCTGTCCTGGGCGAACTCGCGGCAGTCGTCGACGAAGTTGTCGACGCCGTAGTTTTCGATGTCTTTCTTGTTCTCGAAGTCGAGTTCCTCCTCGACCTTTGTCTCGATTGGCAGGCCGTGCATATCGTAGCCCGGCCGGTCGTAGACATCGTGACCCTGCATCCGCTTGAACCGGATGTAACAGTCCTTGAGACTCTTGTTCAGGGCGTGGCCCATGTGCGCCGAACCGGAGGTGTAGGGGGGACCATCGAGGAAGTAGTATGGCTCCTCGTCGGCACGGTGCTCTCTCGTCCGTTCGTAGGCGTCGACGGCGTCCCAGTGGTCGAAAACACGGTTCTCGACCGCGTCGGGGTCGTACTGGTTGCCGACCTCGCCGAACCGGCGTTCGTCCGCTGTATCCTCGCTCATATGTGTGCTAACAGTTCGCCGGGATTAAAGGAGAATCGATTGTCCCGGGTCAGGGCTCTGTCAGCGCATAGAGGTTCCCGTCGTTGCTCCCGACGAACACCCTGTTCGAGACGACTGCTGGCGAGGAGACAACCTCGTCACCGGTCTCGAAGCGCCAGCGAACGGTCCCCTCCGTCGCGTCCAGCGCGTAGACGGTCCCGTTAGTGCTGCCGACGTAGACGGTATCCGAGGCAACCGCGGGCGAGGAGACGACCACCCCGCCGGTATCGTACTCCCACCGTTGCTCGCCCTGCTCGCTGTCGACGGCGTAGACGTAGCCGTCGTTACAGCCAACGTAGACGGTCCCGCCTGCGTGGTCTGTGACAGCGGGCGAGGAGATAATCGGCTCGTCTGCCTCGAAGCGCCACCGTTGTTCGCCTTCTTGACTGTCGACTGCCAGTAATTCGCCGTTGGCGTTGCCAGCGTAGACGCTGTCGCCGTCGATGGCCGGTGAAGAGTTGACCGTCGCGTCGCTCTCGAACAGCCAGCGGGTGCTCCCGTCGGTTGCGTCGAGGGCGACGATTCCGGTAGTCCGCTCTTCCCAGCCCGTCTCGGGGGAGGAACGGGTAAGTACGCTGGCGTACAGCGTCTCCCCGGCGGCGGCACCGGCAAGGCCAGTCATCGAGACGGTATCGGTCTCCCATCTGAGTTCGCCGCCGGTGTCGAGGGCGTGCACCCCTTGGTTGCCAAAGACATACAGGCGGTCGTCGTGGACAGTCGGCGTTCTGACAGACGTATCAATCGTGTTATCCCGCCAGCGCTCGGTCCCCTCAGAGAGCGACTGTGCCGTAATAGCCGCCGACTCCCCCCGGGCGTTATCGGCAAAGTACACACTGCCGCCGTCGACTGTGGCCGTAATCGCACCGAAGGCACTGAGCGATGTGCGCCAGCGCTCGCTGCCGTCCTGGGTCGACAGGGCATACGACAACTCGCGGCCGTCGCTGATGAGGACCGCCTGGTCTGCGACGACCGGCGATGACTGTATCCGTTCGCCGAGGTTGACCGACCAGGCTTCTGTCACGCCGTCGGTCGGGCCGGCGTTTTGGGCTGCGTACCCCGTGTTCGCGGCGTCGAACCGGAACTGGGGGAACGCTCCGCCTCCGGACGCTCCCAGATACGCCGTCGTGGCCCAGGCACCGCTTGCGACGGCAGCAGCCCCAACTCCGACCCCAGCGAGGAGGGCACGCCGGCCGACCCTCGGGCCGCCCTCGTTGCCGGCGTCTGTCAGCGGCTCCCCGTTGAGTGGCGCGCCGGTGCTGTCGCTGTCGTCGCTCGGCGGCTTGGGCGACTCGTGGCTCTCGAATAGGAGCGCGCGTTTGAACGCGTACGGTGAGTCATACCGGTCCTCTGGGTCCGTAGCGAGCGCAGTCTCGACGACGCTGACAAACTCCGGAGGTGCGCTGTCGGCGAGCGATTCGATTCCGCCGTCTGACGACTGTGCCGTCACCGCGTAGTACGCCAGCCGGCCGAGCTGAACAACCGGGTCGCTGTCGGTGGCTCCTGTTGGCCAGTCGAGTGTCGCGCCGTCTTCGGTAACGCGCACGTTGGCTGGCGCGATAGTACCCGGAGTGTGGCCGGCGGCTGCGTGCCGGAGGGCTTCGGCCAGGTCGCTGAGGACTGCCCGCGTCTGTTCGACTGACAGCGGGGCGGCCTCAGAGAGGGGAGTTCCTGCCGTGGTGGCCGCGAGCCACGGCCGTGGCTCGTCTCCCTGCTCGTAGACGGTGCTGATACCGTGGTGTGTGTCGAGTGCTTCCCAGGTATCGAGGCGGTCGCGGACTGCCGTCTGGTCCTGTGGCGCGGCATCCGACACCGTGGTGATGAGACGGACGTTCTCGGGACCATCCACGAGGCGTGCGGTGTAAACCTGTACAGCGCCGGTTTCGCCGCGGAGGTCGGCGCTCTCGACGCCCGGCGCACTGCGGGGGAAGTCGGTGGCATCGTCTGCCATCGCTCGGTAGTACTGGCCGGGCATACAAATACGACAGGACACACTGACCTCAGGCTGTCTGGCAGGTGTCCCCGAAAGCTCTTTTGCCCTGCCAGTAAATGTGCGTGTATGAACACGGTCATCGTCGTCTCGGTTCTCGCGCTCATTCTCCTGTTCGTCTTTTTCGTCTTCCTTCTGATACGGCGGAGTGCACAGGGGTTCAAAGAAGGAATGGAACAAGGGCGCTGACGACACTTTGCGCTGTTGCCTCCGATATCAGCTGTTCTATCAGGCGCTGCTGTGTCAAAATCACCATATTTGTTACACTCCCTGTCCGGGGTAGTGGTCCCTTCAGCCAGTATGGTTCTGACGCGAACGATTGAATTCCGGTCGATTTTACAATAGGTTTTATTAAACCCGGTGTGCTATACCCTTTCAGGCATGCGCAAAAAACGAAGACGTGACATACTCAAAGGCATCGGGGCGACAGGAGCTATCGGCTTGGCAGGCTGTATCGGCGGCGGCGACGACGGCGACGACGGCGACGATGGAGAGGACGGCGGCGACGGCGGCGACGGCGGTGACGGCGGCGACGGCGGCGACGGTGGCGACGGCGGTGACGGCGGCGATGGTGGAGACGGTGGCGACGGCGGAGGCGAGGTTGAGGCCCGCGAAATCAGGTACGGCGTGTTGATGCCAGAAACCGGCGACCTCGGCTCACTCGGTACGCCGATCGGTGACGGTGCCGAACTCGTCGGCCGACAGCTCGGAAGCGAGACCGACTTCAGCTTCGATGTCGGTACCAGCGACACCCAGACCGACCCCCAGACCGGTATCAGCGAGGCCAACTCGCTGGTCGACGCTGGATACCCTGCCGTGGTCGGCTCGGCCTCTTCGAACGTCAACCTCCAGGTGACCCGCCAGTCGTTCATCCCGAACGAGGTCGTCGGCATCTCGCCGTCCTCGACCGCGCCGGCAGTCAGCAACCTCGACGACAACGGCTACATCTTCAGGACGGCGCCGTCGGACGCGCTCCAGGGCCCGGTCATCGCCCAGGTCGCAGTCGAGGAGTTCGACGCCAGCACCGTCTCGACGATGTTCCTCAACGACAACTACGGGCAGGCACTCGAAGAGGCGTTCGTCGAGGCATTCCGAAACGAACACGACGGCGAGGCCCTCGAACGGGTCTCCTTCGAGCCAGAGCAGCCGTCGTACTCCTCACAGCTCGATACGGCCATGAATGCCGACCCCGACTTCCTGTGGATTGTCGGATTCCCACAGTCGGGTATCCAGCTGTTCCGTGACTTCTATAACGGATTCAGTGAGGACTTCCCGATTATCGTTCCCGACGGCCTCATCGACGACACGCTCCCAGGCGAGGTCGGCAATCCGATGACCAACGTCTGGGGTACTGCCCCGGCGGCTGGCGGTGCCGGCGCAGAGCGCTTCGCCGAACTCTACCAGGAGGAGTGGGACCGCGAACCGGGCGTCTTCAACGCCCACGCCTACGACGCCGCCGCGTGTGTCGTCCTCGCCAACGCGATGGCCGGCGAGAACGACGGCACCGCCATCCGCGACAACATGCGTAACGTCGCAAACCCACCGGGAACGGAGATCACCGCAGACAACCTCGCCGAGGGGCTCGAGATGGCCGCCGCCGGCGAAGAAATCCAGTACACGGGCGCGTCCTCGGCCGTGGACTTCGACGACAACGGCGACATGAAAGCAGTCTCCTACGATGTCCTCCGATATCAGGACGGCGAGGCTCAGGTCCAGCGGACCATCGACTTCAGCTAGACCGACCACCTTTTTTTTTACACTGTGCGAACGAGTCGACAGCGGCTGTAGAAGTAGCGTTCTCGCCGGAAACGGAGTCAGCCGCCCAGGAACTGCTGGCGGACTTCCTCGTCGGCCAGCAGACGGTCGCCCGTATCGACGTAGCCGTTCTGGCCCTGCGCGAGGACGTACCCCCGGTCACACCGCCGCAGAGCCTCTTTCGCGTTCTGTTCGACCATCAGTATCGCCGTGCCGTCGTCGTTGATGCGGTCGATGCGGTCGAACATCTCCTCGACCAGGTCCGGCGCGAGTCCGGCAGAGGGCTCATCGAGTAACAGCAGATCCGGGTCGAGCATCAGCGCCCGACCCATCGCCACCATCTGGCGCTGACCGCCGGACATCGAGCCGGCTTTCTGGGATTTCCGCTCTTCGAGAATCGGGAACCGGTCGTAGACATCCTGGAGGCGGTCCTGTGGCACCTTGTCGAGGATGTACGCGCCCATCTCCAGGTTCTCCTGGACCGACAGCGTCGGGAAGATGTTGTCGTTCTGGGGGACGTAGCTGATTCCCTTGTAGATGATTTCCTCGGGGCGCAGACCGTGAATGTCCTCGTCGTCGAAGACGACTGTCCCGCCCATGTACGTCGTCAGCCCGAAGACCGATTTCATCACGGTCGATTTGCCCGCACCGTTGGGGCCGACGACGGTAACGTACTCGCCGTCGCCGACATCGAGGTCGACGTCTTCGAGAATCTGGAGGTCGCCGTAGCCGGCATCGAGGTCACGCACCTCGAGCAGTGACTCCTCGGGCGCAGCCGCGAGCGGGTCGGTCTTGGCTGAAACGTCTCCGTGTTCGTCTGCGGTCGACTCTTCTGCCGTCGGTGTCTCCTGTTCGCTCATATGTCCTCACCCAGATACGCCTCAATGACCTGTTCGTTGTCGCGAATCTCCTCGGGGTTGCCGTCGGCAAGAATCGACCCCTGGTGCATGACGATGACTCGTTCACACTCCTCCATAATGACATCCATGTCGTGTTCGACCAGCAGGAAGGTGTATCCGTCCTCCCGCAAGGAGTGGATGCGGTCGAGGAGTTTGTCTTCGAGGGTCGGATTGACGCCGGCCATCGGCTCGTCGAGCAACAGCATGTCCGGGTCGGTCATCATCGCCCGCGACAGCTCGAGCAGCTTCTGTTGGCCGCCCGAGAGGTTCCCCGCCTCCTCGTGGGCGAGGTGGTCGATCTCGAAGAACTCCAGTGTCTCCCAGACCTGTTCGCGTATCTCGGTCTCCTGTTCGATGACTCCCTTACGGACACCCGGGGTCACCGAACGCCACAGCTTCTCGCCTTGCTGTGCCTTGGGCGCGAGCATCAGATTCTCCAAGACCGTCATCTCCGAGAGTGCCCGCGCAATCTGGAAGGTACGGACGAGCCCGCGGTTTGCAATTTGTTCGGGGCGCATCCCGGTTACCTTCCTGCCCTGGAAGTACACTTCACCGTCGGTCGGCGTAAGCGCGCCGGTGATGCAGTTAAACGTCGTCGACTTGCCCGCGCCGTTGGGACCGATGAGTCCGGTGAGGGTTCCGGTCTTGACATCGAAACTCGCGTCGTCGACGGCGACGATGCCGCCAAACCGTTTTTCGAGCCCTTCCACCCGGAGCGGCGTTGCCGCCTCGTCGTCGGCCGCCCCCGAGGCGTCCTCTTCGGGGGGTGTCGTGGTTGCTTCACTCATTGGTATCCTCTCCTTTGTTGAGGTTGATTGCGGCAGCGGTTTCGCTCCGGTCACCGAGCACGCCGTTGGGGCGTTTCTGGACGATGATAATCAGCACGACGCCGAGTAACACGAACTGCAGTGGTGCGATGTTGTTGACGGCGTACGCCAGGAACGGGACGACATCGAGCTGTGCCAGCGGCGCGATTGCACCGTCGAAGGTATTAGGCGCATTGGCGATATCGAGCCGTGCGCTGATAATCGCACCCACCTGCCGGGGCCCCTCGAAGAGGAGGCCCACGAACAGAATCGAGCCGACAACACTGCCCGTATTCGAGCCGGAGCCGCCGATAATCAGCGCGATGAACGCGTAGAACGTGATAACCGGCCGGAAGGAGTTGGGGTTTGCAAAGCCCTGACTCCCCTGCCAGAGGATACCGGCAAGCCCCATCAACGCACAGCCGAGCATGAACACCTTGATTTTGAAACGGCGGGTGTCCTTGCCGAGTGACTGCGCGACGAGTTCGTCCTCACGGATGGCCTTGAGAACCCGTCCGAACGGGGACTGGCCGACACGACGAATCATCCAATAGACACCGACTAACACCAGCAACATCACCAACGACCAGATGAAGTCATTGAGGATTGAGCCACTGATGAGTGTCACCTCTTTGTTGCCGAACTCGAACAACAACATATCGATTCTGGGAACATCGACCGTGAACAGGTCGACGAGTGACTCGCCAAACGAGCTGTTGAAAATCGCGTCCGTTGGCCGGTCGGGGAGGTCCATTCCGCTCCCGCCGCCAGTGCCGGCCCCGAACGTATTCGTTGTCCACTGCGACAGCGTCCGGGAGCCGGCCGAGAGCCGAATAATCTCAGAGAGTCCCAGCGTGATAATCGCCAGGTAGTCCGCGTTCACCCGGAGTGCTGGAACCGCGGCGAGGAGGCCGACAAGTGCCGCCGCAATCATGCCTCCAAGGATGCCAATCGGCAACGGGAGGCCGAGTCCCTGTCCCGAGAGGGCGTTTGGCGACGTACTGAGCATCCCCATCGTGTAGATACCAACCGCCATAAAGCCCGCAACACCGATGTTGAACATGCCGGTGTATCCCCACTGGAGGTTCAACGCCAGCGTGAGCAACGCGTAGGCGGCAAAGAGGAATGTGATAGTCCGCCAGGCGCCGAAAATGGAGTTGACTGTTCCAAGTCCAAGCCCCTGTTCGAGCACGACGAGCACCGCGAACAGGCCGTACACGAACGCGACCGTCGCGAGCACGATACGGCGGTCGCTCTGTTCTATCCAGCCGACAAACCGGTCGCGAAGGCCGACCGACTCCGTCTGGCTGGCGGTCATGCGGTTGTCACCCCGCCGAAGATGCCCTCTGGCCGGTACAGCAAGACGAGAATCATAATCAGGAACGCGGCGGCGGCGTTGAAGTCAGAGGAAATCCAGATGAGCGAGACCTCGTGGACGAAGCCGATGACGAGGCCCCCGGCAATCGCGCCGTAGATGGAGCCGATACCACCGAGGATGACCCCCGCGAAGATGAAAAGCAACAGGAACCAGCCGACGTTGTAGCTCATCGTGCCACGTTCGAGCACGTACAGGAAGCCGGCGATGCCGGCGAGGCTGGCACCGAGTATCCAGGTCGCACGGACGATGCGCTCTGTCGGAATACCGGTGACGAGTGCGAGGTCTTTGTTGTCGGCCATCGCCCGCATCGCCTTCCCGAGCTTGGTCCGCTGGAGGAGGAGATGCATCCCGATCATCAATCCCAGTGCGACGACCAGCAGCGTCAGTTGGTGGAGATCGACCGTGATACCCGTTCCAAGGAAGTCACTCCGCTGGACGCCCTCGGTCCCCGTGACTCCTCGGGTCTGGGAGCCATAGACGAACTGAACCGTCGACCGAAGCGCCAGCGCGACACCAATCGAGGAGATGAGTAGCGGAATCCCACCTCTGTCGCGCATCGGTTTGTAAACAACGCGGTCGGCAAGTAAGGCGATTGCAGTCGTCGCGACCGCTGCGACGATGACGCCGATGAGGATTGCGAGCGGCGAGGCGACAATCGAGGCACCGATGTCGGTCGGACTGGCGCCGGTTCCCGACCGTACGAGCAACAGATAGCCCGTATCGCCGACGCCCCACCCGGCAATCAGGAGTGCAACCCCCCATCCGGTGAAGGCCCCGGTCGTGAACAGGTCACCGTGTGAGAAGTTCGCGAAGCTGAGAATACTGTACGTCATCGAGAGCCCGATACCCGCGAGTCCGAATATCAGGCCGACTATGGTTCCCGTCCAGATGCGCTCACCAACGGTACCCAACGCGATATCCCCCCCGAGTGTTCTGCCGCCAAACTCGACAAGCTCGACGCCCACTAGGCCGGCGAGCAGGTCGAACAACAACAGTGCGGCCGCTCCGAGTGCGAGCGTTAGCAGCACCCGCCCCCGGATTGCGTCGACCAGTGGCGTCTCAGAATCCTCGGAGAACAACTGGTAGCGTGCCATGCTGTTTGCTACATCATGTTCATCCTGTAAATAGTTCACGTTGTTGTGTGGAGTTACCTTGCTTCATTTTCTCTTCGCAAATCACTATCGGTGGGAATGCAGGTTAAATTAAAGTTGCATGGTACCAATCAACTTCCATGGAAGATGGAACGTCAACCGAGGATGATCGGTTGGGGCAGTCTGATACAGGGATGGGGCGTCTCATTCCATCTATGATCTCGGACAACTTACTGGCAAAGTTCGTCGTTGGGATCCTTCTCATCGTCTTTCTTATCGGGGCGATTGCACTGTTTTTCCAGACGAGTATCGCCGACGAGCTTGATTCACAGGTCTCGACACAGGTCGAGGAGACGGCGGGCCTTCATGCGGATATCTATACCGCCTGGCAGGGCAATCGGTTCAGCCACCTGGCAGGGGTTGCTGGGGACGAAGGGCTCGATGTCGACAACGAGCGGGTCCGGAGTGACCTGCTTACGCGGGGGCGTGACGACTCGGAGTACTTCGCACAGATTCATCTCGTCGACAGGGAAAGCGGAGAGGTGCTTGCGAGCTCTGCCGAGCAAGCAGTCGGGGAAAATCTCTTCGAGCGTGTCAACGAGACACTCGTCACGGAATCGAGTGAGTTCATTGCTCCATCCCGGTACACCTCGCCGACCGGTGAGACGGTCGTCGGTTTCGGCCGCCAGCGCCTGCTGGAACCGTCTCACGTCCTCATCGGTGAGGTGCCCGCAGATGGCGGCCCAGCGTTCGGCCAGACGATAGCGAACTCGCGGACGATTATCGCCAACCAGGACGGCGAGGCTGTGTTCGGACAGGAGGATGTTGATCCCGCCGTTGTCCAGCGCGAAGGGTCGAGCAGCGGGAACGCGACGGTGACCCAGACCGGCGGCGAGATTCACGGCAGCCAACCTATCGGCGACACGGGGTTGACCGTCGTCACGAGCAGCCCCGAGGGCGAAGCCTTCGCAATCAGAGACAGTGTCATCGAGAGTTTCGTTATCATGCTGGCGCTGGCGTTCGGGGTGTTGATTGTCGTCGGCGTGGTCGGGGGTCGCTCTATCACCAACTCGATTACGGCGCTCAACGACCGTGCAACAGAGATGGAAAACGGAAACCTGTCGGTCGAATTCGAGACCGCTCGGACCGACGAGATTGGCGAGCTGTACGCCGGCTTCGCCAGCATGCGCGACTCACTTCGTGAACGGATTACCGAGGCCGAGGAGGCCCTGTCAGAGGCCAACGACGCCCGGGAACGAGCCGAGGGTGCCCGCGAGCAGGCGGCCAATGCCCGCGAGGAGGCCGAAACGATAAACGAACAGATCGAGGCCTCGGCCGATAGCTACAGCGACGTGATGCGCAAGGCGGCCAACGGCAACCTCACTGTCCGGATGGAACCGGATAACGACAACGAGGCGATGGCGGCGATTGCACGCGACTTCAACGCGATGCTCAAGGAGTTCGAGGCCACGATTCAGGAGATTACCACATTCGCCACCGAGGTCGCGACCGAGAGCGAAGACGTCACCAACTCCAGCGAGGAGATTCGCGTCGCCAGCGAGGACGTGAGCCAGGCGATTCAGGAGATTTCGGATGGGGCGATGGAACAAAGCGACGAGCTCCAGGCGGTTACTGCCGAGATGAACGACCTGTCGGCCACCATCGAGGAGATTGCAGCGTCCTCGGACCAGGTTGCCTCGGTTGCAGAGGAGACCGCCGAGACGGGCCGAAAGGGACGCGAGGATGCACAGGCCGCAATCGACGGGATGGAGACGATTCGCGCCGAGTCACAGCGCGCTGTCGAGGAGATTGCACAGCTCGAAGACCAGGTCCAGCAGGTCGATGACCTAATTGCCAGGATGGCCGATATCGCCGAGCAGACCAGCATCCTGGCGCTGAACGCGAATATCGAGGCCGCTCGCGCAAGCGGTGACGGCGGCGACGGATTCGGTGTCGTCGCAAACGAGGTCAAGGCACTCTCTGAGGACGCTAAAGAAGCTGCAGACGAGGTCGAGCGCCGCCTCGAATCGATTCGCGGCCAGACACAGGAGTCCGCAGAAGCCGTCCAGACAGCCAGCGGCCACGTCGACGAGCACACCGAATCCGTCGAAAACGCCGCTGCCGCCTTCTCGGAGGTCGCGGAGTATGCCGCCGAGACCAGCGACGGTATCGCCGAAATATCAGCCGCAGCAGACGAGCAGGCAACCTCGACCGAGCGGGTCGTCGCCATGGTCGATGAGGTGGCCTCGATTGCTGAGCGGACGACAACCCAGGCAGAAAACACCGCCGCAACCGCCGAGCAACAGGCCGCCTCGATGAGCTCGGTCTCAAAGAATGTCACTGACCTCGCCGAGCAGGCGGCACAACTCTCGGAAACGCTCGAGGGATTCGAAACGAACTGACCCCGATACTATTTTCAAACGCCACCGCAAAACAACTGTATGAACGTCCCAGAACCGTTCGACCACCCGTCGTTTGCGACCGCGCTGGGAACTATCTCCGGCTATCTGTTGATTCTCGCTGTCATGACAGCGCTTCTCTTTCTCGTTCCCTACGGGCTTTTCCTAACGCTTTGAGCAGTCGAACCACATTTATCCGTCCGTCGAGTAGCCTCACTCGATGCGTCAGATCGGACCCCGTGGTATCTCCGAGGGTACCGGCGTCGCCGTCCTCGTCGTGTTGACCGTCGTCGCGACGGCCTCTGTCGGGATGACAGTGACCCTACTCGACGACGAGGAAAGCAACGAGTACGGTGCCGACTTCAGCTTCGACCACGCCGAGGAACTCAAACATCTGCTCATCTTCTACGACGAGGGCGACTCGTTGCGTGCTGGCAACCTCGTCGTCTCCGGACCACAGAACGAGGTGACGTGGGCACAAATCGAGGGTGTCGCACCCAACGCGACGGTCGAACCGAACAACCTTCCGACGCGACTGACCCCGGGCAACGCATACGGTGCTAAGGTCAACGAGGAGGACTTCATCGAAATTCGCTACTATCCGGAGAGACAGCGCAACGAAGATAGCGAAGACCCGTTCGCAGAGGCCGATGGAATTGTTCTGGCGACGTGGAACGAGCCCACGGAAGAGGAGGACGGTCCCATCCAGGCACCGGAGTCCTGAACTACCCTTTGATATTACAGACGGGATACGTGCGAGCGACGGTGTCGCCGATACCCAGCGCATCCGAGACGGCCACGACTTCGTCGACATCCTTGTAGACGCCAGGCGCCTCCTCGGCGACAGTCGCGCCACTTTCGGCCTTGACGTATATTTCGTTGTCCTCGCGCAGGTCGTCCATCACGTCCTCGCCCCAGTACTCGTTTTTCGCCTGGGTTCGTGACATGAGTCTACCGGCACCGTGGGCCGTCGAGCCGAAGGTCTCCGACAGCGAGTTCTCGCCGCCCCGGAGGACGTAGCTGCCTGCACCCATGCTCCCGGGGATGATGACGGGCTGGCCTACGTCACGGTAGGCCGGCGGCAGCTCCTGCCGTCCGGCGGGGAACGCCCGGGTTGCTCCCTTCCGGTGGACGAACAGCTCTTTGTCTTCGCCGTCGACATCGTGGACCTCTCTCTTTGCGATGTTGTGAGAGACATCGTACAGCAGCTCCATTTCCATCTCCTCCCAGGGGCGGTCGAAGACGCGCTCGAAGACCTGTCGAGTCTGGTGTGTGATGAGCTGGCGGTTCGTCCACGCGAAGTTGATGGCCGCACACATCGCGCCGTAGTAGTCCTCTGCGAGCTGCGAGCCGGCTGGGGCCGCGGCGAGTTCCTTGCTCGGCAACTCGTCGAGCAGCCCCTGGTGGGTCTGTTCAATCTCCCGGAGGTAGTCGGTACAGACCTGATGGCCAAACCCTCGCGACCCACAGTGGATGAGGACGACAATCTGGTCGTCCGAGAGCCCGAACTCCCGGGCCACGTCGTCGTGGTAGATGTCGGTCACGCGCTGGACTTCGAGAAAGTGATTGCCGCTGCCGAGACTGCCCGCCTGGTTGCGCCCGCGGTCTTTGGCCTTCTGTGAGACTTTCGCTGGGTCGGCCTCGGGCCGGAATCCTTCGTCTTCGCAGTGAGCGAGATCCGATTCGACGCCGTACCCCTCCTCGACGGCCCACTGGACGCCGCGTTCGAGAATCTCCTCGACGGGTGCGTTGTCGACGACGGCCCCGCCGCCGAGTCCGGTCGGGACGTTCGCGAACAGGCTGTTGACGAGTTCCGCCTCATGCCCCTTTATTTCATCATATTTCAAATTTGTTTTTAACATTCTTACGCCGCAATTAATATCATAGCCGACCGCTCCGGGGCTGATACAGCCGTTTTCGGCATCGAGGCCGGCGACGCCGCCGACGGGGAAGCCATACCCCTGGTGGGCGTCGGGCATGGCGATAGCGTACTTCTGGATGCCCGGCAGATGGGTGGTGTCACGGAGCTGTTGCAGACTCTTGTCGTCTGTAATCTCTTCAAGCAGTGTCTCGCTCGCGAGCACGCGCCCGGGAACGCGCATGTCGTCTTCCTGTGGAAGTTCCCAGACGTACTCTCGGACCTGTTTGAGGGTGAAATCGCCGGCGTCGAACGTCTTTTCGGTCATACAGAAGCGTCTGCGGCGAACGCTGAAAATGCTTCCGTGCGAGGGTCGGTCGTCGTGGTTCTTGTGAGTCGTTCCGCAGTAATCACGAGCAGTCCACTCGCCGCCAGGAGGGGGCCGCGGCGAGTGCATTGACTGCGGACTCGCTCTCGGCCCGGGTTGCGCCGTAGAACCGCTCGCGGGCCACCGGGGTCTGGAGACACAGCACGACCGTGTTACTCGTCACGCGATGGACTGTCAGGGTCCACGGGGTGGTTCCATGCTCCCAGCTGCTGTGGAGCGTCGCCTCCTCGTCGTCGACAACCCGCGACCCTAGCTCCCAGCTCAGACGCGTTGCGTGTGCGAGTTCGAAGGGAACAATCTCAGGAAGATGGAGACTGTCTGCGTTTCGACTGCTATGTGTACTCATGACAGTTCGCTCGTCGTCGAGAATCAAAAAACTCACTCATTCTGTGTTGTGGGAGAGCCACCGACAGAATTTATCGTCGGCCGCTCCTGCGGTCAGCTATGAGTCTGCCAACGCCAGTCTGGTACGGGCTTGTGTTCGTCCTCGTCGGCGGCCTCACTCTCGGATACGGCCTGTGGCACCTGCGGCCGGTCCTTCATATCCTCACGAACGACCCCATCGCGGTTCGTGACCTGGTCATGCACACCGGGCCGGCGGAGGTCGAAGGCCAGGCGCGCCCGACAGACGAGGATAGTACGGTCACCGCTCCGTTCTCCGACATCGAGTGTCTGGCTTGCACGTACGAGGCGGAGGAGCTCCGCTCCAGTGGAAAAAACAGCTACTGGAAGACGCTGGACGAGGGGGCCGTCGCGGTCCCGTTTCTCGTCGAGGATGAGACTGGCTCTGCGAGAGTCGACCCGACCGGGGCCACGCTGAAGTTCGACGAACAGGTCGTCACCGTCCCGGGCGGCGAGGAGCCGCCGGCGTCGATAGCCAAATACATCAACCGCACGGAGGATATCGAGACACAGCACGACGAGACCGTCAACCTCGTCGTGACCGAGATTTCGGTCGGTAACGACCAGCGATTTGTCGAGCGCCGTCTCGACGTCGAGGAGTCTGTCTACGTGTACGGCGATGTCGAACGCGCGTCCGCCGGCGAGTGGGGGAGTACCCTCGTCGACGCAGTCCTCACTCACGGCCAGACAGAGACGATGGTGGTCTCGGACACCTCCGAGCGCGGAACTGCCTGGCGACTGAGCAAACGACCGTTGCTGTTTGTCGTCGGTGGGCTGGTGGCGCTCGCTTTTGGACTGTTCCTGTCTGTGTCGTTCCTGCTGGGTTGAGGGACACGTATTATATAGGCGCGGGCTCAACACCTCTGTAACGCGCACTCATGAGCTCGCTGATGATAGATATCCGAAAGCTCGGATTGTTCAACAAGATGGCAAAAGAGGGGGGTAACACCGTCGCGGACCACCTGAGCCAGATGACGGGGATGGAGACGGAGATGGAGATCACGAAGATAAACTTCATCGATATTCCGGATATCCGCGCTCACGTCGGTGACGACAAACAGATCGGCATCAGCATCGAGATGGTCGAGCGACCCTACGGGCACATTCTCTTTCTGTTCAACGCGCCGGATGCGAAGAAACTTGCTCACGGCATGATGGGTGATATGGCCGGTGCCGAGGAGTCCGAAGATGGCTTCTCTGACATGGAACGGTCGGCTATCCAGGAGATCGGCAACATCATGACCAGCGGATTCATCGACGGCTGGGCGAACGTTCTGGAGACGACAATCGACATGTCGACGCCGACGTTCACGTACGGTCCCGGCTCCAGTATGGTTAACGACCTCGTCAGCGAGCGCGACGACGAGATGGCCCTGATGTTCGACTCTCGCGTGCAGGCGCTCGAAGAAGACATCAACGTCACTGTCTACACGTTCCCGCAACTCCAGGAACTGGTCAGCCTCATGCAGGAAATCGAACCCTAATCCGTCTCTCGTCTGTCGGTCTCGCCCCATCCCTAGTAATAATTCATGTTGATTGTTACAGTGTGACAAGTATTTAGTGGAGAAGGTCGTTTGCCTAGTCATGGGAGACAGACCAGAGCCGAGGTGGTACCGATGACTGTCCACGAACTCCAGTGGCGTATCGCCGGCGGATCCGGCGACGGTATCGACTCGACGAGCCAAAACTTCGCGAAGGCGCTGATGCGCGCCGGGCTCGACGTATTCACACACCGACACTATCCCTCGCGGATTCGCGGCGGCCACACGTACGTCGAAGTCCGTGCACAGCCGGACGATGTCCGCTCGCGAGGTGACGGATTCGACTTCCTGCTCTCGCTGGGTGACAGCTTCGCGCGTAACCCCGACGACGAGGCGTACTACGGCGAGGAGGAGCTGAAGCCGCTCTACGAGCACTTCGACGACCTCAACGAGGGCGGTGTCATCGTCTACGACAGCGGCGTCATCGACGACGAGGCCGTCGAGGCAATCGACCTCTACGAGCGCGCCGAGGAGAACAACTGGCACGTCTACCCGGTCGACCTGCGCGGTATCGCCCGCGAACACGGCCGGGAAGTAATGCGAAACACGGCCGGTGTCGGCGTTAGCGCAGCACTGCTCGGTGTCGACACGAGCTACTTCGAGGAGCTGATGCGGGAAGTAATGGGCGGCGACATCGCCGAGGCAAACATCGAGACGCTCCAGGCTGCCTACGACCACGCCCAGGAGTTCGAACACACTCACGACCTCGAAGTCCCCGAGGGCGACCACGACGGCGAGCAGGCGATGGTCACCGGGAGTGACGCCATCGCCTACGGCGCACTCGACGCTGGCTGTCGGTTCATCTCGGGGTACCCGATGACCCCCTGGACCGACGTATTCACTATCATGTCCCAGAACCTGCCCCGCTTTGGCGGCATCTCCGAGCAGGTCGAGGACGAAATCGCCGCCGCCTCGCTCGCTATCGGTGCCTCACACACCGGCGTCAAGTCGATGTCCGGCTCCTCCGGCGGTGGGTTCGCACTCATGTCCGAACCCCTGGGGCTGGCAGAGATGACCGAAACACCTGTCGTGCTGGTCGAAGCGATGCGTGCCGGCCCATCGACGGGAATGCCGACGAAATCCGAGCAGGCAGACCTCGAACACGTCCTCTACACGAGCCAGGGTGACTCCTGCCGTGTCGTGTTCGCACCAGGAAACGTACAGGAGGCCTACGAGCAGACCCGGCAGGCCTTCGAGTACGCCTACGACTACCACCTGCCCGCCATCGTCGTGTACGACCAGAAGCTGAGCGGGGAGATGCGCAACGTCCCCGCGGAGTTCTTCGACCGCGAGCCCGACCCCGACCCGGGTGCGGTGCTCAGTGAGGAGGAGCTGTCAGAGGCGGCCCACGACGCCGCAGGCAAATTCGAGCGCTTTGCCTACGACGGCGACGACGTCGTCAATCCGCGCTCTGTCCCCGGCCAAGAGGGGGGACGCTTCCTCGCGACGGGCAACGAGTCCCAGGAAGTCGGTCACATCAACGAGGACCCGGACATCCGGACCGCCCAGATGGACCGACGGCTTGGAAAGCTGACTGCTATCCGCGAGGACCTCAACGAGAGCGAGGAGTCGAACCAGGCGTACCACGGCCCTGCCGACGCCGACTACGGTATCCTCGTCTGGGGAAGCCAGCAGGACACCGTCTTCGAGGCCGTCGACCGTCTCAACGACCGCGGCAGCTCTGTCAAGGCCCTGGGTGTCAGCGACATGATGCCCTACCCCGAGAGCGAGGTGACGGCATTCCTCGAGAGCGTTGAGGAGTGTCTCGTCGTCGAGATGAACGCGACCGCGCAGTTCCGTGGCCTCACCCAGAAGGAACTCGGTCGGTTCGGGCCGAAGCTGACGAGTCTGCTCAAGTACGACGGCGAACCGTTCGAGCCCCGCGAAATCGTCGAGGGGTTCGAAGCGAGTGTCGAGGAGACCGGCCTCTCCGGCAACAACATGCGGCTCGTCCCCACGGCAGGTGACTGACGTGACGGACACACGAGGTGACACACGATGACAGCATTCTCAGCAATCCACGAGGAACACGAATCGGACAAGGAAGACTTCACGCCCGGCGTCGAACCCCAGCCCACATGGTGTCCGGGCTGTGGAGACTTCGCGGTCCTGAAGGCGCTCAAGGGCGCGATGCCCGAACTCGGGCGCTCGCCCGAGGAAGTCATGCTCGTGACGGGCATCGGCTGTTCGGGCAAGCTCTCCAGTTACTTCGAGAGCTACGGCTATCACTCCATCCACGGACGTGCACTGCCGGTCGCTCGGGCCGCGAAAGTCGCCAACCCAGGTCTCGAAGTCGTCGCGGCCGGCGGCGACGGCGACGGCTACGGTATCGGCGGCAACCACTTCATGCATACCGCCCGGGAGAACCACGACATGACCTACATCGTGTTCAACAACGAGATATTCGGGCTGACCAAGGGCCAGACCTCCCCGACGAGCCCGAAGGGTCACAAATCGAAGACTCAGCCGTCCGGCAGCGCGAAAGACCCAGTCCGGCCGCTGACGCTCTCGCTTGCCTCCGGAGCGTCGTATATCGCCCGGACGGCAGCAACGAACCCGCGTCAGGCCCAGCAGATCATCGCCGAGGCTGTCGAACACGACGGCTTCGCTCACATCGACTTCCTCACCCAGTGTCCCACCTGGAATAAGGATGCAAAGGAGTACGTCCCCTACACCGACGTCCAAGAGGAGTACGACTTCGACCGCACTGACCGCCGCGAGGCCGCTGACATGATGTACGAGGCCGAGACGAAGCTGTACGAGGGTGAGGTGCTGACCGGGCGGTTCTACCGCGACGAACAGCGTCCCTCCTACGGCCAGGAGAAACGCTCGACCGGCGAGATGCCCGAGGAGCCACTGGCCGAGCGGTACTTTGAGGACGACCCTGAGTTCGAACGGGTCGCCGACCACCTTATCGACCGCCACAAGTAGACGAAATCGGCTGCTCACCCCCTCTTATTGCTGTCTCAGAGCGATTCAAGGATACTTTTCCAGTTCGGAAGATATTTTTTTGTATAGTGTAAAGCTATAACTATATGAGCGCCGAGGCGACCGAGCAGCGAATCTTATCCGTGTTGGAAGAGGACGCACAGGCGTCGTACGCCGAGATAGCCGACCGAGCGGATGTCTCGAAACCCACCGTCCGCAAGTACATCCAGAAGCTCGAAGAGGAGGGGGTTATCGTGGGCTACTCTGCCGATGTCGACCCGAAAAAACTCTCCAGCCAGTCTATCGCACTCGTCGGGGTCGATGTCGAGAGCGAACGCTACGTCGACGTGACCCGCGAGCTCAAGCAGTTCGACTCAATCGAGGCGCTGTACACCTCCAGTGGCGACCACACCCTGATGGCCGAGATCCGTGCTCCCGACGGCGACGCGTTGGGGAAGATAATCAACGAGGACATCCTCGAACTCGACGGCGTCAGTGCTGCACACCCTTCTTTCCTCCAGGAACGCCTGAAGTGACCACCCCTCTCGGTCGCTGTTTCTCGTCGAGCGTCTGTGTCCCTTGATTTATTATCGTCTGTGTACTGCAGGCAAATATGGATTCACAAACCGCAACAGCACGAACGGTCCCCGAGAGCATGAGGCTTGCAGGACTCGCAGTCGGGAGTCTGTGTGTCGTTCTCGCGGCGTACCATGCAGGCACGTCCGGAGAACCGTGGCCGCTCGCGCTTGCGACGCTCGGACTCGGCGGATTCCTGGCAGCAACGATGGATTGAGGTCTCGTCGACCGGTCTGTACCGAAACACGGGCTTTTAGAGGGAGTGTCACACAATAGCAGCTATGGTAGACCGACTGGTCCTCGGAAGCGGGACCCTTCTCCAGCGGGTGGTCGGGGCGCTTCGAGACCAGTCCGGCTCGGTCCGAGTCGTGACCGACGACGAGAGCTTGGCGACGGCGCTCCGGAACGAGGGGACCGTCGTTGAGGCACGCGACCCGGCAGACGCCAGTGCCCTCGATGGACTGTCGGCCGAGATGGTCGTCGTCATCGAAGAGACACACGCCGCGACCGTCGAGACGGTTCGCGCAGCCCGAAGGGCGTTTCCGGAGACCTATCTACTCGCCTACGCCGCCGGAGACGCGCCAACTGCAGACGAGGTGCTGCGCACGGTCGCCGACAGGGTAGCAAACCCCTACCGCCAGGCGGCGTCGTACGTGCTCGACCGCACGGGCGGGGCAGGACAGCGACTCCACCAGCTCAAGCGTGTGTTTCGGAGCATCGACCGCCTGGCGGTGGTGTCACACGACAATCCCGACCCCGACGCCATCGCGAGCGGCACCGCACTCGCCAGGCTCGCCGAGTCGGCGGGCTGTACGGCCCAGGTGTGTTATCACGGCGAGATTACCCACCAGGAGAACCGGGCATTTGTCAACGTCCTCGACCTGGAGCTGCGACAGCTCGACCCCGACGAGGGATTCGCGGAGTTCGACGGCATCGCGTTGGTCGACCACGCGCGCCCGAGCGTCAACAATCAACTCCCAGCTAACCACGATATCGATATCGTCATCGACCACCACCCGCCCCGGGCACCGGTCGACGCCCGCTTCGTCGACCTGCGAAGCGGCGTCGGCGCGACGAGTACGCTCCTAGTGGACTATCTCGACCTGTTCGGGGTCGAGGTCGACACAACCGTCGCCACTGCACTGCTGTTCGGTATCCACGTCGATACGAAGGGGTTCAGCCGCGAAGTCTCGCCGGCGGACTTCGAGGCGGCATCGGCGGTCCTGCCGGCGGCCGACCTCGGCGTTCTCGAACGCATCGAATCGCCCTCCGTGAGCGCGACGACGCTCGAAATCACCGCACGTGCCATCCAGGACCGCCGTGTCGACGGCCAGGTGTTGATGAGCTGTGTCGGCGACCTCGCCGAGCGCGACGCACTCGCCCAGGCCGCAGACCGTCTGCTCACCATCGATGACGTCACGGCGACGCTGGTCTATGGGGTCAAAGACGGGACGATATACGCCTCTGCTCGCTCCCACGGGGTCGATGTCGACATCGGCGAGACCGTCCGCGAGGCGTTCGACCAGATCGGCAGTGCAGGCGGCCACGTTGATATGGCCGGGGCACAGATTCCACTCGGCATCCTCGACGCTGTCGAGGAACAGGAGGCGTCGCTTACGGCGGTCATCGAGGACATCATCGAGGAGCGATTTCTGGATGCTATCGCGGCCACGACGACGCTTCGAACCCAGTCGGTACACGACGAGTTCGAGGGCGACCGGTATCTCGTCCAGACAGACGAACACACCATCGAGTCGGGCGCGTTCACGCGGACCAACAACGACAGCGAGTAGGGGCAGGCGAGAGGCTTTTGACGCTCCTCCCCGTCGATGTGTGTGATGACAGCGGACCGAAAACCCAGTGTCGAAGACTATATGACGCGGGACGTGGCGACAGTGTCGCCGGATACAACTGTCGGGGATGTCGCCCGGCGTATCGCCGACAGTGATGGACATAGCGGGTTCCCAGTCTGTGAGGGCCGCCACGTCGAGGGCTTTGTCGCCGCCCGCGACCTCCTGTTACATGACGACGACGAGCCGATATTCAAGATTATGACGCGTGACTTGCTTGTTGCCCACCCGGAGATGAAACTCGACGACGCCGCCCGGGTTATCCTCCGTTCGGGCATCCAGCGCCTGCCCGTTGTCGACGACGCCGGCAACCTCGTGGGCATCATCTCAAACGCCGACGTGATACGCAGCCAGATCGAGCGGGCCACCCCCGGAAAGGTCGACAAGCTCATGCAAACCCTCGAAAACATCCACGATGTCGGTGTCCGCCAGGATCGCCGCGAGGTCGACCTCACGGAGCTGACACCCACGCAAGGGAAAGTGTATGCCGACGAACTTGAAGGCCGCAAGTACGAACTCCAACGCGGCCTGGCCGAGCCGCTTGTCGTCGTCGAGACACCAACTGACTGCCTGCTCGCGGACGGCCACCACCGCGTCAAGGCCGCAAGCGACCTCGGCATCGAGACGATGGATGCCTACCTCATCGTCATCGACGAGGCCGTCGACATCGGCATGGCAAAGACCGCAGAGAAAGAGAATCTCGAAGAAGTCGCCGACATTGAGGCCGTCGACTACGCCCACCACCCGCTTGTCGAGACCACACAGCGCCTCCAGGAGTAGCAACGGTAGGGTGTGTATGTTATCCGGAATTTTCATGCGGGTGCCCCACGTACAGGGAGATATGTTCGATGAGGACGAACTCGAAACAATCCGCGAGTCGGCCGCCGACTGGGAAACAGAGCGGCGCGACCCGGTGCTTGATGCCTACGGGGAACGCCAGGACCGCTTTGCCACGGTATCGAACCTGGAGGTCGACCGCCTGTACACGCCAGATAATCTCGAAGACACCGACTTCGAGGAAGATATCGGCTTCCCGGGTGAGCCGCCGTACACGCGTGGCGTCTACCCGACGATGCACCGCGGCCGGAGTTGGACGATGCGCCAGTTCGCCGGTTTCGGCACCGCAGAAGAGACCAATGAGCGCTTTCACTACCTCATCGATGAGGGCCAGACAGGTCTCTCGACGGCCTTTGACATGCCCACGCTGATGGGCATTGACTCGGACCACAAGATGAGCCGCGGCGAGGTCGGCAAGGAGGGCGTGGCCGTCGACACACTCCGGGATATGGAGATTCTGTTCGACGGCATCGACCTCGGGGAGGTTTCGACGTCGTTCACTATCAACCCCAGCGCGGCCGTCATCTACGCCATGTACATCGCGCTGGCCGACCAGCAGGGCGTCCCACGAGAGGAGATTCGTGGCACCCTCCAGAACGATATGCTCAAGGAGTTCATCGCCCAGAAAGAGTGGGTCGTTCCCCCGGAGCCCTCGCTGCGTGTCGTCACGGATATCATCGAGTTCTCAGCCGAGAACACGCCAAAGTTCAAGCCGGTCTCCATCTCGGGGTATCACATCCGCGAGGCTGGCTCGACGGCCGTCGAGGAACTCGCCTTTACGCTCGCCGACGGGATGGCCTACGTCGAGGACTGTCTCGACCGTGGGATGGACATCGACGAGTTCGGGCCGACGCTCTCCTTTTTCTTTAACTCACACAACTCCTTCTTCGAAGAGATTGCCAAGTTCCGGGCCGCCCGCCGCATCTGGGGCCGGGTCACCGAGGAGTGGTACGACGCCGAGTCCGAGGCCGCCCGCAAGCTCAAGTTCCACACCCAGACCGCCGGTCAGTCCCTGACCGCACAACAGCCCCTGAACAACATCTCCCGCGTGACCATCCAGGCACTCGCTGCCGTCCTGGGCGGGACACAGAGCCTCCACACCAACAGCTACGACGAGGCGCTGGCACTCCCCAGCGAGGAGGCCGTCCGCGTGGCGTTGCGCACCCAGCAGATTATCGCCGAGGAGTCCGGCGCAGCCGACATCGTCGACCCGATGGGTGGCTCCTTTGCCGTCGAGTCACTCACCAACGAGGTCGAGGAGGAGGCGATGGAGTACATCGAGGAAATCAAAGAGATGGGCGACGGCTCGATGAAGGAAGGCGTCCTTCGGGGAATCCAAGACGGCTACTTCCAGCGCGAAATCCAGGAGTCGGCCTACGAGTACCAGGAACGGGTCGAACGCGGCGAGGAGACCGTCGTCGGCGTCAACAAGTACGAAATCGAGGAGGATACAGAGCCGGAACTGCTCCAGGTCGACAAAGAGACAGGGCGCCGCCAGAAAGACCGCCTCGCAAACGTCAAAGACGAACGCGACGAGGAGGCCGTCGAGGACACCCTCGATGCGCTCGAAGAGGCTGTCCGTAACGGCGACAACGTCGTCCCGCCGATTATCGACGCTGTGAAGGCCTACGCGACGATGGGCGAGATTATGGGCGTCTTCGAGGACCAGTTCGGCTCCTATCAGGAGACTCTCAGCGTCGCCTGAGGCAGCAAAGCTAATACGCGCCGGCGACAGTCTTCGAGCAATGAACGAGCGCGATGGCTTCGATATCGTCCTTGTCGTGCTAGTCGCCATTGCGCTTGCTCGTGAGTTTTTCACAGGCAGTTCCGCTCGTACTGTGACCGTCGAGAAATTCGTCGACACAGCCACCGGGATGGATCCGGTCTACTATCTCATCGTTGGTGGCGTCTTCGGTGTTCTCTTCGTGAGCTACATCACGCTCTATCTCCCACAGAAACAGGGCTCGTAGCTAGTCAACGCGGTTATGGATACCAGTGCTGGTCGCGCAGAATCGGTCAGTACAGGTGGTTTACGTACCGAGGCGGGTAGAAGATATCTGAAATTCATCAGAAAACCGGTGAAACATGCAGAGAATCTATTCAGCAAGTAAATTTTACGGTAGTAATGGAAGTTCAAGTATCGTCCTCAGAGTTCTCTCAAGGGTGTCAATCTTAGGATGAAGAACGGACCGGTACGGAAAAAGTATCCGGCGTGATCAAGTCAAAGCTATCGGGAGAATATTCGCTATTTTCCATTGGAAAACCATTTTTCTCATCGTTCTTTCGGTGGTTAGTCTAGTGTGACCTGATCAGATTCGGATTGCCTGAGCTATATGCGATAGACGGTTCTATCTCACTACGAACGATGGACGCACAACGAATTGATCACATTCACCTCCGAATTCCAGATGACGAGATCGAGCATGCAATCGAATTCTACCAGGGCCTCCTCGGATTCCCACTCGAGGGATTCGAAGAGTACGAACAGGGCGATACACCGATTTTCCACTTCCGGCTCACAGCAGATACGATCATCCACGTTAGACCGACCGACGAGTTCGTCCATCCCAAACGGGAGAACTTCGACCACCTCGCAATCATTCTGAACGAGGATATCGACGATGTCAAGCAGGAACTCGAGGATGCAGGAGTCATCATCGAACGAGAAGGGACTCCTGACGGGGCGACAGGTAAAGCCCCCGCAATCTACGTCCGAGATCCCTTCGGCTACCTCATCGAGCTCAAAGAACCCGTCTCGGAGACGGCATAGACGAATCTCAGACACAACTGCAAAACCAGATTATCACACATGGGATACCTCATCGACGGCCACTGGAAGACGACTGACGAATTGACCGAAAGCGATCAGAACCGAAGCCAAGACTCGTTCCGAGAACGCATCTCCGCCGGCTCCCGATTCCCACCAGAATCCGGGCGATATCACCTCTACATTGCCCGCGCCTGTCCATGGGCTCACGGCGCTGTCCTGGTGCGGAAACTCCTTGGCCTTGAGGATGTCATCTCAATGAATATCGTCGACCCGTATCGCGGGACTGGTGGCTGGCAATTCAGCCCCGACAAACCGGGGTGTACGTCGGATTCTCTCCACGACTCGGAGTTCCTCCACGAGGTGTACACTGCAGCTGATCCGACGTATACTGGCAGCGTCACTACGCCAGTCCTCTGGGACCGGGTCGAAGAGACGGTCGTCAACAACGAATCCATCGAGATCATGGAGATGCTTGCGACGGCCTTCGCCGACCACAGTGACGAATACGATCTGTACCCGGCCGGGAAGCGTGATCGCATCGATGCGGTTGTCGACGAGCTGTACGAACCAATTCTCCAGGGGGCGTACACCGCCGGGTTCGCAGACTCTCAGGACACCTACGAGCGGGCAGTCGAGACCATGTTCGAGGCGCTCGACCACTGGGAGGCGGTACTCGGCGACCAGCGATTCCTCGTCGGTGATTCGCTCACCATCGCCGATCTCCGACTCTTCCCTGCGCTCGTCCGGTTCGATCCAGTCTACTATACGCATTTCAAGTGTAACGTCCGGCGACTCGTCGACTATCCGAACCTGTGGGGATACACGCGCGACATCTACCAACATGACGGGGTCGCAGAGACGGTCAATGTCGACCACATCAAGAAGCACTACTACCGGAGCCACACGGATATCAACCCGACCGGGTTCGTTCCAGTCGGCCCTGATATTGATTTCACAGCCACTCACGAGCGGGAGTGACGGTGCCCGTCAACGGTCACGTAGGACAAAGATGTACGCACGGCCGGCATTTTCCCGCTGGAGTCGCGACCATTGGCCCCGACGAGCACGGTAGTCCCATCATCCGTGCAGCACCGACCTACCGACTTCGTCGGCTTCGTCGCCATCGTCTGCGGTGAGTTTGGCTTCTGACTCCATTCTCTGCCACACTCAGCTCAAATCTAGAGTATAAACGTAACTGGCTCGGTCCATTTCGACGTGGTCTTCGTAAAATCGGTGTGCCTGGTCTCTCTGTACGCCCGACGAAAGAGCGACCTTCTCACACCCTTTGTCTTCAGCCCAGTCCACAAGATACTGGAACAGTTGTTTCCCAAAGCCTTTCGAGCGGTGGTCAGCGTCGGTCACCAACCTCGAACACCCAAAGGTGCCGCCCGTAGTACATGTTGGTCAAAATATCGACACCCGCGAGAGCGGCAAGTTCGTCTCCCGAGAACAGCCCGAACAGTCGATATCCGTCAGCACTCATCTGTTCGAGGTAGTCCAGGTACTGGTTTTCGTCCAGGTGCGTCCGCAGTTGTTTCATCAACGGAAATGCGTCTATCCACTCAGCCTGTGACTCCAACTCGCGGATTGTAACGTCACTCATGAACAGGCCAACGAAGGAACTGTAATAGAGTTTTTCCGTTGGCGAATTACTCCTCTTCAGGCCCATCAGATAGCTGTTCTCCGTTTTGACTCGACAGCTACTGCTCAGCAGTATCGACAATTTTTGGCAGAGTTCGCAAGACAAACACTAACACCTGGGACTGCGTATGCGCTGATATGGTTCCAGCGCCCGACGAGGAGATCGACGAGAATCTCCGCGAGGTCCGAGAACTCACGCCGGACGCGTGTGCAGGCGTCCAGTCACTCGATCAGTTCGGTACCAAGTGGCGACTTCGGATTCTCTACAACCTGTTCGATGGCGACCACCGATTCAACGAACTGAAGCGAGCATCTGGCGCGAGTTCGTACACGCTCTCGCGCGTCCTCGAATCACTCGAAGAGGATGGGATTGTCGACCGCAATGTCGAGGAAGGCCCACCCGTCGAGACGCACTACAGTCTGACCGAGAAGGGAGCGGCACTCGAGCCAGTATTCGACGCAATCGACGAGTGGAATGCAGAGTGGGTTGACGAAACGGCCAACCAATCCACTGAGACGCCTGACGTTTAGTCTACTCCTCAAGGGCGTGGGCGGCAACTGCGAGTTTTCCGAGGCCACTTTGATTGGCGATGACTTTCACCGTCTCGACGAGTTCCTGCTCGGAAACGCCCTGTGACCGGGCGACTGCAGCGAGGTCTTTCACGCCGGTCGTGTTTCCGTCGGCTGCATCGAGTGCCAGTGTGATGAGCGTCTTCGTCTGTGCGGAGAGCGTCTTGTCACTCCCGGCGTTCCGTGCGATTGCAGCCACGTAGTCTGCGAAGTCCGGGTCGTGCGCACGAAGTTTCGTCAGGAACTCCGGTTCAGCGTCGGTGTCTGCGAACAATCCAGCGAATGGCTCTGTTGAGTCGTCTGTAGTCATATGAATCGAGTGGAGTGGTGTAGTACTGATTGCGGTTACAGGGTGTATGGCCACGGTGCGGTCCCGAGTGCGAGCACGATAACAGCGCTCCCGAGCAACGCGAGGTTGACCAGGAATTGCGTCTTCTCCTGGCTTCGCTCGTCTGGGTCGTCGATACGCCAGAAGGCGTGCATCGCGGGCGTGACTCCGACAAAGAATGCGATGACTCCGATGCTCGCGACCATCGGGTAGATGCCGAGGAGGATCCCGAGTCCGCCGAGAATCAGCATCACGAACGACACTGGAACGGCGATACCAGCAATGGGGACGCCCATTGAGCGAGCGTATTCGATTTTGTTCCCGGCATCGAGCATGTTACTGATCCCCAGGTATGCAAGGACACCACCGAGCAACACTCGACCAACGAGGAAGAACTCGGCAGTCGGGGAGGTCTCGACCACCATCAGTTCAGCACCTCGGGTGGGCTATCTGTTCCGATTCGGTTGGAAATTGTGTTCATCACGACATCCGATTGTTTGTCCGATGAGGATATATAATTTATCTTATATGAATGTGACCAGGTTTGCCGTAAATAACCACCTTGAGTTTGGGTTATCGAATCAGAGGGAGTACCGAGAGTACAATAGCGTACTTCCAGTCAGCCCTGTTCTGCATTCAAGAAACCGTCAATCCCACCGAACAGCCGCTGAAGGGTCTCCTCTCCGGTGAATGGGTTGAGGAGGACAACTCGCAGCCATCTATTGTCACGATAGGTGGGTAACGAGACGAAGATGTCGTGTTCAGAGAGCAACGTCTGTTGGAGTCGGTTATTCAGGTCGTCCTGTTTCTCTGAGGGACACCACTCTGGTACCGCCCGGAAACAGATGATATTCATTTCCGGCCTGCTGGCGAGTTCCAGCGCGTCGTGTTTGACAACGCGGTCACGAATCAGAGCGGTCAATCGGTAGCTTTCGTCGATTAGTTGTTCGAGTCCGTCGCGACCGAGATGTTGAAAGGTAAGCCAGAGCTTCAGGATATCTGCTCGTCTGGTACCCTGAACACTCAGCTCGCCGAGATTCGGAATCGCATCGTTGCCGCGCATATATGGAGCCCCAATCCGGAAATCTTCCTGTAAGATGTCTTCGTCGGCGAACAGAGCCATTGCACAGGTCTTGGCGACATAACACCATTTCTGAGGGTTGAACGTCACTGAATCGGCAGACTCGATTCCATCGAGCCGCCCGCATTCGGCCTCCGAGAACACGAGCGCCCCGCCATAGGCCGCGTCAACGTGGAACCACAGGTCGTGTTCGTCGGCGACATCTCGGATAGCTGGGAGTGGATCGATATTCCCCGTCGTCGTCGTCCCGGCTGTCGCAATGACACAAAAGGGTGCTCGATCTTCTCGTTCAGCCTTCTCGATTGCCTGCTCCAGCGCATTGGGGTCCATTCGAGAGTTGTCGTCCGTCTCGATAGGGATGACAGCGTCAGTACCGAGTCCGACCAACATAGCGGCCTTCTGCAGCGACGTGTGTGCCACCTCCGATGCGAACAACACTGGTTTGCGACCTACACCAACGAGGCCTTCTTTGTGAACGTTGAACGCTTGGTTACGGGCGACCGTGAGTGCGTGGAGATTTGCCAAACTGCCACCGCTACAAAGTACGCCGCCAGCGTCAGGCCCGAGGCCGAATTCGTCAGCAATTTTCTCGGTCAATCGAACCTCAAGTTCAGAAAACACTGGAGACATTTCCACGCTCAGCATATTGTTGTTGACTGCCGATGCCACGAGGTCGCCCAACACGGAGACCGTCGTCGGTATCGTATCCATATGACCGATGTACCCGGGATAGGCAGGATTCATCGATCCCCGAACTATTGTCTCTATATCGTCCAGTAGATCACTCTGGGACCGCGAAGAGTCTGGAATCGCACCCGATGGAGCCGATGAATTCTCCGGTAACGGTGACCGGTCGTTTGCCACTCGAGTTGCCCTATGAGTTGATCGAGGACTCCCTCAGCAAGGTCCCGAACAGCCGCAGCGTTGCCCCCGTCCGGGTCAATAAACCCCGCTTGAGGCGTATTGGATTGATTCATATGTAGGCTTGATTCGCAGTGAGTTTGAATGTATGGCACATCGGGCCGACAAGATCGAGTCACTATGATACCTGCGTATTAGGGAGATAAGCTAGCAAAACTGAGTCGGTTGCCGTGCAAGATACGCGCACTCCATCTTGCATACCAGATCCAATATCATTTCAATCAAGTAGTTTCGGCAGCGGTCAGTCCCCACGCCAATCGAGCAGATGGTTCAGCGACAGCCGCGGAACCGTCACGTAATACGTTCGCCCAAACGGCAGGAATTTGAACGTCGGTCCGCTATCCTCTCCCGATGACCGATTTCGACCCCGAGAAATTCGAGGACAAGTACGCGAACTACTTCACCGAACTCCAGCGGGCCTACAAGCAGGCCTTCGAGACGATGAACGACGCTTACGACTCGGAACTAATCCACGCCATCGACCAGGGAATTCTCGCCGAGAGCGAGCCCTTCTACGAGGGAGAGGGGCAGTTCCGTATCGAACTGCCCGAGGACCCAGCCGGTCGACTCCAGGGCGTCGTCGTCGACGAGGAGAAACTCGACACCACCCTCGACCGGTACGTCGAGGAAATCGAGGGCGAACTCAGGGACGTCTTCGGCCTTGACGAGGACTGACACAAGGACGGCAGTGAGCGACAAGTAACAGCGTTTACTACCCGGGCGTCCTACTCTCAACTATGGAACTGACAGCCGAACAGGAGATGATTCAGGAGACGATTCGCGACTTCGTCGCGGCGGAGGTCGCCGATGTGGTCGACGAGGCTGACGAGACCCAAACCTTCCCCGAGGGCGTCTGGGACGAACTCGCGAAACTCGGCTTCGCCGGGCTGACCGTCCCCGAGGAGTACGACGGCTTCGACGCCGACGAGGTCACCTACAGCATCATCAACGAAGAACTCGCCCGTGGGCATCTCTCGCTCGCGACCGCGCTCTCGGTCCATTGTCTCGCCACCTCCTGTATCGCGGAGTTTGGCTCCGAGGAACACAGAGAGGAATGGCTGCCCGAGATGAACGAGGGACGCCCTGTCGGGGCCTTTGCGCTCTCGGAGCCCCACGCCGGCTCGAACCCCGCCGCGATGACGACCGAGGCCCGTCACGAGGGGGACGAGTACGTCATCGACGGAAAAAAACAGTGGATAACCAACGGAACCCGCGCCGGCGTCGTCATCCTCTTTGCCAAGACCGACCGCGACGACCCCGACACGGTGACGCAGTTTCTGGTTCCGATGGATACAGAGGGCGTCGAGGTCGGCAAAAAGGAGGACAAGCTGGGACTCCGGGCCAGCGACACGACGACGCTCATCTTCGACGACGCCCGCATCCCCGAGGAGTACCGCCTGACTGAGGTTGGGCGGGGACTAAAGGCCGCGTTCTCGATTCTCACCGGCGGCCGCATCGCCATCGCCAGCCAGGCCGTCGGCCTCGCACAGGCGGCCCTCGACGACTCCGTCGAGTACGCCCACGAGCGCGAGCAGTTCGGCACACAGATTGCCGACCACCAAGCTATCGCCCACAAGCTCGCCGACATGCAGACGAACGTCCAGGCTGCCCGCCTGCTCACCCGGGACGCCGCCCGCCAGAACGAAGACGGCATCGCTGCCCAGGCCGCCTCAATGGCGAAGTATTTCGCCAGCGAGACCGCCGTCGACGTGGCCGAGGAGGCCGTCCAGATACACGGCGGCTACGGCTTCACCAAGGACTTCGACGTGGAACGCTACTACCGCGACGCCAAGATTACGACCATCTACGAGGGAACCTCGGAAATCCAGAAGGACATCATCGCCCGCCACATGGGCGAGTGACCGTCACCGCTCGGGCACCCGCTGAGGGCCGGGATATCTCGGCTCGCGCTTCTGGAGGTAGTAGGCGAACACGGCGACGGCACCGAGTAGTGGCGGCACGAAGAAACCGACGAAGAAGCCGACGGCCCACATGTCTGCCGTGCCCATCTTTCGTTTTGTCGCGTCCTGATATATCCAGACCGCGCCGAGTGCCGCGAGCAGGAGGGCGAACGGACCGGAGACCGAGATAGCGAACCCGACCATACCGGCTGTTCGACCCGCGCTGACAAATAGGTTCGTCGGCGACTGGGTGATAGCGGGAGTTCAGTCTGTCTGTGACGCGCTCATTCCGATTCGGGAGAAGTGAACCGCTCGTTCAGTAGCTGTTCCGGAAGGCGGAACCCGGTTTCATCCTGTTCGAACGGGAACGTCTCGACGACCGCATCCAGAGAGAGGGGCCCATAGACGTGTGGGAACGCGCTTTCGCCGTCTTCGCTCTCGTATCGAACCGGTAGGTTGAGGCGCGACTCGTCCAGTAACGCAAGCACCAGCTCGTCTTCGTCGGCGTGGTTGTAGTCGGCGACGAGCCCAATCTGACCGAGTTTCGAACAGTGAACGAACCCCTCCTCGTCGAGTGAACGTGGGCGGTGCTCGCCTTGCTCGCTGAACGTCTCCCAGTCCGCTCGTGAGAGGGCGTGAACAATGTAGCTCATACAGACTCTGTTACGAGCCGATTGAAGAATGTGGCGGAGGCTACCAGTTCGTGGCCCGACTGTTGTCGACTCTCTCTCGACAGTCCACCAGGGCCGTATCACGAACGCGGCGACGGGCAGCTCTGCCACACGCGCTCGTCGCCACTCACGCTGAAGCTATCGATACCGGGCCCAGAGAACGGCCGCCAGGCCGGCTCCGACGAGCGCGAACGCAGACAGCACACTGAAAAAGACCGCAAGCTCGAACGAACCAAGCAGGAACCCCCCGACTGCAATCGAGGCCGAGCCGAAGCCGAACTCGCCGAGGTAGGTGTAGCCATAGGATAGTCCCCGACCGTCCGGCGGTGTGTAGACGGCGACGGCCTCCTGGTAGAAGGGCTGAATGGCGAACAGGAAAAAGCCGATGACGCCACACAACACCACAAGCGGCCCAAGGCCAAGCTCCGAAACTGGGACAAAGACGAGTGCGAGCACTGCGAGCACCGCGAAGATACCGACGATGCCACGCTCGGGACGGACGCTGTCGGTGGCTTTCCCGCCGGCGTACTGGCCTCCCATGCCGACGACAAGCAGACCGACGTAGATGTAGTCGCCGGGCTCGATGCCTTCGAGCGCAGGGCCGGGGTCGAAGTCGACGAGCACGGGCAGGTCCTGGAGAATCTCGGGGAGGTACGTCAACATGCCGCGGTAGAACAGCCCCTCGAAGGAGACGATAAGGAAGACGACAGCAAAGGCACTGGCAAACAGCGCCCGCGAGCTGGCGAGGATATCCGCCAGCGAGGACGGCGTCTCCTCGGTCTCCTCGTCGAGTTCGTCGGCCGCGGCGATGGGGTCGAAATCCGCAGAGAGGCCGTAGGCGGCCGCTAAAAGGCCCGGAATCGCCAGCCCGGCAGCGACGAGTTCCCAGTCGTAGAAGATGAGCAGCGTCGCTGCAACAAAGGGTCCCAGCGCGATACCGATGTTGCCGGCGATGCCGTGGTAGGCAAAGACCGTCCCGCGCTCGCTGACGCCCGTCGAGATGAGCGAGAGACCGGCGGGGTGGTAGACGCTTGCGGCGACCCCCCAGAGCACGAGCCCGCCGCCGATGGCGTAGATCGAGTTCGCGAGCGCCAACAGGAGGAAGGCACCGCTCATGCCGGCCAGACAGAGGACGATGAGTCGTTTTGTGCCGTACCGGTCTGCGAGCACACCCCCCGGAAGCGCACCGAGGCCAAAAGGCGCGTACCCGAGCGCCACAATAATTCCAAACAGGCCAACAGCAACGTCGAACTCAGCGAGCCAGACGACCAGAAAGATGGGAATCGAGGTCTCGAACCAGTGAACAAGCGCGTGACCGGTCATCGTGAACCCCGCAATCGCCCTGTCGTTGGCGTTCAGACTCATCGGAGTTGTGCTGTGGTTCTCCCCGACGTACTTAGCCTCTCCTGTTTCGGCAGATTCGGGTCACGCAATTGAAACGATTACCGGAAGGCGGCGAAACTCGACTGGAGGGACCGCTCCGGCTGGCCGGCTGTGAGTTCATAGCCCACGAGGTCACGAAGGTCGACAGCGTAGGTGCTTCCGTTGTATTCGAGCACGAGCACCCGACCCTGGGTCCCGCGGACGGTCCCGCTGGCTATCGTCTCGGCGACTGGCCGTTCGTCGAGGTCAAGTCCGTACTCGAACGAGAACGTCTCCACGGGGTCGAAGTCGGCGAGCAGTCCCGTCCACGCCTCGTCGTCGACAGTCTTGTGTAGCCCCTGTATCTTCGTCGGCACGCGGACCCGGTCGCCGACTTCGGCGGCAATCTCGGCCTCGATTTGTCTGGCGACCTTGCCGTTCGAGACTGTCCGGAGGTGGGCGGCCCGATCTGCGCCCTGCTCGCGCAGACGGGTATCGAGTCGCCACGACCGGGTGACGCCGACTTTGAACGTCGCGGGAGCGAAGGCCGCGAGATAGAGTGCGTGCTCCTCGTGACAGCTTTCCAGTGGCATCCCGCAGTCGCCAGTACACCGCGCACACGCCCACCGCGAGGTGTGACGGTCACAGTAGGGGGCAGATTCGACCGGGCAGGCGGTGTGGACGCCGCTCTCGACGGTCCCGGCACAGTGGCGCTCACCGAGGCGGTAAGCGAGTTCGGTCCCGGAGGCGAGTGATTCTCGGGAGACGGTGCCGTCGCTCGCGAGCAACAGGGCGGCCGCATCCGTATCTCCGGCCGGCGCCGCCTCGTAGCCGACGACTTGCACGTTCGATCGTATCGCGTCCTGGCACATAGGTCAATCGTTGCTCGGCCTGAAACCCGGCAGACACTTTTGTAGGGGTGTACCGCCTATGAATTGGTATGCACGTGGTAAACACCGATTCGATTCCAGGCGAAGAAATCGAAGAGACACTCGGCATCGCCCGGGGCAACACCGTCGAGGCCCGCAACGTCGGCCGCGACATCACTCAGAGCATCAGAAACCTCACCGGCGGCGAACTCAAAGCCTACTCCGAACTGCTGACCAAAGCCCGCGAGGAGGCGCTCGACCGGATGGTGACCGACGCCGAGTCGATGGGCGCAGACGCGGTTGTCAACGTTCGGCTCGAAAGCTCGGAGATATCCAGCGGTGGCTCCGAAGTGCTCGCCTACGGGACCGCGGTCAGGCTGGCGTAATCCGCAGGCTTGGATGGTCGAACAGCACGACCCTGCGCACGCGGGAGTCAAAGCCGGCCGCGTCGTCGGCCTGTTGACCGCGATACTCGTCGTCGTGAGTCTGTTTCGCGTCCAAGAGCCGTTTGTCGGTCGACTCGTCTCGCTCGTCGAACTGCTCGGCGTCGACCCAGGCCCCTCGGTGACGATTTACTTCTATCTCTACGTCGGCGGGGCAGCGGTCGGCCGGTATGCGCTCTGTTATGTCGTCGGGTCGCTCATCGGCGTCGTCTACGACTGGCTCGACGAGCCGTCGGTCGCGGTTCTTGTCGGTATCGCGTTGCTGGCTGGCCTCGTCGACGGGGTCGTCGCGGCCGGCGACACCCGAAGTCTCCTCATCGGCCTCGGCTACGTCTTCGCCTGGCTCTGTTACGTTCCTGCCTTCCTCTGGCTGTTCGAGGACGGCGACCGGGGAGTCCGACGGTTCGAGGACCGCTAGTTCTCGAAGTCGTCTTCGAGCTCGGCGAAGTCCTCGATTGCCCGAATCGTCAGAAACTCGTCGGTCCAGCGCTCGCTGAAAAAGACGACAATCTTCTCGTCGCCGGGGTCGGCGATGTCGAGCTCCTCGGCGGCCCCAACCGTCGACCGGTCGCTCGGACCGGTCGCCTCGAACTGGAACTCCAGCCTGTATGTCCCGGCGGTCGTCAGCACGTCCTCGTAGATAACCGACGGCTCGCCGTCTTTATCGCCTGACTCGGGCGCGAGGTTCACCGCCTCGTCGAGGACCACGTCACTGTCGGGATCTCCTAGTTCGAGCGGCCCCGTGAGTTGGTCCTTCGAGAGGTTGAACAGGTTCACGTCGCCGACCGCGTAATCTGCGATGAACTCACTGAGTCGGGTACAGCCCGCAAGTGTCCCGACGAGCACCCCCGCTCCGGCCCCGAGAAGCCGTCGGCGGCTGAGGGCTGTGTGAGGTGGTGCCATCATGTGACGGTTTCGCCTGGAGATACAAGTACGCCCGGGCCAGTTGCTGTGCCGGAAACTCGCCTGGAAGCTGTGACACCGCCGACACCTCCGTAACCGAAACCGGCTTTGGAACAGGAGAACACACCGATTGCATGGAGCGAATCGAGGCGGTCGATTTCCACGATATCGTGCAGATAGAGGAGCCACGAGTCTCCCCCGACGGGGAGTCGGTTGCCTTCGTCCGAAAGGTTCCCGACAACGAGGAGTCCTACGCCGCCACGGTCTACGTCGTCTCGACTGGCGGCGACGACATCCGGCGGTTCACCGTCAAGGAGGGTGTCGACAGCCAGCCCCGCTGGAGTCCGAGCGGGGACCGACTCGCCTTCGTCTCGACGCGGGGCGCGAGCGACGACCGCCCACAGCTGTGGGTGCTCCCCACGGCCGGCGGCGAGGCCCGACAGGTCACGAACGTCGTCGGCGGTGTTGGTGACATCGCGTGGTCGCCCGACGGCTCGACGATTGCGTTCGTCCAGAGCGTAAGCGCGGCCGACCGCGAGAACGAGCGCGACATCGACCTTCCCGAGGAGTTCGAACCCGAAACGCCGGACCCCCGGGTCATCGACCGGACGGTCTATCGCTCGATGGAGCGGTACGTCGACGGCAAGCGCAGTCACGTCTACACCGTCGAACTCGGGGGGAACCGGCCTGACGAGGACGACGATATCACGCGGCTCACCGACGGCGATGCCGACTACGCGAGTCCGTCCTGGGGCGAGGAGGAGACGCTGTACTACACGAAAAGTGTCGGCGACGACCCCGACGACTCCGAGGCCTACGAGATTATCGAACACGACCTCGACGCCGGGGGGAGCGAGACCGTCCACACGACGACGGGCTGGGGACAGGCTCTGGCCGCGACGAGCGACGGCCGTGTCGCCTTCCTCTACAACGACGACGACCAGTCGACGCTTCGCCAGGTCGAGCTGAAAGTCCTCGACAGCGAGGACGGAACGGTCTTCCATCCGACCGCAGACCTCGACCGAACTCTCGGGTACGCCGCCGCGCCACAGTGGGGACCCGACGAACAGCAGCTGTTCTTTACCACGCCTGACGAGGGAGCCGGAGCGCTGTGGTCCGTCGCGTACGACGAGACCGAGGCCAAGCGCGTGCTCCGGGAGGACTGGAGTAGCCTCGACGCGGCCCATGTCGGCGAGGACCTTCTGGCCGTCGTCCGCAGTGAGTGGGACCACCCCGGCGACCTCTTCGTCTCGACGCTGGGCGGAGCTGAGGAACACCGGCTGACGCGAATCAACGCCGACCTGCTCGACGACCGGGCGGTCTGCCGGCCGGAGGAACTGTCCTACTCGAACGAGGGCGTCGACCTCCAGGGGTGGCTGCTCACGCCGCCGGATTTCGACCCCGAAGAGAGCTATCCCCTTGCCGTCGAGGTCCACGGTGGCCCCCACGCGATGTGGACCACGAGCGGGACGATGTTTCACGAGTTCCAGACGCTTGCCGCACGCGGATACGTCGTCTTCTGGTCGAACCCTCGGGGGTCGGCGGGCTATGGCGAAGAGTTCATGGCTGCAATCGAGCGCGACTGGGGTTCGGTGACGATGAGTGACGTGACTGCCGGCATCGAGGCGGCAACCGACCGTGACTACGTTGACGACGACCAGGTCTTCCTGACCGGCGGCAGCTTCGGCGGCTACATGACCGCCTGGATGGTCGGCCACACCGACCGCTTCGAGGCGGCAGTCTCTCAACGTGGTGTCTACGATCTGACTGGGTTCTATGGCTCGACCGATGGCGCGTACTCGCTGGTCGAGGGTGACTTCGATACGACGCCGTGGGACGAACCCGAGTTCCTCTGGGAGCAGTCCCCGACCGGCCACGCAGACCAGGTCGAGACGCCGACGCTGGTCCTCCACAGCGACGACGACTACCGCACGCCAGCCTGTTCGGCGGAGCTGTTCTATCGCATCCTCCGTAAACACGATGTCGACACGCGCTTTGTCAGATACCCAGACGAGGGACACGAACTCTCCCGCAGCGGCCAGCCCGGCCACATCGTCGACCGCATCGAGCGCATCGTCAGGTGGTTCGACGGCTACTCCGAGTATCACGACACGCCGCGGGCGCTCGACCGCGAGGAAGATGCCGGTCTCGCTGCTGGTGACGACGATGCAGATGAGAAGTCGGCTGCAGACGACGAGTAGATAGTTCGGGAACGCTGGGTGCTAGTTGTACTCCTCGTTTTGTTGCACTTCTGTCTCACACACCGGACAGCGACTGTTGACTCGCCTGTTGAACGTCCGTCCGCAGTCGGAGCATTCCTGAAGTCGCCCCTCTACGCCATTCATGTTTGCATTACAGTATTCCGGGCGTATGTTAAAAGTTATCATCTGTATTGACAGGAATATACTACCACGGACACTCCCTCAAACAGCGGACGAGACTGCCGACTACTAACAGCTACAGTTCGGTACTGAGTTCGCGCGTCGCCTGCCGGACGGCGTCGTCACTGGACTGTGCGGGCTCCCAGCCCAGCCCAGCCAGCTTCTCGACGGAAAGACGCATCCGCGGTACGTCGCCAGTCCAGCCGCGGTCGCCGCCAGTGTGCTCGTAGGTCGGGTTGACGCCGAGTTCTTCGGCCACGATGTCGGCGATTCGGTCGACCGAGGTGGTGGTCCGCGTCCCGAGGTTGAAGACGTTCAAGTCGTCGGCGGCGTTCTCGACGGCGAAACTGATGGCGTCGAGACACTCGCTGATATGCATGTAGGATTTCTCCTGTCGGCCATCGCCGAGGATAACAAGTCGCTCGGGGTCTTCGCGGAGCTTCTCGATGAAATCGGAGACAACCGCACCACGGAGCCGCGGGCCGACGATGTTCGCGAACCGGAACACCCAGGCCTGGATCCCGTGGCTGTGGGCGTACGTCGAGATAATGCTCTCCTCGGCCAGCTTGGCCGCGCCGTACGCGCTGATTGGCTCCAGTGGGGCGAAGTCTTCCGGCGTCGGCCGCGGTGCCTCGCCGTAGACCGTCGAGGAGGAGGTGAACACGAGATTGTCGACGCCGACCTCCTCCATCCGTTCGAGGAGGTTGTAGGTCATCGCCTGGTTGTCCTCGAACTGTGCCCGCGGGCGCTCGGTGTTGACGGCCTTCGCTGCGGCGAGATGGAACACGCCGTCGACGTCGGCCGTAATCGCTTCCGCAGCAACGTCCGAATCAGTCAGGTCGCCGTCGAGGACCGTCGCTTCGGGTGGAACCGCCTCCCGGCTTCCGTTTGAGTAGTCGTCGACGACGAGCACGTCGTTCGTCTCGGCCAGTCGCTCGACGAGGTGTGAGCCGACAAAGCCGGCTCCGCCGGTGACAACGAGTCGCTTGTCGCTGAGGTCCATACGCGCACCTGTAAGCGACCGATAAAGTGTCTTCTGCCATACGGCGCTGCTCGCCTGGGGACGTTGAGACTACGGTCGAGGGAATCTGTACTACGGAGGAATCTGAACGGTCGAGAGTGGCTACCGCAACTCGTCGACGAGAGTAGTCGTCGCGTTATCGACGACATCATCGGCTAAACGGCCCTGCCAGAAATCGATATCCTCGTGGCTGATTGATTGCACACCCCAGGGAACGATTCGGCTCTCGTCTGGCGTACCGCCACGAAGCCAACTGTCTTCGGGGATCTCGATGAGTCCGTCCATCCATGATTTTGAGGTCAAGGTCAGTGCGATGTACTGATCGCCGTGAAACGGCCGTCCCTCGTGGTTGGAGAGAATAAGCCAGGGCCGAGCGCTCTCCTCACCTTTGAATGGGTCATCACCGTAGACGACATCGCCTCGTTCGAAAATTGGGGTCGCTCTGTCGTTGGTCACTGTTCGTTCTCCACACTTGGATGTGTCTCGCCGGGAGCGTGCTCGCGCCAAGACTCCTTATTCTCCTCGCCGAGTTGGTCGTTGAACAGGGCAGTCGCTCGCTCGTAACCACTATATCCTTCAAGGCGGTCGCTATCGCCGGTTACTGCCCAATATGTGGCTTTGTGTTCAACGAGGCCGCGGTCCTTCAGTCGTGAGAGTGCGGTGCTGACTGCGCCCTCGCCGAGGCTGATCTGGGTGGCAATTTCGCGGGCTTTGAACGCCCGATCTTCGTTGGCGGCGAGAAATCCGAGGACTTGATCAGGCACGGAAAGGTCTTCGAGCTCGTCCTCGCTCGTGTTCTCGAAGGTGTCTCGATCGATAGACATCGTTGAACAGGGGTACGTCATCCGCTGTAAAGAGTGTTAGGAGTGAAATTAACGAAAGCTCTGAAGAAAGAATCACCGTTGACGATGTAGTGGTTCGAGAACCGTATGAGACAGCCAGTCCCAACGTCTGGCTCGCCTGCTCTAGGCACCCAGCGCGGTGACAGCACTGGAGTCGGTCAACAGGAGTGCATTTCCCACCGTGATGACCTCGCCGCGGCCGTCCGTGTCGGCTCGCCACAGCCGCGTCCCGTCGGTGCGGTCGAGTGCGGTCACAGCGCTGTCCTCGGAGACGAGTACTGCGTCGCCGGCGACTGTGGGCGGATGCTTCGCCTCTGTGTTGCGCTCGTATGTCCAGTCCTGCTTGCCGTCTCGCGTGAGTGCGTGTGTCGTCGTCCCTCTGGAAACGTAGATGCGAGAGTCGTCGACGGCCGGTGCTGGCCGCCACGGGTTCTGGTCCAGGAGGTTGACCGCCCACAGTTCTTCGCCGGCGGTATCGAATGCGCGGACGACCGTGTCGGTCTGGACGACAATCAGCCCGTCGTAAACGACCGGACTGGCGGTCACCCGTGGCGTCGACCGCGCCCACGCCGTCTCCCCGCTTTCGGCATCGACAGCTATGACGCCGGTTCGTCCGGAACTCGACCCAAGATACAGGCGTCCGTCGCCGACTGCCGCCGCCTCCGGGAAGGTCCGACCCTCGCCGTCGGTGCTGACCTGGCGGGACCACGTCACCGAGCCGTCGACGACCGACAGCGCGTGGACAGTTCCGCTCCAGTCCGGGAGATAGACCGTCGTTCCGTCGAAGGTTGGCGGCGCGGTCACGCGGGCCTCGATGTCGTACAGCCACTCCTCGTCACCGTAGGGCTCGCTGAACGCGACTAGTCGTCCCCGTTCAGTCTCGCGCTTCCCGCTGACGAGAATGCGGCCTGCTGTGATTGCGGGTGATCCGTTTGGGGATGCCCGGAGCGGGACCTGCCAGCGTTCCGAGCCATTCTCGCCTGAGAGGGCGTATAGTCGATAGCGGTTCCGTGCCCGGTCGGACACCGCATCGGCCGGGACATACACCTGGCCGTCGACGACTGCGGGGGTGCCGGCCCCGCGAACGTCGGACAGCTCGGTCGTCCACACTTCTTTGGGGTCGTCTGGTCCTCCCGAAACTGCGCGGGATTGGGCGACGGTGCCGCCTGCGACCGGCCACTCCCCGTGGAGTTCATCCAGCGAGTCCAACCCTGTCGGACGGGTGAGACAGCCAGCGATGCCAGCAGCGGCGATACCGGCAACTGCCTGTCGGCGCGTGTAAGAGGGCATTGTTTTGTCGCTCGTCACCGGTGGCACAAGTATCTGGTTTCTCCTGCGATGACAATAAGTCGCCGAGGGCCAACTGTGTGAGTATGGATATCGTCGACATCGACCACGTGGCGATTCGGGTGACAGATATCGACCGCGCACTGTGGTTCTATCACGACCTGCTGGGGCTGGCAGTCCGGGACCGCGAGCGATACGAGGCCGGGGAGGTTCCCTACGTCGCCGTCGTCGCCGGCGGGCGACATATCCACCTCGTGCCGACAGATGAGGAAGTCGACCCCAGCGGCGAACACATCTGTCTGCTGGTGCGCTCGGCAGATGTCGACTCCCGACAGGAGCTGACAGACTTGCTTGCCGACCTCAGGGAGGAGGGTGTCGAGGTCGAAGACGGCGAACCCTACAAGCGCTACGGTGCTTACGGCCGTGCCTGGGCGGCCTACGTCCGAGACCCCGACGGCCGCCGGGTCGAACTCAAGCTACACTGACGCGGTCTGTTCCTGCCGACACACACGCAGGCTACTTTCTTGAGGGCGACGGGCGAAGCTCTCCACATGGACGTGATTTCGGTCCTCGACAAGGATGCCATCCCGAGCATCGACGACCCGACATTCGGGGAGGAGTTTGTCGGGACAGCAGACGACGAGGTGCTCGTCCTTGACGGCGAGCCCCCGAAGGCATACCCGATTCGGATTCTCAACTTCCACGAAATCGTCAACGACCGCATTGACGGCGACCCGGTGGCGGTGACGTGGTGTCCGCTCTGTGCGAGCGCCGTCGTCTACGAGCGGACCGTCGACGACCAGGTGTTGAGTTTCGGCGTCTCGGGCAAACTCGCCGACGACGACCTCGTGATGTACGACAGAGAGACGGAATCCGAGTGGAAGCAATCTCTTGGGGAGTGTATTGCCGGCAGCCTCGAAGGGGAAGAACTGACCGTCCGACCAGCACCGATTATCACGTGGGAGCGGTTCCGTGACGACTATCCCGAGGGTGTGGTCCTCCAGCCCGCCACGATGAAAAGCGAGGCCGCCAGCGACGACGACCAGCCGGCTCCAGTCGATTACACTGACGACCCCTACGAGGAGTACTTCGGGAGTGAGGAGTTCGGGCTCGCTGCCCACCGAAGCGGCGAGGGACGCTCCTGGGACCGTGAGGACCTCAGCCCCAAGACCCGGGTACTGGGCATCGAACACGGCGACACGGCGGTCGGCTACCCCGAGACAAGACTCCGCGCCGCGGGCGGTGTCGTCACGGATACGGTCGGTGGGATGGACGTGGTGGTGGTCGCCACAGACGGCCTCCACGCTTTCGAAAACCCGGGATATGAGTTCGCACTTGTCGAGGACGAACTCCGGGCCAACGGGACGGTGTGGGACCCGGCGACCGGCCGCGCAGGCGACGGCCGTCGGCTCAGACGGGTCCCCGCCCAACGGCTGTTTGCGTTCACCTGGCAGGACGACCACGGCCCTGGGGCGTTCTATGAGCCCTCGTGACACAACGTGGCCCCGTGCGGGGTCGTCGCCGGCTTCGACAGTTCTATAAACCAGTGCTGGTGAGTTACAAACGATGATTGACGACAGCAAGAAACCAATCCTGTTCACGGTAATCGTCGCTGGGCTCGCGGCGACGGTGGCGACGCCGCTCTCGTTCATCGTCGGCACAGTCACGCTATTGGCCCTCGGAACAGTCCACGATACTGTCGCCGCTGGCAGCATAATGCCCGGTGTAATCGCCGGAGCCATTACGACGCTGATTTTCGTGACGTACACGAGCTACGCCACGTACAGCTTCAGCAAGGCAAAGTACGCCTGACGCGGCTTGGTCGTCTTTTAATTATCGTTCAGTCTATCCGTTAGCTTGTTGCTCAGGTAGAATCCGAGCATACCAAACGCCGCCGCGGAGATAATAGAGAACGGCGAGAGGTCATAGCCAAGAAGAGAGACAAGCGCTCCCCACAAGAGCAACAGGCCTGTCGTCCAGGCGAGCAGTCGCCAAGTTTCCATACGCAACGGTTGGCGTGACCGCGTATAGGCGTACCGTTCCTGGCGGTCAGTTACGAACAAAATACCTGTGTGATGTAGACAGTGTCCTCGTCGGCGACGACGCCGACGCCCGTCCGTGACCAGTTCTCGGCCACGATGTTCATCAGGTGTCCCGCAGAGTTCAGCCAGGCGTCTACAGTTGTCTCTGCCAGTGGCCCCTCGTGGTTCTGTCGTGGCAGACGGGCGATGTTCTCGCTGACAGCCTGGCAGGCGACACCGGCGCGTGTGACCCGCTGGGCCGGGCCGACGCCGTCGGGTGTCGTGTGGTTGAAAAAGCCGCGGTCGGCCATGTCTCGGCTGTGGTTCTGGGCAACAGCAGTCAGTGTCTCCTCACGCGACAGCTGTGTCAGGTTCCGCTCCGCTCGGGCGTTGTTTATCCCCTCGTGGACGAGTGACGCTGTCTCTGACTCGTCGAGGTCCAGTGACGGAGAGACTCGGTCCCACGCCGGAATCTCTCCCGTGTCGACGACGGCGACGCCACCGACAGCTCCCACTAGGAGACAGAGACAGACTGCAACAGCTCGACGCGACCGAAACAACGCCTGCCAGTCCATACCGATGGTAACGGGCGGACAATAATAAATTGCGTACCGGGCTCAGTACGTGTCGATATCCGTCCCGACAGAGCAGATGTACTCGCCGGAGGCGACCGGCGGGCGGCGACGGGTCCGCCAGAGGATGCCCGATGTATCGGCGGTGACCTCGGTCTTGACGCCGCCGAAGACATTGGTCACGGTAAACAGCGTCGCCCCTCGGGATATCTTCTCGCCGAGGTCGACCTGGAAGTCGACGATGCCACCGACCGGAGAGCCGTACTGCTCGAAGCCGTTGGCGCGGGTCTGTGACCGCATGGTGACGTGACCGTCCAGAAAGTCGTAGTATCGAAGGACGTTGAATACGCCCTCGGTGCCGTACTGGACACTCTCCTCGTCGAAGCCGACCGCGCCGCCGAGTTCCGGGTCGACGGTCGGAATCCCTTCGTCCGGGCCGACGCGGGCAAGCTGTCCGTCGGGCCCTTTCTGGTCGAGGACGTGTCCACAGCCGAACACCTTGGCGAGTTCGAGACAGTCGTCGTGGTGTCGGTGGCGTCGCCCACACCTGACGCGCACCTCGTTTATCATTCGGGAGGTCGAGCCCTGGTGGAGGTCGACAATCAGGTCTGCCCGGCGGGCAGCACCGAACGTCGCCGCGGCGATGCGCTCGGTCGAGGTGCCGTTCTCGTCGCCGGGATAGGTCCGGTTGAGTTTCGTGTCGTCTATCGGGTTGCGATGCTCGCCCCGCTGGAAGGCGTGGTAGTTGGCGACGCCGACGATCAGAATCGTCCCCGAGAGCTCTCGTGGGTCAAGCTGTGGGACAACCCGCTGGAGAACGCCGACGCCGTTGAGCTCGTCGCCGTCGCTTGCGGCCTGCATGTAGAGCGTCTTTCCTGTCTTCGCGCCGTTGATGACCGCTACGGGCAGTGACACAGTACTGCCGTCGCGGGCTTCGCCGACATCCAGTTCACCGGTGGCCATCTCTCCAGGGTCGGCATGCGCCGTACCCAGACGTGTCATTATTTGTAGTGTCGTGTGCACGGTCTTTAGCGGTTCGGTCTCGCGCAGCCATGGCTCGCTTCTCTCGTGTCTCGGCTCGCGTTCGAGTGAGACCAACGACAGGCTATCAACGGTCGGCCGATACAGCCTGCTCGGACGGCTGTCGCCGTCCTCTCTTTCACGCCTGCTCTGGGGTATCAGCCGGGAAAACATACAGTTATCAGCTCGCCCACCCTCTATGGTTGTATGCCCGAAGAAGTACTGTTCAAATCCGAGAGCGACCAGAGCAGAGACGAGATTGCATCATTTCTCCATACCGTCGCCGAGAACCTCAGCGACGGTGCCGATATCACACTCACGTCGGGCGATAGCTCGGTAACGATGGACCCGCCTACACGTCCGACCTTCGAAGTCAAAGCAGAGCGCGAGGGGCCACAGGACGGTCCATACGAGCTGAGCGTCGAGTTCGAACTGGAGTGGGACGAGCGCGATGGCAGCGCGGATAACAACGACGAACCGTTACAAATCGAGTAAGAGTCACGGGCGAGGCGAGATAACTGTGAGCGATCTTCTCGGTCACTGAAACTTGACCGCTTGCAAGTCGGTTACAGAGCGAGTTGAGCGGACGGTCGACCTCCCACTCCTCGAACGACAAACGATGGAACCGTACGGGCTTCCTGGTACACATCCGGGTGTCTATTGGAAGGCAGCAACCGCTGGCGTCTTTGCCGGATGGAGGGTGTCAGCAGAGTCTGTCGGTGCGACGTCAACCGCGAACTTGGGAGTGTGTAAATAGCTGGGCCAAAGAAACAGGGCCATCGGCCGAACAGTTTCCGCGTTATCGAGCAGTCACAGTGTTGTTGGCGGACAACCTTGCCCGCCGAAGTGGTGAGCGACCGAACAGATGTGAGTCAGAACGGCCCGGACAACCACTACGACCAGCAGTCACAGGTGATAACATTCGGTATCATTCGACCGCTTTGATGCGTGAAGCGTCGAAAACTGTACGATACGCGTACTCGGGCCGACGGGCAACTACTGTCGAGACATGGGTTTCGCTGAGAGTCGCGTCGTGGGAGCGAAAGTTCAGCTATTTATTACTCGGTTGTTGAAAACTGGCGTATGTCACAAGATAGCTCAGAGCGTGAACAGTGGTCGACACGGATTGCGTTCATCCTCGCAGCCGTGGGAAGCGCGGTTGGGCTTGGGAACATCTGGCGGTTCCCGTTCATCACCGGCGAAAACGGCGGCGCAGGCTTTCTGCTCGTCTATCTGCTCTTTATCGTCGTCGTCGGCTTCCCCGCGATTCTCGTCGAGTTCGTCATCGGCCGCCACACCGAGCGCAATCCGGTGGGCGCGATGCAGGAAATCGGGCGCGGTGCCTGGCAGTACGTCGGCTGGGTGTTCGTCGTGGCGACCTTTGTCATCATGTCGTACTACAGCGTCATCGCGGGGTGGACCATCCGCTATACGATTCTCGGACTTCAGGACGGCTATATGGCCGACATCGACGCGGCCGCGAGTCAGTTCGGTCAGCTCTCGGTCGGTCTGGAAGCGATGGCGCTACATGGCTTCTTCTTGCTCGGTATCATCGCCATTGTCGGACTCGGTATCCGCCAGGGCATCGAGCTCGCGGTGAAGGTGATGGTGCCGGCGATTATCGCTATTGTCGTCGGTCTCGCGGCCTGGGCTTCTACGCTCTCGGGTGCGAGCGAGGGGTACTCGTTCTATCTCGAACCGGACTTTGGCCGCATCGCCTCGGAGTGGACCAGTATCCTACCCGACGCGGCCGGACAGGCCTTCTTTACGCTCTCGCTTGGGTTCGGTATCATGATAACGTACGCCTCCTACATCGACGAGGACCGAAATCTCGCCGAGGATGGCGCAATCATCATCGGTTTCGATACGGCTATCGCCGTCCTCGTCGGCCTCATCGTCTTCCCGATTCTGTTCACCGCTGGTGTCGACCCTGGTGAGCCAGGCCCCGGCGCAATCTTCGTCAGCCTGTCGGCGGCGTTCGGTGACCTCTCTGTTGGCTGGCTCGCTGGCACTGTCTTCTTCGGAACTGTGATCATCGCGGCGCTGTCAAGTGCCATCAGTCTCACCGAAGTCGTCGTCTCGTATGCGGTCGATGAGCACGGGATGGACCGCCTTCGGGCGACGGTGTTCGTCTGTATGGCGCTGTTCGTTCTCGGGCTTGCACCCGCCTACGACCTGGTCTTTCTCGATCTGTACGACGGATTGATGAACGGTATCCTGCTGTTGCTGGGTGGGTTGCTCATCTCGGTGTACGTCTCCTGGCTCTGGGCTGGCCCCGCTGTCGAAGAGCTGGAACAGGGTGTCGGCGATATCGGCCCGCTCGGGACGACCTGGGTCTGGCTAGTCCGGGTGCCCGTCCTCGCCGTCATCCTCGTCTCGCTGTGGCTCGGTATTGTCGACTACGTCGACTTCCTCACGGGCGACTTCGCGGACTGGCTCGCCGACCTGTAGTCGGGAGCAATCTTCTCGACCACTATCCAGACATAAGCCCGCGAGCTGTGTTTCGACCCAAATGTACATCAGACAACAATTGAACGACTCTGTGATGTCGTCGCGACCACCGACGACAGACTCCGAGACGACACCATTCTGGCAGTTGGACTGGTGTGTGAGTGACGACTCCAACACCGTGGTGTCGACTGACCCGTGGCGCATCGAGGTCTCGATCGCTGCAAATGGTGACACGCTCACTGTCTCTCTCAACGAGACTCTCTCGATCGTCGCGACGGACAGAAGTAGTCTCTCCGTACCGAGTTCGCTGGACGGGCATCCAGGCTCCACGAACTAACTGAGTCTGATACCATTAGCGTTCAAGAAGCGCAAATAGGACGTACTGCGAAGAGATTTCTGAGCTAGCTCAAAGCACAAGCGGCACCAACAACACCCCCATCAGCGTCATGAAACATCTACTAGTAGACCGATTGTCTCATCAGTAAGTATACACTCACTGAACTCTGCTTCGAAAAATCGGGACCTCGCCTAACGAAAAACAGTGTAGCTCAGTGAGTTTCTTCCTTTCTGTCCTGTTCGTTGACCCTAAGTAGTCCGTGTCTGCTATGCAAATAGGACACTAGTGGGCCGTGTGGATATGTTCACGGAGTGCGTCCGGGTCGCCGAACTCGTTGGTCGAGTGAGCCTCATGCCAACGGTGTGTGATCGACTCGGCATCAATCCAGACGCGCCGCCTGACCCAACCACGTTCTACCACTCCTCTGACCGCTACGATGTACATCTGGCTATGTCGCAGTTGACAGCACACTCTTCGAACGCAAGCAAGCCTCCCGCGTTGGTATCGGCAGGTGGTTTTTTAGGCCGACCAAAAAAACGGAAGGATTATCATTATTTAGGCTCGACTAAATCAATATGTCAAAAGACGACACGGCACAGGAGGCACCGACGCGGCGTGACTATATGAAGTACGGCGGCGCAATCGTCGGCGGGGGGCTGATCGCCGGGTGTACCGGAGACAGCACGGATACCGACAACACCGATACCGACAGTCCGACGACCGAAGAGTCAACAGGCGGTGAGACAGACACTCCCGAAGACACGTCGTACTCCGTGACGATGGAACCGGTTGGCACGTTGGAGTTCGAAGAACCACCGGAGACGTGGTTCCCGTTTACCGGCGACTACGCGGACATGGGCGTCGCGCTCGGACAGGGAGACGGGCTCGAAGCGATCGGAGTCGCCTCTCGATTCGGGTCCCACCACTACGATGAACTTTCCGGTGTCTCAGTCGGTGAGCTAACGCCCCTGTACGACGATGGAACTGGTAAGGAGATCTTCTACGAGCTAGACGCGGATCTCCACGTCATCAGTCCGAACTTCATGATCAACCGTCTCGGCTGGAGTGAGGCCGACGTTGAGGAGATCCGCGAGAACGTCGCGCCGTGGTTCGGGAACACGATCTTCACGCAGGTGTACGACTGGCACGACTACCGGCACTACTCGCTGTACGAGGCCTTCGAGAAGCTCGCGGAGGTCTTCCAAGAACGGGAGCGGTACGAGGCATTCAAGACGTATCACGACGAGGTTCTCGACCGGGTACAGTCCCGTCTTCCCGAAGAACCGCCCGAAATCGCCGTCCTCGTTCCCGCTGGGACTCCGCCGGAGTCGTACTACCCCTACCGCGTCGGGGAGGGAACCCAGTCGAAACACTGGCGCGACTTGGAGGTTCGTGACGCGCTGGCCGAAAACGACGTTGTCGATAGCCAGGCTGGTGGCGGAACGATCGACTACGAGACGCTTCTCGACATCGATCCGGATGCGCTCGCCGTTCGGATTGAAGGAGACATTTCGGACGAGTACTTCCGGACGAACGTCATCGAACACCTGCAGAACCACGACGTAGCGAGCGAACTCTCTGCGGTACAGAACGGTCGCGTGTTCTACGCGGGACAGACCTACCAGGGACCGATCATTCATCTCTTCCGGCTGGAGATGGCCGCCCAAGGGGTCTATCCGGACGAGTTCGGTGATGAGGAGCTATTCGACCGCCAGCGGGTTACGGACATCATCAATGGGAACTCCTGAATCAGCATCGGACCACGACGTTATCGTGGTCGGTGGTGGGCCAGCGGGCTGTTCGGCGGGTGTGTTCACTGCACGCTACGGCCTGGATACGGTCATTTTCGACAAGGGGAGTGCGGCCCTGCCGCGATGTGCCTATCTGGAGAACTACCTCGGATTTCCAGCTGGCATCGGCATTGACGACTTTACTGCCCTCATGCACGCCCACGTCAGCGAGGTAGGCTGTAACATTATCGAGGAACGCGTCGAAGCGGTCACACGGTCGGACGCTGGCGAGCGGTTCGTCATTGAGACACAGACCGGAGAGGTACACTCGGGAAAGTATGTAATCGCTGCAGCGTGGTACGATGGCTCGTACCTCCGCGGGCTGGACGATGACGCCATGTTCGAACAGCAAGAGCACCACGGTGAGTCCGAGGAACGCTTCGACCCGGACTACCACGATGAGGACGGCCGAACACCCGTCGACAGGTTGTACGTCGCCTCACCGGCCGGCGCTCGAAGTGCACAGGCTATCGTCGTTGCGGGCCACGGAGCGCACGTCGCCCGATGTCTGTTGGAAGACCACCGAAGAGAGCGCGGGTACTCGGGTGGAGTCGCACCCCACTACGATTGGCTCAGGTCTGACGCTGAGTTTGCGGGCGAATGGGCCGAACGCGACCGCTGGCGCACGTGGTTCAACAGCGAGATGGAAGCCGACCTACCAGAGGATCGATTGGCGGAGCTTCAGGAGGCCTACATCGATCACGCGTTCGATACGCATCGCTCCGACCAGGAGGTCGAGACGGCAACCGAGCGCGGTCTCCGGCGACTGGTCGAGGTTATCGGACCGGATCGGATACTCAATCACGTCGACGACGACCTGATCCGTGAGCGTGGGAAGGAACTCGAAGAGGTGGAGACAACCAATACAAACTGAATGCTACGATACTACGATAATCGGGGGCGGCGACTTCGCTCGCCCACAAACAGCGTTTTTAGCTAACCGAACCGCTTTCCTGGTGAATCGGAAGATCTTCGACATGAACCATCGGCGGTTTCGCGTTTCATCTTCCTAGTTCTGACGGTCGAATCCGACGCAACATAGCGATTCACCAGCGCCTCCAGATTCTATTATAGTGGCCTTGTCTGCTGGTGGTGGGGCCGAAAGTCTTGCTGAGAGGAGACACGTTCTCCGTCTTGTGCCGTTGATGACCGCCACAGGCAGTGACACAGTACTGCCGTCGCGGGCTTCGCCGACATCTAGCTCACCGGTGGCCATCTCTCCAGGGTCGGCATGCGCCGTACCCAGATGTGTCATTATCTGTAGTGCCGTGTGCACGGTATTTAGCGGTTCGGTCTCATCTAGCCGTCCGCATCAATCGTTTTCAACGCCAGCTCACTGATTGCTGACAACTGACCTGGCGAATGTGGCTCCGAGGAGGGTCACCTCACCCGAGCGTGATACAGTAATCATCACGTAGCTTTATATTAGACCAATGATTATAGTAGTATGGTTATGGTTACCAGACGACAATATCTACGACGAACAGGCGCTGCTGGTAGTATCGCTTTGCTTGGCTCGACTGCCGGTTGTTCGGGAATACTCGGCGGTGGGAGTTCGGGCAGTGAAACACTGGGTGTCCTCACGACACTCGACCTAGATGTTGGCAAGGCTACGGTGCGAGGGGCGGAACTCGGCGCGCAGGTGGCAAACGACGAGGGAATCCTCGACAGTGACCTGTCTGTCGAGAGTTCGAACACGGAAGGAACGGCGTCATCTGCTGTCGACGCCCACAACACGCTGGTGAGTCGGCAGGGTGCCGATGCAACCATCGGGACGTTCGCCGAGCAGACGGCCGCCGGAATCATGGACGAAATCGCCGAAACGGAGACGGTTCATCTCAACGTCGGCGCGGCGGCCCCGGCGCTCGCCGGTCAGGTCGCAGAGGACTACGAGCGGTACAAACCCTGGTTCCGTATCGCACCCATCAACGCGGCGTTTTTTGTCGCAGACCTCCTGAATTTTGCCGAACAGTTCGCTGTCGGACAACAGGGATGGGAAAACGCAGTCATATTCCGCGAGGACGCCGCATGGACGGGTCAGGTCGCGCCTGCACTAAAAGACGCTGTAGGCGGGCTAGGCATGTCAATCGAAGACGACATCGTCTTTTCACTGAGTGAGAATAACTTCACCACGTATATGAACCAAATCGATGACACCGATGTCGACTTCATCTTCGGCCTTGTCGCGGAGGCCGGCAAAGGGCCACTGCTGTCCTACGAGGAGTCGGGCGTCGAAAAGCCGATGGTAGGTGATCTGGTGGCGTCACAGTCCCCTCAGTATCTCGCAGATATCAACACCGAGAACTCGAACGTTATCAGCCGGACGTTCACCACCTGGGGGTCACAACTCTCTGATGCCGCACAGGAGTTCGTCGACATGTACGAATCGGAGTACGATTCCCGTCCGACGAAGCCGACGTGGGCCGCATTCGGTTCGTACGTGGCCACACAAATGTACGCACGTGCGCGCTCGGAAGGAGGCGACAGCCTAGACGATACCGTCACCGCGATGGAAGAGGAAACGTTCGAACTCAATCAGACGTACTCGGTGTACGGCCCCGACGAGGAAGCACCAGACGGCAACAGCTACCCACACGATCTAAAGTACGGTCCCGACTTCTTCCAGCCAACGTGGTCGCAGTGGCGGGACGGCGAGCAGGTAACAGTGTATCCAGACAAGTTTGCCAACGCGGAGTTCGAACTGCAATAGTGTTCGGAGCCACAGCAAAGCCAACCGAATCTGGTTCAATATCGCCTCACAACTACTTCGCCGACGATGGCTATCGTGATTAAATTACACCGTTCGTAAAATTAAAAAAGAAAATACAGGAGGGATTAATTGGATGATAGATAGCTTTATGTATTATTCGAGCAGTACTAACTATTACCATGGGAGCAACTGACAACTCCAGTACTACGGTTGACGAAATAAAACAGCGTCACGAGAGCACGGCATCAGATGTCCTCACAGAGGACACGTACGGCCACTACATCGGCGGTGAGTGGGTTGACGCTGACAACGGCGAGACGTTCAGTACAGTCGACCCGACGACAGGGAGCGAGCTGGCACAGGCACAAGCTGGCACCGCAGCAGATATAGACCGTGCCGTCGCGGCCGCCCGGGAGGCATTCGAGCGTGAGTTCGCAGACACACATCCCGATGAACGACAGCGCCTGCTGACTGATATCGCCGAAATTGTCGAGGAGAATCACCAGCGGCTGGCGACAATCGAGGTTCTTGACAACGGTAAGCCAATCGAGGAGGCCATGGGTGACATCGCCCTGGTAGCGGACTTCTTCAGGTATTTCGCGGGCGCTGCGCGGACGGCCACGGGCGAGCAGGTACCGACAGGTGACCTGTTCGACCGCGACAAACATATCTCGACACTCCACGAGCCCTACGGTGTCGTTGGGCAGATTACGCCATGGAACTTCCCGCTGTTGATGGCCACTTGGAAGCTGGCCCCAGCGCTGGCGGCGGGCAACTGCACCGTTCTCAAGCCCAGCGAGGAGACGCCGCTGTCGGTCCTCGAGTTCTGTAAGCTAGTCGATAGTACTGTTCCAGACGGTGTTATCAACGTCGTTACCGGGTACGGCGAGGAGGCGGGCGAACCGTTGACGACCCACGACGATGTGGACAAACTCGCGTTCACGGGCTCGACTGCAGTCGGTAAGGATATCGCTCATAATGCGGCCGACAGCGTCACGCCGACCACACTGGAACTCGGCGGCAAAAGCCCGGTTATCATCCACGAAGATGCCGATCTTGAGCAGGCAGTCGAGACCTGTATGATGGCTATTTTCTTCAACACGGGTGAGTGCTGTGCTGCGGGCTCACGTATTTTTGTCCACGAGAATATCAAAGACGACTTCCTCGAAGCGTTCGCAGGAGCCGCCGAGACGCTCCAAATGGGGGACCCGCTGCTCGAAGAGACCGACCTCGGACCCAAAGTATCACAGGAGCAAGCCGAGCGGACCATGGAGTACATCCAACTCGCCCGTGACGACGACGCCGATGTCGTCGTCGGCGGTGACACCCCAGACGACGACGCCCTCGCCGAAGGGGCGTTCGTCGAACCGACTGTCATCGACAACATCGACCATGACAACGACGCCGTCCAAGAGGAAATCTTCGGTCCGGTCGAAGAGATTTTCACCTGGTCGGAGTACGACGAGATGATTGAGCAGGCCAACGATGTCGACTACGGGCTTGCATCTGGTGTCATTACCAGTAACATCAACAAGGCATACGATACGGCCGAAGACCTCGAAGCTGGGGTCGTCTGGGTCAACCACTACAACGATGTCTCACCCGGGATGCCGTTTGGCGGGTACAAGCAGTCAGGCAACGGCCGCGAGAACGCGATGGAAACAATTCGGGAGTACACACAGACGAAATCAATCAGCGTCAACCTCGGCCCACGCTGACGCTCCGTCAGCGGATCTTATCAGTCACAAGTCGTAAATAAAAATTCTTTTGCGTGCTGAATTTCAGCTTACGTAAGACTTAATATCCGTGTGGGATATTTACACACATCATGGCCGTAGAATCAGACACAAAAGTTGACCACCCTCTGGATCCGCTTCATCCAGATGAAATCGACGCCGCTGGTGACCTATTGCGTGATGCAGACGATTTCACAGACGGCGCACGAATTGTCAAGATTGTCCTGAACGAACCTCCCAAGGACGCACTTGCGGAGTACGAAAATGATGGGACAGAGATCGAACGTGAGGCGTTTGCCGTCATCCGAGACAGCCCGGAACGGAAGACCTACGAAGTAGTGGTATCACTCGAAAAGGAGGAAATCACCTCCGTCGAGCACGTAGAGGGTGCCCAGCCGTCGATTGCCATCGAGGAGTTCATCGAGTGCGAGCAGACGGTCAAGGCACACGAGGAGTGGCAGGCCGCTCTCGAAGACCGTGGTGTAGACAACACCGGCCGAGCGATGGTCGACCCCTGGTCGGTGGGGTACGATTTCATCCCTGAACACATCGATCGGGACCGTCGTCTCGCACACGGGCTGACCTACGTCCGACCGAGTGCTGACGACGGTGACGAAGGGTACGCGAAACCAGTTACCGGGCTACACGTCTACGTCGACCTCGACGAGATGTCAGTCGTCGAGGTCGTCGACAACGGCCCCCCTGACGAGGAGAACCCGCTTCCTCCGGAGGAGATGGCGTACCGGGAGGAGGACATCGACTTGCGCGACGACATCAAACCCTATGATGTTGTCCAGCCCGACGGCCCGTCCTTCGAGGTCGACGGACACAAAGTGGAATGGCAAAACTGGGAGTTCCGTGTCGGCTGGACCCAGCGAGAAGGGCTCGTCTTGCATAACGTCGGCTACAACGACGACGGCGAGTTCCGGAAGATCCTCCACCGTGCGTCGATGGCGGAGATGTCGGTTCCCTACGGAACGCCCGACCAGAACGACCGCTTCAAGAACGCGATGGACGCCGGGGAGTACAACATCGGCCGGATGGCTAAATCCCTCGAAAAGCGGTGTGACTGCCTGGGGTACATGCATTACTTCGACGCCGTGATGAATACGATGGACGGCGACGTCAACGTGCTTCCCAACGCTGTCTGCATGCACGAGGAGGATTACGGCCTGCTCTGGGAGCGCTCGGACTGGCGCACTGAAAGCGCCGAGTCACGGCGGAACCGCCGTCTGGTCGTCTCGTTTATTGCTGCTGTTGGTAACTACGACTACGGGTTCTACTGGTATTTCTACCAAGACGGCTCCGTCCAAGTGCAGGTCCGTCTGACGGGTATCGACAACGTCTCTGCGGCCCCGAAAAATAAGGATGTCAAAGGATACTCGGAGCTTGTTGCGCCACAGCTGAAGGCCCCAATCCACCAGCACTTCTTCAATTTCCGGCTGGACTTCGACATCGACGGGGCCGACAACAACGTCTACGAGGTCGAAAACGAGACGGTCCCAACCGGGCCACAGGGCTTTAGCCCGCACGCGGACCCCTCGGGGGACACGCCGAACCCCGGTGGCAATGCCTTTTACGCCGACGAGCGACAACTCGAGAGTGAACAGGAAGCACAGCGGCTTATCAACCCGCTGGAAGGTCGCTACTGGAAGGTCACGAATCCGAACAAGACGAACCGACTGGACAACGAGGTCGGCTATCGCATCGAAGCCTACGAGAACGTCAAGGCCGCCCAACAGGAAGACAGCAGTGTGATGCGGCGGTCCGGGTTCGTAAATAATCACCTTTGGGTGACGCCACATGACGAAGAGGAGATGTTCCCGGCTGGCGACTACCCCAACCAGGCAGAGGGTCCCGAAGGCCTTCCCGTCTGGACGGAAGCAGACCGGGACCTCGACAACGAGGACCTCGTCGTCTGGTACACGCTCGGCAAGAACCACGTCACACGCCCGGAGGACTGGCCGGTGCTCCCGGTGCAGATGGCAAACGTAAAATTCACCCCCGACAACTTCTTCGACCGGTCGGAGGCACTCGACGTGCCGCCGGAGCACGCTATCAACGAGGGACACACAATTCCGTCGCGTGACGAGTTCGACGACGAGACGCCACAAAGTGTAGACGGTACCGCGGGAGACGACGACTAAGGAGGACACGCTTCTCTTAAACCAGGAATATCCTACTTTAATTCCTCACTATGACCATACCACATAGATCGACCGCTCTTTGCACGCGACAATCAGTTGGCTGGCCGGAGAGTGGTCCTCGATAACCATGGCTGTCGATCCAGTTACCGTGTTACTGCTTGGCACTGCCGTTGGCTCTCTGTATGCGTTGCTCTCGGTCGGGCTGACGCTCGTCTACGCGATTGGTGGCATCGAAAACCTCGCCCACGGGTCGTACGTTATGATCGGCTCGTACGCGTACTTCCTCGGAGTGACAACGCTCGAACTGCCGCCAGTCGGCGGCATGGCGCTCTCTATCCTCGCAGGCATCGCCGCGGCAGTCCTCACGTGGAAGGGAATTGTCGAACACATCATGGACAACCCAGTCGCGGTCTTTATGATCACGCTGATACTCGCACTCGCTATCGAGGAGGTGTTCATTATTCAGTTCGGCACGAACCCCGAACTCTTCGAGCCGATTGTATCGGGGTCGACCGAGATTGCAGGCACCTCGATCACCAACAACCTCGTCGCTGCGACGATTACGTCGTTGCTCTGTTTGAGCGGGCTGTACGTGTTCGTGACAAAGACGTATACCGGTCGGAGTATCGTTGCTGTCGCACAGAACCGCCGCACTGCCGAAGCTGTGGGTATCAACACCGACAGGACGTACCTGCTGGTATGGATTATCGCCGGTGCGTTTGCTGGTCTCGTCGGGATGTTTTATGGGTCATACACGACAATTAGTCCCCACATGTGGGTGTTCCCCTTGATTTACTCGTTCAGCATCGTCGTCGTCGGTGGCCTCGGGTCAATCAAGGGAACTGCCGTGGCTGCGTACCTCATTTCGTTTGTCGAAATATTCACTATACAGGTCAACCCGCAATTCAAGGGCATCCCTGCACTGGTGGCGTTGCTGGTCATCATCGTACTCCGTCCACAGGGGCTTTTCGGCCGTGAGGAGGTGGAGGCGTAATGTCAGACGCCTCTACTCGGCTCACGGAGACAGTGACGCCAACCCGTCTTGGCTGGCTCGCATTTATCCTATTACTGGCTGTTGTCCCGGCGGTCACCGAGCGGTTCTGGCTTCAGACGTTTGTCCAGGCCAATATTTTCGCTCTCTTCGTTCTGAGCTGGAACCTCATTTCCGGGCAGACGAGCTACATCAGCTTTGGCCACTCTTTCCTTATTGGTGTGGCTGCGTACACGACAGCTATCCTCGCCGCCGAGCACGGCGTCTCGCCGGTCGTGTCTGCCAGTGCGGGCATTGGACTCGCTGTGTTGGCTGGCACACTCGTGTTCTTGCCGACGCTTCGACTGAAAGGCGTCTACTTTACATTCGTCTCGCTGCTGCTCCCGATTATCGGTGAACGGGTGACCATCGCGCGGTCCGACCTGACTGGCGGCGAGCGTGGAATTGTCGGCGTGCCGCAGTTTGTCGACAGCCTGGCTGCTAACTACTACCTCTCGGCGGTATTACTTTTCGCCACTGCATACGGTACCTGGTGGCTCGTCCACTCGAAGTTCGGTGAGGTGCTGGCGATGATCCGCCAGGACGAGGAGTTGGTCGAAACGAGCGGTATCAATCCAGAGAAGTTCAAATTCGTCGCCTTCGTGTTGAGTGCGTTCGTCGCTGGCGTTGCTGGCGTCCTGAACGTCCACTACGTCGGGACAGCGACCATTGGCTCGGTACTCGCACTCCCGCTCTCGATTAACATAGTCATTGCTGCTGTCATCGGCGGTCGCGGTTCCGTCCCAGGCGCTATCGCGGGTGCCTGGTTCTATATTTTCTTTAATGCGTCCGTCCGTCCGTTTACCGAGGCACCGGTTCGGCTGTTGTCGTTCTATATTGTGGGCATACTCGTCATCGGTCTCTTCCCAGCGGGGGTTGTTCCAACGGTTCGGCAGGCCGTCAAACGCCTTCGTGATGACGGGATAGATGCTATCCCCACCCGGGCCGACTAGGTCGCTTCGGTCGAAGACATCCCGAAGAACGTCTGGCTCACGTAATCGTCTTCTCGTAGCTGAGCGGGCGATCCGCTTCGGACGATCTCACCAGTTTCCATGAGGATCACGCGGTCGGCGTGTTTGAACCCGAAGTTGACGTTCTGTTCAACGAGGAGAATGCCGAGATCACGTTTACGCAGGCGGTCTATGGCCTCTGCGATGTCGTCAACGACAACCGGTGCCAGCCCGAGCGTCGGTTCGTCGAGTACTAACAGGTCAGGGTCAGACATCAAAGAGATACCGATTGCGAGCATCTGTTGCTGTCCGCCACTGAGGGTGTCTGCGCGCTGGTCTGTCCGTTCCTCCAGAATCGGGAACAACTCGTAGACCGTTTCGAGATGCTCTTTTACTCGACTCTGCTCTAAATGGCCGCCGAGGAGGAGATTCTGCCGGACAGACATGTACGGGAATATGTTTTCTTCCTCTCTGCAGTACGAAAGACCCATTTTTGCGAGCGCGTCTGCGCTCATTTCCTTGATAGAGTCTCCCTTCAGAGTTATATCACCACGCCAGTCCGTGTAGTTGACCAGCGACTCAAGGATGCTGGTCTTGCCCGCTCCGTTCGGTCCAACGATGCTAACCAACTCCCCAGGGTCGACACTGAAGGAGACTTCGTTGACAACCTGTGACTTTCCGTAGAACACCGCCAGGTCCGAGACATCGATGAGACTCATCAGGCCACCCCCGAACTCTCGCCGAGGTAGACCTCACGGACGGTATCGTTGGCAACAACCTCGTCGGAGTCTCCCTCTGCGATTTTCTGTCCGAAATTCAGCACGATGGCGCGGTCGACAAGCGGCATCAGTACTTCCATTACGTGGTCGATCAATAAAAGGGTCAGGCCCTCGTCGCGTAGCGTCTCGATGAGGTCGGCCAACTCTCGCGCCTCTTCGGTCGTGATTCCGGCGAACACCTCGTCACACAGAAGCACATCTGGGTCGGTGGCGAGGGCCTTTGCGATCTCCAGTCGCCGCAGTTCCGCTGGCGTGAGCTTACTCGGATACACTGCCGCTTGGTCCGATAGTCCTGTCCGCCGTAGAATCTCCTCGACGGACGTATCGCCGGACTCCGTCGTCGTATCCAGTAGGAGGTCGTTCGAAAGCGTACACGACGCGATGTTTTCTCTGACAGTAAACTCCTCGAAGTGTCTGGGGCTCTGGTAGGTCCGTCCCAATCCTTCTCTCACTCGTTCGTGCGTCGGGACGTGCTGGATTTCTTCCCCACTGTATGTGATCACGCCATCGGTCGGTTCAAGATCCCCCATGATGAGATTAAATGTCGTCGACTTGCCCGCCCCGTTCGGGCCGATTAGGCCAATAATTTCGCCATCCGAAACAGAAAATGAAACGTTGTCGACGGCTGTCAAGCCCCCAAACCGTTTTGTCAAATTCGAGACGCTGAGTAGTGACATCGTATCTATCAATGTGTGTGGATAGATAATATAGTTCATGGTTGTCTTACTCACACACAGTATCGCCGGTACGAGAGTCAATTAAAATATAATTAAGCGAGCCGTCCGGTTCATGCTCGGGAGTCGGCCGACGACACGTCAGACTAATCGAAGACGACAGTTGCCAATTGAGGAACCAGTATCAAAGCTCGCAGTGGTCTGAGCTAGATTACAGCGCAAGCGGCACCAACAACACCCCCATCAGCGTCATCCGCCGCGAGCCAAAGCGTGCCGGAATCAGGCCGACGACGGTGCTGACGGCAAAGACGACGAGCCCGACGACGCCGGTAAAAGCCGCGACGAGTACACAGAGGAACCCGAGCACACCAACCGACAGCCACCTGTTGTCGACCGCACCGACGAGTTCGAGGTAGCGGTCTCCGACCAGAAGGACGAGGATGAAGCCAATAGCGGCCGCGATAGCGATGCTCCCGAGCAGTATCGGAAGGTTGTGTGGCACGTTCGTGTTCTCGACAGCGACGAGCACGCCAGTTCGGGGTGACCCGAGCGCGACGAGTGCAAACAACGCGAAGACGCTGTTCGCTGTACTGACGCCGCTGGTGGCGACAACGAAGGCCCGCGGCCCGCGTTGAGGGAGTACGACCATCGCCGCACCTGCCGCGATCGCCGCAGAGATACCAGGCAGGTAGCCGACGAACGCGCCACAGAGTGTTCCCACGAGGCCGACACCGACAACGAACCGCCGCGAGGTCGTCACCCGTGTGTCGTCTTGGGGAGGAACACCCTCACCGTCGAGGGCCTCGATGAGAATCGGTGCGCCGAACAGCCCGGCGAACAGTGGCGCGAGCATGTTGCCAGCGGGCAAGACGCCGCCTGTCGGAACGTCGAGGGTGAGAACGCCGAGCGCACCGCTGAGGACAAGCGACAGCGCGCCGCCAAGCCGGGCAACGAGCGTCCGCTCGGTGACGACGAGCAGGAGTGCGACCACGCCGAGGACAACCGAGATATTCGCCGCGATTGTCGGATAGAGCCGCTCCATGCCGAGCGTAATTGGGACCGCAAGCGGCACCGCGAAGCCAACCGCGAGCGCGCTCCCGAGTGCCGAGAGCCGGAGCGCCTCGTGACCTCTCCCTTCGAGGACGAGCTGGTGGCCCGGCAGCGCGGTCGGAGCCATCGCTGGGTCCGGGACGCCCAGCGCCAGCGCGGGAACGATGTCGAGAAACGTGTGTGTCACCCCCGCCGCGAGCATCGCTGCACCCACATACAGCGGTTCCGCCGGGACAGCAGGGGCGACGCTGGCGAGCAGGAGTGCGAAGTTGTTCGCGTGCAGACCAGGAATGAGGCCGCTGACGGTCCCCAGTGAGATACCGCCGAGGACGAACACCAGTGCGGTGACTGTCGTTACCGGCGCAACGCCGACTGCGGGGTCCATCGCGGCAAACTGGCGCGTACCCCAATATAAACCTCTGGACCGACTGTATCCTGTGCAATGTTTTAGGCACACCTAAAGGTATAAGTCACTCCGTGTTTTAGGCTTGCCTAAATGATCGAAACGCCGCTCACCGATATCAGGGCAAACATCGAAGCACTGTCTAGCGACTCAGGAGAGTACTATCTCGTCTGTGCGCGGACGGGCGAGCAGCCGGTGCCGGCAGTCGGCCGGCGGTTCGATTCGCGCGAACAGGCCCGTGCCGGCGCACGGGCGACCGAGAAGTACCGGGATGTACTCCGCCGATACGACCCACAGCTCGCCTGTCACGATATCATCGTCTGTCAGGACCAGGACCACCCCGAGCGAGAGGTCACCGCCCTGCGGGGTGAGCCCGCGTGACGACACCTGTCCAGCGGGCGCTCGGGCGGGTCGAGGACGAGAGAGAACACGTCCGGAAGCTACGGGACGGCTTTGACGGGTTCGAGCGCGAGGTCCGACAGCTCTCGCCGGTCTCACCCCGGAGCCACCGGCAATCGGGCGGGGTCGCGGCCGGCGGAGCCGTCACCGCACAGTCGCTTGCTGGACGTGCGAGCCGCGACCACTGTGGGCGAATTCGCGAGTTGTTCGCTGACCACGTCCAGGCGCTCGTCCGGGTCGGCGACGAATCGCTACTTGAGACGGTCCGTGGCGAACTTGGTGACCGAGTTGCACTGGCGCTCGCGCCGACCACCGACACCAGCTTCACCGAGCCGATCAAGTCCCAGCTACTGTCGGCGACAGCACAGCGACAGACAAAACTTGACGCGATGGAGCGTGCACTTGGTGCCGAGGCGGACTCACTTCGGCGGACTGTCGAGGCGACCCCGGCTATCGAGGACTGTCTCGACCCCGCCGACAGGCGGCCGTTGCTGTCGCTTGGATTCGCCGAGCTCCGGGAGCGCCACGAGGCACTCCTGTCCTGTGAGCGCCGTCTGGAACAACTGGTCGAGTCACGACAGCAGCATCTCCAGGCGGCCACGGGGGCCGACGCGACGGTTGGCCTGACCCACCACTCGCTGACTGACTACCTGTACGACATGCTGCCGACGACGTACCCGGCACTGTCGACTCACACCGAACTGCTCGAGTTCTGTAGGGAACAGCAGCGGGCGGTCCGTGACCACCTCACTCGTCGAGTCTAGCGGTTCTCGAAGTCTCTGCGCATCGCAATTTCGAACCAGGGACAGAGGCGGAGCTGGCGGTACCACCGGGGGTGGTGATAGAGCCGCTCGTAGGGGACCCACATGACGCCGCCGACCTCTTCGGGGTCTGGCTCCAGACGGGTGTCGGTGAGCGTGGCCTGCAACACGGCACAGACCTCGTGTTCGACACCTTCGTCGTGATAGTAGCGTTTGTACTCGAAACGGTCGGTCACCTGCAGGTCGTCGTACTGGTCTGGACTCACGCCGAGTTCCTCGTCGAGGCGCTCGGTCGCCGCCTCGGCCTGGCTCTGTCCCGCGACCGGGTGCGAGGCGACGGTGCCGTCCCAGTGGGTGTCCCAGAGACGCTTGTCCGGGCTCCGCTGGGCGAGCAGGATGTGCCCACCCTCGTCGAACAGCAGCGTCGTGAACGCACGATGGCGAACGCCCTCGCCGGTGTGTGCGTCGAGTCGGTTGACCTGGCCTTGCTCGTTGTCGTCGGCATCGACCGCGATAACGTCCTGCCGCGCGTTCTCGTGGGTGTTCTCGTCCCCTCGCGTGTCGCTCATCAGTTCACCACTAGTCCAGCCGCTTAAAAGTGTCTTCGGAACGGACCAGCACGATTTTGCGTCTGGCGGCAAAAATCCATTCCATGGCAACAAGTGACACTCGACCGCCGTCACCCGATGACTGGGCGACCGAACCAGAGCGACGGTACGCCCGCCGGCAGGCCGCCCTCGCGGACCGCTACGGTGTCGATATCGAGTCACGGACCGTCGAGACCGACGCAGCCGGGCCGATACACTATCTGGCCGCCGGCGACCCGGACGGGGAACCGGTCGTCCTCTTACATGGAGTTTCGACGACTGGGGCCACCTGGCTCCCGATGGTGTCCGCGCTGGCCGACGACTACCGAGTGTACATGCCAGACCGGCCCGGTCGGGGGCTGTCGGGCGCGCCGAGCTATCGCGGCCGCAATCTCCGGTGGTTCATGGTCGGCTATCTGGTCGACCTCTTCGAGGAACTCGGTCTGGACCAGCCCCACGTCATCGGCAACTCGCTGGGCGGCCAACAGGCGTTTCTGCTCGCGCTCGACTATGACTGCGTCGACCGCCTCTGTCTGGTCGGCGCGCCCGGCGGCGTCTCCCGGGAGTTCTCGCTTGGGTTTCGGCTGCTGACTGTTCGGGGGCTGAATCGGCTGTTATTCTGGCTCAACGGACTGGGTGACCCACTCGATAGCGCACAAGAGCAGACCGCACAGCTGCTGGTCGCCGACGATTCGGCGGTCGCCGAGGAGTTCTACGAACTGCTGGCAGCGAGCAGCCAGATGCCCGACCGGACGCGGAGTCTGCGCTCGCTCCAGAGCGAACAGGGCTCGTTCGGCCGGATGCATCAGCTGTTCGACCTGCGCGAGGAACTCCCTGGTATCGACCGACCGACGAGCTTTGTCTGGGGCAGCGACGACTCCTTCTGGGAGCCGGCAGTCGGCCGCCCTGTCGCAGAGAAGATGGGTGCCGAGTTCCACGAACTGGCGGGCCACGGACACATGCCCTGGTTGGAACCCGGCGAGCAGACCGAGACAGCGGTGCGGTCGTTTCTTGACGGTTGACGAACCTTCCGGCCGTAGTTATGTCCGGTCGGACGATTTCCTGAGGGTATCAGCGACCGTATGTGAGTCTCGTGACGACGCTGTCGATGCGGCGTTTCACGCGGCCCAAAATAACGCCGGGCGAGACCTTTCGCACCTCATCTTCGGGGACCTCGATGCGCTCGCCATCGAATGGGTCGTACTCCTCGTCCATCACCCCGGAAACCGAACTCATCGCACACCGACCACACGCCTCTTTATTCTCCTCGTTTTTTGCCATGAGTTGACAAACGGCGTCGACGAACTTATAGATACGTGTCGGCTCACCGGAGAGACTTTGAGGGTTCCCCGACGACACCGTTCTATGACCGACAGCGACGAGGACCCGCTCGCGGACGTCCCCGACTGGGACGACGAGTACGTCGACCGCGTGAGCGACAGACTCTTTCACAACTACGACCTCGAACAAGACCGGCGAGTCCAGGGCCAGCGGTTCACCCTCTATGGCCGTCTAAAAATCAAACGGCGCAAACAGTTCATCCATCCAGCACTCACCTACGGTGACCACGAGACGACCGAACACCTGTTCGTCCGACGCGTCGACGACGTCTCGGTCGCGGACCTAGAGCGACTGTCGGAGCTGAGTGACGCCCTAGCCGACGAGTGGATAGACGCCGACGAGGAGCACTTCGGCACGGAGTTTGTGTTCGGTCTCGTCGCGCCGGAGGTTCCCGCCGATATCCGGGAGTACGTCTCAGACTACGAGTCCCGGACGCTGCTCAAGTACGGGTACCACGGGCACTATACCGTCCGCCTGTTCGTTGTCGCTCCCGAACAGAAAGCGTCTGTCGCCAGCCCAGATACTGATGTCGTCCGGGCATTCAGGCTGTGGGATGAACCTGAGACAGAAACAGAATCCGCAGGTGTGTTCGCGCGTCTCCGGGCCGCACTTAGTCGTCGCTCGTGACCGTCCCGCTGTAGGAGTCTCTGACCGATGTGATGTTTTTGTAGCCCATCCAGGCTAACGATATTGCCAGAAACGCCAGAACGAGTGCGACAACCGACTGCACCCCAGCCGAAACCATGCCGGACGTGCTACTCGCGTCGAGTGCATCTGTCGGTGCCCGGTAAGCCCCAATCCACAACAGCGCTGAGACGCTGACCGCGACCATGATTGCCATCGGCACGCCGGTGCTGATGAGCTGTTTGGACTCGTCCCAGTTAGCCAGCCAGAGTGTCGCCGAGAGGAGCGCGAGCGCGGCAAGCGTCTGGTTCGCACCGCCAAACAGCGGCCACAGCGTCGACCACTCCCCGCTGCCCACCAGCAGGTAGGCAGGGAGACACAGCAAAACGCCGGAGTTGAAGTAGCGGTTGACCGCAATCTCCTGGGTGCTCGTCTCGGGAGTGCCAACAATCTCTTCAAGCATGTACCGACCCAGGCGGGTTGCGGTGTCCGTCGAGGTCAACAGGAAGCTGACAAACACCAGTCCGATGAAGGTTGCACCGATATCCGGCGGAATGCCGAAGCCGGCAGAGAGCATGATTGCGCCGCCGACCGGGAAGTTTGCCAGGGCACCGACGATACCGGCTCCGAAGTCAGTGACCGCCACCAGCGCCAGCGCCGCGACTGCCGTGGTTGCGAGCAGCCCCTCGCCGAGCATCGCGCCGTAGCCGACGAGGCGGGCGTCGCTCTCCTTGTCAAGCTGTTTTGCGGTTGTTCCCGAGGAGACCAGCGAATGAAAGCCGCTGATTGTCCCACAGGCGATTGTCACGAACAGGAACGGGAAGATAGGCCCGAGCGAACTCGTGAACCCTTTGAACGCCGGAATCTCCATGTCGAGGCTGGTCCTGGTGAGTACCTCGTCGCCGGTCGACACCGACGCCGGGACTTCGACGCTGAACCCACCGCCAGCGACGTTCAGCACTGCCGCGACCAGCACACCCAGCAACATCCCACCGACGCCGACGTACAGCAGGCTCGACGTCAGGAAGTCACGCGGCTGGAGCAGCACCCAGACCGGGAGGACGCTCGCCAGGAACGCGTAGAGGATGACGACCGGAACCCACGCGGCGACGTTTGCGCCCTGTGAGCCGGCAAGGGGTAACCAGTCCCAGGTTGAGGCTTCGCCAAGCAAGACAATCGTGTCTGAGGCGGTCGCCTCCGTCTCGACCAGCGCGATGGGGTACTCGATGCCGACGAACACCCCGGCGAACACCAGCCCGAAGAAGACGACTGCCCCGGGCAGGAACGGAAGGTTGAACTGGTACAGGTAGACGCCAAACAGCAGCGCCAGCGTCATATAGAGCATGCTCGCCGTGGCCGAGGCCGGGAAGGCGTTGAACACGACCCCCACGACCAGCGCGAACACCGCGATGACGAGAATTATCGTCAGGAACGCGAACCACAGCAGCATGTCTTTGCCCCTGTCTCCGACGTACTCCCCGATGATGTACCCGATTGACTTCCCCTCGTGTCTAACACTCGCCGACAGCGACATGAAGTCGTGAACGGCCCCGAACAGCGGATTGCCGATGGCAATCCACAGAATTGCGGGAAGCCAGCCAAACGCCGCTCCTGCGGTAATCGGGCCGACAATCGGTGCCCCGCCGGCGATACTCGAGTAGTGGTGTCCGAGCAGTACCGGCTTTTTCGAGGGGACATACTCCTGCCCGTCGTTGTACTTGTGTGCAGGTGTCTCTTGCTCATCGTCTAACTCCACGAACTGTGCCAGATACCGCGAGTACGCGAAGTACCCGATGGTGAACGTTACGAGCGACAGCAATACTACTGTGATAACACTAACCATAGTACGATGACAACAATATGCATGACACACTTATATTTTTCCATTTTGCAAAAACTTAGCCGGCGATTCCAAATCTCAGTACCTCTTCTGAAATGTGTGTGTGTCAAACGAACCGGCTGGGTGCCAGGAGTCAGTGGTGGTCTATCGAACGACAGCGTTACTCAGAACCAATCTCGAGCTCCGCGGCGACGGATTCGAGGATGTCTCCTTTCACCTCCCGGACCCGGGACTCGATAGTCGCGACGACAGGCGGGTCGATGGACTCGCGGGCCTCCCGGAGCCGCTGGGTTTCGGTCTCGATCCTATCGCGCAGGTACCGGGCTCCACGGCCCGTCTCCTCGGCGTCTGGCTCCGGGGTGATCCGGTTTACGACGAGGCCGGAGACGTTGAGGTCGTACTCCCGTAGCTGGTCGACAGCCCGCGAAGTCTCGCGGACAGAGAGCTGGTCGGGGTTCAACACGACATAAAACGACGCGTCGGTGCGTAGCGTCTCGCCGGCGAACTCGAAGTTCTCTTTGCGGGCCTGCAGCCGGGCGATGATTGGGTCTCCGACCTGGGTCCGACGTGGCTCCCGGCCGCCAATGGCTGCCCGCTCGTACAGCTTGACGCTCTCCTCGCGCTTTTCGAGCAGGCGGTCTATCCAGCCGCCCAGATATTCCGGGAGCGAGAGCAGCCGGAGCGTCCCTCCCGTGGGCGAGGTGTCGAAGACGACGCGGTCGAACGCGTCGGCGTCGCGCATCACCTCGATGAACTGGTCGAAGAGCGCAGCCTCGTGGGCACCTGGTGTCCGGTGTGCAAGCTCGATTTGGCGGTCGATTTCGTTCACGATAGCCGGACTCACCTGGTCTCCCAGCGACCGTTTGATGCCCATCAGATGCTCGTCGACGGCCTGCTCTGGGTCGATTTCCATGACAGACAGCGAGTCGTACCCCTCGACCGGGCGGGGGTCGTCGTCGAACTCCTGGTCGAACACGTCGGCGGTGCTGTGGGCCGGGTCTGTCGAGACGAGCAACACCTCCTGGCCCGCGCGGGCGCACTTGTGGGCGAACGCACTGGAGACGGTGGTCTTACCGACGCCGCCTTTGCCGCCGAAGAAGACGAACTGGTTCATCAGAAGTGATACTGTTTGCCCTTCCGTTCAAGTGCGGTACCCCTGTCCCACATCCGGCGCTCCCACTGCCCGAACTCCTCGGCGAGGTAAGGCAACAGTTCCGCCGTGTAGTACGACATCGGGCTCGGAATCCCGAACGCGTCGGGGAAACACGCCAGCAGGAAGGCGTCTTCGCTGTCCTCTGCCGCGTTCTCGATTTTCTCGTAGGCCGGGTGTGAAATCATGCCGTGATAGAGGCCACGGAGCCATTCCGCCAGCGTCTCCCGGTAGGCTCGAATCTGTCTGTCGAGTTGCATACCTGTCACCACGCCGCCCGGGCGGTAAAACGTACCGCCGGTCTCGGTGCTCGCACACAGACGGCATCGGCGACCCTCTTCGGTACGCTGCGGTCCGACGCCGAGCTATAAGTATGCCACTACCGAACACGACATACATGAACACACTGAGTGACGACGGAACGCCGGTAACCCTTCTTTCAGGTGCGTTAGGAGCGGGCAAGACGACGACGCTGAACCACCTGCTCTCGAACCCTGGGGACCGCAGGATTGCGGTGCTGGTAAACGACATGGGTGCGCTCAACGTCGACGCGGAGCTAATCGAGGCCGAGGGTGACGGTATCACCGAACTCTCGAACGGGTGTATCTGCTGTGACCTGCGCGACGACTTGGAGGTCGCAGTCAGCCGACTGGCCCGGACCGGCGAGTTCGACCGTCTTGTCGTCGAATCCTCCGGCATCTCTGCGCCGACGCCGGTCGCGCGGCTGTTCACGACCGGTCCCGCCTCCGCACCGTACCGTCTGGATACGCTCGTGACCGTCGTCGACGCCACAGACTTTCGCGAGACGCTTGCCGACGACGACATCGTTACGACCGAAGACATCCGCCGCAAACGGCCGGGGCAGGCCGAAACCGAAGGCGAGGTGCGGCCGCTCTCGGAACTGCTCGTGACCCAGGCCGAACACGCCGACGTCCTCCTCGTCAACAAATGCGACCTCGCCGACGAGGCCACGATTACCGAAACCGAATCACTACTGACCGCGCTGAACCCCGACGCGAAACAGTATCGGACGAGCCACGGCCGAATCGACCCCGGCGATATCCTCGACACCGGGCTGTTCGGCCCCGAGTCGTTGAGCGAGAGCGACCATCGCGAACAGGCCCTCGAACACGCCGACTCCGGACACGTCCACGACCCCGCGTCGACCTACGGCGTTACCTCTGTCGCGTTCGAGACGAGACGCCCCCTCCATCCCGGGCGCTTTGGGGACGTGCTCCGGTCGCTGCCGGAGTCGGTCATCCGGTCGAAAGGCATCGTCTGGGTCGCCGGCCGCGACGACCTGGCGCTGCGGTACACCGGCACCGGCTCTGTCCGCCGCGTTGTCGGCCGTGAGCCGTGGGTCGCTGCGATGTCCGAACGCCGCCAGAAGAGCCAGCGACGGATGCGTCCGGACCTCCCCTGGGACGAGGAAGCCGGCGACCGCCGGACGGAACTGGTGTTCATCGGCCGAGAGATGGACGGCGAGTCACTCGAAGCGGCACTCACAGACTGTGAACTCCGCGAGGACGAACCTATCGACGATGTTGACAATCCGTTTCCGAGCGAGGAAGGTGAGGAGTGGCGACTCTAGCAGGCACAGCTTGCCGTGCCTTTCGAGCGCTCGAACTCCATCTCGTCGCCACAGGACGGACAGCCCGGCGGCCCCTCTCCCTCGACGTCGACGTCACGGATACGCTCCTGGCAGTCGTGGCACCAGTAGGCTCCCTCCGACTCGTTTTGTGTGATGTCGCCCCGGTTGGTCGACTGCGTCGACGCCTCGAACACTTCGGTAATCGTGCTGAGTAGTCCCATAATTGTTCCTCGGTGACATACAACATAAATCCGGTTCGTCTGTGTGGCTTGCACACACGACCGTGGCTACCGGCAGGCCTCGCCGATGCCGGCGAGGGCCCGACGGAGTTCGCCGCGGCGCTTCCAGGCCGCGACCCGGTCGACGACGCCGGGGCCACCGACAGCGACCTCCGAGCGGGCGGTGAGCCGGGTCCCCTCGTCCTCGTGTTCGTACCGCACCGTCGTCCGGAGGGTCTCCAGGGGTCCCTCAACCTGGTCGTACTCGATACCATCCTCACGGTCGCTGAACTCGAACACGAGTTCCAGTCCGTAGCCGCCGACGGTAACTCGGTCTCCTCCATCTTCGGTGTCTCTGACTGCGAAACTCCCCTCTGCCTCGAGGACGGTCTCGGGGGTAAGGGCCTCCGCGACGACCTCGGGATAGGTTTGGACGAACCGCGACACCTCGACTTCGTGCATACTGCAGATAGCACGCAGGGTATCAAAAGCGTGTGGAGTCATGCCACGCGGCGACCACCTGTCCTATGCCATCAGAATCATCGTCAGAAACAGGAACACGCCCGTCACGATAATCGCGTAGTAGAAGATTTTCTGGAGTCGAATCTCTGCGGGGACCTCCCTTCTGACCTCCGGGCGGAACGACCGGACGAGGCGATTGTACGCGCCGGCCGCGAGCGCGAGAAAGATACTGGTCGTGAGCGCGAGCCCCGCAGGCAGCCCAACCCCCAGCGAGAGGAAATACACCGGAAAAAACGAGTAACAGACGAGAAAGAACATGCCAGTCACGACCACGAACGGGACGGGGTCGACTGGCTCTCCCTCGCTGTTTTGTACCACAGTTCGAATTAACGACGCCACGAACAAAAATCTCGTCGGGGGTTTCAAGTCGTTCGGCGTTGGACACCACACTGTGACATCAGACGGAGATATCCGCGTGTTGCTCGCCCTCAACGTCGTGCTGTCGCTTCTGTTCGCCAGCATCGTCCTCTGGGGACTGGACTTCATCGGCGAAGCGGAGTTCACGCTCCGCAACCTCGCCGTCGGCACGCTCGCCGTCACAGTCGTGACCTACGCAACCGTGTTACGCCAGTAGTTGGGAGACTGCCCCGTTCGGCTCACGGGCGCGTGTCACTCCTCGCTCGTCTCGTCACCCGAGAGCCGCCGCTCGATTTTCCGGGAGACGTGTTTCGAGACCGACTCCGTTCCCAGCCGCAGGCGGAGCGTCCCGAGCAGCCCGATAGGGACAAAGAGGACAAACAGCACGAAGATGATGCCCGCGTAGAACTCCCCGTGGCCGGTCATGAACGAGTCAAGCGCCTTACTGACAGTCAGTCCGCCGCTGATTGTCGCATCAAGGACGCCGTCGGGGAGGTTCTGTTCGAGGAACGGCTGGAGGCCGCCGCCGCTTCCCTCACGAGCGAGGAACTCCTCGACCCATTCCAGGAAGAGGTACCCAAACAGCGGCCCGGCAAGTGTCTTCAGCCCGCCGATGATGGCCGCGACCAGCGCGAAGCCGGTCACCAGGAAGAAGAAGCTGTTCTGTGGATCGATGAATCCCTGGTAGCCGACGAGCAGCCCGCCCGCAATCGCGCCGAAGAAGGCACTGATTGCGAAGGCACCCATCTTGAACCAGAAGGTGTTGTACCCGACCGCGCGGGCGCGCTCTTCGTTTTCGCTGATGGCAATCATCACGCGACCAAACGGCGAGTGGATGATGCGTTGCATCGCCAGATACGAGACCAGCACGACCGCGCCGATAGCGAAATAGGAGACGACGATGGCCGGGCTCGTCTCGCTGAATATCGGTGCCATGTCGATGCCGAGGATGGACGTATCGCCAAACGCGCCGAGTTCGACCTGTAGCGCGTCGACGAAGGGAACCCCAAGCTCCGGATTGAACGTCTCGACGTCCGATGGTGTCCCGGGGGTGATACCGTCTGCGGGGTCACTGCCGCCCGGCGTGATGAAATCGAAGTTCTCGGAGGCAACGAACAAGATTTCAGAGACACCCAGCGTAATCATCGCGAAGTACACGCCGGAGAGCCGGAACGCGATGAGCCCGATCAGCACGGCCGCAACGACGGCGACCAGTGCGCCCAGTACCAGCAGCGACATGAAGGGTAACTCGGCGGGCAACAGCGGCAGCTGTCCGTTGTAGCCCAGGACGACGAAGTAGGCTCCGATGCCGAAGAAGGCGGCGTGACCGAAGGAGAGATAGCCGGTGTAGCCGCTGACAAAGTCAAACGACATTGCAAAGAGACCGAGCCACAGCACCGTCAACATTGTTCGGGGCCGCAGGAGTAGCGTCTCGGCGATGAGGCCGAACTGCCCGACGAGGACGTCGTAGGCGAACGGATAGAGGATGAAAAGCGCGACCACGACGATATGTACCGTGTGGTCGCGGAGGTATTGGCCGACCCAGGCGGGCAACAGCCCCGACTCCGTGGTGCTCATCCGTGATCACCCTGCCCTTCGACGCCAAAGAGACCACGTGGCTGGAGGATGAGCATCACGACCAGGATGGCGAAGATGAGCAGCTGGTCGATGTCGGTGAAGGTGATGACCTCGACGCGGAACGCCCACGTCGCCAGCGCGTCGAGCATCCCGACGAGCAGCGAGGCGACGACCGTTCCCTTGAACGAGCCCAGGCCGCCAACGATGACGATGACAAAAGCCGGCAGGAGCACGCCGAGTGCGAGCGGGACGTTCACCCGCCACAGCGGCGACCACATCAACATCACGCCGGCGGCTCCCGCGAGCCCCGACCCGATGGCGAAGACGACCGTGAACGTCCGATTGATGTTGATGCCGAGGGCTCTTGCCATCTCGTCGTCCTCGACGCCGGCCCGGACGAACAGGCCGTACCGTGTCTCGTTGAGGAAATACCAGATGCCGGCTACCGTGAGCACGCCGAGCAGAATCTGGAAGGGGTGGAGTCCGCCGATGCTCACGCCCGCGACGTCGAACGTCCCCTGCAAGGCCTCGGGAACGGTCTCCTGGCGGGGCACCGCCCAGTCGACGGCCTCACGACCGCTGTTTACGTCGTAGTAGTCGATGAGCATACGCATGAACTCCTCCATGGTAATCGAGATACCGAACGTGAGCAAAATCATGTAGATGGGTGGATACTCATAGAGCCGCCTGATGAGTGCCACCTCGAAGACGACACCGAGCAAGCCAAGCAGTACGAACACGCCGACCATGATTCCAAGGAACGTCGCGACCGAACCGACGAGCCCCATCGACCCCACGCCAAGCGTGAGGACGGCTGTCCCGCCGATGTACGCGCCGTACATCGCAAACGAGCCGTGCGCGAAGTTGATGACATCCATCAGCCCGAAGATGAGCGTTAGGCCGCTGGCGACCATCAGATAGAGACTCGCCTTCGCCAGTCCCTCGATGAAGACACTCGCCAGCTCTGTCGGAGAGGTGAACAGTTCGGCGATTTCGCCGACAGAGAGCGGGACGGCTGTCAGAAGGTCGACTGCTGCAACTCCCGTCATGCCGAGAGATACCTCCTGAGGCGTTCGTCGTCGACGCTTACCTCGCTTGTCTCGCCCGAGTCGACGATGGTGCCGTGGTCCATCACATAAAACCGATCGGCGAGGTCGAGCGCGAGCCCGAGTTTCTGCTCGACGAGCAGGATAGGGAGTGACTCCGACGCCGAGAGCAGCGCCTCGCCGACATCGGTGACGATCTTCGGAGCCAGTCCCTCGCTCGGCTCGTCGACAAGCAACAGCTCGTTGCCGCCCACGAGCCCACGTGCGATGGCGAGCATCTGCTGTTGGCCACCCGAGAGGTCGCCGGCGCGCTGGTCGGCTCGCTCGCCCAGAATCGGGAACGTCTCGTAGGCAAGCTCTAGCGCCTCGGCCTCGCTCTCGTCGCCGGGAACCGACGCCTTGATGTTCTCCTCAACGCTGAGCCGGCTGAACATCCGGCGGTCCTCGGGAATCCAGCCGATGCCGGCGTCTGCGACCTCGTAGGTGTCGGTGCCGACGAGCTCGTTCCCTTTGAACTGAATCGACCCCTTGCGGGGCGGCGTCAGCTGCAGAATCGAGCGAAACGTCGTCGTCTTGCCGACACCGTTTCGCCCGAGCAGGGCGACGACCTCACCCTCGTCGACTGAGAGGTCGACACCCTGGAGGATGTGGCTCTGGCCGTAGTAGGTGTGGACGTCTTCGAGTTCGAGCAGCGTCATGCGACCCCCTCCGAGCGCCGCAGGTCCCCAGGCTCGTACCCGCCGAGGTAGGCGTCCTGGACCTCGGGGTTGCCCTGAATCACCTCGGGCTCGCCGTCGGCGATAATCTCGCCCTGATTGAGGACGACGATGCGATCAGAGACGTTCATGACGAGGTCCATGTTGTGCTCGACGAGCAACACGGCGTGGTCGCGTGCCACATCCTCGATAATCCGGCGAATCGAGTCCACGTCCTCGGTGGAGACGCCGGCGTTTGGCTCGTCGAGCAACAACACGTCGGGGTCGCCCGCGAGCGCGATGCCGACCTCCAGCTGGCGTTTCTCGCCGTGGCTGAGATTCTCTGCTAGCTGTTCGGTCTTCTCGTCGAGGTTGACTCGTTCGAGAATCTCGTGGGCCCGCTCGTAGTGGTCGTCGAATGCGTTGACGTTGCGCCAGAACCGCCAGGAGTCGCCGCTGTGGGCCTGCTGGGCGATGCGGACGTTCTCTAGGACGGAGTTCGTCGGAAAAATATTCGTTATCTGGTACGAGCGGTGGACGCCAAGCTGTGCGGTTTCGTAGGTGGTGTCGGCGGTCACGTCGACCCACCCCTCGGAGCCGCCGAGTTCGATGCTGCCCTCACTGGGTTCGAGCGCGCCAGTCAGGAGGTTGAAAAACGTCGTCTTGCCGGCCCCGTTTGGGCCGATGAGCGACGTGAGTCTGTCGTCGAGTTCGAAGTCGACACTGTCGACGGCCGTGAGGCCACCAAAGCGTTTCGTAAGCGCCGTCGTGCGGAGCATCGATCAGGAGAGGTCGCAGCTCATCTCGCTTGCTGGAATCGTCACATCATCGGCCGACACCCGTTCGATGGGGTCGCCGGGCATAATCGATGCTGGCCAGTTCTCCTGGCTGTCGGGCGTGACCGTCACCGGTGCGACGGTCATCTCCGAGCGTGCCTGGTTGTTGTACTCCTGGAAGGTGTAGCCGTTTTCGCCTTTCGGCGTGTCCGTGACAGTCATCCCGCTCATCCCCTCGACGATCGCGTCGGGGCTGACCTCGCCTTGCTCGTTCATCGCCTGCACGACCGCGGAGGCGGCGGTGAAGGCGCCGCTCGTGAACAGGTCTGGCACCACGCCGTAGGTATTTGAATGGGACTCCACGAACTGGTCGTTAATCGGATTGTCGTACTGGTTCCAGTGGTACCTGGTGGTGAACGGTCCGAAGTCGGCGTCCTGGAGTGCCTCGTTGCTGAAGTCGTCGAGCGTGCTCTGGAGGGCCCCGCCGACGACGCCGAGCGTCAGCCGGGAAGCGAAGCCGCCGAACAGCTGCATGTCGTAGCCGCCGTCCAGAAACGCCGAGAAGAATCCGGAGAGGCCGGCGGCAGTGAAGCCACCGACGATACCCTCTGCACCCGCGTTCTCGGCCTCCTCGAGGAGACCCTCCCACTCGGGCTGGTCGAGGTCCTCGGGGACGGCCCGCTCGTCGGCAATGGTGACGCCACGGTTTTCGAGGACCGACCGGTAGTTGGTGACCACGGACTGACCGAACGCGTCGTCAGCACCGAACAGCGCGATTTGGTCGACGTCGGTCTGGTCTGCGATGTAGACGCCGCCGCTCCGGGCGTCCATCGCGGTGTTCTCGTTCGCGCGGAAGACCAGGTCTCGACAGGTTCCCTCGCCAGCGGTAATCTCCGCCGAGGCCGCCGGCCCGGCAATGAAGGGAACCTCTGCCTGGTCGACGACGCCGTTGATGACCGAGATTGCTCCTCCGGAGTTGCCGACGCCGTACAGCATGTCGACGTCGTCCTGCGACACCAGCTCCGAGGCCAGTGTCTGTGCCTGTGTTGGCGCAAACTGCGTGTCGCGAGCGCGAATCTCGATGTCGATATCGCCGACGGAGTAGTCGTAGTCGCCCTCGTCGATGGCGTCGGCCGGCAGCGGGTCGTCGTCAGCCTTGTGCGCCAGGCCGCTGTAAAAGCCTGCCGACCCCTGTGCGCCGTATATCGCCAGCTGGCCGGAGAAGTCCTGTAGAACACCGATTCGAAGTGTGCCTGATAGGTCCTGATTCGTGCTGTCGCCGTCGCTTCCGTCACTGCCGTCGCTTCCGTCACCGCCGTCGCTTCCGTCACTGCCGTCGCTCCCATCGCTGCCGTCGCTTCCGTCACTGCCGTCGCTCCCATCGCTGCCGTCGTCTCCATCGCTCCCATCACTGCCGTCTTCGCTGTCCTCTCCATCGTCACCGTCGCCGCCCGAACAGCCGGCGAGTGCGATTGTGCTTGATGCGCCGAGTGCGCCGAGTACGCGGCGGCGCGATAGTCTGTCAAAATCCATGCAAGTTAGTCACACGCCTGCACACATAAAGGATGGAGTTCATATGTTAACCTCACGGCTGAAACCCGCCTTCGTCTGCGTGTTTTGGTTCCCTCGCTTGACATGGGTATAAATCTCCGCAATATACGTGGGTGAACCTTGAGGGTGCGAAACACGGTAGCTAGGCTATGGACAGCCAGGAACCTTGCTGTCTGGTCTGGAACCCCTCAGACTGTTCGGGAACATCGGCGTGTCCGCCGCGCTGTCCCCGGTTTGTGGATACAAAGGGCGAGGGGATTCTGATCCGGCCGGTCCGAGATGACGCACGCGAGCGGCTGTTCGAGTTCTACGCGGCGTACCCCGACGCCCACCGGTCGATGCTGTTGCCGCCGAGAGACAGAGCAGCGCTCGAACGGTGGCTCGACAGGCTTCTCGACCGGGGACAGAACCTGCTCGCAGTCCAGGACGACCGCCTCGTCGGACACGCGCTGTACTCGCCACGAGAGGCCACGGAGTCGGAGCTGCTGGTCTTCGTCGATCCCGAATATCACGGCCGCGGAATCGGGACGGAGCTCTGCAAGCAGGTGCTCGCCCGCGCGGCTGCCAATTGCCACGAGACAATAGTGCTCCGGGTCGGGAAAGAGAACCGGGCCGCCCGCCGGGTGTATCGGCGACTCGGATTCTGTCCCGTCGACGAACACCCTGACAACATCGAGATGCGTCTCGCGCTCGAGAGCGAACTGGTCACACGAGTCCAGGCACCGCCCGCAGAACGAGCCTAGCGTCCAGTCGCCTCGCCGTCTGCTGACCCCGAGAACAGTTCGAAGGTCTCGACGACGTGACGGGCGACCTTCTGCTGGCCGCGCCGGAGATTTTTCGAGAACGCGGGAGCAGAGATTCCGAACTGGTCGGCGAGTTCGTTCAGCGTCGTCTCCCGGGGAGACTCGAAGTATCCTTCCTCGACGGCAGCGGTCAGTGCCTCGCGCTCGACATCGGTGAGGTCGCGGCAGGCCTCGACCAGCTCCAGCCCGGCGTTGACGTTCTGGACGGTCTCCTGGACCAGCGGCCCGCCGACCTGGTCGCGGGACATCACGTCGAACTCGTTGTTACGTTCGAGCTCCGAGAGTGCTGTGTCGGCAACAGCCCCAGAATCGAAGCCGACGTGCCACAGCTCGGAGCCATCCTCGATGTAGAAGGGGCCGGTGATGAACCCGTCGTGGCCACGAATCCGTGCCATCGCGTCGGTCTCGTGGATCACCGTCTGTATCTGTGCGGTGTCGTCCCAGCGCTTGCGGAGCCGGTAGTCGTGCATGTTGGGATGAGCACGGAGCGCTTCGACGCCGTTGTTCAGCGCCGACCGGCTTGCTCCCTGGACCAACATCCGCGTCTCCAGCTCTCGCTTGGCGGCGTCGAACTCCCACTGCACCGCCGAGAACGACACGTCGTAGTCGAGTGTCGTGTCGATAAACGGGCAGTCGTGTTGCTCCATCTCCATCGAGATATCTATCACGTGCTGTACCTCCTCCCATACTCTTCACTCACCTGTAATATTAAATGCTTGCTCCAACAAGCCCACAAGCGCCTATGACCGTTCATCACCACAGCCCCCGTCCCTACCAGTGGGTCGGGTCGCTGAGCGAGAAGCGCGCGGCGCTCACACCCGACCGGACCGCACTGGTCGACGCCGACACCGGCACGGCGTTCACCTACGCCGACCTCGACGCACGGGCGAACCGAACTGCCCGACTCCTCGACGAGTTCGGCGTCGGGGAAGGTGACCGTGTGGCCGTCGTCTCCCGCAATCGACCGGCACTGGTCGACTGTTACTTCGCGACGGCGAAACGCGGCGCAGCGCTCGCGCCGCTGTCACACCGTCTCGCCCCCCGAGAACTCGCGCTCATGCTCGACGATATTGACCCAACACTGTTACTCGTCGAGGCGCCCTTCGCCGAGGACCTGACCGACGCACTCGCTCACGAGGGGTTCACACACGAGTGTCCGCCGCTGGTCGGGCTTGCTGACGGCGACGACGAGTTCGCTCCCGCGCCCGCAGACAGAGAGTGGCACCGCTACGAGGAGAGCCGTCCGGCCGACGACTCGCCTGTCGAGACTGCCGACGTCGGGCTGTCGGACCCACATCTGTTCTTGCATACTGGCGGCTCGACCGGCCTCCCGAAACAGGTCGTCCAGACCCACGGCTCGATTGCCTGGAACGCGTTCAACACGATCATCTCCTGGGGACTGCGTCCCGACGACGTGACGCCGATGCTGTTTCCCTTTTTCCACACCGGCGGCTGGAACGTCCTCACTATTCCCCTCTTTCACCTCGGCGGAACCGTCGTTATCTCCCGCGATGTCGAACCCGGCCAGGTACTCTCGCTGGTCGAAAGCTACGAGGCGACTGTGCTGGTCTCGGTGCCGGCGGTGTTGCGATTCATGGTCGAGGACGACGACTGGGAGGCGACGGACCTCTCCTCGCTGCGGCTGGTCAAAAGCGGCGGTGGCCCCTGTCGGGACGCCATCATCGAGGCCTGGAACGAGCGGGGCCTCTCGCTCTCGCAGGGGTATGGCCTGACCGAGTGTGGCCCCAACAACTTCGCCATGCCCGAGGGATTCTCGCAGGAGAAAACCGGGAGCATCGGCAAACCCTGCATGTACGTCGACGCCCGCGTGGTCGACGACGACGGCGACCCACTGCCCGCTGGGGAGGTTGGCGAACTCGAACTGGCGAGTCCACACGCCGCCGACCGCTACTGGAACAACGAGGAGGCGACGAGCGAGACCTTCGGCTCCGAGGAGGAGCACCCGTGGGTCTCGACCGGCGACCTCGCGCGCGTCGACGAGGACGGCTACTACTACATCGAGGGGCGCAAGAAGAACATGTTCGTCTCCGGGGGCGAGAACGTCTACCCGCCCGAAATTGAGGATGTCATCGCTGGCCACTCGAAGGTTGACGAGGTCGTCGTCATCCCGGTCCCCGACAACCAGTGGGGCGAGGTCGGCAAGGCAGTCGTCGAGGGCGACGAGTCGCTGACGCTGGAGGAACTGACGGAGTACCTGGAAGGGAAACTGGCAGGCTTCAAACGCCCTCGCCATCTTGCTTTCGTCGACTCGATGCCGACAAGCGGCCCTTCGAAAATCGACCGCCAGGCAGTCGGGGACGAGTTCGGGGGCGACACCGATAGCACCGACCGCTAGCCGCGCATCAGGTTCATCACTTCCTCGACGACGTCGGGTTCGACGGCGACGACGTACTGGCGACCTGGGGTTAGGGTCGTCTCGGGGCGGGCGACACGGTTCCCATCGTCGTCCGAGACGACCAGGGTTCCGTCGGGGAACCGCACCTCCGACAGTTTCTTGCCGGCTGCCGGCGCACCCTCGGCGACCCGGACGAGCAGGATGTCGAGGGTGCCGGTCACGTCCGAGAGCGTCTGGACGTCACTGCCCACGATTTCGTTTGCTGCGACCCGTGCACCAGCGCGCTCGGGGAACAACACCGCGTCGACAAAACGGGTGTAGGCGTCCCCGACGTCGCGCTCGATGCGTGCGACCGTCCGGACCCCAGGTACGAGTTCCGATGCGGCCAGACAGACAGCGAGGTTGACACCTGTCTCGCCGGTGAGGCCGGCAACGACATCGGCACGGTCGATGCCAGCCTGTTCGAGTATCCCGGGGTCGGTCGCGTCGCCGCGGATAACTGTCACCATCCACTCGTCTGCGAGTTCGTCTATCGTGCGTTCGTCGCGTTCAATAACCGTTACGTCGTGGCCGCGGTCGACGAGTATCTCGGCTGTCTGGAAGCCGACGCGTCCGCCGCCCGCGATAATTACGTTGTAGTCGTTGGTCATGTGTTCAGTCCTCTAGTGTTATTTCGGTATCGGTGGTCGGTTCTGTCTGGTCTGTTGGCGTTCGCAGTCGGTTCAGCCCGAGGTAGGCGATCCCGCCGAGCAGTATCCACCCCACGCTGAGCGCGAGTGCGAGCGGGTCCGTCCGAAGCAGATACTCGACGAGTACGCCGGTCAACAGGAGATTGAGGGCGATGCCAATCAGCGGCGGAGCCGGATAGAATGGCATTTTGTACGGGCGGTTCATCGCCGGCCGCTCGCGGCGGAGCCTGATGACAGCGACGTTGACGATAATAAACGACAGCAGGAAGAACAGACTCGACATGTTGCCGGCACTTTGAGTCGGGAGCGCCACCGACCCCAGCATGACGACCGCGCTCGCCAGGATAGCGACGAACGGCGTCCCGTAGCGATGGTGTAGCTGTCCAAACGACGGCAGCAACTGCCCCTCTCTCCCCATCGAGAACGCCACCCGTGAGGAGGCGATGACGACAGCGTTCAGTGCGGTTAGCGTCGAGAACACCGCGCCGAAGACGATGAGTGCGCCCCCGTTCTGGATGATCGGCAGACCGGTCGGCATGAACGAGGTCGCGGCCGCGGCGATGCCAGCCTCACCAGCGTCGGCCAACCCCTGTGCGCCGAGGGTGCCAACGGCGACGGTGACGACCGCCAGATAGACCACGACTGTTGCCGCGAGGCTGATGAAAATCGCCTTCGGGATGTTCTCTCGGGGATTTTTGACCTCCTCGGTGACGGTCGTGATGAGGTCGTACCCCTCGAAGGCGATGAACGTCAGCCCCATCGCGGGCAACACCGCCCCCGCGCCGCTTCCTTCCGGAAACAGCGGCTGGAACTCGGCCCCGGAAAACATCGACGACGTGAGGCCAAAGGCTACGAACACCAGCAGGATACCGACCTTGATGACGGTGAATATCGTCTCGACGCTCCCGCTTGCGGCCGTCGAGACGGCGTTGAGTGCGACCAGTCCAAGCACCGCCACGAACGCCAGCAGAAAGGCCGGCGGTACCGTGACATCGAACAGTGGCACCGCGACTGCACTCACTTCTTCGGGCGGCGCGACCACCCCGTAGACGTGAAGCAGTTCGAGGAAATTCGGCGCAAACCCAAGCGCGTACAGCGCCCCTGCAATCATGTATGCGAACCACAACATCCACCCCATAATGAACGAGGAAAGGTCGTCGAAAATCTCGCGCACGAAGGCGTACCCGCCGCCGCTTTTTGGAATCGAGGCAGCGAGTTCGGCATACGAGAGGCCGGTAAAGGCCGTGACGACGCCGTTCAGTGCGAAGACGAGAATGGCCGCCGGACCGGCAAGCTCTGCGGCGAGCCCGGTCAACACGAAAATTCCCGCCCCAATCATCGCGCCCATTCCAATCATCGTCGCGTCGAGCAACCCCAGCTCGGCCTGTGGCGACCTGCTCTTGTTACTCATCGCTTCTCACTCTCATTCGTTTCGCACAATCACTCGGCCGGGCCGGAGCTACTTCACGTATCGGGAACATTCTCTCCAGTTGGGAATCGGTAACGGAATTGATAATGCGTCGTACAGACCGCCGGCGTGGCCTCGCTCGCTATGACTCGGCGTCTTCGACCGGCGCGCCCGGCGCGTTCAGCTTCACGCTCTGGAGGCCCTGTTTTGCCTTCTGTTTCGAGGAGTAGCCCTGTCCGCCGTCGCTGATGATGTTGCCGTTGTCGTGGACGAGTCGCCAGCGCCACTCGCCGGCGTCGTCTTCGTAGAGTTCGAAGGTCGCGTCGGTCCCGCCCTCTTCGTCGTCCTCCTCGTCTTTCGAGAGGTCGACGACACGAGCGCCAGGCGCGTTCTCGACGACGCTTTCGAGGCCCTGGGTCGCCTTCTGTTTCGAGGCGTATCCCTCACTGCCGTCAGCGATGATGTTGCCGTTGTCGTGGAGGAGTCGCCAGCGCCACTGCTCGGCGCTGTCCTCGTAGCGTTCGAAGGTCGCCTTGCTCGCCGCCGCGTCCGTGTCTACATCGTCCTCGCCTTCCTCCCATTCGAGTTCGACTTCGAGACTGAGGTCGCCGTCCTCGCGCTCGACTTCGACCTCCATCTCCGGTGCCTCTGGCGGATCGACAGTGATCGTCTGCTCGCTGTCGGCCGGCACCGACTCACCGCGTCCGAGCCTGTTCGCAATCCGTCGGAGGTAGGTCGCAATCGCTTTTCGCCCTCTGGTCCGCCTGGACTTGTGAACTGTCTCTTCTGGCATACGTTCACAAATCTCGTGGCAGCCACATTAGCCTACCGCCGGCGACGTGCTGGTCAGTCCTCTGCGGTCGGAGCGGTCACAGCGAGCGTGGTGTCTCCGCCGACTGTGGTCTGTTTCTCGGTTGTCGAGACGGTCCCCTCGAATGCCGCCCCGCCGTTTATCTCTCGGGGCAGATGACCGGTGAATCGAACGGTCGCGACACCCTGTGTGTCGAGGTCCCACTGTGCTTTCACGGTTCCGTCGGTCGCGGTCACGTTGAGCGGCTCTGGGCCGAACGTCTCGACGGCTGTAACTTCGCCCGGTGGCTCCTCTGCCAGCGACGTGAGGCCGGCTTCCAGCGGGACGGTCACCGTCGCCGTGTACGACGAGCCAGGCGCGAGGGTGGCTGGCTCGACCGACCGCGTCGGGGATGCCGGGCGTTTGCCCATGCTGGGTCGCCACTCGCCAGCCGGCCCGTCCTCGTTCGATGGGTCGTACTCAGTGAGCGCCGTCGTCGGCCCGTCGTCCGGCGCTGCTGTGTCACCGTCCGATGGCTCGGAGTCTGTCACGGCGGACTCCTCGGGACCGAGATACCGCGTCCAGAGCACGAGCAGACTCGGCAGGACGAACACGCTGGCGAGGAATGCGTAGACGATTGTCAGTCCGGTGATGACGCCGAAATCCTGCAGCGGCGGCAGGATGGCGAGCGCGAGCACGCCGAATCCGCCGGCCGTCGTCGCAGCACTGCCGAGCAACGCGCCGCCAGTGCCGGTGACAGCACGGTCCAGCGAGTCCCAGATGTCGTGCCCGCGGCTGAGTTCCAGACGGTATCGCTCGCTCATGTGGATGCTGTAGGCGACACCCAACCCGATTGTGAGGCTGGTAATTGTCCCGGTCATCACGTTGAACGGAATCCCGAGCAGAGACATCGAGCCGAGAATCCACGCCACCGAGAGCAGGATGGGCGTAAGTGTGACTGCACCGAGAGTCGCGCTGCCGTGGACGAACCGATAGGCGATCATCAGGAAGACGAAGACCGTCACCATGGTGATCAGGAGGCTCTCGATGACGGTGTTGAATAGCTCCTCCTCGACGATGTTGAACACGACGAGCTGACCCGTGGCGAGAGAGGGTCTGTCGGAGCGGTCGAGGGTCGCTGCAATCTCGCGGGTCGCGTCGGTCGCCTCGGCGGCCGTCGCATCACCGTCCATCGAGATGACCATCCGGGCGGACTCGTACTCGCCGTCTGCCCGGTAGATAACGTCGCCAGCGCGGTCGGGTGCTGTCTGGAAGAAAGCATCGTAGACCGCGGTGAGGTTCTCGTCGGGAACGCTGTCCCCGTTGGTATCTGCGGCGGCAAACGTTGTCGCGAAGCTCTCGTTTTCGGCCGCAACGGCCTGCATGGCACCCAGCGGCGTCTGGATGTCCGGCTCACCAGAGAGTGTCGCCACGGCCGACTGCTCTCCGGCGGCGTCCGTCGCTGCGGCAAGATCGTTCAGCGTCTCGTCTCTCGTGATTTCTCCGTCGAGTAGTATCTGTGTCGTCGTGTCCTGCCTGATGAACCGGTCGTTGACGAACCGCAGGTTCGATTTGACGGTGTACTCACCGGGCGAGAACGGTTCTGGGAGGTCCTCGGTCCACCCCGCCGGCTCATCGGCGATAAAGTCTTCCTGCTGGAAGGTGGTGTCGACCTGTGCTGCGCCGTAGGCACCCCCCGCCGTGATGAGCAGGGCGAGGAGGACAACGACCACCGGGATCCGCTTTGCCATGACTCGCCCGCCCGAGAGCACACGCGTGAAGGCCCCCCCGCCTGTTCCGAACGCGCGCTTGCGACGGTCCCAGCCCCGTGCTTCGAGGATGGAGTCGAGGCTGACCTTCGCTGCCGGGACGAACGTCGCGAAGATGAGCAGCGTCGACGCGATACCGAACGCAGACACCACACCGAACTCTTGGATTGGGCTGACTGGACTGACGAGATTCGAAAGGAATCCGAGCACCGCCGTCACGGTCACCCAGACCAGCGCCGCGCCCAGGCCAAGCAACACCGAACCCATCGCTTTCCGGGTGTGCTGGTCGCTGTCGGTGCGCTCCTCTCGGTGTCGCATGAAGACGTGAATCGCGTAGTCGATAGACAACCCGACCAGTAACACCGGCACCGCGATCATGATCTGGTTGAACGAGATATCGGCCCAGCCCATGAAGCCGAAGGTCCAGACCAACACGAGACCGATGCCGAACAGCCCGAGCACGATATCCAGCGGGTCGCGGTAGGCAATCGAAAGGACGACCACGACGAACAACAGCGCGAGCGGCAGGACGATGGCCATCGAGTCGGCCATCGAGCGGTTGATTTCGTCGCTGATAATGCCAGAGCCAAAGACGAGTCCGGTGTCCCCGAACCGCTCCTCAACGGTATCCGCGATGGCGAGCTGGGCGTCGACGATGGGTTCGGGAGCGTCACCCTGGACGACCTCTCCCTCGGGAACCTGTGTGACAAACAGCTGGCGAGCGTCTGCCTCGGTCGACCCGCGCTCGAAGTCTTTGGGAACAAACACGAGCGCGTCACGGGGCGCGTCCTCGCCGAGCACTGCTCCGAGAATCTTGTCGAGCTGGGTGTCGTTCACCGACTCGACGGCTGCAATCTGCTCGTCGAGTGTGGGGTCGAATGACTCGATTGCCGCAGCCTCGGATTCGAGGGTCTTCCCACGTTCCTCCAGGGTGGCGAACTCCTCGGCGAGAACCTCGGTCTGGATGCGGCTGTAGACCGATTCGAGCTCTGCTCGGAGCTGTGAGCGCTGCTGGTCGCGCTCGTCTTCGTCTATCTCGCCGGCGGCGAACTGCTGCTCGACAGCAGCGAGTTCGCCCTGGAGGTCACGGACCTGGCTTCGGAGCTGTTCGTACGCCCCGGCCGATTCCGCGTCGAGTTCTGTGGCCGCACGCTGGCCAACGGCAGCGAGCTCACTTGACAGCCGCTCGGCCTCGGCCTCGTAACTCTCGCGGTCGATTTCGCCCCGCTCAAAAGAGGCGTTGAGCGAGAGGAACTCGCCTTCGAGCGCGCGTGTCTCGTTGATGCCGTCGCTGAGCGTGCCGGCGGTGTCCTCTAGCTCTGTACGTCGCTGTTCGAGTGCCGTCCGGCGCTGTTCGAGTTCACTTGCGCGCTGTTGTCTGAGTGCCGTGGTCGCAACGACGTTCGAGAGATCTCCGAACGTCCCGTTCGTCGCGAGTGTGTCGCGTACCGTCGGGTTGTTTCGGAGATCCTGTTGTAGCTCCAGGGTGTCGAGAAAGGACTCCTGTGTCAACACGTCGTCGCCACGCACCACAATCTGTACTGTGGTCGTCTCCCCGCTGCCGTCTCCGAAGTTCGCCTCGATGTAATCCAGTGCCTCGCTCTCTTCAGAGTCGAACTGGAACTGGTCGAGGCCTGAACTGTCGTCGAGAAACGCCATCCCGGCCCCCATCCCGAGGCTCAACAGGAGCATCACGGCAATGACGAGTCCGCTCCGTTCGGTTATCAGCGACACAACTCGGTCCGCCAGCGTCATTGGGCCACTCCCTCCGTGGCCCGCGGTCGATACGGCAGTGTCATCGTTAGTCGAGTGGTTCGTCCGGACGATATTAAACGTTTTGTACTCCAGTACTAACAGCACTCTTACTGCCACGGCGGCGATTCATGTGGCCGTGGGTCGTACCGTCTGTATGGGTATCACAGTCGACCACCTGCCCTTTGCCTGTACAGACCTGGAGGCGACCGCAGCGGAGTTCGAGCGGCTGGGTCTCGAACCGGAGTACGGCGGCGTCCACGACAACGGCTGTACGCATATGTCCGTGCTCGGCTTCGAAGACGGCTCCTACGTCGAACTCATCGCGGAGCGCGACCGAGGTGACCACGGCTTCTGGCCGGAGCATATCCGCGCCGATGCGGGGCCGGCCGCCTGGTGTGTGCGCGTGCCGGACATCGTTGCGGAGTGTCACCAGTATCTCGACACCGGGGTCACCGTCTCGGGACCGCTGTACGGCTCTCGCGAGCGCGAGGACGGGCGTCTCGTCGAGTGGGACCGCGCGGAGTTTGGCACCGGAGACCGGCGGCTCCTCTTTCCGTTCGCCATCGAGGACCGGACGCCGCTCTCCTATCGGGTGTCTCCCTCTCCCAGCGTCGCCGGTGGACCGCTGACTGGAATTGGTGTCATTGTCCTGCTTGGCGAGGACCCCGAGACGGTCGTTGAGGCGCTCCGGGAGCGCTACCGTTGGCCCGAACCAGTGACCAGCGTAGTTGAGGGATTTGGAACAGTCGCGTCGGTACCGGGGGTTCCCGTTGCGGCGGTCGGTCCCGAGACGGAACGACTCGCGGCCAGACTCGAACAGTTCCCGCCTGGGCCGTGTGCCTGTCTGCTGGCGACCGACGACCTCGACGCCGCACGCGAGGCACATCCGCTGGGCGAGACACACAACTGGCCCGACGGGCGGGTCGCCTTCTTCGAGAGCGAGCAACTCGGGCGGCGACTCGGCGTCGTCGAGCGGGCCCCGTGAGCAGTTATCCGCCCAGGAACTGCTGGCGGACCTCGGGGTCGTCGAGCAACGCGTCGCCGTCGTCGGCGTATCGGTTCTCGCCCTGTGCGAGGACGTAGCCGCGGTCACAGCGCTGGAGTGCGGTCTTTGCGTTCTGCTCGACGATGAGTACTGTGACGCCGCGCTCGTTGATGACATCGATGTGGTCGAACATCTCTTCGACGAGGTCCGGTGCAAGGCCTGCAGAGGGTTCATCGAGCAACAGCAACCGTGGCTCGGGAATCAACGCCCGCGCCATCGCGAGCATCTGCTGTTGGCCACCCGAGAGGTTGCCGGCCCGCTGGTCGAGGCGCTCGCCCAGCACGGGGAACTGTTCGATGACCGCGGCCTTGCGGTCGTCGGGTAGCCCGCCGAGTTGGTACCCCCCAACCGCGAGGTTCTCCTCGACGGTCAGCGAGGGGAAGACGTTCGCCGTCTGTGGGACGTAGCCGATGCCGCGCTCGACGATTGCCGTCGGGTCCACGTCCGTCACGTCGTCCCTGTCGAACGTGATGCTCCCACCCATCCGGGTCGTGATGCCGACAATACTTTTCATCGCGGTCGATTTTCCCGCGCCGTTGGGACCGACCAGTGCGACGTACTCGCCGTCCTCGACGTCGAGGTCGATGCCGTATAACACCTGCATGTCGCCGTACCCAGCGTCGAGGTCGGTCACATCGAGCAGACTCATCGTTTCTCCCCCCACCGGGATTGGCGTCTGCCCGTTCGAGCTGGCTGTTCGCTTCGGCCCGGCCGTCTCGGGGCTAGGTTTGTCGTATTATCCTCCCAGATACGCATCGATTACCTCCTCATTTGCCATGATTTCGGCGGGTGTCCCGGTTGCGAGTACACGCCCGTCGGCGAGTACCACCAGTCGGTCGACCAGTTCGGTCAGCGTCTCCAGTTCGTGCTCGATAATGAGCAGCGTGAGACCGTCCTCGTTGAGCGCCTCGATGTGTTCGACAATTTCGTTCGTCAGCGACGGATTGACGCCGGCGAAGGGTTCGTCCAGCAACAACAGCTTCGGGTCGAGCATCAGCGCTCGCGCGAGTTCGAGCAGCTTTCGCTGTCCGCCCGAGAGATTTCCGGCGAACTCGTCGACCATCGTGTCGAGGTCGAACGTATCGAGCAACTCCATCGCGCGCTCGCGTGCTTCTTGCTCACGTTGTCGGCTCGCTCCTGTCTGTCCGACTGCGTGCCAGGCCCGCTCTCCAGGGTGGTCGAGGGCGGGCAAGAGCATGTTCTCCTCGACTGTCATCGTCGGAAGCTCTCGGGTTTGCTGGAACGTCCGCACGAGCCCCCGTCGTGCGAGGCCGTGTGGCGGGACCGTCGTCACGTCTTCGCCGTCGAAGGTGACTGTCCCGGCGTCGCTGTCGATAACACTGGAGATGCAGTTGAATGTCGTCGTCTTGCCTGCGCCGTTGGGACCGATGAGTCCGACGATTTCGCCTGTCTCGACCTCAAATGTGGTGCCATCGACGGCGACCAGATTTCCGAACGAGCGCCTGAGGTCGTCGATATCGAGCAGCGTCACGAGTCCACCCCCAGCCTGTCGGCGTTCCCCCAGATCCCTTCGGGCCGATACTTGATGATGACCATCAACAGGAGGCCGATGAGCATCAGCCGGATGGAGGCGAACTGGTCCTGTGTGACGAATGGGATGGAGTCGTTGAAAAACCGGGTCAGGAGCTGGAAGCTCATGATGATTGCGAGCCCGCCGAGCACACCCCGGTCGCTTCCCGCGCCGCCGATGAGCATCCCGACCCAGACGATTACCGTCACGTCGATGGTAAAGAAAGTGTCCGAGGCGGCTCCGTTGTAGAAGACCAGCAACGCGCCGGCCAGCCCAGCCAGCGCCGCGCCGTAGACGAATACGACGAGCTTGTACCGGAACACGCGCTTGCCGAGTGTCTCAGTCACCTGTTCGTCTGCCCGGATCGCCCGGAGAACCCGGCCGTACGGTGATGCTGACAGGCGACGGAAGACGCCATAAAACAACAGCGCGAACGCCCCGAACACGAGTATCGTCGAGACAATTTCGGCGCTTCCGCCCGCGTCGGTCGTGGCGGCAACCGGCTGTGGAACGTTCTGGAGGCCGCTTGTGCCGCCGGTCACCTCGCGGAACGTGATAATCGAGCCGTGGACGATCTCGGCGACCGCCAGCGTGACGATTGCCAGAAAGTCGTCCCGGAGCCTGAGCGTCGAGATGCCGAGCAATACTCCAAGGGCCATCGCCGCGATTACGCCGGCGGCAAGCCCGACCGGCCAGGGGAGCCCGAGACCCACGCCCTGGAAGGGGTCTTCAGCGGTCAGTATCGCGGCCGTGTATCCGCCGACTGCGAAGAAGGCGACCGGACCGAAGTTGACCAGCCCCGCGTGCCCGAACTGGAGGTTCAATCCAACGAGCACCATCGCGTACAGCACGAAGAGCACGCCGACCTCGAAGAAGACGAGTGAACCGCTCGGGGCCTGTACGAACAGCGGACTGGCCAGAAACAGCAACGCGACCACGACCGCGGCCAGCCCCGCATGGACCGCGTCGACAGGTAGCTCTTCGACGTACTCTGACAGGTCGGTCACGACGTTCTCACCTCCGTGTTGACGATACCGCCGGGACGAATCAGCAAGACGACGATGAGCACGACAAACGCCATCGTTGCGTTCAGCTCGGTCAGCCCGGACGGGAGGAACTCGACGGAGACCGTGATGCCGATGCCGAGCAGATACGCCCCCACGACCGCACCGTACGGGCTACCTGCGCCGCCGAGGATAGCCGCGGTAATGATGAGTAACAGCTGTCCGAAGCCGGTCGTCGGATTCGCCCCCTGTGAGACTGCGAGCATGAGGCCGGCGACCCCCGCCAGGCCCGAGGCCGCGAGCCAGACGGCGTTTCGTATCCGCCGGGTGTCGATGCCCGAGACGAGCGCGAGGTCCTCGTTGTCAGACGTCGCGCGCATCGCGATGCCGAGCATCGTCCGGCTGAGAAACAGATGCATGACGACGACCGCTGCGAGTGCGAGGCCGATGATGAGCAGTTGCTGGCTGGTGACGAAAAAGCCCAAGTCGTCAAAGCGGTACGTCGCGACATCGAGTCGGACCCGCCGGCTGCTCGGACCGGCGATGACGCGCATCCCGTTTCGCAACACGAACCCGAGTCCGATAGACATCATGAGCAACGGGACCGCACCCGTCTCGTTCATCGGCTCGAAGGTGATGCGGGCGATTCCCCAGCCGACGACTGCGGTGGCAACCAGCGCGACCAGAATACCCACGGGAAGCGGGAGGCCGGCGACGACAACCGCGAGATACCCAGTGAACGCGCCAATCGTGATGAACTCGCCGTGGGCGAAATTTATCATGTTCACGAGCCCGTATACCAGCGTGAATCCGACCGCCCCGAGCGCGATATACGAGCCGATAACGAGACCAAATATTATCTCTTGTGCAAGTGGTATCTCCATAGCTTGGACGACTCGTCAGTACTCGTCAATCTCGTCTTGAAGCGTATCTGATTCGATGGTAAAGTCCGTCTCGAAGCCGTCTGGTGTGATTCGTTCGACGACGACGTTACCCCAGACGTTCCCGTGCTGGGTGAAGTCGGTGTCGGTGACCGCACCCTCGTAGTTGATTTCGTCGCCGTTATCGAGTGCGTCTTTCCCTTCGGCGAAGGTCGTGACGGTCGTCCCGCCGGAACGGGAAATATCGCCGAGACTCTGTTGGATTGCCTCAGGTGAGGTTTCACCGGCGTGATGGATTGCGAGCGCGAGGACGTTCGTGGCGTCGTAGGCGGCGACTGCCCACGTGTGGAGGTCCTCGTCGCTTGTCTCCTGATAGCTGGACTGGAACTGGTCGTAGTTGGGTCCCTGGGTACTGCCTGCCGCTATCCAGGCCCCCTCGGCCGCCTCGCCAACCTCGTCGATGAGTGAGGTGTCCCGGAGGCCGTCTTCCATCAGGAGCTGTCCGCCGTATCCGCCGTCGCTCCAGTTCTGGATGATGGTGATGGCGTCTTCGAGGGCAAACGAGAGCGCCCACGCGTCAAAATCGTTTTCGAACAGTTTGTTGAGCTGGCTCTGGTACGATGCCTGCCCCTCCTGTGCGGTAATGACGTTGACAATCTCGCCCCCGAGTTCTTCGTACCAGTCGGTGAACTGCTCGGTCCATCCCTGTTCGCCCGCGCTCGTCGCACTCAGAATCGCCATCCGCTCGACGCCGGCCTCGTCCAGCATCGCACGGGCAGCACCGGACGTGTGGACGGTATCCCCGATGACAGTCCGCCAGAGCCACTCGTCGTCGCTCATGTCGTCGGTCCCTTTGTCGCCACCCCGCGTATCGAGGAACGTCGACCCCGGCCATGGAGTCACAATGGGGACTTCCTGGTCTTGCAGGAAGTCCCACAGCGGCTCGATTTCGCTGGAGAACAGGCCGTTGATGGCTACGACATCGCCGCTGTCGACGAACTGTCTGACCGTCTCGCGGGCCTGTTGTGTTTCGACTGCCGTGTCCTGACGGTCGACCGCGAACTCGGCACCGAGGGGACCGTCCGCGTCGTTAATCTCCTGGACTGCCAGGTCCGTCGCCGCCGACGCGGCCGGCTGCAGGAAATCCCACGTGCCCGTCACCGACGCCGGCTGTCCGATGGTGACGCTGTCGGGACTGGATTCTCCGTCGGTCGTGCCACCGTCGCTATCGTCGCCGTCGGCCGTGCCATCGTCGCTATCGTCGCCGTCGTCGCCGTCGTCGCCGTCGTCGGTGCCGATACAGCCGGCAAGTCCGGTGGTTGCCAGCGCTCCGGTTCCTGTTGCTTTCAAGAACGTGCGTCTGCTGCCCCAACTCCTGTTACTGGACGTGCGGTTCTCGTTCATAAATCTCATGCCCTTGTATACCAAGCAGTCAGATAAAGCTACCGGCCAACCCGACCGATACGCCGAATAGAAGGGGCCGCGGCCGATGCCAATTCTCGTGAGTTGTTGCCACTATCGGCACCATCAGTCCGGGGTCTCTGCGATGTCCGGCACGCCGCGAGCGGTGACCGTCTCGCCAACAATGTACGACGACGCTGGGCTGGCGAGAAAGCGGGCGATATCAGCTATCTCCTCGCTGGTTCCCATCTGTCGGTCGACAGTCTCGCGGTCGACGTCCTCGGCGGTGACGCCCATCTGTGCCTCGACGCCCGGTGTCGCCACGAACCCCGGGGCGATGCAGTTCACACGGACGCCCTCGCTCGCCCACTCGTATGCGAGCGTGCTCGTGAGGTTGATCACGCCGGCTTTTGCCGCGCCGTAGTGGCTCATATAGGGTGCGCCCTGCTGGCCGGCGACGCTCGCGAGGTTGAGGACGGTCCCGCCGCCGTCTGCGAGCGCGTCGCCGGCCGCCTGCGTGCAGTGGTAGGTGCCGTGGAGGTTGATGTCGACGATGGTCTTCCAGCCGTTCTCGCTGAGGTTGTCGAAGCCGGCCATGAAGCTCGCGCCGGCGTTGTTGACAAGGCAGTCGACGCCGCCGAACTCCGCGACGGTCGCTTCGATGAGCGCCTCGACGGCCGCCGGGTCGGTCACGTCGCACTCGACGGCGAGTGCGTGTCCAGGGCGGTCACCGTCGTTGATTTCGTCGGCGACGGGGTCGACGTTTCCCTGTTCGCGCGAGCAGACCACGACGTTCGCGCCGTCGCGGGCGAACGCCGTCGCGATTGCCTCGCCGATACCGCTGGATGCGCCGGTGACGATTGCCGTCTGGTCGCCGACACCGAACCGCGTGCTCCCTGCTGACATACTTCAGCAGTGGGCCCCGTCCGTGATAAGGGTCACCGCTCAAGCGGGAATCGAAACGAGTAGAAGATTTTTGACCGTCACCCTCCACGTTCGCACATGGACCACGAGACGGCAGGCACGCTGTCGGGCCGGATTCTCGACGCAATCGGCGAGGCGGTCATCGCAGACCGGGCGTTTCTCGAAACGACGATGGCCGGTATCCTCGCGCGCGGGCACGTCCTGCTCGAAGACGTGCCCGGCACCGGTAAAACGCTGACCGCCCGGAGCTTCGCACGGGCGCTCGGTCTCTCCTTCCAACGGATTCAGTTCACGCCGGACCTCCTGCCGGCGGATATCACGGGCTCGAACATCTACCGCGAGGGGACCGGCGAGTTCGAGTTTTCCCCGGGGCCGATTTTCGCAAACGTCGTCCTCGCCGACGAGATAAACCGTGCGCCGCCAAAGACCCAGGCCGCGTTGCTCGAAGCGATGGGCGAACGGCAGGTAACCGTCGACGGCCAGACCCACGACCTGCCCGAACCCTTCTTTGTCATCGCCACCCAGAATCCCGTCGAGCAGGAGGGAACCTTCGGCCTCCCGGAGGCCCAGCGCGACCGCTTCATGATCAAGACGTCTGTCGGCTACCCTGCCGCCGAGGGCGAACGGCGTATCCTCGACCGGCGGGCCGAACGCACCGCCCAGACCCCCTCTGTCACCCAGGTCGTCGACGGCAAGCAGATTCCCGCCCTCCAGCGGGTCCCCGAATCCGTCTCTGTCGACCCGCGGCTGCGCGATTACATGGTCGAACTCGCGCGCCGAACACGCAGAGACGACCGCGTCGATGTCGGCGTCTCGCCCCGTGGCACCCAGCGCCTGTTCGAGGCCTCGCGGGCACGGGCGACGCTTGGCGGCCGCGATTTCGTCGTCCCCGAGGACGTGAAACGGATGGTCGGGCCGGTCTTCACCCATCGCCTCGTGTTGACCGCCGAGGCAGACGTGCGAGAGACTACCCGCGGGGCCGTCCTCGATGACATCCTCCGGCAGATCGAGGTGCCTGCGGTCCAGCCCGGTCGGTGAATCACCGGAGCGCAATCACGAACGAGCCGAGTCCGACCGCCAGCGCGACGAGCGCGGCGGCACTCGTCGCCGAAGCGACCGAAAAGAGGGTCTCAGCCTGGGCGGAGAGCGCCCAGGCGGCGGCCGCACCACACAGCCCGACACCGAGGGCCGCGCCGGTGTGAAACACTTCTGTCTCGCGTGTCGAGGCCCGTGTCCCGACTTCTCTGCCAAGCGTCGCCCCGAACTCTCCGGCGTCCCAGACCAGCAGGCTACAGACGACGCCGCCGAAGACGACGGGCATGCTTGCACCGACTGTCCCCGCGGCGATGACAGCGAAAAACAGGCCGACGCTGGCGAGGGCAAACCCCGGGGCGGCGTCAGGAAGGTAATCGAAGGTGAGCGCCACGCGGAGGAGGACGACGAAACATAGCGTCGCGGTCACGAGAACGAACGCGAGCAGGACCACGAACAACTCCTCGCCGTAGACGGCGGCGGCCTCTGTCGTCATCTGCTCGACGTTGCTCTGGGTTGCTTCTGGGAGGGAGTCGAAGACGAGCCCCAGTACCGTTTCGTAGACGGTCTCGGCGACGGTGATGGCCAACAGCGTGACGACAACACCCCCGGCGAGCGGGCCGAGGCTCCTCCCGGATGCCCCGTCAGCACGGCCGGCGAGCGAGCGGGCGACCTGTGCGAGCACGACCGCACTGAGCGTGACGGCCGTGACCGCGAGCAACATTTGCCGAAGCAACTGACTCACTGCGACGCCCGCGAGTCCGTCGTAGAGGCCGGGGGTGAGGAGTGACGCAAGTTCCTCCTCCGAGAGGGCGACTTCGAGCCCCAGTGCCCCGAGATGGAGGACGATGACGACGGCCGCGATTCGACTCAGCCACGACACCAGACGACTCTCACGCCTGCCTGCGGCCGGGCTCCCGTCGAGTTCGGCAACCGGAAGAACCACGACAGCCGCCAGAGTACTGGTCACGGCCAGCGCAGTAGTAAAGAAAACGCCTGCGAGGGGGAACACCGGCGTTCCGACAGCAGTCACCCACGCCCAGAACAATCCGACGATGTCGCCCCCGAGCGCGTCGGCACCTTCCTGCGCAAGAAGCGTCTGTGCGACGACTGCGACACAGTAGAGGCCGGGGACAAGCGCCACCAGAAACGTCGTCTGGCCGTATCGTCTGAGCACGGGCGGCGTGACGGTCATCCGCGCTCCGAGCGTGATACCCAGCGCCGCCAGTACAGTCCCGAGGACTACGCCGACGTTGCCGGCGATACGCAGTGCCGTCGTCGAGAACAGCGCAACCTCGGAGACCGGAAACAGCCGCGACGCGAGTAATAGCGCCGCGAGCGCCGCGCTCCCGAACAGGCCCATTGCGACCGGGAGCGTGAGCAGGCCAACGAGCGGGCGCACGACAGCGTCGAGGTGATCTCGGGCGAGCAGCCAGCAGCTCAGGCCGAACAGGACCGCGCCGACGAGGCCGAGAGCGACTGGCCGGACGATGTCGTCGAGTTCCCACAGCAACGCCAGGACGGTCAGTGCCGTGAGGGCGACTGCGACCGCAGTACTGAGCGGCGTCGGCTGCCGGTCACGGGTGTCGCCGGGTGTGCTCATCGGTGTGTCACCAGGTCTGGAAGTGCCTCCCGAAGTGCGGTTTCGAAGGGCTGTTCTGGCGACCAGTCGACTGTCGACGCTTGTGCGCGTTCGAGTTCCCCCAGTCGGAGGTGGCGGGCGACGTTCGTGAGCCGCTGGCCAACCCCCCGCGTTCCGATGGGGTCCGGGCTGACGACGACGAGTTCGCGGTTGCCGCCCAGGCGTTGACAGAAACCGACCGGCCAGTTGTCGACGAGCGGCGAACACACCACGACGCGGGCATCCGCCGGAATCTCGGCAAGCAGGTCCATCGTCTCGCCCCCGTCGGTCCTGATTGCCGTCTCTGGCGTGCGGTCTGCCCACGATAGCGGTGCCTCCGGGCCGGCACGCGGCGGCTCGGGCACGCCTTTCTCCGGCCGTGTCTCGGCGCGTGTGGCGGCGGCAAACGCCATCTCCGGTTCGGTCTGTGTCCCCGGGCCGGCCCAGACGATACCTGAGGGGCCGGGCTCGACATCCTCGGTTGCCTCTTCGAGTCCGACAACAGCGACACGCACCTCGACACCCGCCTCGGTCAGCGTCTCGTAGAGCCGCTCGGCGGCGTAGCGTGACCGGGCAACTGCGGTCGGATACCCCGCGGCCGGCGTGATGCGATTGACCGGCCGCGCGTCGACCACGAGCACCGTCCGGCTGGTCTTCTGTTCGCGGTACTGGACGGTGATGAACTCGCCCGTCTTGGCGACGTGGTGCCAGTCGATGCGGTTGACCGGGTCGCCCTGGCGGTACTGTCGGGTCGAGTGAAACTCGAGGCCGCTCCCGCCGGTGTCGGCGGTTATCTGCCCCGTATGAAGGGCCGTCTGTGTCTGGGCCGGTCCCGAGGTAAGCGGCGAGACGGCGACAAGTCCGTCGTCGCCGGCGGCGTCGAGTTCTACCGTCTCTCGGATGCTTCCGGCCAGCGAGCGCAGACGGGCGACCGGTCTGTCGAAGCTGTAGGTCCCCTCTCTGGCGACGACGGTGTAGCTGCAGGTCTGGGACTCGCCGGGCGAGAGCGAGGCACACAGCCGCGGTGTCCCCTCTGTCACGACGAGTTCGTCTGGGACGCCATCGATGATACGCACGTCTGGGAGTACACGGTCGCCCTCGTTCTCGACTGTGAGGGTCACCTTGACCGGGCTGCCAGGAGCCGGCATCGCCGATTCAACGTGGCGCTCGACTCCCAACGACCGGTCGTCGGGAAGGGTCGAGATAGCGCCGTAGATCACGTACGCGAGCGGAATCAGCGCCGCGGCGAGCAGGGTCCCGTTGGCGTAGGCCAGCCCGACTGCTACGAGCGCAAGCGTCCCCAGAAGGCCGACTGTCCATCGCGAAACTTGGCTGTGGCTCATCGGTACGCCACCTCTTCGATGGCGTCGACAGTCCGCTGGATGCGACGTTCGCGCTCCCGTGCCGGGACGAGCCAGCGACGGACTCGCGCCGGAAGCGGGGGCTGTCTCTCTCCGAGCACGTAGGCGGCCACGGGGTCGTCTGTCCACTCTCCCCGGTCGACTGCTTCCCGTGCCTGTGACTCCGAGACCGCCATCCGCTCGGCGTAGGTACTCACCGTGACCTCGTAGAGGTAGACACGCACGTCACGGAACGCAGTCCCGCCTTCCTCGACTGCCTGCCGGGCGTCACCGTCGAGTGTCCCGCCGGTGAGCGCGTCCGGGCTGACCCTCGCCTCCTCCGGCGGGGACTCTGTGACCCGGTCGAACCGCGCGTCGAGGGTCGACTGTGACTCGCTGGCGGACGGGGACCGCGCGGTGACTGCCAGGGCCGTGAATACGAGCGCACCCGAAACAAGTGCGACCCGTGTTGTTTCGACACCCGAGACCACGCTCACGGCCGTCGAGAGTGGGCCAACATCCGACAGCAACTCCGGCGTGAACAGCAGTCCGGTTCCGACAGCCGTTGCAACCGTTCCGACGGTTCCAAAGAGCACACGCCGCGGTCGCATCTATTCGGCCCCTCCGTCGCCAGGTGACTGGCCTGTGTGTGTCCCATCCGACTGCGTGGTCTTCTGGCCGCCGTCGGCCGAGACTTCCTCTGGGCTCGGCCCGTCGAGTCGGGCAAGTGCATCCTCGGCGCTGTCGAGATAGCTTTTCGGGGGACGCGAGCCGTACTCGACGGCCCGGAACGCCGTCAACAGCGCCTGGACTGCCTCGGGTGAGTGTCCGTCTACCTCGACAGCGTGAGCGGCCAGCTCGCGGGGCGTGTGTGCGCCGGGGTCATCGACGCTCAGACGGGTGAGAAACTCCGCCCACGCCCGCTGGATGTCCCCGGTGACATCGACAGCGGTGTCGGTCGACGAGCCGGCGGCTCCGGTGCGGTCGAGCGTCGTACGCAGCCAGGCCGAGAACGCCCCGGTGAGTTCGCCGACAGACACCCGACCGCGCACCGCATCGAAGAGGTACCGGGCCGTCGCTTCGAGTCGAGCGAGTGCAGCGGCGACCACGTCGGTGCCGTGTCGGACAACCCAAAGTAAGGCAAGCGGTATCTTCGTGACACCTCGCCTGGCGGCTCCTGTAACGGTCCCAAGGAGACCACGGACCGAGAGATTCTGGCGATAGAGGACGACTCCGGGGACGACTAGCCCTATCCCGAGGCCGCCGCCGACGAGCGCGGCGTTTCGGAGGAGTCCGTCGACAGTCTCGCTGTCGGTCAGCCCGTCTCTGCTGACCGAGACGGTCGCCGACGGCGAGAGCGGGAGTCGCACTTTGGCGGTGCCGTCGGCTCCGGTCGTTGCGACCTGTTCGCCGTCGACGACAATCGGTGCGCCTGCGACGGGGTCGTCGCCGGCAGTGACCGTCGCCGTCGCGGGCCCGAACGGCAGCGGAACTGATCCCGTCGAGACAGCGATATCGAGGCCAGGGATAGTGACCGTCGTCGCTCCCGAGACGGGGCCACGTTCGGCGGTCAGCGTCGCGTTCCCTGGCTCGGCTGGAAGTGAGAGGGTCGTGCGCCCGCTTGCGTCGGTCGTGCCGACCGACTCGCCGTCGACCGCGACGGTTGCGTCGGGAATCGCGACACCGCCGACCGTGACGCTGACCGTGACGTTCTGGCCGGGGCGGATGTCGCCTGCGACGCTGAGGGTCGCGTCTCGCTCGACATTGACTGTCGTGTTCGTCGCGACCTGTACTGAGCGAGTCTCGTTGCCGTCCCCGATTGTTGTGTTCTGTGTTGCGGTCAAACCGCCGGCATCGGCACTGAACAGCCGGCTATCCCCAGATGGTGTGGTAGAGAAGCTAGTCAGGTTTCCGCCGTCGCCCGGTTCGACAATCATGAGCGGCTCGACGCTGATTCGCAACTCGTCGACGTCGGGAACGACGAATCCGAGGGTCCCGTCGTCGTCGGTCGTGCCGATTCGTTCGCCATTGATGCTGACGGCCAAGTCCGCGACGGGGTCCTCGTCGCTGGTCACCGTCACCTCGACGGGCAGTCCGGGGACTGCCGTCCGGTTCAGCGAGATGTCGAACGCTCCGTCGCTCTCGTCGTCCTCGTCATCGGATTCGGAGTCGGACTCCTGGTTCACGTTGCCCGGCTCGAAGGTCTCGCCGGGGCTGCCCGGCTCTTCGAGGTCGACGTTCTCGTCGAGTTCCGATTCGAGGGTGTCAGACTGTGCGTCGAGGCGACTCCCACCTGGCGTCGGGTCGAACTTCACCCAGCCGACGTCGGGGAAGTAGACCTCGACCCAGGCGTGGGCGTTCATCCCACGGACCTCGTAGCTGTTCTCCCCGACCGGCTGCCCGGTCGAGTAGCCGACCACGTACCGCGCGGGGATATCCTGTGAGCGCAACATCGTCGTCATCGCCGTCGCGAAGTACTCGCAGTAGCCGGCGTCCATCTCGAAGATGAACGTATCGGCGATGCTGTCGCTCTGCTCGTCGGCTTGGAGGGAGTACTCCTTCTCTGTTCGGAGCCACTGTTGTATCGTCGTCGCCGCGTCGTACGCCGTTTCGTCGCTGTCGGTCAGCTCCTCGGTAAAGGTCTGCACCCGCAGTGGGGTCTCCTCGGGTAGCTGTGTGTACTGTTCGGCTAGCTCGGCGGGATACTCCGTGCCGGCGGCACGGAGAACACCAACGTCGTCCACCTGTGAGCGACTCACGCCGGAGATGGTCGTGCCGGCGTCGATTGCCTCAGTGGCACGGATGGCTCCGCCCTCTGTGACTTCGAGCCCGTCGACGCCAGAGACGCGCTGGGGCTGCCAGACCGTCGGAATCGCCGTTGCCGGCTGTGCGAGCGTCACCTCGAAATCGACGAGGCCGTCGGTCAACCCCTGAGGCGATAGTGGTGGGTCGTACTCCGTCGCGTCGGCGGCCTGCTCCCAGCCGCTCCCGGTGTAGGTGGCGTAGGAACCCGTCCGCCAGTACGCTGGCTCGGGACTCTCGACCTCGAAGTGAACGTCGGTGTCGTTTGAGGCGAAGGTGTCCGTGTCGAACCCGGTCTCGCCGCCGACACCAGTCTCATCGCCGGGATTGAGCGCGCCGAAGCCGCCGCCGTCGCCGGCACCGCTGCCCTTGAACGGCTCGCCGGGGAGGACGCTGTCGATGGGCGTGCCTGCAATCTCTCCTGTGGCGAGCCCGGGGGCGAGCAGGGCGGCGAGGACGACCGTCAGCACGCAACCCCCAACAAGGGCGATACGCGCCCGGTTTCGGCCTGTCGAGTCCGGTGTATCGTCGGTGGGCATGTTCCTCCGGTCGGCTGACTGTTATGTGTAGCTCTCGGCTTGAACCGCTATAACGGTGACGTTCAGTTCAGTGATCATTTCACCGTCTCGCTGGCTCCGACCAGGGTGGACGTTATCGATAGGCCGACAGCTCGACCGTGTCCTCGGTAGCGACTTTGACATCCTCCCCGATCTAAAGGGCGAGGATTCCCCGAAGGGGATATTCAGGTTGCGCGTTTCCTCGGTTCTCAAGGACGCTTTCGCGTGGAACGTCGACGGTCGCCACCGAATTGTGACCAACGGTGTGCTTTCCAGCGCGTACAGCCCTGTCAATGGGGCCTTCCTCCCCGCATACAGCGGGCGTCAACGACGGCTGGCTATTCAACCAGCGAGGGAGCACGGTTCGCGTCAGCCGAACTGTTACGCCGTGCATGGTTCTCCCTCCCGTTGTGCAATTTCTTCTGAAGCGTTCAGGTCGGCATGGCGTCCACGACCGCACTCCGAACACGAGAAGTGGTCGCCATCACGAGTTCCCATCGAACCACACGCCGAACACCGCTGACTGGTATGGTACGCATCGACCTTCTCGACGCGAATCCCAGCACGTTCGGCTTTGTACGTGATGAACTGTTGGAGTTGGTGGAAGTGCCACGAGTGGACGCCCGACCACGAGCTGTTCTCACGGATGTCTTCGAGGTCTTCCATCCGAATGACGGGATTCTCGAACTGTTCCGCGAACGTGATGAGGCGACGGGAGAGTTTGTGGTTCAGGTCTGTGATTCGACGCTGTTCTTTGTCACCCACATGGTTACGTGCGCGAAGCGCACCCGCTTCCGAAAGCGAATCACGTAGGGAACGATATTTGCGCCGAACGTACTTCGCCTCACCACCAGACACCAGCATCGACTCGCCTTCACCGTAGGCCGTCGCAGCGAGAATGTGCCGTTCACCAATATCGACACCGACAGGCGTCTCACCCGATGTGTCGGTATCGTATTCGACATTGAACGTACAGAACCAGTCGTCACCACGACGATAGACCTGTAGACGGGTCTTGTCTGCGTCTCCCTCAACCAATCGGTCTACAGGGTCGGCTATGTCGTCGTACACCTCTATTGGAGTGTACCACCACTGGGAGACGCACGGAAAGCCGACGACGACCGTGCCATTCTCGGTCGTGTCGAGTTCCCAGTTCTGGTTGTTGATGGCGAACGGTTGGCTCTCTCGGTAGCGAACCTCCCCATCCTTGTTGTGGTCGGCTTTCGCCTCTCGAATGGCTTGGTTCTGAATGGCCGAGTAGAGGTCGTTGTCAATGCTGGCCGTGGTCACGGATTTGCCGAAGTCACCATTCTCCCACCCATTGATGCAGAATTGCTTGGTGTCACGGTAGAGGCGAGTGGCGTGTTGCCACTCCTTCCGTCGTGCGAGGGATGGGTTGTGGAACTTCGCGGTGACAGTCACCGTGACCATTACATTTGTAATTAGATTGGATGATTTAAGCATCTGTTGGAATATCAGACCATGCTATCGACGGCGGTCTGCGTCATCGTTTGTCGGATTCATCCCCGCCCTGAAGGGCGGGGCTTTCTCCTTGTGCTTCCGTAATCCATTCGGTTGGGGGCACCGTGCCGTCGGTCTCGCGGTCTGCGACCAGCGTCACGGTCTCGTCGGTGGTGTTGTAGATGTATTCTACCCCTTCGTCCCCCTGCTTTTCGTATCGCGTCGTCATCGTACGTGAATCAATGAATTCCTCCTTCCTGAGGGTCTATGCTAGCTATCTGGACTCTCTGTCATTGTCCTTCTAGCTATCCAGACTATGGTGAACAGACAGTCCGTCGGAGCGTTCTCGAACGCAACGAGGCAGCGAGATCTATACAGCAGGTATACGGCTGCAAGATACAGCGAATCAATTCAGCATGATGCCTGTGTCTATTTTTATACTACGGAACCCATCATTACTCGGAGTATCGCTCCCGTTGTTAGAAGAGTTAGATTCCAATACGCAGTCATCTGAGTCCCCTCGTAGACTTTCTTCTGACCTCTAAAGACGATGTTCAGATAGGCATCAGACAAACAGTCTGTTTTCGCCGACCAGTACGGCAAATCCTGGTGGACTGAAAGGGCGAGACGCTCTCGACGAACCCCGACGACGCAAGCACTGCAGGCCGTTTGCGGCCGAAGCGCACAGCGAGTCGCGGGAGTCGAAAGCGTCGAGGGCTTTCTCCCTCGTACTCTCCACCGTTCCGTATCTGAACACGACAGACTCCAAACGTCCAAAATATTATTTCAGTTGGACTTGATGACGAGATATGTGCCCACAAGGAGTCATCGCCGCCGATGCGACTAAAAATGAATTTCACGACCAACACCCTCATGGGTTTAGTGCTATTTCGGTAGCGATTGCTATCGAGGATCAAGATGAGTTTAATCAGTCCTATTTTGACATAATAGAGGACAAAATTGACGAATACGAGATCAAAACACCCACTCCAATTATTAAAGATAAATATATAAATAGATATGTTCCTCTCTGGAAACAAGAGAAGGCGAGGCGAGATATTGTACTTAATCTCTTGTCTGTAGACTCTTTGGATACGCTATACGTGACAGAAACATACTTTCAGCCGTTTTGGGTAGAGTTGTACGAAGAGGTAGATGACACCTTCCGAAGAGAAATATCGTATGAATTTGTAGAAAATATATTATTTCAATATTATGATGTTATCTCCATATGGAAATATCTCAATCGATACACCGGTAGTGGCTCAGCATATACTGATGTCCTGACTGACGACTTCTCAGGGCATGTTTGTCGGGCTTATGAAGAAGTGGGTGACTACTGCGACTCATTTGACGCAATACCATACGGCGATGTGACCTATCCAGCTCTATCTATGGCCGACCTTGTCACCGGACTCTTGAAGCAAGAAGTCTATCCTTTACAAAGAGAAGAAATTCAAGACTACATTCAGGATGATACTCCCGCGTATGTTGAGACTGAAAGTGTTCATGAAGATGATTTAGACAAAATCGTACCACACAAAACAGAGAATGTCAGAACAGATCTTCTCAGACCAGACCCGACGGTTCACTTCTATACGGGTGGTGCGATGTCCAAAGACAGACTAAAAACATTAGATTTATTCAAATATGGGTGTCTCTACGCACAACAGAACTCTGGTTGTGTAAAGTTATTCGAAGAGTCAAATGATCGTCACCATCTATCAGGTGATGACTTAATAATCTGCCTAGATGGGTCAAAAGACTCGCTAACTGACTATGAGGAGCTGAATACTAAATATTCAGCTCAAGTTCTAAATCGGTCCGATGCAATGGAATACTTGACTGACAACATTCCGACTGAGTTAATCTTGTGAGTGGTGTAGCCACTACTAGGCGTACAGTGTCAAGGTCTCCGGCGGGAGACCTAAGGAATTAGTCTTTTCTCAAAGACTCTATCTTTAACTACAGGGACACTCGCATTTAGATTTTGTGTTTCGGTCATACCGCACTGTTCTAATGGGGTCACTAGTCCCGTGCGAGATACGCGCCCCACATCTTGCACGCTAACTAATGATATCACCAACCAGATAGCCCCCTCACCAGCGCAACCGGACGCGGGTATCCACATTCCCTCGATTACGCCAGTACTTTGCAAAAAAAAGTACTTTGTAACACTGTGTATTCTCGACGGCAAATTATATGATGGTGCAAATACAGATTCGAACTACAGAACGATGACATCGAACTCGGAACACGGACAAACAGACACAGCAACGCTCACCGCCAGCTCGGGGATTGGGCGCTGGCTGACACAGACGAAGGCGTTCGCGCTCCGGAACCTCCGGTCGATGTTGCGGACGAAGGCGACGATCATCTGGGGGTTCGGCTTTCCGGCGTTCTGGTATTTCCTGTCGAGTCTGATCTTCCTTCCAGACGCTGAAGATATCGGCGGCACGGCGACGCTCGCGGACGTCAAGGGGTCGACGGCGGTCTCGCTCGGGCTCTTTGGCGTCCTCACGGTGACGCTCGTCGCTTTCGCGGGTGGACTCAGCGCCGACCTAACAGCAAAGCGATACCGGAAGCTGCGGTCGCTTCCGGTCGCCCCGAGCGCGGATTTCGCGGGTCGGTATCTCGCGGGCGTCGCGGTCGCGGCCGTCGCGTACGTGTTAGTGCTGCTCGTCGGCCTGCTCGACGGTGCGGCCTACAGCCTCCAAGGGCCAGGGTCAATTCCGGTCGTCGCCGGGACCTTTCTCCTGTTCTCGCTGGTTGGCGTCTCCGTCGCGGTGCTGGTGACCCGGCTGGTCGAGGACTCCGAACTCGTCGTCGGTATCACAAACGCGATTCTGCTGGTGAGTTTCTTCCTCACGGGCTACAACGGGACGACGCCGAGTCTGCTCCCCGAACAGAGCCAGTGGCTCGTCAACGTCGCGCCGAACTCGCTTGCGACGCGCCTCCAGACCTGGCACCTGACCGATATTCCTGCGACGACACCCGCAGGCCTCAAAGAGGCTGGACTCACGCCGCCGGAACTGCCTGTCAGTGTCGCATTCGTCGCGTTGCTCGCGGCGTGGGCGCTCGCCTTCGGTGTCGCCGCTGCCTATCTCATGGACAGCGCCGTCTACAGCGGTGAGGGGGGTGAGTGACCGTGACGACACCGGCTGTTAGCGTGCGAGAACTCCGAAAGGACTTCGGTAACGGCGATGTCCTCGCCGGCGTCGACCTCGACGTGCCCGAGGGCGAGATTACGCTCCTCATGGGGCCAAACGGCGTGGGGAAGACTATCCTGCTGTCGTGTATCGCAGGCGGCCTCTACCCCGACGACGGCGAGGTTACCGTCTTCGGTAACTCGCCCGACGCCGCGGCCGAGTCGTTGAGTTTCATGCTCCAAGATGCAATGCTCGTCGACGAGCTGACCGGCCGCGAGAACGTCGCCTTCTTCCGTGACCTCCACCCTCACTCGACGGACGACGTGGCGGATATTCTGGAGACACTCGATTTCGAGACTGAGGCGCTGGAGATGGAGGTCGGCGACTACTCGGGTGGAATGAAACGCAAGCTCGAACTCGCGGTCTCGTTGAGTGCCGACGTGCCGTTGTACCTGCTCGATGAGCCGACCGCGGCGCTGGATATGACCACTGTCGAGCAGCTCCACTCGCTGCTGGCCGAGCGCCGCGAGGCTGGCGAAACGATTCTCATCTCCAGTCACCTCCCCGGCGATGCCGACCTCGCGGATACCATTGCTGTCGTCACCGAGGATGGTGTCACAGCCGTCGGCTCGCCGGCGGAGCTGCTGGCGGATGTGCCACCTGTGGTGTTGGCCGAGGGGCCTGCCGACATCGCCGACGCAGTCCGGGAGGGTGAACTGTTCGAGGGCGAGATCCACCGTCGTGGGTTCCTGCGAGAGGGAGCCGACCCTGACGCGCTCGCCGGCGGCGAGGGGACGACCGTCCAGGTCCGGGAGCCGACGTACACCGATATGTTCAACTACTACGTCCATCTCAGAGGAACACGATGAGCGAGGACACCGAAATCGACCCCGAACTGCTCCGGGAGGAGGTCGCCCAGATCAAAGACGCCATGGGACTGCAGGAGCGGTATCCCGCCCAGTTCCAGCTCTGGCTCGTCTTCGGCGTGGCGGTCTTTCTCGCCGCGAGTGCGTCCCAGTTTATCGCGCTTCGCGGGCTGTCGGGGTCACTTCACGCCGTCGCGTGGTGGGTTCCGCTCGGCGCGGCGTGGCTCTATCAGTGGTGGGACGTGCGCGACAGCGAGGGGACCACCCCCGAGGCGAAGCCCAGAATCGGCGTGCTCTGGCTGTCGGTGTTCGCGCTGTACGGGGTTTTCTTGTTCGCGCTCGGCCCCACACTCGATACCCTCAGCGACGAGGCCGGTCAGATTCTCCTGTTCAGTCTCATCGTCGGGCTCGTCGGTGTTGGCTATCTCGTCGTCGGCGAGGCGTTGCGGGCGTACTATATCCGCCGTCGCGACCGGTGGGCCTTCTACATCGGCGGGGCGTGGATGCTGGTGCTCGCGGCGGTGATGCCGAACGTCGACGTGCTGGAGACGTGGGGGTACGCGGCCTTCGGTATCGCCTACGCGATTCACGCTCTCGTCGCCTATCTTGCTCTCAGGTAAGCATGGAGTTTGACAAGCTTGTCCACCAGTCGACGCGGCTGCAAATCTTTGCGTACCTCTACCGTCACGGTCGCTCGTCGTTTACCGAAGTTGCCGACGCACTCGACGTCACCGAGGGGAATCTGTCGAGTCACCTCCAGACGATGGAGGACGAGGAGGCTGTCCTGGTCGAAAAGGAGTTCGTCGACCGCAAGCCACAGACGACATACGAACTCACCGAAGAGGGCGAGCGGTTGTTCGAGGACCACGTCGAGACACTCGAAGCGCTTATCGACGGACTTGAGGAGTAAGTTGTCACAGAGATTTACACGCTGGCGCTCGAAACGAAGCCATGGACTCACATCTTCACGCCGGGGTCGCCGTCTACAATGCTGGCGAGTACCACGCAGCCCACGACGCTTGGGAGGACCACTGGCTCGCTCTCGAAGAAGGGACCGACGACGAGCAGTTCCTGCACGGACTCATCCAGTTCACCGCGGCCGTCTACCACGCCCGCGACCGCAACTGGAGCGGGGCGACCGGCGTTGCCGACAGCGCGCGTGAGTACTTCACCACGCTCCCGGCGACGTATCGCGGCCTCGATGTCGAGGCCGCCAGTGGGTACCTCGCGAGACTCGCCACAGACCCCGAACTCGTCGAACGCGGGGACCCGCCCGCGCTGACCGTCGACGGCACCGCTCTCACGCCCGACGACCTCGATTACGAGTCGACGGCGGTCGCTGCCGAGGTGCTGGCCGAAGAGTACGGCTACGACGAGACAGTCCTCGAGCGAGCGGCCGCGTTCGGGCGGGCGGACCTCGAAGACGGACAGACAGCCAGCCCGTTTGTGACACTCCTGTTCGATTTCACCAGAGCGCCGTCACAGCGCGCCATCATCGCTCAGCGTCTCACAGAACACGTCCAAAAGCGGGCACAGCGCGAGGACGACGTCGCCGGACTGTTCGAGACGTAATCACTCGAGGGCAACATCACGAATTTCGAACCGTGCGCCGCCGTCTTTACTTTCTGTGACCCGGAGCGACCAACCGTGGTCCTCGACGACGGATTTGACCACCGCGAGACCGAGGCCGGTCCCGTGTGCGAGGTCGGTTGTCCCGCTCGTGAGAACAGCTTCGCGGTCGCTCGGCGGGATACCTGGCCCGTCGTCCTCAACATAAAAGCCACCGGCGAAGTCACCGACGGTGACGATGACACCGTTCCCAGTGTGTTCGACAGCGTTACGCAGGAGATTCGAGAGAAGCTGGTGGAGCCGGTCTGTGTCTGCACGGACTGTCGCCGTCGTGTTGACGACGAGTCCGGTGTTCGGCGTCCGGATGTGCTGCCAGCACTCGGTGGTCAGGCGGTCGAGCCGGACGGGTTCGACCATCACGCCTGCGCCGCCGTCGCGTGCCAGCGCGAGCGTGTCGTCGATAAGGCGGCTCATCCGCTGAATCGAGCGCTCCATGTGCTCGAAATGCTCCTTGTCACCCGTCTCCCTGGCCAGCGAGAGGCGTGCTTCGAGCACACTCAGCGGGTTCCGCATCTCGTGGCTCAGCCGGCTGGCGAACTGGTCGAGGCGCTCGTTCTGTGCCTCGAGCTTGTGCGCACGTCGCTCTAGCTCCTTCTGGCGCTCGATGCGCTCAATTGCGGCTTCAGCTGAGTCGGCGAGTAACTCGATGATCTGGCGTTCGGTGCCGTCGAAGGCGTTTCGCTCCTGGGTCGCTGCCTGGAAGATGCCCCACCGCCCGAGCGGAACGCTGATGACCGACTGATAGTCGGAGCTGGCCGCCCGGTACGCCGTCTGCTCTAGGTCGCCGACGACGACTGTCTCACCCGCGTCGTATGACTCGACGGCGAGACTGTCGGTTTGGTTCAGCGGCGTCTCCGTATAGAAGTCCTCGAGGTTCATATCCGAGCCGACAGCCCGTGTCTTCAGCACGTCACCCACGCGCTCGTCGAGTGTACAGATAGCGATATCGAGCACTTGTTCGACGGTCTCGACGAACAGGTCGTAGATGTCGTCTTTCTCCGTCGTGAGCTTCATCGCCGTCGAGACGGTGTGAATGGCCTCTATCTGGCTGTTCTGGCGCTGAAGCTCGGCGGTTCGGTGTTCGAGGGTCGTCTCGCGTTGAATCCGGTCAATTGTCGTCGCCAGCGGCGCGACGAGCAATTCGACGAGCCTGCGGTCTCCCTCCTCGAAGGCATCGGTTTCGTACCCGACTGCTTGGAACACGCCCCAGTCGCCGATGGGAACGGTGAGTGCACTCTCGATGCGCCGTCTACTTGGTGTCGTCTCCGGTACCTCAGAAATGTCGTTGTCGATACGGGAGTGGTCGGCGGCAAACGCAGCGCCGACGATTCCCTCTCCGATACCGAGTGTTAGCTCACTGGCCTCGGGGTCACCTGCCCCCTCGATAGCGACCGTCCTGAACATGTCGCTGTCGGCTCTGGCGATGAGACACCCTTCGAATCCCAGAATCTCGATTGCTGCGGACACCGTCTGCCGAGCACTCTCCTCGATACTGTCGGCCGCGTAGAGAGTGGTCGCCGCTCGGTGTAGCTGTTCGAGCGTTTCGCCGTCGAGGTGTGAATCGGTGTACTCCGAACGTGCCTGATCGTTGTCTTCCATCTATCGTACCACCGGCCTATGCGGGGAATCGTACAGAGTCTTTGACCCAGGAGACACATAAATGTACTATTACATGCCATTCTATCGACATTCAATGGAGGTGTCGACGGTGGGTCTGGTCGGTTTCTCGAAAGCTTTTAGAAGGGAACCCGGCCTAACACCGATAACGAGGTGGTCTCCGTGAGACTCATTATCACTGAAAAAGAGAACGCCGCGCGCCGAATCGCCGACATCCTGAGCGAGGGGAGTGCCGACGCCGACAGGCGAAACGGCGTGAACGTCTACCGCTGGGGTGGGACCCGTGTGGTCGGTCTCTCCGGTCACGTTGTCGGGCTGGATTTCCCACCAGAGTACGAGAACTGGCGGGACGTCGAGCCCGTCGAACTCATCGACGCCGAGGTGGTCACCGAGCCGACTCAGGAGAACATCGTCCGCACGCTGTCGGAGTTGGCCGCCGACGCCGATGAAGCCATCATCGCAACAGACTACGACCGCGAGGGCGAGCTTATCGGCAAGGAGGCGTACGAACTCGTCCGCGAGGAGTTCGACGGCCCCATCGAGCGCGTTCGATTCTCCTCGATTACCGACCGCGAGGTCCGAGAGGCCTTCGAGAACCCGGACGACCTGGATTTCGAGCTGGCGGCCGCCGGTGAGGCCCGGCAGGTCATCGACCTCATCTGGGGGGCCGCACTCACCCGGTTTCTGTCGCTGTCTGCCCGACAGCTGGGCAACGATTTCATCTCCGTCGGGCGGGTGCAGTCGCCGACGCTGAAGCTCATCGTCGACCGCGAGCGCGAGATTGAAGCCTTCGACCCCGAGACCTACTGGGAACTGTTCGCCGACCTCGCCAAAGACGGCGACTCCTTCGAGGCACAGTACTTCTACGACGATGACGGCAGCGAGGCCGAGCGCGTCTGGGCGGAAGACGTCGCGACGGGCGTCCACAAGGATATCGACGCGGCCAGCACTGCGACTGTCACCAGTGTTTCCCGTCGAACCCGGACCGATTCCCCGCCCGAACCGTTCAATACGACTGCCTTTATCAGCGCCGCTGGCTCGCTTGGCTACTCCGCGCAGCGGGCGATGTCGATTGCCGAGGACCTCTACACCGAGGGTTACGTCACCTATCCTCGGACTGATAACACGGTCTATCCGGAGGACCTCGACCCCGAGGCGCTGCTGGATTCATTCGTCGGAACCGACGACTTCGGCGAGGACGCGGAATCACTGCTCGCGCTGGAGGAAATCGAACCGACCGAAGGCGACGAGGAGACCACGGACCACCCGCCGATTCACCCTACCGGCGAGTTGCCGGCTTGGGGTGACCTCGGTGAGGACGAGTGGAACATCTACGAACTCATCGTCCGGCGGTTCTTCGCGACTGTGGCCGAGGCCGCGACGTGGGAACGCCTCCGAGTCGTCGCCGAGACAGCAGGCCACCGGCTCAAGGCAAACGGCAAGCGGCTCGTCGAGGAGGGGTATCACGCGGTCTATCCCTACAGTAGCGCCAGCGAGAACGCAGTCCCCGACGTCGAGGAAGGGGAGACACTGGCAATCGAGGCGGTCGACCTCGAAGAGAAAGAGACCCAGCCGCCCCGCCGCTACGGCCAGTCGCGGCTCATCGAGCAGATGGAGAAGATGGGTATCGGGACGAAAGCCACTCGCCACCACATCATCGAGAAGCTCTACGACCGCGGCTACATCGAGGACGACCCGCCCCGGCCGACGAAGCTGGCCGAGGCCGTCGTCGACGCCGCCGAAGCGTTCGCCGATTTGGTCGTCAGCGAGGAGATGACCGCCCAGCTCGAACACGACATGACAGCAATCGCCGACGGCGAAGCGACCTACGAGGAGGTAACCGAGGAGTCACGAGAGATGCTCCGGCGGGTGTTCGCGGAGCTGCGCGAGTCACAGGAAGAGATTGGCGACCACCTCCAGGAGTCGCTCAAGGCCGACCGCCGCCTGGGGCCATGTCCCGAGTGTGACGACGAACTGCTGGTCCGGCGCAGCCGCCAGGGGTCGTATTTCGTCGGCTGTGACGGCTTCCCGGACTGTCGGTTCACGCTCCCGCTGCCGAGCACGGGCGAACCGCTCGTCCTCGACGAGAAATGCGAGGAACACGAAACCCACCACGTGAAGATGCTCGCCGGCCGGGATACGTTTGTCCACGGCTGTCCCCGGTGTGCCGCCGACGAGGCCGACGAAAGCGAGGACCGCGTGCTGGGCCCCTGTCCCAAATGTGGGGAGGGCGTTGTTCCGGAGGAGCAACAAGGCGACGGCGGCTCTGCCGCCGAAGCGGGCGGCGACCTCGCGATCAAGCAACTCCGGTCAGGCTCGCGGCTGGCGGGCTGTACCCGGTATCCGGACTGTGAGTACTCGCTGCCACTCCCACGGCGGGGCGACATCGAGGTAACCGACGAGCACTGTGAGGAGCACGACTTGCCTGAAATTCTCGTTCACGACGGCGACGACGAGCCCTGGGAACTGGGCTGTCCGGTCTGTAACTACCAGGAGTACCAGGCCCGACAGACAATCGACGACCTCGAAGACCTGGACGGCGTCGGCCCGGCGACTGCGGAGAAACTCGCCGATGCGGGCGTCGACTCGCCGGCGGAGCTGACCGATGTCGATCCCGACGAACTCGCCGCACAGATTCAGGGCGTCACCGCCGAGAACTTCCGTGACTGGCAGGCACAACTCACCAGCTGACCAACCATCGATACAATACGGATGCCCTTAATTATCGAAGACATCTTTTATGAGTACATCTACGGCGACTGGGACTCTCTCCAGCGGTGGGCGTGGCTCTACGTGCATGTCGGTATTCTTCTGGCAACGGTGCTCATCGGATACACTGTCGCACGCGAACGATACCTGCTAACAGCGCTTCTGGCACCACTTCCAATCGGCTTCCTGTTCCGTCGGTATACGTACGCGCGACCAGACCCAAGCGACGGATGACGACTGTCGCGGTGGACGTGACACTCCGAAAGACTGCGTTTAAGTGAGGGCGACGGAAAGAGACGTGCATGGACGAACGCACGTACACGGCAGACGCCGAGCCGGGCGACGAGGCGACCGTCGCCGGGTGGGTCCACGAGATTCGAGACCTCGGTGGCATCGCATTCCTCATCCTCCGGGACACGACCGGGAAAATCCAGATCAAATTCGAGAAAGACGAGATGGACGACGACCTCGTCGAAACGGGGCTGGGTGTCCACCGCGAGAGCGTCATCAGGGTCGCTGGCGCAGTCGAGGAGGAAGAACGTGCCCCGACGGGTGTCGAAATCGTCCCCGACTCTGTCGAGGTCGTCGCCGAGGCCGACCCCGAACTGCCGCTCGATCCCTCCGGAAAGGTCGACGCCGAACTCCCGACGCGACTGGACAACCGCACGCTCGACCTTCGTAAAGACGAGGTCAAGGCAATCTTCGAGATTCGTGCCGAGCTGTTGCGCTCGGTCCGAGAGGCGTTCCGCGGCCTCGGCTGTACGGAGATCAACACGCCGAAAATCGTCGCCACGGGCACCGAGGGCGGTACCGAGCTATTCCCAATCACCTACTTCGGAGAGGAGGCCTTCATGAACCAGAGCCCACAGCTGTTCAAACAGCTGATGGTCGGCTCCGGGCTGGAGCGGGTCTTCGAAATCGGCCCCATCTTCCGCGCCGAGGAACACAACACGCCGCGACACCTCAACGAGGCGACGTCTATCGACTTCGAGTCGGCCTTCTTCGACGAGTCCGACGCGATGGACGCCTGCGAGACGGTCGTCCGGGCGGCCTACGAGGGCGTCGCCGAGAACTGCGCCGACCAGCTGGATGCGCTCGGCCTCGCCGAGACCTTCGAGGTCCCCGACGAGGCCTTCCCGCGCCTGAGCTACGAGGAGGCCATCGAGCGCATCAACGCGACGGGCGAACTCGACGAACAGCTCGTCTGGGGTGACGACCTGCCAACCGAGGGCGAGCACGCGCTCGGCAAGGAGATGGGTCAGCACTACTTCATCACCGAGTGGCCAAGCGAAATCAAACCGTTCTACATCAAGGACAAAGACGACGGCCAACTCTCGACCGGCTTCGACCTGATGCATCCCTCGATGGAGCTGGTCTCGGGTGGCCAGCGTGAACACCGCTACGACCACCTCGTCGACGGCTTCGAACAGCAGGGACTCGACCCCGATGCCTTCGAGTACTACACGAAGATGTTCCGCTACGGGATGCCTCCCCACGCCGGCTGGGGCCTGGGCGGCGAGCGACTCGTGATGACGATGCTCGGACTCGACAACATCCGCGAGGCCGTTCTCTTCCCGCGAGACAGGCAACGGCTGAGTCCGTAGACGAAGACGGTGAGAGCCAGCGAGACGACGGCCGTGAGTCTCGCAGGACAGGCAGCGGCTGCCCCTCTGACACACATCGACACCCCCACACATGACCCTCTCGATACGGGAGGCCGTCACCGCCGATGGCAGCGCAATCCGAGACCTTCACCTCGCTTCCATCGAAGGACTCGCTGGTAGCGCCTACACCGACGCTCAGGTCGACGCGTGGGCACACGAGCGTGACCCCGACGGGTACCCTATCGACTCTCCGCAGACGTACTTTGTCGTCGCCGAACGCGGGGACAGTCTCGTGGGTTTCGGATGGACGAAGCCTGATGCCGACGACTACTTCGAGTGTGATGTCGACGGCGAGATTACGGCCGTGTACGTCTCTCCCGATGCCACCCGAGAAGGAGTTGGCTCACGCATCTATGCCGAACTCGAACGGTATGCTCGCGAGGCGGGTGTCAACTCGCTCGGGCTATGGGCCTCACTCAACGCTGTTACATTCTACGAGGCCCAGGACTACAACCGCGTTACCAGGCACACTCTCGAGTTCAGCGACGGCGTCGAGGGGGATGTCGTAGAGATGCGGAAGAGCCTGTCATAACGTTTCGACAGAGAACTCTCATAGTGATTTTTGCGAGTCTTTACCGCCATGCCTTCGCTTCTCTCCTGTATCGGACCGTGAAGCGAGCGGTTCACCAAAACCGGTCTGAAAATTACCGCACTAATCACTATCAGTCAACCTCGCCAATCGCCCGTTCGCGCAGGCGGCCGGTCATCTGGATGCCGTGGTGGTCGGTCCGCCGAAGCACTCGTTTTGCTTGACTCGCCGGGAAGTATTTGTCACCCAGTGACGCACAAACGACGACGCCGAACGTACCGGTGACCGTCGCGCCGAGTCCGTCCGCGACCGCACGGAGCCGACGGTCGTCAGAGACGAGGGCGAACGCCTCACCGCGGTCCCGGGACGCCAACAGCCCCGCGACCAGGTGGACGTCACTCGTCCGCTCGCCTGCGTCGAGCAGTCGGGCGGCGTCGTCGAGATACTCCGCCGGCGCGGGGTCGGTATCGACCGCGTGTTCGGTTAGAAACCGCTCCAGGTTCGTCGCGGCTGGCTCGACCGTAATCTGGTCGACGACAGCCTGTGGAATCGAGAGGTCGCCCTCGACGACCCCCAGAAGGCCGAGGTCGCCGATCTGTCCGAGGTCGTACAGCGGGGTCGCGTCGACGTAGACACGCATGGTCACAGCTCCCGGGCGCGCTCGGCGTCGAAGGAAAGGTCCGTCTCGTCGAGTTGCGTGGTCAGCCCACGCTCGCCGGCGATTTCAAGCCACTCGGCGATTGAGACTCCGGCTAGTCGAGCGGCCTGGTTGACCGAGATATCGTCGCTCTGGTAGCGCTCGACGGCATGTCTGGTACGGAGGGTCTCGAGGCCTTCACGAAGGGCCCGGCGCATAGTCGTGCTTCTGTCCTGTTCGAGTAGCGAGGCAACCTCGTCCAGCTCCGCCTTCTCCTCGTCGCCGATCCGGACGCTTACTGTCGGCATGTCTCCCTATTCCAACATACTCCACTTGAAGCTGGGGAAACTGTCGTGACTGGCCGACGCGTCGGCCCGGAGAATGAGACACCACTACTCGGATTGCATCTCTTTGAACTGGTCGAGGAGCTGCTCTGTGGACTCGCCGCCCTCGTACTCGACACTACCACGGTACTCGTTGCGCTCGTCGTCGAAGCTGGCATCCACTTCACTGCTCATGCGCTCGCGACGTTCGTGCTCCTCGTCGTCATATGCTCCCATTGACATTGTATAACACACCTCTACTACGGTGGTACAAGGTATCAATGTAACGGTCATTTGGTAACAAGTGTCATGGATTGCCAGAGTCTAACTCGTATCCGAAATCAGATGATAACTTGACTCAAACCCAGTACCCGAGGACGTGGATGCCTGCGACGACCGCGGTACCGCCGACAAGCGCAGTCCGTCGGGAGCCGACAGCGAAGACAGCCGGACCGCTCCCGTCTTCGTTCTCGCTGTCGTCCTCGTCTCCGCCATCGGGCTGTTCGTCAGTCTCGTTGGGTGCATCAGAACTATCGTCAGTCTCCTGGCTCTCGTTTTCCTCGCTGGCTTCGACGACCAGCTCTCGGGTCATCGCGTCGTCTGGCGTTTCGATGCGAAGGGTGTAGGTGCCCGGCTCGGTGTCGATTACCGTCTCGGCGAAGGTCACTGTCACGTTGTCATCCGGCGACAGAGACCTGGTGACGTTGTCAATTTTCTCACCGTCAACTGAGAGCGTGACTGGCTTCTCGCCGGTGGCCGTTCCTGTGTTGTTGAGGACGGCGGTGGGGCTGATTGTCCCCCCTCGCTTAACTGTTGCAGTCGCGTTGACGCTCCGTATCTCGAAGACTGCCACGGGCTCTTCGATGGTCACTTCGACGGTCCGTTCGTCGTCGGGGGTACGCACCGTCAGCGTGTAGTTTCCGGGACCGAGCCCGGCGAGTTCGTCGGCGAAAGTGTATGTTACGTCTTCGCCGACGAGGAGGGAGGGAGACCGCTCGCCGATAACTTCGCCGTCACGGAGTAGTTCGACGGTCTCGGTGCCGTTAATCGTTCCAGTGTTGCGGACCGTCGTCTCGAAGTCGAGACCTGCCTGGCCGTCCTGTATCACCGGGGTTGCGCTGATGTCGCTTACCTCAAACGTCGTCTCTGCGGATTTGACGACGAGGATTCGTCCTTCAATATTGTCTGGCGTTCGCACTTCGAGGGTGTACTCGCCGGGGTCGAGGTCGCTCATCGCGTCCCTGAAGTGCAGGCGCTCGACTCTCCCAGGGTCGAGTGTCAGCGACCTGTTTACGACGACCTCGCCATCAATCAGCAACTCGACGGTCTTCGTGTCTGTGAGGATGCCAGTGTTAGCAACGGTTGCGGACATCTGAGCGACGGTCCCGTTTGCGGTCACAACAGAGTCGGCAGTCAGACTCTGAACCTGGAAGTCACCGCCGGCGTTCTCCCGGTCGACGACAGCCAGCGCTCGTTCGTCAATCTTCTGTTGGTACGCCCAGAACTCGATAGAGACATCCGCTCCTGCATCCAGTCCGGACAGGTCGGTCTGGACAGAGAACGACCCGTCGCTGTCGATATCGACATCCGAGATCTCGACGGTCGTCGACTGCTCTTGGATGTCGATAATGATGTTCACTGGCTGATTGCTGCCGGCAAGTATGTTCGTCTCTCCGGAGATAGTCGCGGTGGCATTGGGGACGACGACTCGTCCGTCCTGTGTTGTCCGGTCGTATTCGAGAAATCGCTCCTCGACCCCGAACGTCGAGGTCTGGGTCATGTTCGGCCCGCCAGGTCGGAGATACGGGTAGTAGTCTGCTCCATCCTCCTGGTAGGCCGGCTGGAACGGATCTGGGAGCGTCCCCGCCTCGACGTTTCTGAACGTGTATCGCTCGCTTGGCGGGCGAACGTACGTCATCTGGACCTCGTAGCGGTCGCCCCCTTCTGGCTGCGGGTCAAACGGCTTCAGCTCACGGGTGTCGACAAGCACATAGAACCGGTCCATCTCCGACGGAGTATCGTAGCCGGGAACGAGACCGACACTCACGTCGTTCAGGGACGAATCGAACAGGTCCACCGATGCGTTCAGCGTGTTTTTCTCTGGACTCTGGTCGACGAGTTCCAGCTGTATCCCTTCTTGCCGGTCGAGCAACTGCTTGAACTCCCCGGGCTCGATGAGCTCACCGGCTGAATCGAACCGGTCGGTACCCAGCACATCGAGCAAGGCTCCGTACATGCCAGTCGCCTCAACCTCGATGAGTAGGCGGTCGCCGTCCGTGATTGTTTCACCTTCGACTCCGCTGCCTGCAAGTGCTTCCATACCACTTGGCTGTAGTTCCTGTGCGCTGCCGGATTCGTAGTCGACAGACTCCTCGTCGGCGTTCCCCGGCGGGAGACGATAGGTCGTCACATTCTCGACTGAGGGCTGTGTCAGCGTGATTGTCCCTCTGTCGAGCGGGTACCGGGCGTCCGGAAATCCTTCCTCTGTGACGACCAGCGAGTCTCCACCACCGATTACCATACTAATCTCGCTGCCAGGCTGGAGGGGACGAGCCTGGGTCCCAGCCCCGACTGCTTCTCGGTACTCCGACAATGTCGTCGCAATCTGCTCGCGGTCCTCGTTTTGGAACGCTAGGTCTCCGAACACGGAGGATTCTGGCGGCTCCGTGTCTGCTCCGAGGTCGTGGGCGTAACTGGTCACGCCCCCGTCGGTAGAGATATAGACATCATCCGACGGCCGGTCGGTGCCGACGAGTCGTGTGTTGATTGTAAACGTCGCCGACCCACTGACGTGGAGAATATCGAACGGCGCAGATGTCTGTTCGCCGTCGACAGACCGGTCGCCGCCAACGAGAATAAATGCCTCCTCGAGTTCATTCAACGAGACGCTGACGGTGACAAAATCGCCCGCAACCCCCTCGTAATCGCCCTGGTCAACCGAGCTGTCGGTCGATTCGAAGTTGGCGTTCTCGGGGTCGTACTCGGTTCCAACCTCGAAGGCATCCGTCCTCGTCACCGTCTCGACGTTTCCGAACATGTCGGTCATCCGGAGTCTCACTGTGTGTGGGCCGCCCTGGATTGCGTCGATTTCGCTCGGGTCGACTTCTATCCGCTTGTTGGTACCCTGTGTAACTGTCTTGTCGAACACGGTGTCGCCGTTTGGCCCGATGAACTGGAGACGCACGTCCTGGATGTTGGTGCCGGCTGCGGTGTAATCGATGTACAGTGTCTCGTCGATGGCGACGGATTCGGGAGCGACCTGGTCGATTGCCGGTCCCGCCTCAATGACTGCGGTCGCCTCGAAGGCATCTTCGAGCGTATCGGTGTCGGTGCCGCCGAACTCGTCTTCGACCCAAAGTGTCACATCGTACTGGCCTTCCTTGTAGGTCGCCAGCGCGCTCTGGTCGACGGTGTACTCCTGATTCTCGCCGGGGTTGACTGCCGTATCGAGGACGGTCGCCCCGCCCGGACCGGTGACCCGGAGGCGCGCCTCCTTCAGATTCACTCCTGCGGCAGTGTAGGTGACGTTCACGCTGTCGTCGATATCGAGGCGGTCGGGCGAGACACCCTCAACGCTGGGGCCGGCTTCCAGCGTCGCGTCTGGTACGCTGACCGATGCCGCGTCGATATCGGTCAGTGCCGTCACGTTGACCGGGAGCGACTCGGGACTGTGGGTGAACGTCAACTCCGCTTGCCCGTTCGGCGACAGAAACACTTCCTGTGTCTCGATTTGCTCGCCGTCGACCTCGAAGGCGACCGTCTGGTCGGTGCCGGCGGGGTCCTGATTTTCGATGACCGTCGTGACGGTGACGGTGCCGTCGGCGTAGCTCCCTTCCATCGAGGTGATGTTGACCGTCCCAACCCGAATCGACTCCGAGTCGAGTTCGGTCGACACGTTCGCCACTAGCGGGAGCGATTCAGGGTCGTAGGTAACCGTTAGGTCGGCCGTCTCACCCGGGGCGAGGGAGACGTTCTGGCTCTCGATTTCACTGCCGTCGATCTCGAAGACGACCGGCTGTTCTGCCGCAATCGACTCGTCGTTCCGGACCGTCGCGTCGACGGTCACCGTGCCGTCGCGGTGGACGGCATCGAGCGAGGTGACGGTGAACTGGGCGTTCTCTAGGACGGTGAGCGTCCCGTTGACCGTCTCGTCTGGTGTCTCGACCGTGTAATTGTACGTTCCCGGCCCCTGGCTCGGCTCGATGTCGGAAAAGGAGACCTCTGTCGACCCTTCGGCAGGGATGGCGACGCTTTTGTTGCGGTACTCGGTGCCGTCGACCAGCAGCCGGACGTTTTCTGTTCCGTCGAGCGTGCCGACGTTCCGGACTGTCGTGCTGAGATTGAACGCGTTGCCGTCGACGATGGTCTTGGTCGTCGGCTCGATACTGTCGATTTCGAAATACGACCACCGGACCGTGACGACAGTCGAGTCGGCGTCGTTGTCGCTCTGGACGGTCGGCGAAATTGTCCGCTCGTAATCCGGTGCCGGACTCGCCTCGGGGACGGGAACATCCTCCCATGTCAGCGTCACAGTCCTCGAGTCCCCGGGGTCGGGCGAGACAGTTACCGAGTCCTGTGTGACGCCGCTGCTGTTCGTGAGGGCGATCGTCTGACTCTCGTCGCTCGTGTTACCCTCGTTCGTGACGGTCACGTCGACGGCGAGGTCGCCGCCGCCATCGACAGCGTCGCTCGTGTTCATCGTGACCGTGAAATTAGCGTCGCTCGTGTTCATCGTGGCCGTGAAGTTGGCATCGCTGTCGGCGAGGGCCGGCGCAGCTCCGGCGAGGAGGACGAGGACTGCTGTCAGGGCGAGTGCAAACGCCGCGACGACGCGAATATCGGGGTTCATACGGGTACGGAAAGCTTGCCTGCTGGCTGTTGGTCGGGTACGCGTATTAATACTGCGGCCACATTCTCAACGCTGGCAACGGTTCCGGCCGTGGCAAAGACTGGTATTGCCGGTGGTCGAAGAGCCGACATGCGAATTAGTGTCATCGGCGGTTCGACCGTCTCGGAAGAGGGGTACGACCGCGCCAGAGCGGTCGGCAGATTGCTCGGCGACTGCGGCCACGAGGTCGTCTGTGGCGGCCGCTCTGGGGTCATGGCGGCGGTCTGTCAGGGCGCTCGCGATGTGGGCGGGCACACTATCGGCATCCTGCCCGGGGAGGACCGCGCCGCGGCCAACCCCCACGTCGAAACGGCAATCGCGACGGGGATGGGAAACGCCCGGAACGCGCTGGTCGTCCTGAACGGCGACGCGACGATTGCCATCGAGGGCAACACTGGCACGCTCTCGGAGCTTGCGCTGGCGCTCGATTACGGTCGTCCCGTGGCGGCACTCGACGCACCACGAATCGAGGGAGTCGACGGCATCGACTACGTGGACTCCCCTACAGAGGCAGTCGACACCGTCGTCGCCGCAGTCGACGGAGACTGAAAGCCTGATACCGGCCCGACCGGTACGGCCGGACATGGCCACTGGAGGGACGTACACGCTGCTCGTGGAGCTAACAGAGCCTGCGACAATCGAGGTCGGTGCGCTCGGAGACCACGATTTCGCGGCGGGCTGGTACGCCTACGTCGGCAGCGCGCTCGGGAGCGGGGGATTCAGCCGCGTCGACCGCCACCGGGAACTCGCCGCGGGTGAGCGCGACGTGCGCCACTGGCATATCGATTACCTGCTCGGTCACGAGGATGCAACGCTGGCGTCGGTTGTCCGGACGGCTGGCGTCGACGCCGAGTGTGCTATCGCTGAAGCCATCGACGGAGAGCCGATACCCGATTTCGGCTGTTCGGACTGTGGCTGTGACTCCCATCTCTTCTATGCCGACACGAGAGGGGCGCTGTCTGAGGCCGTCGAGCGTGCCCACGAGAACCGTCCGTAGCCGACCCGACCGGTGGCGTTTACTACCCCCGGCGTCGAAGACGACGTATGACCGTCCTCATCGCCTACGACGGCTCGGACCCGGCACAGGCCGCAGTCGAATACGCAGTCCGTGAACACCCCGACGAGGAGTTGGTCCTCCTGCACACTGTTGAGGCCGCAAGCGGCTCGCTCGATGCGACCGTCAACATGATTCAGAAGGCGCTGAAAGACCAGCGCGAGGAAGTCGAGGAAGACTTTATCGACGAGGTAACCGACCTCTTGGCCGACGCGGACGTTGAGTACACGACCGAGGTGACAGTCGGCGACCCGGCCCACGAGGTCGTCGACTACGCCGAGGAACACGATATCGACCACATCATCGTCGGCAACCACGGCCGTGAAGGAGCCAGTCGTATCTTCCTCGGCAACTCCGCTGAAGCAATCGTCCGGCGCTCGCCCGTGACGGTAACTGTCGTCCGCGACGAGGAGTAGCTACGCCGAGTTGACGATACGCTCGCCGACGTCGAGACCGTTCGCGAGCGCCGCGTGGACGCGTGCCTCGCCAGTGACCCAGTCGCCCAGACAGTACAACCCCTCTTGCTCGGCCGAATCCAGTGGTCCGGTCTCGACACCCTCCTCCGGGAGCGCGTACCGCCAGCCCTGGTGGTCGCTCCAGGCTGGGGACCTGAGCCGGCCGTCGTCGATGATGTCGGCCGCGTGGTCGGCAAGTGCAGCGACGTTCTCCGCGGGGTCGTCGTCGTAGTGCGCACTCGACCACGGCCCGCTCGCCTGGACGACCAGCAGTGACTCGCCGTCTGGCACGTGGCCGGGCTTGCACTCCTCGCGAGAAATCCAGCCGACTTCGTGGTCTTTGCCGGGGTTGACGAGGCCGTAGTACGGTACGTCGAGTTCGAACTCGTAGCCGAGGACGGCCGTCCAGATACTGCGGTATTCGACGGAGCCGACGGCCTCGACAAGCGGTTCCTTGACTGGTGACTCCCAGTCGGCTCCCTGAAGCAGGGCGGCAGTCTGTGGCGCGGGGGGATTCATCACCAGCACGTCGAACGGTCCCCACTCGGTTCCGTCAGTGTCGACTGCGCTCCAGGTTCCGTCCTCGCGTCGGAGGGATTCGACACGGGTGCGTCGGTGTACGGTTGCCTCCGTCCGGCCGAACAGCCGCTTGGCTATCTGCGTGAGTCCCTGGCGGTATGTCCACTTTCGGTCGTCCGCTTCACGGCCGGGCGCGACGACTCCCTCCTCGTCGAAGGTGTAGATTGGCTCGGGGATGTCGACGAGGCCGTCGGAATCGAGCTGTTCGGTCAGCAATTCGACGACGCGCTCGTCGTCGTCTTTGACGTAGTTCGCGCCGTAGTCGTAGGTCACCTCCTCGTGACGGCGGGTGGCCGCGCGGCCACAGAGTCCGCCGGACTTTTCGAGCACTGTCACGTCAGCATCGGGGAGCGCCTCGTCAAGAACGAACGTCGCCGCGGCCCCACCAGCGCCAGCGCCGACGATACCGATTTGCGTCATCGTCTCGTTGTTGGCGTCGACAGGCATAAACCCCACTTCGGGACGGCGAGACTCGCCGAGCAGAACTGGTCGCCAGCCTCTCCCTCTGTGTCGCAGTTCCGACAGTAGCGCTGGCTCATATCTGAGTTGACACCGGCTTGACGAATAACCGTCCGGATACTGGTTTCACTTTCGTTGTCAGGAATGCGATGGGACCGAGAACCCTTTGTGAGAGCACGACTCACGCCGACATAGTGCTACGCTGGTCTGCAAACAGAACGACGCTCGCGGCCTGTACGCTCGCCTTCTTTGCGACGATGATGGGGCGGCTCGTCATCAGCCCGGTCGTCCCGTCGATTGCCGAAGAGTTTGCCGTCTCGAACGCCGCAATCGGCCTCGCACTCTCTGGAATGTGGGTCGCCTACGCCCTCTCGCAGTTCCCGAGTGGCCTGTTCGGCGACCGTGTCGGTGAACGAGCGGTTATTCTCGTCGCTGTCGGTGGAACAGCACTCGCAAGCGTCGCGCTCGCACTCGCACCAGTATTCCCGGTTTTCATTCTCCTGACGGTCGTTCTCGGTGGCGTTGCGGGACTGCACTACAGCGTCGCCACGACGCTTCTCTCCCGGCTGTTCTCAAACACCGGGACTGCAATCGGCGTCCACAGCGCCGGTGCGCCGATTGCCGGACTCGTCGCCCCCGTCGCCGCGGCCTACACCGGCTCGCTGCTTGGCTGGCGGTACGCGATTGCGCTGGGAGCGGTTGCGGCTGTCCCGGCGACGCTGCTGGTCGCCCGCGGTATCGAGACTGTCGAGCCGCGCCGCCCCGAGGTGGCGATTCGGTCTCGCATCGAGCCGGCTGCGCTGTTCGAGTTGCTCTCTCGGCCGGCAATTGCGGGGACGATGGTCGTCTCGGTGCTCGGCGCGTTCGTTTGGCAGGGGACCGCTTCCTTCCTCCCGACCTTCCTTGTCGAACATCGCGGCTACTCCGAACCTGCTGCCGGCGCGGTCTTCTCTGGCTACTTTGTCGTCCAGGGAATCGGCCAACCGGGAATGGGGTGGCTCTCGGACCGCATCGGGCGCGACGCCGCAATGGTCGTCTGCTCGCTCGCTGGCGTCGCTGGCTTCGGGCTGTACGTCCTCGGCCCGGGATTGGTCAGCATCGTCGCGGCGACGGCGCTCGTGGGGGTCGCGATGAGCTGGGGTGCGACGATGCTCCCGAAGTTCCTCGACAACATGAGCGCCGAAGAGGAGGGGCTCGGGTTCGGCCTCGTCCGGACCACCTACATGGTCTTCGGAGCCTCGGGGTCGGTCGGCGTCGGCCTGCTGGCGGATACGTTCGGCTGGGCGGCGGCGTTTTTGACGCTGTCTGGGATTCTCGGGACGGTCGTTGTCGCGCTCGTCGGCGCAGCGGTCCGACGCCGCGTCCGTCGACGGGTGACTCGAAAGACTGGTAGTCCAGGCGGGTAACCGTCGGGTATGGATCTCGGAGTTGTCGTCCTCGACGGCTGGGGACTGAACCCGGACAGCGACGCCCGTGATGCGGTCGCCGCCGCCGAGACGCCAACGGTCGACGGCCTCCGCGAGCGCGGAGCTAGCACCACGCTCACGACACACGGCCGCCGCGTCGGCCTCCCGGACGGACAGATGGGCAACAGCGAAGTGGGTCACCTCAACATCGGCGCTGGCCGCGTCGTCACCCAGGAGTCGGCACGCATCACCGACGCCATCGCACGCTGGCGCGGCGAGGCGAGCGCCTTCGAGAACCCGACTGACCCACCTCTCGCCGACAACGACGCCATCGATTCCGTAATCAAGTACGCCCAAGAACACGACGGCCGTCTGCATCTCATCGGCCTGGTCAGCGACGGCGGCGTCCACTCCTACCAGTCACATCTGCACGCACTCATTGACCTTGCCGCAGTGCGAGGCGTCGAAGCGGTCACCCATGCGATTACCGACGGCCGCGACACCTCGCCGACGGGGGGACGGGAGTATCTCCGATCGCTCTCCGAACACGCCGACGATGCCGGGACTGGCGGGGTCGCGACGGTCTGTGGGCGGTACTACGCGATGGACCGCGACGAGAACTGGGAGCGGACGAAACGCGCTTACGACGCCATCGTCGACCGCGAGGCCGCTCACACCGCGCCGTCGGTGGTCGCTGCCGTCGAATCCTCCTACGACCGAGACGTGACCGACGAGTTCGTCGAGCCGACCCTCGTCGAGGGCGGCCCTGCACTTCGGGACGGCGACGGCGTCGTCTTCGTCAATTTCCGGTCCGACCGCGCCCGCCAGCTCACGCGCATGCTCGCGGATATCGACCCCGAGTGGCCCGCCGAGACGAACCCGCCCGACTGCCGGCTGGTGACGATGACCGAGTACGACAGCGACTTCGACGTGCCCGTCGCGTTCCCGGCAGTTCAGCCAGACCAGACCCTCGGCCAGGTGCTCGCCGAGGCCGGCCGGACACAGCTCCGTATCGCAGAGACCGAGAAATACGCCCACGTCACCTACTTCTTCAACGGCGGCCGCGAAATCGAGTTCGAGGGAGAGCGCCGCGAAATCGTCCCGAGCCCGGACGTGCCGACCTACGACGAACGACCCGAGATGAGCGCCCCCGACGTGACCGACCGCGCGACAGAGGTAATCGACGCCGAGGACCCGGACGTGGTCGTGTTGAACTACGCCAACCCCGATATGGTTGGTCACACTGGCGACTTCGAGGCCGCGGTGGCCGCTGTCGAGGCCGCCGACACACAGCTCGCCCGACTCGTTGAGGCGATGCAGGCCGCCGGTGCGGACGTACTCGTCACCGCAGACCACGGTAATGCCGACGACATGGGAACGCCAGAAAACCCACACACTGCCCACACGACCAACCCTGTCCCCTTCGTCTACGTCTCTGCCGATGGCGACGGCGGCGGCCGGACGGCCAGGGGGGACGGCGCGCTCGAAGATATCGCGCCGACGGTTCTGGACCTCCTTTCGATACCGAAGCCCGCGGAGATGACCGGCGAGTCGCTCCTCTAAGGGATGTGGCAACCGCCGGCTGCTGTGTGTGCCGAACGGAGATGACACACGTCGAGACGCCGTTCAGGCCTCTGTCCCGCGTAACCCTGTTATGAATGCCACAGAGCTCCTGTAGAGAACGGCCAAGCCGGCACAACCCAACAGTCCGCCGGCGATAGACTCTGGCCACCCAAACCTGGCAACTGCTACCTGAGCCCCTATCCACGTCGCAGCGGCCAGTACGACGAGCACGCACAGAGAAACAAACACGTACCGAGCGAGGGCGGCACGTGGAGACCCCCGCCCGAGGGCTTCGACACCACCCAACTGGAGGGCAGCAACCTCGACAGCAAACTGGAGGCCGGCTAACACTGAGAGCGCAACGAGAAAGACGCTCCCGGCTGTCGGCAGTTCGCTTACTTCGGTGGCAGCGAGCGCAGCGTCGACGAACTCGGCGAGGACTCCCAGCGTCACGACCATGGCAGGAACTCCAAAGAGAATAACGGCTCCGATATAAACCAACGCCGTGACGCGGAGTCCGTCGTGCTTGGGCATATCGGCAAGTCGTCGGGCCTGCATATAGATTTTTTACGCCAGCGTATTCTCCCGCGTACGCGGTCAGCCGACACGCTAAGGACAGCCCAGACTAAAAACAGGTCCATGCGCGCTTACCGCATCGCCTACGATGGCCAGCCGTACCACGGCTTCCAACGCCAGCCCGATGTCGATACTGTCGAGGACCGGCTCATCGCTGCTTTGCGTGCACTCGGTGTCTCCGACGGGGAGGTGCCGCCAGGGTACGCCGCCGCCGGACGGACCGACGCCGGCGTCTCGGCGCTGGCACAGACCGTCGCCTTCGAGGCACCCGACTGGCTCACGCCCCGAGCGCTCAACAGCGAACTCCCCGAGTCGATTCAGGCGTGGGCGAGTGCCGACGCTCCGGAGGGCTTCCATGCCACCCACCACGCCGAGTCGCGGGAGTACACGTACTTCCTCTATGCCGGCGACCTGAACGAACAGCTCGCAGCCGAGACGCTCAACGGACTCGCTGGCGAACACGACTTCCACAACCTCACGCTCGACGAGACTGGGACGACCCGAACCCTCCAGGCCGAACTCGACCGTGAGGACTCGTTTCTCGTCCTGCGCTTCCGTGCAGGCGGATTCCCCAGACAGTTCGTCCGGCGTGCGGTTGCACTCGTCGCCGAAATCGCACGCGGAGAGCGCGCCCTGGACACACTCGACCGGGTGCTCGGACCGGAGCCGCTTTCGGGACCGGAGGGAATTGGCCCCGCTCGTCCTGAGGCGCTCGTGATGACTGGTGTTTCATATAGCGATATAGAATTTAATATTGACGAGGCCACCACAGACGAGGTACGGCAACAATTCGAGACACGCTACAGACGGCGGGCAGCCGGGGCCAAGGTGGCGAAGATACTCGGGCAGGCTGGCGAGTAGCTGTCGTCTCAACGTAAGATAAGTAGCTACGGCTGTCACCGCGGAGCCTTTTATTTGCCTGTTCCAACCGCGAGCGTCAGATAGGTGACCTGGTTCAACTCGGTGGGGCTCCTGATACTGCCGGACAGCATATTTCCCAATCCACGTTTGCCGAGCAGTCATTTGACGTTGGTTTTCGAGCGTCTCCAGCCGTCAACAGTTCACGTACTTCTGTTCGGTAGTATGTGGAACAAGTGGTTCGCTGCGCTCGCGGGAACGGCCTTTGCCCGTAGCCAGGCGTATTCGCCGGTTCTGATTGCGCTCGCATTGTATGCTGACCTCTTCGGGACGCCGGGCTTGTGGGACTGTTTGGGACGGCCCTTGCTCTTGTCCAGCTGTTCATCGTATTACCGCTGGGTCGAAAAGTCGACACCGGCAACGCGAAGCGATATCTCCTTGCGGGCGTCTTCGAGGGCCGAATCTCCCCGATAGGTGTGTTGCTCTTTGGCGACACACAGGCGCTTGGAGGGCCCTTCTTCGCCCTTTTCGGGGCGTACTCGTTCTGGGCATCGCCGACTCGATTCGCCTGCCTGCGAGCATGTCGCTGTTCGCCGACGAGGGTGAAATGTACGATTCGGTTGCGAGTACGATGTCCCTACGCTCGATCTCCTGGAAGGTGGGACAGGTGACAGGGCCGGTGGTGGTCGGCACGACGATGGGCTTTTTCACTACTGCCGTCGGCTTCCTCTTGACGGCGGGTTTTATAATCTTCTCGACAGCCGGGTTCGTGGTCAGTGCGACTCGTGCAGACTGAAGAAGTGTCCCGGGCGAACCCCTCTCCTCTGACGACTGACTGGTTACTCACTGAGTGCGACCGTCCGGAACTGCTCGTACAACTCCGGCTCGTGTGTCGCGAGCACGTCGGCGTCGAGTTCGAGCTCGTCAAGCCGATTGCGTACGCGACTCCGGACCGTCGCCCGATATGCGTCACCGCCGGCCTTGCCGGCTAAGACATCCCGCTCTCGGTCGGTCAACAATGCTCTGGTTGTCATACTAACAATTATGGGTCGAAGAATAAAGCACCTCCGGCGATTGGGGCCGTTCCCCGACATCACACGGTATTCCCGAATATTCGAGGGGATACTGTATTAAACCGTATGTCGATATATAAAACCTCTCCCAACGCTGGTCGACCGTGCGGGACTTTTCGGGAAGAACCTAGCCGAGTTGCAACAGTCTTTGAAAAACAGCTATGCGTGTACTCGAAGAACACGACAGCATGGTCGGGTACACGGTCTTCAGCCAGGCGGTTCTGCTCGCTGCGGGAATCGGGCTCTCGGGACTGGCCGTTCGGACGTATCGATCGGAGAAAAAGCCGGTCGGGCGGGCCTTCAGCGCCCTGCTTGTCTTACTCGGTGCGACCGCGTTTTGTCTCGGAATCACCGGTGGGACGGGTGTTCCGAACAAACTCATCTGGCTGTTTACGAACCTCTCGATCCCGGTCGCGTTGCTCGCGTTCAGCTTCAACTACTACGGTATCACCCTGCTCGGGTCCCGTGTCAGGGCCGCTGCCGCGTTGACGCCTGCTGTCCTCGGGTTCGCCGGCGGGACGCTTCTCATCCTCGGAACGCCCTCGAAGAGTCCGGGCCCGGAAGCTCCCCTCGACGCCGTCGCTGCCCTCCCGGCGGGCGTGTTTGACGCGGCGACAGTATTCGACAGAATCGGCCTCTATTACACCGCCGGGGTCGTCGTCTTCGCTGTCGGCCTCGTCGCCGTGAATGTCCTCCGGTACGAACACCTAGACACGCGGCTCGCCGCGCTCATCGCTTTCATCGGCGCGTGGCCCTGGCTCGGCAACTTCCTGTTTCCCGAAATCACGCCGGTCTACGGGGATCTCGCTGGCGTCTCCGTCTTGTCGCTTGGCTATGCGAGCAGCGCACTCGTGTCCGGGCTTGTGGTTGGCCCGCTTGGCCTGTTCGCCTCTTCGCCGGCTGCCGGCAACGTCGGCCCAGAGCACGCCCTCGATTCGATGGCCGACTGCGTAGTTATCACCGACGACCACGAGCAGGTTCTCCGGCTGAACGCCGTCGCCTGTAATACCTTCGACGTCAGCGAGGAACAGGTGGTCGGCCGTTCTCTCTCGGCCGTTGTCGGCCGCTCGCCCGAGGCGGTAGACGAGGCTGGGACGACTGAACTCGAAACTGTCGAGGGCGTTCGCCAGTTCGAAATCACGCGGTCGCCGGTGGCCGACGGCAATGACTTCCAGCGCGGGACGGTCTTCGTGATGCGCGACGTGACACAGCGCCAGACCAGAGAACAGCGCCTCGAGGTCCTCAACCGTGTCCTCCGGCACAACCTCCGCAACAACGCCACCAGCATCATCGGCAGGGCACAGCTCATTAGCGATGGACAAAAGACCGAGGCTGCCGCCGAGCAAATTATCGAGACGACACAGAATCTTGTCGGTGTTGCCGAGAGCGCCCGCGATATCGAGAACATGATGGCTACGACCCGGCCCGCAGAGACTGTCGCGGTCTCGCCGATTGTCGAGGAGGTAGTGTCAACTCTGTCTTCCGAAGCGGAGGTAACAACTGCGCTCCCCGCAGAGGCGACCGCGGCCGTAAGCGCACGCCCGCTCACACTCGTCCTGTCAGAACTCGTCGAGAACGCTGTCGAACACAACGATGCTGACGAGCCCTACGCCGTCGTCTCCGCGGACAGAACCGAGGACGGGGCGTTACAGATTGCCGTCTCGGACAATGGGCCGGGGATTCCCGACCACGAGCGAGCGGTGTTAGATGCCGGCGAGGAAGACCAGCTCCAGCACGGCAGTGGCCTCGGCCTCTGGGCGGTCCACTGGGGCATCACCCAGATGGGCGGGCGACTCGCGATTTCGGAGAACGACCCGCGCGGGACCACTGTTACGGTCACGATTCCAACAAAAAAACAAGAGTCGGTGACAGCACAGAGCGACGAGTTCGAAGCGACCGCCTAACGGCTCAGTAGAACTCGCGGACGAGATCCATTGCGCCGTCGGGTGCGCCGTCTGGAATCTCGGCCATACTCTCGTCGAGTCCTTCGCGCTGCTCCCAGGGAATGCTGTTGTCATCCTGGTAGATGACTCCCGTGTACTCGGTGTCGCCGTCGAGTACCTTCTCGCGGGCGGCGTCCTTGTCGTGGCGGTCGTGGTCGGTTTCGTCTAAGTCGACGACGGCGTCCCGGAAGTAGTCGTATGTGTCGACGTCATTGAACGTGACACACGGTGAGTAGACGTTGACAAAGCCGAAGCCGTCGTGTTCGATGGCTTCTTTGACGATTTCGGTGTGGCGCTGGCTGTCCGAGGAGAACGACTGTGCAATGAAGGTCGCACCCGCAGACAGCGCGAGCGCAAGCGGATTGACTGGTGGCTGGTTGGGGCCATCGGGCGTCGTCGACGTTTCGAAGTCCTCCCGGGAGGTCGGCGAGGCCTGGCCCTTTGTCAGCCCGTAGATGCGGTTGTCCATGACGACGTAGGACATGTCAACGTTACGGCGGACGGCGTGGACAAAGTGGCCCGCGCCAATGGAGTAGCCGTCACCGTCGCCGCCCGCAACCATCACTTCGAGGTTAGGGTTGGCGAGCTTCGCGCCGATGCCGACCGGTAGAGCGCGACCGTGGACGCCGTGCAGGGCATACGAGTGCATGTACGTCCCGATTTTGCCCGAACAACCGATGCCCGCGACGACGAACGTGTCGTCGGGGTGGTTGCCGGTTTCGGCCAGTCCTTTCATCATGCCGTTCATCGTCCCGAAGTCGCCGCAGCCGGGACACCAGGTCGGTTGTTTGTCAGATTTGAAGTCGATGAATCGAACGTCCGAACTCATGCTTGTACCTCTTGTGGGGAGAGAACTGCTTCGATTTCGTCGGCCAGTTCGTCCGCCTTGAAGCGGATGCCGTTGAACTTGTTGATGCGCTCGACACGTTCGAGCACGTCGTGTTCGAGCACGTCTGCGAACTGACCCGTGGCGTTACACTCGACGACAATGGTCGTCTCGGCGGCATCAATCTCCTCGCTGAGGTCGGGTCGCGGGAACATGTACGGCACCGAGAGGAAGCGGGCGTTAACATCGCGGTCGTCGAGATACTCCAGCGCCTCTCGCAGCGGCCCCTCGTTCGACCCCCAGGAGACGACCAGCGTCTCCGCGTCTGGGTCGCCGAACTCGCGGTAGCTCCAGTCCTCGCGTTCTTTCGCCGTCTTGACCTTCTGCTGTCGTTTCTCGACTTGCTCGACGCGAACATCGGTGTCCTCTGTCCGTCGTCCGAGTGCGTCGTGTTCGAGGCCGGTGGTCATGTGTGCGCCGTCCTCGGTGCCCGGGAACGCCCGTGGGCTGATACCGTCAGCCGTCGAGAAGTGCGGCTGGAACCGGCCCTGTTCGTCGAGCCAGGAGTCGATTTCGTCCTCGTCGACGACGTTGCCGCGCTCGATTTCGACCTCGTCCATGTCGAAGGCCTCAGGCGGGAATGTCTGTTCGGTAACCGCAAGCGACAGGTCTGAGACCAGAAAGACCGGAATCTGGTACTTCTCGGCGAGGTTGAAGGCCTCGATGGTCTTCCAGAAACACTCGGCGACGTTCGTCGGCGCGACCGCAAACCGGTCGATTTCGCCGTGGCCGCCGTAGAGCACCATATCCAGGTCGCCCTGCTCTTGTTTGGTCGGCATCCCCGTCGAGGGGCCGGCGCGCATTACGTCACAGATGACCAGCGGCGTCTCGCTGGTGGCGACGAGACCGAACGTCTCGGTCATGAGGTCGATACCCGGACCGGAGGTGGCCGTCATCGCGCGTGCGCCGGAGCGTGCAGCCCCGAGCGCGAGGTTGATGGCCGCGAGCTCGTCCTCGGCCTGGACAACCTTGCCCCCGAACTCGTCAATCCGACCGGTCAGGTAAGTCATCACGTCGGTCGCGGGCGTAATCGGGTAGCCGGAGTAGAACTTACAGCCGGCGGCGATTGCGCCCATCCCAATAGCCTGGTCGCCGTTGAGCAACACGTAGTCGTTGTCGGTCGTCTCGATGTCGTAGTCGTAGTCGTGGTCGTACTCCTCGGCGGCGTACTCCTGGCCGAGCCGCGCCGCCTCGCAGTTGTTCTCGACCATCGCCTGTCCCTTGTCGGCAAACCGCTTTTCGAGTGCCGAGTCGAGGTTCTCGATTGGGAAGTTTGCCACCTCGCAAGCAACTCCGAGCGCGACGACGTTGCGCATGATAGCGCCGCCGGCGTCCTCGGCGAGACTCTTCAGCGGCACGTCGAGGCCGATCATCCCGTCGGGAATCTCGACATCCTGCATCGTGGTCCGCTCGCCGTCGTAGATGATGACACTCCCCTCGTGGAGTTCGTCGGTGTTTTCGTCGATGGTCCGCTGGGTCAACGCGATGAGGATGTCCAGGCGGTCGACGACACTCTCGACGCGGTCGACGGATGTCCGTACCTTGTAGGCGGTGTACCCACCTCGGATGCGTGATGCGAAATCCTTCGAGGTGTAGACGTGCCGACCGGCGCGTGAGAGCGCCTGTGCGAATATCTTCCCGGTCGAATCGATTCCATCGCCGGCTTCCCCGCCGATGGCCCAGTTCAGGTCTTCTGGCATACTACTGTTTCACTCTGGCGGCCGGAGGAAAAAACCTTCTGTCATCGTGCGCCCTATCGTGAATGATTGTTCATTCGTATCCGCCTGTCTCGCGCCGTGAGTGCCCATACGTTCGATTCTCTTAAAATTGTGATCCGGTTCCCGAAGTTATCTTCTCTCTGAGTCAGTGACCTGTTGGTCCTCGTCCGTCGCTTCGGTATTTAAGATGACTGAGCCCGTAGCGGTATTATGGAGTTGCTCGATGACAGCATCGTGCCCGAGGAGGCACGAGCGGTCAAACAGGAAGCCCGAGAGTTCGCAGCCGAACACATCGAACCCAACGCCGAGGAGTACTTCGAGCGCGGTGAGTACCCCTGGGACATCCTCGAGGAGGGGATGGAGGCGGGCCTGGTCGGTCAGTCCATCTCCGAGGAGTACGGCGGCCGCGGGCTCTCGCTCGTGGAGATGCTCGCAATCGCAGAAGAGTTCTACCGTGCGGACGCGGGCATCGCGCTGAGTCTGCAACTCGCGGCCTTCGGGACCAACATCCTCGAAGAACACGGAAGCGAAGAACAGAAAGCGGAGTACCTCAGGCCAGTCGCGGAAAACGAGCAGATATCCGGGCTAGCGGTCTCAGAACCCGACACCGGCAGCGATATGGCGGGAATGTCGACCGCCGCCGAGAAAGACGGCGACGAGTGGGTCATCAACGGCGAGAAGTACTGGGTCGGCAACGGCGTCGAGGCCGACTGGGTAACGGTCTATGCAAAGACCGGCGACGACCCCGACAACCGCTACGGCAACTACTCGACGTTTATCGTCCCGACGGATGCGCCGGGCTACAAGGCCGAGCACATCCCCGAGAAGATGTGTTACCGCGCCTCGAAACAGGCACACATCACCTTCGACGACTGCCGGATTCCAGAGGAGAACCTCATCGGCGCAGAGGGGGCTGGCTTCTACATGGTCGCGGGCTTTTTCAACCACGGCCGGACCGTCGTCGCAGGGCACGGCCTCGGTCTCGCGGCCGCGGCAATCGAGGAAGCCTCTGCGTTCGTCCACGACCGGGAGGCCTTCGGGCGGACTGTCGATGAGTTCCAGGCAGTTCAACACGACCTCGCCGACATGCGCCTGGAGTTCGAGTCCGCTCGCTCGCTTGCCTGGCGGGCCGCAGAGAAGGTCGAAAACGACGACTACCCGGGCTACTGGGCCGCTCTGGCGAAGACACGCGCCACGGAGGCCGCGACCGAGTGCGCCGAGACCGGGATGCAACTCTACGGCGGTCGCTCGGTGCTCGAAGAAAACAAGATTTCGCGGGTCTACCGTGACGCCCGCGTTCCCGTCATCTACGAGGGCGCAAACCCCATCCAGCGCAACCTCATCTACCGGCAGGCACCGCGGTGAGAACGGCGGAGCGAAACGCCCTTTGTGCTATCGCCCCGACCGACAGGCATGGACGAGACCTCTGTGCGGGTGCAAGCGGTTCGTGACGTGGGGCCAGATGCCATCGCGCTCGACGTCGAAACGCCCGCGACGTTCGACGCAACGCCGGGGCAGTTCGTCAAGGTCGTTCTCACCGTCGACGGCGAGGAGCAGTCCCGATTTTACACGATCTCCTCACCGACCGTCGAGGATTCCTTCGAGATGACTATCGGCATCGACCCCGAGGGCGAGATGAGCCCGCAGCTCCGTGAGCTCGCCGCTGGCGACGAGCTCGTCATCGCAGGCCCGTACGGGAACGCTTACTACGAGGGTGAGCCCCGGGTCTGTCTGCTCGCCGGCGGTCCAGGTATTGGCCCGGCGGTCGGCATCGCAGAGCGTGTCCTGGCCGACGGCGGCGAGGCGACTGTTGTCTACCAGGACGACGACCCGATTCACGAGGCACGACTCGCGGCACTCGAAGACAACGGCGCAACGGTGACCGTCCTCGACAGCGCGACGCCGCTCGGGCCAGCCCTCGACGGAGTCGAAGACATCGAAGCGACCCAGGTGTTCGTCTACGGCTTCGCGGACTTCCTCGACGACGCCACCGAGGCAATCGAGGCCGCTGGCGGCGAACCCGACGGGGCGAAAGTCGAGAACTTCGGCTAGGAGATGGTGATTTTATTATGGTGCGCCCCAAGCTTGGAAACGAATGGTCTACCGATGGCGGTGTCGTCACTGTGAATTCACTGTCTGGGGACGGTCCGGTGAGGCGGTCGCCAGTCGAGTGCGGTCACATATGCTCGCACACAACCGCCAGCACGTCACCGAGAGCGAGATGCAGGTGCAGTGGACCTGTCCGTACTGCGACCGGACGGGGCAGGCAAGCGGTCGCGAACGCGGCCTCGAAGCCTACAGCGACCACCTGTTCGGCCACGTCGAGGCGCTCATGGAGTCGGGCGTCCACGTCGCCGACGACATCAACCACACCGGGAGCATCCTGACGCTGTCTGAACTGGAGTCGGCCGGTGCGAACAACGCACGCGTTCATTTCATCTCGCCGTACGATATTGTTCTCTTTGTCACGACGAGCCCGAGCCGGCGAATTCGGCTCTTACAGCGTGAGCTCACCGAGCTGCCGGCGTGGATTATTGTGTTGACGACCAAACGCGAACCCCTCGAATCCCTCTCTGAGGAGTCGCTGTCGACACTCCCCCTCGAAGTCGTCCGGCTCGACAAACAGCTCGGACTGTCGGACCTCGGCCAGACTGTCTCTCGTGTTCTCGGAGAACAAGAACATATGGACGGCAAGATAACCTTCGAGTTCGACATCCTCTCGGAGCTACTCGATACGTTCACCCTCCAGAACGTCTTCAAGTTCCTGCATATCCTCAACAGCCGCCTCGAAAAGGCTGACGCTCTCTCGCATTACTACTTCGACCCGTCAGCGGGATACGAGGGGAGTGCGAACGTCATCGAGCAGATGTTCGACCTGCGGATTCGTGCCAACGAGGAGACGTTCGTCTCCGAGCCGAGCACGCAGTCGTAGCTCATTCTCTGTCTGGACCGGTGTAGTCATCGGGGTCACTGACGTAGGTGTAGCTGACGCCCGTACTGACAAGTTCGGCACTGGAGTCAGTCCCCAGCCGGTCGAGGATGAACTGTCCCCGGTTCCAGGCCGCAGACCCCTCCTCGATATTCTGAAGGAACAACAGCACTCGCTTTTCGAGGCCGTCGCCGCCCAGCTCGGCCAGCGTCGTCGCCGCGAGCTGTGCGGTCGTCTCGTCCTCGGCGTCGAGGCTCTCGACGAGACACTCCTGGACTTTGGGGCCGGCTTCGTCGACGAACCGCCCGAGCAGCCACACCGCGTTGCGCCGGATTGCCCACCGGTCGCTCTCTCGGACTACGTCGACGAGTTCCGGGACCACATCGGCCGGCGATAGGTTCTCCAACCGGTCAGCAACCGTCGACCGCATCTCGTGGCTCTGGTCCGAGGGTGCCTGAACGAAGAGCTCGATGAGCGCGACGACGGCAGTCCGGCGAATCGGCCCCGATTCGTCTTCGAGGGCGCGCAACAGGACTGGGAGGGGGTCGAGCGAGCCGTACTGTCCGAGCTGGTCGATTGCGATCTGGCGAACCTCCGAGTCGCCGCTTCTGGCGGCCGGAATCAACGCATCTAGCGCCTTCGCGGTCCCGATAGCGCCAAGCGCGCTCGCGGCCTCTTTCTCGACGCGGGTGTCGGGGTCGGTCAGCCGCTCTGCCAGTGCCTCGACGATACGGTCGTCGCCGATAGCACCACACGACCGAACTGCACGGCGGCGCACGCGCGGGTCCGGGTCTGTGAAGGCCTCGACCAGTGCCGGCAGGGCCCCCTCGTCGCCGAACCACTCGAGGCCGGCCGCGGCGACCAGCCTGAACTCCGGGCGGTCGTCGTCGAGCCACTCGATGAGGTTCTCCGCGATGAGCCACCGCGGCGCACTCTTTGCGTTGAACTCCGAGAATCGGTCGATGAGTCGCTTGATCGCCTCGTCACCGTACCGGACTAGCGAGTTGATTGCCTGCGAGCGGACCTCCTCGCTGTCGCCGTGTTTGACGGCTTCGATCAGTTCCTGGACGACCTCGTCGCGGCGCTGTTCGTCGGGATGGTCAGCGAAGTCACCGAGCAGTTCCGCCGCCCGCTTGCGGACCGCCGGGCTACTCCCGCGTTTCAGGTAGCCGATGACCTCGGTGGTCTGTCCGTCGCGGGCGAGTTCGTACAGGAACGTCTCACCATGAGAGTCGTCGAAAGACATCTGTCTGTCGGAGTTGGCACTCTGTAACATGCAACTACGTTGGGCAACGAGATAAATGTACGTCTCTAGACCCGCGTATCCCAGTACGAGACAGAGGCAAGCGGTCGGCCGGCCGGCGTTCCTCCGATGAGATTGTCGAGTTTCCGAAAGCCCGACGCGAGGGCGTTCGGTAGCTCACGATAGAAGCCGTAGGGGAACACCCAGTCGTGCTCAGCGTTGACGAGTGTGAGCTCTGCGGCCCCGAGGAGTCGACTGACCTCCGTTCTGGAGTACAGCCGCGACCCCATCGGGAGCGCCCAGGTGTACAGCGAGCGGGCCGACGTCCGGTTGAACGTATCGAAGAATATCTGGTCGCTCGCGACCCGGCGCATCTCTTTGATGAACGGCTCGGGCTCGTCCATGAGGTGGAAAAACCGCATCGCGATGACCGTATCGAAGTGATTATCGGGGAACGGCAGCCGGGCGGCGTCGCCGCGTAGATACTCAAGCTGGTTGTCGACGCCGGCGGCCTGTGCGCGCTCGCGGCCCTGCTGGAGCATCGCCGCAGAGATGTCGAGCCCGACGATATTGGCACCGAGCTCGGCGAGCATGGCCGTGAACCGACCGGTACCACACGCGATCTCAAGCATCTTCTTGTCCTCGACCGGAGCGACCGCGTCCAGCACTGCCTGCTTCTCGCGGTCGTTGATGAGACGACCGCCCTGTGAGAACCGCTTGTCATCGTAGGCCTCGGCCACGTCCTCGGCCTGGTACCACTCCTGTCCTTTCACGCTATGTCCCCATGGCACCGCCTTTGTTAATAAAGAACCGATACCGGTCAGTCCACCACCGTCGAGTTCGACCGGCACAGATGGGCGGGATTTTTGACGGCTGCCGCCGACCCGACGAGTATGCGCGTCGCGCTAGTCGCCCTGAAGACAGTCCGTCACACCGACGCAGAGAGCGTACGGCGGGTCGAACGACTCGCCCGCTCGCTCGCCGCCCGGGGCCACGACGTGACGCTCTTTTGTGGCCAGTGGTGGGACGACTACCGCGACGAGTTCTTCGACGACGACCTCCGCTACCGTTCGGTCACCTACGGGACCGCGCTCGCCTCTTTCTGTACGCGGCTGCCGGCGCTGCTCGCGCGGTACCGCCCGGACGTGATTCACGCGGCGGCCGTCCCTCCCCAGCAGGTCGTGTCGACGCTTGCGGCCGGCCAGTTCGCCCAAGCGCCGGTCGTCGTCGAGTGGTACGGAACCGAGAACCTCGGCGACCACCGCCTCGCCAGCACCATCGCCGGACGGCCCGATCGTGTGGTCACGCCCTCGGAGTTCGTCCGGACGGACGTACGGGAACTCGGCGCGACCGAGGCGAATACGACGGTCGTCCCCGAGAGCATCGACTTCTCGATGACCGGGGCCGCCAACCCCGCGGCCGATGTCGATATCGTCTACGCCCGCCGTCTCGACGAGGCGGCGAATCTGGACAACTTCCTGCTTGGGCTGGCGGAGTTGCGCGGGCGCGACTGGCAGGCGGCCGTCGTCGGTGACGGGCCGCTCCGCGAGGAGTACGAGGCCGAGGCTGGCAGACTCCGTATCGACGACCGCGTCGAGTTCGTCGGCGACGCCACCCGGGAGCGGCGGGTGAGTCTCTATCAGGGTGCCCACGCGTTCGTCCAGACGGCAACACGCGAGCAGTTCGCAACCGAGTTGCTCTGGGCGCTTGCCTGTGGCTGTGTCGGCATCGTCGAGTACCAGGCCCAGTCCAGCGCCCACGAACTCATCGAGCACCACGAGCGCGCCTACCGGGTCACCAGTCCCGAAGAAATCGCAGACGCAATCGCCGACGCCGGCGAGTATCCTCACCTGACGACCGACGACGAGTGGGCGCGATTCGACCACGACGCCGTCGCAGAGCAGTACCTCGAAATCTACGATCGGCTCTAGTCGTCTCGCGTCGCCTCGACGACATCGACGGCCGCGACGTTGCCGTCCACGTCGTGGACCCTGACGATGTCGGCCCCGCGGTCGGCCGCCAGCGCCGTCGCTGCAATCGTCGGCTCGTATCGTTCGCCGTCGGCCCGGTCAACGTAGCCGAACATCGATTTGTGTGAGTGACCGACCAACACCGGACAGCCCAGACCGGCGAACTCTCCGATGCGGTCAAGTAGCTCGAAGCTCTCAGCGGCGGTCTTGCCGAAGCCGAGTCCGGGGTCGACGATGATCTGTGAGCGGTCGAGGCCGGCCTTCTCGGCGAGCAGAACACGCTCTGTGAGCTCCTCGATAACGTCCTCAACCACGTCGTCGTAGTGAATCTCCTGGTCGGGATCGACCGGCGTGTTGATAGAGTGCATCACGACGACTGGCACGTCGTACTCGGCGGCGAGCAGGCGCATCTCGGGGTCTTCTAGCCCGGAAACATCGTTGAGGATGTCCGCTCCCGCATCCAGGGCCGCACGCGCGACGCTCGCCTTGCGCGTATCGACCGACACTAACACGTCGAGGTCGGCCAGCGCCTCGACGACCGGGACGACCCGCTCGCGCTCGCTCTCCGCGGGCACCGGCTCCGCGCCGGGTCTGGTCGACTCGCCGCCGATATCCACGATGTCGACGCCGGCCTCGACCATCTCCTCGGCGCGGTCGAGGGCGTCCTCGCGGGCCTCGTACTCGCCGCCGTCGTGGAAGCTGTCGGGAGTCACGTTCAGGATACCCATGACGGCGGTGTCGCGGTCCCAGGGATAGCTCGGCGAGGCGGTCCCGATGTGCAGCGTCTCGCGAATCTGGTCGGCCAGCACCGAGAGGCTGTCGTCAAGTCGCTCAGAGAGTCGCTCGAACTGGGTCATTGTCCCCATCATCACCACGTCGCGTTTCTCCTCGTCGTGGTCGAACCCCGAGACGGCACACTCTCCGCCCAGCGAGAGCAACGCCGACTTGACCTCCTGTGCCTGTCGGGGCTGGAGTCGGGTCTTGAGCAGGCGGTGAACTGCACTCGTTCGAATCCGCTGGGTGTCTCGCTCGGTGACGTGTGCATCTTCGAGCACCGTCTCTGCGGCCGGGGGCGATTCAGCCCGCTTGGGTATCGTCGTCCGGGTCCAGTAGGTCCGGGCCTCGCCGACGGTGTACAGCGACCCAGTCACGAGCACGCAGTCGTCTTCGCCTGCGTCCGCGAGCGCCTCCGCCAGCGCGCCCACAACGTCGGTACCGGTGTCGACAGTCGCGTCGGTCTCGGTCCGGAACGCCCGCGCCAGGGCATCGCTGTCGGCGGCGCGGTCGGTATCCGGCTCACAAGCCACTACCGTATCGACGGTGTCGAGGGCGGCGGCCATCTCCCGGTGACGCTTGTCTGCCATCGCGCCAAAGACCAGATGCAGCGAGTCGAAATCGAACGAAGACAGTGTCTCAACGAGTGCATCACAGCCGCCAGGGTTGTGTGCGCCGTCGAGGACGACCAGCGGCTCACGGCCCATCACCTCGAACCGGCCCGGCCAGTGGGCGTTCCGGAAGCCGCGTTCGAAAGCCGTCTCGGCGACAGAGACGCCGAGGATATCGGCGGTCTGGGCGACGAGTCCGTACGCCACGCCAGCGTTTCTGGCCTGATGGGCTCCAAGAAGCGGCAGGCGCACGTCGAGTGACCGCCCCGGGGCGTCGATGGCGACAGCCCCCTCGATGCCGACGCGGCCGCCGTAGTCGACGGTCACGTCACCCTCACTGCTGTTGTCGGCCTCGACGATACGGGTCGTCTCTCCTGCGACCGCCTCGGCGGCCTCGAACGCTTCGCCTGTCGCCCCAGTCACGAGCGGACGGTCGGTCGGTGCGATGTGGGCCATGTCGCGAGCGATTGTCCCGACATCCTCTCCAAGCAGGCTCGTGTGTTCGAGTGTGACCGCGGTGACGGCGCTCGCGACGGGGTCGACGACGCTCGTCGCGTCGAGCTTCCCGCCGATGCCGACCTCAAGTACCGCGATGTCGACCTCCTGGCGCTGGAACTCCCAGAGTGCGAGCGCGGTGACTGTCTCGAAGAAGGTGGGCGCGTCGCCGTCGGCCGCGCGGTCGACGATGTACTCCTGGGTTCGCTCGACGAACTCACAGAGCGAGCGGTCCGAGAGCCGACGGCCGTTGACAGTGATGCGCTCGCTTAGGTCGTCGAGGTGTGGCGAGGTGTACCGTCCGACATCGAGTCCCGCTTCCCGTAGGATGGATTCCGTCATGCGTGCGGTCGACCCCTTGCCGTTGCTCCCGGCGACCTGCACGCAGTGCACCTCCTCCTGGGGGTCTCCGAGCTCCGAGAGGAGCGCCACGGTGGCGTCGGTTCCCGGCCGGGACGGGAACCGCTGTAGGTCGAAAAGAAAGTTCGCCGCCTCGTGAACGTTCATGCCTGACCGATACGGGGCTATCTGCTTTACCCTGACGGATGCCGGTGGGGCTTACAACGTCCGGCTCTCGATTTCGGGGTCGATATCCGCCGCCGCGAGGTCCTCGCGGATGCGTGCACGGAGCGGGTCTGGAACCGCACTCCTGGCCACCGGCACGGCAGCCCCCTCTACGTCCGTCGGCGGGACCTTCCAGTAGAGGACACATTCGCTTGGGTGATAGTACTCGATGCTGTAGCGGTCGGTCGCGCCGCTGTAGTGGACGCGGGCGGCACGGTCCTCGACGTGCCAGCCGTCTTGCTGGGCGAGCGCCGTGAGATCATTTGTCATGTTCCAACACACGAGCCCGACCCGCCTACGGGTTACGGTTCCACCGCTATCCCCGCTCGCCGGGGTTTGTCTCAGGGGGCTCGCCGGCGAAGCCAAACGCCCAGACGAACACGGCGAGGCTGGCGAGTGCCGTGCCCATGACGACGAGACGACCATTCGTTTCGGTCATCACGAGTGATACGTCGGGACCGAGGTAGGTCAGAAGCGCCAGGAACAGGTAGCTAAACGACAGGGCGGCGAGGGCCCCACTCCCGATGAGCATCCAGAAACGGAGGACGGTGTTCATCTTTTTCTCTCTACACTCTCGGGCTCGAAGAAACTTATTTTGTCGGTCCCGGAACAATCTGCGGTCCAGCCTTCATCAAAGTCTGCATCCGAGGCCGACAAGGCGAGGTATACGCCCGACCGGTTTGTTTGTCATCGACGTACTCATACAGGGACGCGTAGGACAGAATTCGGCAGCCAGCACCCGAATCACACTGGTTCTCTCGCCGCGAAACCCCTCCGTGAACATATGGACCTCGGTGTCCACCTCGAACGTATGCGATACAAGTCTCTCCCGTTTATCGTGCTCATCTTGCTCGGGCTCGGCTTCGTTGGCTACGGCGCGAGCCTCCCGAGTCACACACATCACGTCGGTATCCAGGGACCAGTCGAGGCTGACACGGTCGGGGAAGACGCGACCGTCGCCAACTACAGCGAACTGTCTGCGACCAAACAGCAGATAGTCGACGAAACACTCACCGACGATACGACCGTCGAAACTCCTGTCTGGCACTCCGACGAGGATTTCGTCCGCTACCAGGGTGAGTACTACCAGGTCGACGACCGCGGTATCTCGTCTGGCAACCGCTTCATCTACGTCAGCCTCGGGTCGTTGGCTATCTTTCCCGGAGTCTTCGGACTCGTTCTCCTCGGTCTCTACTGGCTGGGCTGTGCGATTCAACGCCGGCAATAACTCCATCACGTCGGCGACAGACGGCGGTATCCAGCCGACAGTGCGCATCCTGGCACGGTCCTTCGCTGTCGACAACGCGGACAATCGGCAGTGATGGGTAACTCTACCACGTCTCGATTCGCTCCTCGTCGATGTCGTCGACACAGCTCTCGCAGTCGGGATGGTCGGCGTCGTAGCAGGTCGGCCGGCCGTCGCCGTCGAGACCGACTGCGCGCTTCTCCGCGTGGCGGCGACAGACGATGCGGACTCGGCCCTGGTCGTCGGTTGGGAGGTCGGTCTCGTATTTGCCCAGCTGGAACTCGCGGCGGACCTGTTCGTACTGTCGTCCCGCGTCTTTGAGCTTGGTCTGGAGGAACCGGGCGAGCCTGTCGCCGTCTGTCATACTCCTTCTTGGGCGTGTTCCCCCATATGCCTGTCTCACGGGCCAGTCCCGCTGGTAGTCGACTCGCGGGTGAATACGTGGGTCAGAACAGTCCGTCAGGCGCCGGCGGAGTCGAAGGCGTCCTCGATATCGTCGGCCTGTGTGACGCCGACGAACCGCTCGACGATGCCGTCGTCGTTCTCGACGATGAGCGTCGGCAGCGAGCGAACCTGGTACTCGTTTGCGACGTCCTGGTTCTCGTCGACGTCGATTTTCTCGAACTCGACGTCCTCGTATTCGGTTTCGAGCTCCTCCAAAATCGGGTCCTGTGTCTTGCACGGGCCGCACCAATCCGCATAGAAGTCCTTTATCGTGACAGTCATCGTTGCAACTCTAGGTTGCTCATCTGCGGTCATAAGGGTTTTTCTCTCCACAAATCTCCACGCCGCCCCCGCCCGCTCTCAGGACGAAAAGTCGTCGAGTGTGGCCTGTCCCTCGCTCTCGTCTCGTTGCTCACGGTCGTCGTGCCGGGAAGACAGCGAGGCCCGGCGGCGTATCTTGGGGTCTGTCAGTGCCTCTTTGGCGCGGTCGTCCAGCGCCGCCCACGTTTCGCGGGCCTCCTCGCGTCGCTGCTCGAAGTCGACCACGGGGTAGGGGTAGTCCTTGCCGATGTTGACGTCGTGGTTCTCCTGGACCGACAGCGGCGCTTTTGAGGGGTCGTCGAGAAACGTCGCCGGCAGGTCCTCGAGTTCCGGGACGTACTTTTTGATGAACGCTCCGTCGGGGTCGTTCTCGCGGACCTGCTTGTGGGGGTTGTAGATGCGAAGCGGATGGACACCGACCAGGCCCGACTGCATTTGCCACTGCTGGTAGTTGATTGCGGGGTCGGCGTCGATGAGGTGGCGATAGAACCAGTCCGCGCCCTCTTTCCACCAGCACCGCAGGATGTAGGTGAAAAACGAGGCACACATCGCCCGCATCCGGAAGTTCAGCCAACCCGTCTCCTCGAGGGCGCGCATGCTGGCATCGACCATCGGAAACCCCGTCTCGCCACGTTTCCAGGCCGCCGCCAGCTCGGGGTCATGGCGCTTGCGGTTCATCCCACGGAAGACCGGATTGACAGCGCGCTCGGTCGCCGCCGGGTTGTCCGCCAGCTTCTGTGTGAAGTGGCGGTTCCAGTACAGCCGCGAGGTGAACATGTCGACGGCGCGTCCGTCGCCGCGCTCGTCGACGCACTGGTAGGCCTCCCGCAGCGAGAGACAGCCGAATTTGAAGTACGCCGAGAGGTGTGACGTCCGTCGCTCTGCCTTCGCCGGCGCGGAGATGCCGCCGACGTAGTCACCGATGGCGTCGGCGAAGTCGGCGAGGCGCTCGCGGGCGCTCGCACAGCCACCCCGGTACTGGCGGCGCTTGGTCGGCGAGAGGTCGTATTCCGTGGTTATCGACTCGATATCGGTCGTACTCGCCACGTTGCCGGCGACGGTCTCGGGTGGGTCGTGTCGGTCGTCCTCGAAGTAGGCCTCTGCTTGCTCCTGCCACCCCTCCCGGGAGTCGCCCGTCCGGACGATAGCGTCGTCACTGAAGACCTGTACTTCCGGGCGGTCGACGAGAGCGGTATCCCGCTGGCGGGCGTATCCCGCCGTCGTCGTCGCGTTCAGGTAGACCCGGTCGACGACGCCCTCGGCGAGGAGGTCGTTGATTATCTCCCGGGGGTCACCGTGGCGGTACGCCAGGTCGCCGCCGCGGCGCTCGTAGGCGTCGGCCAGTTCGTCGAGGCACTCGTGGAGAAAGGCGAGCCTGCTGTCACAGACGCGGGAACTCCGGTAAAAGTGTGGGTCGAAGACGAACAGCGGGTGGGCGTCTCCGTCGGCGGCCGCGGCGGCCAGCGCTGGGTTGTCTCTGAGTCGGAGGTCGTCGCGGTGCCAGACGAGAATATCCGGCGACACGTGATTGCGTACGGCGAGGTCTCACAAAACCGTTCGGCCGGGTGAGAATTATACTTGCGCAGTCCATGGGATAGGTATGCGACAGCCGACGGTTGGAACACCGCCGACGTACTCGCTCGACGACGGCGAGGTACCCTGGGTGCTCGGGACACAGCTCACCGAACAGTGCGGTCCGCTGGCGCGTGCCCCCGAGGGGAGCCGGGTCCTCCTGGTCGAGGCCCACGACTTCGCCCGGCGGATGCCGTATCACCACCACAAACTGACGCTCGTGTTCGCCGCGATGCGGCAGTTCCGGGATCGCCTGCGTGAGGACGGTTACGACGTTACCTACCTGCAGGCAGAGAGCTTCGGCGACGCCTTCGAGGACTTCTTCGCGGCGAACCCGGAGACGACGCTGGTGACGATGCGCTCGCCCAGCGACGGCTCCCCGGAGCGATTCGAGGAACTCGTCGCGGCTGCGGGCGGCGACCTCCGGGTGGTGGAAAACGAGCTGTTCGTCAGCACTCGCGAGGCATTCGACGAGTGGGCCGGCAACGACGACCAGTTCCGCCACGAGGATTTCTACCGCTGGATGCGCCGGGAGTCCGGCGTCCTGATGGACGACGGTGACCCGGTTGGTGGCGAGTGGAATTACGACGACCAGAACCGCGAGTACCCGCCCGACTCCTGGGAAGCGCCGCCCGTCCCGACACCGGACCACGACGACCTGACCCGCGAGACCGCCGACTGGGTCGCCGAGAGCTTCGACACCTGGGGCGACCAAGAGGGCTTCGTCTGGCCGGTGACGCGCAGACAGGCCTGTGAACATCTCAATCACTTCGTCGAGCACCGGCTCCCCGAATTCGGCCCTTACCAGGACGCGATGCGGACCGACGACTGGGCGATGGCACACGCCCTGTTGGGCAGTTCGGTGAACATCGGACTCCTTCATCCACTGGAGGTAATCGAGGCCGTCGAGGACGCGTACCACAGGCGCGAGGATGTCGACCTGCCGTCGGCAGAGGGCTGTATCCGCCAGCTGCTGGGCTGGCGGGAGTTCATGCGCCACGTCTACCGGCACGCGATGCCCGAGCTAGCAACGGCGAACCAGCTGGAGGCAACTCACTCGCTCCCCGACTTCTACTGGACGGGCGAGACCGAGATGAACTGTCTCGCCGAAACCGTCGGTGAGGTCCGCGAACACGGCTACTCACACCACATCCAGCGGCTGATGATACTCGCAAACTTCGCCACCCTCTGGGGTGTCGAGCCGGCCGAACTCAACGAGTGGTTCCACGCAACCTACGTCGACGCCTACCACTGGGTGACAACGCCGAACGTCGTCGAGATGGGGCAGTACGGCCACGGCGTCTTCGCGAGCAAACCCTACGTCTCCTCGGCGAACTACGTCGACGATATGTCCGACTACTGCGAGGGCTGTGTCTACGACCCCGACAGCGACACTGGCGCGGACGCCTGCCCGTTCAACGCCCTGTACTGGGACTTCCTCGACCGAAACGAGGAGCCACTCCGGAGCAACCACCGGATGGGACTGATGTACGGCCATGTCGACAGCAAACGCGACGCCGGGTCGATGGCAGACCTGCGTGAGCAGGTCACCCAGATGCGTGAGGCCGCAAAAGACGGCGACCTATGAGCGGGCGGCGGCGTCGACGATTCCGGCCGTCTGTGCGACGCCGACGACCGCCGGACCGGCGACCGCCGCGAGGTCGACGCCCGCGAACGTGCCGACGGCGGTGATACCCGCGCCGAGGAGACAGCCGGCCGCGCCGGCGAGATAGACGCCGCCGTCCGTGGCACGACGGCCGGTGTCGAGAAAGCCGACCGCCGGCAGGAGCATCCAGCCGTACAGCGCCACCCCCAGCAGTAGGTCACTCGCTGTCTCGACCTGGAAGCCAACTGCGCCGGCAGCCGTCACGAAGAAGCCGACGACGATGAGCGACCACCAGACGCGAAGCGTTCCCTCGCGCATGTCCCTCCGACCAGTCACCGCAAACACAGCAAGCATGACTGCCATCACGACGTGTGCGATAAACAGGGTGTGATCGCTCACGGCACCGGCGTTTGCAGCGGCGGCGAACGTCCACGCGAGCGGTACCAGCATCGGCGGGCCGAGTTCCCGTGGGCGGCGCAACATATCCGGGCGTACTCCGGGGAGGGACTAAGTGGTTTGCTCATACGGTTGTTCGTGACTCGTTTCAAAACTGGGGAATCAAAAATACAGTCTCACACCGCGAGAAACCGATATTGGTCGGCTATGGCGGTACATAATCACGAACGACCGTCTCAGCCGTTCAGTTCATCGTAGCGGGCCTCGATATCGAGCATCGGACGCGGATAGTCGACGCCGAGTGCGACCCCGTACTCGGCTTGTTCGCGCTCGCTCAGCCGCCAGGGCCGGTGTGTCTCCTGTGGGGGCAGTCCGTCGAGTTCGGGCAGCCACGTCTGGACGTACGCGGCGTCGTCGTCGTAGTACTCGGCCTGTGAGAGGACGTCGAAGTGGTTGTCCCGGGAGTCGTTGCCGACGCCGGCCTGGTAGGCCCAGTTCCCCCAGTTCGAAGCCACGTCGTAGTCGACCAGCTGCTGCTCGAAGTAGGCCGCTCCCCAGCGCCAGTCGATGCCGAGCGCGTCGACCAGGAAGGAGGCGACGTTCTGTCGTCCGCGGTTGGACATGTATCCCGTCCGGTTCAGCTCGCGCATGTTCGCATCTACGAATGGGACGCCAGTCTCGCCGTCGGCCCACCGGCGAAACGCCGTCCGGTCCTGTTCCCACGCCTTGTCGACGTTGCGGATGCCGCTCTCGGTGAAGAAGTCGCCGCCGTGTTTGCAGAACTGGAACTGGAAGAAATCCCGCCACAACAGCTCGAAGACCAGCCAGTACGTGTCCTCGTTCTCGACGCGTTCGTCCTCGTATCGCTTTACCTCTCCGTGGAGCCACCGCGGCGAGAGACAACCTGCCGCCAGCCACGCCGCGACTTTCGAGGAGTAATCGGCACCCAACAGCCCGTTTCGCGTCTGCTTGTACTCCCGGAGGTGGTCGCCCTCCCAGATATACTCCTGGACCCGCTTTTTGCCCGCTGATTCACCGCCGTTGAACGGAAGGACGCCTCGCTCGTCGCTCGGTGGCTCCTCGATATCCAACGCCGCGAGCGTCGGAATCTCGCCGGGGTCAAGTGTCGGCGTCGTGACCGCTTCGGGCGCGGCGACGGGCTCTCGAACCGTGGCCTCGTTCTCGACGGTCTTTCGCCACGGCGTGAACGTATCTTCGATGCTTTCGTACGGCGTCGGCAGGTCGGCGACGTGGTACAGCGTGTGTGTCCACCGGCGTTCGACGGCCACGTCATCAGGTAGCGCGGCGCGGACCCGGTGCTCTCGGGTTCGCTCTTCGGTCGCCGGCTTGGTCTGGGTATAGAGCATGTCGGCCCCAACCTGTTCGGCGAGGTCGGGCAGGACATTCTCGGCGCGGCCGCGTCTGACGAACAGCTCGCCGCCGCGCTCACGCAGCGACGAGCGCAGGTCGGCGAGGCTCTCGCGGCGAAACTGTGCTCTGTGTGGGCCGAGCTTGTCGGCTCCGTACCGCCCCTCGCCTCGCCGTCGCGGGTCGACGACGTAGACCGGAACGACGGTCCCGGCGGCGGCGACGGCGTCGGCGATTGTCGGATTATCGGTGAGACGGAGGTCGTCACGGAACCAGACGAGCGCAGTCGACATAGCTGTCGTAGGACCTAGACCGGCAAGTAACTGTCCGCGCGCGTCGATAAAACGGCTGATGCGCTTATCATTGTGGAATCGCTAGAGTGGTTATGCCAGATGTTGCAATTGTCGGCGGTGGCATCGGGGGCCTCTCTGTGGCCCACGAACTCGTCGAACGCGACTTCGACGTGACCGTCTTCGAGGCGAACGACCGCTTTGGCGGCAAAGCGCGCTCGATGGAGGCGACCGCCCACCGGAAGCCACTCCACGGCGAGCACGGATTTCGGTTTTTCCCCGCGTTCTACCGTCACGTCTTCGAGACGATGGAGCGTATCCCCGACGGCGGCGGGACGGTCGCGGACAACCTCGTTGAGACCGAACAGACGCTCATCGCCGCTGTCGACGGACCGGAACGGGTCGCTACTAGCGCGACACCCGACAGCCTGCGGGGCTGGCTCGACGCCGCACGCCCCGCGTTCGCCGAGGACTTGCCGCGACGCGACGTTGCCTTCCTGCTCGAACGGATGCTGTACCTGCTGACGTCCTGCGAACAGCGCCGCGCGGAGGAACTCGACGAGGTGTCCTGGTGGGAGTTCATCGACGCCGAGAACCGGTCACAGGAGTTCCGGGACCGACTCGGTTACGCCGTCCAGTCACTCGTCGCCTTGCGGCCACAGGTCGGGAGTGCCCGAACGGTCGGGAGCATCTACGCACAGCTTCTCTTCGGACAGATGAATCCCGACCGGCCGACCGAGCAGATTCTGAACGGCCCGACGAGCGAAGCCTGGATCGACCCCTGGGTCGAGTACCTCACCGCTCAGGGCGTCGACCTCAACCCTGGCCGCCCGGCAGAATCCTTCGAGGTCAGCGGCGGGCGCATCGATAGCCTCGCGCTTGCCGACGGAGAGCGCGTCGACGCCGACGCCTTCGTCCTCGCCGTTCCGGTCGAGGTGGCCCCCTCGTTCGTCTCGCCCGAACTGGCCGAGGTGGCTCCTGAACTCGGTGACATCGCGCAGCTCGACACCGCCTGGATGAACGGTGTACAGTACTATCTCACCGAGGACGTCACGCTCTCGCGAGGCCACCAGGTGTACGCCGACGCTCCCTGGGCGCTGACCTCCATCTCGCAGGTGCAGTTCTGGGATGACTACGATATCGAGGGCCGTGGTCCCGAGGCCGTCGAGGGCGTGCTCTCGGTCATTGCTTCGGACTGGGACACGCCGGGGATTCTCCACGGCAAGCCTGCCAGAGAGTGTACGCGCGAGGAGATTATCACGGAAATCTGGGCCCAGTTGAAGACCCACCTCAACACTGAGGAGACGCGCCTGACCGACGAAATGCTCGTCGACACCTTCCTCGACCCGGCAATCGTCGAGACAGAGAACGGCGTCGAAAACCGGTCGCCGCTGCTCATCAACACCGTCGGCTCGCTGAAACACCGCCCTCCCGCCGACGTGGGTGTCGACAACCTCGTGCTCGCGGCTGACTACGTCCAGACGAACTCCGATTTGGCGTCGATGGAGTCGGCAAACGAAGCCGGTCGGCGCGCGGCAAACGCGCTCTTTGAGCGGTACGGCGTCGGCGACCGCGCGCAGGTGTGGGAGCTTGAGGAACCCGCCGTCTTCGAGCCGTTCAAACGCCAGGACCGTCTTCGATACCGGCTCGGACTGCCGCATCCGGGAGAAGTGACCCAATCGTTGCGGTCCGTGTCGAGTCGGCTTCTCGGCTCGGCATAGCTATCGGTCGCCAGAATGTTTCGGGGCCGCTGTCACCTCTTGGGGCGTGTTCGCCTGATGTTTTTATTCTCCGTAGCGAAACCGACTGTATGGAGAAAGTGAATCTGGGGGATGCGTTCGCGTCGTTCGACGAACAGTGGGCTCCGCGTCTGGCGGGCGAACTCAACGGGCAGGCGGTCAAGCTCGCCAACGCCGACGGCGAGTTCGTCTGGCACCATCACGAGGACGCAGACGAGCTGTTTCTGGTCGTCTCCGGCGAGCTGCGAATCGAACTCCGCGAGGAGCCTGACGTCGTGTTACAGGAGGGCGAGTTAGTCGTCGTTCCGGCGGGCGTCGAACACCGGCCGATCGCACCAGACGGAGCAGAGATTCTCCTGTTCGAGCCGGCTGAGACGCGTAACACCGGAAACGTCGACGCGGAACAGACCCAGACGGATATCGAACGCCTCGACGAGACAGAGGACAGCTGAGGCGGCTCTTGCACGGGCGTGGTGGGATTTGAACCCGGTGCAAACGCTCACGTTCGTTCACGTTTGCGTAGTTCAAATCCCATCCATGCCGGTTCGCTCACTTCGTTCGCTGCTCGCGGTTACACCGCTCGCAATTGTGGCACTCACTTCATTCGTGCCACACGTTCCTCGCTGCACGGGCGTGGTGGGATTTGAACCACGCCCAGATGTGCTCGACTCGCTACGCGCGTCTGGTCTACTTCAAATCCCATCCATGCCGGTTCGCTCACTTCGTTCGCTGCACGGGCGTGGTGGGATTTGAACCCACGACCGTCGGATTAGAAGTCCGACGCTCTAGTCCGGGCTGAGCTACACGCCCCTGTGAACCACTGAGACCCTCCGACAAATAGTGATTTGGGTTCTCGGTCAGCCAATCTTCTGTTGGCGCCCTGTCCAGGACTCGGCGACGGCAAACGAGAGCGTCGAGGCGACTCCGAGCAGTGTGCCGCCAGTGAGCATGAAGGCGAGGAATTCGAGGCTGGCCTCGTCGAGGAAGAAGCCACTCACACCAAAGAGGACAGCCGCGATAGCGACGATGTAGAAGGGCGCGTTGAGATAGCGCCAGTGGAAGTCGTCGCCGATGTACTCGTCGGTGACGCGGCCGAGGCTGCTCATCACGCCCGCGGCGGCGAACCACTGGACGGACCCAAAGGTGAGTGCGGCAATGATATCGACGACGCCGAGGGGGTCGGCGGCGGCCTCGCGTGTGGTTTCGAGGGTCTGTATCCCGCTGACGCCGCCGATGACCAGCAGTGCCAGCGCAACGACAGACGTGATGAGCGTCACCCGCCCGGTGAACAGCCCTGTCCGGACACGTTCGACACCCCAGTCGACCCACTCCATCACGCCAAATCCGCGGGCGAGCAGATACAGGCCAAGCAACCCAGACACCAGCCCGAAGACGGTCCCGGGGAGTCCGAGCAGATTGGCCAGAATTGTCAGCGGATAGATGAGCAACAGGATACCGAGCGGCACCAGTAACGTCCCGCGAGTCTCTGGGTCGTCGAGCACCTGCTTGATGGTGTAGTACATCGATTCGAGGTCCTGTGCCTGACGGACGATGACGCGGCGGACGCTGTCGATTGTGACCCGCGAGCGGATGACCGGGAGAACGGACTCGTCCTGTGCGCCGTCGGTGACGACAACCGCGCGCACGTCCTCGCCGGTGTCGAGTTCGGCGAGCACACGGTCGACCTCCTCGCCGACCTGTCTGTTCGCTTCGACCTCACGGCCGTCGACGCCGGTCACTGCGGCGACCTCGACCGCCTCGTCGTCAAAGGAATCGATTAGGTGAAGTCCCTCGAACAGGACGTTCACGTCGCTGTCCTCGGGGTCTGCAATGGCGAGGGCGACCGCAGCCTTGCGAACGGCCTCGCGGCCGACGACCGGCGTCTCCATGCCGGTCTTCCGGCCGAGGTCGTCGTCGAGGTCGACACACAGGACCAGCAGCATACCCACCGCTATGACAGCCCGGTATATCTGTTTTCGGGACGCTTTCAGGGCTGTTGTTGCCCGGTCCGACCGCCGAGTTTCGAGAGCGCCGAGAACGCCCGCTTGCGGACCGTCTGGTCCTCGGTGTCCTCGAGCAACTGCTCGATCTGTTCTGCGGTCTCTTTGTCGCCGATTTTCCCAAGAGTAAACAGTGCCTGGCCTCGGGCCTCGCTGTCGTTGTCGGGATCTGTCGCGAGTGAGAGCAACTCTGCCTCGGCGTATGTGCCGCCGATTTCGGCGAGACTGGTCGCGGCGAACTGGCGTGTCATCTGCTCGCCATCTTCGAGTGCGAGCACCAGCGCGTCGACAGCATCACGGTTGCTCTCGTCATCGAGAACACGCCCGAGCAGCCACGCGGTGTTTCGCCGCTGGGAGGACTGGGTGCTGCGTTCGAGAATCTCGACCAGCGGCGCGACGACGGTTTCGTCTTCGACCTCCGAGAGCTGCTCGACGACAGTCTCGCGAATCTCGTGGCTCTTCTCTGTCGGCACGTTCGAGAGCAACTCGATAAGCGAGAACACCGCAGTTCGGCGGACCGCCGCCGAGGCGTCGCCTAGGGCGTCGATGAGGTACTCGACGGGGCGGTCGTTACTGAACTTGCCGAACCCGTTGACTGCGATGCGCCGCACACGCTCGTCCGTGTCGTCGTAGAGTTCGAGCAGTGCCGTCAGCGCCTGGCGGTTGCCGATACGGCCGAGTGACTCTGCAGCTTCGAGGCGGACTGCTGCCTTGGGGTCTGTGAGGAGTGACTCGAGGCCGTCTGTCGCCCGGGGGTCGTCCATGAGTCCACAGGCACGCGCTGCACGAGCACGCACTCGCGGATCAGGGTCTTGAAATCGCTCGACGAGTTCGGGAACTGCCTCGGGCTCGGCAATTTCGCCGAGGCCGTTCGCGGCGGCCATCCGGAGCTCTGGAATGTCCGAGGAGAGCCCCTGTATGAACGCCTTCGCCCGGACCCAGTCCGCGCCGTCGTCGATGTCGATATCAGCCATCGTCGCGATGAGCTGTTCGAGCGCGTCCTGCCCGAGGTCGTTGAGCGAGTCGATTGCCGCGCCGACGACGGCGTCGGAATCGTCGCTTTGGGCGGCTGTAATCAGCGCCTGGACAATATCGTCTCTGTCGTCATGTTCGTCGAGGCGTCCGAGAAGCGTTGCCGCCCGCTCTCTGATGTTGTCGTTGTCGGAGTTACGAAGCACCCGAATGATTTCCTGTGCGTTGCCGTTGCGTTCGTACTCGTACAGAGACATGGCTTAGGTTCGCCGGTAGATGCGCTGTTTCTTGTAAACGGGCTCGAAGCCATCGCGACTCGCTGTCGGGAGCGTCTCGGTCATGCCGATCATGAGATAGCCGCCCTCGCGCAACGACTTCCAAATCGTCTCGAAAATCGGCTCCTTGAACGAAGCGTCGATGTAGATGAGGAGATTCCGACAGAGGACCAGGTCGAAATCGCGCTTTGGCTCTCCTCTGATGAGGTCGTGTTGCTCGAACTCGACGAGGTTTTTGACGCGGTCTCTGACCTGGAACCGGTCCTCGTCTTGGTCGATATACGGCGAGTAGTCGTCCAGCGGTTCGAGTTCCTCGGCGATATCCGTGGTCTGGGAGGTCTCGTAGATGCCCTTACGGGCTGTTTCGAGAATATCCGGGTTGATGTCGGTGCCGAGAATATCGATTCGTCGCTGCTCAATCTCGTCGTCGTCGAGCGCGAGCATCGCCACCGAATACGGCTCGCGGCCGTCTGCGGCGGGCGCACTCCAGATTCGGACGCGCCGATGTGAGTCGGTGAGGTCACGCAGGACTTCTCGGAGTTTCTCCCACGCCTCGGGATTCCGGAAGAAACCGGTGACGTTAATCGACAGCGAGTCGAGCAACAGCTCGCGCTCGTCCTCGTGGCGTTCGAGGTATCGATGGTAGGCGCTGTACTCGTCGTGGTCGGTCCGACGCATCCGGGCTGTGATGCGACGGTCGAGGTAGGCGTCGTTGTAGAACCCGGACTCGAAGTCCATCTCGCGTTCGATGTACCCAAGCAGGTCGTTGAATGACCGTTCGTTGCCCCGGTTCATAGCGTGACCACATCGAGGATATGAACAATGTTCCCGTCCCCAAGGACCGCAGTCCCCGAGAGTCCCGGGGTCCCGCTCAGAAGACCCTCCAGGGGCTTGACAACGACTTCTTCCTGTGAGTTGACTGCATCACACCGCAGGGCGACTTGGCGTTCGGATTCGCGGATACGAACGAGCATCTCGCCGCCGGCTGTACCCCCATCTGCGGTGGCGCGTCGGGGCACGTCGAAACGCTCGTCGAGCTCGATGACGGGATAGATCTCGTCGTTGTGTTTGATGACTTCCTGGCCGTTCACATGTTTAACCTCGTCGGCACCGGTAATCTCGTCGACGTTCTTGATAGGGATGCCGTACTCCTCGTCACCGACCTGAACGAACAGCACCTTGACGATGGCCATCGTTACCGGGAGACGCAGCGAGACCGTCGTCCCCTGGCCGGGGGTACTGTCGACATCGACCGAGCCGTCGAGCTGTGTGACGGTGTCGTGAACGACATCCATTCCGACACCACGGCCGCTCGTGCCGGTCACCTCTTCGGCGGTCGAGAAGCCCGGATGGAAGACTAGGTCGTAGATATCCGAGTCGTCCATCGTCTCCAGCTCCTCGGGTGAGCGGACGTTGCGCTCGATTGCCGTCTGTTCTAAGTCCTCGACATTGAGGCCCGCCCCGTCGTCTGCGACCTCGATGGTGACGTGATCACGTTGGCGCGAGGCCCGGAGTGTGACCTGCCCCTCCCGCGGTTTGCCTGCCTCGGCGCGCTCTTCGGGTGCCTCGATACCGTGGTCGAGGGAGTTCCGGATGATGTGCATGAGCGGGTCCGAGATCTCGGTGAGGATCGTCCGGTCGAGTTCGATCTCCTCGCCCTCGATTTCGAAGTTAACTTCTTTGCCCAGCTCCCGAGAAAGGTCACGGACCATCCGCGGGAACTTGCCGACGACCTTCTTTAGCGGAATCAACCGCATGTCCATCACAGTGTTCTGGAGGTTCGCTGTGATCTTGTCGAGCTCGTTCAGCGTGTCACTCGCCGAGTCGAGGTTGTCCTCCTCGACCGCCCGGCGGAGCTTGATTCGGCTGGTGACCAGTTGCTCGACGAGCCCGTGGAGGTCGTCAAGCTGGTCGACATCAACCCTGACTGATTTAATCTCGTCGACCTCGTGTTCGTCAGCCGACCCGCTCACCGAGACCGAACCGCCATTGTCGAGGATCTCGTCGGTGACGTTCTCGACTATGGCGTCTTCGACGCGACCGAGCGCGGCCAACTCGTCTTCAACTGCGCCCGTGTCGTCGGCATCGAGCGCCAGGCCAAACGTGTCGTCGTAGCTGCCGTTCTCGATCTCCTCTCGTTCGGGATCCGCGTCGAGGATGTCAAACACTTCTTCGATTGATTCGAGAACGAACATCGCGTCGACGCCCGGCATGTCACTATCTCCGAGGTCGACCGAGGCGTAGATGACCTGGCTATCGGCCGCGTCGTCGTCGACTTCGATGCCCGAGAGGTCGGTTTCGTGTCCCCTTGAGGTCCCCGTCTCCGAGGTGGACTCGGTATCGACAGAGCCAGTTCCCTCTTCGAGAACGGTCCGTAGCTGGTCGACAGTCTCAGAGGTATCGGTCGTCGACTCGCCGTGTTCTTCGATCTCGTTGACGATTGCCTCGATTTGGTCGACGCCGGCGAAAATCAGATCCATCACGTCCGGGGTCACTTCGAGGTTGTCCTCGCGCATTTCGTCAAGCAAATCCTCCATCGCGTGTGCGAGGTCCGACGCGGCCTCGAAACCCATCGCTCCGAAGTTCCCCTTGAGCGTATGTGCTGTCCGGAAGATCTGGTCCATCGCCTCCCGGGAACTGGGATCGGATTCCAGTTCGAGCAGCGAGTTGTTCAGCTTCGTTATTTCCTCTTCGCTCTCGCGAATGAACGCATCGAGGTACTGGTCTTCCATTGTTAGTACACCTTTTGTTGTCGATTCATAAGTACTTCCCTGTCATTTTTCGTCCGTTATGTCTGTCCGCGCAGCGCGAACGATACCGTCGGCGATATCACTGATTGGCAGGACCTCGTCGACGTACCCTGTTTCGATTGCTCGTTTTGGCATCCCGAACACTGCCGATGTCTCCTCGTCCTGCGCGAACGTCGTCCCACTGACAGCCTTGATGGATTTGATGCCGGCAGCGCCGTCTTCGCCCATCCCCGTGAGAATAACGCCGATAAGTGGGTCTTTAATGACCTCCGCGGCACTCGACATGGTCATGTCGACGGCCGGCCGGACGCTGTTCACCGGTGGGTCCTCTGTCAGCTTCACCCGGAGACGACCGTTTCGGTAGTTTGAGACGACCATGTGTTTGCCGCCCGCGGCGACGAGTGCCTCGCCGTCGCCGATACGGTCGCCGTCGGTCGCCTCGCGGACATCGTAGGGGCTACCCGAATCGATACGGGAGGCGAACCGCTCGGTGAAGCCGCCCGGCATGTGCTGGACAATGAGAATCCGAAAGCCGGCATCCAGCGGGAGCTCTGAGAGGACGCGCTCGACCATCTTCGGCCCACCGGTCGAGGAACCGATGAGTAACGTCGGGTTGTCGAGATACGTTCGAGAGACTGTCTGCTCGCGGTCTGACGACTGAGGGGCCTCGGCCTCCTCAGTTGGATTGACGCTCGCGACCGAGGTGACCATATCGACGAGCTGGTCCTCCAGACGAGACATCTCCATCGACACCTCGCCGCCGGGCTTGCTGAAGAAATCGACTGCCCCCTTGTCGAGCGCCTGGAAGGTCACGTCGGCGTTCTCGTCGGTGTGTGCAGAGAGCATCAACACCGGCGTCGGACGCTTCTTCATGATCTCTTCGACAGCCTCGATGCCGTTCATCTCCGGCATCTCGACGTCCATCGTGACGACATCGGGCTCGTGCTCAACGACCGCTTCGACGGCTTCTATTCCGTTTCTGGCCTGGGCGACGACCTCGATACCGCCGTCGTCGAGCATGTCGGTGATGACGCTCCGCATGAAATGTGAATCGTCAGCGACGACCGCGCGCGTGCCCGTCATCAGTAATTCCTCCCAGTAGTTGACAGCAGCCACGGCCTCGCTCGATAGTCACAGCTCACCAGTTCAGTACCGAGTAGCGGTGAAATCACTTCGAGGCAACACTCACTTCCCTGCATTCACAGTTGACACTCTTGTGAGTACCCCAATAAAGACTCCGCCTCCGTAATCAAACGTGATAGTCTGGTGGGCAGATTTAAGTCTCCGGCACCGAGAAATTCAGCACGTGAATCAGACAACGGTGCCGAGGCCGCTACCCGCGCACCCGGACCTAGGAGGTCACATATGAAAGCCACGACGACAGGACAAGTTCTCGAGTTCAAGCTCGGTGACGAAACGTACTGTGTAAGTATCGATTACGTGACGGAAATTGTCGATGTTGGCGAGCTAACGGCTGTTCCGAACTCGCCCCCACACGTGCAGGGAGTTATGGACCTGCGTGGTCGAACGACATCGATTGTCGACCCAAAAGTGGTGTTTGACATCGAGTCGGACCAAGAGCCAGACAGGGTCATCGTCTACGATCCGGAGATTGTCGATAACCAGGCTGCCGCCGGCTGGCTTGTCGACGAGGTCAATCAGGTCGTCCAAGTCGACAGCGACGATGTCGACCAGTCTCCGGCCCAAGATGAGGAGGCTATCAACGGCGTCATCAAAGGTGACGACGAGCAATTCGTCATCTGGGTTGACCCAGAAGCGGTCCACAGTGCGTGAGGTCAAATTCGGTTCTGTTGTGCTGTCACTGTCGTTGTCTCTCGTAGTCTGGCCGAACTGACGAACACGCGTATGGCTACATTCGGCCGAACGGCGGTGTTCAGATAAGGATTGAAAGGCGAGGCGGAGCGTTTTTTGAGTGCCTATGTCCAAAAACATCCGCCTCAGCGGTAGTATCGACCAGATCGACTTAGAGTTTATTGAACGCGAAGCGACACCGCGATTTCTGATGAAGCTCAGTATTCAACTGCATATTGCTGGATTATCGCTTTCGAATACTGTTTCTATTCTCGAAATATTTGGTGTCGAACGTGCACGTTCTACAGTTCACAACTGGGTTCACAAGGCAGATCTACAGCCCGAAGACGGACAAAATCCGGATCACGTTGCGGTCGACGAAACCGTGATCCAGCTCAATGACGAGCAGTACTGGCTGTACGCCGCTGTCGATCCAGCAACGAACAAATTACTGCATACAAAGCTTGAACCAACGAGAACGAACGTTCTTTCTCACGCATTCTTTGCCGAACTTCGTGAGAAACACGACGTCGACGACGCGGTGTTTCTCATCGATGGCGCACCGCAACTGAAAGACGCCTGCTCTCGGCACGGCCTCGATTTCAGATACGAACGCCATGGAAATCGGAATAGCGTCGAACGTGTCTTTCGTGAGGTGAAACGACGAACATATTCGTTTTCAAACTGTTTCAGCAACGCCGAAGCAGACACAGCTGACGACTGGCTCAGATCATTTAGTTTCGCATGGAATCAGCTTATCTGAACACTACCGGCCGAACAACCCGGACCTTTTTATCTACTGGCTCACCTCCACAGCATATGACCGAGCTTAGGAAAACGGGCATCACTGGACTTGACGAGATACTGAACGGGGGACTCGTCAACAATTCTACGACACTCGTGAATGGAAATCCTGGTGCTGGAAAGAGCATTCTCGGACTGCAGTACATCTACAACGGGGTCGAACTGTTCGACGAGGACGGTATCTTCCTATCTTTCGAGGAGAATGAACGCGACCTCCGGGAAGCTGCAGAGTCTATCGGGTTCGACAACTGGCAAGACCACGTCGATGCAGGGAACATCGAAATATACGATAAACAGGTCCTGCTTCGGGAGAACGACTTCAGTTCGTCGCTTGAGCTGTTGCTCGGTGACCTCAACGACGACCGCTACGAACGACTCGTGTTGGACTCGCTGACGATGTTCCAGCTGTTTTTCGACACCGAACGCGAGAAGCGGACGTATCTCCTGAAGTTCACTGACATCCTCGCTGAGAACAATCTGACTGCACTCATGACCAACGAGCAGGGAGCAGTCTTCCCCGATATGGATGTGGGACTCGAAAACTTCCTGGCTGACGGGAATATCTTTCTCCTCCAGACGCCGACTGATTCAGGTGTCTCCCGCTACGCATGGGTAGCCAAGATGCGAAAACAGGATATCGATACTGATATCTTCCCGATGGAGATTAGTCAAGGGGAGGGTGTGCGGATACACGAGAACGCCAGCGCGTTTTCGATGATGAACGACGAAACCAGCCCACTGTAATGCCAGCATATTCCTTCGGTGTGTGATTATTGGTAGCGAAAACAGCGTTATTAGGGTTTGAGGGGCCAAAATATCCAAATTATGATCTGGAATTGCTCCTCGATATTTCGTGCCGGGAACACCCGGTAGATTTATGACTCTCGTAATTTATAATCTGATAATAGATGTCGTCAGTAGATCTATTGCAAACACTCGGAAACAAATACAGCGCCGAGATACTCGACGCGACCGAGGAGCCACGCTCGGCTCAGGAGCTCAGCGACGAGCTCGATATTCCGATCGCGACTTGTTATCGGCGCATCGACGAGCTCACCGAGCACGATCTGCTGGAGCTACACGATAATATTCTTTCAGACGACCGGCGACGGATAAAGGTATACCGCCGTAATGTCGAGGCAGTGCACGTCGAGTTCGAAGACGATGAGTTGTTTGTCGACGTTGAAGAGCGGTCCGAGGTGGCGAACACGCTCGATGAGGCCTGGAAGACCCTTTCCAATGGATAGCGTCTCTGCAACCGTAGTTTTCAGCTGCTGAACTCACGTGGGTGGATTTAATACAGATGCCCCTGTACCTGGGCATAGTGACCTCTACAACAGTTATCGAACTCCTCTATGCGGTGGTGACGATTGTGTTTATCGTCGCCGGACTCACCATGGTCGGTATGGCCGTGCGTGCGTACGTACAGACGGGACGAACCGCAATGCTCCACCTCTCGATTGGCTTTTCGCTGGCAGTAGCCGGCGCGGCAGCGACACTCATTAGTGCCTTTTACAACGATTTCGAAGGCACACGGTCGCTGTTGCTGGTGAAAAGTAGCCTGTTTACCGTCGGGTTCCTATTCATCATTTACAGTCTGGTCGTCTACGAATAGCCAGGAACCACACGCTCTTCTCTCATCCGAATGCAGAGACAACTGCCAACCTTGCCGATCTCTTGAACCGGTTTGTGCTGTTTTAGAACTTCTAAAGCAAGAAAACGAGAAAATCGCATGTTGTTTTTGAATACGATATCCTCTGAATTTCGACGAACCCTAACGTTTTCAAACTCGATAATGGGGTCCACAATGTTATTAGGGTAGGTTAGAAAGTAAAAATTAAGTCTGGGAGACATCAGGCGAGACAACCATGATACTGAACGACAACTTAGAGAACGAACGTGGCCAAGTTGGCATTGGCACACTAATCGTGTTCATCGCGATGGTGCTGGTGGCGGCGATTGCAGCAGGCGTGCTGATCAACACGGCTGGGTTCCTGCAGACGCAGGCCCAGGACACCGGTACCGAGAGTACAGCACAGGTCGCTAACAACCTCAACGTGATCACCGAGGTCGGAAATGTGAGTGGGAACGACAATATCAACGAACTTCGGCTGGGAGTCCAGCCAGCCGCTGGTGCGGGTGATGTTAACCTCGCAAAACTCACCCTTCAGTACGTGAGTGACAACGAGTTCGCCAACATCGTCGTCGGTAACAAATCCGCTGGTGGCCTTGCAACTGGAGACACTAGACCAGGTAATGTGGTGCTTGAGGATCCTGCGGCAGGCACTGAAAGTAGGGGGGCACAGTATCTGATTGAGGTCATCAACGCTGAGAACGAAGACGATATTGTGATGACTGATGGAGCAGACCGCTACGAGATTGTTGTTCCCCTAGCCAACGAAACAGTTAGCACCGAAGACCTCAACGGAACTGGTGGTTCAAACGTGTTCGACCAGGGACCTCTCAAATCGCTCAACGAGGGGAACAGCGTCGAAGTCACAATCACCAACGAGGTCGGCTCCCAGACGGTGGCGTTCCTGCAGGTGCCGGACTCGCTGAGTGGTGACGACCCTGGAACCACGGTCAACCTCTGAGGTGAACAAAAATGATACAGAACCTCTTCAACACGGACGAATCGACGGAAAGCAGGCGTGCACAGGTGGGAATCGGCACACTAATCGTGTTCATCGCGATGGTGCTGGTGGCGGCGATTGCAGCCGGTGTGCTGATCAACACGGCTGGGTTCCTGCAGACGCAGGCCCAGGACACGGGTACCGAGAGTACATCACAGGTCGCTGACAACCTCAACGTCATCACCGAGGTTGGTAACGTAAGTAGCAACGACGAAATCAACCAACTTAGGCTGGGGGTCCAGCCATCCGCTGGTGCTGATGATATCAATCTCGCACAGGTCACACTCCAGTACGTGAGTGACAACGAGTTCGCCAACATCGTCGTCGGGAATGCAACAGGGAAATCCGCAGATGTTGAACAAGCCACTGGTGATAATGACCCTGACGAGATTCGTGTTGAAGCATACAACAGCACCAACAGCCAATTCGATGACCCGCGTGCGTCGGGTGACGAGCGGTTTAATATCTCCGTCGTTACGGCCGAGAATGAGGACGACGTGGTGATGACCGATGGAGCAGACCGCTACGAACTTGTGCTCCCGCTTACTGCCGCGGCTGAGCCGGGCGATATTACCGACGCTACTGGTACTGCGCTCAGCGCTAATACAGCGTTTAACGGCGACCTTGCACCTCTCGCGGAGGGTGCGGACACCGAGATAACGATAACAACAGAGGTCGGCTCCCAGACGGTGGCGTTCCTGCAGGTGCCGGACTCGCTGAGTGGTGACGACCCTGGAACCACGGTCAATCTCTGAGGTGAACAAAAATGATACAGAACCTCTTCAACACGGACGAATCGAATCGTCAACGCGGCCAAGTTGGCATCGGCACGCTGATCGTGTTCATCGCGATGGTGCTGGTGGCGGCAATTGCAGCAGGCGTGCTAATCAACACGGCTGGGTTCCTGCAGACGCAGGCCCAGGACACGGGTACCGAGAGTACATCACAGGTCGCTGACAACCTCAAAGTGATCACCGAGGTCGGAAATGTGAGTCAAGCAGAAGATACCATCGGTCAGGTGCGGCTCGGTGTCCAGCCGGCCGCTGGTGCGGGTGATGTTAACCTCGCAAAGCTCACCTTGCAGTATGTGAGTGACGATAACTTTGCGAACCTTGTGGTTGGGCTGGATAATACGTCGTTTAATTCCGGTACCGACACTAGCGCTAGTGGTCTTGACCCAGAATACCGGGCACAGGGTGACACTGATCCCGATGACATATTCTTAAGCAGTAGTACGGAATCGCCTGAGTTCGGCATCGGCGTCGTTACCGCTGAAAACGAAGACGATGTGGTGATGACCGATGGATCGGACCGCTATGAAATCCTCATTCCGTTGGACAACAATCTGGATGCGTATGAATCGCTGTCTGCGTCGGATGATTTCAACAGTAGCGGCGATAGTGCTGTTGCGGACGCGCTTGGCCCGCTCAATGAGGGAGACCAGGCAGAAATCACGATTACGACGGAAGTTGGGGCCCAGACGGTCGCGTTCATCCAGGTGCCCGACTCGCTTTCGGCTGAGGCAGAAGGCGACGTGGTGACGCTGTAAACGTTACGAGGAAACATGATACAGAACCTCTTCAACACGGACGAATCGAATCGTCAACGCGGCCAAGTTGGCATTGGCACACTAATCGTGTTCATCGCGATGGTGCTGGTGGCGGCGATTGCAGCAGGCGTGCTGATCAACACGGCTGGGTTCCTGCAGACGCAGGCCCAGGACACCGGTACCGAGAGTACAGCACAGGTCGCTAACAACCTCAACGTGATCACCGAGGTTGGAAATGTGAGTGGAAACGACAATATCAACGAACTTAGGCTGGGAGTCCAGCCAGCCGCTGGTGCGGGTGATGTTAACCTCGCAAAGCTCACCCTCCAGTACGTGAGTGACAATGAGTTCGCCAACATCGTCGTCGGTAACAAATCCGCTGGTGGCCTTGCAACTGGAGACACTACACCAGGTAGTGTCGTGCTCGAAGACCCAAGTTCGGGCTCGGACACCAGGGGAGAACAGTACCTGATCGAGGTCATCAACGCGGAAAATGAAGACGATATCGTCATGACCGATGGATCGGACCGCTACGAACTCGTCGTTCCGCTGGCCAACGAAACTGTTGATGATACACAGGTCGACGGAGCGACTGGATCGAATGGAAATAGTGTCTTGGACAGCGAATTCGACCAAGGAAACCTCGCACCGCTCAACGAGGGGAACAGCGTCGAAGTCACAATCACCAACGAGGTCGGCTCTCAGACGGTGGCGTTCTTGCAGGTGCCGGACTCGCTGAGTGGTGACGACCCCGGGACGACAGTTAACCTCTGAGGTGACCAAAGATGGACAACTATAGAATCGGAACGGAAAATGATGATGCGCGTGCGCAGGTCGGCATCGGCACACTAATCGTGTTCATCGCGATGGTGCTGGTGGCGGCGATAGCCGCGGGTGTGTTGATCAACACCGCAGGCTTCCTGCAGACGCAGGCCCAGGACACTGGGACCGAGAGTACATCGCAAGTTGCAGATAACCTCAACGTCATCACGACTGCAGGAAACGTGAGCGATGCGAGTCGAGTCAACATCTTGCGGTTGGGTGTCCAACCTGCCGCAGGTGCTGGTGATATCAACCTTGCCAAGTTTACGTTGCAGTACGTGAGCGACGACGAGTTCGCCAACGTTGTCGTCGGCAACGACTCAACCGGGCAGGCAGCTGGTGATACTACCCCGGAGAACATTGGGCTGACTGCACAATCGATCGATGACCAGGCCGAGTTTGCCATCGAGGTTGTCACGGCAGAGAACGAGGACGACGTGGTGATGACCGATGGAGCGGACCGCTACGAACTTATCGTCCCGCTCAACATTGGACTGACCAACGTTAGCTACCCCGTTTACAACTCCACTGGGGACAATGTGAGCGACGGAAGCGCCAATATCGCAGGCCAGGGAGGGCTGCCGCCCGGGCTTGATGAGGGCGACTCCGCACAAATCACGATTACGACGGAAGTCGGCGCACAGACGGTGACGTTCATCCAGGTGCCCGACTCGCTAACGGGCGACGACCCTGGAGATACGATCAACGTATAGCCTCGTAAATAACCGCGAATCGCGTTCGGGCCGTCATATCTCTTGGAGTGTCTGTCTCGACAATTCAGGTTTCTTGTGCGGAGACACGTTTTTAATCGTCCGTCACAGAGAGTATAGCATGGCCGATAGGCCGCCAGACGACTTCAAGGACCTCGACGACATCGAGGAGGGGCCAGCAGACGAGGGGCGCGTTCTCGCACCCGACGAGCTGGACATCACCGAAAGTGAACACGTCGAGGAACTCGAAGAGGGACGGTTCGTCGTCTCACCGGACGGTCCACCGAACGTCGGGCCGAATCACCGCGAGGAGCACACGTCGTCGGAGTCACGCAGTCGACAGACCGACTCGCCGCGCCAAGACGACCCCGACGACTTCACTCAGCAGTCACCGACACAGCGAGAGGAACGTCCCGAACAACCACGGCAGTCATCATCAGGACAGCCCCGGGCATCGTCGGGACAGCCACGCCGCTCCCGGGAGCGACAGGAACGCTCACAGCAGCCGACACAGCCGCCGGGGCGGGACAGTACAATCTCACAGGAACAGGTCCATCAGTGGCTCAGAGAGAGCTTCGAAGATGGGCACACCCAGTACGGGTTCGATGTCACCGCAACCTTTGAGGGGTCGATCAGCCAGCGTCGAATGGCCTCGAACGACGTGGTGACGATTTTCGAGAGTCTCATGCTCTGGTACGCCCAGCAGGTCGACAGCGACACGCCGGTCGAAGAGATTCTCGGCATTCTTCTGACCGAAGCGAACGTCCCGATTCGCTATCCGCCCGAGAGCATCCACCAGCTGGTGAAATCATCAAACCTCTCTCCTGATGACTCCATTGCGGACCTGCTTGAAGAAATCGACGACGGCGTGCAGTTCTGATGACAAGGGCGGGAGACTATCAACACCGATAATCAACGGGAAGCTTTTATTTACGTCATAGCAGTACCATGTGGTGAGAGACATGGCAGAAGTGCTCATCGCTGACGACTCCGAGTTCATGAGGAACCTCCTGCGGGAAATCCTGGAGGAGGACCACAATATAATCGGGGAAGTCGAGAACGGCGTCGAAGCCGTCGAAGTGTTCAAAGAGAAGGAGCCGGACCTGGTAATGATGGACATCGTGATGCCAATTCGTGATGGCATCGAGGCGACCGACGAGATCAAAAACGAGTATCCGAATTCGAACGTCATCATGTGTACCAGTGTCGGACAGGAAGAAAAGATGAAAGAGGCAGTCAAAGCCGGGGCAGACGGCTACATCACCAAACCCTTCCAGAAACCCAGCGTGATCGAAGCGATTCAAGACGTCGTTCCCTCGTAGCAATGAAAATCGACGTTCAGTCGCTTGACACGTTCAACCAGCTGGCTCACGAAGGGGCACAGGAGGCCACGCGCTCGATGACCCAGATGACGGGTATCGAGGCGACCGTCGAAGTGACTCGGATTTCGCTGGTCGACCGGAAAGACCTCGGCGAAGAGCTGGGTACCGACGCCGAGTTCGTTGGCGTCCAGTTCGGATTCGACGGTGCCCTTACTGGCGAGACCGTGCTCATCTTCGAGCGCGAACAGAGCGCTGCAATCGTTGAGGCGCTTGTCCCGGGGGGAGCCGCAGACGAATCAATGGCACAGAGCAGTGTCAAAGAGATCGGCAACATCATGATGAGTGGGTTCATCGACGGCTGGGCCGAGCATCTGGGAACCTCTATCGAACACACGCCGCCGACGTACATCGAACGGCAGGGGAAAGATGTCGTCCCGGAGGGGCCCGAGACCGACGAACACGACCAGGTGTTCGTCTTCAGGAGTGAAATCCAGTGGGAGGGTGAAGACGTGAGCTTCTATATCTACATGCTGCCGGAGTACACGCCACTAACGGAACTGATGGCCGAACACGGCGGCAACGAGACCGACGCGATTCCCGTCGAAAAGCTCGCGGCGTTCAACCAGATGAACCGTGAGGGGACCAAACAGGCTGCCGAGAACGTCGAGATGATGTCCGGTATCGAGACAGAGGCAGAGGTCTCGCAAATCTCATTTGCGCCGATTGAAGACGTGCCTAAACGATTCGGGAAGGAGACACACGTCGGGACTGCGGTCGAGTTCACGGGCGCGCCGAGCGGCTTTCTGCTCGTCCTGTTTGACGAGCAGTCGGCGATTACCGTCGCCGAGGGGTTGATGCCCGTCGATATGGACAGCGACGAGCTGACCGACCAACACAAGGCTGCAATCGAAGAGCTTGGAAACATCATGACAAGCGGCTTCGTCGACGGCTGGGCGAACGTGCTCCAGCGGTCGGTCGAACACACGCCGCCGCGGCTCGTCCACGACATGGGGCAGGCTATCATCGACCCGCTGGCTGCCCAGTTGGGCCAACACCAGCGTCACGCATTCATGATTGATTCGACGATGAAAACCGAAGAGCTCGAGTTCGAGAGCAAGATTCACGCGTTACCAAACGAGCAGGAGCTTCGCGAGGCGCTCGATGACCTCGATGTCGACAGAGCCGATCAGACGGAGGCTGACACCGACGGGTTGTTCTAGTATGAAAATATACGACGGGAGCGAGTCAGCGGACTCCGAGGGGACGACGCCAGAGCGAATTAAAGTCGGTATCGCGGAGTACGAGGTCACGGCCGATGGGGCGACGCTGACCACAAGCGGCCTCGGCTCGTGTGTGGGGGTTGCCCTCTATGACGAACACAGCGGTAGGGCCGGCCTCGTCCATGTCATGCTTCCGGCTGCAGAGGAGGTCGACGACGGGAAACCCGCCAAGTTTGCCGACACCGGCACCGAACTGCTCATCGAGGAGCTCGAAGCAATCGGCGCGAACAAACGGAGTCTCGAAGCGAAAATCGCCGGCGGCAGTGATATGCTCGACTTCTCCGAAGGCGGGTCCGGTATCGGCGACCGCAACGTCGACCAGGTCAAGACGACACTCTCCGAGCACAATATTTCGCTGACTGGGGAGGATGTCGGCGGTGACCACGGACGCTCGGTCCGGCTCAAGGCCTCGACCGGCGACCTCGTCGTCAAAAGTGCCAACCGACAGGACCGGACGCTCTAAACGAATCGGCGCGTCCCCGTCAGACGACCGGCAGACTCGAAGCCAGGTTCCAACAGAAACCGACCTCCTCTCAGCCACAACTGCGTAGAAATTAACGTCTGACTCTATTTCCGATATATAGACATAAATTCATCTCTTCAAGGCGTAAAAGATTCTGCAAGTATCAGATACTATACTTAAAACAATACATTCAAGGGTATGAGCGCGGACCGTAAAGACAATGAGTAGTTTCGTGTTTGCGCTACCGCTACAGGCCGCTGTGTCGGAGGTCGGTGCTGTGGCGGTGATGCTCGTCCTGTTCTCTGGGGGGGTGGTCGGGATGAGCATCCGCAACATGTTCGAGTCCATCATGTCCGAGGAGGAGGAAGGCGAGGACATCGGCATGAGCGACGGCGACCTCGGTGGCGGTGGCGGCGGCGGTAACGACCTGGGTGGTGGTGGCGGCGACGACCTCGGCGGTGGACTCGACGACGACGGCGGTGGCGACGATGACCTTGGCGGGCTCGGTGGGCTCGAAGACGACGACCTCGGCGGACTCGGTGACGACGAGTTCGACGACATGGGGGGCGGTGGCGGTGGCGGCGGCGGCAACGTCGACGAGCTTGAACACCGGCTCGACGAACTCGAAAACGAGGTCGGGAATCTATCCTCGACGATGAACACGGTCCGTAACGAGAACGAGCAGATCTCCGAGAGCGTCGACGAGGTCGAGGAGAACGTCCGGAAGCTGCTCGACATCTACGAGATGGTGACCCGCGGTGTCAACCCCTTCGCCGACGACATCGACGCAGGGATGGGTGGCGGCATGGGCGAGGGCTCGTTCGGGCTGTTCGCAGACGAGGAAGAGGAAGATGAAGCGGTTGACGAAGGCATCGCCGAGGCAGAGGCCGAGGGATTTTTCGACGACGACCTCATCAAAGAGGGGGACGACGACATGCCGATGGACGCCGACGCCGACGCCGGCGACGTACTCGGCGGTGGTGGCAGTCCAGAGCCCGAGGGCGGCGACGCCTTCCAGGACAGCTTCGACGAGGACTTCGGCGAAGACGAGTTCGCCGATGACGGCTTCGATGACGGTGAGTTCGGCGACGAGGACTTCGATATGGACGATACCGGTGAGGAGGAGCTCGCCGACGAGTCCAGCGGCGGAGACGACGGCGGCGGCTCGTCGTTCGAGGACCTGAAAGCCGAGTATGAGTCCGGAGATGCCGACTGGGCCGGAGAAGAGGGCGAGGCCACTGAGGAAGAGACGGCAGACGAGATGTTCGAGGAAGATGGCGAATCCGACGTTGAGGCCGACGATGAGTTCGCGGACGACGACGAGTTCGCGGACGACAACCTGTTCGACGAAGTGATTGAGGAAGAGGAGGAAGCCGACGAGACGACCGCCCACTCTGCTATCGAGGAGTCGGAGCCCGACGACATCGAGGAGACGGTCGAGTCGGAGCCAGCGACTGAGGAGGCAACAGAGGTCGATGAAGAGTCACAGGCGCACTCGACGGTCGAGGATGAACCGGCTGCCGACGCCGCGGCGACGGAGCCGGCGACCGAAGACACTGCCAGCGAGGAACCAGAGACGACGGAGCCAACGCCCACCGAGACAGAGGTCGAGCAACCGACAACAGAGACAACCACAACGACCGCAACCACGGAGAATGCTGGGTCTGCCGACACGGGCGACGGCAAGCCGTACCTCTCGACGCTGCCTGGTGGGTTCGCCGCCGAGCTCATCGTCGTCGAGTGGCTTGAATTCCTTGTTGAGGAGGCAGGCGTCCGGGGTACCGCACAGGCGATCGACTACTACGAGAACATCGACTGGATAGACGAGGCCGTTGCCGAGGAGCTCCAGTCATATCTCGCCGGATTCGAGGACGCCGGTGACGGGTCGCTGACCATCGACCACCACACACAGAGTCTGGACTACATCGGCCAGCTCAACGGCAACGGCATGGCCGCGACGCATGGACTCCAGCACGGGGGTGGTGCAAGTGGGCTTCAGCGTTAGTGGCGCGGCGGCGCTCATCTTCTTGAGCCTGTTCGTCGCCTTTGGAGCCCTCTATACGGCCACAGACAACTCCTTCCAGCAGGTGGCCGACGCACAGGACGACCAGACTGACCGCGCGCTGGAGACGAAAAACAGCGGTATCGAACTGGTCTCGGCGGTCTATGACAGTGGGACGAACGAACTCACCGTGACGGCGAACAACACCGGTTCGACGACGCTGTCGCTGGATGGCACCAGTTTGCTCGTCGACAACGAGTACGAGACCGGCTGGGAGGCAAACGCGAGCGTCGACGGCAACAACAACACGGACCTCTGGCAGCCTGGCGAGACCGTGACGATAACCGTGAACGCCACCAGCCAGCCCGACAGCGTTTCGCTGACGACGCCGTCGGGCATCTCGGTGGCCGCGGAGGTGACGACATGATGGGGGGAAACGATGGGATTTAGCACGAGTGGGAGTCTCCTGCTCATCTTCTTCGGGTCGTTCATCGCCCTCGGTGCGGTCTACACTGCGACCGCAAACACGAGCGAGTCGCTCACCGGGGCCTACGACGACCACCTCGCGACACAGAACGCGATTGCAGAGACTGCACTCTCGGTCGATGCGACCTACCACAAGACCGACGGGACTCTCACGATACGCACGACTAACACGGGGTCTCGGGACATGCAAGTGAGTGATACCACTGTCTTGGTCGACGGGGCGTTCCGGGCGCTGTCTGCGTTCCAGATCTCGACTGTCGACGGAGAGCAGACCGCTCTCTGGGGCGTCAACACGGAGCTTCGCCTGGAGAACGAGACTGCCGAGCCCGAACGGGTAAAAGTCGTCACAGACAGCGGGGTCGCAGAGACCGTGACTGTCGACGTGGCGGATCTCGACAACGTAAACCCCCAGACACTCGACCGGACCGGGAACAATAAAGACTCGACGATAGCGTTCGACATCGAGACGACCTACAGCGACAACGTGACGTTGAAGAACGTCAGTATCGACGCAGTTGAGAACGCAAGCGCAGACCCGACGACCATCGACTACGCGAACAGCGCGTCGCTGTCGGAGTTGAACATCACACTCGCTCCCGACTACGGGAACGCGGCCGCGACCGAAGACGGACCGTTCGCCATCGACGAGACAATTCCCCACAACGGCGTGACGTTGGGTCCGGACGGGACTGCCCGCTACCGGGTCGGCGAGTTCCGGGACAGCAACGGCGACCCCGTGGCGATGACGTCGACGACGGTGACCGTGACAATCATGTATATCGACCCAGCAGGCGTCGAGCGGACGTTCACGTTCACGGAGGGTGATTTCTGATGCAGCAGCGCCTCCACGCTGGCGACAACCATACAAGCGGCTGGGTCCTAGCTGAGGTGAACAGCTAATGGCAAGTGTCTCCGTCTCTCATCTTATCTTGTTCATCGCTAGTATGATTATCGCAGCAGGTGTGGCTGGCGTGTTCACTACAAGTGTGGACAATCTCTCGGAGGCAATCAGTGACCGGGGCGTGCAGGTCAGTGACAACGTCAGGACCAGCATCGAGATAATCAGCGACAGCGGGAGCGACAACGTCTTTGACGGAACCACCAACACGACGACCATCTACGTCAAGAACACGGGGTCACAGCAGCTCGACCCGGTCGAGCGTCAGATTGACGTTCTGGTCGACGGGAGGTTCAAGACCGGCGACGACCTGAATATCACGGTTGTCTCGGACAGAAACGTCGACACCTGGGACACGAACGATGTTGTCGAACTCACCATCGACGGCTATCTGGTCCCCGGTGACCACCGCGTCCTCGTCATCGCCAACGGTGACGAGGAGACCTTCGAGTTCAGAGTGGAGGACAACCCATGAGCATCGCACGAAACGACCTGTATTCCATCGGCTTGGACGAACGGGACCGCCTGAACAAAGAGCTCGGTGGCGGTTTCCCGCCCGGCAGTATCGTCCTTATCGAGGGCGATTACGGTGCGGGCAAGTCGGCGATGAGCCAGCGGTTCTCCTACGGACTCTGTGAGGAGGACCACTCAGTGACGCTGTTGTCGACGGAGCTGACGGTGGGGAGTTTCCTCGAACAGATGAACTCGCTGAACTACGATATGGTGAACCACCTGCTCGACGAGGAGATTCTGTTTCTCCACGCCGATATCGGCGAATCAAAGAGTTCCTTCACCGACACCGGAACCGACGACGAGGACGATCGGATGGACCTGCTCAAGCGGCTGATGGAGGCCCAGGTGATGTGGAACTCGGATGTGGTCATTATTGACACCTTCGACGCTATCCTGCGCAACGACCCCACTTTCGAGGCGCTAGTCCGGCAGAACGAGGAGCGCCAGGCCGCACTGGAGATAATCTCGTTTTTCCGGGATGTCATCGCGGACGGCAAGGTCATCGTCCTTACCGTCGACCCGACCACGCTCGACGAGGAGGCACTCGGGCCGTTCCGGTCTATCGCCGACGTCTTCCTCGAGTTGGAGATGGTTGAGGTCGGCAACGACGTTCGCCGGCAGATTAGCGTGTTGCGCTTTGCCGGCATGGGCGAACAGGTTGGAGACACCATCGGTTACTCGGTGCGCTCTGGAACGGGCATCGTCATCGAAAGCAGGAGTGTGGCATAACCATGACAGACCACGGCAGACCCAACCCCTCGGACGAACTCAGGCAACACGCGGCACGCCGGCCGCACCTGCGGGAGCACCTCCAGAAGTTCAAACAGATCACTGGGGAGTTCCCGATGTTTATCGAGGAGGCAGACGACGACTACGAGAGCGGCCGCCCGAACGTCATTTACCCCGTGGGCGGACCAATTTACGCCCACGTCTACGGCGATATCGGGCAGGATACGAAATACTACGCAATCGAGCCGGACCTGGCGGAAGACGAGCGCAGCCTGTTCGGCGAGGTTCGTGACCGGCTGCTCGAACGCAGCGTCACCAAACCAGCACCACAGGACGAAGCCGAGTACGACGACCGCATCGAAGAACTCCTCCAGGAGACGACGTCGATCACAAGCTCCAGCGAAGGCGGAGGCGTGCTCTCGCGGCTGACCAGCCTCACCGATGTCGGCAAAGTCGAGGTGACAGAACAGACCTACGAGAACATCCGCTACCGGCTCAACCGCGATATCGTCGGGCTCGGGCCGCTGGAGCCGGTGATGCGTGACCCAGCGAACGAGGACATCCACGTCATCGGCCATACCGAGTGTCACGTCGACCACTCGGTCTACAGCATGCTCGAGACGACTGTCGAGTGGGACAGCCCCGAACACTTCGACCAGTGGCTCAAGAACATGGGCGAGCGGATGGGCGACCCCGTCAGTGACTCGGACCCAGTGGTCGACTCGACGCTGCCGGATGGCTCGCGTCTGAACCTCATCTACTCCGACGACGTGAGCCTCAAGGGTCCCTCGCTCACCATCCGTCAGGGCGACGAGGTTCCGCTGTCTATCTTCCAGATTACCGCCTGGAACACGCTCAGCCCCGAGCTGTCGGCGTATCTCTGGCTCTGTCTGGAGAACGAGCAGACGGTGTTCGTCGTCGGGGAGACGGCGTCGGGGAAGACGACGACGCTGAACTCCATCATGTCGTTCATCCCCCGAGACTCGAAGATTTACACCGCCGAGGACACTGCCGAGGTCCTGCCGCCACACAACACCTGGCAGCAGCTGTTGACGCGGGAGGGCGACGACGAGGACACCTCCATCGACATGTTCGACCTGGTGGCCGCCGCACTGCGGTCCCGTCCGGACTATATCATCGTGGGTGAGGTTCGTGGTGAAGAGGGTCGGATGGCCTTCCAGGCCGCTCAGACCGGCCACCCAGTCATGCTGACCTTCCACGCAAGCGACATCGTCTCGATGATTCAGCGCTTTACCGGCGAACCCATCAACGTCCCCGAGACGTTCATGGATGTGGCGGACGTGGCCCTGTTCCAGAACCGTGTCAAGCAGGGCGACGATGTCCTGCGTCGGGTCACGAGCGTCCAGGAAATCGAGGGATACTCAAAGGAGATGGACGGTGTCGTCACTCGCCAGAGCTTCTTCTGGGACCCCGTCGAGGACGAAATCAACTTCCAGGGGCGGAACAACTCCTACGTGCTCGAAGAGCAGATCGCGACCCTCCTGGGGTACGAGGACACCCGCGATATCTACGACGACTTGGACTTCCGTGCTCGTATCATCGAGCGCGCAATCCAGGAGGGAATCACCGGGTACCACGAGGTGAACGAGCTCATCACGGACTTCCAGCGCGACGGAGTCGAGGGACTGCCCTTCGATATTGTCCGGCGAGACTGATGTCTACCGACAACTCGAGTGCAACGCTCAATCTGACGCTCTCAGAGAATCTCCAGTCGCTGCTGCAGTCCTACCGGCAGATGCAGATGCCGATGGGACAGTACGTCTCGTTCATCCTGATTCCCTCAATTGGCTTTTTCGTCGTCACGGTGGTGTTGTCACTCGTCTTGTCATTCCCGATACTGGTTCGGATTCCGATTCCGCTGCTCGGGTCGCTGGCGCTGTTCTCGGCGGTGTTCTATCCGAAGATTCTGCTGAGCCAGCGCCAACGTCAGCTCGACAACCGGTTCCATCTGATGGTCACACATATGACGATTCTGGCGACGACAAAAATCGACCGGATGGAGGTCTTCCGGACGCTGGCAGAGGACGACGAGTACGGCGAGCTATCGAACGAACTGGCGCGCATCGTCGAACTGGTCGACACGTGGAACCAGAGCCTCGACGACGCCTTGCGCCGACGGTCGAACGAGGTGCCAAGCGAGACACTCTCGGATTTCTTCGAGCGGCTTGCCTACACGATGGGTGCCGGACAGTCGCTGCGGGAGTATCTGCTCACCGAACAGGAGCAGATTCTCGAAGAGTACGCGACCGTCTACGAATCCTCGCTGGAGAACATCGAGGTCATGAAAGACCTCTATCTCTCGATGGTGCTTTCGATGACGTTCGCGCTCGTGTTCGCGGTCGTCCTGCCGGTGTTGACCGGGACGGAACCGACGTTGACGGTCAGTGCGATCATCCTGCTGTATGTCTTCGTCCAGACCGGTTTCTTCCTCGCGATGCGCTCGCTGTCACCGTACGACCCGCTGTGGTACCACCCCGACGAGAAACCCTCGGCCGTCGAGTCAGAGATTCAACGGAGCTTCTACGTCGGCGTCGGTCTCACCGCGCTCCTGTTGGTCATCTCGATTACCGGTATTGCCGGTATCAGTCCAATCGGCCTGGCGACATTTATTCCGGGTATCAGCACGCTCCCGCTCCCGTTGTATGCTGTTATTCCAATAACGCCGCTATTGATTCCTGGACTTGTTCTCAACCGAGCCGAAAAGCGAGTCAAGGCGCGCGACCAAGAGTTTCCCAGCTTCGTCCGGGCGCTAGGGACCACCGAGGCGGTCAAACAGTCGACGAGTTCGGACGTACTTAGTACCCTCCGGACCAAGGATTTCGGACCGCTGACCGAGAACATCGACGACCTCTACAAACGGCTGAATATGCGCATCGAGCCGGTCGAGGCGTGGCGGTATTTCACCGCCGACTGTCGCTCGTACCTCATCCAGACCTTCAGCGAGATGTACCTTATCGGCCGTGAGATGGGTGGCAATCCACAGCTGCTCGGCGAACTCATCTCGGAGAACATGAACGAGGTCCTCCAGCTACGCGAACAGCGCAAGCAGGCGACGACGACGCTTATCGGCCTCCTCTACGGGATGACTGCCGCCTCGACGTTCGCCTTCTTCATCGGGCTGGAGGTCGTGAATGTCATCTCTGACCTCGGCCTCGATCTCGATACTGGTGCCGGCATCGACGTCGGACAGATTATCCAGCCCGACGTGTACAACATCCCGCTCATAGAGTTCCTCTTGGTCGTCGTCATCATGTTCTCCGCGATGCTGTCGTCGCTGATGGTCCGGACCGTCGACGGTGGCCACAAGGTGAACACGTACATGCACTTTGTTCTTCTCGCGTGGATTTCCTCACTGGTCGCTATCTTCACCCGTTGGCTCATCAATACGTTCCTGGCGGTCGGCTGACCCAACCGGTAACTTTCTTGACTGCGGGGGTTAAAATGATACCGTATGACACACGTAGCGATTGTCGGCGGCGGCCCCGCCGGCCTGAGCGCGGCGTTGTTTGTCCAGAAGAACGGTCTCGACGCGACCGTCTTCGATACGGACGGAACATGGATGCACAAGGCACACCTCTTCAATTATCCCGGCATCGGGTCGGTCGACGGCTCGGCGTACCTGGAGACACTTCGGGCACAGGTCGACAGCTTCGGCGTCGACCGCAAGCAGGGCGTCGAGGTGACTGATGTAACAGCAGACGACGGCTTTACCGTCTCGACAGCAGACGGCGACCACGAGGCCGACTACCTCGTGTTGGCGACGGGCGCAGACCGGGGTCTTGCCGAGGAGCTTGGCTGTGCGTTCGACGGCGATGTCGTCGAGGTCGGTGTCGAGATGGAGACCAGCATCGCAGACGCCTACGCCACGGGCGCAATGGTCCGCGCCCAGGAGTGGCAGGCGGTCATCTCCGCGGGCGACGGCGCGGCCGCGGCCCTGAACATCCTCTCGAAGGAGGAGGGCGAACACTTCCACGACTTCGACGTACCCGCGGACGCCGACGCCGTCTTCGGTGGAATGGGCGAGGAGTAGCTCGGTTCCAGCAATCTTATTCCTTCGGCCCGCCGTGTTTCGGGTATGAACGCACAGCGAGAGGGGTTTCTGGCCGGCGAGCGGCCCGAAGATGTCCACATCTACATCGCAGCTGAGGCTGTCTCGAACATGGCGGCACTCGAAGAACACGGCGAGCGCGTCGAGGACGGCATCGCTCTGGTAATGGAGGGCGACCAGGCCCGGAGCGTCTTCCAGAGCGCGACCGGCATCGACCCAATGGCACTCGCACAGGAGGCGATGGGGGTCGACGGAACGGTGACAGCCGACTGTGCCGACGCGACCTGTCCGGTCGATGGTGGCCACGAACCCCGGCTGATTTTCTCGTTCGCAGAGGCGCAAAACGAGGAGGTTGGCGGACTCTACGCCGAGGGAGACGTGATTCATGCCTACGTCGCCTGTGAGTGCGGCGAGCGGTACTCCGACAAGTGGGTCGCCGGGAAACGGTGACCGACCGGGCTCCCGACTCCGAAATCCTCATTATCTATCGATGATAGTATCTATCACATGACAGACGAGCATGTAATTCCCAATTACGGGGACAAATACCAGGCTGACGCGCTGTTTTCGCCGACAGACCTCGTCAAGGTACAGGATGAGGGGCTGCCGGATGTTCCGCCGACAGTCATTCTCGGCTTCCAGCCCGAACTGACAGCAGCCGTTCGTGACCGAGCTGAGGCGACCGTCGATGTCGTGCGGTCACAACAGTGTCATCGCCTCTCGGAGACGGTGGGATACGTTCCGGTCCACGAGTCGGGAGTCGGCGCGCCGGTCACCGCGATGGTCGCCGAGAACGTCATCGCTGCGGGTGCCGAGGCCGTGGTGATGCTCGGCGGTTGTGCGTGTCTCCAGCCGGATATCTCGCCCCACGCAGCCATTCTCCCAACCGAAACTATCCGCGACGAAGGTGTCTCACATCACTACGTCCCTCCAGAGGAGGCGGTCACGGCGACGGCGTCGCTCGTCGATAGACTGGCCGAACGACTCCAGAGCGAGGGGTTCGAGACGCCCCGGGGGACGACCTGGACCACGAGTGCGATGTACCGCGAGACCGTGCCGGAAATCGAACAGTACCGGGAGGACGGTGTCGTCTCGCTGTGTATGGAGTCGGCGGCGTTCTGGGCAGTCTGTGAGTACCGCGGGGTCGACGCAGCGACGGTCCACCAGATAGGGGACTACCTCACTGCCGACGAGTGGGTGCCAGAGTCAGACGACGAGCAAGGGTTTCCGGAGATGTTACCGCCAGTTGTCGAGGCCCTGGCCGAACACGCCGATTCGGCGCGAGACTAGTCTAGAAGTGGCATCACCACGCCGAACACCAGCGGCGAGAAAAAGCCAACCACGGTGCCGATAACCTCAGAGTAGAGAAAGAGCGATTGTTCCCAGCCTGGAATCTCTCCCTGAAGCCCGGGGGCGATAACCCCACCTAATGCGCCGGAGAGAAACAGCGCAGCGCCGACCAGGAATCCGGCCTTTGCCAGCCTGGCGTAATCCATCGTTCCGTATTGTGCCATACAAGAGAGTCCACAACTCACCCTTGAGAATTTTTTGATTGCGCTACGGTCCTCACTCGTCTGGCTCACCCTCGAAATCGAGTCGACGGAAGCCGTCGACGATTGCCTGCTTGGCGACTGCGCCCTGTGTCGTCCAGTGGTGGGCGTAATCGAGCATATCGTCGTAGATGTCGGGCTTGCAACCCGCCGCTTTGGGGTGGCCGCCGCCGTTGACCTGTGCAGCAACCTCATGACAGCGCTCGAAACTCTCGGTTCCACGAATCGAGGCCGACCCGGCCGGCTTGACGATGACCGCGGCGTCGGCCCCCTGCTCGCGGAGTGACTCGGCGACCTCGTTTTGCGAACAGCGGCCGTAGGTGACGCCGACCGTCCACGGCCCGACCTCGCGCATCTCGGCGCGCTCGATTGCCTTCTCGATGAGTGCCTCCTTCTCGACGCGCTTGTCGGCCAGAAACGCCTCGACCTCCTCGGGAAGCTCGACGCCGTGTTCGAGGACAGTCTCAATGTACTCCTCGGGGTCGGCCCAGTAGGCGTAGTCTGCGATATCGTCCGAGCGCTCGTCCTCGCGAATCCAGAGGTCGTGGTCGCGGGTCACCGCCGCCAGCTCCGCAAATCGCTCGTCGAACTCGTGGTCGATTTCTGCAAGCGCCACGTCGGCAGTACAGACCTCCTCGGAGTCGCCGACGGTGAGGTCGACGCCACTCTCCTCGACCTGAGCGGCGAGCGCGTCGTCCCACTGGTGATGGTCGTACCACGATACACTCTCGACCCGGGACGTGGCCGCTGAGAGGTCGGCGATATCGCTCTCGCTGTCGGGACAAAGGTCACAGATGTAGATGTCCGCCTCCGTGTCGGCGTACTCGGCGACCCAGCCAAGCGCTTCTTCGAGTTCGTGTGGTCCTGCGGGCAGCAACGCACCCTCGCCGTGGGCAACACGGACCAGTGCCGTGCAGGCGAGTCCGTCGGCGTCGGGGTCAGCAACCACGACAACCCCGGCGTCTTCGAGTGTCTCTCTGGCTTCACGCTCGACCTCCTGGGATTCGAGCGAATCTGGGTAAAAGAATCCCTCGCCAGGCAGTACGGATTTGCGGCCGAGAGATAGCCTGTCGTCGTCGATAAGCCAGTCTTGCATATTTCGAACTCACACCCGAGGGCAAAGAACACCTCGCTTTGACGTCCCGAGATAACGCGGTGGTGTCTCTGTGAGACGTCTCAGCGAGAGGGATCAAAACAGCACGAAAGTCCCGCCCAGATTCGCTTTCCACATCGGGCGGGACCGAAAGGGGCGAGTCGTTCGGCGAGCGAGACGACACAAGGACCGCAGCGAGTCGCAGCCGTCGAACGACTCGGGGCTTTCTTGCTGTTCCACATTCCGTCGTAACCCATACTCCAAACGAAAGACCGTCGATAACACACAGAAAGTACTTATCATACACAATACACTCCCGAGATATGCCCGGCCCGGTATTCCTCGGCGGCGAGACGGTAACGCTGCGACCGATCGAACGAGACGACATCGAGTTCGTCCAGCGGGTGATGAACGACCCCGCTGTATGGCGACCGGCGCTCGGAATCAACCCGACGAACGACAGCCTCGCCGAGGAGTTCTTCGAGGAGGTGTTGACCACGGAACAGGATGTCCACTGTCTGGTCTGTCACGACGAGACACCGGTCGGCCACGTGTCACTGACCGAATCGCAGTACGGCCCGAGCGAGACGTCCCGGGCCCGGTGTGCGGAACTGGCGTACTGGATTGCCCCCGAGCATCACGGACACGGGTACGCCACCGATGCGAACGAGACGATAATCGAGTATGCCTTTCTCGACCGGAATCTCCGGCGACTGAGCGCGTATCCGGGGAGCTTCAACGAGGCGTCGGTCGCCCTTCTCGAATCGCTTGGCTTCCAGCACGAAGGAACAGAGCGCGAAGCGGTGTGGTACAGAGGCGAGTACTACGACAGACTCTGTTATGGGCTTCTCCGCTCGGAGTGGCAACAGCGCGAGTGACCCTACTCTAGCTGACGGACAGTCAACACCGGCATCGGCGCGCGCCTGACGACCGACTCGGCGACGCTTCCGAGCAGGAAGGAGTGTTCGCCGTGTCGTCCGCGGGTCCCCATCGCGATGACGTCGGCGTCGACCTCTTCGGCGTACTCGATAATCTCGGTTTTGGGGGGACCTTCTCTGAACGCAGTCACCACCTCTGGAGCGCCGTGGGCGTCTGCCTCCTCACGGACCGTATCGAGTGCGTCCGTCCCGGTGGACTCGATTGCGTCTTTGAGCTGGTCGCGGACCTCCTCGGGCGAGGACTCGATTTCGGCGGTATCGACGACATACAGCGCGTGAACGGTCGCGTCGAACGTGCTGGCGATGTCGAGAGCGGTCCGAATCCCCCGCTTTGCGCTCTCGGAGCCGTCGGTGGCGATGACTACCGTGTCGAACATATCGCGTGGTTACTCCGGGGCGGTAAAAAAGCGCGTGATTCTGCGAGCGGCCAGCCGTCGACCGGCGGGTTTTTTGCACAGCAGGGCCGACTCTCGGGCGATGGCGCTCGATATCGAACACGTCCTCGTAGCGGTCGACGGAAGCGACGAATCACGGGCAGCCGCCGAGACTGCCGGGGCAATCGTCGAACGGTACGAGGCGAACCTGCACCTCCTGCATTTCGTCGACAACCGGGTGATGCGTGACATCGAGACGGGGACAATCTCGCCGGAGACTATCGCACACGAACAGCGAGCACTCACCGAGAGGGTCCGCGAGCAACTCCCCGAGGGCGTCGGATTCACCGCGTCGAGTGCCGCGGGATTCTCGACGACGAAACTCGGACAGACCCCTGGCACGGTCATTCTCGACGTGGCAGAAGAGCGCGGGGTCGACTTCCTGGTCGTCCCCCGGGAGACGCCCAGCGGCGACCCGGACGAGGTGCTCGGCAAAGCCGCGCTCTACGTGCTCGAGTACGCAAGCCAGCCCGTTCTGTCGGTCTAGTCCTGGTAAGGAGTTCCAAAAGAAGGTTTCTCGGGCGTCACTCCGCAGGTGCGAGCCTGAGTGACATCTCAAGTTCGAAGCTGTCGTCACCCGTCCGCTCGAAGCCGATTTTCTCGTAGAGCCCGATTGCCGGGCGGTTCCAGCGCTCGACGGTCAGCCAGACGCGTTCGATACCCTCTCGCTGTGCAAGGCCCAGGGCGGTCCTGACGAGCCCGGTCCCGATTCCTGCGCCCTGGTAGGACTGGAGAACGAAGATAGCGAGCTCGTAGCTGTCGTTGCCGTCGGGGACGAGCATCACGTGGCCGACCGGCGACCCGTCGCGAGCGGCCACAGTGTTGAGTGCGCCGCCGGTCATCACGATTTCCAGCCACTCGCGGATGCTGTCCTCGTCGCCTGGCGGAATGCCCTGGGCGCGGTCCTCGGGGTCGAAATCCAGGTACATCGCGGTCAGCTCGTCGCTGTCCTCGTGGGTTACCTGGCGTAGCTGTATCTCTCGCCCCTCCGCGTCGGTGACCGTCCGCGGGGGTGTGGGGAAGCCGTCGACCGTCTCCTCGGGAAAGCGTACTGTCATCGTATCAGTGTCACAGTCGTATGGGCGTTCAGCAGGACGAACTCGATGACGCTGTCGAACTGTATCTTGCCCAGGGGGCTGGTCTGCCCGCCCGAGAGCACGATACGGTCGTAGTCGTCGGTTTCGGCGAGCTCGACGAGTCGACTACCCGGCTCCCCCGTCACGGTCTCGACAGTCGCCTCGAACCCGAGCGAGTCGAGGCGGTCGCGGACGGCTTCCTCGGTCGCCGCCACCGCGTCGTCACTGCTGTAGACGGCGACTGTCAGCTCGTCACCAGCCTGTCGTGCGCGGGTGACCACCTCTTCGAGACCGGCCAGCGCGCGCTCGCTTCCGTTGACGCCGACGAGGAGTCGCATATCTCGGCCGATGTACCGGGCGTACTAAAACGCAGCGACAGGCGACGATGGGAAACGGGCTGGGACTATCCTCGTCGGCGCTCGACGAGTAGCGCAGGCCGGGAACTCCAGACCTGCTGCTCGCGGTCGAGCCAGAAGACGACAACCACGTGGGGAAGCGTCAGCGCCGCTATCAACACGAGGTAGAGCCCGACCCACTCCGAGACGGTGCCGGGCGCGACCGGGACCAGCCAGTAGAACACAGCCAGAAACAGCAGCGACGCGGCCGTCAGCGGCGCGGCGTCTCTGGCGAACCGGGCCAATGCCAACCCGTACTCCTGGTCAGCGAGGCGGCTGCGGGCAGCAGGGTCGATAGCGAGCAGCCTGCCGACGTGTCGCAGCGCGTGCCAGCAGGTGAAATAGAGCCCGACCGCGAGCACCGGCGGGACGAGCCCGAAGTACGCGACCAACAGACCGACCTCGCCGGCGTCGACAAGCCAGTCCCGGCGACGGTCGGCCCGGTGGTATCCGAGCACGAGCGAGGCTCCCAACAGCCCGACGACGACGAGACCGACGACGAGCCGGCCACGCGGCGTGAATGCGGCGTCGGCCCATCCGAGTGTCGGGCTCGTGAACAGCCCGACCAGCGTCTCGGCGACGAGTCGGTACTGGCCGGGGAACGCGACCAGTGGGACGAGCATTGGCAACGTTCCGCGGGCCAGTGCCGTCAGGGCTCGCTGGGCCGGCGTTTCAAGATGGTCGACGCCCAGGAGTGCGAGCAGCGAGTGAACCTCACCCTGGCCCCAGTGAAGCCAGGTAATCAGGATGAAGACGGCAAACGAGGCTACCGGCGCGAGAAACCAGGCAACGGCGTAACAGCCGCCGACGACGGCGTACAACAGACCAACGGCAGCAAGTGAGCGTCGAGTCGGCGGCTGTCCGCGGACGCGTGTCGGTGCGAGATGGTCGACTGCTCCGTGCGGGAGCCCGAAGACGAGGACGCTCGCGACCAGCGGGACGAACTGATAGCGCAGCGGCAGCGTGAGTCCTGTGGCGAAAAGAACCGTCACTGCCGCGAACACGACCCACCCCGGAACGACCGTCAGCGAGACGAGTGACCGGCGGGCGGTGTCGTCAGTCATCAGTCACCTGGCTCGCCCGTCACGCCGGGTAGCTCGACAATTGCCACCGTTTGCCACTGTGCGACGAGCCAGCAGTAGAGGGCATACCCCTGTACGACGAAGATATTTGTCACGACAAAAAACAGGGCCTCTTCCACTGGGAAACCGAACGGGGCGATACCGAGGGTATAGGTGTCGGAAATCGTCCAGAGGTCGAGCGAGATTGCAGCCCAGTCGGCAACCCAGAAATACAGCGTCGGGACGGCGATTGCCACCGCAACCGGCCGACGGACGTGCCAGAGGTATGTCCAGCCAAATGCCCACTGGATGGCGAGAACCGGGCCGGCCCACGCGAGAATAGCGGCAAAGTATCGCCACGAATCGCCCGAGACGAGCAAGACGGCACCAACGACACTCACACCGATTCCAGCGAGCAGCCCGGCGAGACGCTCCCGAAGGGTGAGCGACAGCGACATATCTGTCGGCACATCGAGCAAGCACAGAAAAAGCACTCCCGCCGTCGGCTGTGCGAGGAAAAACAGATATTCGCCGACGGGTGCGGCCCAGAGTGTCTCCCAGACGACACCGTCTCCGTACCACCAGACCCCGGCCTCAATGAGTAGGTTGTCCCAGGGAGTCGTGTAGCCAAGCGCGAGCGCGAGAATAACGACCAGTCCAGCGACGGCAGCCGGACTGTCCATACGGGTTCCCTGATACCACGAAATCACCACAAGTAGTACTAGCACCGGGAGCACGAATACGAGATGGAACTGAAAGTAGGTTTCAGGTGGTATCATCGAGGGATATATTGGGCACACTCTGCCCGTCGGCAAACGTATTGGGGCAAGCTGACCTATCCACAGTATAATACGGCCGATGGTATCAATAACACCGTCCCAAACTGGTCAGGTGTCTGGCTGTCGTCACTGCTCCTCTGCGAGTGCCGTATCGCCACCTGCGGTGACGTATCGTTCGATATAGGCGTCGACGAGCTTTTGCTCGGCGACCCGGAGGTGTTGGTGGAAGGTCTGTCGCGTGATTCCGAGCGTGTCCGCGACTTCGGCCCCGTCTGTGGGGCGGGGCCATTCGAAGTAGCCGTTCATATACGCCGCCTCGACTGCGGCTCGCTGCCGGGCGGTCAGACGCTCGTCGACCGCAGAGGCGAACTCGTTTACCGTCTGGCCTTTGGTGTCTCGCTCGTAGCGTGACCGGAGTTCGACATCCGCGTACCGGTCTTCGAGGACACCGAGGATGGTGCGCACATCCTGCTCTGGAGGGAGTTCGAGCACGACCGTTGCTCGCTCGGGGCCAGCAGTGACCTGTGTGACAGAAGCTCCGTGGTCGGCCAACTCGATGAACGGCTCACCCGAACCGACGGTGACAGCAAACGTCAGCGAACTGTCCGTCGCGGAAATCTCACGAACGTCGTGGACGAATGCCAGTTTGACGACCGCGCCGAGGTCGACAGAGTCGTGGACAGACAAGAACAGCTCGTACGTGCCCGCGTCGCTGTCGCTTGTCATGCCGACGTACTCGACGTCGGCCCCCAGCGTGCCTGCGACCGCGGAAACCGGGAAAGCGTTGTCATGAATCGCCATCTTGAGTTCGATAACGGTGTCGGCGGTGAGTATCTGTGCGGTCCGAATGGCGTTCAGGCGGCTCGCTATCATCGTCCCGATAGAGTTGAACAGCTGCTGTTCACGCCGGTCGAGTGCTTCGATGCTCTCGCTGTAGATAGCGAGAACACCGTATGTCTGCTTGCTGTCGACGACCGGGACGACGAGCAACCGCCTGGCGTCGACCGTCCCAGGGGAGAGGTACTCGGCGTCGCAAGTCCCGGCCTGACAGAGTGTCAACTCTCCTGACTCAACTGCGTCGTCGACAATATCTGGGAGCGACTGGCGGGAGAGCGGTGAGTCGACGTTCTCGTTGAGTCCGGCCTGTGCTTCGATTTCGAGTTCGTCGCCGGTCGCCCCAGGTGAGCCGAACCAGCTCCCGGTGTACCCTCGTTCGGACGCAATTTCGTCACAGATTTGCTGCGCGATGAGCTGTGGTTGTTTCTCCTCGACGAGAATATGTGTGATATTGTTTAACAGCCCGTTGATTCGACTGAGAATCCTGTGGAGTGCGCGTTTCTCATCGGTCAGCTTCGCCGCACGCTCGGTGGCTACCTCTCGCGTGTTCCGGCGACCGGTCACGTCGTTCTGGAAGCCGACGTACAGCGAAAGCTCGCTGCTCTCGTCGCGCACTGGCGACAGCGTCAGCTCGTTCCAGAACGGCGTTCCGTCCCGTCGATAGTTCCGAATCTCAGTGGTGACCGACTTGCCGCTGTCGATGGCTTCACTGATTGCTTCAGTCGCCTCGTCATCGGTTTCAGGGCCTTGGAGCAGGCGTGGATTCCGTCCGAGCGCCTCCTCGCGTGAGTACCCGGTTACTTCTTGCCACGTGTCGTTGACGTACACCAGCGGGTAATCCGGAAGCGATGGGTCACAGATGCTGATGCCGACCGGTGCCTTGTCGATGGCCCGGACGACCTCAGTGGGTCCGGGTTCGTGTCCCGAGATGTCTCGCTGTGGTGGGAGGTCACGAGCTGACGTCGTCACCTCGGTCAGCTCGTCGACGAGTCGCGGGACGGACTGATCGGTGTCGCGGTGCACAAAGCGGTCGACCCCGAGAGAGAAGGCCTCCTCTGCCAGTGAATCGTCATCTGCGTACAGGATAAACGGCACCTTCTCGTCGAGTGCACGAACTGCCTCGAACAGCGACAATCCGTCGTCACCGGGGAGGTCGTGAGCGCTCACGAGACAGTCGAACTCCCCGCGGGACAGGCTCGCCAGAGCCGCTGTCGCGCTGTCGACCGTAGTGACCTGAAATCCCGCTTCGTCGAGCCCTCTTACGGTTTGCCTGTCGTCACCAACAGCGTCTGCGAGGAGGATGTGAGTGCGTGTCACAGATATATTGTTGGGATTTATCAAGAATAAGTATTCGGCATATATGACAGAGTATTGTGGTTTCTGGGACGTCGCCGGCTGGTATCCAGCTGACGGATACTATTCCCGGTTTCGCCATTGCGGTACGGAAGCGGCCTATCTGGCCCCACTGCCGGCAGCGGGTCTCTGACTCAAATGCTGACTAGTCAGGTTCCACATTCTTTGACAAACACACGAATCAGTGTATGTATGTTGTTAGCACAACTTCCAGCGGCGGTTGAGCACACAGCAATATCAGTCACGCAGGGAGACCTGTTCGAACACATCCTCAACGAGCCAGTAATTGGGACATCTATCTACGTCAATATCGCAGTTGCTGGCCTGACGCTGTTGCTTTTTGCGTTCCTTGCCCGGAACGTCTCTGACCCACGCTCACAACTGGTTATCGTATCGGCGATGACTGTGTCTGCTGTCTCGATTGTCAGCTACTCTGGACTTGCCTCCGGACTGACAATTAGCATTATCGAGCTACCAGACGGGCACGCGCTCGATACGGCAACAACAACTCTGGAACACAGCGGCGCGACAGTAGATGGCACAATCAGTCTCTGGGGTCGGTATCTCACCTGGGCCTTCTCGACGCCGTTTATCCTGCTGTCACTCGGCCTGCTTGCCGGCTCGAACCTCACGAAGATCTTCACCGCTATCGTCTTCGATGTCGGTATCATGATTACCGGCCTCGCGGCCGCACTGACCACGTCGAGCTACCTTTTCCGGTGGTTCTGGTACGCAATTAGCTGTTCGTTCCTGCTTGTCGTCTTCTACATCCTGCTGGTCGAGTGGCCCGAAGACGCAAAGACCGCCAACACGTCGGAGATATTCAACCTCTTGCGCAACCTGACGGTCGTCCTCTGGATTGGGTACACGGTCTGGTGGGCAGTCGGGAACGAGGGGCTTGGCATCATCAGCGACGTTGGTATCACGTCCTGGGGGTACTCCGCGTTCGACCTCGTCGCCAAGTACCTCTTCTCGTTTTTGGTCATCAATTACACCGTCAAAAACGTCGATATCATCAGCGGTGGCGAGTCCTACGGCGCGACAGGAGACGCCGTACCGGCAGACGACTGATGACCTGATCTGCCGTATCCGCCCTCCACAGGCGAGTCGTGGAAGGCTGTCTCGCCGACAGCAGATCGCGGACAATTTCACCTGCAGGGGCTAACTCACACACGATGATATCCGCCTCGATGCCCGACGGGGACAACACAGCATCTGACGAGAGTGGGAGAACGAGCGCAATTGCATATCGCGTGGTGATGGTGTCGATTCTCCTCATAGGCGGTATCGCGGTTGTCGTCGGGATTGCTGGAACGTTTGTCGCACTCACCGGCGGACCTAGCGGTGAAGCGGTCGACGCGCTTGGCGAGTTCGAATGTAACTCCTTCGAGGGCGACCCACAGGTCGTCCACGACACTGACTACGCAATCGAGCGAGAGGTTCTCAACCCCACAGAGGTGGCAACGTTCAACGGGTCGGTCACGGGCACACGTGTCGCGATATCGCTGAACGTCACCGGTGCACTCCTCGACGCCTCCGGCAACCAACCCGACGGGACACCGATTCCAGCCGAGACAACCGGAGACAGGGTCGTCGTCGAACGGAACACGAGCGAACCGTTTCGGCTCTGGGTCGACTCCGTCAACGACGACGGAACTGTCACCCGGATGCAACTCGATATCTGCCCGATGTGACCGGCGCTGAACCTCGGTCCCGAGGGGGCTGACAGCGTCGATTCTCCTCATGAACCGCCGTAGGCTGTAACTCACTCGTCGAGCCGAGATGCGACGCTGACGACAGCAGGTCCGCCAAGGAGCCACGCAAGCCCGATAGCGAAGATGGCACCGTTCCCTGTCGCCATTCCGGCACCGACACCGAGCGCACCAACGCCGGCCGCTGCGAGAACGAGTATCCGGTAGAACTTGTGCAGGCCCGCGTACCAGCCAACTGCGCCCTCCATGACTGACTGTTAGACTGAGTCCGGACTAATGCTTTCGGGCACTCTGTCGACGGGTACCTCTCTATCGAATGCCCACGTGCCTTACAGGTCAGGAACTAAACTAATATGTGTTCTGTGAGAATAATATCCCCCTTTTACCACCGCTCCCCGAACCTCTCGGGAGCAGAATCTAGCGACTCCAGGGAAGCCGGTCGCGGGTCGATTCCCTTCGACGCTCGATGACCGACTCGGCCCAGCTGATGACGTTATCGAGCACCTCGGTCGGCTCCTCGTCGAACTCGAACTTGCGGATGTGGTCGAGGTTACTGTCCTCGTGGCCGCCAATCATGTGTGTCGTCTGGCGCTCGCTCTCGGCGGGGACGAGGTAGGCGAGGACGTTGTTGTGTGCCTTTGCGGTCTCGTACTCCGAGAGGCGACGCGAGGAGTCGTAATCGACCAGAATCGAGAACTTCGAGAGCATCATGTAGATGGCATGCTTCTCTTCGGCGGGCCGGCCCTCGGCGTCTGGCAACTCGTCGGCGAGGCGGGCGTCATAACCACGGTTGGCCAGTCTGTCCGCGATGCCGTCGAGGTCGTCACCCTCGCCGGCGCTGGCCTCCATCAGGAGGACAGAGCTGTCGATTGTTTCGACAACCGTATCCAGCGCATCACCGAAGGCCGCGAGATCGCCGCCCTCGTCAGCCATCGCCGTCAGATAGCCGGCATCAGCGACGCTGCGTAGCGCCTCTATCTGTGTGCGCAGGTCTTCGCGTGTCTTAGGCTGGCCCCAGTACTCCTGGAGCTTCGGCCGGTCGTCGACGGGCTCGACGTCGATTGGCTCGTCGGCGTGGCGAATCGCCTCTAGCCCGGCCTGTGCGCTCTCGATTGTCGAGAAGTAGGGGATGTTCTCTTCGACACAGATTTCGAGCACGTCGCGGTCCTGGGTGAGGACGAAGTCGATATCGCCGGCCCGCAACGCGTCGGTGACACCGTCGTGGCCCCCGAAGTCATCGACTTCTCGTACGTCGAAGAAGTCGGTGAACCCGACGACCGGCAGATCGACCAGCGCGATTCCTCCTTCAGGAATGGGGCGGCCGCGTGCCATCTGTGCTTTCTGGTAGGCCTTGCCGAATGTCTTTGCTGTGCCCATCACCTCGCCGGTGGATTTCATCTCCGGTCCGAGCCGCGGGTCACTCCCCGGCAGGCGGTCGAAGGGCAAGACCACGTCCTTGACGCTCACCTGCTCGGGAATCTGTTCCTCGTAGTCGAGTTCCTCGAGCGTCGCGCCGGCCATCACCTTCGCCGCAATCTTGGCAATCGGAACGCCCGTTGCCTTCGAAACGAACGGCACTGTCCGCGAGGAACGGGGGTTGGCTTCGAGGACGTACACCTCGCCGTCTCTGACCGCGAGCTGGACGTTCAACAGGCCGACTGTATCCAGCGCCTGCGCGATGTTCTCGACAACCTCCCGGACACGGCGGTTCACATTCCGGCCGAGCGAGCGGGGTGGAATCATACACGCCGAATCTCCGGAGTGGACGCCAGCGGTTTCGACGTGTTCCATCACGCCGCCGATGAGGACGTTCTCGCCGTCGGCGACCGCGTCGACATCCAACTCGACAGCGTCGGCGAGGAACTCGTCGATGAGAATCGGCTTCTCGGGGGAGACCCGGACAGCCTCCTCGATGTATGTTTTGAGGTCCTCGTCGTTGTAGACGACTTCCATTGCCCGGCCGCCGAGCACGTAGGAGGGACGGACCAGGACGGGGTAGCCGATGTCGTGGGCTAGCTCCAGGGCTTCGGCCTCGCTGGTCGCGGTCGCACCCTCGGCCTGTGCGATACCGAGGCCGTCCATCAAGCGGTTGAACCGATCGCGGTCCTCGGCAAGGTCCATCGCGTCGACAGAGGTGCCAAGCACCTCACAGTCGAGGTCGCGCCGGTCTAGCTCCTGTTCGAGCGGGTTTCCGATGTCGACACTGGTCTGGCCGCCGAACTGGACCATCACGCCGTCAGCCTCGGTCGCCTCGATGATGTCGGCGACCTCCTCGGCCGTGACCGGCTCGAAGAAGAGTCCGTCGGAGGTGTCGTAATCCGTCGAGACGGTCTCGGGGTTGTTGTTGACGACGTGGGCTTCGATGCCCATATCCCGGAGGGCGCGAATCGCGTGGACCGAACAGTAGTCGAACTCGACGCCCTGGCCGATGCGGATTGGACCGCCACCGACGACGACGACACTCTCGACCTCGCGGTCGACCTTGAGCTCGTCACGGTCGAGCGTCGAAACCGGGTCCCGCGTCGAGTAGTAGTACGGCGTCGAGGCGGCGAACTCCCCGGCACAGGTGTCGACGAGCTTGAAGTCGCGGTCGACCGTACGTTCGGCCACGTTCTCGATCGAGGCGACGGTTCCGCCGTCCGGCGTGGGATTCTCTTCGACGGTGTCGTCAAGCGAATCCGGCAGCCAGGATGCGTGGGTGTCGTCGAACTCACCGCCGGCGAGTGCGGTGATCTCGTGATCGGTGAAGCCGACGTTCGCGGCCGTCTCGAACTCTCCCTCGCTCGCGGCGCTGGCGGCCTCCGCGACGCGTTTGTAGCGCTCGACGTACCACTCTCGAATCTCGGTTAGCGCGACGACTTCCTCGACGGTGTAGCCCCGTTCGAAGGCCTCGAACATCGCGTACGGCCGGTCCGGCGTCGGCGATTCGAGGAACGCTGATTCGAGTTCGTCGTCGGATATCTCGCTCCAGTCTGCCGCCGGGTCGTACTCTGAGGAGCGAAGCGCCTTGAGCAGCGACTCTTCGAAGGTTCGGCCGATGGCCATCGCCTCGCCGGTCGATTTCATCGCCGGCCCGAGCTCGAAGTCTACCTCTGGGAACTTGTCTTTGGGCCATCTCGGGACCTTGGTCACGACGTAGTCGATGGCGGGCTCGAAGGCTGCGGTCGTCTCGCCCGTAATCTCGTTTTCAATCTCGTGGAGGCGTTTGCCGAGTGCGACCTTGGCGGTGACGCGGGCGATGGGGTAGCCCGTCGCCTTCGATGCCAGCGCCGAGGAGCGCGACACCCGGGGGTTGACCTCGACGACGCGGTACTCCCCGCCTGGCGTCCCATCGTCGTGCCAGGCGAACTGGATGTTACAGCCACCCTGGATGCCCAGTTCGCGGATGACCTTCAGCGCGGTGTCGCGCATCTCCTGGTGACCGTCGTCGGGGATGACCTGGGAGGGTGTGACGACGACGGATTCGCCGGTATGAATCCCCATCGGGTCGATGTTCTCCATGTTACAGATGATGATACAGGAGTCGTCGGCATCGCGCATCACCTCGTATTCGAGCTCGATCCAGCCGTCGATGGACTCGGTAATCATCACGCGGTCGTCCCGAGAGAGGGTCAGCCCCTTCCTGACGGCGTCTTTGAGCTCGTCCATCTCGCCGATAACGCCCGACCCGGCACCCCCGAGCGTGTAGGTCGTCCGCATGATGACCGGAAGGCCGCCGACGGCGTCGACTGCCTCTTCGACCTCGTCCATCGACTCGATGGTGACCGAGGCCGGGACGGGCTCGTCGATGGCCTCCATCCGCTGGCGGAACTGGTCGCGGTCCTCGGTCGCGTAGATGGTATCCAGTGGCGTCCCCATGACTTCGACGCCGTACTCCTCCAAGACCCCCTCCTCGGCGAGTTCGGCGGTGACGTTCAGCCCGGTCTGGCCGCCCAGACCCGCGATGACGCCGTCTGGCTCCTCTTTTCTGATAATCTCGGCGATGGCCTCGGTGTTGATCGGCTCGATGTAGACCTCGTCGGCCATATCCGGGTCCGTCATGATGGTCGCCGGATTCGAGTTCACCAACACGACGCGTGCGCCCTCCTCCTGGAGCGCTCGACAGGCCTGTGCCCCTGAGTAGTCGAACTCTGCCGCCTGTCCAATCTGTATCGGACCACTCCCGATGAGCAGTATCGTCCGGTCCTCTGTCATTGTCGGATGGAGTCCGTACATCGTAATAAGTTCGACGGAACAGTACGAAAGTCGAAGTCGAATTTCGAAATTCGAACCTCTGACGACGAATTTCAAACCGTCCGGAAGAGCGGTTGAGACGCCGCCCTCGCGTTATGCTGTGTCGGTCGTCTCCACCACCGCGTGGTCGCGCTCTGGGCGGAACTCGAAGCGCGCGCCGCTTTCGGTTCCCTCGGTGACAGTGACATCCCAGCCGTGTGAGCGGGCAATCTGCTCGACAATCGAGAGCCCGAAGCCGGTGCCGTCGTCGCTCGTCGTCATGCCGCGCTCGAACACCGCCTCGCGCTGGTCCTCGGGGATGCCGGGGCCGTCGTCCTCGACGTAGAATCCCCGCTCGAAATCGAGGGGGCCGACACGGACGCTGACGCTCTCACCGCCGTGTTCGTGGGCGTTACGGAACAGATTTACGAGCAGCTGCATCACGCGCTCGGGGTCAGCCGTGAGTTCGGTGTCCTGGACGGAAAGCGTCGCGTCCGGGTGATCGAGCTCCCAGGGCGTGGTTCCGGCGGCGGCGGTCTGCTCCCAGGCGTCTTCTGCGACAGCCTGTAGCGATATCTCGACCGGATCGACGACGAGCTGTCCCTGCTCGGCCATCGTCAGAAAGTCGTCGATGAGCGACTCCATCTGCTCGGTAACCTCGGCAACGTTCTCACAGTGCCCGACTAGGTCGTCGTCATCGGCCTCCGTGGCCGTCGCACGGAGCTGTTCGAGCTCGGCTTTCAACACGCCCAGCGGGTTCCGAAGGTCGTGTGCGACGGTCTGTCCGTACTCAGCGAGACGTTCGTTCTGTTTCTCTATCTCCCGTCTGTACTTCTTGAGCCGGGTCACGTCACGGTTGATGGCGACAAAGCCCTCGATTTTGCCGTTCTCGGTGAGCGGCGAAATGGTTTGGTCGACAACATACCGTGACCCGTTTTTGCGCTGATTGATGAGCTCGCCCTGCCAGACCTCGCCGTCGAGAATCGTCTCCCACAGCTCGCGGAAGGTCCCCTCGTCGTGTTCGCCGGAGTTGAGCAGCGAGGGGTCTTCGCCGATTGCCTCGGCCGCCGAGTAGCCCGTCGTCTCCTCGAAGGCGCTGTTGACGTACTGGATAGTGCCCCGGCTGTCCGTGATGAGGACGCCGTGGCCGGCGTGTTCGACGGCGTTCCGGAACCGTTCGAGCTGTCGCTCGCGGGCCTTCCGTCGCGTGATATCGACGTTGATTGCGACGAATTTCGTTACCTCGCCGTCGTCGGTAATGGGTGCAATCGTCTGGTCGGCAACGTATCGTGCGCCGTCTCGTCGCTTGTTCACGATTTCGTCACGCCAGACGTCGCCCGCGAGAATCGTGTCCCACAGTTCCTCGTAGAACTCGCGGTCGTGTTCTCCCGATTTCAGGATATTGGGTGTCTGGCCGACTGCCTCGTCGGCACTGAACCCCGTTATCTCCTCGAACGCCGGATTCACGTACTCGATAGTACCGTCTACTCCCGTGATATATATCGAGTGACCGGCCGCTTCGGCCGTCTCTAAAAAAAGGTGTAGATCGTCCTCGTTAAGCCTGTTCTCACTCATTTCGGTTTGTGAATTGATCTCGCTGGACGAGTATAGATGTTTCTTCCATTCCCGACTACAAGGAACGTTGACTCGGGCCAGTTAGCGATCTGCACGGCTGGGTGAGATGTCCGAGCGATCGATGCCGGGCCCCCAGACGGATTCTATCGGCATCGATACCTCGATTCGGTTGCCACCGTGTTCGCTCGTCTCGAAGGTCAGCCTCCCGCCCAGACGCTTGACACACCAGCTGACAGTCCAGAGGCCGAGGCTGCTCGAATGCTGGAGTGGCGTCTCGACGGCGGCGTCGATGGCGGCAAGCTCCGCGTCGGGGATGACCGGCCCGTTGTCGGCGACGACGAGCACGGCCTGCCGTCCGTCGTCGGCCTGCCTGAGCGTGACTTCGACGAGAGGGTCTTCGCTGTCGTTGTGTTCGATTGCGTTCTCGACGAGGTTCTCGACGATGAGGTCGACCAGGCCGGTGTGGGCACTGGTGAGCACCAGCTCGTCTGGCAAGTCCGTGCGGATGGTCACACCCGACTCTCTGTACTCGGCGACGGCGGAGTCGATGATTTCGACCGCATCCACCTCGACGAGCGTCGTCTTCGTGTCGACGACTTGGTCGATAATTCGCGCCTTCTGCCCGACATTGACGAGTGTTGTCGCTGCCTGCTGGATATCCTCTGCGAGCTGTCTCTCTGGCATTGTCAGACGTTCAGCAAGCACTTCTGCCTGACCCTGGACGATGGTCAACTGGTTTCGGAGATTGTGTCGCAGAACGCGGTTGAGAACACTCAGACGCTGTTCACGCAGGGTTCGCTCGGTCACATCACGGAACACGAGAACCTGACCGACAGTACGGTCACGCCAGTCTGCAAGCGGCGACGCCGTCATCTCGAAGGTCCGGTTCCCACGGGACACCGTGAGCTCGACTGTCTCGCCGGGTGAGGGAACACTCACGTCCTCGAAGAGGATATCCAGGGGTGTGCCAAGCACCTCCTCGCGGTCGAGGTCGAAGACGCGCTCTGCAATGGGGTTCGTCTCGACGATGCGGTGGTGGCTGTCAACGATGAGAACTGCGTCAAGCATGTTGTCGATGACAGCATCCCGACCCAGCGCCCGAGTTGCGGGAACAAACTCGAAGAGGTCGTACCGGATCAGCGCGTAGCCGAAGGCGATACCACTCACGCTCACCGCGTACGGCGTCATGTCGAGTCCTTCGAGGGGTGCGATACCAAGCACTGACAGGAAGTTGGCAACGGCCGGGACGACAGCACCGACGACGAGGGCCGCCGACTGGTCGACGTACATACCCTCGGAGGTGAACACGAGCCGCAACAGCAGGTAGGAACCGGCGAGGACGAGGGCGTAGTTGTAGAGTGCGACCGGCCAGAACAGCGGTCCGAACGTCTGTACCGCCGTGGCGACGTTGCCGGTGTGGAGTATCTCGTTGCTCGTCCAGATGAGTTGGTGGCCGGGATTGGTGATCACGAGCGCGGTGGTGAGTGCAGCGACAGCGAGCAGCCCGCCGACGAGTCGCTGGGTGATCAGGCGACGACGACCGGTGTACGACAGCGCGAACACGAGCCAGGCGACCGGTGCCGTCGTCACACCGACCCACATCACGCGCTCGATGAGTCGGCGGGTGACCTCGTCGTGTGTGAGGAGCCCGGCAGCGTAGATGCTCCCCCAGACGAGTATCGCAGCCAACAGCGCGGTCAGTTCGGTTGCGCCTGCCTGTGGCCGCCGTCGCCAGACCAGCACGGCGACGGTCGCGACGACGACCAGACAACAGAGCAACAGTAGCACAGACGGTGACCAGTGCCCCGGCTGCATTGTCCAATATGCGTATTTCTATTCGGATATAGCTATCTCTGGAAGCAACACCCTGTCCAGCTCCGCTCGAACCCGCGCCGTTTATATCCACCTCGCCAGAGTAACTACACATGAAGGTCGGCCGCGCGGTTATCGAACGACTTGCCGAGAACGGCATCGACACCCTCTTCGGGATTCCTGGAAAGCAGACGCTACCGCTAAACGAGGCAATCGGAACCCGCGATGACATTGATTTTGTCGTTGCGCGCCACGAGACGGCAGTTTCACACGCCGCCTGGGGGTACGCCGAAACCAGCGGTAGGCCTGCCGCGACTGTCGTCATCCCGGGACCGGGCGATATGAACGCGATGAACGGACTCAAAAACGCCCTGAACGACTGCACGCCGCTCGTCCACATCGCCGTCGAGACCAGCCCCGAGATCCGGGGCGGTGACGGTATCCACGAGACGCCGCCGGACACCTACGATAACGTCGTCAAGACGAACACCGTCGTCGAGAGTCCCGAGAGCACGCTCGTCGAACTCCAGCGGGCGATAGATACGGCCATGACGCCGCCGAAAGGTCCGGTCCGGGTCGGCATTCCCAAGAACTTTCTCAAACAGGATGTCTCTCTTGCCACGCCCGCGACGTACTCGCGCGAGTATACGACTGATGTGCCCGCCGACGACGTGATCGAGGGAGCGGACGTACTGGCGGAAAGCGACGAACCGGTTATTCTTGCTGGCGGCGGAGTCCGGGCATCGGGTGCGAGCGACCATCTCCGCGCCGTTGCCGACCAATTGAACGCGCCAATTGTGACGACATACAAGGGGAAGGGGACGGTTGCGGACGACAACGACCGCGTCGCCGGCACGCTTTCGGGGAGTGCCAGCCCGGAACTGCTCGACTGTCTCGCAGAGGCCGACGCCATGCTCGCCGTCGGGACCGACTTCGACGCCGTCGCGACACGGGCCTGGTCGGTCGAGGTGCCGGACTCTCTCGTCCACGTCACCCTCTCGTCCGGCGACCTCGGGACGGGGTACGACCCGACTGTTGGCATCGTCGCCGATGCGGCTACCACCCTCGACGCGCTCGCGACAGAGCTGGACGACAGGCCAACTCCGGACGGGAACGGCGTCGAGCGGGCGGCTGCAGTTCGTGCCGGGACCACTGACCGAGTCGAGCCGCTGCTGGGCGACGAACCACCGATTACATCCGTTCAGGCGCTTCGAACCGTTCGAGAGACTCTCCCCGAGGAGGCTGTCGTCGCGGCCGACGCCGGCGGCTTCCGTGTCTGGGGACTCAACGTCTTCGAAGCGGCCGGTCCGCGGTCGTACGTCAACCCTGGCTCCTGGGCGACGATGGGGACCGGTCTCCCGTCGGGACTGGGCGCACAGCTTGCCAACCCTGACGACGATGTCGTCGTCCTCACGGGTGACGGCGGGCTGATGATGTGTCTCCACGAACTGCACACCGCCGTCTCGGAGGAGATTCCAATCACCCTCGTCGTCTTCAACAACAGCGACTACGCCATCATCAGCGAGGAGGCCGGTCGGTCGTTCGACCTGCCCGAGGAGGCATATAGCTGGGCCGACGCCCCGCTTGACTTCGCGACCATCGCGGATGGGATGGGGCTGGAGACCGCCCAGGCCAGCCGCCCCGACGAGATAGCTGCCGCACTTTCCGAGGCGCTGGCGACCGACGCGCCAACGCTGCTCGAAGTCCCCACCGATCCGACAGAGCCACAGGCGAGCACCTGGATGGAGAACTAAAAGGGAAGTCGCGAGCGGACCCACTCGAGGACGCCACCATCCTCTTCCTCGGTCGCGTCGACAGCAATGTCGACCCACTCGAACTCCGCGGTCGACTCTATCTTGCCGCGTACGTCTTCGAGAATGTAATCCTCCGGATTCGCCGGGAGCGCAGGCCTCCGTTTTCCGTCGCTTCCGGCCGTCTCTTCGGCCGAAAACGGCACGTGGCGACGGTCGTCGCCGGTCTCTCCGGAGTCGGACGCATCTCGGCCTGTCTTCTGGGAGCCTGTGCCGGCAGCGGCCGTGTTCGTCCCGGCGTCCGGCTCGTCGAGTGCCTCGGCCGCCCCAGTCGAGTCGGTGGTATCTGACTCCTCGGTTTGGGCCGAGACCTCGTCTGACTCGGCGCTGTCCGCGGGTGTCGGTGTCACCCACTCGACCGAGTTGTCGCTATCTTCCGTTGATTCGTCATCAGCAGCCACCCGGGACGCATCCGCGGTTTGTTCAGGCTCTTGTTGTGATTCCTCGTGGGACGGCTGTTGTGCCGCTCCGGGCTCTTGCTTGTCGCTCGTCTGTGGGTCATCGCTAGCCGGAGCGCCGGTCGCTGTCCCAGCGGACGACTCCGTGGGCGTCTCGTCTGAGGACGGTGTTTCGGCATCCGCTGTCTCGTCTGTCTCGTCGGGTTCGCCTTCGATATCCGGGTCGATACCGGTTAGCGTCTCGATTGTCGTGCCGTCCTGGGTGACGACGATGGTTCCGTAGTTGATGAAATCGACGAGGGCCGGAATCTCGACACGTTTGATTCCGTAGACGGTCTCGATTTGCTCCATCGAGTCGACTGTCGCCGTGAACTCCAGGGTCGCGTCCTCGAACGCCCAGGAGTCACCCATGTACCCAGACGTGAAGCTGAGGTGGTCTCTCGTGAGGTCGCCGGGAACGGTCTGACGGTACGCGATAGAAACCGGCTCCTCACGGACGTTCTTGAGGACGAACTTGACCGCCACGTACGACTCCCGCCGGTAGATGGTCACCTGACAGGCGAGGGCGTTCGTCCCACCGCGGCGTCGTGTTGTCATCGCTCTGTAGCACCCGTGTTTCGGGCGTCACTCATCCATGAACGTCTTCAGTGCACCCGTCACCTTCTCGCGCCAGCTCTGGATGGCGCTGACCTCGGACTCAAGCTCTTCGACGCTGTCTTCCATCCCTGTCACGCTCTTGCTAACCTCGTCGACCTCCTGTTCGACGGTGTCGAGCCGTGGCTCGACTGTCTCGCGCCACTCCGCGGTGGTCTCGACCTGCTTGCTCGTCTCTGCGACTTCGGCCTCCATCGCTTCGAGCCGTTCCTCGAACTCGCCGAACACCGCCGCCGGCGGGCCGTGTTCGTCGAGTACCTCCTCCATCGAGGCGCTGAAGGCCTCGATATCGCTCATCCGAGACTGGAGGTGTGCGATTCTGGCGTCGCCAGCGTCTCCCTCGGCGAGTTCTGTCCCGAGCTGTTGGCGCTGTTCTGGAGTCACCTCGCCTTCGTCGAGACGGTTCTGTATCTCTGTTACCAATTCGTCCGTTGAAAGCGACGATACATCGGGTTGCTCCTGTTCGCTTGCTTCCATCTCTGTCTCCTCGTTGGCTGCTGTCTGGTCGGTTGCCGTGTCGTGCTCGCTGTCGCTCCCATTGGGCTCCGGGGAATGCGTCGGTGGGGTATCGGCACTTTCGGTGTTCGTCGCGAGCGGGTCAGTCCCAGTCTCCTCGTCGACGGCCGTCGATGGCTCTGGAGCCGTGTCTCCGGCACTGCTGTCCGGTGACTGGTCAATCAGATTCTCGTCGCTGTCAGTCTCAGCCGACAGCGGCCCCTCGTCGGGGTCGACCAGAATGTCGTCCGGGTCGGAGCCGAACTCTGCGGTCTCGGTGTCTATCGGATCGGTCTCGTCGTCGACGGGCTCGAACCCACTCTCGGAGAGCGAGTCAGCCTGGTCGATGACGTCCTCGGCACCCCGGCCCGCGGTCTGTTCGGGTGTCTCGACAGCTGTCACCGCGGCGATTCGGCAGTCTTCGAGTGCTCGGGTCGCGACCGTCTCGTCTGCGTTCTCGATGAGATAGAGCGTCGTCACCTCGGTATCGGGGGCAACCTCTGTCTCGAACTCCAGGCTCCCGTCCTGTACTGTCCACCCGTCGCGGTCGAAGTCGGGATGGAAACCGATTCGGCTGGCGTCGAGATTCGGCACCGTGAGCCGGACGCGACACCGCTCGGGGCGGTCCGAGACCAGCTTGAGAACCACCGCCGGCACCTCGAACTCGTCTTCGGTGTAGAGCTGATGGACCGTGATTCCGTCGGCCGATATGGTCGCATCCCGGTTATACGAACGCTCTTCCATATCGGAGGTGTCGCCCCACTGGGTCAAAACGGTGGCGATGCCATGTCAGTATTTTCATATATCAGGCGGGGCGGCGCTGGGGGGTTTCGGCCCGGTCGAGTTCGATTCGGTGGCCGTTCCCCCGACGGGAGACCGAGAGCGACCAACCGTGGCTGCGGAGTTGCCGTTTGACGGTCTCCAGACGGCGCTGGCTATCGCCGGCAATCTCTGTCGTACAGTCGAGATAGATACCGTTCTCGGTCGTTCCGACCCGGACGACCCGCCTGTCGGGTGCCTTCCGGGCCGGGGTGTAGCCGCCGTCGTTCTGGATGGTCACGTCGCTCTGTGGGTTCCGGTGTTGTGCCCGGACGCTGACTGCGTGGCTGGTGAAGACCTGCCCGTTACCCCCGGAGACGACAGTTCGAAGCAGGTCCTGGAGCGCCGACTGCAGCTGCTCTGGGTCCGATTGGAGTTGCGTCGAGTCGATAATTTCGAGTACGACCGACTGGGTTTCGACGGTCTGCCAAGACCGCTCGACGACCGTCGCCAGCGACGGAGACCCGCTTCGAGCCACCGTGGTCTCTCCCGGTGGATTGTCTGTCGATGGCTCTGTCGCCGGCTCGGGCGAGGCGTCTGCTGTGGCAGTCCCGCCAGCTGCCGAATCACCGTCCTGCGTCTCCGTCGACGGGGAGCCGCTCATCGCCGCTGCTGACTCGGCTACGTCTGTCGCAGACATCGGGTCGTCTTCGGCTGTCGCCTGTGCCGTCTCGGGAGTGTGACCCGTCGAATCCGCGCTACTACCGTCAGACTGTGCCGTCGCCGAGATTTCGTCTTTGACCTCCTCCAGTTGATTCTGTGTCTTCTCGAACTGCCGGCGGTAGGTTGTCGTCTTCTCCTGTTGTTGCTCGACCTGCTGTTCGAGGGCCTCCTGCTGGTCGTGGAGGTGGCTGATGTGTCGGTAGAGCCCGACGCCGACGGCTGTCGCGACGACACCGAGCGCGCCGACTGCGAGGCCACCCTGTACTCCCAGCAGATACCCGACCAGCGCCGCCGCGATGATGGTGGTGCCCACTCCACCCGCGGCAAACAGTGTCTCCCGACTCATTGTTAGTACAGCCCACTATCTACACCACTAAATACTTAATCTATCTGTCATACGTGCGTCTGACGCTCGTCAGGTCGGGGAGACGACAGGTCAGGCGTCACCGGCGATTTCGCGGTCGAAGCGGTCGAGAAACGACTCGACGAACGCGGCGCGGTCGTCTGCAATCGCCCGGCCGGCGTCGGTGTACATTCGCTCGGGGAGGTCGAGAATCTTCTTATAGAAGTGGTTGTACTGGTGTGCGCCGGCCGTCGTGTCGTCGGTATCGGGTGGTATCTCGGGGTCGTATATTGTCTCGCCGCGCTCGCCGCCGTAGCTGAAACAGCGCGCGATGCCGACGGCACCGAGCGCGTCGAGGTTGTCCGCATCACAGAGAATCTCTGCCTCTCTCGTCTCGGGTTCGAGCGCGTTCGAGTACCGATGAACCCGAATACAGTGACAGACCGCCTCAATGTGGTCGTCGTCGAAGCTCCGGTCGGCGAGGACGGTTTCGGCTTCCCGAGCGCCCCACTCCGCGTGGTCGTCAATCTCGCCTGCGTCTTCGTGCGCCCGTCCAATGTCGTGGAGCAAGACGGCGTGTCGAACGACCGTCTCGTCGACGTCGTACTCGTCGAGGAGGGTCTCGGCGAGGTTTTCGACGCGCTCGACGTGGTGCCAATCGTGGGCGGGGTTCATCTCGTCGTCGAAATACGAGCGGGCGACGGCGGGGAGTTCGTCCATGCCCGTTCGGATTTCCCCTCGCTCATTAATCGTTATGATGCCGGGTTACGGCCTCGGCGGCTCGCCCTCATAAGCGTCCATATCGCCGTAGAAGTTCAACAGCCCGAACTTGAGCTTCGCGGGGTCGACGTCTATCATCTCCTTTCGCTCCTCGGGCGGAAAGGTGCCACGGACGGCGTACTCGGGCATCTCGATTTCGGCACGTTCGGTGTAGCGCGCATCGACCAAGACACGCGCCCCGAAATCCTCGGGTGAGCGGACGACTCGCCCGAGAGCCTGTCTGGTCTTGCGGACCGTCGGAATCTCGACGGCGTAGCGCCAACCGGCCTCCTCGGTCGTGTCGCCGAACTCGGTCTCGTAGGCGCGCTGGACGGCGTCCATCCGGTCGTCGAGATGCGGGTATGGGACGCCGACGACGACGACACTCCGGGCGTCGTCGCCGTCGTAGCTCACGCCCTCGCCAAGCGTGCCCCACAGTGAGGTAAAGAGGATACCGTCGTCGTCCTCGGTGAACCGCTCTCTGAGTTCCTGGGCGGGGGTCCCCGGTTCGTCGAGATACGACGTGCCGACGGTCACGCGGTCGTGATACCGGGCGGCTTCGCCGTAGCTCGGGAAGAAGGCGAGCGTGTTCCCTGGTGTCATCCGGGCGGTGTCTTCGAGGACGTTCGTCACCGTCTCCTGGACATCGCGGTTGTCGCGGTTGCTTGCGAACATCGCCGGCCCGTCGACGGCGTAGGTCCGTCGCCGGGACTCGGGAAACTGCGCGCCGTAGGCCATCGTCTCGGGGTCGTCGAGCCCGAGTACGTCCTCAGTCACGTCGAACGGACGGAGGGTCGCACTCATCAACACGCCGGCGTGGAGGTCGTCGAACAGCGACTGGGTCACCTGCTCGGGGATGCAGGTGTACAGCTCGACACGCCCGTAGATGTTGCCTTTGGTGTCGTTGATTTGCTCGTCGATATCGTCCCCGCGTTGCTCGCGGCGGATACTGACGACCGGGTAGGTCCCCGTCTCGTTCTCGCCGAGCCACGATTCGAGAAATCTCGCGGTCTGGAGCGTCTGGCATTCCTTGCGGACACTCGTCTCGCCGTTCTTGTAGGCCCGGTCGTACTGGGTGTCGAGCTCGCGCCCGAGTTCGAGTGCCTTGTCGAGCTCCTGCTCGTAGCCGGGGCCTGAGTACGACTGGAGGAACGCAAGTGTCAGGTCGTCACGGCGGTCCTCGTTGGCGATAGCGAGGTCCGTCCAGTGTTCGTCTATCTGCTCTGGACCGGGCACGTCGGGGTCGTAGGCTCCCTCGTCGAGCTGTTTTTGATAGGTCTCTCGCAGCGCCCGAAGGAACGTCGAGATGAGATTGTAGGCACCGTCGGCACGCCGGTTGTTCGTCTCATCGAGTTCGTCCAGGGCGCTCTCGATTGTGGTCTCCGTGAGGGTCTGGCGAGCGTGGTCGCGGGCGGCGTCTTCGACGTTGTGGGCCTCGTCGAAGACTGCGATCACATCCTCTGGGTCTCGACCGAGCCACCGGAAGAACTGCTCGCGAATCATCGGGTCGAGCAGGTGGTGGTAGTTACAGACGACCAGATCGACCCCATCGACGCCCTCTTTCAGGAGTTCGTACCCACAGAGCCCGCGCTCGTGGGCGTACTCGTAGATGTCGTCGGGCGTGCGCACGTCGTCGTACAACCACGCGAAAAACTCCGTTGTATCGGCCGTCAGATTCCGGTAGTAGTGGTCGCAGGTCGCCTGCTCCTCGAACTCCGACAGCTCGTCTTCGACGGCGTCGAGTTCGTCCATCACCGCCGACCGGGCCTCCGTTGCCTCGCTGTCGCCTTCCTGGCTCCGGTCGAGAAGGTCGCGCTGTTGTCGTTCGAGCTCTGCAAGCTCCTGTTCGGCCTCGACGAGGCCCCGGGTCGTGTCCCGGAGGGCCTGACACTCCTCGTAGCCCACATCGATGTGACACATCGAGTTCTTGCCCCGGAAGACGACTGCCCGAATGTCCTCGGTGGCGGCGATGGCACTGGCCTCGCGGCGAAACTGTCGCATCTGCTGGTGGACGTTGGTGGTGATGACCACCGTCTTCTCCGTCTCGCGGGCGTACTCCAGTGCTGGCGTCAGCGAGGCCAGCGTCTTCCCCGTCCCCGTTGCGCCCTCGAAGAGGATGTCGGTCCCCTCTCCAAGCGCGTCGTAGATTCGGGCCATCGCGTCGCGCTGGTGGTCGTAGGAGGCTTCGTACGGGAAATACCGCAGGTACGACGGCTGTGACACGTGCGGTCGTACGGTGCTCTGGGATATAAACGACAGCTTCGGAGTGGATGTAGTTCAGCACGAATACTGCTCCCGTAACTGATATGACGACGGCGAACACCCACAGGAATATGTCCGAGGAGTGGCAGGCATCGGCGCTCGACGGCGGGAAGTCGGAAACTCACACCGTGACGGTCCCCGGAAAGCCGGCACAGCTGGCCGGCAGTGACGCTGTAAAATACAGAACACGGTTCCCCGACCCCCGTGACCCCGGTGACGACGTTGCGTTACTCGAACTACGCGGACTCTATGCCCACGCCGAAATCGACGTGACTGGCGACCGCATCGGCGGCACCGGCGCTCTCAGACATGACGCGTACTTCGACCCCTGCCGGGTGGCCTTCGTTCCGTACGAGGACAACGAGGTCGTCGTGACCTGCCGCCGACCCCAGGACCGGTTTGGCGGCATCCACGACACCGACCAGGTCCCCGAGGGCGAGCGTGTCCCCGGTATCTGGTGGGGGATGACGCTGGACGGCCGTCCACTCCCCTACATCGAGGACCTGAGCGTCCGGCCGGAGCTCACCGACGCCGGCGCACAGCTCCACGTGACTGCAACCGTCGTCGGAGACGAGGCTCTCTCCGAGCGAATCACCTACTCGCTCAGGCCCGAGGGTGACTCTCGGAAATCCGGAATGATGGACCGGGCGAGTGTCGAAACCGACGGACCGGGACGCGAGCGCGTCCATCACACAATCGAGGTGCGCGACCCGGCGCGGTGGTGGCCGCGTGAACTTGGCGAGCAGAACCGCTACACGCTCCGGGCGAAGCTCGGCGACTCCGAGCGCACTGTCACCACCGGCATCCGCGAAATCACGCGCGACGGCGGCGAACTCCGAGTCAACGGCGAACCGGTCGCGATACGCGGGGTCAACCTCACTGGCGGGACCGAGGAGGATATCGACCGCGCCAGCGAGCTTAACGCGACCGTCCTCAGAGCACACGCGAGTGTACTGCCGCCGGCGTGTTACGAGCGGTGTGATCGCGAGGGACTGCTGGTTTGGCAGGACCTCCCGCTAACTGGGTCCGGGGCGTTCGACACAGACCGCGCTCAGTCACTCGCCCGCACGCTCGCCCGCCGTCGGGCCCAGAACCCCAGTGTTGCCGTCTACACCATCCACGACGACCCCGTCGACCCCTTCGGTGACGGACTCGGAACGGGGACACTCGATAGGCTGCGGCTCCGATGGCGGGCCTGGCGGAGTAGCTACAACCGCTCGTCGGCCGAGACGGTCGCCGAGGCGCTGCCAGACGGGAGTCCAGTGGTCCCCGTCGTCGGCGCGCCGGGTATCGGTGCCGACGCCGGGTCGTACTACCCGGGATGGGAGCACGGCCAAGCGGCCGACATCGAGACACTGCTCAAGCGGTATCCGGTCGATGTCGTCGCCGAGTTCGGGGCCGGCGCGCTGGCCGACGACGTTGCGGAGGCAGCGGGATTCGACGTCACGAAACACGATCGCCACGCCGAGAGCGTCGAGGACTCACAGGCGTACCAGGCGTCGTTGCTGCGAACAGTCATCGAGCGACTCCGCGTTGCGGGCGTCGGCGCACTCGCGTTCTCGCTTCGTGATACAGACCAGGCCGGGATGGGTGTCTACGAGGTTGATGGAACACCCAAGGCCGCGGTCGACGTGGTCACGAACGCGCTCCGCCCGATGCAGGCGTTTCTCGCCGACCCGGCCTCCGGCGAGAGCGAGGTCGTCGTCGTCAACGACCTACCGAAGTCGTTTGACCTCACACTCTCGTGGACGGCCGGCGACGAGAGCGGCGAGTTCGAGGGGACCGTCGACGGCGGAGGTCACTGGCGTGGTGGCCCAATTTCTCTTTCCGAGGGGAACACCGTCACTCTCGTCTTGCAGGTCGGCGACCACCGAATCGAGAACGAGTACGACCTGTGAGCGCTGCCGGCCGACGGACACCTCGGCAGCCGTCTCGCGTTTAAGTACGTGGCGTCCTGTCACACCGACGTGTTGTCTGCCCTGTGAACAGTTTACAGGGTCTGAGCGCGCGGTTGTCCGGTATATGAGAACTGTCGTCACACATGGTATCGACCGGAATATTTAAACGCTATCCCACAGAAAAGATAGATACCAGAACGTTCCAGCGTTCCGGCAGTACAGCCCGACGACCGACATGACAGGCAACACTTGTTATCGGCGTCAGCTACTCCGTAGCTGTATTGCCGTCCGCGGGGACGGAGATGGCATCGACCTATACTTAGAGGGACAATCATGTCAAAGGTACTCGACGACTCAAACAACATCGAAATCACAGAAGAGCAACTCGAAAACAACTCCAAAGGCGAGCTTATCAAGCTCGCAGGCAAGCTCCGAGACCGACGCAACGAGCTGAACCAGCTGGCCTCCGAGAAGGCTTCGGCCCGCGACGACCTCAACGCGAAGACGCGTGAGAAAGTCGACGAGGCACAGGAACACCGCGAGCAACGCGACGAGCTCAACGAGCAAGTCCAGGAGCACAAAGAGCAACGCAACGAGCTCAACGCCAAGGCAAACGAGCTGTTCGAGGAGGTCGAACAGCAGAAAGACGACCTCAAAATCGACGAGGGCAAGGAGATCGAAGAGCTCGAATCGGAGATCGAGGATCTGGAGTTCAAACAGCAGACGGAGGTTCTCGACGCCGAAGACGAGCGCGAACTCATCGAGAAGATCGAGCAAAAGCGCGAGGAACTCCAGGAGAAACGCGAGAAGCTCGACCAGAGCGACGACCTCGAAGGGCTCGAAGACGAAGCCGAAGAGGTCCGCGCAGAGGCTTCCGAGCACCACCAGAAGGTGACTGAACTGGCTGACGAGGCCCAGGAACACCACAACCAGATGATCGAGGCCTACCGCGAGGCCGACGACATCCGCGACGAGGCAGACGAGAAACACGAGGAGTTCGTCGAAGTCCAGGAAGCCGCCGACCAGCACCACGAGGACTTCGTCCGCGTCCAGAAGCGCCTGCGCGAGCTCGACAAGCAGGAAGAAGAAGAAGAGCGCGCACAGCGCGAGGAGAAAGAAGAGGCCGCCCGCGAGGAGGCCGAAGAGATCTACCAGAAGTTCAAGGAAGGCGAGACGCTGGACACCGAGGACCTGATGAAACTCCAGAAGACGGGGCTCCTGTAATACGATTGTCCCTCAGCAGGACGGGGTAGCTCTGGCCTGTCAGTTCGTCTCTTTCTACAGGACGGCCAGCATCCCGTACTCGCTGTCCCTGGACCGTTGCCGCCGTCAGGGCGCGATATTCCTGGTAAGTCACCACTCCAGACCACGCGGCGTGGCAGGTGGTGAGAGCGGGCTTCCGGACAGTTCGGGACCTGGCTCTGGAACGTTGTACCCCCGAGGAGCGACATCGTTCGGGCTGTCGGGATAAAACAGCGACGCCAGCGCGTGGAGATGCTGGCGACCAGCGCCGAGTTCGAACTGGCCGCCGCCGTACATCGTGATGTCACGCTCGTTGCAGTACTCGATTGTCGCCAGCAGCGACTCGACTGAGCCAAACCGCGAGGGTTTGATGTTGAGCCAGTCGGGCTCCCAGGGGAGACTCTCCACGGTCTCGACGCCCCGAATCGGGTAGTCCCAGGAGACACGCCCTCTCTCGTCTGCGAACAGCGGCCGCGTCTCGTCTGTGAGGGCTGGGTCCTCGATGACGGCGTCCGCAAATCCGTCGAGTATCAGCTCGTACAGCGCTGGGTCGGCCGCCTGGTCGACATCCGTCCCTTCGTACTGGCCTTTGAGGTCGAGAATTCGAACCGCGTCGGTCGCTGCCAGGCGCTCGATTACGTCGGCACTCCAGTCGTCGGTCGGGTCGAGTTTGAACTCCAGGGACTGGTCTCGGTCGAGCCATCGGGTGACCCGCTCGCCTGTCGGGGGGTCGGCCAGGCGCGTGCTCACAACGAATCTGACAGGGTCGTACTCTCGCCCGAGACGCGCGCCGAGCGAGGTCTCGGCCTGCTTGAGCGCGAGGTCAAGTGCCGCGCTCTCGACTGCCCAGTGTCGGTAGCTTCGGAAGATCGCGCTCTCGGGGTCGTCGCCGAGAAAGAGGTCGGTTGTCCCGATGTGCTCGGCGAACGCGTCGAACGTGTACGATCCTCCGAGTGGCAGTTCGTCGGCGCGCTCGACCAGTCTGTAGTGTGGGTCGCTGTCGTAGGTAACATCCTCTCCGCGTCCGGTGTACCCGTCGCCGTGCAGTGATACTACCGTTGTCGTCCGGGTGAAGCCACTCGACGTGTCTCGTTCCAGGGTTTCGAGGTCCCAGGAGTCGACACGCAGGTCTAGGTCGGCGAGGCTCTCGTACATCGTAATCGAGTCACGGCCCGCTCGCAGTTAAATCCAGACGCCCTCATGCCGGTAGTGTTCAGATAAGGATTCACAGTAAGGATTGAGAGGGAGAAAGCCCTCGGCACTCTCGACTCCAGGGACTCGCTGTGCGTGGTTCGAAAGAGCGGAGCTCTTTCGTCATCACGAAAATCTTTGATTTTCGAACGACTTCGGCCGTAACCGGCCTGCAGTGTCTCCTCACGGCGCAACGCGCCGTTCGGATGGGCCGAGGCGGCAGTGCCGCCTCGCGGCTTACGTCGTCCGGGTTCGTCGAGATTGCCTCGCCCTTTCATAGTGATTGTTGCGGTTATTTTCGTGACCACGTCACGAATATCAGTGTTTCACGGCGTGAGACCCACGTCTCGTTTCCCGACGGCGGTAACGACTCGCAACAATCATTATCAGTCCGCCAGGATTTGGGTGATTAGCCGGCAGAAATCGGCTCGTCGATTGGTGCTTATCTGAACACCACCCTCATGCCCCGACCAGCACGACCACCTCTCCTGCGAGCGAGACGCTACGGACCCGGAGCCGGTCGCCTGCCTGATGCCAGGCCGGACTGTCGTCACGCCGACTCGCCCGGGCGCTGTCGGCCGCCTTCCGGAGGTCGGACTCGGTCAGTGTTTCAAACGCCGCACGGTCGAGCACCGCCGACCGCGGGGTTCCGTCTAACAGCAGGCGCAGTGCCTCCCGAGCTACCGCGTCGTCGACGGCCACAACGGGCGTCACTGGACCGAAAGCAATCGTGGCGTGGGCTGTCCCACCGTTGTTTCGCATCGAGAGCCGGCTGGTACCGAGTCGGATTTCCTCGGCTCGATGGTCGGCTGTCGCCGCGGCGACCTGTGTGCTCCCGGCGACCCTGTCGACTGTGTTGGCCGCGCGTGCCGCGTCTGGCGGCGGCTGTGTGGGTAGAGAGAGGACTACTCCCGCGATGGCGAGGCTTGCGATGGTGACGCCAACCCAGACGTACCAGGCGTCGACCGGTGTCTCCCAGTCCATCGCCACTGGTTCCCTCGTCTTCGCATATAAACTGTGAGCTGGCGACAGCTAGTCGTTTCCCGCCGCACACGTCGTTGTCTGGTCCGGGTCGACCTCGCCGATGTGGGGATAGGTCGGCGAGCACTCGGGATTCTCGCTGCTCCGGTCACCGACGCCGACGCCTGGTGGCGTGACGACCACGAGGACTGTCTGAGTGTCGAACGCAATCGGTTCGACCGAGCCGAGACGCCGCCGTTGGCCACCGATTTCGCGACGGACAGTGCGGTTCTCGCGGACGTAGGTCAGCGAGCCGTCCGTGGGTGTTCCGAGGCGTGCCGACACCTCGAACCGGGCGTATTCGCCGGCAACCTCGATAGTCCAGGCGTTTGCAGTTGCGACCCACTGCCCGGGAACCGGTAACAGCGGCAGTCCGGCAGGCACACGTGCCGCTCGTGCCACTGTCCCGTCTGTGTTTCCCAGCCAGCGTTCGCTGACGGTCTGGCCAAGGGCCTTCTCGGCAGCTGTGACTCGGCTGTCGACGACTGCCGTTGTTGCCTGGCCGAGCGCTTCTTGTATGCGCCTGTCGAGTGATTCGACCTGTTCGACGCTCCCAATCTCGACAGACGTTTTGCTCGCTGTCATCACTGCTGGCTTGACTGCAGCCGCGACGAGGCTGTCCCACTGGTCTGCCTCGTAGCGTCCCTCGAACTGTTCGATATCCCGGTAATCGTCAGCAGCCAGCTCGTTTGTGATGTTGTCGACGATGTACTGGGTCGCATTGCCATCGCCGATTAACCGTGCTGTCTTGGCAGTATTGTAGGGCTTGAGTGCGCGCTCGACACCGTCCTCAGCCGCTGACAGTGCGGTGGCGAGTGTCTGTTCGATATCGGAACCGTGCGCCGATGCACACTCCTTCGGACCAGGATAGCCGTCCTGATGCGGTGCGTACACGGTGCAGTCTGTGGCGGGGCTCGGATACAGTGCGGTTACCGTTCGCTTTGCCACCTGCTCTCTGAACGTATCGAGTGCTCCATTGAGGGTTTCAGCAAACTCTGTGATATCGCGCTCGAAGCGTTCCGGCTCATCCAGGTATGTGTGTTGACGGCCGGCCTCCTGTCCGTGCTGGTGTGCTTCCAGTGCCAGCTCTCCGGCGCTCAAAACGTCGCCAGCCATCCGGAAGGAGAGCTTTGCGTCCGGCTCTGCTCCCATCCCAGGCAGCGCCTTCAGCACGGCGGCGATGACCTCGTTTACGACGGTTTCGTATGGTAAATCGACTGCGTTTACGTTTCTCGTCCTAAGTGGAGCGAACGTCTGGTCGACTGCGGGGACCTGGTCCGTGTCGACGGTCTGCGTGGAATGTAGATACGTCGGCGAGCCCGAGATCTCGTAACTGATGTCGCCGGTCAACTTCGATGTGGGGAATGCGTCCGGCGTGGCGTCGCTCTCGCGGAGGCCCTGTGAGAGAAACCGCGTCGTGTTGGCGAAGGCGCCGTCGATATCGGTGAGTCTGTCGTCGAGTTCTCCGGTTGCCGTCTCGTGGGCGCTTGCCACCTCATTCAGCTGTTCGAGGAGTGCCTGATAGTACGCGTACCGCGCCTCGTAAATCACTTTCTCGCGGACGTTCTCGTACTCTGTGTCGCTGGGCTTCTCGATGTACGTGGCCTTGAAATCGGTTTGAATTCGGTCGAGCAGTTGGCCCATCGGGTTGCCGGTGACCAGCTCCCGTCTCGCGACTTCGACGGACACGTTTGCGGCTTTCTCCTGTAGCATCTCGACATCTGCGACCAACTCGGCAAACAGTGTCGTGTCACCAAGCAACGCCTGGTAATCCAGCTCGACGGTCTCAGTCGTCTCGAACAGACTGTCACGGGGCGGCCCGCGCTCGTAACTGGCCGTGGCCATCCGCTCTTCGAGCCAGGCCCTGTAACTCTCGGTGTCAGTCCCGTCCAGAAGTGCCTCGGTGACAGTCTCGCTGGTTCCGTCGTAGTTGTTGAACGCCGCTTCTCGTCGGCTTTCAGGGCCAGGCGTGTATTTGTGTGCTTGGGATATCTCGACGCGTGGGTTCACGTCGTCGACGGTTGCAGCCGGGTTTGCCTCGCTTTCGCCGATTGTCGTGGCCACTTCGAGGGTGTAGCTGTCGGTGTCATGGCGCCGAACCGTCGCATTCCCGTCTCGCTTCGCACAGACGCGCTCGGCGGACACCCTGACGCCTATCTCTGCAGTGTACCGGTAGTACTGCTCTTCGCGGTCACTCTCGGTACGATTTCCCTCTCGTATCGTGTAGCTCCCGTCTCGGGAGATGGGGCTACCGCTGTACCCGGGCCGACAGTCTACGTCCAGTTGCAGTTCGCCGCGTACGTCGGTCTCTGTCGCTGTCTGTCCCTCGATGGTGAACATCCGCTGTACAATCTGCTCGAAGGAGTCACCTGAACTCCCATCTGCCAGCTCTGCCAGCGGGAGGGCAGCAAGCTCGTCGACTGCGACCGTCTCGGTCTGCTGGAGCGGAGATTGGCCGTCAAGAACGTTCACCATCTCTGGAAGGTCAGGCTCTCGCTGGGTAACGCGGTCGTAGAACGCGTGTGCGCTGTTACAGAGGCGGCCTGCAGCGTCGGGCATGCCACTCAGCGAGCTGTTTCCTCTCTCACCGTCTGTCGCCGTATACTCCTCGAACATGGCTTGTCCATCTTTGAGCGCCATGCAGGCCCAGCCGAGTCGGACGGCGTTTTTCAGGTTCGGGTCGGCGGCCCCGAAGATGTCCTGTTGTGTCCGATACAGGGCGGCGTTCGCCGACGGCTCGATGTGTCTGTTTGCCAGCACCTCGCCGACAGGGGCCTGGTAGTTCTGTGCCCAGCCCCGCGCCCATCCGATTGCGTAGGTCCGGGCGTTGAACCGCTGTTTGAACCCTGGCTCGGTGACGTCGGCCTCGTCGACTGCGTGCTGGTAGGCTGTTACCCTGTCGTGCATCTCCAGGACCGGCGTGACGGTTGTCACGGTCACTGCTGTCTCCCTGTGTTCGACTCGCTCGCCCGCCCGCGTCGCAGTGACGGAGAGATTCGACACTCTGACGGTCACCTCTGTGCCGTCTCGTTCAAGACCCACCCGCTCGATGGCGTCTGCGAGCGCCGCCGGCGTGGTGACCGCCGGCATTCTTACGGCAGTCTCGATGTCACCCTCAGTCTGACTCGTGTGGTCGAGATGCTCCCGGAGTTCCAGGTAGATGAGTGCCCGGAGATAGTTCTCGAAGGGGTCGTCTGCAAAGTCGCCGTCCGACCGACCAAGGACTGCCCCCCACCGGTTGTTGGCCGGAGCGGTCACCGGCTCCGTTGTTGCCAGTTCGGCGGCCCGCTGGATACTGTCTCTGGCCACAGCCTGTAGGTTTGTCTCGGTCTGGTCGAGCGCGAGAGTTGCGTCCACGTTCGGCTGTGGCTCCTCTGTGGTCCCTATCTGTCCGACGAACATCACAGCCGAAAGAAGTACCAACACGCCGAGCACTGCCAGCGGAACCCGTGCACGCTCACTCCGAACCAACCGTCGGATTGGACGCTCGTCTGGTGATTGTTGCTCACTCATGTGTCCACGTTCTGACTGTGATTGTGACCGTCCCTGTCGAGACTGTCCGCGCTGCGTCAACCGCGCTCGCGTGAGTCTCTTCGAGTTGTGTTTCGAGCACCGCTGTGAGCCGTCGGCTCAGATACGCGTTCGCGGCCGTCGCGTTCGCACTCGACGGCGATAGCCAGCCGCGTCGCTCGAAACGCTCTGGGTCACCGTCGAGTGCGCTCGTCAGTCGCTCGTAGCGATACCGCGTGAGATGTGAGTTGACACCGGTCCGCTCCAACGCTCGCTGTGTCTCCAGTGGCGAGAACAAGCCTTCGACCGTCGCGTTGGCGACCACACGCGCGACGGCCCTGTAGTCGTCCGGGCCGTCGACTGCGTCGAGCGCGTTCTGGCGGGCATCCGGCACCCCACTCGGAACTGTGAACGTCGTCGCACTCACGTCGGCGTCGGAGGGTGGCCTCTCACCGAGAGTCACCGTCCCTTGGAGGGGGACTCCCTTTACTGGCTGCCAGTGTGCTGTCACCGAGAGGTCGAACCGCGAACCACGGAGCCGCGTCCAGAGTGTCTCCTCAAGTGCCTTCTTGTAGGCGGTCGTCGCGGCCGAGAACTGCTTGCCGTCGACAGCGGCCGTCGCGACAGCGAGGTCGGCCACCTGCGTGGCGACAGGTCCCTGTGAGACACGGTCTAACTCCTCGCCCTCATAGGGGTTCTTGCCCTTGCGGTACTCGCTGAAGTAGTGCTCGATAGCAGGGGCAAGCGAGTACGTCGTGTTCACTGTCGACCCAGTGACCGTCTGTGCCGCGTAGGCAGCGTCTGTCGGGTTGTGGTCGGCACTCTTTGTCTCCGTGAGGGTGACCAACAGCCCCATGGCCGCGACAATCACGAGAAGACCGAGAGTCACATCGACAACCGTGCTGATGGCACGCCGGTTACCCGTCATCGCTCACCACCACCGTAAGCATCCCCGGACGAACGTCTCCCTTTCGGCGCTGGACCGGGACCGGGCGACGGAACGTCTCGCCGTTGAGTTCGGTTGTCTCGACGGGCCTTCCAGCCCCGTCGAACGAGGCCTGACTCGCCGTGACAGTGCCCTCATGAGCGTAGGTGACGGTGACTGCGACGCGGTGTCCGTCAGGGAGTGTGTCAGCGTCGAGGGCCGACCGAAGCGCTGTCTCTTCTCGAAATATCCCGTTCTCGTTGACGGTCTCCCAGACTCGTTCACCAGTCACCTCGGCGAGCTCTCTGTCGGTACTGAACTCCGGGACAAGTCCCGTGAGGAAACCGGCATACACTGACAGCGCGACACAGAACAGCGCGACCGCGACAAGCGCCGCAAGTGGCTCCGTTTGACCGCGGCCGACCGGACACTGAATCGGTGCTTCTTCGTGACTCATCGCACTTGGTGGCCGGTGCTGGCCGCCCTATTGTATATAAATCTACGCTACCAACCGACGGCGGTGTTCAGATAAGCGCCAATCGGCGAGCCAGTTTCTGCCGGCCAATTTAGTGAATCCTGGTGGACTGAAAGGGCGAAGCGCTCTCGACGAACCCCGACGACGTAAGCCGCGAGGCGGCACTGCCGCCTCGGCCCGTCCGAACGGCGCGTTGCGCCGTGAGGAGACACTGCAGGCCGCTTGCGGCCGAAGTCGTTCGAAAATCAAAGATTTTCGTGATGACGAAAGAGCTCCGCTCTTTCGAACCACGCGCAGCGAGCCGCGGGAGTTGAGAGCCCCGAGGGCTTTCTTGTCTTCCGACTTTCTGCAGCCTCTTATCTGAACAGTACCCAACCGACAGTGACACCCACAACAACCGTCTTGAGCAAGCGAACGCACACCAACGTACCTTTTCACCGTTCTTCGCTGGGTCCGTGTGACGTGCGTGTCGACAGGTGTTGTTCTCGTTCCTCGATGTGGCGTGCTCGACCTACTCTACAGGCCGAGGGGGCCAAGCGCATCGAATCCGGTGAAGAACATCAATTCTATAATACTTCGACTGAACAGGAATGGCCCTCGCTCTCAGCCACCCTCCCCGCGAAATAGATAAGTGTTGATTAACCTAATAGTATACATGCACGTTCGGTACATGGGGACAATTGTCAGTGCGGTCTGTATCGTTGCCGTCATGTTTACTGTCGGTGACAACTCAGGACTATTTTTTGCCGGTGCGTTCGCTTCCGGCATTGTCGCAGGGGTCGTGGCACTGGCGGCCGGACAAGGGCCTAACGATACCAGGCAGTCGCTGAACTTAGCCTTGTCCACGTTTGCCGGGATAATCGGGACGTTCGTCGTGTACGCGGCAGTTGCCTACCCGACAGGGGCGGCAAGCGACGAGTTTGGGCTCGATATCCTGGTTGTGTTTGTCATCTTGGGTGTCACTGGTGGGTTAGGTAGTCTCGTTTCCGGAGCGGTGATTCGACCAGTAATCCCGTCGACGCTCCCGTGGGCTGTTCCATCAGTGGGTCCTCGTAATTTCCTCGAGTCTTCGTCTGCGAGTGTGTCGGGGTCATCGGCCGCAACATCAACGGAAGGCCAGTCCAGAACCCGTGAAGAGATTTATCATGAGGACGTCCCGGAGTTTCTCCAAGATATGAAACCAGACCCTCACGAGGTTTTCGCAAAGCGGGTGAAGGGCGACCTGCCGGACTCGTTTCTCTCTTCACATGCGAAGCGCATTACGTGTAATTACCGACCGATTGTCGACGAGAACGTGAGGTTCTGGACACGCGACACCTGGGACGCGTCCTCAGAGAAGTCAGTAACCATGACTGAAGCCGACCTCAAAGAGGACGGGTACATCCTCCAGCCTGAAGAGTTTGACCGGGCCGAGGCACTCTCAAAGTACGACTCGCGCAAGCTGCTATTCGTCAATAATACCGGTATAATCGAGTGTAGGCAGTGTTCTGGTACAGGAAAGTACTGTAGATCGTGTGACGGTGAGGGTCGTCATAGATGTTCGAATCGCTGTGACAGCGGGGTACTGAGGGAACGCTGTGGGTGTAAAAACGGAACAGTACGCAAGCCCTGTCAGAGGGGTGGACACGGAGTCGGAGAGGTGTGTGATGCATGTGGCGGCACAGGAGAGGTGAAAGTATCGTGTCAGGCGTGTGGTGGGACTGGAGAAAAGACGATTGGGCCCTGTCCAAACTGTACTGAGGATGCCAGCGCTCGCGATGGCTACCGTACGTGTGAGATCTGTCGCGGCGGGGGCAATAGAGGCGCTGCACCAGAGTGTGATACATGTGACGGCCACGGAGAGAGACTCGAACTCGATGTCACCGTGGAAAAGTACGAAGAAGTAGTGTACGATGATACGCACTCTCCCGCCGGCGAAACTCCTGATGTGGACACGTGGATCGCGACAGATAGTGTCGAGGTACGTGGCATGCTTGACTTCAAGCAGTATCGAGATGCCGGGCGGTTTCTGGACTACGATTCCGATGACACCGACATAGACACCGTTGTCGAGAAAGCACGAGCACAGCACAACAGCAACCTCACTTTCGAGAAGCTAACCGGGACAGGCGACCGTAAACTGACCCACCCTGATGATATTGTGGGCGATACAGAGGTTCTTGCCACGGACTACGAAATGCGGTTTGCGCACTGCTTTTATTTCCATTATATGCTGGACAATAGGGTCGTTGCACCCAGCGATGAACTTAGATGTAATGTCGTCAACCCGCCAGAGACGGAGCCTCCCGGCCTCTGGCCGCTGACGTTTCGCGACGGGGCTCTCCGTTTAGTTGAGTGACGTCGACGGGTCTGGTTCACTCCCTTCTGTGACAGTCCAGTTGCTCTACGACGTACCGGGACGGTTCTGTCCCGTCGCCGCCGACACCTCGTGACTGTTTCCGAACCGCATCTGCACCGTGGGGTTGCCGGGATCGGTGACTAGTTCGAGTACGACGGTTTGTGAGCCGGTTCGTCCGCTCACGTCGAGCGTTCTCGCTCCATCGACGGCGTTTACGAGCGCCACGTCCAGAATCCGCGTCGTCGCCGGCCGACCGCCGAGTTGATACCGCACGACGGTCCGGTTGCCGACAGGCTCGAAGACAAGCGTCTCGACGCCAACAGTGGCGAATCCTGCCGTCGGCAGGCGAACGTCAAGCACGCGCCGTGGCGGCGGGCCGGCCGGTGTGGGGTCGTCGTGTTCCAGCAGTGAGGCCGCCGCACGCTCGATAGCCGACAGCTCCCCATTGAGTTGTGTCTCGGCACGGACCGCCGACACCCTCTCGACTGCGACAAAGCCGACGCCGAGCAGTGCTGTCGCCAACAGTACCGCGACCACGTACCGAATCATACGAGAGAGTGCCCGGTTATCGCCCCTAAATCCGCGGCCGGGGATTCATATACCAGCGGGTGGCCAGCGCCGTCATGGGCTTTGTCATCGGCAGAACAGACAACGGAACGCAGCGACCGACAGGGCATCTAGGGGAGTACAGAGCGCTCGATGGGAGCGCGGGGGCGACGCTGTCGCTCGACCTCGATACACCCCACGCGATGCTCGTCGTTGGAAAACGCGGCTACGGCAAATCCTACACACTCGGCGTCATCGCTGAGGAACTCGCCCGTGCGACAGGTGTCGCGCCAGTCGTCATCGACCCGATGGGCGTCTTCGAGACGCTCGCTGACACTGCCGCTGAGGAGCCAGTCCCGGCGGATGTCGTGAGAAGACCGACTGTTCCACCGAACGCGCTCGACCCGAAATCGTGGTGTTCGCTGCTCGACCTCACACCAGAGAGCGGTCCGGGCAGTCTCCTCTGGCAGGCCACACAGAAGCGGGAGACGATAGCGGCGATGCAGGCGGAAATCGCCGAGACGAACGCTCCAGAGAGAGCTATTCGCAGCGCACGAAACCACCTCGACCTCGCCGATTCCTGGGGCATCTTCGATGCCAACGGACTGGACGTAGCCACACTCACCAGTGGTGGCGTCACCGTCCTCGACGTTTCGGGACTCGATACTGCGCCGATGAACGCCGTCTGTCGGGGCGTCGCACAGTTGCTCTATCGTGCCCGCGTCGCTGACGCGACCGACCGTCTCCCATGGTTGCTCGTCGACGAAGCACACGCCTTCTTCGATGGAGGGGCCGAGAGCGCACTGGAGCTGTTGCTCACGCGGGGCCGTGCACCCGGTGTCAGCCTGGTGACGGCGACACAGCGTCCGAGTGCGATTCCAGCAGTCGGTATCTCCCAGTCTGATATCCTCGTTTCACATCGGCTCACAGCGGCCGACGATCTTGCCGCACTCGAAACCGTACAGCCAACCTATCTCGACGGCGAGTTCACAGACAAACTCCCGACGGAGCCAGGCGCGGTCCTCGTCGTCGACGACGCTACCGAGACGGTCCACGCGGCTCGCATCCGGTCCAGGGCAACACCGCACGGTGGTGAGAGTCCACGTGCCAGCGAGCTGGCCGCCGATGCGCAACTGATAGAAGAGTAGAGGCCAAGCACCAGGTATGCAAGCGTACGCTCGTGAGCACGTCGGCGGACTGACTGCGGTGTTATCGGCAGTCTCGTTGGCGCTCGTCTTCGGGGCTGTCCTGGGTTACATTCCTGAATCAGTGCTGGTGCGAGTCGACCCGCTCGTTGAGGTTATCCCACACCTCAACGTCGTCATCAGTGTACTCGCTATCGGGACGATTCTCCGTGGTGTCCGAGCGATTCGCCGCCGTGATATCGAGACACACCGGGCGTCGATGCTCGCCAGTGCCGGCCTGTTCGCGCTCTTTCTCGTCCTGTACCTCTACCGTATCTCGCTCGAAGGGCCAAGCGAGTTCGGTGGGCCAGACGCGGTGTACCAGTACCTCTACCTCCCGATGCTGGCGATTCATATCCTCTTTGCTATCATCGCAGTCCCGGTCGTCTACTACGTCCTCTTGCTCGCCACGACACGGCCGATCTCTGCGCTCCCAGAGACGCCACACGCCCGTGTTGGACGCGTGGCTGCGACGCTCTGGCTCACCTCCTTTGCGCTCGGCATCTGTATCTGGCTCATGCTGCACGTCCTATTTTAGTCAGCACGCCAGCGCGCGAGCCCGAACGCACACAGCCCACCAATTCCACCAAACACGAGCGGGTAGGCAACACCGGCGACCAGAACCGTGCGGGCAAAATCGGGGGCGATTTCGACGAGCGTCGTTCCGAAGACAGTCACCTCGAACGAGGAGACGACGGTGATAGTTACGATACACGGCAGATAGCCGAGTGTGACTGTCGTCCCAGCGAGCAGCGCGTCGAACCAGCTGCTGTACACGCCACGGGATGTCACGAATAGCCCTGCACCCGCGAGCAACAACGGCGGAAGGATCTGCAACCCTGAGGCCGCCGGAAGCAGCGTGTCGGCGTACTCGCTTGCCACCCCACTGCCGAACAGGTCGCCGGCAGTTGCGGAGACGGCAACGTGGTGGTTTTCGAGAAACACATCAAATAGGTATTAACAATGCAAACATAGGAATGCGAAGGGCCGGTTGGAACATTAATTCACATCCACATACGCATATTTACGTAAGTCGGTGCGTGAAATAATCAGTGTGGAGCTTAGATTTACCCACATCTTGCAATGAGTGGCGTATGTGCCATCTGTGTGCTGTTTATTTTCTTTCCGAGGGGTGAGTATCATCTTGTTGCTTGAATCAATTCTAAGATGACTCACAGACCTCTGAGAGTAAACGGGATTGTTGCTTAACCTCTGATTTTCAGATTGCTGAGGAATAGTAAAACGGGGAGTATGGAACATTCTTAGAAGTGTTAAAAACACTCCTAATCAGTTTAGAACCATCGAGAGAGAGAGAGAGAGAGAGAAGCAACCGCCGACTCTATGCTCTGAAACGCCGACTCACCCGTTTACTGTTTATACTGTGTTATCCTTGTGACCGAACGTAGTGAGGGAACGATAACCCTGCGAAAAGAGAGAGGGAAAGGAAAGGGGACTATAGGGGATAGGATAGGAGAGTAGAGTTTGACAGCGCGTGTCTTTGAGACGAGAGGAAAGGAAAGGGGACTACAGGGGAGAGGAAAGAGAGAAAAAACATCGGCAGTGCGGGCGGTATCGAAAGCCCGAACGGGTGGTACAGAGAGCCCCAGAACGTGAAGGTAAGTGGGAATCAAAACGTGTAAAAATATTGGTTTCCTAACGTGTTTAATTTGATATTTCTGCTGAGACAATCACATTCTGACAATACTGGCGGCGTTAAGATGGTATTTGATTGTGTGAGATCTTTGTTCGATAACTATACCATACGACCGGAAACGCGAGTGTGGTTACAATAAACAATCCATTCATGACTTGAGATGACATAAAATTTTGAACGCTCTGCTTACTAAAGACAGTAAGACTAAAACCGCCGCCAATGCCTAATGCGTATATACATTCTACAAATAGCTTTTCGCCCTGTAGATACGGAGATTTAAGATCAAGGTATAAAAATAAAGATAGACTCAGACACACTGCAGAGAAAACATAAAATACAATCGTATAAGGGCCAGTAGACAATCCAATCAGTAGGAAACATGCAAGGAATGACCCAACCACTGAAGCAACTAATAACGAGAATTTGTGTAATGTAGATGGCTTGGGAACAGAATCAGTTTGTTCTTCGGTGCGAATATTGACATAATAGAATAAAACTCCAAAAAGCGATATTGTACCTGTGAGCAGAAACCAAGGAGTAGAGTACTTATTTCTTTCGTGAGCATCAAAGCCTACATAAATAGCGATTAATATCCACACGAACGTGATGATTATTAGTCCGTTCACACTCGTTTAATCACCGTAGGGATTTTAATACTACCGGAAACTCACATAATTTTAATTTTATTTTCGCTACTATTGTATTAAATAATTGGCATTAATCGTTTGGCGGCACTTGCGGTGCGTAATGCCGCCTACTGCAAGAAGTACGTGGAAGGGGTATCTCGTGGTTTTCACCCTGGATTAGGAGGAAGGAATTGACTCTGAACCAGCCCCGGATTTCCGAACTGCGTCTTTGAGATCGTCGTCGGCAAACTTTAGATACCGTTCTGTCGTGTCAATCTTTGCGTGGCCCATGAGCATTTGTAACCGTCGGGTGTCCATTCCGTTTTTGACGGATTGAACTGCGAAGCTGTGTCGGAGGATGTGTGCGGTTATCTTCACCTGCTCTTGACCCGATGCATCTGTGTAAAGAACGGATTGTATCCCAGCGGATTCGGCGGCTTTCCGTACAATTTGTCCGATTTGTGCCGGTTTGATTTTGTCAGTCTTGAACGTCGGAAACAGGTATTCGCTTCCTGCTGTCGAGAGTGATTTCCGTTCGACATTCACCCACCGGGTCATGAGGGAATCCAGTGATGGCTGATAGTACACAGTGCGGTTCAAGTGGGTCTTCTCGGCATGGACTTTGATAGCACGTTCATCGGTATTTACGTCTTCTAAACGTGTTTCTGACAGTTCTCCACGCCGAAGGCCAGTCTGGTAGAGTAGTCTGATAATCAGTTCGTTTCGTAGTGTGGGTGATGGGGCATTTTCATACAACTTCTTAATATCTTGCGGCCCTAAGTAGTCTAATTCTTTAGATTCCTGTTGTTTTCTCGGCTTTGCTTTCAAAGTCTGCCAGTCAGAAACATCGAGGTTTTCTGTCGGATTCTCGAAGTCGGGAATACCGTAGCCACCTTCCCGTTTCATTTCTTCCAGTTCGTCATACAGGATAGAGATATGCCACCGCCGATTTTGGACAGTTCCGCCGGCCAGACCGCTCTGTAACTGTTGCCGAAGGAACACCTGCAGATCACCGGTTGTACCTTCCCAAAGTTTCTTAGAGGAACGTTCTCGGCTGTTGTGGTCGAAGTCTTTTAAACCGGGTTCTGCTAACCACTCGGCCCAGACTTTTGCTGTGTGGGCGTAGGAACGGGCAGAACTATCTGCCTTCTTGGTTTCCTGCCTGCGACGAAACTCTGTGAGTAGGGTATCCGTGTTCATTCCTCTGCCTTCCAGTAGTAGCCGTTGAAGGACCGGACCATTCCAAGCCCGTTAGCCATATCTTCGAGTGTGTCTGATACGTCACTGGTATCAGCTCCGATACGGCCTGCAACTTCACGGGGTTTCTGTCCGACGCTTCCCGGTTCGGGTTCGTTAGGACCCGGGGAATATGTTCCGGGGGCGGTGGGCAAGACTTCAAGCAGAACTTGTCTTAGATTGTACATTTCTTCCGATTCATGTTCTCGATTGAAGGCTTCAACTTCTTCTTGAATCTCTCCTGTGACTTTCTCAAGCCGATTAAGCGATTGTAGCATTTCGCTGTTCTCGTTAGTTCCTGTGTCGGCCTGTGCGGTGCGTGGGGCCGTCTCTGTATCTGTTATCTCCCGTTGAACAGAAAGCCGTATCAGGTGGCTAAGACTGTCATACTCTGGGCCTTCGGCGGCATCTTCCCATTCCTCTTTGACCGACTCATCAATCCGAAAGGCGACGGTGGTTTTCTCTGCCATCTACCAGATACGTCTTACGGTGGCTCCTTAGTGTTTACGCTGTTAATACTCAATAATTGTGTTTTCGAGAAACTCCCAGCTCAACACCTTGTACCACTCGGGAAGGAACTCGGCGATCCCCACGCCAAGAGGGCCGTTCTCGCCGAACAGATTCTCGACGGTTTCGCGGCTCTCTTCGGCGTTTGAGCCGACCGCCGTCGCGACGAACCCAAGCACGAACGCAACCGCGCCGGCGGCGACACCGGCAGCAACATCCGGCACAGCCAGGACCCGGCCAGTGACAACCGTTTCGCCGCAGTTAGGACACCGCTTTGTGCCTGCCGCGGTTTCCGTGCCACAGGCCGGACAGTCAGCCATAGTGTCGCTTACAGCGCCCACCGTGAAGAGAACACCGCCGGTCTAGTAGCCAGTGATACTAGACAACACAGGCGTTGTGTGGCGACGAGGTAGCAGGCCAAAAGAGGAGTCTTAAGTACCTCCATCCAGTATCCTCTCGCACTATGGCAAACGGCAAGTACGCCGCGCGCAAGCTGAAGAAGGACCGCCAGAAACACCGGTGGTCCGACTCGGATTACGCGCGACGTGAGCGGGGTCTTCGGGAGAAGGCAGATCCGCTCGAAGGCGCACCGCAGGCACGTGGTATCGTCCTCGAAAAGATCGGTATCGAGGCTAAACAGCCCAACTCCGCAATCCGGAAATGCGTCGGTGTCCAGCTCATCAAAAACGGGAAGCAGGTCACCGCCTTCTGTCCCGGTGACGGCGCTATCTCGTTCATCGACGAGCACGACGAGGTCACTATCGCCGGTATCGGCGGCGCGAAGGGTGGTGCGATGGGTGACATCGGCGGCGTCCGATACAAAGTTGAGAAGGTAAACGGCGTCTCGCTTATCGAACTCGTTCGTGGCAACGCGGAGAAACCTGTTCGCTAACCATGTCGACAGAACAACCAGACCCCGACGCCCCGGCTGACTCGGAGGACGCAAGCGCGAAGCTGTTCGGTCAGTGGGACACCGAGGAAATCGAGTTCCGCGATGTCTCCACGGAACGATACATCACGGTCACGCCTATCGCACACACGATGGGTCGTCACGCCGACAAGCAGTTCAAAAAGAGCCAGATCTCTATCGTCGAGCGGCTCATCAACCGGCTGATGCAGACCGACGAGAACACCGGCAAGAAACAGCTCACCACACAGCTCACGCGTGACGCGTTCGAGACCATCCACGACCGGACCGACGAGAACCCTGTCCAGATTCTCGTCCGCGCGGTCGAGAACGCGGCTCCTCGCGAGGAGACAGTCCGCCTGAAATACGGCGGCATCTCCGTCCCGAAGGCGGTCGACGTTGCACCCCAGCGCCGGGTCGACCAGGCGCTGAAGTTCCTCGCCGAGGGTGTTCACAGTGACTCCTTCAAGACCGAAACCGACGCGGCCGACGCCCTCGCACGTCAGCTGATGGGCGCGGCAAACGACGATGTCGACACGTACGCGGTCTCACAGAAAGAAGAGAAAGAGCGCGTCGCGGCGGCTGCCAGATAACTCGTCTCTACTTTTCTGTCGTCGGTTTTTCTGCTGGTTAGTGTCGTGTGTTCGTCCCTTGTGTAAACCACAGATGTTATCTTGGTTGACGAAACACAGACCAGTATGGCTGAGCAGTACGAGTCAGTCGAACTCGTGGGGGACAACACGGTCGAGTACTTCGCAATGGCGGTCGTTGTCGCGGCGTTGACCGCGGCGTTTGCCCAGTTTACGGTGCCGTATCCGTTCTCGCCGGCACCGTTTACGCTACAGACGGTCGGCGTCTATCTTGCGGGACTGCTCCTCGGGCCGGTCTGGGGCGGACTCGCGCTGTTGTTGTACGCGGTCGTCGGGGCTGCGGGCGCACCGGTCTTTGCTGGATTTGGGGCCGGATTCGGAATCATCACCGGCCCGACTGGTGGCTACATCCTCAGCTTCCCGGTCGCGGCGGCGGTCATCGGGGGGCTCGTCCACCGTCGAGTCGACCCGCGTCCGCTCGACGCTGTCTCGATTCCACTGCAGGTAGTCGGAATGCTCGTCGGCCTCGCAGTCATCTACGCTATCGGGTCAGTCTGGCTCGCTAGTGCGACCGACCAGTCGCTGGTCTCCGGTATCATCGAAGGCGGTGTCGTCTTCGTTCCGGGCGACGTGCTTAAGGCTGCTGCCGTCATCTCGCTGGTCACTGGCGGCCATCTCGCACGGCTTTCGTTTGTCGAGTGATCGATGATTCGCGTCGAGAACCTGACCGCGACGTACGGAGAGGTGATCGCGGTCGACGACATCTCTGTGAACATCGATGACGGCGGGTTCGTCCTCGTCGTCGGTGCGAACGGCAGCGGGAAGACGACATTCGTGCGCCATCTCAACGCCTTGCTCGAACCCGAGGAGGGCACCGTCGAGGTCGACGGTATCGACGTGACCGCGGACCCGATTGCTGCGCGGGCGAACATCGGGATGGTGTTCCAACAGCCCCGCGACCAGTTCGTCGCCGCGACGATTGGCGCTGACGTGGCCTTCGGTCCAGAGAACCTCGGCCTCGACCGCGAAGAGGTCGACCGCCGTGTCGAGTCGGCGCTACAGGCAGTCAACCTCGACGGCCGAGCGAACGACCGTATCGACGAGCTTTCCGGCGGCGAACAGGCCCGCGTCGCCATCGCGGGCGCGCTGGCGATGGAGCCTTCCTATCTCGTTTTGGACGAACCCTTCACCGGGCTCGATCAGCCTGCCCGGGAGTCGGTGCTCGACCAACTCGACGCACTCCAGGCCGACGGGACCGGAATACTCGTCGTCACGCACGACCTCAGAGACCTCCACAGTCGGGCCGACCGTCTGCTCGGCATGCACGACGGGCGAATCGTCGTCGACGGCCCGCCCCGTGAGGTGGCCGAGGAGTTGCCGGGTATCGACGTTCGGGTCGTCGAGGGCCTCCGATGATAACCTACGAGCACGGCACAACGCTGTTTCACCGTCTCGACCCACGCTCGAAGCTCGCCGCGCAGTTTGGCTTCGCGTTTGCTGCCGTCACGACGACGGAACCACCCCTGCTGGTCGCGCTCACGCTGGTCGCTCTTGGGGCGCTCGCGCTCGCACAGCTCTCCGTGATTCGCGTTCTCCGGACGTACTGGTTCGTGCTGGTGCTTCTGGCGCTCGCGCCGCTGTTTGCGAGTCTCACGTTCGGTCCGCCGTGGCTCGCCCTCGAACACGTCCCGCCGTCGCTGCTGGCGGGCTATCAGATCGTCCTCGTGTTGTTCGTCTCTGCGGTCTACGTCAAGACGACGCCGGTCCGGGAGACACGCGCCGCAATCCAGCGACACGTTCCCGGCAAGACCGGACAGCTACTCGGGGTCGGAGTGGGTCTCGTGTTTCGGTTCTTTCCGGTCGTGCTCGGTGATCTCCGGCGGTCGCGGCTCGCACTCCGTGCCCGCGGCGGGGACGCGCTGTCGACCCGCAAGCGGATACAGCGCCTCTCGCTGCTCACCGTCGAGCAGGCGTTCTCGCGGGGCGAACGGCTGGCCCTCGCGCTCCGTGCCCGGTGTTTCTCGTGGAATCCGACCCTGCCGGCGCTCTCCTTTCGCGCGCTTGACTACCCCTTCGTCGCCGTCGGTATCGTTCTCTCCTGCTGGGGACTGCTCCAGGTGCTGGGTGTCTCGGCTCCGGTCTGAAGACGGTTACAGCGACGGCTTCTGCTCGCCGGCCGGAACGACTACGTCGAGCCAGTTCTCCTCGGGCGGAAGCGGGCAGGCGAAGGTCTCGCTGTAGGCACAGAACGGCGAGTACGCAAGGTTGAAGTCGATTTCGACGGTGTCGCCGTCGACGACATCGCGCTCCGGCTCGAGTTCGAGGTATCGGCCGTCCTTGTAGGTCTGTTGCCCAGTCGTCTTGTCCCGAAACGGGATGAAAATCGCATCCTCGGGCTGTTGGCGGTAGCCCGCGAGCGTGTGTTCCTCGCCGCGCAACTCGAACGCGAACTCGAAGACGCGGTTGTACCGGACCTCTCGCCCGTCAGAGGTATCGAGCGTGAGTACCTCGGGGTCCTCGAAGCGTGTCACGTCTGCTTCGACCCGGTAGGTCGCATCTGGTTCGAAGTATTCGAGTCCCGCGAAGTCGTCGCGATTCTCGGGCGGAATCGGCGACTGGCGGTGGGTGTCGAAGAACTCGTCTTTCTCGGCGCGTTTCTCTCGTAGCGTTCGGGCGTACTCGCTATCGGCACTCGAATCGTCCATACAGAATGGTCGGCATCGAGGCGTATGAGCGTGACGTTGCGACCATCTCGTCGGTTGTACCCGCTAATTATCGTTGCTCGTCGATGGCGTCGAAGACCTCTTCAAGCTCTGGGCGGTCCCACGTCGAGGACCCCTCGTGGGTGTAGCAGATTGTCGGGTCACCGTCCCGGCAGTCGAGGAGGACTGCCTTGGGCATCCGACCCAGCAGGTCGCTGAACCGACCAAGCGGGCCGAAGCGGACGGGCTGGTCGTACTCTTCGCCGGCCGCCGCTTCAGGGTCGGCACAGAGCGGGTACGGCAGGTCGTACTCCTCTTGCCAGGAGCGGACGCGCTCGCGTGGCTCCGGGACGATAGAGACGACTTCGGTGTTGCGCTCGTGGAACTCGTCGTACCAGTCGGCGAACACCTGGACCTGTTTGCGACAGTTGCCACAGTGATAATCGCGCTGGAGCAACAACAACACGAACTCGTTGTCGGCTGCGAGTGCGGACAGTGACAGCGGGTCCGGTCCGGGGCCGACGTTTGGAAGCTTGAACGATGGAGCGACTGCCATGGTCGATATACGGGACGGAGCCTGAAAAGCTGTGCCGGCCTGTTCACGAGCAAAGCCCAAGTGTCGTCGGTCCAACGCCCGGATGTGACACGCGAGGCAGTCGTCGAGGGGTTCGAGTACTTCCTCGAGGATGCAATCGACGCGACGATGGACGAGTTCAGCGTCTCACGGGCCCTCAGAAGTGGTGCTCGTGGGCCGACGGGACTTGCCGTCGACCGGCTGTTGAGTAACGCCGGCGCACTCCAGCGTCGTGTCGTCGAACCGGAACTGAACGCGTACCGTCGGCAGACACTCGACCAGTTCGAAATCGTGCTCGACTACATCGAAGACGACGCAGGTGTGGAGGCCTACCGGAATGAGATTCTGTCAGTCGGTGCAGTCGCCGACTCTATCCGCTCGGACATCTCCCCGGAGCGTCGCCGCGAGGTTGAGGACAGTCTGCTCGCACGTCACCGCGACCTCGGCGAGGCCGTCGAGCCGCTGGTGCGCTCGCCCGCGTCTGACTTCTGGACCGCCGCGGTGACCGAACTGGAGCGTGACGAGGCCGAGACGCTGGTCAACGAACACTTTCCCTTCACTGCGCCGTTGCGCGAGCATCGTGACGCCTTCGAGATGGTGGCTGGCTTCGACGCGACGACCGTGCTCGGCAGCGTGCCACGCTTTCTGCCGGACCCCTCCTTCGAGGTGGAGTACACCGACGAGGCGATACGCGCGATGTACCGAGCAGAACAGTCGGTCGTGAACGCCGCAGAGCGCGATATCGAGGACCGGTTCGACTGACGACGGCTGTGTGTGGGCGGTCCATTCCGGAAAACCCTGATATGCGGGCTGCCCGTACTCCTGACTGTGACCACCGACCCAGTCGCCCTCTCCGCGAAGTTCCTGCGGTCGATTCGGTACGACGAGCCGACCGACGAGTACGAGAGGAAACTCGCCAACTGTGAGAATACAGAGCTGGCAGCCCGACTCGACACCGACGGCACTCGCCTCGCCTTCTGGTGTAATCTCTACAACGCCGCAACCCAGCAACTCCTCGACAGCCACCGCGAGGACTACGAGAACCGCCGGACCTTCTTTTCCCTTCCAGCGCTGACGGTCGCAGGCGAGACGTTGAGTCTCGACGATATCGAACACGACATCCTCAGACGCTCCTACAGCAAGCTCACCTTCGGCTATATTCGCAGCCCATTCCGTAGCGGCTTCGCAGAGAGACACGAACTCGACGAACGAGACCCCCGAGTCCACTTCGCGCTCAACTGCGGTGCCGAGAGCTGTCCGCCGATTGCGGCCTACACCCGCGATGAGGTCGACGACCAGCTCGACCTGACGACAGCCGGCTATCTCGACCAGGCTGTCACGTACGACGCTGAGGCGAACACCGTCGAGGTGCCCCGATTGATGCGGTGGTTCCGGGGCGATTTCAGAGCGACTGGCGGACGTATCTCGTTCTTGCGCCGCTTCGACCAGATTCCAGACGACGTCACACCGGATATCGTCTACGACGAGTGGGATTGGTCGTTCGCGCCAGCGAACTTCGCCGAGAACTAGTATATCGTCCAGAGCCAGCCAAACAGCTGTAACGCCGCGAGCGTAACCATTGCGGCGACAGTCGGCAACGGGACGCGTCGCCGCGTGTACCCACCGGCAGCCCAGACGACTAGCGGCGCAACGGGCAAACTCGCAAGGACCACCGGCCGCGGCAGAACCGGCGGCGAGGGAACCACATACAGCCCCACCAGCGAGATACCGGCAACAATAGCAATTCCTATGTAGGCAATACGGAGACGACGACGCGACCACCTGACTGCAAGCGTCCGTTTGCCGACGGCGGCGTCGGCCGCTCTGTCGGGCCACTGGGTCGCAAAAAGGTTCAACAGGACGACCAGCGCGAACGGGAGCGAGGCCAGCGCGACTGTCCCGAGCGGACCGCCGACGACCGCGGCCCCGTAGACAGGCAGTATCAGTCCGCCGAGGGCCGCGTTCGTCACCTCTCCGAGGCCACGCCAGGCGAGTTTCAGCGGGCGAACCGAGTACTGCCAGCCGGCGGCGACGATGACGAGCAAGAGTCGGCCTGCCTGTGTCGACAGCCAGCCACTCGTCCAGAGGACGAGTGCACTCCCCAGACCAACCCCGAGCGACAGCAGGCCAGCAATCAGGGGAACAGATCGGCTGAGACCGGTTTCGGCGAGCGCCCCGCTACCACCCGAGAACGGTGTTCGGTCGGTCTGTGCGTCGGTTTCGACGTCGGCAAACTCGTTGGCGTAGTGGACGCTCGCCGAACAGCACAGCAATGGAAACAGGCCGACGAAGACCGTCGACCCGGCCGGTGTGACACCGTTGGCGGCCGCGATTACCACACCGAGGAGGTAGACGCCCGCAATCAGGAGCAACTGCGAGGGTCGACTGGTCTGGAAGACGACGTACGCGACCGTTCTGACGCCCATCATTCCTCTGTTATCGTCGACTGGTTTATGTGGCGGGTCTCCGTGCGCTGTCGCGACACAACCCTCATCGTAATTATTGCGAGTCGTTACGGCCATAGTTTCGTTTATCGCTTGTGTTGGGCCGTGAAACGAGTGAGTTACAGAAGCAGCTCTGAAAACCACCGCAATAATCACTATCAGTCGTCGTCTGCGTGAACGTGCTCGCCGAGGTCGACGTAGTCGGAGGTCTCGGGGACATCAGCCTCTTCGTGTGTCCCGACTGGGGGGATATTCGTCTCCGCGGCCGGCGAGCCGTCGAGGTCGGTCTCGTCGTCGAGTTCGGCCATCTCGCCGGCGTCTCGCGCGTCCTGGTCGATGCGCATCGAGCAGAACTCGACACCACACATCGAGCAGAAGCGGGCCTCTTTGTAGTTGTCTCCGGGCAGCGTCTGGTCGTGGTACTCCTGTGCCCGCTCGGGGTCGAGCGCGAGGTCGAACTGACGCCGCCAGTCGAAGTTGTACCTGGCCTCCGAGAGAGCGTCGTCCCAGTCACGCGCTCCAGGGCGGCCTTGACCGACATCTGCGGCGTGGGCCGCGATGCGGTACGACGCGAGCCCGTCGCGCACGTCCTCGCGTTCCGGAAGGCCAAGGTGCTCTTTTGGTGTCACGTAACAGAGCATCGCCGCGCCGGCCTGTGCCGCCATCGCCGCGCCGATTGCCGAGGTGATATGATCGTACCCCGGCGCGACATCCGTGACCAGCGGACCGAGCACGTAGAAAGGTGCCCCGTCACAGACCTCCTGCTGGCGTTCTACTTGTTCGGCGACCATATCCATGGGGACGTGACCCGGCCCTTCGACCATCACCTGGACGCCGTAATCCCAGCCAACCTGGGTCAGTTCCCCCAGCGTGTCAAGCTCGGCGTACTGGGCCTCGTCGCCGGCGTCGGCGATACTGCCCGGACGGAGGCTATCTCCGAGGCTGAAGGTCACGTCGTGCTCTGCGAAGATGTCACAGATTTCCTCGAACTTCGTGTACAGCGGGTTCTGCATACCGCGCTCCTCCATCCACTGGGCCATAATCGAGCCGCCACGCGAGACGATACCGGTCTTCCGGCCGTCGGTTTTGGGGAGGTGTTCCATCAGGATACCCGCGTGAATCGTCATGTAGTCGACGCCCTGCTCGGCCTGCTTCTCGATGACATCGAGGAGCAGTTCGTGGCTCAGGTCAGCCACGTCGTCGACCTGTCTGCGGGCCTCATAGAGCGGAACTGTCCCGACCGGGACCGGCGAGTGTTCGATGTTTGCCGCCCGAATCTTGTCGAGGTCACCGCCGCCCGTCGAGAGGTCCATCACCGTGTCCGCGCCGTAGTGAACTGCTGTGTGCAGTTTCTCCATTTCCTCTTCGAGGTCGCTGGTCGTCTCGCTTGCGCCGATGTTTGCGTTGACCTTCGTTGAGAACTCCCGGCCGATGATCATCGCATCGAGTGCGTCGTGGTGATGATTCGCCGGAATTACCGCCTTTCCGTCCGCGACCTGCTCGCAAACGAACTCCGGGTCGACGTTCTCGCGCTCGGCGACCCGCTCCATGGCCGGCGTTACCGTTCCCTCTCGTGCGTGCTGTAGCTGTGTCTTCGCCATGAAAACTAAGTTGTACAACTAAATAATAATACTTTCCATCGCCGAGACAGGCCCGTACTTGGCCCCCAGAAGAACGTAACGACAGGTCGTAGTAGACTACATTTATCATCTTTTACAGTATCGCTGTACTCATTTGGTATAAGTAGCTGTATTCCCATTGATATGTTTATGGGTGGCAGACGGACCAAACACGACAACGATGGCTCAGACCGCCGGCCTCGCTCACGGCGACAGTTCCTCCAGGCTGTTGCAGTCGCCTCAACACCGTTCATTGCGGGATGTTCCGGAGGCGAGGATGACGAGTCACAGTCACCGACGGCGATACCAGAACAGACGACCACAGCGACGCCGACGGATTCACCGACCACAACGGAGACTGTGACAGGGCCTGACCCCGAGCGTCTCGAACAGCAAGCAATCCGGTTCCTTGAGCGACTCGCCAACGGTAACTTTGAGGCTGGCTACGAACTGTTCGCTCCCCCGGCGAAAGAGTCGGTCACGGTCTCGACGCTAGAACAAGAGTGGTCGGCAGTCGTCGCCGAATCTGGCGAGTACATCGAGGTAGTCGAGGCGGCGTACGAGGGAGACACCCAGAATGCCCAGCAGATCGTCGTCGAGGTCCGGTTTTCCGAGAAACAACAGCGATTCGATGTGCTCGCGAACGCCGAGGGTATCCTCTCGTTTCTCCTGTCAGGGGGAGCCGAATACGGGTGGCAACAGCCGTCCTACGCCGACCGCGCGGCATTCTCTGACCAATCGGTTACACTCACTGCGACCGAATCCTGTGACCTGGGGGGGACACTTTCGATTCCGGATGGCAGCGAGGAGTGCCCTGGAGTCGTCATCGTCCACGGGAGCGGACCGAACGATCGGGACGGAACACTCGGTCCCAGCAAGCCGTACAAAGAACTCGCATGGGGACTGGCAAGCAAAGGCGTCGGTGTCTTGCGCTACGACAAGCGCACTGCGGCGTGCTCTGGCGACGGAACCGACATCACCATCGACGGTGTTGTCACCGACGACGCACTGACCGCGCTCGACAAGCTCCGCAACCACGACAGAATCGCCGCCGACGAGGTTTTCGTCGCCGGACACAGCCTCGGTGGGAAGATGGTTCCGCGAATCGCAACACGCGACGATACTCTGGCTGGTGCTATCATGCTGGCGGCCCCTGCACGCGGCCGGGCAGACATCATTGTCGACCAGGTCGAATATCTTCTCTCGCTCGAAGAGGATCTTTCCGACACGGAGCGACAGCAACAGCTCGAAACGATTCGACAGCAGGCAGAGAAAATTCGGACGCTCGATATCGCCGACGACGAACTTGTCCGCGGCGCTGGCAGACCGTTCTGGCGAACGCTCCAGGAGTACGACCAGACGGCGACAGCCGCCGCGCTCAATCTCCCGCTGTTGCTCGCACAGGGACGGCGAGACTACCAGGTGACCGTCGAGGACGAACTCTCGGTTTGGCGGGAGGTGCTGTCGGAGAACTCGAACGCGTCGTTCGAGGTGTACGACAACCTCAATCACCTCTTCGAACAGAGCGAGGGAGAGATGTCGCCAGACGAGTATTACAGGCCTGACAGTCCCGTGGCCGAAACCGTCATCGACGACCTCGCTGCGTTCGTCGAGAAACACGCCTGACCGGTCGAACTCCCACCCCGCAGGGTAAATCGAAACGAATAAACACACCACAACGGTATTCAGAGGTGAGCCGAGGTAGCCTAGCCCGGCCAAGGCGCCTGCTTCGAGAGCAGGTCTCCGTAAGGACTCATGAGTTCAAATCTCATCCTCGGCGTTTTCCACGAGCAAATCCGCGAGTAGAAATGCTGCCAGAGATTTGAACCACGTCCAGACGGTCGCTTGCGCTGCGTCTGGTCTCGTTCAAATCTCACCCTCGGCGCTTTTGTCTTCAAAGCTTCGGATAGTTATCCAAGGGCTGCCAGCATACTTCGGATACTCTCGGGACCGTGTTCGAGAAACGCCCGCGGGAACGAGGATGGCCCTGTATCGAGCGCACGCTCCAGTGCAGCCGCTGGTTTCTCGGTGACGGGTTCGCCGTGGCCGACGAGTACGCGGTCGGGTTCGAGACCGCGAAGCTGGTCTGGCGGTCGGAGACGACACAGCGTAACCAGCCCGAGCCGTTCGTCGTGGATGCAGTTCTGGTCGGTGGTCCCGAGTGAGTCAGGGGTGACGAGGGTATCAGAGGGAGTGTGATAGAGGAAGACTTCCTGCCAGCCCGGGAATGGGCGGCAGGACAGCGTACGGAATCCCGTGTTTGTTCCGGGCGCGAGCGCGTACCGCTCGACCGGCCCGTCGACGCGCTCGGCGACGCGTCCCATCCACTCGGGGATGTGAACAGCGACATCGTGGCGACGGGCAAACGCTCCAGCATCGCGGGCGTGATAACACGAGAGGACGGCGACGCCGGCAACCTCGCCAAGCTCGTTGAGGTGGTCGTCGATACCTGGTGCGTCGAGCGGGTCGAGCACCCAGACACCTTCATCGGTCCGGACCGCGTGACTCGCGCGCTGGCCACCCTCCGTTGGGCGTGCAATCCACGAGAACGCGTCGTCCCACCGGCCGACGATTTCAGCTTCGTCGGCGGCGGTGCGGTCGTATATCGCCATATCCGGCAGTGCGTTTCGCCCCCGGATATAACCCACGGCCGCGTTTCTCGGCTGTTACTGGTTCCGACTAGGCGCAAACGACTGGTCTCGTGCCACCACAGTGTCGGGCGTGAACTCGATGAACGACCAGCGCTCGCCGTCCAGCTCCGCGAATCGCGGGTCCCACTCTGCTGGCTCCTCGCCCAGGTACCGCCGGAGGAGACGGAAGACCCGGTTGTCGGTCAGCGACGACACCGTCGCGTGGCCCCGCATCCCGACATGTTCGACCCGACCGGTCGTCACGTCGAAGTCGACGATTGCGACCGCGGTCTCGGAGTTACGTTCGACTCGCTTCATATACGATTTACCAACCGTGTCGCCGATAATCCAGACTCGTTCGTCCTCCCAGAGATACCACAGCGGCGAGATGCGTGGCTCGCCGTCGGCGACCTGCCCGAGAAAGCAGAACAGCGGCCGGTCGAGGAAGCTATCCAGCGCGGTATCGAGCGTGTTCTCGACGACCTCCATACGTTGCCCGAGAACAGGCGCGAGGAAAAGTCCTGTCGGTCGGGCTCACTCACAGAGCGTGAGGAAGTTCTCGAAGACCTCTTCGCCGCGCTCGGTGTGGGCGACTTCGGGGTGCCACTGGACGCCGTAGAGGTCACGGTCGGTGTCGCTCATCGCCTCAACGCCACAGACGTCACTCGTTGCCGTCCGCTCGAACCCTTCAGGGACCTCTTTGACCTCGTCTGCGTGGCTCGCCCAGACGCGGGTGTCGGGAGCGAGTGAGCCGACGAGTGGGTCGTCGTCGTCGGTTATTTCGACGGTCACGTCGGCGTAGCCGCCGTAATCGCCCGAGCCAACCGTCCCATCGAGTTTGTCGGCGATGATTTGCATGCCGAGACAGATGCCAAACACGGGGATATCGAGGTCCAGATACTCGGGGCAGTTGCCGATGCGGTCGATGTCCGGGCCGCCCGAAAGGACGAGTCCGTCGGCGTCGACCGCTGCTGGTGGCGTCTCGTTGTCGATGATGTCGACGTCGACGCCCATGTCACGGAGCGCACGCTGTTCGAGGTGCGTGAACTGCCCGTGGTTGTCGATAACGTCGATGCGTGTCATTGGGTCGAGATAGTCGGCCGGGGATTAAATGTTGTCCGTTCCGAAGCCGGCCGTTCACCACAACGTGCTATCGGCAACTCGTTGGCGTCGGTTGCTCGTACCGTCTGCCGTGACGGTCGTTTCGTTCTTTGCGGGCGATGCGAATTGTCTGGATTCGTGCACTTTCTATCATAACGACGAGCGTCGGAATCGAACCGACCGGGACCGAGACTCGTCAGCGGGGGAACGCGGCGGCTACGTGCTGTCTCGCTGGAGGACGATTGGCAGTGACTCGACTGCCGACTCACAGCTGTGGCGACAGGAGAGATGGCCCGCGTTCACCGGCCCAGTGGGGTACTCCGCGTCTGGACGCTGGTTATTCGGGCAGGGGCCGGGGTCTACTGACGGCCGATCGGTGCCGTGTCACCGACACCGATCACCGCCATGCCGAAGGCAGCCGACGCACAATTGCTGGCTCCGCCGCTGATGGCGGCGTGCCGGCGTTGTGCGTTGGTAGTCAGCATAGCGGTGTCACCTCAGTTGAGCTATCTCTTTCTGTGTGGAGTGGTATATTAGTCTTGCCGCGGGTGTGCTAACAGAGAACATACTTTAGACAGTCAAGTGACTCCGATGGGCTTAAGCAATCCAGCAAAGAAGCTATATCTGCGCCAGGGTGGCAGAGTCCGGCCCAACGCATCCGCCTGCAGAGCGGAACCCCCGCCGGTTCAAATCCGGCCCCTGGCTTCTTTTGGAAGCAACGGCGAGCATAGATAGCCGTCGATTTGAACGCTGGAAGATGAGCCAATATTATCATTTAAATTTTTCCGAATACTTCACCACCCTGTACTGGTTCCAGCATAATTCTGTATTCGGCTCTGGTGAATCACTAGACAGCAGCGGAACGAACCGTCAGAACTAGGGAAGTGAAGCGGGAAAGTCCGATTGATCCATGTCGAAAATCTCCCGCTTCACTCAGAGAGTGGTGACGTTAGCAAAAAATGCTGTTGGTGGCCGAGGCGAAGCTGCCGCCCCCGAAGGGGGTGGCGGCTTCGCCGATTACGCCGTCGTTTCCCTGCACTGTCTCCGGATTTACTTGGCAAAATCCTACCGCGACGCACTTGATTTGCTGAGCGAGATGCCACAAATTTTGGCCGAGATAGGGCTCGAACCGGACGAGTTGCCTGATCATTCGACGTTAGTGAAGTGGTTTGATAGAATCACGATGGCAGTCTGGCGAGTGCTCCTGCGCTGCTCCGCGCAGGAGCACGAGCCATCGGGACACGCTGCCATCGATTCGACGTATTTCGACCGCGAGAGCGCCTGCAAACACTACTGCCGCCGTACCAACTACCGTGTCCAGACGCTCAAAACAACCGCACTCGTGGACACAGATTCTCAAGCAATCCTCGATGTCCACTGCACAACCGGGAAACGCCACGACACGCAGATCGGCTGGCAGGTCGCCCTGCGCAACGCGGGCGACCTGCACAGCCTTGCCGCTGACAAGGGCTATGACTGGCAGGAGTTACGCGACAAATTGCGCGAAGAAGGCGTGAGACCACTGATCAAACATCGTGAGTTCTCTCCCATCGACCACGCACACAACGCGCGGATTGATTCGGCTGATTACGGTCAGCGATCACTCTCTGAAACAGTGTTCTCCTCGATCAAACGCACGCTCGGCCACGCCGTGCGTGCCCGAGCGTGGTACCGCGAGTTCCGCGAGATTGCCGCAATGTGTCTCGTCTACAACATCAAACGAAGCTTTACCCACCCAAATTAGGCCACGTATGGCGATTCACCAGAGCCCTGTATTCATAAATAGGTAGTGTTCAGATAAGCTGATTCCATGCGAAGCTGAATGATCTGAGCCAGTCGTCAGCTGTGTCTGCGTTGGCGTTGCTGAAAGAGTTTGAAAACGAAGAGGTTCGGCGCTTTACCTCTCGAAAGACACGTTCGACACTATTCCGATTTCCATGGCGTTCGTATCTGAAATCGAGGCCGTGCCGAGAGCAGGCATCTTTCAGTTGTGGTGCGCCATCAATGAGAAACACCGCGTCATCAACGTCGTGTTTCTCACGAAGTTCGGCAAAGAACGCACAAGAGATAACGTTCGTTCTCGTCGGTTCAAGCTTTGTGTGAAGTAATTTCTTCGTTTTCGGATCGACGGCAGCGTACAGCCAGTATTGCTCGTCATTGAGTCGGATCACGGTTTCGTCGACCGCAACGTGATCCGGGCTCTGCCCATCTTCGGGCTGTAGATCCGCTTTGTGAACCCAGTTGTGAACCGTAGAACGAGCACGTTCGACACCGAATATCTCAAGTATTGAAACAGTATTCGAGAGCGATAGGCCAGCAAGATGCAGCTGAATACTGAGCTTCATCAAAAACCGCGGTGTCGCTTCGCGTTCAACAAACTCTAATAGTGACTAGGACAAATATTTGCTGGTGAGATATGGCCAAATATCTGGTTCGTTGATCGTGCTCAGCCCTTGTCGAAGATACTCTTCCAGCGTCGAGAGATCAGGAACGAGTCGATGCTTGAACCACTCCTGAAGCTGGTCCCAGCAGCCTTCGACGGCGTTTAATTCGGGAAGCTTCGACGGGAAGTACCAGACCTCGAGATCGTCACCACGTACGCACGCGACCGAACTGTCTCCGACAGTTTCGGTCGCTCGGGTGCCGCTGACGTGCTCCCAGAGATCCCGTGCCCAGAAGTAGCCTGCCCGGTCAAGAAACACCACCAACTCGTCACCGAAGCGCTCTTGTAGCGCTTCTAACAGTCGGATTCCGTGGAACCGGGTCAGGTTCTCGTCCGTCCAGCAATAGAAGCTGTCGCCATCGTCGGTGACAGCGCCCAGCACTGTCACCGACTCCCACGAAGTCGAAGTCTCGACAGTTGGATTCGAGCCGATCGGGAACCAGCCACGCCGCAAGACAGTGCCAACGTGTTTGGTGAATTGATCGACGACAACGACAGTTTTCTCGCTCAGTTCGGGGCGTTTTTTTCGACTGTGTCTTCGAACTCGGCTTTGTCTTGGGGGTCGGCCTCGTGGTGGCGAGGCCGTGCTGTCCGACAGGACAGCCCGGCCTCTCTCAATAAGTCATACGCGTATGTTTCGTGGTATTCGACGCCATACTCCTCTTTGACGTGGTGAAGCAGAAGTTTCGCTGACCAAGCTTGTTGGTCGTAGCCGAGTTCAGTCGGTGGCTGTTGTAGTTGTTCGAAGAGTTGCTCGCGCTCTGCTCCATCGATCTTAGCCGGACCACCTGGTCGGGGAGCGTCGTAAGGAGCTTGCTCAATCGGTTGTTCCTTGAACCGATTGAGCCAATTTTGAATCGTTCGCGTAACAACACCGTGGCGCTCAGCCAGCGTGTCTATTTGATCGCCTTGCTTGCGGCCGATCGCCGCGAGAACACGTTCTCGCGGCTTTCCTTCGTCGATCTGGTCCTTGAGCTTGTAGAGTTCTTCGAGCGTGACATCGTCAAGCCGACCCATTACAGGCTCTAAGATCTCGATAAGCAAATCACTTGCCTAATCACTATAAGTCGATCTGGTCGATACTACCGTTGAGGCGGGCGATTTTCGGCATGGACACTGAAAAACCGACCCGCCTCATTCTTCAATCCTTATCTGAACACCACCCATAAATATACCCTAAGGTATAAAATATCATATTTTTATAGCAAGGGACTGCCGTATTTCCATTCGTAAATGGTCCATGTCCTATTTTCTTATCCTAAGGTGTTCCTGAAAACTAATGCAGACAGACGTAATATTTCTTCAGTATTGCCATCTATGTAATACTTATTTGGAGGCGATACGTGATTACAACTGTCGATACGAACACTCTTCTCGCGCTGTTGTACGAAGGCAAAAACACCGAGACAAGCGAAGCAGAACTCCGACGCGTCTATCAGGAAGGACGAGTCGTAATTACGCCAATCGTGTATACTGAACTTGCGGCTGATGGACACTTCGATGACGAATCAAACCTAAATCAATTTCTCGAAGAGTTCAGTCTTCAAGTTGTTGAGCCGTCACGAGAGGTGTTGTTCCAAGCGGGCGAGCAATTCCACCAATATGCTGTTCGACAGCGCCATCTACGAGACATATCCCCCGGAATTGAGTGTCTATCCCGGGTCGGCTACCTCCAATTAAGATCGTGGTTGCCGCTGTGGCAGAACCCGCATGTCCATTCAGATTAACGTAATCTCGCTTTTGTACGTGTCGTTTACACATATAAATGTGTCGGGAGATACTCACACATTAAGACTCTTCTGCCGCATTTATTCGGTATATGTTCGAACCACACAGATAATGCCTGGTCATGCACAGTTCGGGACGGGAGAATTCGGCCACGGCGGACTCAACGCTCATTTAGATGTTGCAATAAATATTGATCGATTAAAAAATTGTGTCGACGAAATCGACGAGGTCGACGGCGTTGTCGCAGCGAACGACCACCAGGCGAGTAGCGTCGTTGAAATCAGCGAGACTGTGAGTACACTTGTTGAAGAGGACACGCAGTCCAAGTATGAGTAAACTCACAGATTAATTGTTCGTAAAATTATATAAAATTTCATGCCATCGGCAATACTCTGCTGTCCCAAATCACTCTTTTGAAACAATGACAACTAGTACAAGCCAAATTGACTGGGCCGAACAGGAGGTTGATACTACTCTAACCAGTGGTAACACCACAGTCCTTTTTGTTGACGATGACAGTGACTTTGCATCACTTGTCGCCGAGTACCTCAAGTCCGAATACGGATTTGAAGTCCAGGCAGAAACAGACGCCGAGGCTGCCCTCAAGCAGCTCGATACTGCGTCTGAGATCAATTGCATCGTCAGCGACTACGCCATGCCGGGTATGGATGGACTGTCATTTCTTGATGCCGTGCGCTCTCGTTTTCCTGACCTGCCGTTCATTTTGTTTGCCGGCCAAGGCTCTGAAGAAGTCGCCAGTCGGGCCATTCGACTCGGTGCAGACGATTACCTCGAAAAAGACACCGGCGAAACACGCTACGAACTACTTGCACGACGTATCGAAAGCTGTGTGACTGTCGCTCGCCAGCAACAGAAACTCCAGGACTTGCACGAAGCGATCGAACACGCTGGCCACGCCATGCTCGTGACCGATACCGACGGCACAATCACCTATGCCAACCCCACGATGGCCGACGTGACTGGATACAGTCTCTCTGAACTGAAAGGCGCGACACCAGCCTTACTCAACTCCGGTGAACACACTGATGCGTTCTATCAGGAGCTTTGGGAGACGATTCTCGACGGCAATGTCTGGGAAGGTGAGGTGATCAACGAGCGCAAAAGCGGTGAGAAATATGTTCTTGATCAAATAATCTCTCCGATAACTGAGGGTGAGGAACTTACCGGCTTCGTCGCAGTCAATCGCGACGTCACCGAGGGTAAAGAAAAGGAACGAGAACGGGCGTTTTTTGAGCAGGCCGTCGAACAGAATGGGGTCGGAATCGCTGCCTACGACAAGACCGGTCAGATAACTTATGTGAACCCAGCATACGCGGACATGCTCAGGGCCACATCCGGCGAACTCGAAGGTCGGCAGATGTCTTCACTCAACCCCGAGTTCGACGTTGACCAGTTCGATGCGTATTGGGCGTCGTTCGAAGAAGGTGAGACGCGCCGACGAGAAAGTGTTCACCACCGTTTCGATGATGGGACGACGTTCCCAATCGAGACCGTCACAACGTGTATCACGGTCAGAAATGACAAGTATCATGTTGGCACGATCCAGGATATTACAGACCGGAAAAAGCGCGAGCGCGAACTTACCATGTTCCGTGAAGCCGTCGAAAAAGCCGGTCATGCCGTCGTCGTGACTGATGTCGACGGCACCATTGAGTACGTCAACTCTGCGTTCGAAGAATTAACCGGCTATACCGCTGCCGAGGCGGTTGGAAACACGCCTGGAATCCTCAAATCCGACGAACACGATGATAAGTTCTACCAGGATCTTTGGGGGACGGTTCTGGACGGCGAGGTCTGGAAAGGGGAGATTATCAACGAGCGTAAAAACAGCCAGCAGTACGTTATCGATCAGACGATTGCACCGCTCACGACAGATGGGGAGATAACGGGCTTTGTCGCAATCAACCAAGATATCTCCGATCTCAAAGAACAGCGCAGAGAACTGGAGCGGCAGAACAAGCGACTCGAAACCTTCGGGCGAACGGTTGCCCACGACCTGCGGAACCCGCTGAACGTGATGGAGGCACACGTGGATATTGCCCAGCGGGCTGACGATCCCGACGAAGCATTTGCCCGTATTCAGGATGCGATCGACCGGATGACTGAACTCATCGAGGAGCTACTCACACTGGCCAAACAGGGGAAAACCGTTCTCGATCCCGAACCGGCCTCGCTGGAGACAGTCGTCTGCGACGCGTGGGCGACTGTCGAGACGCAGGCGATGAGCGTCGAAATCGAAAATAGCATACCGGTCCTGATGGACGAGTCGAGAGTATGTGAGTTGTTTGCGAACCTGTTCCGGAACGCACGGGAACACGCTGGCGACGACGCATCCGTTCGCGTCGGGACACTACTGGATGGATTCTACGTCGAAGACGATGGGCCAGGGATTCCGCCAGATAACCGAGACCAAGTCCTCAAATCAGGGTTCACCACCTCCAAGGAAGGGACAGGATTTGGGCTGGGTATCGTCAGTCAGATCGCGGAGGCCCACGACTGGAACGTCGAGATTACCGACGGCAGTGAAGGCGGTGCACGCTTCGAGTTCCACGGTGTCAAGATAGCCCAATGAGAGTGAAACGAAATGACAACAACCAATATACTCTGCGTCGGTAATACAACCACCCAGGATGTGGTAGCCTGCCTCGATAGCCACGAACGGCTTGATCAGTCGTATATCATCTCCAGCGTTGCAACCCTCCAGCGGCCTGAGTGCCAATTAGATGACACTGATTGTGTCGTGGCAGTCCACGACCTACCTGCGTCGGATGCAGGTGCAACCGTACAGAGGGTACGTAACGTCTCCGGGGGAATACCGATAGTCGTGTATGCCCTCAATGGGTCGGAAAAGATTGCCATGGAGACGGCGAATGCGACGCCGAGTCGGTACGTTCGTGCCGAGGATCAGAACAGCATAGACCGTCTCCTCGAAGCTATCCATGACCTGACAGACACGCGTGGGCCACCCACTGGCTTGCGGGGAGACGTTTCGGCATCTGCAATCGTCCAGCAACTTCCGACGGCCGCGTTTGTGTTGAACGACCAGCACGAGGTCACGTGCTGGAACGAGGCCTGTGCCGACTTATTAGAGTTCGATCCTACGAAGGTACTCGGGACGACTCGCTCGTCCGAGGTGTTCTATAACACGGACCGACCAGTATTGGCAGATCTCGTACTCGAAGAGGCTGATGCTGAAGAAATCTCACAGTGGTACGACGAGTGGTACGAACGGTCGTACGGAGAGAACACCTACGTCGGAGAGGATTACTTCCCAGACCTGGATATCTGGCTGCGGTTTGCCGCTGCGCCGCTGAAAGATACAGACGGTAACATCGTCGGCGCTCTCGAAACACTGGAAGAAATCACCGAGTACAAACAGCGGGAACATGAACTTGAGCGGTACGAGACAATAGTCGAGGCCTCTGGAGACCCGGTCTACACACTCGACGAGCAAGGCACGTTCACTTTTGTCAACGATAACGTTGCTGAGCTGACCGGCTATGAGAAAAACGAGTTGCTCGGTCACGATGTCTCACGAGTACTTGACGAAAGGACAATTAAACGGACGAATCGATATATTTCGGAGCTGTTCCGGACAGATAAACAGCGGATAACTGTCGAAATGGATATCATCACTGCTGAAGGAGAGCGTCGGACCTGCGAAAACCACATCGCAGTGCTCCCATCTGACAATGGGAGACACGGAACGGTTGGTGTACTTCGTGATATCTCTGATCGAAAAGAACGAGAGCAAGAACTCCGACGGTTCGAAAACGCGGTTAGTCACGCAGGTCACACGATTATGATAACGAACACTGACGGGAGAATCGAATCCGTCAACCCTGCGTTCGAGGAGACTACCGGCTACGAAGCCGCTGAGGCGATTGGCCAGACGCCGTCGATACTCACGTCTGGCGAACACGACGAGGCATTCTATCGGGATCTTTGGGAGACGATTTTGGACGGTGAGGTCTGGGAAGGGGAGATTACCAACGAGCGCAAGAACGGCGAGCGCTTCGTGGCACGTGAGACGGTTGCACCAATAACCGACCGAGACGGCCAGATACAGGGCTTTGTCAGTATCCAAGACGATATTACAGCCCGGCGACTTCGTGAACAACAACTGAGTGTCTTCCACCGGGTCCTCCGACACACCCTTCGCAACAAAGGGACAGCCATCAAAGGTCACACAGACCTTCTGCGTCATCAGGCCACCGACGAGAATCGTCGAGAGAAACTAAACGTGATCCAGGAGACGGTCGAAGATCTCATCGAGATCAGTGAAAAAGCCCATCACGTAAGGCAGATCGTCGCAGATGCGCTTAACGACACGACGGATAGTGAATTACTGCCGTCGTTGAAGCGTATGACAGCCCAACTCTCGTCGATATACCCAGAGGCCGAGGTTATCCTCGAAGAGACGACCGCAGGCCAGCCAAACATTGACTCACGTGCGACGCACGCACTACGAGAACTCATCAAAAACGGCATCCGTCATTCTGATGCGGCGACGCCTCGGGTCACAATCACGGTGTCGGCTACGTCGGCAACCACGACAGTGACAATCGTAGATAACGGACCAGGGATTCCGGAGGGAGAACAGCAGGTTCTCAAATCCGGGACGGAGACACCGCTCGAACACAGTTCTGGGTTAGGACTGTGGTTCGCCCACTGGCTTATTCACTACGTCGGCGGGGATATCGACATTTGTGCTGACGACTCCGGGACAGCAATTACTGTTAGTCTCCCGTCCGGTGATCGGTAGTAACAGTTTTTATCGATTCTGGCGTTGTGCGCGTCGTCGTACGGTGCGAAGATACAATGCTTGATCAACGGCTGATCTCGAGATCGCGTAATCCTTCACGGAGCGATTGCTTGTCGTACCCCTTATCAGCCGCGAGAGACCGCAGATCACCCGCGTTCCGGCAGGCAATCTACCCGCCGAGATCTGCGTCGCTTCCTTTCCGAGTCGTCGAGCAGTGTCCGTCCAAGATTGCCTGGGGGTCTGTATCGACAAGTTCGTGACTTTCCGTTTCTGGGCGTGGTAGCTCAATCGCTAACAGTAGTGGCGGCTTGCAGCCGCCCGTTCATAGAACGTGGCGTCGATAGCAGCGTGTTCGGACGGGTCGTGCACCTGCGCCGATTGGCGCAGCAGTACTCGACAAACGCTTATCTCGATCCGATCGACCGCCTTACACAACGTGGATGGTGAGGAGAAATCGGCTGCACAGAGGACGATCTCACGGGGCTCTCGATCTTCCTCATGAAGCCGGGGATATCGACTGTCTCCAGATCTGACTTTTTCGGCTTCATTTCGACTAAATTTACGACCTATCCTGACGCCGCCCGTCAATTCAACAGATAAATATCATTTAATTTTTAGATAGTCGGCACGAGCTGCAATCATATGAGTGCAGGCTATCAATGATGTATCAGCGAAGAGCGGTGGAATTAATTCGTTTTTTGTATCAGGAGAAGTACTCTCATATCATGGGAGCCGGTAGCACGGGCTCAGGCAGACCAGTGAACGTACTCCATGTGGACACTGATACTGCAGTGTCCGGGGCGCTCGCCGAGACGCTTGAGAAGAGGAAAGGCAACTTCGAAATCGTATCCGAAACTGATCCCCAAGACGCACTTGCCCGACTTACCACAACTGACTTTGATTGTGTCGTCAGCGGATACGATCTTCCGGACATGACCGGGATCCAGTTGCTCAATGCGATTCGAGAGAATGACGAGAGACTCCCCGTAATTTTGTTTACCGGCGAGGGGAGTGAGAGAGTTGCCAGCCGAGCGATTTCAGCGGGTGTCACAGACTACATCCGGAAACGGTCAGGGGATGATGGCATTGACGCACTCGCTACTCGGGTTCAGGAACTCGGAGATGCTGGGCAGACAATCTCAGAAACCAACGCACGGTACGACATAGAACAGTTCGAGCGATTCTTGGAGGCCTTTCCAGATGCCGTCTTCGTAATGGACGAGAATGGACGACACATGGATTATATTACGGGCGGAGATCGGTCACTCTTGTACGACGATATCGACGAACTGCTCGGTCAACGCTATCATGACGTGTTGGCCGACGAAACGGCGGACAGGTTTCTCGATACCATTCAGCAGGCGCTGGAGACAGGGAAGCAACAACAGATTGAGTACCAACTCGATGTCAAGGGGGGAATGCGGTGGTTTGAGGCACATGTTGGACCCCTCGATATGCAGGCAGAGCCACGAACGGTGTTCTGGATTGCCCGTGACATAACCGAGCGGAAACGTCGTGAACAGGAGTACGAGCAGATTTTCAACGGTGTGCCGAACCCACTCACAGTAAACGATCCGGAAACGGGGGAACTGCTCGAGGTCAACGACGCGATGTGCGAGATACTTGGCTACGAGAAAGAGACAATCCTCGGCAAGGGAAACGATTGGCTAGCAGTGAACGAGGAGGGGTTCTCCGGCCAGCGTGCGGCAAATATCGTCACCAATGTGATGGAGTCCAGCGAACCGCGGACGTTTGAGTGGAAGCTTGAAGCTGCCGATGGAAGCCACCGTGTCCTTGAAGTAACGGGGACACCCGCGGAGATCAATGGCGAGGAGAGATACATCTCACTGACTCGTGACATCACTGAACGCAGACAACGTGAGCGGGAGTACGAACAGATCTTCAACAACGTCAACGACGCAATCGCCGTGTTTGATCCCGCTACCGGGGACATCGTGGATGTGAACGAGGCCTATCGCGAGATGCTCGGGTACGACGACCTCGACACGATCTGTGAGTTGGGTATCGAAGGGTTGAGTGCAAGTGACGAAGGGTTCACTGGGGAGCGCGGCTGGGAACTCATCAGAGCGGTCAGTCAGAGCGGCGAGCCCGAAACAGTCGAGTGGCGGGGTGAGACCAGTGACGGTGACCGACTCTGGCTAGAGGCGACACTTGCACCCGCAGAGATTGGCGGTCAGGATCGTGTGTTGTCGATACAGCGCGACGTTACCGAACGTCGTGAACTGGAACGCACCTACCGGGACATCTTCGAGAACGTGTCCGACGGACTCGTCATCCACGACCCCACGACCGGAGACATTCTCGAAGTGAATGAGCGGTACTGCGAGTTGACAGGCTACGAGCGGGAGGAACTGCTCGATGGGACAGTTCGGCAGATCATGCTGGACGATCCAGACCATACATACGAGGAGGTGATAACGCGGATAAAGCGAGCACGAGAGGAAGGGCCACAGCTGTTCGAATTCAAGGCAGAAAAGAAAAATGGCGAGAGATTCGTCGCGGATGTCCACCTCAGAACCATCGAGATGCGCGGCGAGGAACGTGTCTTGGCGAGTGTCCGCGACATCACCGAGCGCAAGCGCCGTAAACAGGAGTACGAGCAGATTTTCCACGGCGTCAACGACATCATAACCATCCATGACCCCGAGACGGCGGAGATACTCGACGTGAATGACACGTTTTGTGAACTGCTGGGATACGACCGTGAGACGATTCTCGATATGGGGATTACGGGGTACAGTCCGGCTGAGGACGGATACTCGCTGGAGCAGGCACGGCAGTTTGTGCAGGAAGTAATCGAATCGGACGAACCCAAACAAACCGAATGGGCCGTCGAAACTCGAAGTGGGGAAATCAGGTGGCTTGACGTCAAAGGGACGACTGTCGAAATCGGTGGCGAACAACAGTACGTCTCAATTAGCCGCGATGTCACCGAGCGCCGACGACGCGAGCGGGAGTATGAACAGATCTTCAACAATGTTAACGACAGCATTGCAGTCCACGACCGGGACACAGGAGAGTTACTCAACGTCAACCGACGGATGTGTGAGTTAACGGGCTACGACAAGGAGACGGTACTGGAACTCGGTGCCGAGGGACTCATTCACGATCATCCAGCACAGGACTACGCTCCGGAGGAGATTCCATCTATTATCGAGCGTGTCATGAGCGGTGAAGAGATCGAACCCTACGAACAGGTGCTTGAAACCAGCGACGGCGGATTCGTCTGGGTTGAGGTCAACCCGACGCGGGCCGTCATTGGTGGCGAGGAACGGTTCGTAGCGATTTCGCGCGACGTGACCGAACGACGACGGCGGGAATTGGAGTACGAACAGATCTTCAACAACGTCAACGACATCATCGCTGTCAGAGATCCCGAAAGCGGCGAGATAATCGATGTCAATCAGTCCTACGCTGACCTGTTAGGCTACGATCGTGAGGAAATGCAGGGCATGACGATTAGCGAAGTCGGAGTCCCAGACGAGGGATACGACGGGGAACAGGGGATGGAACACCTCAAAACCGTCGTGGAGTCCGACGACCCCGTCGAGTTCGAGTGGAAGGTCGAAGGTGCCGACGGCAAACCCTACCTCATGGACGTCCGGGGGACGGCTGCGCTGATCAACGGGAACCAGCGGTATCTAGCAATCGGACGAGATATCACCGAACGCAAGCGCCGTGAGCGCGCGATCAATAGCCTTCGGAGGGCGACCGAACGCCTCCAGTCAGCTATGACACCCGAAGAGGTCGCTACCGTTGCCGTCGAAACAGCAAGTGAGGTGCTTGACCTCCCAATGGCGGTTTGCTGGTTCCACGACGAAGACACCGAACGACTCGCGTTTGGTGCCGCGACCGAGAATATTCACGATGTCGATCTCGCATCGGAAATTTCGGCTGATCAGTACGAATATGACGTGTTCGTCGAGGGGGCTGTAACCGAATACACACCTCGTGAGCAGGCCGGACACAAGCCGTTCGAGACAGGTGTACTCCTGCCGTTGGCTGGCCACGGGCTAATTGCTGCTGTCACCCGCCACGATACTCGTGTTGACGAGACAGTCCTCGATATCGCTAAAGCGCTGGCTGATCATGTAACGACGGCTCTCGACCGAGTCGAACGGGACCGGGCTGTCCGGGAGAGTGAACGGCGCTTTCGCCTGATTGCCGACCGTGTTGACGAGATTATCTATCTGGCAGATGCCAACACGCAGAATGTCCTGTACCTCAGCCCTGGCCACGAGGAGATTTGGGGACGGTCACTCGACGACATCTACGAAGACCCCGAGACATTCACCGAAGCAATTCACCCTGATGACATCGACTCGTTCATCGCCGCCCGGCAGGAAATATTCGCTGATATCGATGCCGGGAAGCCTGCCGACAGCTACGAGTTCTCCTACCGGATCGAGCGCCCCGATGGGGAGGTGCGGTGGATAGAGACGAGCGCTTATCCGATCCTCAGCGACGATGACAGACCCGACCGGTACGTCGCGCTGATCAAGGACGTCACCGATCGCAAATACCGCGAGCAGCGTCTTGAAGTGTTCAATCGGATTCTGCGCCACAACCTGCGCAACCAGCTTGACGTGATTAGAAGCCACGCTGAAGTCCTCGCAGACCAAGGGACGGACGATCACGCCGAACGGATCATTGCCGCAGTCGATGACCTTGCCACGATCGGCTCGCGGGCCCGGAAAAGCGACCGCATTATGTCGATGAACGATCCGCTTACGGAGGTTAACCTCACCGAGACCGTTCGTGATGCTGTCGAGGCGATGGCATCGACGCGCGGTGACGTGAGCGTGACAACCGAGGCCCCGCGGGACGCACTGTTGACGACAAACGAAGACGCGATGCTCGTCGCGGTTGAGAGCGCACTCGAAAACGCAATTGCACACGCAGAATCAACAGTAACTGTCGTGGTTGAAGAGAGCACGGCCGGCTACGTCGTCACGATCAACGACGACGGGCCGGGAATTCCCGATGAAGAACTCGTCCCGATCGAAGCCCGGAGTGAAACGAACCTCCAGCACAGCCGTGGACTCGGCCTCTGGCAACTCAGATGGAGTGTGGACAAACTCAACGGAGAGTTGTCGTTCGACACAGGCGACGGAACAGCTGTTCGGATTACCATTACGGATCAAGAGGACGCGACTCAAACCAGGTAATATCTGCTGTGCTGACCGACGGGTGTAGACTACTACATAACGATGGGGGAGATCCAGGCCGCGACGGAAGTGTTATCCTACAAGTGGCTTCCAGAGATCTCGCCCCTGGCTTCTTTTGGAAGCAACAGCGAGCAGAGATAGCCGGGCTGACTAGTGTACGCGCTATATAATGGTATAGCTAGCAATAGACACGTCAGTGACCTCGTCACCGATACATATAAAAAATAGGCTCTGGTGAATCACTAGACAGCAGCGGAACGAACCGTCAGAACTAGGGAAGTGAAGCGGGAAAGTCCGATTGATCCATGTCGAAAATCTCCCGCTTCACTCAGAGAGTGGTGACGTTAGCAAAAAATGCTGTTGGTGGCCGAGGCGAAGCTGCCGCCCCCGAAGGGGGTGGCGGCTTCGCCGATTACGCCGTCGTTTCCCTGCACTGTCTCCGGATTTACTTGGCAAAATCCTACCGCGACGCACTTGATTTGCTGAGCGAGATGCCACAAATTTTGGCCGAGATAGGGCTCGAACCGGACGAGTTGCCTGATCATTCGACGTTAGTGAAGTGGTTTGATAGAATCACGATGGCAGTCTGGCGAGTGCTCCTGCGCTGCTCCGCGCAGGAGCACGAGCCATCGGGACACGCTGCCATCGATTCGACGTATTTCGACCGCGAGAGCGCCTGCAAACACTACTGCCGCCGTACCAACTACCGTGTCCAGACGCTCAAAACAACCGCACTCGTGGACACAGATTCTCAAGCAATCCTCGATGTCCACTGCACAACCGGGAAACGCCACGACACGCAGATCGGCTGGCAGGTCGCCCTGCGCAACGCGGGCGACCTGCACAGCCTTGCCGCTGACAAGGGCTATGACTGGCAGGAGTTACGCGACAAATTGCGCGAAGAAGGCGTGAGACCACTGATCAAACATCGTGAGTTCTCTCCCATCGACCACGCACACAACGCGCGGATTGATTCGGCTGATTACGGTCAGCGATCACTCTCTGAAACAGTGTTCTCCTCGATCAAACGCACGCTCGGCCACGCCGTGCGTGCCCGAGCGTGGTACCGCGAGTTCCGCGAGATTGCCGCAATGTGTCTCGTCTACAACATCAAACGAAGCTTTACCCACCCAAATTAGGCCACGTATGGCGATTCACCAGAGCCAAAAAATATAAAACAAAATACCCCTCGCTGCTGTTGATTTCTCTCGTGACATCCGATAGTAATCGCGTGTTCGAGCACGTGTCCCGACGGCGTGTGCTTGCTGGCACGACCTCTCTCGGCGCACTGGCATTGGCTGGCTGTACAGGTGACAGCAGTGACGGGGATGACGGTAACAGCGATGGAAGTAGCAGCGACGGTAGTGACAGCGATGGTGGGGACGACAGCAGCGACGGCAGTGACAGCGACGGAAGCAATGGTAGCAGTGACGGCGACAGTGACACGGCTCCGGCCCACACCGACCCGTCGACGTATCCGGACTTCGACCCGGCAGACCCGAAGTTCCCACAGTTGGCGAGTACGCTCCTCGAGGATGGCTTCGAGACCGGAACCATGGCCGACCTGGAGCGTATGCGGGAGAATCAGCGAGACGAGCCACGATACGGGCAACCGGTCGCAGAAACACCCGACGACGAAGGCAACTTACTCAACCCAGATACGCTCCAGTTCTCGCTGACGCCGACCGAGGACCCAACGGTGTACGAGGACACGCTGGAGCCCCTGCTCGACAACATCGAGGAGGAGACCGGCAAGGACGTGAACTACGCCCCGCTCGACTCCTATGCCGCACAGGTCGAGGCGATGCGGTCGGAACGGCTCCACCTCGCTGGCTTCTCGACTGGTTCGGTCCCGTACGCCGTCAACATCGCCAACGCGGTGCCGTTCGGCGTTCAGATTGACGGTGAAGGGGGCTCATTTGGCTATCGGCTCTGGCTGATTACGCAGGTGGACAACGAAGAAATCGGTGAGCTGTCGGCCCTCTCTGGTGAGCCGAAACAGAACGTCGCACACGCGGACCCGTCCTCGAACTCGGGGAATCTTGCACCGCGCGCGCTGTTTGCCAACCAGGGAGTGCAGCCCGAAGAGGACTACACGGTGAGCTACTCCGGGGGCCACCAGCAGAGCTCTCTCGGCGTCGCAAAGGACGATTACGAGGCTGCACCGGTCTGTTCGACCTGTATCGCTCGCGTCATCCGTGACGGGCAGATTGACGGGGACAACATCAAGTGCATCTGGGCTTCCGAGCCGTTCCCGACGACGGCGTTCTCGTATGTGAACACGCTGCACCCCGACATTCAGGAGGGAGTCCGGACCGCGTTCCTCGATTACGACTATCAGGACACCGCCATCGCCGAGGAGTTCGAGGGGCGTGGCACCTGGGTCGAAATCGATTACGCCACAGTCTGGGACATCATTCTCCAGATACAGGAGAGCCTCGATGTCACATACGAGACCGGAAACCTCTCGGAATGACTGATATGGGCGTCACGTTGGTAACATAACACAGAGCAAAACGGAGCAGATTCACATCGTTCATGCTTTCTGTAACAGACCTACGGAAGACATATTCGTCAGGCGAGGAGGCGTTGACCGGCGTCTCGCTGGAGGTGACTGGGAGCGAGACTGTCGCAATGATTGGGCCAAGCGGGGCTGGCAAGAGCACGTTCATCCGCTGTGTGAACCGGCTGACCGAGCCCAGCGGCGGGAGTGTGGTTCTCGACGACATCGAGATAACGGACCTCTCCGGGAAGAAACTCCGGAAGGCGCGCCGAGACATCGGGATGATATTTCAGGAGTACAATCTTGTCGAGCGCCTGACCGTCATGGAGAACGTCCTCTCTGGGCGGCTGGGGTATACGAGCACCTGGAACGCGTTCCGGCGGAACTTCGCCGACGAAGACATCGAACGTGCCTACGAGGTGCTCGACCGCGTCGGTCTCGGCGGTCACGAGAACAACCGGGCTGACGAGCTGTCGGGGGGACAGCGTCAACGCGTCGGCATCGCACGCGCCGTCTTGCAGCGACCCAAGATTCTGCTGGTCGACGAACCGACCAGCAGCCTCGACCCCGAGACATCCCGGGCGGTGATGGACCTGCTCACCGAGATTGCTGCCGAAGACGACATCCCACTCCTCATAAACATCCACGAGGTCGACCTGGCAGAGGAGTACGCCAACCGAATCGCCGGGCTCCGGGAGGGCAAACTGGTCTTCGAGGGGACGCCAACTGAACTCGATGAGACGGCGAAAGGCCAGATTTACCGCGGCGAGGAGATTCCCGCAGGAGCCGGACCCACCGGCAAGGTCGAACCGGCGGACACGCCCGAAACGGACCCACAGCCGGGCGAAATCAGGAGAAGCTGATATGGCGACGACAGAGCAACGCGACTGGCAGCGGCCGACTGTCTTCTACAACCACTACGTGAAGTGGGCGGTCTATCTCGTTATTGCCGGCTTCCTCCTGTGGAGCGCCTGGAGTATGCGCATCTCGTTCGACCGACTCGTCGGCGGATGGAACGCTGCCGCCGGCCTGCTCACCGATATGGTTCCGCCAGAACTCACGCCGTTCAAGCGGGAGTTACTGGTCGAAGGGATGGTCGAGTCGATGGCGATGGCTGTTGTTGCGACGATAATCGGCGTTCTCATCTCGATTCCCGTCGCGTTCATGGCCGCAGAGAACATCGCGCCCAGGCCAGTCTACTGGCTCGGCCGTGGCCTGATTACTGTCTCGCGTGCGTTTCACGAACTTATCATCGCCATCATCGCCGTCAAGGCGGTGGGTATCGGGGCGCTCGCGGGCGTCATCGCGCTGTCGTACAAGACGGTCGGCTTCTGGGCGAAGCTGCTGGCAGAAGAAATCGAGGACATCGACACCGGTCAGAAAGAAGCCGTCGAGGCGACCGGCGCGAACCGGACACAGACGCTGCTGTTCGGTGTCGTCCCACAGGTGTTACCCCGCGCTGTCGGGCTGACCATCTATCGCTGGGATATCAACATCCGACACAGCACCATCGTCGGTATCGTCGGCGCTGGCGGTATCGGGTCGACACTACTGAACGCCTTCGACAAGTACGACTACGACTTCTTTTTGACGATTGTGCTGGCAATCGTGGCCGTCGTCGTCCTCGGTGAACTCGTGAGTACGTACATACGGGGGCGGATACAATGAGCGAAGAGTACACCTCCTGGGACCGACGGACGCCTCGACAGCGATTGGGCCGGTACGTTTTGATCTTGCTCGCGTTCGTCGTGGCGGCGGCTTCTTGGCGGGCTCTCAACGTGAACTACAACTACGTCGAGACCGCACCAGCGGAGTTCATGGACCTGGTCTATCGCATGTATCCGCCAGACACGGCCTATACCAGCGATATCATCGGTCCACTCATCGAAACAATCCATATCGCGGTTCTCGGGACAGCACTGGCCGTCGTCCTCTCGATTCCGGTGGCGTTGTTAGGTGCATCGAACACCTCGCCGAACAAGCTGGGGTTTACCGTCGGGAAGCTACTTATCTCGTTTTCCCGGTCGGTAAACGTGATTATCTGGGCGCTGCTGTTCGTCATTATCTTCGGCTCTGGCGTTCTGGCCGGCGTCCTCGCGATTGCGGTGCGCTCGATTGGCTTCTGTTCGAAGCTAATCGCCGAGGCAATCGAGGAGATTGACCCCGGACAGGTGGAGGCGATGAAAGCGACCGGCGCGAACCCGATAGAGGTCGCAATCTACGGCATCGCACCGCAGATTAAGCCCGCGTTCATCGGGATCTCTACCTACCGGTGGGACATCAACGTCCGCTCGTCGACAATCATCGGTTTCGTCGGTGCCGGCGGTGTCGGCGTCGAACTCAACACGGCAATCAACTTCTTCCAGTGGCAGCGCGTGCTGACGATACTGCTCGCGATTCTCGCAATCGTCGTCGTCAGCGAAGTTGTCTCGGCATCGCTCCGCCGAAAAGTGCGTTGACCACGCTGAGATTAGTCGCTGTGTCCCTCGGCGTCTGCCGGATTTGGGCCGCCGTACCTGTCGACGAATCTGTCGAGGCGCTCAGGGTCGTCGGCTCCGGGGAGTCGCTCTGAGGCCGTCAGACAGGGCTCGTCGACCCCAAGTTGTTCACAGACGCGGTCGGCGGTCACCTCAGCCATCTCCCGGTAGGTGGTGAGTTTTCCGCCGACGACGCTGTAGAAATTCGCAATACTCTCACGCCCGTGGTCGAGCAGCGTGAACCCACGTGAGATACCGCGTCTGTCTGTCCCAGCCTCGTCTGGAGCATACAGCGGCCGAACGCCCCACCACCGCCTGTGTTCTGTCGCCTCGGCAACCGCTGGTACCATCGCAGCACACTCTTCGATTGCTCGTTCGACCTCCCACTCGGCGGTGTCGTATCCGTCCGGGTCAGTGACGGGCACGCTCGTCGTTCCGACGACAGCCGTCTGGCGGTGTGGAACGATGATATCACCGTCGCTCGGTTCGCGACATCGGTTCAATACCGGGCCGAGACCGTCGTACTCAACCGCGACCATCACACCACGGCTCGGTGCCATCTCGAGTCTGAGGCCCGCCATGTCGGCAATCTTTCCGGCCCACGCACCGGTGGCGTTGACGACACATGTCGGGTTCACCGTGGTCTCTGTTTGGCCGCCGAGGCGAACACCGTCGACTTTCCCGTCCGTGACATCGATGCCCTCGACCGGTGTTTGTGTGCGGATTGTCGCGCCGTTTTCGGCGGCGTCGGCCGCGTTTGCCGCGACCAGCCGCGACGGGAAGATGGTCCCGTCCGGAACCTCGAACGCCTCGACGACTGCATCCGAGAGGTCGGGGACACGCTCGCGGGCCGTGTCGGCGTCGAGTCGTTCGGTCGGGATGTCGACCTCCCTGCACGCACGCAGTTTCGCCTCGAAGTAGTCGGGGTCGTCGTTTTCGAGCCGGACGAACAGCCCGCCTGTCTCGCGAACGCACGCTCCGGCGATATCCTGGAGGACTCGATTCTCTGTGAGACACTCACGCGCTCCGGTCGCGTCGGCTTCGGCGTAACGAGCGCCGCTGTGGAGGAGTCCGTGCGAACGCCCTGTGGTTCCTGTACCCAGCCCGCCCCGCTCGACGAGAAGCACATCTACGCCGCGCAACGCGAGGTCACGCGCAATTCCGGCCCCCGTTGCGCCACCGCCAACAACGAGGACGGTCGGCTCGGTGTTCATTTCCGCCCTCCTATCTGTTTGCGTGGCTGGCTTCCACGAGATAACCGCCGCCTGGTGGAACACGGACGGTACCACCCGGCGTCTCCAGATCGGTCCGATTGAGCAACCATACAGGGGGGTACCGGCCAGGCACAGTTTGCTGTTCGGGTACTGGAGAGTCCAATCGCTTGCTCCGACCGCGTCTCCGATGGGCTAAAGCGCGACTGCCACGATAGGGGACAGCAATGACAGAGTCAGCTATCTACGACCATTATCGCCCAGTTGGAGGTGACTACCCACAGGGTATCTACCGTGTCGTCGGCACCACCGAGGAGGCCGTGACGGTCCTCCGGGTCGGTGACGCCGACGGTCGGCGAGTTCACACCGGAGAGGTGTATGCTGTTCCGACAGCGGAGTTCACCGCGTTCGAGGCCACCGAGAATCCAGACGGCAACCGTCCGCTCGGAGCGACACTCGTCTTGTCGCTGAAATCGGGATACTGGGGACTCCGGGCGTTTCTCGGCCAGTTGGCAGCCAATCCCGGCCCGGCGACCGTTGCACTCGTCCTTATCGCCGCGGGTCTGTTCGGAGAGGGGATGCTCTCAGTTCCAGCGTTCCTCCTCGATGTGGCGGTCCTCGTCGGTGCGCTCTTGTTCGTGTATGCTGGCAGCGGCCGTCTCTCGGCACAGGCCTAAGACAACTCCTCGACCAGTCGTGCGATTCGCTCGTCTCCGTCGCCGACGGGCCCGCCGTGATAACACAGCACCTCGTCGATATCGCGCTCGGCGAGGTCCCGCGCCGAGCCCAGTGCCTCGTCCATCTCCGGTGTGTAGCGCTGGTCTGGTCCCTGGAGTCTGCCGTCTGTTGCGGTGAGCGCGTCGCCGGCGATGAGGAAGGACCTGTCCGGAAAGTACAGCGAGATGTGTCCGGGCGCGTGACCCGGCGTGAACACCACCTCCATCGGCCCCGCCGCCGTCTGGAAGGTAACACCGTCGACGAGTTCGACGTCGACTCGTGCCGGCGGGTACCGCTCACCGTCGGGTGACTTTATCGGCTCTTTGCTGCCGTCGACGTAGGGTGCACACTCCTCGTGTGCGTAGACGACTGCGTCTGTCTCGTCGAGAACAGAGGCGAGCGAGCCGGCGTGGTCGCCGTCTTGGTGGGTGAGGACGATACCGGCGACCGACGACCAGTCGAAGCCAGCCTCGGCCAGCGCCGATACAATCTGGTCGGTCTGTCCGGGAAAACCGACATCGACGAGAAGCAATCCCGCCTCTGTCTCGACTGCGGCCGGGTGGACTGTCGTCGTCATCTCGCCGTGCTCGACGGTCTGTGGCAGGGCGTGTACGCCCGATGGAAGCGACATATCTCGACATAGCGCGAGACGAAACTAAAGCCACAGCCTCGCTTAGAGCGAAGCCGGTTCGCCACGGTCGACACTCTCGTAGAGCGCGTCGACGACACGCATCGTCTTGATAGCCTCCGTGCCGTCGGTCCGCGGTGGGTTGCCGGACTCGACGGCCTTGATGAACGCCTCGACTTCGAGTCGGTACTGGTCGACGGGGTCGTACATCTCCTCGACAGTCCGCCCGCCGACGGTGTACCGCAGTGTCGTCTCGCCGTCGGGGACAAAGGCCCGGTCGACCTCCAGGTGCCCCTCTGTGCCGAGGACCCTGTACTGGTGGACGGACTCGCCAAAGCCGGCGGAGACAGTTGCGGTCCTGTCGCCGGTGAATTCAAGCAGGCCTGTCAGGCTCGTCTCGACGCCACAGTCACGTCGGTCGACGGCCGTTGCGTAGGCTGATTCCGGCTCCCCGAGAAAGAGCCGCGCCGCCGTGACGGCATAACAGCCCACGTCCATCAGGCTCCCGCCCGCGAGGGCAGGGTCCAGCCGAACGTTGTACCCCTCGGGAAGCGCGAAGTGAAACTGCGCGTCAACGCGTCGAATCTCGCCGAGGTAGCTGTCCGCTACCTCGACGGCGCGCTCGGTCCGGGGGTGGTACCGGTACATGAACGCCTCCATGAGCGTCACATTCTGGTCGTCGCAGTAGCCGACCATCTCGCGGGCTTGGTCGGCGTCGACAGCGAGTGGCTTCTCACAAAGCACGTCCAACCCGGCGTCGGCCGCTCGTTTGGTCCACTTGGCGTGAAGGCTGTTCGGAAGCGGATTGTAGACGGCATTCAGGTCATCGTCTTCGAGCAACTCCTCGTAGGAGCCGTAGGCACGCGGAATATCAAGGTCGGCAGCAACCTCCTCGGCACGGGCCTGCTCGCGAGACGCGATTGCCTGGACGGTCGCATCGGTCCTTTGAATCGCCGGAATGACGCGCTTGCGGCCGATGTTGGCCGTGCTGATGACGCCGAAATTCATACCATTTCGATGCGTTCGGACCAGAAAACCGTTTTCGGTACAGGCTTAGCGAGAACGGTTACTCCCGCGAACTCTCGATGACGACAGCGGACTGCTCGTCTAGTGTGGTCGTGCCGTCCTGAGCCGCGAGGGCGTCGTGCAGGCGTTCGTAGGAGTCGTCGACGGCCTCGACGATGACGTTCGTCTCGCCGATGACCGGCATGAAATTGGTGTCGCCGGACCACCGCGGGACGACGTGGGCGTGCAGGTGGTCGTCGATCGACCCCCCTGCCGCGTCGCCGCCGAGGTTGTAGCCGACGTTGTATCCGTCCGGGGCGAAGGCATCGTCCATCGCATCCAGCGTCCGCTGGAGGAGTCTGTCGACAGCGAGCAGTTCGTCCGGGTCGAGGTCCTGGTACGCGCCGGTATGCTGGTGGGGGATGACCATCGCGTGGCCGGGGTTGTAGGGATAGTTGTTGAGCAACACGTACGCACAGTCGCCACGCGCCAGTAGATGATTCTCTCGGTCGTCGTCGTGGTCCGGCAGTTCACAGAACACACAGTCCTCGAAAGCCTCGTTCTTATCGCTGCGTTCGACCCAATCGATGCGCCACGGCGCGAACACCTGTTCCATATTCCCCGATTCGGGGCCACTGCTCAAAGGTTTCCGGGGTCTCCAGCCCCGAGGATGGTCGAGTACAACGCAGTCATACCTGCCGATTATATTTCTTGGTCCCGAAGAGCCGTCGATGTCAGATATCGAACTCGCACTCGACTGGACGCCGAACACCAACCATTCGGGAATCTACGTCGCTCAGGCCGAGGGATACTACGACGACGCGGGACTGGACGTGCAGATCCGGTCCCCCGGCGAAGACGACTACGAACAGACGCCCGCAAAGCGGGCTGCGACCGGCGCGTCGACGCTCGCGATTGCACCCTCAGAGAGCGCACTGAGTTACCACACCCATCCCGACTACGAGTCGCTGACGGCCGTCGCCGCGGTCTGCCAGCAGGATACAAGCGCAATCGTCGCACTCGGCGACAGCGACATCGACCGCCCGGCAGACCTCGACGGCCGGACCTACGCCTCCTACGACGCGCGCTTTGAGGACCACATTGTCGAACAGCTCGTCAGAAACGACGGCGGCGACGGCGACATCGAGATTACGACCCCACCGAAGCTGGGCATCTGGAACACGCTTGTCGACGGCGAGTCCGACGCCACCTGGGTGTTCATGCCTTGGGAGGGCGTGCTGGCCGAGCGCGATGGCATCGATTTGACCCCCTTCTATCTCGATGACTACGGTGTTCCGTACGGCTACACCCCGGTGATGCTTGCCCGCCCAGATACCATCGAGAGCCGCGACGAGGACCTCCGTCGGTTCCTGGAGGCAACGGGCCGGGGCTACGAGTTCGCCGCCGAACAGCCAGCGGAAGCCGCCAGGATTCTCGGCGAGACAGCCGAGGGACCCGAGACGCTTGACGACCACGACTTCCTAGTCGAGAGCCAGCGCCGGCTCGCCAACAACTACCTCACAGCGGACGGAGCGTGGGGACAAATGGCGGCTGAGCGCTGGGCGGCGTTCGTCGAGTGGCTGGCCGACGAGGATATTCTGACCACCATCGACGGCGACCACATCCCCGCAGACGAGGTCGACGTCGCTGACCTCTACACGAACGACCTGCTCGACTGAGCAACGGCAGAGGACGCCGCTGGGTCACCTTCCCTTGGACCGGCTCCGCCCGAGCGCGAGCGTGGCCGTTGTGCCCGCTTCGCCAGTGTCGAAGCTGAGCGTCGCGCCCGAACTCTCGACGACCCAGTCGACGACCCACAGGCCGACGCCTCTGCCGTGTTCCAGCGGCGTCTCCGCCCCTTTCTCGCGGACAGCGAGTTCCTGCTCGGGGATTCCTGGCCCGTTATCCGAGACCGTGACGACAACCTCCTCGTCAGCCGTGGCGACCGTCACCGCGACTTCAGGACTGGGTGTAGTGTTGTGTTCGGCGGCGTTCTCGACGAGATTTTGGAGCGCCAGCTCTATCGCCGGTAGCGTTTCGACGCGACAGGCCGACGGCGTGTCAACGCTGAACGAGACGCCCGGAAACGTCTCGCGGCAGCTGTCGACGACCGACCTGGCCGTCTCGGTGAGGTCGACCGTCGTCGGCGTCTGGTCGTGCTCGACGAGTTCCTCGGCGGTGCGTGCCTTCGAGCTGACCGAGAGGAGTCGGTCCGCGCTTGATAGCGTCGTTTCGGCCATTTCTGCGTGGTCGCCGCCAAGCTCGGCTGCCAACACCTCGTTCTGTGCGGTAATAACGTCGAGCTCGTTACGGATGTTGTGTCGGAGGACCCGCGACTGGACGCGCCTGAGCAAATCGAGTTGTTGTTCGCGCTCTTTCAGCAACGTCACCTCGCGGAAGACGACGACGCGCCCGAGTTCCTGCCCCTGCTGGCGGCTAATCGGCGAGACGGTGAGACTGAAATCTCGCTGTCGTCCCTGGTGTGTGACGGTGACGGTCTCACCGGTCTCGTCGCCGGACTGGAGCCTGCTGACTAGTTCGGGAAACGGCTCGAAAAACGCCGAAGCTGCCATCCCTTCCCATTCTGAGTTGACGCCTGCCAACTCTCGGGCGGCGGCGTTGGCGTCGATGACCCGCTCTTCGGTGTCGATTGTCACCACCGGGTCGCGCATGTTCTCGACCGCACGGGTACGACCGACGGGGACGATATCGAGAAAGTCGGTTCGAAACACCGCCCATCCGATTCCGAGCGTTGTCACGACAAGCCCGAGCGGCGTCAGATTGGTGGCCGTTACGCGGACCGCCGCAAGGACGTTCAGGAAAAGCGGTGGGAAGATAGAGAGCAACAGAGTCCCGCTTTGCATACGGCGTGTTCCCGACGAACCGAGGATATCGCTAACGAGGAGGAGACAGCCCCCGAGGCCGACCACGTACATCACGAAGATATGCACAAGGTTCAGACGAACCGGCAGTTCGAAAAGCGGCTCAGCCCGGAGCGTAAATCCAGGATAAATAAACAGCCGGTGGTACGGGTTCGTGAGCACGAGTGTCTGAACGACGGCGATATAACACCCCACAGTCATAAACACGCGCCGTGTCAGTGGGACGGTCTCGGTGTGTTCGACAATTGTGAGCAACCAGCCAAAGGTCAACAGCAACGCCCCAAGAACGCCGGCGTTGTTCGCGATGTAACCGACCAGGCCCGGTAGTGACAGCCACCAGAGGACAAGCGACAGCGAAAACAGACTTGCTCCCGGACCAGCCAGCAACAATCCAATCGCACCGGGTTTCTCGCGGTTTCGGGCCGCCGGCACCACAACCGCCAGCGAAACGAATGCGCCGACCAGACCGAGTGCGGGGAACACGTTCTGGACGAACACCATTAGCATAGTATGGTTCTTGTACTCTGATAACGATTGTGAGTAACGCTGTCTCCGGAACGACAGGAACGCTGCTGAAAACGAAAGCGGCAACCGTGTCAGAACGGCCTACCGCGTAATGACCTCACAGCCGTCGTCGGTGACGATGAGCGTGTGCTCTTTCTGGCTGACGAGACTGCCTTTCTTCTCTTTGAGTATCGGGTAGCCGTGAACGATGTCACGCTGTTTGAGCCGTCGGAGCGTCATCTCGGGGCGGTCGACATCGAGCCAGCGGGTCGCGAACGGGAGCGTCTGGAACTCCTCGGTAATCTGGTCGAGCGCCTCCCGTGCCTTGCGGTTCCGGACCGAACTATCGTTCTCCAGTGCAAAAATCTGTTCAGCGTTACCCTCGCCGACGCGCCCGCGGCCGTCTGTGGCGAAGGGCTCGATTGCGACCACGTCGCCGACCTCCAGCTCGACTCCCTCAGGAATCTTCTTGTTCGGGATGTTCGGCGAGGTGTGCTGTTCGTAGTGGCCGAGGCCGTGGCCGGTCAGGTTGACGACCGGCTGGTAGCCGTAGCCCTCGATGGTCCGGCCGATAACGTCGCCGAGAACGCCCGTGTCGATGCCCGGCTCGACCATCTCGATGGCCGCGTCCAGTGCTTCTGCCGACGCCTCGACAAGTTCGTCGTTCCCCGAGAGGTCGACCGTGATTGCGGCGTCGGCAATCCAGCCGTCGACGTGGACGCCGATGTCGATGTTTATCATCTCCTCGCCAAACGTCGAGTCGTCGTCGATGCTCGGCGTGCCGTGGGCTGCCTCCTCGTCGACACAGACGTTCATCGGGAAGGCCGGCTCCGCGCCGAGTTCCCGGATGCGCGACTCGACGTGTTCGACCAATTCGAGGTGACTCGCGCCGACCTCGATGCGTTCGACTGCCTCTTCGCGGACCGTCTGGAGTATCTCGCCGGCCTCTCTGTGTTTCTCGTACTGCTCGCCGTCGAGGTCCACGTCGGTGCTCATACGTCTCCTTTGGCTGAGGGGGCCATAGGCGTACCGTTCCCGCCCCGCGCTACGTGTGGTCTGTCGCGGTCTGCATCGCACTGGAGTTGAAGGCCTCGCCGGTCTGGCCCTCGGTATCGACGGCGATGATGCCCGCACTCGCGTCGGTTGTTTCGTCGAACTCTTGGATGAGGCGGTCGGTCGCCCCGGCCGGCGTCTCCCCGCCCTCGATAGCGTCGGCAACGCGGCGTGCGAGACCGAATTTGGCGATTTCCTCGCCCGCACCAGTCGTACTAACCGCGGCGTTCTCGGTGGCATAAAACCCCGAACCGACCTGTGGGACGTCACCGACCCGACCGGCCATCGCACACCACCGGCCGCCCGTCGACGTCGCGGCCGCCACGCGCTCGCCGTCGCTCGCGACTGCGCCGACGGTGTCGCTGCCGCCGAACTTCTCTTCGAGCCACGAGAGGTGATCTCGGGGGTCGTCGCTCTCGACTGGGTCGAGTTCGTCCCACCGCGTCTGGCTCCGCTCGGTCCAGAGGTCACGGTCGGTCGCCACGTCGAAGGCTTCGGCAACCGAGAGCGCGTGTTCGCCAGAAATCATGATGTGTGGCGTCTCCTCGGCGACGACGCGGGCGACTTCGACAGCGTGCTCGACACCCGGCATCGAACAGGCACCGCCTGTCGTCCCATCCCCAGTCATCAGCCCAGCGTCGGTTCGAATCTGGCCATCGCTCTGGACTGCCCCGCCGACGCCGGCGTTGAACCGCGGCCCGGATTCGAGAACCCGGGTCGCCTCGACAACCGCGTCTGTCGGGGTCGTGGCCGATTTCCCCGTGGCCGCAGCCTCGTCGAGGGTCTCCTGTCGTGGCTCCGGTTCCCGTGGGTCGCTTCCCGCGCCGCCGTGGACGACTACGTGCATACGATGTGCCTGGAAACCCCGGCTCTTAACGCCGCTGTTCCCGTCTCATTTCTCCTCGTTCGTGAGGACATATCTCATGCCAGAGCGAAAACGGGGGTTACTTTACTGCGGGTAGCGAACCGTCTTCCATATGGAGTTCGACAAAATCGACGTGCCCGACGAGGGCGAACCGATCGAGGTAATCGACGAGGAGGCCGACGAGTTCGAGGTTCCCGACACGCCGATCATCCCAATCCTGCACGGTGACGGTATCGGAACCGACGTCGGTCCTGCCGCACAGCAGGTGCTCGAAGCCGCGGCCAATGCGACCGGCCGTGACATCGCCTGGATGCGGATCTACGCCGGCGAGACCGCCCGCGAGATGTACGACGAGAACCTCCCCGAGGATACCGTCAACGCCATCGAGGAGTTCCGCGTCGCTATCAAGGGACCGCTGACGACGCCCGTCGGCGCTGGCTTTCGCTCGCTGAACGTGGCGCTGCGCAAGACGCTCGACTTCTACGCAAACGTCCGACCGACGTACCACCTCGACGGTGTCCCGTCGCCCGTCTCCGAGCCCAAGCAGATGGACATGGTCACCTTCCGCGAGAATACGGAGGACGTCTACGCCGGCATCGAGTGGGAAGCAGGAACCGACGAGGTCGAGGAGGTCCGTGAGTTCGTCGAAGATGACATGGGATTCGACGACACCATCCACAGCGGCGATGTGGGTATCGGTGTCAAACCAATCACTGAGTTCGGCTCCAAGCGGCTCATCCGGCGCGCCATCGACTACGCGCTCGAACACGACCGCGACTCTGTGACGCTGGTCCACAAGGGGAACATCATGAAGTTCACCGAGGGCCAGTTCCGCGACTGGGGCTACGAGGTTGCCCAAGAGGAGTACGGCGACGAGGTCATCACCGAGGACACGCTCTGGGAGGAGCGCGACGGCGAGCAGCCTGACGACGCAGTCGTCGTCAACGACCGTATCGCCGACAACATGCTCCAGCAGGTTCTGACCCGGACCGACGAGTACGACGTGCTGGCGACGATGAACCTCAACGGTGACTACATCTCCGACGCCTGTGGCGCACAGATAGGTGGCCTCGGCATCGCGCCGGGTGCCAACTTCGGTGACGCCCGCTGTCTCGCCGAGCCGGTCCACGGCTCCGCGCCCAAGTACGCCGGCCAGGACAAGGTCAACCCGACCGCGATGATTCTCTCGGGTGTCCTGATGTTCGATTACATGGGCTGGGGCGACGCCGCCCAGCTCGTCAAAGACGCCGTCGAGGAGACCATCTCCTCGAAGCAGGTCACCTACGACCTCGAACGCCAGATCGAGGGCGGCGAGAAGCTCGCCACCTCCGAGTTCGCCGAGGCGGTCGTCGAGAACATAGAGAAGCTCTCGTAGAGAGCGTCTTGACGCCGGCGGCTTCGCCGCCAGAACATCGAGACACTCACACAGCGCGTGTCTCGTACTCTGACGGTTCTACCGTCAGAACACCGGGAACGTCGCCAAACAAGTCCCGCGACCCTGCAAAACGCGAACGCTGCGAAGCTGCTGACGGTGCCGCGTCGGTGCTGCTGGTCGACGTTTTGGGCTGTTATTCTCAGACGCTGGTAACGTGAGCGTCGCTTTTGTCGACTCCGCACGTACTGTAACGTATGAGCCAACCAGACCTGAGCGGAGAGGTAGCGGTCGTAACCGGCGGCTCGAGTGGTATCGGACGGGAAATCTGTCTATCGCTTGCCGACGCCGGAGCCGACATCGTGGTTGCCGACCTCCGGACAGAGCCACGCACAGGCGGTACGCCGACACACGAACGAATCACCCAGGAGACGGATTCAGACGCGAGGTTCGTCGACTGTGACGTGACAGAACAAGACGACCGCCAGACGGTGGCGACGACGGCGGCGGAGATGGGCGGTGCAGACGTGCTTGTCAACAATGCGGGCATCTTCCGTGGCGAGGAGTTCTCTGAGGTGACCGAGGAGGAATTCGACCAGCTGATGGCCGTCAACGTCAAGGCCGTCTACTTCCTCACGCAGGCGCTTATCGACCAGCTTCTCGATGAGGGCGGGCGGGTCATCAACCTCTCCAGCGTGGCAGGCCTCGAAGGGTCGGGCGACTTCGTCTCGTACTGTACCTCGAAGGGTGCAGTCAGGCTGATGACCTACTCGCTAGCCGATAAATACGGCCCCGAGGGCGTCCGTGTCAATGCAATCCATCCGGGTATCATCGAGACGTCGATGGTCACCGAAGACGTGCCGATAATCGGCGGCGAGAGCGAGGAGGCGTTCCTCCAGACGGTCCCGATGCGCGAGTTCGGACAGCCCGAAGATATCGCCGACGCGGCGCTGTATCTGGCGAGCGACCAGAGCGGGTACGTCAACGGTGAGTCACTCGTCGTCGACGGCGGGTCGACGCACACGTAGCTCACTTCACGACCGTGACGGAGACGGGCGAGCGGCGGACGACGGTTTCGGCGACACTTCCGAGAAGCAGACGACTGAGGCCGTCACGACCCGTCGAGCCGAGCACGACTCGGTCGACGTTCTCTTGCTCTGCGAACTCGACGAGAGCATCTTCGGGCGTACCGTCGACGCTCCGGGTCTCAACTGTCCGGTCGTTGTCTGCGGCGACAGTTTCGGCGGCCGAGAGTATCGACTCGACGTGAGCGGTCCGTTCGTCGTCCCAGTTTTCGAGGGCGTCGAAGGCGTCCTCGACAGTGCCGATATCACCCTTGGCAGGGACGGCGACGTACAGCGCCGTGACAGTTGCGTCCTCGAAGTGGTCCAGCGCGTACTGCAGCGCGTGTTCCGATGTCTCTGAACCCTCGAAGGGGACGAGAATGCGCTCGGGCGTCTCGTAGGAGTCGGCGGGCTGTCTGACGACCGTCACCGGAACCGGTGAGCGACGAGCGACGGTTTCGGCGACACTGCCGAGCAACAGTCGAGTTGCCCCGTCCCGGCCGTGGCTTCCGATGACGACCGTGTCGATGTCCTCTTCGTCGATTGTCTGAAGAACCTTGTGTACCGGACGGCCGTAGTGGACCAGCGTCTCGATGCGGTCGTCATCGTAGCGGTCACAGACCGTCTCCAGCATCTCCTCTGCGTTCTCCAGTTCCTGTTTGTACCGCGTGGTGTCGTAGCCGCCGGCACCGGTGTAGTTAGTAAAGGGCTCGATAACGTGTTCGAGGACGATTTCGGCGTCATCGAACTCACCGAGTGCGTGTTCGAGCGCGTAGCTTGCCTGTTCGGACGTGTCGTAGGGGACGAGTACGCGAGTGGTCATACGTGGATGTTCTCAGGACTGGCGTATGAAGGCCAGGGTTGGTCCCGCGCTCCGGGAACGGTCACAGCTCTGTCGTCGTCTCTTTGCGACCGGTAAGCCGGTCGGCGACGAGCCGATAGAACTCGAACTCCACGTCGGCCGGTGGCTCGCCGTGGATGTCCACGTAGGGGATGGTGACACGCTCGAATCCCGCCAGCGCCTCCGTCCCGCTTTCTTCGTCGGTTGGCTCCAGGGTGCCGCTGGCGACGACACTCTGGTATTTTTCCTCCCGGTCGTAGGTGACAAGCGAGGCGGGACGGCCGGCAAGCTCTCCCTTCTGGCTGTCTGCGTCCGCAAGCCGGAAGTAAAACGTGGAGGTCATGCTGTCGTAGCCGAACGAAACCGGAATCGAGTGGGGCGGCTCGTCGGCGGCGGTCGTCAGCGAGAGGACGCCGCTGGCTCTCCGGGCGAGTAGCGCGTCACACTCCTCGTCTGTCATCGTTACGGGCTCTGGCTCTGTCATAGTGGTACATTCACATGCCGTAATAAAAAGCCCAGCGGCGACCGCGACACAACGCTGTCCCGCTGGAGCTGTCGCTGAGCGGAGAAATCGGGAAATACATTACGCTACCAGCGGCACGACACGCCATGGACATCGACTGGCGCGAGCGGGCAGACGAAATCTGGACGGTCCCGAATCTGGTGACCGTCGCCCGGCTGCCGCTATTTCTCGTTCTCGTCGCCGTCCTCGATACGCTCTGGCAGTATCCGGTCTTCGCTCTCATCGTCGCGACAGACGGCCTCGACGGCTGGCTCGCCCGCCGACTCGACCAGGCGACCGAACTCGGTGCTGTCCTCGACCCGGCCTTCGACAAGCTTGTCGCGCTGTTGCTCGTTGCCGTGTTGTTCCCCCGGACTGACCTCGGCTTCGAGTACCTCGCTCTCTTTTTCGCCAGGGACGGGTTCATTCTCCTGTTAGGACTGTCGACGCCGCTGTTGGCGATGGAGCCGGAAGACATCAGGGCGAGCCGTCTCGGCAAAGCCGTGACCAACCTCCAGTTCGTGGCGATGGTGGCGATGCTCGTTCCGCACACCCCGGCGACACAGGCCTCGATGTGGCTGGTCGGCTCCATCTCGGCGTTTGCCGTCGCCGACTACGTGGTCTACGCGGGACGGGAGATGACCGTGCGGGGCTTTTTTGAGCGCCGCCGAGAAGCAGCCGTCGTCTACGCCGTTGTCTTTTTGTTGTTCGTGTTGCTTGTCCGCCTCTTTCTCGTCGACCAACTACAGGCGACGCTCGACGCACTCGCTTAAGAACGTCTGTGGCCTTGGGGTCAAGCCGGCACGAGCCGCACGATTGGACCGCCGTCGGCGTCGACAGCGACGTAGAGATGGCCGGTGTCAGGAGCTACTGTAACATCCCGGATACGCCAGTCCCGTCCGTCAAGCAGTGGGTCGGCTTCGGTCACGCTCGGGTCGCCGCCGGGGTCGGTGACGACCAGTCGCCCGAGATACGCGCCGGCGAGGTTACCGACGAACAGGTCACCCTGCCAGTTCGGGAAGGCGTCGCCGTCGTAGAAGGTCCCGCCGGCGGGCGGGAACCCACCAGTTCCACACTCCCAGTAGTAGACCGGCGCAACGACGTCGTCCCGCTCGAAGTGGTCGTCGCCGACGGGGTCGTCAGTGCCGTAGTTACAGGCAGTACTCGCCACCGGCCAGCCGTAGTTGCCGCCGGCCTGGAGGCGGTTGATTTCGTCGCCGTCTCGCTCGCCGTGTTCGGTCTCCCAGATGTCACCGGTCTCGGGGTGGCGCATGAGTCCCTGCGGATTCCGGTGGCCGTAGCTGTACAGCGAGTCGACCGCGGCCTCGTCCCCGACGAAGGGATTGTCCTCGGGTATCGAGCCGTCGGGCCTCAGCCGGAGGACTGCCCCGAGTTCGTTCGTCCGGTCCTGGGAAACGTGGTCGACCCCGAAGTTCTTGAACTGGCGGTCCCCTGTGGTCATGTAGAGCCGTCCGCTCTGTCCGAAGACGGTCCGCGAGCCGAAGTGACCAGCCGAGTCGACGTACGGCTCCGCGACGTGGAGCCGCTCGAAATCTTCGAGCGATGCCGAATCGACCCGTAACCGTCCCCGCCCGAGCGCTGTCGCGGTCTCGCTCTGGTCGTTAGCCACGCTGTATGTGAGATATACCCAGGATGGGTCGGGAAAGTCTGGATGAAGTGTCACGTCGAGCAGCCCACCCTGGCCGCCGGCGAACACTGCGGGCGCTCCATCGACTGGCGTCAGCTCGCCTGTCTCGTGGTCGATAAGCGAGAGACGCCCCCCGCGCTCGGTCACGAGTAGCTGGCTCTCGCGGGGGAGAAAGGACATACCCCAAGGGGCGTCGACTGCTTCGGTCACAGTCTCGACAGCGAACTCGTGGGTGGCCGTCGCGTTCGGCGTGTCGCTCCCACCGCTGGTCGGTGTCTCTCCGGTCGGCGTTCCGCCCGAAGGGGTCGATGCTCCATCGTCGCCCAGACAGCCGGCGACTGTCCCGAGCGCGCCGACAAACCCGAGCAGTGCCGCCCGACGCGTCGTCCGCCGAACGCGGTCGTCCATCGAGAAAATCACCTGCCTATTCTACGGATTCCGGAGGAAAAACACTTGCTCGCGGACCACCCACGGACGGGGACCTGTCGTCGACAGGTGTACTCTCTCGTCAGGTTTTTTATGGCACCGGTGAAAGGACGGGTATGCTTACCGTCCGGGCACCGGCGACGAGCGCAAATCTCGGGAGCGGCTACGATGTCTTTGGGGTGGCGCTCTCGGGGCCGGCAGACGTACTCCGCGTCGAGAAAGCCCCTCGGACAACGCTGTCTGTCACCGGGGCCGGGAGCCAGTACATCCCAGAAGACCCCGCACAGAACACGGTCGGCGCGGTCGTCGACGCCCTTGATGCGCCGGCTCGCATCCGTATCGACAAGGGGGTCCGGCCGGCGTCGGGACTCGGCTCGTCGGCGGCCAGCGCGGCGGCGGCGGCGCTCGCGTTGAACGAGCTGTACGACCGCGGATACTCGCGGGAAGAACTCGTGCCGATTGCCGCCGAAGGCGAGGCGGTCGTCGCCGGCGAAGCCCACGAGGACAACGTCGCGCCAGCGCTGCTCGGCGGGTTCACCATCGCCACGCCAGAGGGCGTAACGCACGTCCCGGCCGACCTAGAGCTGGTCGTCTGTCTGCCGGATATCGTGGTTTCGACGGGCGACGCCCGGGCGGTTGTGCCAGATGGCGCTCGCCTCACGGAGATGGTCGAGACCGTCGGCAACGCCGCCACACTGACCGCGGGAATGGAACGGGACGACCCCTACCTTGTCGGCCAGGGCATGTGCGATAACCTGGTCACACCGGCCAGAGCGAAACTCATCGACGGCTACGAGCATGTCCACGACCAGGCACTCGATGCTGGCGCGACGGGCGTGACGATAAGCGGTGCCGGGCCGGGGGTGCTCGCGGTCTGTTCCGACGGCTTCAAGCGCCGCGTGGCTGCCGCAATGGTCGAGGCCTTCGACGACCGCGGCGTCGAAGCTCGGGCGTTCCAGAGTGAAATCGGAGAGGGAGCACAGCTTCTGTAACGCTCAGAGCAGCCCCTCGTGCTCTGCGAGTAGAATCCCCTCGATAGTGGCGTCGTTCGCCGGCTCGGCCCGGGCACGTTCGAGCGCCTCCGAAACTGGGACAGTCCCGACAGAGAGAAACTCGTTGGTGTCGCGCTCGGGGACACCGGGTTCGAGTCCCTCGGCGAAGACGATGCCGCGGCGGTGGCGCAACACGCCGGTCGCGACCCAGAACTCTTCGAGCAGCGAGACGCCCGCGGGGTCGAACCCCGTCTCCTCGCGGAGCTCGCGTGCACCAGCGGTCGTGTATGACTCGCCGTCTTCGACGAGTCCAGCCGGCAGTTCGAGGCAGTGCTCGCCGATGGCGGGTCTGAACTGCTCGACGACGACCAGTTCGTCGTCGGCGACGGCAACGATGACGACCGCCGGCTGAATCTCGGCCCAGTAGTATTTTTTCTGGGTGCCGTCTGGCTGTTCGAGCAGGTCGTACCCGCCCTGGTACCAGCCGGTCTCGTACTCCACAACAGAGTCGAGCACCTCCCAGTCGTCTTCGTTCGTAGACTCGTCAGTCACGCTGTCCCTCCAGCATGTCGGCGTAGAGGCGACCAAAGGCTTGCCGCCTGAGTGTGGCGACTGCGGCCTCTCGCTCCTCCTGAAAAGTTGCCGCGACGGCAGTCTCTGCGAAGGGTGCGGCGTGCCACACGACGCGGTCGACGTTTTGACTCCCAACCTCGACCGGCTCGCACTCGTGGTCGTCACACCACTCGTAGTACTCCTCACGGTCACCGATTCGGACTTCGAGCAGAGAGGCGTACAGCGCCTCGCGTGCCGTCTCGATGACCTCGCCGGTGACGCGGTCGTCGTACTCGCCGGTGTCGAATCCCATCTCCTTGGCGACGGCACGGACGACCTCGCTCGCTGCCGGGGCGAGGGTCTCGAACTGTGCGTTTGCCTCGGCTGCCGTCTCCGGGGCGAACAGCCCGTCTGTCTCCATGCCCGATGGTTTGTTGCCGGTCACTACTGGCTTTCCTTTCCCTCGTCGTCCTCGTGGCGCTGTCTGGTCAGCTCCCGGGCACGCTCGACGGCATCTGCTGCCTCCGCCGAGAGGTCGCCCTGGTCAGGCAGGTCGGCCACAGGCACGTCATCGGGGATGTCCGACTCAGCCTGACCCTTGTGTTGGTGGTCGTGAGACTCCGCTGTGTCTTCGAACACCTGCGGATACTCGGTTTCGTCGGCGTGTTCTGTGACCTCCGGCGCGAGATCCTCCTCGCCCATCGACTCCCAGTCGGGGACGTGCTCGTCGAGCCACGCCTCGTGGTCGCCGCCACGGACGAGGGCGGTGAAAGCCAGGTGATTCGCGAGGTGGCGCGCGTCGGCCTGTGGGTCGTCACAGACCGGACAGCTGTATCCCATACCCCAAATGTGGTGGGCCGGCGACAAAGGCGTTTCACTCCTACCGGGTGTTACTCTACGTCGGCGTTCGGGCCGTTGTGTTTGACGCTGTGGATGCCGTCCTCGGCACCGGTGCGGGAGGCGTACCCCTCGCCGCTGTTTGCCATCAGATTGCCGTTGCGGTGACGGAGCTGCCAGCGCCACTCGCCGGCCGCATCCTCGTAGACCTCGAAGGCGGCGCTGCCGACGTCGAGAACGTGTGACTCGGGCGCGTACTCACGGACGCGAACCACCGCGTCTTCCGCGCCGCTCTTGCTGGCGTACCCTTCGCCGCCGTCTGCGATGATGTTGCCGTTGTTGTGGACGAGCCGCCAGCGGTAGTCGCCCCCGTTGTCCTCGTAGGTCTCGAACTCGGCTTTGCTGTCGTCGCCGACGTTGGACTGGACGCTGTCGATGCCCTGGCGGGCCTTCTGGCGGGAAGCGTACCCCTGGCCGCTGTCGGCCAGGATGTTGCCGTTCTTGTGGAGCAGCCGCCAGCGGTACTGGCCGGCGCTGTCGCGGTAGAGTTCGAACGCCGATGGGTCGAGCTTGAGATAGTCCGCAGACTGGACGTACTGTCGAACGCGCTCGACTGCGTCGTCTCGGCTTCCCGGGGCGGTGTACCCCTCGCCGCTGGCCGCGATGATGTTTCCGTTGTCGTGGAGAAGTCGCCAGCGATGTTTGCCCTCGTTGTCCTCGTAGGTCTCGAAGGTTGCCTTGCTCTCGGCGGTCTCGACGAACTCGGGGGCGTCCGCTTCGACACCCTCGTCTGGCTCGGTGACCTCTACGTCCTCTATCTTATCGAGGTCGACGACGCCAGCGCCGACGACGTCACGTTTGACAGCGCTCAGGCCCTGCTGTGCCTTCTGACGGGAGGCGTACCCCTGTGCGCTGTCGGCGATGACGTTGCGGTTGCGGTGGCGGAGCCGCCAGCGGTGTTTGCCGCCCTTGTCGGTGAACAGCTCGAACTGTGACTGGCTGTCCTCAATGCGTTGGAGTTCTGCTTCGAGGGCTTCACGCTCGCGTCGCTCCTCGGCTGCCTCGGTGGCCTGCTGTTTTGCCTCTTCGATTGCGGCGTCGCGCTCGCGTTCGGCCTCTGCGGCCCGGGCCTCGGCGGCCTCCTGTTCTTCGCGCGGACTCACCATCAGCGGGGTGAAGATGCCGCCGGCGGCGATTGCCAGCACACCCAGCCCGTAGAGGCCGATTATCTCGACTTCCTGGCCGTCGAACTGCGTGCCGAAACCGTCGGGATAGGCGACAAAGAACCACGAGACTGCGAGCAGACAGAACACAGCGCCGAGATACGACAACAGCGTTGCGGCCCGTCGTAAGGGGAGCCTGATTACCGGCCCGATGAGCAACAGCAACAACGCAATCGCCGCGAGCATCGCGCCCGCGCCCCGTTCGGTTGACTCTACCCCACTGACCAGAATTAGCCCAATCCCGACGACACCAGTGATGACGCCCAGAACGAATACCCAGTAGCCGAGTGCCTCGTCTGCTGTCGAGGACGTTCCGACACGGGTTTCATACCACTGTACAAGCGGATTCGAGTTTGACGTTGCCATACGTCCTTTACTATCGCCTCTCATATAACTTCGACTGAATATATATTATATTTTACACACTCTCCGAGTACGTCTCGACGTGTTTCGATTTATCGACCGAAATGGACTGAAACGGAGAAAAACGGCACACATATCGAATCGTGAGTTGGCTTTCTCTGATAGCATAGTGCGCCATTTTTGTCTTGTGCGTTCTGGTATTTCTACTTCTACGACATTCTGAGGTGCCGACCTTCCTGGACGTTCCCCTAGTCGTCAGACGACCGTCTGACGCGGCATTGGGCTTTAATATTGCGGAACGCGCGTCTAGAACTGTGCCGTCGCTTCGCTCCGACCCGCTGGACGAACTCGTCGTTCCCGACGAGACTCACGTCCAGGAACACGACCTCGTAACCGACGGCGATGTGATTGCCGGGGGCCAGAGCACCATCGAGTTCGGCGTTCGCGGGGGCAACGTCATCGCTGGTGAACGTGTCAGCTTCGGCGGCCATATCGAGGCCGAGGGAGATTGCCGTCTCGATATGTGGTGTGACGTTGCCGATAACGTTCTCGTCGGCGAGGACGCCTACCTCGGCGAGCGCGTCCACATCGGCGGCGAGCTACGCGTCGCCGGCAACCTCGACATCGGTGACGATGTGGACATCGAGGACGGCTTCGACGCCAACGGCTGGATTGTCATCCGCAATCCGATGCCGACAATTGTCTTCCTCTTCGTCTACCTCTCGCAGCTACTCCGTGTCGGCGAGCAGGAGAAGGCCGAGAAGCTGTTGAGCGCTGTCGTCGAGGACGAACGGACACACGAGCCCGTCGTCGTTCCACGAGGGAGTCACGTCAGCGACGACGCTTGGCGTGTCTCGACGCCCGGGCGTATCGGCGACGACTGTCGTCTCCACGGCAACATCCGCGCGCAGTCGCTGGTCGTCGGCCGAGACAACGAGATTTTCGGCAGTCTGCGCGCCAAAGAGGGTATCACGGTCGGCGCAGGAACGGAGGTAACCGGCAACGTCACTACCCGGAGTGGGACGATTCGTGTCGGCCCTGATACGCACGTGCGCGGCGACATCTCCGGCGGCTACGTCGAAATTCACCGCGACGCCGAGGTCGAGGGGGCAATCCGCGCCCGCGAGGAGATGACAATCGTCTCCGAGCCGGTGGTCGACGACGCCGTTATCGACTCCGAAGACGAGACCGATGCTGAGGACTCCGACGTGAACGGGGAGTCTGAAGACGCCGAGCTGGACCACGACGAGGCGGGTCCACTCCCCGAGGATGGTCCTCGGACCGACGGCGGCGACTCCCCAGAAGTCGACGGGCCCTAAGACGGCTCTGAACCGAAAGTGAATTTCTTCTCCCCAGAGTAGACGGGGTTATGCTCTCGCTTGCGCTCGCGGGGAAACCAAACGCCGGAAAGTCGACGTTCTACACGGCGGCCACGATGGCCGACGTCGAGGTCGGGAACTATCCTTTTACCACAATCGACGCCAACCGCGGGGTGAGCTACGCCCGGACGGTCTGTCCCTGTCAGGACCGCGATAGCCGGTGTGACAGCGACAACTGCCAGGACGGGATACGATACGTTCCGGTCGATCTCTTCGACGTGGCTGGACTCGTTCCCGGGGCACACGAGGGGCGCGGGCTCGGCAACCAGTTTCTCGACCAGTTGACCGACGCCGACGCCATCATCCACGTCGTCGACGCCGCAGGCGCGACAAACGCCGAGGGCGAGCCAATCGAGGTCGGCGAGCACGACCCCGTCGAGGACGTGGATTTCATCGAGACCGAGATGGACCAGTGGCTCGGGGCCATCGTCTCGCGCAACTGGGAATCAATCGAACGCCAGTCTCGCTCCCCCGATTTTGACATCGACGACGCGCTCGCGGAGATGCTGACCGGCGTCGGCGCGACCGAAACCGACGTTGCGCGCGTTCTTCGAGACCTCGATTATCCTGAGGACCCCCGCGAGTGGACCGACGACCACCAGACCCAGCTGGCGGCCGATATCCGCGCCGAGACCAAGCCACAGATTGTCGTCGCCAACAAGGCAGACATCGCGCCCGAGGAGAACATCGAACGGCTCCGCGAGGCCGCAGAGCTAGTGGTGCCCGCGACGGCCGACGGTGAACTCGCGCTCAGGCGGGCCGCCGACGCCGGTGTCATCGACTACAACCCCGGCGACGACGATTTCGATATCGTCGGAGACGTGAGCGGCCAGCAACGCGAGGGGCTCGAACAGATACGGGAGGTGATGGCCGAGTACGGCGGAACTGGCGTCCAGCAGGCACTCGACACCGTCGTCTACGACGTGCTCGACCACATCACCGCCTACCCCGTCGAGGATGACACCCACTGGACCGACGCCCAGGGTCGGATGCTCCCCGACGCACACCTTCTGCCGAGCGGCTCGACACCTGTCGACCTTGCCTACGCCGTCCACTCCGACATCGGCGACGGCTACATCCACGCTGTCGACGCCTGTGAGGGGAGACGCATCAGCGACGACCACGAACTCACGGAGGGCGACGTGGTCAAAATCGTGAGCGACTCGAACTGACGGCGGACGCCACCTTCTTGTCGACCGCCGACGGAACGGCGAACATGGAGCTTGCACTCTTGGGTGACTCCCACATTCCCTCGCGGGAGCCACACATCCCCAACTCGTTCCTCGAGACCATCCGGAGCGTCGACCACGTCATCCACACGGGTGATTTCGATTCGAAAGGAGCGCTCGCAGATGCCCAGGACCTCGCGCCGGCGCTGACGGCCGTCCACGGCAACATGGACCCACAGATTGGGCTACCGACCGTGGCGACCGTCGAAGTCGGTGGCGTCGAGTTCGTCGTCACACACGGCACCGGCTCACGGGGTGGCTGGGAGCAACGTGTCGCCGACGCCGTCGCCGAGCATGCGACGACGGACGACGCGGTGGGTGTCGCCGGCCACACCCACGAACTGACCGATACCGTCTACGACGGGGTCCGCATCCTGAACCCCGGCAGTGTGACTGGCGCGAACCCGGCCGACCGGCCGACGATGGTGACTGTGACCGCCGAGGACGGCGACCTTGACGTGACCGTTCACGAGCTGTAGTCGCGTCGTACCCGGCGTCGTAGCGCCGTTTGCCTGTTCTCTTGATCGAGTACAATTACTCGGTACAGATGCCCGACAATTCGTGCTAAACGTTTGAATTATACTCTTCGATTGCGTTTCCGACCGAATCTGGACTGATTCCGGCTACTACCGCGGGAACGGACCCACAGGCGAGATACCAGTGGACCGTCCCGGCGCTCAGTTCGGGTTGATCCGACGGTTACGAGAAGTTCGAAGCTGTGGGTATGGCACGAGGGCTGATAGACGACGCATCGTTGCGTCGTGAGCAGACGGGACAAGTGGCGACACCCACCGCACCTACCTGTCAGAGAGACGCAAAGATAACCAATCCCGCGGCGACGAACTGAATCAGACCGAGAGCGGTGAAAAACCCGCCAATGACACCAAACCGCTTGATGGCGTCTGACTCGCCCCCGACGGTGATGTGTAGGTCAGAACTGATCCCCAGTAAATGTCCGACGGTGATGTGTGGGCGAGTTCGTATCTTCCCGAGTTTACCCATTCCGTGTGTGTTGCTCCCGACGTAGGTGGACTCGGTTTCGAGACCCTCCTGTCGCTCGACGAGAGTCTGTTTGTGACCATAAATGTGGAGTCGATCGTCGGCCTCGATTCGCCGTTCCTTGTGTATTCGCTCCCGGTTTTTCCACTCATCTTCATCTTCCGTGGCGTAGATGTTGGCTCCTGTGGGGTCGACCCCTACCGTTCCGGTCTCATCGCGGACGTGAAACGGTTCGCCTTCGGTCCCTCTGTCTTCCATATGGTAATTGGACTCCCGGTTATCACCGGTGCTGCCCGCGTCTCTATCATGATGCTCCCACGCATACGCCAGACACTCCTGTTCAGAGTATTTTCCTGTTACAGTCCCGTTGAGCTCCGCCGCCGTTCCGGTGAACTCGACGAGACCGTCGCTGGCTGTTCTGACGGTCTGGATATCATCCGGGTCGTTCTGTCTGAGACGGAACGCTCTGTAGAGGTGCGTGCCCCCGAATAGTAGTATCGGCAGAATAACCACCACGACGAGAACCACAATTGCCAATGTTATTATCACAGACACTTCGGTGGTTGATTCGACAATAAAATAAATGGTTCACCGAAGTCTCTCTGTAAGAAACTCATACGGTCGTTCGTGACTTTTTACCGCCACGCCGTCACTATTCGGCTGCTTCAGTCCCTGAAACTATCGATATGTCGACCCGGTCCCGAAAAGAATCACGAACGACCGTATCAATTGCTTTGCTGACTGCACAGCGCAACTGGGTAATTCTATCACTGTCTCCCGGCCAAGAATCGCACTGTGATACGCTGTATGGCCCTCCCGGCTCACGGCGTAATTCGAGAGAGGCGCATCGCGTTGCCTGTAACACCGACAGTCATTCCAGCGTCGCCGACCAGCACGGCGACCCAGATGGGGACGTATCCGAAGGGGACTAACACGACGAGTAGCGCCTTCACTCCGAGGCTCGCCCAGATGTTCTGTCGGATGACGCTGTTTGCCTGTCCCGAGAGCGAGCGCAGGTAGCCCAGATTCGCGATGTCGTCGCTCATCAGCGCGATGTCCGCCGTCTCTAAGGCGGTGTCGGTGCCGGCGGCTCCCATCGCCACGCCGACGGTCGCGGTCGCGAGGGCGGGGGCGTCGTTGATCCCGTCGCCGACCATCGCGACACCGCCGTCCTCGAACTCTCTGACTGCGGCAACCTTGTCCTCGGGCAGCAACTCGGCGCGAACCTCGTCGACACCGACCTGCTCGCCGATTGCCCGCGCGGTGCGTTCGTTGTCGCCGGTCAGCATGACGACCCGCTCGACGCCGAGGTCGTGGAGCCGGGCGACGGTCTCGGCCGCGCCGGCTCGCAGTTCGTCGGCCACCGCGATGACACCTTCCAGCTCGTCGTCGTTGCCGACGAGGACGACCGTCTTGCCCTCGGCCTGGAGGTCGGGAACCGTCTCTGCGAGCAGGTCGAGACAGTCGTTGCGCTCGCACAGTTCCTGTGAGCGGGTGGTAACCACACCGCCGTCGGTCGCCGCGTGCACGTGCGAGAGGTCGAATCCGAGCCCCTCGAACAGCGACGGCTTGCCCGCGTAGTGGTCCCGACCGCCGACAGTCGCCCGGACGCCCTTGCCGGTCAGCGCCTCGAAATCCTCGACTGTGGCCTCGTCCACGTCTCGCCCGTCGGCGTAGTCGACGATTGCGTCGCCGATTGGGTGTTCGCTCCGACGTTCGAGGCCGTGAGCACACCGGAGTACGTCGGCTTCTGTGTTGTCGTTGAGCGGAATCACGTCCGTAACGGTCAGTTCGCCTTTCGTGAGTGTGCCGGTCTTGTCGAGCGCGACCGTCTCGACCTCGCCCATCGCTTCGAGATGTGAGCCGCCCTTGATGAGGACGCCGTTGCGTGCGGCGCTCGTGATACCAGAGACGACCGAGACGGGCGTGCTGATGACGAAGGCACACGGACAGGCCAACACGAGCAGTGTCAGCCCGCGGACAAACCAAGTCTGGACACCCCCTGCGACCAGGGGTCCGCCGACCACCGCCAGCACTGCCAGCCCCACCACGGCCGGGGTGTAATAGTCCGCAAATCGGTCGACGAACTGCTCGCGGTCGGTCGTTCCCGTTCCCGCGTCCTCGACGAGGTCGACGATGCGTGCGAGGGTGTGTTCGCCGGCCCCTGCCGTCGTCTCGATTTCGAGATAGCCGCCCTCGACGAGGGTACCCGCGTACACCTCGTCGCCAGCCGTCTTATCGACCGGGACACTCTCGCCGGTGACCGGTGACTGGTCGACTGCGCTCTCGCCGTCGAGCACCTCGCCGTCGACGGGGATTTTCTCCCCCGGCTTGACGATGACTGTCTCTCCAACTTCGACCTCGGCGGCTGGCACCGTCATCTCTTGACCATCACGACGGAGGCGTGCCTCGTCGGGCGAGAGGTCCATCAGCTCTCGCAGGGAGTTTCGCGCGCGGTCCATCGAGTACGCTTCGAGCAGTTCGGCGATGTTGAACAGGAACGCAAGCGTCGCGGCCTCGAAGTACAGCGCCTCACCAAATCCGAGACTCGCCGTCACGGCACCGAGAATCGCGACGCTCATCAGAAAGTCGATATCGAGCTGGCGGTTCCGGACCGAAACCGCGCCGTTCCGGAGGATGACCTCGCCGCCGACGGCTGCCCCCGCCAGAAAGAGCAGGTCCTCGATTCGGTGTGGCGTTCCGAGTACGCTTACCACCTCGATATCGAGTGCAGGAACGATAACTGCGACAAGGCCTGCGAACAGGAACAGTCCGCTGGCCCAGGTCTTGAGCGCGCGAGTACTCAGCCAGATATCGCCGAATCCACGCTCTGCATCTGTCCCCGAGGCATCGGCCACCTCATAGCCCGCGCTCTCGATGGCCGCGACGATTGCGTCCTTGCCGATTTGCTTGTCATCGTATTCGACGGTGACGCGCCCGGTTGCCGCCGCCGGCTGGACCGCCGTAACGCCTTCGCAGTCGCTTACCGCGGCCTCGACAGTCCCGGCACACGACGCACAGTCCATGTCGGGAACTGAGAGACGGAGTGTCGTCGTGTTCATAGCTCGGTCGCTCATTATGTCGACCTACGGAGCCAGTCTTATTAATCCAACTGATCCAATCGGGGTTTCTTATGGTATATATTGGTAACATCTAGTGTATATTTTAATAATACTTGCCGCCGACTGGCGGTGTGGCGGATCCAGGAAAATCTTCATTGCGGAGGGGAGCGACCACACAGGTATGGGCGAGAAGACCATCTTCGAACAGATAATCGAGGGCGAAATACCGAGTTACAAGGTCTACGAGGACGAGACAACCTACGCGCTTCTGGACGCGAACCCGCTCGCGCCCGGGCACACGCTCGTGGTCCCGAAAGAGCCCTACGAGCGGCTGAACGACATGCCGCCCGAACTGGTTGGTGACGTGTTCTCGACGGCGGGCGAGATTGCCGATGCTGTCGAGGCAGCAACAGACGCCACGGCGACAACACTCGCGATTAACAACGGCGAGGACGCCGGTCAGGAGGTTCCGCACGTCCACCTCCACATCGTCCCACAGACCGCCGCGGACGGCCCCAAGTCGATTCACCGGCTGTTCGACTTGGAGGACCTCTCGGACGACGAAATGTCCGACATCGCCGAGGAGATCAAAGCACACCGGTAGCCGGAACCGACTGTTCGGCGAGGCGGCGGCTCCGAGCGTTTATCAGCGGTGATTCCTGAACGGTGGATATGCAGCCACACGAGAGAGGCGACCGCTCGCACGCAGAGCGCAGACGAGCGGTCCCGCTACGAGCGGCGGGATACGGTTTCGTCGCCGCTCTCGGCACCTACGCGGGAGTCGTGCTCTTTCTGGGAGTTCACGTGGTCTCGACGGCACACGTGACCGTGCCCGGCGTCGGTCTAGAGACGCTGTTTCTCGGAACGCTCGGGGACTTCCTGAGCGCACACGCCGGGGTCACCGACGGGGTCGTGATGGGTGTCGCTGGCGTCGGGGTGGTCCCGCTGGTGGCTTACTACCTCCTCCCACCGGTCGTGCTCTGCTGGTCGGCCCGTCGCGTGGTTGAGTCGGACGTGTCCCGCCAGAAGGCAGCAGTCCAGGGGGCCGCCCTGGTGCTCGGCTACGCCCCGGCTGTAGTGGTCGTGCTGGCGACGCTCGCGGGCAGTGCTGAGTTCGCCTTCGTCGCGCTCGACCCCACGGAGGCCGTGCTCTTGGCTGGCATCGCCTACCCGCTTGTCTTCGGCGGGTCCGGCGGCGTCGTCGTACATCTGTGGTCAACTGAGCACACCTGAGACGACCGCGTCTGTCCGAACCCTCCACGGACGGTGGCCTGCCGTTTATTTCGGTCGGCAACACCGAAACGATCGCACTCTCACGCTGCCCTCCGAGCAAGGCCAGCAACGGACACAAGCTAGAAGCCGCCGTAGCGGATCGAGACCATCACGGCGACGAGCAACAACTGGACGACGCCCTGGACGCCGCCGAGCATGGCGTTCTGTTTCCCGATACTGCTGATGATACCGGGGTCCGGGTTCGCGGAGGTCATCTCCCGGTACATCCGCAACTCACCGGGCAACAAGAAGCCAAAGCCCTGGACCGAGAGAATTGTCACCAACCCGAGAGCGACAGCGATAGCGTGGTTGGTCATCTCGAACTCGCCGATGGTCAGCCCGACCCAGGCCAGCGAGGCAACGGTTACGACAGCGAAGAGAGTCTGCCAGCGCCGGTCGTCCCAGGCGTCGAGTCGCCACCCCAGCAACAGCACGATCGGAATCAGATTGACCGCGGTAAACAGCGCCAGCCAGGGTTCGGCGTGTTCGAACAGCCCAAGTCTGGTCGAGAGCGTGATGCCCGTCGCGATGGTCACAAAGGCAAGCGACGGGAGCAGAAACGTGGTCTTCGGCGTAAGTCGACTGAAAATCGCCGCGCTCTCCTCGTCGTCGAGCCCGCCAACAACCGGCCCCAGTACCGCGCCCATGAAGATGTCGATGCCCGTCCAGAGAACGCCCGCCATGACGTGGACGTATGTGTGCTGTTCGAGCGATGCGACCGTATGAGCATAGCCCAGTGCCAGGATAGCGACGGCGACGACGCCGCCGGCAAAGGCAGGGTTCGCCCGGTGTGCTAACCCTTTGACTGTTCCACGGACCGTGCTTGTTGACATACACATATCCCGAAACGGCGCGCAATTAAACGTTCGGGAACGGGGAATCTGTCTGCTCCAGCTGCCAGGTGTGTGATAGAAAGGTCTACGTGGAGTCACCCGAAAGATTCGGGCACGAGACCCCCTTCGCATGACACTCACAAAACGCATCATCCCCTGTATCGATGTCGATGTCGACGACGACGGCAATCCGGCGGTGTACACGGGAGTCAACTTCGAGGACCTGGAGTACACGGGCGACCCCGTCGAGATGGCAAAGCGGTACAACGAGGCCGGTGCCGACGAGTTCGTTTTCCTCGACATCACGGCCTCGGCGGAAGGTCGGGAGACGATGCTCGATACGGTCCGGGCAGTTGCCGACGAGGTGTTCATCCCGCTAACCGTCGGCGGCGGCATCCGGACCCGCGAGGACATCAAAGAGACCCTGCGGGCCGGGGCGGACAAAGTGTCGATAAACACCGGCGCACTCGAAAACCCGGACCTCATCGAGGCGGGGGCGTCAGCTTTCGGTAGCCAGTGTATTGTCATCTCGGTGGACGCGCGCCGCCGGTTCGATGAGGAGGGCGAACACTACGTCGAGGTCGACGGCGAGTCCTGCTGGTTCGAGTGCACCGTCAAAGGCGGGCGCGAGGGTACCGGTATCGACGCTGTCGAGTGGGCCGGCGAGGCGGAAGCCCGCGGCGCGGGCGAACTCTTCGTCAACTCCATCGACGCCGACGGCACCAAAGACGGCTACGACATCCCGCTGATGAACGCGGTCTGTGACGCCGTGTCGACGCCCGTCATCGCCTCCTCAGGCTGTGGTGGTCCCGAAGACGCCTACGAGGTGTTCACCGAGGCCGACGCCGACGCCGCGCTCGCGGCTTCTATCTTCCACTTCGGCGAGTACTCTATCGGCGAGGTCAAACAGTACCTCGACGAACGTGGCGTTCCCGTCCGGCTGTAACTGGTCTCCTGTCCTGGTACAGCGCCACTGCCCTCTGTCTCAGACGGAAATACACCCGCCGGAACGCCAGCCTTTTAGAGTGAACTTCCCTAGCTCAACCCAATGGAATGGCGGTGCGAGTGGTGTGGCAAACCCCACGAGGAAGACGACCCGCCCTGTGACAACTGCGGCCACGGCCAGTTCGAGAAGGCGGTCGTTCGCCAGACTGACCTGTCCGAGGAGGGCAGCCAGGAGGCGACAATCGTCTGGGTCTGTCCCGACTGTGGCCGGGAACACCCCAAACACGCGCCGCCGTGTAGCCGGTGTGGCAACCCCACCCTAGAGAAACAGCGCCAACATGTTGACGAGTCCGAACTGTCTGCGCCGGGGTATCTCGACCTTGCCACGCCCCGGTATATCCTCGCGCTCGGCGTGACACTTGCTGTTGCAAGCGTCGTCGTGCTCGGTTTCGTTGGGGTGCTCGATATCCCCGGATTCGACCAGGGTGGTATCCCGGATGTCGACGGTGTGCCCGGGAACGCGACGTCGGCTGGCACTGTTTCTCTCGCCGACGTGGAATCTGCCTACGTGGCGACGTTGAACGACGAACTCGACGCGGCTGGCGGTCCACAACTCGACCGAAGTGACCACCTCGACAAGGTGGCGACGTTCTACAACCAACGCCTCGTCAAGACGCTACTCGCCAACGGGAGTCTCCCCGCAGACCAGCAGGTGAGCGAGTTCCTCGGAGAAGAATGCCAGCGCGGAACGCCGATAACGTTCAGCGACGAGCAGTTATCTATCGACGACGGGACTGCCCAAGAGCTAGGCGAGCGGCTCGCAACTGCGGTGGCTGAGCGCGGATTCGAACCCACGCAGTCAGCAAACGCCGTCGGCGTCGACATTCATACTGTCGACGGACGGCTGTATCTCGGCCAGTTCGTCTGTGCGGCGTGAACAATTAGACTGCGGCGTCGTAGGCTTCCTGGAAGTCGGTCGTTTTCTCGATGACCTCCTCTGCGCCCGTTTCGAGGGCGTCGAGGGCGTCGACACCCCCCTCGGTCTTAATCGTCAGAACAGGGTCGGTCTGGCCACCGGACTGTTCTGGGTTTACGTCGTAGGTTGCTGCGGTAATGCCGTCGGTTTCCAGCAGCGTTCCCTTGAGGACGTTCATGAACGTGTGGTCCTCGCCGGCAATCTCGATAGAGAGCTCGTTCTCCTGCTTGTCGATGACCCGAAGTTCCATACCCAAATATACCGACATAGACACTTCTCAAGCTTTCGAATCGTTGCCGCGAGCGACCGTGACACCAATCACCTCGAATCGAGCACCCGACTCCTCGGCTTCTCCGACCTGTACCGTCCAGCCGTGGCTATCGGCAATCTCTTCGACGATGGTGAGTCCAAGTCCCGTCCCGTCGTCTGCCGTGGTGTACCCACCCTCGAACAGGTGTTCTTGGTCGGTCGCGTCGATACCGGGGCCGTCGTCAACGACGGCGAATCCCACCGAATCACCGTCGTCGACTGTTTCCACCTCGACGCCGAGGGGGTCGCCGTTCTCGTCGGCGGGTTCTCCGTTGGTCTGTCTCCCGTGTTCGACGGCGTTTCGAAATAGGTTCTCGAAGAGCCTGAGCAGCCGGGTCCTGTGTGCGAGCACCGTGACATCGGTCCGAACCGTCAGCGTCGCCTCACCGGTCGCAACATTCTCCCAGGCGTCCCTGGCGACCGCCGCCAGCTCGAGGGGTTCGGTCTCGGCGCTCTCGTGGGCCTCTTGTGACAGTGTCAGCACGTCCTGGATGAGCTGTTCCATGTGGGTGAGGGAGTCGTATATCTCTTCAAGATGCGCGTGGTTCTCTTCGCTCACGTCGGCTATTTCGGGTAACATTTCGGCGCGCCCGAGTGCGACATCGAGTGGGTTGCGCAGGTCGTGGCTGACGACGCTCGCGAACTTCGAGAGACGCTGCTCTCGTGCCTTGTGTGTGGTAATATCGTGAAGGACCATCACAGCCAGGTCGTCACCGACAACGGACACCGTACACTCGACCGGCTTCGTCTCCCCATCCTGTGTACGAAGCGTCGCTTCGACGGTCTGCCGTGGTGCCCCTGCCGACTGAATCTCGTCGACGGCCGACAGAAGATTTTGTGCATCGCTGTCATCGACTACAAGAGTCAGCGGCCGGTCCTCGGCCTGATCCAGCGCGTATCCCGACTCGCGCTCGAATGCCGCGTTGGCGTAGTCGATCTGCCCGCCCGTGTCGAACGAGCAGACCGGCTCTCCTAGCGCCGCCAGCAGCTCCTCATGACGGCTCGGTCGTTGCTCGTCGGGCCCTGATGGGCTGGGATCCTCCTCGGACATGTCACCAGTCGCCTGTAGGTCGTTTTCGACGTCTCCCGTTATAAGAGTGCGGGCGACCGGGACCTAAGCGGTTTTGTGTGCCGTGGGCAAAGTAGCCATATGGGACTGCTGGGACGGGTCGCCATGGTTGCAGCTGGCATCGCGGTCCTTTCGGTCTACGCGGCGGTCGCTGTCGCCTGGTTCATCGTGATCCAGTGGGTTCTTGCCGACCCTCCCGGGCTAGTCACGATCGTTGTTGTTTTTCTGGGTATGGTCGTCGTCGTGGGATACGCAGGATATCGAATCGGGACGGTCCGTCTCGTCGCCAGTCTCGACGCGACCGAGATACCGGTCGAGCGCGCGCCAGAGGTGTACCGCCGGCTTGAACGCCTCTGTCTCGACGCACAGGCCAACCAACCGACGCTGTTGCTCGCCGACTTAGGCGCGCCCAACGCGCTCTCGATTGGCGGCCCGAAGACAGGAGTCGTTGTCCTCGACCGGCGGCTGTTCGAGCTACTCACCATGGACGAACTCGAAGGGATTCTGGCACACGAAATCGCACACATGGAACGGCTCGACACCCTCTGGAACACGCTTGGACTCACTGGGGCGCGCCTCCTCGTCGGAGCCATCTCGGTGTTGCTGTTCCCCGCAATCGTTCTGCTCGCCGGTGTCGAACGAGGCGGGGCGTGGATAGCTGGCGAGCCGGGTCGCTCGCGCTTTGGGCTCGCGGGGTATGTCAGGCAGGTGGTGATCCTCGGTCTCGGGGTGTTGTTCTCCGTCTTCGCGCTCGGCTTTCTCGCCTACTCGCGCCGTCAGGAGTTCGCCGCAGACGAACGCGCAGCCGCGCTCACGGGCAATCCGAGAGCGCTTGCCGGGGCGCTGGCGAAAATCCACCGCGCAACGACGCCGCGTCAGGGGCTGCTATCCTTGCTGTATATCCACGACGAACAAACCGAACAGCGCGACCGACGGCTGTCGACGCACCCACCCATCAGCGAACGAATCGACCGACTGCTCGACGAGGGCGAGGTCACTCCATCCCAGCAGGTCAGCCGTCTCAGGCCGCGGTAGCGCCTCGATAGAGTGAGACTGATACGTGTCGACTCCTGAGTAGATATCGACGATGCTTCGTCACGTCCGCACACTCGGTGTCAGGCCAGGGTTACCGGCTTCACCCGCGGCCGCGCTCGTCTTCCTCGGGGACCTGTTCGGGTTGCTCCTGTTCATCACGTGGGGGCTGTACGCCCACAATCTCCGTGCCTGGGAGGTTCCAGTTCACACAGCCGAGACGCTCGCGCCGTTTCTGATTGCGTGGCTCGCTATCGCGCCTCTCATCGGGCTGTACCGGAGCCAGACCCTGCGAAGCTACGGCCAGACGCTGACAATTCTCCTCCCAGGCTGGGCTGTCATCGCCTTCGTGGGGGCACTCATCCGTGGGACACAGCTGTTCCCCGGGGGTGCTGGACCGGTGTTCGTCGTCGTAAACGTCATTTTCGGGCTTGTCGTGCTCGCGCCCTGGCGGATTCTCGCTGTCGCTGCTGTTCGACACACCAGCTCAGCCGCAGGGGGTTAGCGTCGACGCAGAGTATTAAGTTGCCGGCAGTCGTCGGTCGAAATATGGCACACATCGAGACACACACCGACCTGGGTCTGACAGAACCGATACTTGTCGAAGGACTCCCTGGTGTCGGGTTAGTCGGCAAGATTGCGGCCGACCACCTCGTCGAGACGTTCGATATGACCTACTACGCTTCTTGTCACTGCGACGGACTGCCCCGCGTTGCGGTGTACAGCGACGGGGAGCAAGAGGTACGCCCGCCCGTTCGTATCTATGGTGACGAGGAACGCAACTTGTTCGTCCTCCAGAGCGACGTGCCGGTCTCGCCACAGGCTGCGCCCGAGTTCGCCGACTGTCTGACCGGCTGGTTCGCCGAGGAGAACGCGACGCCGGTACTGTTGAGCGGGCTTCCCGAGGAGAAAGACGGACGCCCCGAACTGTACGGAATGGGGTGTGGTGACGGCCTCGACATGCTCGACACACACGAGATTCCGACACCAACTGAAAACGGAATGGTGACCGGACCGACCGGCGCGCTGTTCGCCGAGGCATGCGAGCAGGGGATGGACGCCGTTGGCCTCGTCGTCCAGGCTAATCGCCAGTTCCCTGACCCCGAGTCGGCGCGGGTAATCCTCGTTGACGCCATCGAACCGTTTGCCGACATCGAGATTAGTACCGACAAGCTGGTTGACCAGGCCGAAGAGATTGCAAGCGCACGCGAGAAGCTCGCAAAACAGATGAACCAGGCAAACGAGGAGAGCACGCAGGCCCAACCCCTGGGTATGTACCAGTAGTCACTCGCGGTCGGTCAGCAACTCGTCCCCCGTCGAGGACTCGGTGTCGAGGTTCTCGACCGCCCGCTTAATTCGCTCTGTGTCGTCTCCTGTCACGTCTTCAGTCTCCAGTAGTGCATCCAGGCGGCGTTCGAGTTCGACTTCGTCTATTTCGCCTTGCGCGTAGCGCTCGCGCAGTTCCTCGACTGGGTCTGTCGACGTGTTCGTGTCGGCGTCGTCCATTGCCGCTGCCATCTCCTGTTCGACCACGTCGCTGACTTCGTCATCGGCCCACGCTGGTCCCGCCTCTGGTGGGCCAAACAGGACGGCAGAAGCAGGTGTGAGCAACAGCCAGCCGATGACGAAGACGGCCACCGCGGCCGGCAGACTGACGAACAGCGCCGTGAGAATCCCAAGCGGGAGCGTCACGACCGCAAACAGCGGCGTGAGCCGGGCTGATAGCCCTCCAGATGTCATATTGGGTGTGGTGTGCCGCCTATCAAAATACTGTCGGCGGTGACCACTCTCGAAAAGCGTTTGGGTGCGGGGAGAAAAAAGCCGGTATGCTCAGACTCATCGGGTTGTTGCTGTTGATTCCGTTGCTCGATGCGCTGTTTCTCGTCGTCTTGACGGGCGTCCTGGGCTGGCAACTCGTCGTCCTGTTAGTCGTGTTGACCGCCCTGCTCGGTGTCTTCCTCGTCCGGCTGGAGGGGCGGCACACGCTCGCGAAGATTCAGCGCAAGGCCGCCCGCGGCGAAGCACCCACGAACGAACTGCTCGACGGCGCGTTGCTCCTGGTCGCTGGTGCCTTCCTCCTGACGCCAGGGCTGGTCACCGACGCCATCGGCTTCGTGCTCGTGCTGCCGCTGACGCGGTACCCCGTTCGCCTGGCGCTGAAAAAGTGGGTCGTCGTCCCCTACGCCGACGACAAGACCGGCGGCTTCGCCACCGGCAACGTCTACGTCGGTGGGTTCCCCGGCGGCGGTCCGACCGAGCCCGAAGGGTCCGAAACCGACGAAAACGGCTTCGAGGCGACCAGTGACGTGGATTTCGAGGATGTGGACGACTCTCGGTGAGAAAAGTAACGTTTAACAGTGCCTGCCGGGTACCTGTTGATGCACTCAGTTGGGCCGATAGCTCAGTTAGGTTGAGCGCTCGGCTGATAACCGGGAGGTCCGCGGTTCAAATCCGCGTCGGCCCATTCGTTCTCCGACGTGTTACTGTCCGAGTAGAATCTTCTGTCTCGGACGGGTAAAGTGCCCGAAATCGGCCGATTCGAGATTTAGAAGTTGGCTGGAAAATGTGGAGTTGTACTTTCTAAAAGTACATTACCACACCGTCGGGCGATTTTCGTTAGCCGGAGGTGGTCGCCGTGAGTAAAACGGCCGCCGGTGAGGTCGAGCAAGACGTTCCCGAGATTGTCGTGCGGAATCGGTCTCGGTACGCCGACACGCTACACCGGCCGGACCCTGACAGCGACGACACACGCCCGGCGTGCCCGATCCGGCAGTCAGACAAAGAGTACACGACTGTCCCGGCCGCTGCCTACCTGGGGCATTACGAGCTCTGTGAGAATCCGGAGTGTTTCGGGAGGGAGTGGCGATGACGTTTCAGTCGTCGCTGTTCCACTTCGAAAGGAATCTATCGGAGCTGACAGAGGCCGAGCGCGAGGTCTACGAAGCCGTTGAACAGGACGGTATCGGCCCACGAGAGTACGCACGTAAGACCGGCCGCTCACCGGGCACTGTCGGGAATCTACTGGCGCGAGCACGCCAGAAAGTCGGAGGTGAGGCAGGTGCGTAAATCCTTCCAGGGGTTCGTACCTGCCTCAACCCTCTACGACGTTGAAGCGAGCGAGCGCGTCGAGGTCGACTGGTCGACCACCCGCGTTGAAACGGAGGGGTCATCGTGAATACCGTCACGCTCGCTATCTGTCAATCCGCCCTCACGCTATTTGATACTAGGGGTGAGTGGCGATGAGCCGAGTCCTCAAGTGCGCGCCACACGAGGGAGATATTCGGTTCACAGTCGGGATTCACCCCAGTAACCACGTGACGGACCACGGACTCGCACCCTACTACGCGATGGATAGCCTCATCAAAGACTGGGGTGACCGCTGGCAGTCAGAAGGGAAGCCCACCGAAGAGATTCAGTTTCTCGGAGAGACGTGGGCCACCTGTTTCGATTACTCGAAAAGCGGACTCGATCCGTGGGATAGCCCTCAGTTCCAACTTGACCAAGTGCGCGAGTTCCAGTTCTATTTCACCTCGAAAGACTCTCCGAAGTACACCGGGCGACGTGCAGACAAAGACAAACGCGTCAAGGGCGGAACGATTACTGTTCGTCCGCGTTGGCCGGGACTCACTTCCGACGGAGAGGAGGTGTCTGTCCCGGATTACGGTGGTCCCTATATCGACGTGCAGGTGCAGGCATCCAACTTCCCCCACGAAGAGTATCTGACGCTCGTGAAACGGGTGATGAACGCCTACGGTATTTCATCACGGTACTTTGACAACCCACACCCAGACAGTCACATCGGTGACCTGGCGTACTACGTTCGGCTGTACCGAGACGAGAGCGGCCCCCTGTTCGCGCCGGACGGTCCAATAGCGCGCGCTCACACGCTCATTCAGGGGGACCGGAGCGGCTACCGGAAACACGTTGAGGACAACCGGAAGATTGCTGGCTACATGGTCAAATCCGAGGTCGAGGACGAGAAAGCCGGTGAATTAGTGCGTGGGCACGAGCTGGGGAAGGAGCTCAAGCACTACTACCCGAAAGAGCCCCAGCAGTACGAACCCGACGAAGCACCATATCACCCGAAGTTCGAAGTAGCATATCAGACGAGTATCACCGAGAAGACAGTCCGATGGTCTGACCTGGAAGACACTCGTCGAGAACTCGAAGAAACTATCCTGAACTGTCTGGAATGGTGTGGCCTTGCGACGACGGCCGAGAGTAATATCTTCGTTCCCTTCGACCCGTTCTGGCAGATCGAGAACACTCACGAATCCCGGAAGATGGTCCAGTGTCCGCTTCCGGAGATCGAGAGCGAACAAGAACACCGCGTGATGCAACTGTGGGGTGAGATGACCGAGACGGACCAGGAGGTGACAGAACTGTTGCTCACCGACGGCGGGAAGGTGTCGCCCCAGGAGGCAGCTGAACAGACGGGGAACACCTACCGGACGATTCGAACTGTCATCGACCGCATGGAGGGCCTGATTCGCCACACCTACGGTGAGATGGAACTGGAATCGAAGAAAGTTCAGCAGGAACTGCTGAAACGCGTGCGCGCCGCTGGCGAGCGGTTCGAGCAGGAAATCGGGAGCACGGCAATGGAGTTAGCAGACGCCGCTGACGAACACGCACGTGACGCCTGGAGCCGTCTCCGTCGGGAGTACGCAATCTCCGTTGTTGATCGAGACGACTGTCGGAAGCTCCTGAAAGTCGGGTACAAACCGAGTGACCGCTACGAGGCTCGGAACCTTTTGCGGGAGATTCGAACCACCTATCAGGAGCACGTCGAGACGACGACCGCCGGGATTCACGTCCAGGTGACATTGGCGGACGGAACCCGAGAGCGGTTCAGAAACCTCCGTGCGGCGTTCCGGAAGGGAGATACAACGTACCAGAAGGAACAGCAGCAGAACGACCGAGCACGGGAAATCTTCGACTTGGAAGCATGGAGGGAAGCAGGCTACCCACCGGCTGACGAGTGGGAACCCGGATAGCGGCCCACCCCTGGGTAGAGGCATCACTGTTCTGTACTCTGTTTCCCGGTTGATTTTGCTCTTTTCTCGCCCTGTTACGCACGGTCGGAACGGTCGAGCGCGTAGTACCGTGTGCGCCCGAGCTGGGCTTCCGAGGGGAAAGCCGGAAAGCGAGTTTCCGGTTTCCCCTTAGACGTGTGGCTAAGGCCACATCATCAAAACACACAGCACCGCTCCGCAGCGGAGCGCGCGAAAATTTGAATTTCAACACTAATCACGAACGGATAACATGATGAAAGTTCCATATAATATAAAGAACGCTGTGAGGAATAAGACGCCGAAAAAAACGAACACATCTCTGATTCCCGTTTCCAACAAACCAATACTTGATAGAGCTCCCGTTGCGGTTAGAGAGCCAATCATATACAACAGCACCGTACTCATTTTCTCTTTTGTTGCGTCTGAAAGTGACTCGGATTCTCTCTCGATGAATTGTGCAGTGAGAAAAACGACTGGTAACATTAACCCAGTTACTTGAAGCAAGACCAATCCAATTTCTCTTAGGGCGGACAATTCCGACATTTGAAATGCTGTACTGTCTAATACTAAATATATCCTTGCTAGTCTAGTCACAATTATAGAATTTTCGCGCATAACGCGCAATATATAGTATATATGCTCGCCCGCCGACAGACGACAGCACGCACCCGCGCGCCGTCTGTCGAATCTCAGTCGTCGGCTGTCTGCATTTCGTTTCCGTTGGGTGACATTCCGACAACGCCGACGTGTTCCCCGTTCTGCCATTCTCGGTAGCGGTCACCAACCCAGTCTTTGCCGTAGTCCGTGAGACTCGCGGCTTCTCGGTAGGACATGCCCTGCTTCTCTACTGCGAGGATTGCTGTCTTGATATCTTTCTCTTTGCCGTCGAGTAGTTCGCCCTCGTCGGCGTCGACGGCACCGCTCACGTCGAAGTCGGTTTCCTCTCCGGTGTCGAACCCGAAGCGCGTGGGTTTGACTCCCGTGAGCGTCCGCGTGGGTGTCTTCGACGACAGTTCACCCGAGACAACATCGCCGTAGATTTCGACGGTGGTCTTCGAGGTCTTGTGATAGAGATGCCCGTTCATCGTCACCAAACGCCTGAGTTCCTTCGACGCGCCGCGTATCGACTGACCGATAAGCAGGATACCACGGTGGGTGTTCTCGGCGCTCTCGCCCTTGCGCACGAGCTTGAGCGTATTGGCGAGGGCGTCGGCCGCCTGCCGGTCTGAACCCTTGCCGCTAAGTTGCTGGTCGGTCTCATCGAGGACATAGAGCACGTCGGTACTCGATTGCTTGAAGAACGATTCGACGCCCTCGAAGTCGCCGATGTACTCGATAGGGTCGTTCTGTTCGGCCGCGCTCTGGATGTTGGTGGCGACACGGCCGCGCGTTGCGTGGTGCCAGTCGTCGGCCCGGTCGAGCGCGAAGTCGGTTTTACCTGAACCCATGCCGCCGGTCACCCAGCCGCAGTAAGCTTCGTCCAAGATAGCATTCCGAAGCCATGCCTGCGTCGACGCATCGCTGGCGCTCTCGTCGTGCGAGACCATTCCCACGGCAAACTGCATTTCCGAGACATTCCCCGCGTTCACGGCGTCGGTGAGCGAGTCCGTCGCCTCGTTGCGAACGATATCCCCGTATATCTCGGTCTCGCTGATATCGCCCTCGTGGACGGAGGTGAGGTAGTTGATGAGGTCTCGTTTCCCGTCGTCTTGAACCAACCCCGCATGCGGGTGTGCCTCGTCAAGGTCGGGGAGAGTCTCGCGCAGCTGCCCCGCGGCGTAGGTCACCTGTTCGCTATTGTCCTGTGTCATCGTTGCCCTCCATGCCGTCGGCTATCTCGGAGAGAGACCGTAGCTGTGCAATCGGTTGTTCTCCGTTCTTCAGGTTCTCGCCGGTGTCTTCCTCGATATCTTGGCGGATATCGCTCAACACTTCTGCCACCTGTTCGCCCTCGTAGGTCGACGCTTCGGCGTGCTCGCTGATGAGCGCCTGGCCGATTGCGCGCGTTGCCTGCCGGACCTTCGAGCTTATCGATAGTTCGGTATCAATACTCGTATCCGCCGCCTGTTCGAGATTCGTTCTCAGGTCGACAATCTCTTTTTCCCGCCGGAGAAGCTCGCTGTCCGGCTTGGAACCGCGCCAGGTGCCGACCGCCTGAAACGAATCCTCGTCGAAAGCCTGCACCTCGTAGGTGGGCCACTTCATTTCGCTCCACTGGTAGAGGTCGCCGTCGAGCGAACGAACACGGTCCCACGCCGCCGGACTCAACTCGTAGAGACCCGGCAAGAACGCCCTGGGTGGTAGGTCGTACTCGTCGGCTTGCTCGGGAGCCATGCCGACACAGACGACAAACCGCTTCGGCGGGTCGTGCAAATAATCGAGCGTCCTGCTCGCGGGCAAGTATCCGAGCGCGGCCGCGCCGATCACCGCGAGCATGGTCGCCTGGACGCTCTCGGGCACGGTCACGGACGGGAGTGCGCCCGCCCACCAGAGCGCGACGAACGACAGCAACAGGAGAACGGTTAGGAGACCTATCCAGTTGCGATAGGCCGTCAGCAGTTCAACCGTGTGTTCACGCCGCGTTTTCTCGGCGTCAATGTGTAGCTCTGTCTCGGTCATGCGACTTTCCTCACGTTGTCTTTCTGCCAGAACTTCCGGCGGAACACTTCGGCCACGACCGCGCCGAACACGCCGAGCCCGGAACCGAACCCGACTAACCGAACGGTACCCCAGCCTGGGTCAGTCGTGAACAGGTGGTTCGGCACCTCGATGATGTGAGCGTACAGTCGGCTTCTCGTCTCGATGCCGAGACCGACCCGACCGTTCACCTCGGTTACCTGGAGCGTGACGGTCACCCGCTCGCGCGGTTGAAGGCGCACGGTTCGGCGCTCGACGGACCCGCCGACAGAGAACGCCCCGGCGTCGGTGACGGTCACCTGTTGCGGAATGTCGGATTCGAGCACGACGGTAGCCGTGCCGGTCTCCTCGTTGAACGTCGAGTTCACTATCACCGTGTTGCTGTCGATGCGCTCGACTTCTTGGGCGGCCGTCGAGTTACCCCCTTGTTGTGCGGCCGCTCCTGCCGAGAACAGAATGAGCGCGGAGAGGGTGAGCACAAACAGTGTGAACACCCAGGCCGCGATTTTGTGATAGACCATCATCCTGTTGCTGCATTGATGCCTACCAGACCGAGCATGACGCCCAGCACGGCGGCCACGAGTTTCTTAGCTTTCCCGGCAATGCCTCCGTCTCCGATGCCGAGACCCACCCCGCCGCCGGTTGCATCGTCGTATGCGTCATCAACCGCGTTGCGGGCGTCTTTCTCTTTCTGGTAGTTCTCCCGCAGCTTATTAGCCGTCTGCTGTGGGTTGTGTTCTGGGTCGGTCGTGATAAGCGTCGGTTCGGCAAACTGCAACGCTTCGGAGCCGTCCTCGATATCGACAATCTGGAACGGCTCGGTCAGCTCTCCGGTGACAATATCGCCTTTGGATAGCTGATAGTCGAGCAGCCCGTTTTGAGTGTTGGCCCGGTTGTCCGTCCCTGCCGAAAAGCTCACGTCGAAGGTCGACGACTCCGACAGGTCGAGCGTGGTATGGTGGAGGTTTCCATCATGTTGAATTGAGACATCGACTGCCTCAAGACGGCTATCCACTGCCAGCGTGGCCGTTCCGCCCTCGTCTGCGGTGTCGGAGAGCTTGAGGCCCTCGGCTGACGGCCAACTGTCGGCGTCAGCCACCGCAACATCAGCAAGCCCGGCAGCAGACCCGTCTCTGGCGACATTCACTGTTATCTCCATCGGCTCGAATCCTTTGGGCCCGTACGTCGGATGGGAGTCTGAGATTTTGCCCGCAATCTCGATATTGCCGGGCGTGTCGGCAGGGTTGACTCGGTTGTTAGCTGGCAGGGTCGTCCCGCCGACAGAGCGGAACAAGATTCCCTCAATCAGAAAGCCCTCAACCTCCAGCTTGCAGCGTGAGTGAGCCTCGGGGATTGACATGCTCCGATAGGTTCCGGCAGCCTGCCGGTAGTTGTCGGCGTTCTCAGACGCTTCGAGAACGGACCGAGCAGACGCCGATTTTGAGATTTCCACCTCGTCATTTTTGAGTGGCTCGAACATCTGCGAAACGAGGTCCGCCGCGTTGTCTTTCTCGCTCTCTGCGAGGTCTTCGAGGTCCTGTTTGGTCTGGACCCACTCTTTCACATCAATAATCGGAATCGAAGCCGCGTTGAGGTCTGATTCTGGCCGTGTCCGAATTACCGGAGCGTGTTCGGGCGCGGCAGTCAAAGACGCAATAGGGTCGCTATTGCCGGAACGGGACATGTCTATCTCAGCCGTTTGAATAGTTTGGCCGTTTGGCAAAGTGAGGGTTGTGTGGTCGCCATTCTTGAAATAAGTGCGGAGCGAATCATGCACTTCGCCATCTCTCGCAGAATGGTCGTCCCCCTTTGCTGCGAGCATCTCGGCATTGTTATCCACAAGCAACGTTGCCCGTCGGCCGAGTTGCGTCATAATATCCTCAAATTCTTTGACATGTCGCTTGAGCCAGAAACTGATACTTTTGTCAACTTCTTCCTCGACAGCGGTAATCGCCTCAGATTGCGATTTGCCCGTTGCGGCCGCCTCCTCGATAGCAAATGCAACGTTGTTCCGAACGTACTCTTTAATAAACTGGTTGACATTCCCGAACGTGTCCAAGTGAGAGTCTGCGCGGCTCTTGATTTCGCGGAAATCTCCGATGAGTCGAGCCTTCAGTTCCTTCTTGCGGGCTTCCTCAAACTCTTTTTCCGAGGGTTCGAGGGCGTTGTTACCGAGCCAGCCCGCCACGCCGCCAGCGACAAAGCTGAGGCCGATAATTCCGAGTCCTCCAAGCAACGCTTGAGAGTTGCCGATGGGTCCCCAGTCGGTCTGTGTCGAGCCAACCCCGACCGTCGCCGCGCCCGCGAGCGTTGCGCCAGATTTGAGATAGGTCCGGCGTTTCATCGTTTTAATGTCTGTGCTGTCGGTTTTCTCTGGTTTCGGGGACATGTTAGTTAAGCCTCACAATGATGACCGCAACGAATAGCATAACAGCGATACCGCCGATAGCAGACGCCCAGGGCGGGATATCGTCGGACTCATCGATAAGTCCCGCGCCGATTCCTACGGAGTCGTCTGTCGGTTCGACCCAGATTTGAGACTGGGCCGACGCTTGTGATGTTGCGACCGTGACATTAGCCGCTTCGACGTTCTGAGCCGCCTCGATCTCGGCTGTTTTGACGCCGGTATTGTCGCCGTCAGAGAGGGTGTACCATTCGAGCGTCTCGGTCCCGAGTGTGTTGCTATGCTCGGATAGTGTGACAACAGCACTGGATTGCTCAGACGAATTAAAGCCAACGTCGACGGTGGCATTCTCGCCTTTGCTCAGGTTGAGCATGGTGTCTCTCTGCGTGTAGAGGGTCGTTCCATTCACTGAGACGGCTGACTCATCGTCTGCGTTCAACTGGATTTGATAAGTCCCATTCGGGAGTTTGTTGAACGGGACACCCACCGACTCGGTTGACCCTGACGACCCTGACACAGTTGGGGACTTGACAGAGGTTTCAGAACCGACGAGAGAAACATCAGCCGAGGTCGACCCAGAGAACGAGAGCATAACCTCGATGGTCTGGTTCTCCGGGTCGGTGATGGATATGCCGCTGTCTGTGGGGTCGGCTGTTGCCGAGGCCGTCAGGCCGACAGCGAGCACGGCGACAGCGACAGTCAGGAGTGCGATACCTCCGAGCTTGAGAGTTGTTGCCTTCATGAGAATCACCCGAGGTAGGCGAGGCTGTAGTAGCCGCTCGCCTGGATGACGACAGCAATTGCGCCCGCGATACCGATACTGAGGAGGTCGTTCAGTAACGGCATGAACGGAGGAACGACGACGAGCGCAACTGTGGCGATAGCGACCCAGGTCTGAACCGCGCCCATCACCGAGAAGTCCGGTCTGTTGGTGGCGAACGCAGTAACGAGGGCGAGCAAACTCAACACCGTTGCGGCCGTTATCTCACCCCCTCCGCTGAATGAGAAAAACGCGTCTGCGAAGTCGAAGCCCCATATCTGCATTTCGAGGAGCCCGGCGTCGACGCCTGCCGAGATGACGAACACCGGAGAAACGAAAGCGTCGTTGAGGTCGAGCTTCCCCGTGCCGTCGTCGTCAGGCATGGCGAGCCTCCCGCTCTTCGACGTGCTGGCAATTCTGGCAGATGAAAGCGTCTGTCGTGCCTTCGCTGCCGATATAATGAGTGTCCGGTTCACCACACCCCGAGCACTGTGGCCCGAGGCTGGGGAGTGTCTGTGCGCCTGTCGTTCGTCCCTGGTCCGGGACGGAGTGACCAGATTCCATGGTCACTATCGGATACCAAATAGAGCATTTAAAGTCAGGTAACTAACAGAGGTACGTAACTACTACAGAAGCGATTCTGATTTTCGATTATTTGGCGTTCCCGCGGATTGCGTGTGGGAAATCACCAAGCTCCCCTCCTTTGAATGTGTGTGAGTCACTGGGTGTTTTGATTACCAGTGTCGGCTTCCGAGGATAGATAGCATCTATAACCAAGGCAGATGCCATTATCAATCCAATTCCTGCGGAAACATTTTGCAATACGCTTGGAAGTTGTATGATATCTGGGATAATCAGCCCGGAATAGACGCTGAAAAGGACTGCGAGGAGTGCATATAACAGATATGTGTAATTTATTGGGTTCGTTCGATATTCTATTTCGTCTATTCTGCCAAGGTCAATATCTGTGATTCTGCTGTCTGATAATTTAAAATTTCGAATAAATATTAGTCGGGTTCCTGTTACAGATAGCTCACCGGATATCTGAGTGTTCGGCTTTTTTGTTTTGGTCTGACAGTAAATACTTTCTCCAGCTTGGATATAATCCTCCATCTTCATAGTAATATTATCCGTCTGAGCCCAACAGATTAAATTCTTCTCACTCCTGCTCTGTGTTATTCGTCCGGTTTGACATTTACATCCAAACAAGCACATACATTCAATTCGTCTGTCGATAGAATGTCCGCCGCTTTCTCAAGTTCTGCTGCTGGCAATCGATGAGAAAGATATTCTATTGCTTCTTGTTTCGCCTCGGCGTCTTGCTTCGCGTGGATGCACGCGCTATCTATCGCGCCCGCCTTGGTGGACTCACCGAGCACGTCGGCAGTTCGTTCGTAGAGGTCGTTTCTCCAGGCCTTCTTGCCGTCTGTGTTGATGCGCATACTTGCACATGGGAACCCAGTTCCTAGATTTTTTGGGTCACTGGAGGGGGTGATTCAGGGTGGTCCCGTGGAGTGTCCGGGGAGATCGAGGCGAAGCCGCGCCCCAGCTCGACGGGAGCGCCGAGAATCTGCACATGGTTCAACAGGGGTGGATGTGCAAAACTCGGGATCGGCGTTTCTCTGCGTGCAACCCCCAGGGGCTACTCTTCTTTCAGTTCATTCAATAGGCCGTAAATCTGTTTCAATTCTTCATCTGACAGGGAATCGGATTTGTCTGACTGCGGTTGAGGCGTTGACTCCATTTCTTGCCTAATGAACTCCCCACGTTGGAGTGCATATCGGCATACCAAGGCAATCAGATGATACAAGGAGAATAATAGATAAACGAAGAATCCGGTCAACAAAATCATTACCTCTTCTTGATACTCTATGTACAATATGAGCGAGAGCAGATTCAAAATTATTGGAAGTATCAGATTATATTGAAAATATGTGACTAAATTCTCAAACTCACCGACCTTCTGCCATGTGTATAGGAATGTCTTATCAGTAAATGATGTTATAATTGTAAGTCCTGTTAGTATTATAGCAAATAAAGATGCAGAGACTACAGAAAAATTCAATAACAGATCGGCTCCAGTCTCTCTTGTAATACCCCCGTCAGTGATAATATAGATTATTGGGATAGACAGCACTGCTGCGAAGGTATCGTAGCTCTTGATAAAGCTGGAAACTTCTAGTTTCCCAAGCCTTTTCAAGAAACTTGCTTCGTACTCTCTGTCAGTCATCTAGTTCATCCAGAGCGTCTCTTATCTCTTCTAATAATCGTTTCCGGTTGGCTGTATCTGAATCTCCCAACTCGGCACTTGATTCGATAGGTATCTCTCCGGTCTTGACCTTCTTTGTTTCACCACTCGGTATTTTTCCCTCGACTGTAGCTGACCCGTATCCTTCTTCGGCAAGGCTTAAACCACCATCAAGTAGCGGTGAACCTTCTAGACTAATTCCCTCCGGATTGTTTTTACGCTGGTCAGAGACCCCACGGAAATGTAATCGATTTATTTTACTCTCTTGTAAGAAATCATCCATTGGTTTTGAACGCGGCGTGTGATCTGGGTTAGTAGGCTGGAGGTTGGAGAATTTAATTTCACTTATAAACGACAGGGAGCTAATTTCGTTTCGAACCTCTTGCTTGTCAACTAATGGTGAGACTCTAATTTCCTCCTCTCCGTCATAATACGAATTGAAAGCATCTCGCAAGATTCGATAGGGTGCCTTTTTCCCTATCTTTGTGTTGTATTCATACGCCATAACAGAATTCTTTAAGTCTATAATAAAGAATGCAACATCCGCGTCTTCTGTGTCTCTTTTAACGAAGCCTTCAACATCTTCATCCGGTAGTGTTTGTGTGTCATCCTTTGCTTTTCCTATTCTTGCTGAAATAACATTACTTTCTTCACTATCGACATCGCCGAAGTACCATTCACCTAAATTAATCTTTTCCTGAGACTCCGTTCCCATCAAGAGTGAATTAACATTGGTGTGATAGTCGATTACATTAAGTAACAACTCTTTTCTTCGCTTTATGGCGTCTCTCTCGTCAGTGTAATGCGATAGCTTCTTCTCAAACCTCAGCCTTGCAAACCGGATGGTCGGCATAATATTCCTCTGACTGGCATACTTTATTATATTTTTGATAATCAGTTGGAAGTATTCCTTTCCAGACTTTCCGGATTGATCTCCCCATTCAAATAATCCTGACCTTGAGTGGTTACTCTGTATAATCCAGTATCCATCCTTTCTACTAAATCAGCCTGTACAAGTTCCGATAACCGATTTGTAATATGTTGTCGAGTATAGTCAGTGTTTACTGATAATATGTGAGGTGACAGAATCAGTCCTGAGTTATTGAGGGTTTCAAGAATTCTATCATCAGCTTGTGTCATCCATGATACCCTCGGTCTGGTCATGTCTCAAGATTATATCCCAATTGATTAACTGCACCGTTCGGGATTCTTTGTTATTAGTACGCATAACCATAGTTTACAGTACGTTAATTTAAAGTCAACTGGGAAAGCAATGCACAACATGGCGACACCTGGCTTTGCGTCCTCGTTGGTCTCAAAAAAGAGTCGTTGGCCGGGTGTTCGCACTGGAGCGAACACATGAAACCACGAGACGCGAACCCATTTAACAGACGTAGGAACAGGCCACAGACCACTTTCATCACTTCCACTCCCCCGGTACCGCCGACGCACCGGCGTCCCGGCCGCGTGAGCCGCTGGAATCCGTCGTTTTACTTTCACTGTCCGCGTGTGGACAGTTCGTTTATCACCCCCGTCCCTCAGTTTCGACTGGCTATGTCGGAGAAACAGACTATCGATATCGAGGATCGGATGGACCGCTGGCGGTTCGTCTGCCCGCGCGGTCACCGGAGTTGGGAGCCGACGAATCACCATTTCTGGTGTGCCCAATGCGCGCGCCGCCGGGACGTTGACGGCGTGTTCTACGAGCTGGTCGACCGCAAGACCGGCGAGGAGTTCGAGCGCTCGGAGATCGCCCTGGTAACGCCTGCTGGTCCCTACGACCGCGACCTTGACCGGAGGGGGTCGGTATGAGCGACGACCTGGAACCGCTCGCTCCTGGAGCAGGACGGGACCTGTACCTTGACCACCGCCGAGGCGAGGTCTCGGAGAACACCTTGAGTTCTCACCGCTACCGACTGAACGAGTTTGTCGACTGGTGCGAGGAGCAGGGCATTCACAACCTGAATGACCTGACCGGCCGGGATTTGCACGCGTACCGGGTGTATCGCCGGGAGGAGGATGATTTGAAAATCGTATCTCTCCAGGGCCAACTGTCCACCCTTCGCGTGTTCTTGAAGTTCTGTACGTCGATTGACGCCGTTCCGGACGGGCTCCACGAGAAGATTCTTCTCCCGACGGTCTCCGGCGACAAACAAGCGAGCAAGACGCTCCTGGAGCCTGAGCGGGCACAGGAGATTCTTGAGTATTTGGAGACCTACCAGTACGCGAGCCGTCAGCACGTCCTGCTGACGCTTCTGTGGCAGACTGGTCTCCGGATGGGAAGCACGCGCGCGATTGACCTGGGGGATTACGACCCGGACGCTCCCGGCGTCGAGCTGGTCCATCGGCCGGAGCAAGACACCCCGTTGAAGAACAAAGAGCGCGGTGAGCGGTGGGTGGCTCTTCGTGGACCTACAGCAACGGTGATTGACGAGTATATTGCTGGTCCCCGCCGGGATATGACCGATGAGTACGGCCGCGATCCGCTGCTGACGACGGCTCAGGGCCGCGTTTCTACGTCGGCCATTCAGGGCTCGGTCTATACGATCACCCGGCCGTGTGAGTACGGTGAGTGTCCACATGATGACTTCGAGCCGGAGACGTGTGAGTTCACGAAACGGGAGAACGCCAGCAAGTGCCCGTCGTCCCGGTCACCTCACGACGTGCGTTCAGGAGCGATTACAGCACACCTCCTCGATGACGTGCCGGTCGAGATCGTGAGCGACCGGATGGACGTAACGCAGTCCGTTCTTGATCGGCATTACGACCGCCGCAGCGAGCGCGAGAAGATGGAGAAGAGACGCAAATTCATCAGCTAAACAATGGTACGAAATCGAACCAAGAACATACAACAGATGCGCGAATTTTCAAATAGAATATACCCGCGTCGGCCCATCCTCATTCCTCCCCGTTCCTGGCTTTTCCAGAATCGTCTATGGTGATCCAAGACATCTTCCCTGAAACACACAGTAACTGGACATATGTTAGATATTCCCTGTATATCTTCCGTATGTTCATCTGAACTTCCGTGAGTATTATTACCACACAGTCGCATTGGTTCAACGTATGAAACGAAGCGGCGACTCCTGGAGTCTCGAATACGACGACGGCGTTGTCATCGGTCGGTTTCGGGAGGGAATGCCACTGTCCGCGTTCGAAACTGGGGCGTATCCGGCATTCGAGGCAATCTGTGCACAACACAGTGAGGATATCATCGGAACAGCTGACTTGGTGGAACTCGACGACGCGCTCGGGACTGAAGTTCTCGACATCTGGGAGCAGGCAGCTCAAGAATCCTCCCAGTTGCCGAACTACCGCCGCGGTGCGCTCGTTGCAGACGGAATTACCAACCTCAGCCTAAAAAACAAACTTCGCGTTCCCAACGCCGAAATCAAGGGCTTCGAGAATCTCGACGACGCAATCGCCTGGGCGCGCGGCGAGGATTGACTTGTCTACCCGAAGACAGCCAGCGCTTGCTCGTCGAGGCTTGCATCCGGCAAAACTGGTGACTGCAACCACAGACAAGCGCCAACGCTTAGCCATACCTCCACCAACGCGGGTGTATGCACGTTGCACTGCTAGGCGGAACGGGCGACATCGGCGAGGGGCTGGCGCTCAGACTGGCGCGGGACACCGACCACGCGGTCACCGTCGGCTCTCGGGACGCCGAGAAGGCGGGCGACGCCGCGGGCGAGTACGAGACGACGCTCGCAGACCACGGCGTCGAGGCGACCGTCGAGAGTGCCGAGAACGCCGCGGCCGCGGCGGCGGCAGACGTGGCGGTCTGCTGTGTTCCGCGTCGGCCCATTTACTCTCCGCTCTGTCTCGAGCCGCGTAGTATAACCTCTCTCGTAATCTAGTATTTTCTCGTTTGTGGCTTCTCTGGGGTGGCTGGCGTTGACGACGACCGGCCAATCGTAGGGTTTAGATTCCCCGTTCAAGGGTAAATAAGAGCACAATAACAAAACATACACCACCGTTTCTTGGCCGTGTCGCTGTGTAGTCTCCACGAACCGCGCGTGGAACGCGTCAGTGTGGCTGAACAGTGGTGTTCCCCCGGAACTATTGACACTCAATACCGATTACCCTCCGCCGTGGAAGAGAGCGTTAATCTCGGTCTCATCAACCGGTATTTCCGGCGCGAGAAGCGACTCACCGGTGAAACGCGGGTTGCCGCTGTCACTGTTTTGTGTCGCTTTGAGTGTCGGTTTATCGCTGCCGAGCCACTAGATGACTGCTCCTGCGCCGACCTACCGGCGAGCAACGATGCCTTGCTCACGGAGTTCGAGGAGCTTTTGTTGGACGGCTTCACTGGAACACTCCAGCTGCTTACTTACCTCCTTCGCGGTCGCGACTGGTGAATCACTCTTTCGAAGCACACCGATCACATCCGCTATCGTGACTTCTCCGACGATAGCCCGTCCTCGTCGCGTTTTTGTCCTATAGCGTGCTAGCGGTTGGAGTCGGTATCTACTGGCTCGAAAGAAATTAGTCCGAATCTGTAAGGATACATCTGCGTTTTGCTGGCCTCATTACGCATCAATCTGACAGCGACAGAATCAGTTGCGTGATTCGGTGGCGTCACACTGACGTCAACGTGTTAGCTGTAGTTATTTAAAACAGAGTGAATAAATCAGGGCGCGATGAGTTCGATAGCACGCTCGGTACATCGAACCGAACAGTTTTATCCCAAGAATCCAATCTCTTATGCTCTCACAGCGGTAGTTTTCCCGGTGGATTTATCAACTCGAAACGCGACAAATTGTAGATATGAGTCGCAGACGATATATTGGGTATCGTTGTCTCTGGGCGGGATTTGCAAGCGTTGCTGCCAGCGTGGTCTTATTTTTGATTGTCTTTGTCGTGGGAGACATCGCCGGCCAAGCAGGGTCAGGCACGGCATTTGCCGGGACCGACCGCTTTCTCGAATCCGACTCCCCCATGTATATTCAGTATTTTGACTGGATGGGATCCTTTCTGACACTCGACTGGGGTACGTCACAACGATTTGGCAGGCCCGTGGCGGCAGTACTGGCCGAGCGTGCGCCCGTCACTGCAGCGTACCTACTCCCTGCTGTTGTGTTTGGAACAGCAATGTCGACGGCGTTTGGGTATATCGCAGCCCTCAAACGTAAGGCCTGGTCCGACCGAGCCCTTCGAGGATTGGCATATCTAGTGCTAGCGCTTCCCAACTTCATTCTTGGAGCACTAGCGTACGAATACATGAACACCCGTCTCTACGATCTCAACGCCAGCTTCTATCAGCTTAGCGCGGGCATATTCACCGACTGGAACCTATTCTGGCTCCTCATTGCAACCGCTATTGTCGGGACCCACGTCGCAGCCGTCCAGATGCGTCAGACACGCCGACAAATCAACGAGTACCTCGGCACGGATTTCACAAAGCAGTTACATGCGAAAGGTGTCAGTCCGCTCCGATTTGCCCGCCACGTACTTCGTGCCGCCGTCGTTCCACTTACCTCACTGTTTGTTGCCGAGGTTTTGGGCTTGTTACTGGTTTCAGTGTTTGTCGTTGAGGCTGTCCTCGATATCCCGGGCCTTGGGGCAGCCGCTTGGACAGCTGTCAATGTCAATGATGGACCGCTGGTTCTGACGCTGGCTGTCTTCCTCTCAGTCGTTATTATCTTGGCTTCGCTGCTTGAAGACGTGGTTGCAGTTGTTTTCGACCCGCGGCTTGACAAATGAGTCTGCTCACGCTAGTGTTCCAGCGAACGTGATGCCTATGCGATAGTCAGGTGCCACGGCTTTCAGCTCGTGGAAGGGTCAGTGCGGCTTTTATGAGACACAAGCCTCACTCGCGTGGATCAAGCAGGTCCTCTATCGTATCGCTAAGCAGACTCACAGCGAGCAACAGAGAACCGAGGACACCACCTGGCAGATACACGAGCCAGGGAAACTTTGTCCAGCTGAATTTCGGGGAACGCCCTGGGTCCAGTGTGGGGTCACCAGCCTCCCGCCCGATGGCCGTTGTGATGTCGTTCCCGATGGATGCTACACTACTGTCGGTAAGTGAAAGAAACGAAAGTGCAGCCTCGTAAATCATGAATTTTGCAAACAACATTGCGACTGCAGTCAGGACGGTTCCGGTTATCGCTGGCAGAATGTGTCGCCGTATGATAAGCGCACTATTGGCACCAGATAACCGTGCGGCCCGAACGTATGGAGCCGTACGGAGCTGCATCACCTCACTCCGGACGAGACGCGCGATTCCGCCCCACGAGATCAATCCGAAAACGAGAATCATGAGCGCATAGCTCCGACTGAATATAAGTATCAGCAGGATATACACAAAAAAGGCTGGCAGCGCTCGCTGTATATCGACGTACCGCATCAAGAACTCGTCAACTCGTCCACGGTAGTACCCTGCAATCACGCCGACTGTGATTCCCAATGTCGCTGCGATGACCGACGCCGTTACCGCAACCTGGAACGTCGTGTTCAAACTCAATAGTGTGCTTTTGATCATACCCTGTCCCAGCGCGTTTGTTCCGAACGGGGCGGACATTGTCCCGGGACAGACACCCTCTGAAACAGTTGCTTGGCAGATTGGCAAGGCAGTCTCTGGTACAGAAGACCAGACCGGCGGCTGAACCGCTCTTAGGGGCTGAATCTCTGGTTCAGATATGATGTACGGTGTGATGCTTGCAGCGACTAACAGCACAAGAACATACAGAATATTGATAGCGACCAGCAACTGGCCCCGGGCTCGCTTGAACAGCTGTATCACTAGCGCTGGTGCAGAACGCAGGCGGGCGATCACAAGCACGCCAACAAACAACACCGCGAGGGCGTACATCCAGTCAATAATCTCAATCTCATTACCAATGATTGTGAGTGTATCGGAGCCGGTTCGAGCACTGTGGACACCACTTGCCACTAACACGAACAGTATGGCGGCTGTAAGCATCGGTACGAACCACCATCCAATGCCGTAACTACGGCTATCGTCAAAGCTGACGCTTTCGAACCTGTCAGCACTCACGCTTTTTTCGGTACCAATACGTCTGGAGTCCGAGGAAGAATCTGTTGGGGAGGACATGTCTTGCACTGAATGCGGGACCCGCGCTGACTGTTGTGTCTTTGTAACGGTCGAATTCTACGTATTTAAAACCAGGCATAAGCAGGCATAACAGACTGTAATGTCTGTTGGATCCAACTCAGCACACTGCCCGTCAACAGGAGAGACGGCTGCCAGCAATCCCAATGCGGAACACAATAGCAAAAACACATCTCGGCTGAGGAGTCAAAGAATATGGGAAGACGCTCTCATTGTTCGCGTTTGACCAGCTTTCAGGAACAGGAACGAACACTGTCATTCTTGATCGGATACAGTGCCCAGTGTGGATGATAATCGTGGCCGGCACGAAGTGCAGACCACACTCGCAGAGGACGATGGTGGAGCGTTTCGATTAGTACTCGATGTCTCGATCAACGCTGACTGGTCCGACATAGCTGCTGACCTTGATCAACACAACGCAACCATTGACGACGCGGCGGTCGTCATTGATGCTGAACAATGCCCCGTGGCTGCGTTTACGGGGGAGACATGGGAGCGTCAGCGTGATTTTGCACATGTCTCTCGCTCATTCAGGCACAGGTTGTCTGTCGATGGTGCGTTGGGTCCAGAAGCGCCGAAGGGAACCATCACAGAGGCGAACGGGATGTTGTCTCATGTGAGGAACCTCGCAGAGAAACGTCATCTCATCTGTTATCTGAATGCTGTTTTTGATGGCTGATATTCTGCCTTTCGAGCAGCGGTAACTACGGACAAGCGCCAACGCTTAGTCACACCTCCCCCAACGCGAGTGTATGCACGTTGCACTGCTAGGCGGAACGGGCGACATCGGCGAGGGGCTGGCGCTCAGGCTGGCGCGGGACACCGACCACGCGGTCACCGTCGGCTCTCGGGACGCCGAGAAGGCGGGCGACGCCGCGGGCGAGTACGAGACGATACTCGCAGACCACGGCGTCAAGGCGACCGTTGAGGGAGCTGAGAACGCCGCGGCCGCGGCGGCGGCAGATGTGGCGGTCTGCTGTGTCCCGGCCTATCACCTCACGGATACCATCGAGGCGGTCGCCGACGACCTCGGCGACGCGGTGCTCGTCTCGCCGGCCGTCGGGATGAAAAGCGACGAGTCGGGTATGCACTACAACCCACCGGGCGTCGGAAGCGTGACCGAACTCGCCGCGGCGGCCGCACCCGACGGAACGCCGGTCGCGGGAGCCTTCCACAACCTCGCGGCAGGGCGTCTCGGGACGCTGAGTGCCGACCTCGACTGGGATGTGCCTATCGTCGCGAGCGACGACACCGCGCGCGAGGCCGTCGTCACACTCGTCGAGGACATGTCGGGACTGCGGCCGCTTGTCGCCGGCGACCTCAGCAACGCCGCGGAAATCGAGGGGCTGACGCCGCTGCTCATCAACCTCGCCCGGAACAACGACGGGATGCACGACCTCGGCGTCAAGTTCTGGTAGCCGGCGAGTGGCCGGACCTCGATTGCTCGAAATGCAGACAGAGCTGGCGGATGACCGCGGTTGTGAACCAGGTGTTCTATTCGAGAGCCGAATTGTTAATACCCGGGCAAGCCAACACTCCGATAACTACCCACAGCGATGAAAGAGGGTGAAACGAAACTCGCCGACGCGAAAGGGAAGTTCGCTCAGGTCGTCAAAGACGGCCGGAAAGTCCCTGACATCGAGTGGGTCCCGGGACGGGTTCTCCTCTCGAACAAGCGATTGATCCTAGCGAGTAAGGAGGGTAAACGGACGATTCCGCTCACGGATATCAGCAGCATCAAAAGCCAGGAGGACGCCGAGAACCCGCTCGCGAAGGTCTCGAACTACATCTCGCTGCAGGTGAAGGCCGATGTGACGCTCATCTCGCCCAAAAACCACCAGCAGTTCGAGCACGCGCTGTACGATGCCGTCCTCGACCAGCAGGTCATCGCGGTCAAGCATCCGGCGGTCAAAGGTGGCGTGGTCCAGAACACCGGCTGGGAGAAAGGCCGGCTGACGACCGAGCTAGCAGACGGGAGCATTGCGTTGGCGCTTGCCAGCGGGACGTTCGTCGAAATCGAACTCGACGACATCGGCATCGTCGAGGAAAACGAGGGGGAGGTACTCGGCGACGAGCGCCCGTTTGTCGAGGTCGAACACACAGAGGAGGAGGCCGCAGTTCAGACGTATGTTTCCGGGCCGAAACGCAAGATCAACATCCTCGCCGAGCTGTTCCGAAAGAGCGAACAGCAACACACGACTGATGTCGAACTCTCCGAAGAGGAAAACGCGGTGGTGATGGCGCTTTACTCGGGCGTTTCTCCGTTCCAGATTCCGGATTTCGTCGGCCTTGACGTCGAGACCGTTGAGGAGATCTACGACGAGCTCATCGAGGCTGGCGTTCTTCAAGAGAAACGAGTCCGGCGTGACGTCCAGCTCAAGGCGCGCGGACGGAATATTGCCAGCGAGGCGATGGGCGAGGAATAATTCAGGCATTGATATCTTCGAGGTGTCGATTCACCAGCACCTGCCCTTTTGGCGTGAGCTTCGTGCCGTCGCTGGCGTCGACGACGAGTTCGTCATCTTCGAGGTCGTTCAGAATCATCGTCACCTCGGTGGGGTCCTTGCCGATAATCTGTGGGAGTGACATTCCTTCGTTGCCCGCACCCGAATAGATAGCAACTAGGAGCTCCTTCTGGTCGTCCGAGAGCGTGAGGTCTTTTAGCTCGGCCATCAGGTCGGAGTACTCAAGCCGGAGATAGCGTCCCAGTATCGCCATTTTCCGCGCCGAGTCGGTCGTTGCCTGGGTCAACATCGCGTCCCCGCGGGGCATGTGTTTCACGTCCAGCACTGGCCGTTTCGTCCCGCCGATGCGACGCTTGGTCTGGTCGAACTCCGTGACAGCCGCAAGCCTGATCGCGACTGTCTTCTCCTCGTTGCTGAACTCGACCTGTTTCGGCTTCAGGAACAGCTTTGCGGCCTCGAACTCGGCGTCGGTCACCCGGCCGCCGACACGGGCCGGATGTTTAACCGTCATGTCGGTCCCGTTGAGCAACGCTTTGAACAGCACGTTCGAGAACTTCTCTATCTTGTCGTCGTCGTCCTCGATGGCCGCAACGAATCGCTTGTCGTTTTTCTGGAACGCAATCGTGACCGTCGCGTGGAAAAAGCCGTCGAGCTCCTCGGGCACCTGCCCGACCGCAACGTCGAAAATCGAGGTGAGGGGTACGGTGAGTTTGTCGTTATCGCCGACTGCCAGAACAAGCCGCTTCTCGCTCAGCAGGATCCGGCCCTTGACCGGCTCCGTCGTGCGCAACACGTTCGAGTCGAACGTGGCGACGAAATCGGCGATGACTGATTCCGACATCCCTTACGGATACATACTTTCGGCCGAGTAATGAGCATTTCGTGCCAGTATCATCGGGAATAATGTCCGCGTTAGCTATCGAGGTCCCGAGCGATGTCTGTGAGACTCGAATCGGGCTGTTCTGGCGGGGAGTAGACGACCCGTTCGCCCGGACGGCGCAGTCCGTAGGCATAGCCCGTCCGGAGTACGTCGAACACCAGCGCATCCCCATCCTCTAAGCCGTGGTCAGCGAGCCACGCCCGAAGCTCGTCCTCACCGTCGCCAGTCCGGGCTAGCTCGCGGGTGCCAAGCGCGCTCTGGATGGTTGTCTCGCCGTCGAGACTCGCGGTTAGCTGTGTCCAGACCTGCTTGCCTTCGAGTGAGAGCGAGACCACGTCGTCGAGCGCGCAGTCGAGACTATCGGGCAAAACGAGCTGTTTGCGTCGCGTCCGGCCGACAGTCGAGAGATGGACACGGTGAGAGACGACGGTCTCGTGGTCGGACGGTACGCGGTCGTGCACGCGTTATTCGTCGGCCAGCAGTTCGTCGACGGGCTGGCTGCCGCGGTCGGCGATACGGGCGTTGATCTGTCGCGTGTCGTCGCTGACCTCTCGGCCCCGGACAGTGACTCGCTCGCGCTCGCCGTCTCGGGAGGGGTTGTAGCCAGTCCCGCCCTCGAGCATGACCTGCTTGAGGTTCGGGCCACGCACGTCGTCGCGCATCGGTCGCCCGGCGTTGTCGGAGCCACCGGTCAGTTCGAGCGTGTAGCCGTTCAGGCCAACGGCACTGCCGTCGACCTCTTCGCCGAGGTCACGCCCGATGAAGCGATTTGCGTCCTGGTCCGATACGTCAATCTGGTAGGTCATGCCGTCATCCGGGTCGGCGACGGCGACTGTGAATTCGGCCATATGTGTGACAAAATCGAGCCGCCATCAAAAGCCCGTCGAACCGCTCCGAGGCCGCCGGGGGCATCTCTGCGCGGTCTGACTCTCTCGTATCACGCCTCCAGGCCGGGATAGAACTGATACGTGCCTAACCCGTACCCAAACTATGAGTGACACCGTTCCGGTCACGGTCGTCGACGACAGTGAGACCACGATAGCGGTCGAGCGCGGTCGGACGCTCCGAGACGCGTTACTCGACCACGATTTCGCCGTCTATGGCACTGTCTCTCGGCACGCAAACTGTGGCGGCCGCGGGCTGTGCGCGACCTGTACGGTCGAGGTCGACCCCGCACCGGAACCGACTCATTGGCACGACGCGGCTGCGGTCCGTTTTGGCTACCCGCGACTCTCCTGTTGTCTCACGGTCGACGAGCCGATGCGGGTCCGCCTGCTCGATAAGTACGTCTGGGGACAGGTACTGCCGCGACCCGAGTAACGCCGCCCCCGAGAACTAAACCGACGGGGACCCTACAGTACTGTATGGGTTCGACCACCAAACACGTCATCAACGGAATCATCTCGCTTGTCATCAGCGTCGCAATCACCGTCGTCGCGGCCGACGACGAGGACGGGCCGTGGGGCCTCGGTGACATGGCCCTGGCAGTCGGTATCTCGGCGTTTCTCTCTGGCTTTTTCACCAGCTACTTCGCCGAGTAACTCAGTAGAAGGTCTCGCCGCGCGTGGCTTTCTCGACGAGTAGTGAACAGGGCAGGGTCTCTGCAATCTTGTTCGTCTCTTCGTGCCGGCCCGCGACCTCGGTCAGCCGCGAGAGAATCGCGTCGGCCCCAACCTCGTCGGCCTTCTCGAAGGGGCCTTTCGGCCAGTTGCCGCCGAGTTTTGCGCCCGTGTCGATATCTTCGACGGTCGCCACGTCGTGTTGGACCATCTTCGCGGCCTCGTTGACGATTGGTGCCCAGACCAACAGCGGGTCAAAGCCCTGACCGGCGTCGACGGGGATATCGGGCTCGTCGCGGTCGCTGTAATCGTAGTAGCCGGCGTCTGTCTTCTGTCCGTACCGGTTCTTCTCGTAGAGCTGGTAGAGCAGGGGACAGACATCGGTGTCGTAGGCGAGCGGCCGGTCGTCTTCGAGGTGGTCCTCGGCTCCCTCGACGCGGAGCTGAATCGCGCCGGTGTAGTCGGCGAGCTCGAACGGTCCCATCGGGAACCCTTCGCCGTATTTCATCGCCGAGTCGATTTCCCGGAACGTGTACTCGCCGCGGTAGACCATCCAGGCTGGCTCCTCGCCGTAGGGACGCATCAGCCGATTCACGATAAAGGAGGGAACGTCTTTTCGGCAGCGGATCGGCGTCTTGCCGACGTCTTCGACGAGCGTCTCTGCGGTCTCGACGACAGCGTCGGGCGTGTGCTCGGTCATGATAACCTCGACAAGGTCCATCAGCATCGGGGGATTGAACCAGTGTGTGCCGAGCACCTGCTCGGGTCTGTCGGTTACTTCTGCGAGCTGGGTGATATTCAGGCCGGAAGTGTTCGTGGTGAGAATCGCACCCTCGGGCGCGGCAGCGTCAAGGTCTCTGAAGATATCCTCCTTGATAGACTGCCGTTCGACCGCGGCCTCGGTGACGACATCGGCATCTGCTACCGCCGTCTCCAGGTCCGTCTCGAAGGAGAGTCGCTCGATGGCCGCGTCGACTTCGCGTTCTGTGGCGGCGTCGTTCTCGATGCTTTTGTTGTAGGACCATTCGATTTCTTCCCGCGCCTCTTCGAGCTGTTCCTCGTCGATGTCGTTGATGACGACCTCGTAGCCTGCGAGGGCGGCGACAGCGCCGATTCCGCGGCCCATCTGTCCAGCCCCGATAACGGTGACGTGCTCGATGTCGTCGATTGATACGACCATACCCCTGGTTCGGAGGGCCCAGTCAAAAACGTACAGGAATGCCCAACCCGACCGGACGCGTCCGCCTGAGGGAGCGAGGGAGTCGCTATCTGTGGACGATCAGTAGTCCTCGCGCATCCGCTCGATGATGGATTCGAGTTCTTTCTGCCGTTTCTCGACAGCCTCCTGGCGTAGCTGTTTCTCGGCGTCGGTCTCACAAACTACATCAGGAACCGTCGTCGGGTTCCCGTCGTCGTCGATAGCGACAAACGTCAGAAACGAGGTCGTCGTCTCCTGTTTTTCGCCTGTCCGAGGGTCTTCCGAGTGAACGTCGACTTTCACGTCGACGCTCGTCCGGCCGGTGTTGAATGCGTATGCCTTGACGACCGCAATCTCCCCCACGTCGATTGGTGCGATGAAATCGACGTGATCCATTGAGGCGGTCACACACTGGCGGTTGGCAAAGCGCATCGCCGAGATGGCCCCACAGATGTCCATCCAGTGGAGGACAACCCCTCCCAGCGCACGCCCTAAGGCGTTCGTACTGTCGGGCAGGAGCATCTCGGTCATCTCCGTCTGTGACTCGCTCAGTGGCACTGCCTCGTTCGTCTCGTCCATATCCGGGGACGAACACCGGCGGGCAAAAACACCCATCGATTGGGTGCCCGGCCGTGACCTCTTCCAGACGACCGGCTGTTGTTTCACTTTCACTCCTGTTGGGGAGGTTTTTAACCAATGGGGAACCAAGCGTCGTATGTCTCCCATAGAAACACAAGCGGAGACAGTGAGCAACCGATGACCCAGACAGATTTGCGTACACACGCGACAGAGATACACGAACAGTTTTCGGACCGTCTCGACGTTACTGTCGAGGAAATTGAGGAGCGTCTAAGCACGCTCGTCGACGAGTACCAGGTCCCGACCGACGAGGCCCGCCGCAGCGTCGTCAACACGTACCTCGACGAGGCAGGGATGGAGCGTGACGACCTCTCGGGGGGTGGCGGCAACGAACAGAAGGCCGTTGCCGATATCGACAAAGCTGAGGAGTGGGTTGATATCACTGTGAAGGTCGTCGACCTTTGGGACGCCACCAGCGACGCCGTCGCACAAGTCGGCCTGCTCGGTGACGAGACCGGGACGATAAAGTTCACCAAGTGGTCGAAATCTGACCTGACCGAACTGGAGGAGGGTGCGGCTTACGACCTCCGAAACGTCGTTACCGACGAGTACCAGGGACGATTCTCGGTGAAACTCAACCGCACCACCACCATCGAACAGCGTGACGAGGATATCGAGGTCGGTGACGACGCCACCGAGGTCGAGGGTGCGCTCGTCGACATCCAGTCGGGGTCGGGCCTCATCAAGCGCTGTCCCGAGGAAGACTGCACCCGCGTTCTCCAGAACGGCCGCTGCTCTGAACACGGCGAGGTCGAGGGCGAGTTCGACCTCCGCATCAAGGGTGTCATCGACGACGGTATCGACGTCCACGAGGTCATCTTCGACCGCGAGGCCACCGAGGAGCTGACGGGAATCACACTCGACAAGGCCCAAGAGATGGCGATGGACGCGCTCGATACCTCCGTCGTGGCCGACGAGATGCACGAGAAGATACTCGGCCGCTACTACGAGGTCCGTGGCCCTACGCTGGGCCGGTACGTTCTTGCGAACGAGTTCGCGGAACTGGACGCGCCAGCTGACCCTGACGCCGCTCTCATCAAAGCGAGGTCGATATAGATGTCGAGCACACCAACCCGCGAAATCGCCCGCCGCGTCTTTGCAGCGGAGTTCAACGACGCAGCCTACACGTTCAAAGAGAGCGACGACGACCGTGCACCAGTGTACGTCCTCCTGCCGACCGGCCAGCGCGCCAACCGCATCTTCGTGGTCGGCACGCTCACCGAGACGGAGGATGTTGGCGAGGACTCCGAGTACTGGCAGGGCCGGATCGTCGACCCCAACGGTGACACCTTCTTTACCTACGCGGGACAGTACCAGCCCGATGCCGCCTCGATGCTCCGGGAACTCGAAGCCCCGGAGTACGTCTCTGTCGTCGGTAAACCACGAACCTACGAAACAGACGAGGGAGAAGTGAACGTCTCTATCCGGCCAGAATCCATTTCGACGGTCGACGAGGCGACACGGGACCGCTGGGTTGTCGAGGCCGCTGAACGGACAGTCGAACGCATCCAGGCCTTCGAGGACGACAGCCCCGACGAGTACGTCCAGATGGCCCGCGAGGAGTACGACCTGCCCGTCGAGAACTACCGTCAGGCGGCCGTCTCTGCGCTCGAAACTCTCCAGGAACCCGAAGCCAGCGCGGACTGATCGCCTGCTGGCGGAGTCTCCGGCTGAGTAACTGTCGGTTACCTATTTATAGAATATACGGTAACTAGTCGCTGTGGTCGACGAAGTCATTCTCGGTGCAATCGGAGTAGGGATTACCCTGTTTGGTATCGCTATCGTCGGCGAGCGGACTGGGTTGTTGACACACTACCCCGACGACTCGGGACCAGCACGACTCAGGTACGGCGCTGGCGGGACGGTACTCGGATATGGAATCCTCACGGTCGGCACCGCAGTTGGACTCGTGGCCACCGACTGGACCGCGCTCCTCTGGGGTGGGTGGGCTGCGGTGACGGTCCTCGTCGGATTCGGTGTCGCGGGCTTCGCCGCCGCTGTCGACAGTTCGTAGCGGACGTGACTACACAGGGGGACTCGTGTGTCATGCGTGTGTCTGACAAACGGTTAAATACGAGGAGTTATAAGTAGTGAGTTAAGCGATGGGAAATAAAAACAAAACAATCTCCTTTCGCGTGAGCCAGGAGAAATTCGAGACCCTGCGCGACATCGCGGAGGAGCGTGATATCTCTCTGTCGGCCGTCTTCCGGGATTACGTCGATATGTTGGTCGCCCACGACGGTCAGGTTGAGGTCGTCCCCGAACACGAACTCCAGGGCTCTTCGGAAAGCGACGAGATGAGCCAGAGCTTCCCGCCGAAAGTCGAGGTGCCAAAGAGCTTCGTCCGCGAACACGAGCGCCTGGAGCTGGAGGCCGAACACCTGCGCGAACAGCTCGAAGAGCACAAGCGCTACGTGACGAAACTCCGGCAGGAACTCGACGAGTACGACCAGGAGGATGTCGTCAATCTCGACGAACTTGACGGCGAGGAAGAGGAGGAGTCTCCCTACCGCATCGGCAACGAGTTCGAGGACTCCTTTTAGTTCAGTTTTCGGCGTCTGGTTCGTAGGTCTCTCGGTGGACGACGATTTCTCGCTCTTCGAAGCGAATAGCGACGACGAGTTCGTCACCCGCTGGGTCGAAGCCCGAAGTCACGTGGGTCAACGACGGCAGCGTCTCTGACTCTGGGGCCCAGAATACAGTGTCTTCTCCGAGACTGGTCGAGTAGACGACGAGTTCTTCGGCCTCGATGTCGCCGACGCCGGAGACGTTGACGCGTGCACGTTCTTTCTCGACGTCGAACGCGACGCTGTCGACGACTTGGTACTGCTCGTCGTCGATGGGTTCGTCGTCCGGAACCACGACGCGTTCGTCGTAGGTGAGGAACACGCGCCAGTCGCCGTCGTCGGTGAGAAGGATAAGCTGGTCTTTCTGTTCGACCGTGGTGTTGTTCTCGGTGACCTCGTACTGTATTTCGGCGAGGGCGGCTTCTTCTCCCTCGATTGCATCGTTCAGCGTGAAATCAACGTTTTGGAACCAGAACTCAGCGTTTTCCATCTCGCGGATGTCGTCAGTGCTGAACGACTCGTCGACGATTTCTCGCTCGAAGTCCTGGTACGTGCCGAAGTCGAAGGAGACGTTTTCTGACTCGTCGAGACGCTTCGGATTAAACGGATGCTGTGAGTGCATCGCGTCGGCCAGCAAGTCGAGGTCCTCACTGTTCGCTGCCTCGATGTACGAGTCGAGAACGGCCAGCCCGTCGTGTTCCGCTGTTGGATACGACTCACGGTGGACAACAATCTCACGGTCTTCGAAACGAATAGCCACGACAATCTCGTCGCCCGCTGGGTCGAACGGCGACGTGAGATAGTTCACTGCTGGGAGGGTCTCGGAACTTTCAGACCAGGCTGTACTCTCCTCTTCGAAGCTCGTCGAGTAGACGACGAGCTTTTCGGCCTCGATGTCACCAGCGCCCGAGACGGTGACTCGTACGCGTTCGCTCTCAGCATCGAACTCGACACCCTCGACGATCTGGTACCGTTCGTCGTCGACAGGCTCGCCCTCCGGAACGTCGACCGGCTCCTGATAGGGGACAAAGACCTGCCAGTCGCCGTCCTCGGTTACGAGCACGAGACGCTCCGTCTGCTCGGCTGTGTTACCGTCTTCGGTAGTCTCGTAGGTTACTTCAGCGAGAACTGTCTCCTCGCCGTCGAGAACCGCTGCAGGCGTCGTATCCATCTGCTCGAACCAGCGGCCGACAGTCGGCATCTGCTTGATGTCGTCGGTAGTAAAGGACTCGTCGACAACCTCCCGTTCGTAGTTCTGGTACCGGCCGAAATCGAACGAGACGTTCTCCATCTCGGACTCGTCGAGATTGTCCGGATTGAACGGATGTCGTGAGTGCATGGCGTCAGCCAGGGCCTCGAAATCTTGCTCTCTTGCTGCCTCGATATAGGTGTCCAGAACCGCCAGTGGGCCGTCTTCGGACTCCTCGTCCTCGTCTGGTGTCTTCTCACTGTCTGTCTCTGTCTCGGTGGTATCAGTGTTGTTTGCGCCAGACGTTGGCGTGCTAGTGCTGTCACCGGTATCGTCTGAATCGTCGCTTCCTGCACAGCCTGCAAGGAGACTGGCTCCGACCGTTCCAACTGCCGCAATATATTTTCGTCGGCGCATATTGTACACTCCTCTTTCTGGACACTTCAACGAAGTTCGCTATTTCTCTCCGAGAGACGCTAGATAACAGGTTCTAGGGTATCAAACTCACGTCGTGCCCTCGGCTCCCGTTGTCAGCCTGCGACCTGGAGCCACCGTCTGGAGGTTGGTTGTGGTTTTCGTAGCTTTATGACCGTGTGGGCTCTCAACGGAAGCATGGACCTGGTAGACCTCTTCAACAAGACACCGTTTGTCGAACATCTCGGCATCGAACTGACCGAAGCAGAAGACGGCTACGCCGAAGGGCGACTCCCCTTTAGCGACGAGATGCGGTCGAACAACCACGGCTCAGTCGCCCACGGCGGCGCGACCTACGCGCTCGCAGACACCGTCGGCGGAGCCGCTGCTATCTCACTCGCCGGCGACGTGACGCCGACGGTCGACATGCGAATCGACTACCTCGCGCCGGCCACCACAGAACTGACCGCGACCGCCGAGGTCATCCGGTTCGGGTCGAGTCTTGCGATGGTCCAGGTCGACATTCACGACGCCGACGGTGAGCGGGTCGCCACTGCACAGGGCACCTACAAGACCGGCGGGCAGGGGAATGCGACGCCCTGGAAAGGCGACGAGGCACCCTGGCAGGGCAACGACGAAGAGTAGGAATTACTCCTCGTGCTGGTCGAGAGCATGTAAAACGCCACGGACATTCATCTGCTCTTCTTCGCTGGCGTGGGCCTCGCCCCAGGCGTCGACAGTCTCGGCGCGGGCCGCGAAGTAGTCGATGACAGCTTCGTCGTCGCCCAACTCCTCACGTTTTGCGCTCACCCGGTCGACCCAGTCGGTCAACACCTCGGCGTACGTATCGAGCAACTCGCCTGTCTCTCTGTCGCCGAAGTGGGCGTAGTACAGCGCGGCCGGGTCGAGCTCTTTGAGGGTCTCGATATCGTCGAGACAGCCCGCGAGGTCGAACCCCGGCGGCGGTGACGTGTGAGTGACGCCCTCGATGTGGGGTGAGTTGATACCCGCGGCGTCGGCGGTGAAGACGCCGTCGTTGGCGGGGTCGTAGAAGACTGCCTGATGGAAGGCGTGGCCTGGCGCGTGGTGGACCTCGAGAGCGTGGTCGCCGAGGTCGACTGTCTCGCCGTCTTCGAGTTCGACCAGACGCCGTTCGGGAATCGGCTCGGGTTCGATGTAGTAGTCGATGCGGTCGCCGATGACGTCTTTTGTTCCTTCCCAGATGGCGGTGGGGTCGGCCAGGAACTGCGCGCCCGCCTCGTAGAGACAGACGTCGGCGTTCGGACAGGCCTCGGCGAGCAGGTGTGCCCCGCCAGCGTGGTCGAGGTGAACGTGTGTCGGCGCGATGACTTCGAGGTCCTCGGGCGCGATGCCGACGGTCTCCATTGCGTCGAGCACCGTCTCGTACCTGTAGCCGGTCCCGGTGTCGATCAGTGCCGGCCGCTCGGCGTCGAGAATGTACACCGAGCCGTAGCCCGGCGTGTCGTACATATCGACGTCAACATAATAGAGGTCGCTCGTCCCTGCGGCGGTCGCCTCGTGAATCTCACCAAGAGCCATATTCTAGCCGGAACGGGCTGTCACAAGAGCGTTTCCTTCAGCGGGCGCTCTCTCGTCACTGCGCTGGTATTGGCGGTCACCGCCCGGGCTGGCGGCTGATCTCGGCGAACGAAGACTCGATGTCGTCAAGCCCATCGAGGGCGTCGTCTAACTCTGCACGCAGGGTCTCGACCTGTTGCTGGAGCTGCTGTAGTTCCTCGTTGTCTTCGGCATCCTCCTCTGAGAGCTCGCTTTCGAGCAGCGCCAGCTTCGACGTGAGTTCAAAGTACTCAGAGAGCGTGTCGTCGTGACTGATGACCTTTAGTTGCTGTTCGATTGCCCCGACCAGATCGTCTTTCTCGACGGGCTTGCAGAGGTAGTCATCGAACGGCATGTCGACGATATCCAGCCCCGGGTCGACGGCAGTCAGCATGATGACCCGGCAGTCGTACCCCTTCTCGCGTATCTGTTCGAGCACCTCGTCGCCGGAGATATCCGGCATCCGTCGGTCGAGCAGGACGACGTCGACATCGACATCCATCGACTCCAGCGCGTCGTTGCCGCTGTAGGCCACGCGGGTCTCGAAACTGTTGCGCAGCCTGAGGGCATACACGTCTGCCACTTCCTGCTCGTCGTCGACGACTAACACGGTGGCGTTCTCGGCGGGCACACTCTAAGTTGGTTGCCCCCGATATAATAAGTGTATGTGTCGCTCTCCTGTCTCTGGCCGACTGCTCGGCTCCCCGTAGGACTATATATCGTGATGGCGATGTGTGTGGTATGCGTGGGCTTGACACGAAGACGGCACTCGTCACCGGTGGCGGCGGCGGATTCGGGACGGCAATCGCCCGACGGCTCGCCGAGGATGGAGCGACCGTCGCGGTCAACGATATCGAGAAACAGCGAGCAGCCGACACCGTCGAGACGATACGCGAGGCCGGCGGCGAGGCGTTTCCGGCAGTCGCCGACGTGACTGATCTGGCGGCCGTCCAGGAGATGGTCGCCGATGTCGAGGAGCGCGCCGGGCTGGACGTGCTGGTGAACAACGCCGGCTGGGACCGCATCTCCTGGTTTCTCGACCAGGAGCCCGAGGCCTGGGACCAGATCCTCGATGTCAACCTCCGCGGGCAGATTAACTGCGCCCGTGCCGCCGGGGAATTCTTTGCGGCACAGGGAGAGGGGACAGTGGTGGCCATCTCTTCGGACGCCGGACGAGTCGGCTCCTCCGGCGAGGCGGTCTACGCCGGAACAAAAGGCGGCGTCATCGCCTTCACGAAGACGCTCGCCCGGGAGCTAGCCCGGGACGGGGTCACCTGTAACGTCGTCTGCCCCGGACCGGCAGATACACCGATGACCCGCGAAATGCGGGCTGATTCGGAACTCGCGGAGTCAATTTTCGACGCCATGGAAGACCAGACGCCGCTTGGCCGGATGACAGAGCCCAAAGATGTGGCAGGCGTTGTCGCCTTCCTCGCCAGCGAGGACGCCGCCTTCGTCACCGGCCAGGTGCTCAGCGTCTCCGGCGGGCTGACCATGGTTGGATAAGGCCGGCCGGACGTGGTTTTAAGTACTGAATCGCCGTACAAGCGGCTAATGTACGATAGTACCGTGCTAGCAGACCTTGTGGAGCAACTCGAACGAGCCACGGCGTACGAGCTGTACGAGCAGGCCTTCGCAGAGGCCGACATCGCGCCGGGCGACATCGAGACCTGGGAGCAGTTTCAGGAGGTTCCGTTCACGGAGCCAGGGGACCTGAAAGCCGACTTCGACGAGCACGGGCCGGAGGGGTCGCTGTACACGCCGGGTGCGATGATTTCGTTTTCGCCCCTCGGTGACGACCTCGCGCCGATGTTCGACACAGAGGCCGACCTCGAGTACGAGGCAGAAGTCAACGCCGACGTACTCGCCGAGGCCGGCATCGAGGAGGGTGACCGCGTGGCGAACACCTTCGGCTACCAGCTCTTCGGGACCGGCTATCTCCTCCACCGTGGACTCGAAGCGCTGGGCGCGGAGGTGCTTCCGCTCGGACCGGGTGACTCAGAGCAGGCCGCCGGCACCATCGAGCAGTTCGACGTGGACGCTCTCGTTGGGAATCCGAGCTTCGCGCTGAAAATCGCCGAGGAGGGTGCCTCTGTCGACACCTTCGTCGGGGCAGGAGAGCCGTTCACCTCGGTACCGGGCTACCGTGAGGAGGTCAAATCCGCACTTGGCGCCGAGACGGCGGTCGACTACTTCGGGAGCCGACAGGTGTTGCCAATCGCCAGCGAAACCAGCGAGGAAGACGGCCTGCACGTCGCCGAGGACTACGCAATCGTCGAAATCGTCGACCCGGACACCGGCGAACCGCTGGGGGTCGGCGAACGCGGCGAGGTGGTGGTCACACACCGACGCAAGGAGGGGTTCCCGCTGGTCAGATACCGGACCGGCGACCTCGCAGAACTCGAACGGCGCGGTGACGACCTTGTCTTGCCAGACGGCGTCATCGGCCGGACCGACGACCGCCTCAAGGTCAAAGGTGTCAAGCTCTATCCCGAGTCGGTGCCGACGGTACTTGCGGGCTTTGACGGTCTCACCGGCGAGTACGCCATCTACGCCACCAGGCCCGAGGCGACCGACCACCTCGAAATCCGGTGCGAGGGCGAGGCCGACGAGGACAAACTCGCGGGAGCGCTCTCGGAGCGACTGCTCATCTCGCCTGACGAGGTGAGCCTCGTCGACGAACTGGCGGAGACGGGCGTCGTCGACGAGCGGTACTGAGAGAGATGAGTACATCGGAGGAGAACGCCTATCCGCCACAGGTGGGCGACACGCACACCTACAAGCGGACATTTACCGTCGAAGAGGTCCAGCAGTTTACGGAACTGTCTGGCGACGCACAGCCAATCCACACCGACCCCGACGAGGACGGGCGGCTGATGGCCCAGGGGCTGCTGACAGCGACGCTCCCAACGAAAATCGGCGGCGACCTCGAAGTGTTGGCCGGCCGGATGGACATCCGGTTCGTCGAGCCGGTCTACACCGGCGACCGCATCACCTGTACGTGGACGAACGAGAGGGTCGAGGAACACGAGGACCGGTATTCGATTACTGCCGATGTGGTCTGCACACGCGAGGAGACTGAGGTGTTGCGGGCCACAATCGAGGGGCTCGTCTGGAAAGAGCAGTAGTGAGGGTGGGCGTTCAGACGACTGTCCCGTCCGCTCGAAGCTGTTTCAGCTCGTCCGTGCTGTAGCCAGCCTCGCGGAGGACCTCGTCGGTGTGTTCGCTGTGTGCAGGAACCGACTCGTCGTGTTCGGGAAGCCCACTGCCACAGCCGGGGAACCCGACGCGGGGAGGGGCCGCGCCCGGTCGCTCGACGATTCGGTCTGCGATCTGTGGGTGGGCAAGTGCCTCAGTCGGTGTGAGCACCGGCGCGACTGGCACCTCCTCACTCAGCGTCTCGACCCACTCCTCGCGGGGCCGATTCCCGAACAACTTGGTCAGTTCGTCTCGGAGCGCGGCTCGCTCAGCCGCGTCGTCGGTGCCGTGGACATCGACGAGAGCGGGCCGGTCGACCTCGTGACAGAACCGCTCCCAGAACGTCGCTTCGAGCGCCCCGAGCGTGACGTGGCGGCCGTCGGCCGTCTCGTAGACATCGTACCATGGCACGCCGCCCGTCAGCGTCGTCTTGCCGGGTCGCGGGTCGCCGCTGCCGAGTGCCTCCCCCGCGACGGTCTGTGAGAACGACGCAACGACGTCGGTCATCGAGACATCGACGTAGCCGCCGCCGTTACCGAGTTTCTGTGAGAGAACACCCCCGAGAAGCGACAGCGCCGCCATCAGCCCGCCGGCCATGTCGGCGACCTGATAGCCCGGGAGCTGTGGCCTGCTCTGCTCGTCTTCGCGGGTCATATCGAGCAGTCCGGCGAATCCGACGTAGTTGATGTCGTGACCGACGCGGTCGGCGTCGGGGCCGGTCTGGCCGTAGCCCGACAGCGAGCAGTAGACGATGTCGTCGTTGTACTCACGGAGATGTTCGTAGTCGACGCCCAGCCGGTCGACGACGCCCGGACGGAACCCTTCGAGGACGGCGTCGGCGTCAGCAACGAGTTCGTAGAAGGCCTCTCTGCCGGCGTCGGATTTCAGGTCGAGCCCGACGCTTCGTTTGCCGCGGTTGACTGCCTCGAACAGCGGCTGCTCCCCGAACGACAGCCCCCGCGCCGGGTCGCCGACGGTCGGCTCCTCGATTTTGACGACATCTGCACCCATGTCGGCAAGCAACTGTGTCGCGTATGGCCCGGGGAGAATCCCGGAGAGGTCGAGTATCCTGACGCCGTCGAGTTGCATGAGTTGTCAGTCGGCCCTTCGAATGTTATACCTTGCCATGCATGCTGTTTCGCCGCCTGAAACTCGGAATCACCTCTTTTGAGACTTCTACTCGTGACTAGTACACAATGAACCACTCTCGAACCTCCGGCGGCTCGTTACTGAGCGACGTGTTCGGCGTCGTCGCGGACGCACAGAGCTACAAGAACATCGCGTATCTGTTCCTCGCCTTCCCGCTTGGATTGTTCTACTTCGTCCTGTTAACCGTGGGATTCTCGCTCGGACTCGGACTCTCGGTGTTGTTGGTCGGTCTGGTCATCCTGCTCGCGACGGTCATCGGCCTCCGGGCCATCGCCGCGTTTGAGCGCCGCCTCGCAAACAGTCTGCTCGATGTCGACATCGCGGACCCCGACGATGTGGATGTCCGCGGCGACAGCATCGTCGAGACGGGAAAGGCGTACCTCCGTGCCGCCTCGACGTGGCGCGGGCTCGGCTTCGTATTCCTGAAGTTCTGGGTTGGAATCCTCTCCTTTGTGTTGCTGGTGTCGTTTCTCGGGGCCGCGGTCGACCTCGTCCTGGCTCCGGTTGCTCCGGATGGCGCGTTCAACGTCCAGATAAACAACTGGTATCCCGCCCGTGCCGTCGACACGCCAGCCGAGCAGGCAGTCGGTGTCATCGGCGGCCTCGGGCTGGCTCTCCTCGCGATGCACCTTATAAACGCTTTCGCCCGGGTCAACGCACAGATTGCGGCGGCACTGCTCGGCCCGGAGGACTCCGATAACAGGGCTGCGAACACACGCTGACCGGGCCGGCCTCACTCCGGCAGTCCAAGATACTCCCGTGCCGTCCGGTAGAAGAGGTCCCGGCAGGTCTCTTCGGGGAGGTCTCGTCCGAGCAGCTCCGCCCGCTCCTCTCGGTAGGGGTAGGGGATGTTCGGCAGGTCGCTCCCGTACATAATCGATTCCGAGAGCTTGACGAACGTCTCGTCCGGAATCGAGCCGGGGTCGAACCCCATCGTCTGCTCGGCCTGCGTCGACATCGCGAACGTGGTATCGAGGTAAGCGTTGTCGTACTCGCGAGCGAATTCGACGAAGGCATCTGTCTCGTAGGTGCCCATGTGGGCACAACAGACCCGCAACTCCGGGTAGGAGTCGAGCAGCTCGGCGAACAGCTCCGCGCCGACGTAGTGGTTATCCTCGAACATCGGGGCCGTGCCGCCGTGGTAGGTGATCGGCGCGTCGTACTCGGCGGCGACCGCCAGTGCCTCCTCGATACGTGGGTCGGCGGGCGCGACCTCCTGAACCGGACAGTGGAACTTCAGCCCGCGTGCGCCGGCTTCGAAGGCCTCACGGACGACGTTGCCGACGTCCTCGTCTTCAGGGTGGACGGTTGCGAACGGAATCAGCATCTCCGAGACCTCGGCCTGTTCACAGAGCCAGCTGTTCAGGTCTCGGGCCATCTCCGGACGGTGGACGTAGGGCAACGCGACGTAGGTCTCGACGCCGGCCTCGGCCAGTATCTCCTCGACGGCCGACCGGGCGACGGGATGGTCGAACTCCCAGCCGGCCTCCTCGGTCAGCACGTCGCGGATGGCCGACATGAGCCCCTCCGGGAACAGATGTGTGTGTGGGTCTATCGCCGGCGCGAACGTGTCTTGGTCGGTGTCCATTGGTGTCGTGTCTGTGGTTTTCTCTCGTGTTTGAAGGAAATAGGTTACTGGTAAACGAACGAGTCGAATCGATGCCTACGTCTTAGTAGGCGTATGGCCACTTGCGTAAATACTCCTTTAACTGCCCGAGTGCGGCCATGAGCCCCTTGGGCTCGACGATGAGCACCACGATGATAATGATGCCAAAGAACATCGGTTCGAGTGCCGTCCCCTCGGGGAAGATGTCGATGAGCGTCTGCAGGATGTAGTGGTTGAGGAGTTCGACAGTGGTGACACCGAGGATGACTCCCCAGACCCGGCCCATCCCGCCCAACAGCAACATCATGTAGTGCAGCAGGGTGATATCTATCGAGAAGAACTCCGGCGTGATGAAGCCGATATAGATGGTATAGAGTGCGCCAGCCACGCCGACCATGAAGCCGCCGATGGCGTAGGCGAGCAGTTTGTTCCGGAAGCGATTGATGCCGAGCACCTGCGCCGAGAGGTCGTTCTCGTGGAGCGCACGGAACATCCGCGCGATGCCTGTCCGGCTGAGATTCATCGTCAGCAGCGCGAACACGGCCAACATCACGAGCGCGAAGAAGTACTCCTCGTTTGCCGACCCAATGGTCAGGGCGTCACCGACGAGCCCGATTTCGCCGGGCATCGACTGCTGTGTGCCGCCGTGGATGACCTCGAACTCGCCGCGCCGGAAGAAGAACTGGACGGCGATAAACTGCAGTGCGAGCGTCGAGATGGCGACGTAGAACCCCTTGACGCGGCCGGCCGGCAGACCGAAGGCTGTCGCGACCGACGCGGTCATGAGTCCGGCAATCAACATCGCCGGCAAGAGCCCAAGTCCCGCCTCGTTGACGACGCGAGACGCGGTGTAGGCACCGATTGCCATGAACGCTCCCTGGGCGAGGACGATCTCGCCGGCGTAGCTGAGCATCACGTGCAAGCCAAGCACCGCGATGCCGAAGATGAACACGAGCGTGAACACCGAGACGAGTTCGCCGGTCAACACGAACGGCGCAATCAGTGGAATCGGCAAGCCGAGGACGAGCGCCACCCGCTCGATGCGCCAGCGAATCAGCCCCATCCGCTCCTCGTAGGAGGTGAAATACTCACCGGATGGCATCGTACTCACCTCCCTGTGCAACAGTAGTCGACGGCCGATTCCGCCAGTGGTGTCGTTTTGCTCTCATAGTTACAACCTCTCTATCCGTTCAGTTCCGAACAGTCCGTACGGCATCACCACGATGACCACGAGCAGGAATACCATCGGCAGGACCGAATCCAGTCCTGGCATCAGGAACTCTTCGAGATAGACGCCCAGCTCCTGGAGGATGCCGACGACGAGCCCGCCGATAAACGCTCCTGGAATGCTGTCGAGGCCGCCGAAGACGACGGCCGCGAAGACAAGAATCGTGATGTCGCCGATGGTGAACCCTGCACCGCCAGAGGACATCGCCAGCAGGATACCGCCGATAGACGTGATGGCGATAGACAGCGCCCACGCGACGACGATTGTCCGCTCGATTGAGACTCCGAGCACCATCGCCGCCTGCTGGTCACTCGCGCTCGCGCGCAGAATCGAGCCCATCACGGTGTACCGGAAGAAGGCCATCAGCCCGGCAACTGTCAGCAGTGCCAGGATGACACCGAGGATGAACGGAGCCTGGACAGAGGTGTCATACGGCAACGTGATACTCCAACTCGGCTGGAGCGCCTCCGGGTATGCCCGGTACTGCGAGCTGATGAAAAACCGGATACCACCGTCGATGATGCCGATGAAGGCAAGCGTGACGATGACGACCGATAACACCGGCTCGCCGATGAAATATCGGAAGACGAGTCGCTCGAGTGCGACGCCGAGTAACGCGCCGATGACGACAGTGAGCAACAGTGCCGCAAACACCGGCACCTGTACGTCGAACAGCCAGAACGGCACGGATGTCGACAGGACGACGACGAGGAACGCGCCCAACAGCGCGAACTGTCCCTGCGCGAAGTTCAGCACGCCCGTAATCTTGTAGATGAGCGCGAAGCCGATAGCAACCAGTGAGTACAGCGCGCCGATACCGACACCGGTCACGAGCACACTGAACAGGCCGGCGGCGTCAACCATCGACACCACCTCCGTCGGCCATCGCCTCCTCGACTGCCGGCACGTCGATGACCGACATCTCGCCGTGTTCGACCGATTCTCTGCCGTCCTGGTAGGTGATTGTCACGTCCATCTCGACTGTCTCCTCTCCGGCGTAGACGCCGTCGATGAGTTCTTGGTACCGGTTGGTCACGATTTCGCGCCGGATCTTGCCGGTCCGTGTCATCTCGCCGTCGTCGGCGTCGAACTCCTTGAACAGCACGACGAACCGCTCTATCTTGTGTTCGTCGAGTTCTTCGTTCGTCTCCTCGACGACCCCGCGAATCAGCTCCAGTACCGGCTCTTTCTGTGTCAGGTCCTGGTAGCCCGCATACTGGATGTCGCGCTGGTCGGCCCACTCCGCGACGTTGTCAAAGCGGATGTTGAGAACCGCCGACAGCGACTCCCGGCCGTCACCGACGACAAGTGCCTCCTTGATGTAGGGGTTGAATTTCAGCTTCGTCTCGACGCTTATCGGTGCGATTGCCGAGCCATCGTCGAGTTCGAGCACGTCGTCCATCCGGTCGAACACCTTGACGTGGCCGTCGTCGGTGATGGCTCCGAAGTCGTCGGTGTGGAGCCAGTCTCCTTCGAGTGCTTCCTCGGTCTTCTCGGGCTGGTTGTAGTAGCCCGAGGTGACCACGGGACCGCTGACGACGAGTTCGCCCTCCGGCGTGATGCCGACCGTGACGTTGGGGAACACCTCGCCGACGGTGTCGACCTGGATATCGTCGTCGCGGTGCATCGTCACGAACCCACAGACCTCGCTTTGCCCCCAGATCTGTTTCAGGGGAACACCGAGCGCGTGGTAGTACTGGAAGTGTTCTTCGCCGAGCGGGCCGCCGCCGGTGTAGACGTTCTTGGCCCGCTTGAGGCCGATTTTGTCGAGAACCGGCCGGTAGACTGTCCAGTATCCGAGCCAGTGTTGCAACCGGAGCGAGGCAGGCGGCTCCTGGTCGCGTTTGTCGCCGCTGACGTACTCGGCGTAGCGCTTGCCGATGTCCATCGCCTTCTCGTAGAACTTCCGCTTCAGCCAGGAGGTGTTCTCAATCTGGGCTTTGATGTCGGCGACCCAGCCCTCGTAGGCCCCTGGCGACGAGAAGATAATCTCGGGACCAATCTCGCGCAGGTCCTCGCTCTCTGTCTCTGGTTCCTCGGGGAAATTCGCCGTCCACCCGCCAAGGAAGGCTGCTGCCATCAGTATCATCTGCTCGCCAATCCACGCCATCGGCAGATACGAGAAGTAATCCGACCCCTCTGGCAGCGGGTCAATCTCGATTGCCGCGTTTGCGAGGTTGACGAAGTTGAAATGCGAGAGCTTGACGCGTTTGGGCATCCCCGTCGTCCCCGAGGTCGGCGGTAACATCGCCGGCGACTGCGGGTCGAGGTCACGGATACGCGACTCGAACTCGTCGGCCGACACGTCGCTGTCGGCGCGGTCCTTGCCGCGCTGTTCGACCTCCTCGTAGCTGATGACCGGGACAGCGGTGTCTTCGTACCGGAACATCCCTTTGTCGTCGCGATAGATAATCGCCTCCAGCGAGGGCGAGCGGTCGGCGACCTGCAACAGCTTGTCGACCATCTCCTGGTCCTCGGCGTAGGCAACTTTTGGCGACAGCAGTTCGAGCTGGTCACCGATGCCCTCCGGAAGCGTGTCCTCGTAGTTCGGTGCCGCCATCCCGCCCATAATCTGGGCGGCGAGCCACGCCCAGAGCTGGTGGGGCCGGTTGTAGCCGATTGTAAAGAGGATGTCGTCCTCCTCGAAGCCGAAGGTCTCCAGCCCGAGCGTGATGTGTCTGACACGCTCGTAGTACTCTTCCCAGTCGTACTCCTCCCAGATACCGTACCGCTTCCAGCGGAGTGCTATCTCGTCCCCGTGTTCCTGGACGTGGTTGAGCATGATTTCGGGGAGTGTGATATCCTCGATGATGTCGATGTCACCCTCGGGTGCGTGCTCGACTCGCTCGACGTTGACGCCTTCCTCGACGCCGAGTTCCTCGTCTGCACTCGCCATCTCACTCCACCCCCGTGTAGATGCGCTGAACCTCGGGGTCGTCGACGACGTCGTCGGGTCGCCCGCGGGCGATGATAGCGCCCTGGTCGAGGACGACCATCCGCTCGGAGACGTCGGTGACCACTTCGAGGTCGTGTTCTATCATTACCATCGTCATCCCCTCTTTCTCGTGGAGGTCCGCGAGAAAGCGGACCATGTCGTACTTCTCGTCGAAGGTCAGACCGCTCATCGCCTCGTCGAGCAAGAGCACGTCCGGTTCCAGGGCGAGCGAGCGCGCGAGGTCGACCCGCCGCTGGATGCCGAGCGGGAGACTTCCGATGGTGCTGTGGCGGTACTCCCAGAGTTCGAGGTAGTCGAGAATCTCCTCGACACGGCGCATGTTCTCGACCTCTATCTTCCGGCCGCCGCCGGCGTAGAACAGAAGCGCCGACAGCAGGTTCGGCCGCTCTTTTACCGCCCGCACGGTCATCACGTTCTCTAAGACATCCTCGTCCTCGAACAGTTCGAGGCCCTGGAAGGTCCGTCCGAGCCCTTTTCGAGCACGCTTGTAGGATGGGTCACTCGTGACATCCTCGCTGTTGAGGAATATCTTGCCGCCCGTGTCAGGGTCATAAAAGCCGTTCAGGACGTTCAGAAGCGTCGTCTTCCCCGCGCCGTTCGGGCCAACAATGGAGATCCACTCACCCTCGTCGATAGCGAGGCTTACGTCGTCAACGGCGGTGATTGCCCCAAACGTCTTCGTCACGTTCCGACAGCCGAGTACCGCCTCTTCTGGCGGGAACTGTGGTCCCTCCCGGATGCCGACTCCCGACTGTGAGACACTTTGTCCGCTCATCTATTTCCACCTCTTGCGTATCTTGTAGTGTTGTATCTCCGAGTAGCGGCTCTCCTCGGAGCTGGTGCCGAGGTAGAACTCCTTGATCTCTTCGCGGTCCATCAACACGTCTGCCGGGTCGTGGAGTTCGACCTGGCCGTTCTCTAAGACGTAGCCGTAGTCGGCGACCTCCAGGGTCTCTTTTGCGTTCTGGTCGGCAATTATCATCGTAATATCCTCTTCGCGGTTGATCTTCCGCAGCGTCTCGTAGATATCGACGACCAGTTTGGGCGCGAGCCCCAGCGACGGCTCGTCGAGCAACAACAGGTTGGGACGGTGAATCAGCGCCCGCGCAATGACGAGCATCTGCTGTTCGCCGCCGCTGCAGTAGCCTGCCTCCGTATCGAGTAGCTCCTCCAGCTTGGGGAAGTACTCGAAGGCGATATCGTAATCTGATTTATCGTAGCGGATACGACGCCCGCCCCTGTAGAGACCACACCGGAGGTTCTCCTCGACTGTGAGGTCTTCGAACACGCGCCGCCCTTCGAGGATGTGGGTCACGTTCCGGTCGACCATCTCGTTTGTCTTGGCGTTAGTGACATCGTCACCCTCGTAGTAGACCGAGCCACGGGTCACCTCGCCGCGCTCGCTCCGGCCGATACCGGATATCATCTTCAGTATCGTCGATTTACCCGCGCCGTTGGGCCCGAGCAAGGCGACAATGTCGCCACGGTCTGCGCTCATCGACACGCCTTGGACTGCCAGGAAGTTCCGGTCGTAGACGATTTCCGCGTTGTCGAGTTCGACAACCGGGGGTTCCTCGATGTGTGCCCGGTCGGAGGCGACTGCTTGTTTGACAGCAGCGCTGGCATCGTCTCCCGGGCCAGCGTCTCCCAAGACACTATCGGCGACTAGCTTGGCCGTGTGGTCCCCGGGATAGCCTCCGGTGTCGGCAAGTTCGACCTGTCTGTCGTCACCATCGAGACCGTCTGCCGAGGCCGTCCCTGCAATCACTTGTGAGGGTCCCTCGGCGTAGGTGACGACGACTGTCCAGCCTGGCTCGCTGGTGATGTTCTTGACACTTACCTCACCGCCACGGAGACACTGATCTGGAAACTGGAGACTGCTGTCTGGCGAGTTTCCCTTGCTCATATTATGGCAGCCATTCCGTGCGGCGGGGCAGTTCTATCTCCTGGTCGGGCACCATCTCGCCGTCGTTGACCTCGTAGGTCTGCCCGAGCATTGTCGCCCGGCGGTCCTCTTCCTGATAATTCAACGTGGTCGGGAGCAGCCCTCGTGCGTCGAATTCGTCCATCTCGATCAGCTTCTCGCGGACGGCCGGCCCCGACTGGATGTCGCCGCCGTCGTCGTCAACGCGCTGGAGCGCCTCGACAGCGAGCAACGCGTGTGCCACACCCCGGACGTAGTTGATGTTCGCAATCTCGGGGTCGCTCATGTCGTGACCCTCCCGCTCGAAGGAGTCTTGGATGATCTGCCAGCCGTCTGGGGACTCTGACTCGACCTGATTCCAGGACTTGTTGGTGTTGACGTAGCGGACGCCCTCGAAGGCATCGGCTGCCGTCTGGGCACGGAACTCGTCGACGGTCCAGGTCAGCCCCATCACCGTGATATCGGCACCGAGGTCACTCACCGAACTCATCAACACCTGCATCGGTGCCGCCGTGTTCTGGTGGATGAGGTAGTCGACATCGTTGTCCATCGCCCGCTCGACCTGGGTGTCGGCGGTGTTAGCCCCGAGTTCGAGCGTGATATTGTCTGACACGTTGAGTCCGAGCTCCTCAGCGTAGGCCTCGGTTCCACTGACTGGCGACTCACCAAACGGCGTCGTGTTGTGAATCATCGCGACGGTCGCTCCCGAGTCGTTGTTCGCAATCCACTCGGCGTGGGCGCGACCCTGGCTCGTGTAATCCAGATTGACGAAGAAGTTATACGGCGTCTCGGTATCGAGCAGTTTGTCGGAGTACGAGGCCGAGACATACACAATCTCGTCGCGTGCGACCTCCGAGGCGAGTGCTTCGGTGTCGGCCGTCCCCCAGCCGATGATTACGGGCGGGTTGTCACCCGAGGTCAGGCTGTTGTAGTGGTTCTGTGCGTTTGGCACGTCGTAGGCGTAGTCGACCCAGTCGTGATTGATCTCGAAACTGAGGTCCTCGTTCTCGTTGACCCATTCGAGGGCATCTCTGGTACCCCGTCCCGTCGGCTGGCCAACATCCGAGGTCGCCCCGCTCAGGTCGTGGATACCGCCGACCTGAACCGTATCGTCGCCGCCGCCACCGCCGCCGCCGATACAGCCAGCAAGTCCGAACATCCCTGTCGCAGCGACAGCTCCTGCGCCCCGAGTGAGGAACTGTCGCCGATTGTGCGAATTGCTCCCATTTTTCTTGTCACCATCTCTCATGGTCTATTATCACAATGAGAGGTAACTCATTTATATCATTCGGTGGCAGATACCCGTCTTCCCCCGTTTTTGGTGGCTGAAATTATACTATCATCGGGCCGCAGCACTCTCTAACAATCCTCTCACCGATATCACGCAGACAGAGCCAACGAACGGTCCACAGTGTGGGACAGGATACCCGCTACCGAAGCTCTGCGTAACAGTTTCCGCTGGAGACGTAGCTGTGCGCGACGGTGAGTCCGCTCTCGTGGAGGTCGCGTTCGAACTCTGCCGGGGTGTAGATGTAGTAAAATCGCGGCACTGTCTCGCCGTCGGGAAGCGTCCAGTCCACTGTCGTCTCGAATCCGGTGTCGGCGTCGGCCGGAGCGTCGAACCGGTCATGTGCCGTACTCCAGGCGCTCACGAGTGCGCGGCCGCCGTCGGCGAGCACCCGGTCGAGTTCCCGCAGACTTTCGCGGCGCGTCTCGCGGTCTGGCAGATGGTGGAGTGTTGCCACGTACACCGCCACGTCGACAGCGTCGGTCCCAAGCGGTATCGCGGCGGCGTCGCCGTGGACTAGCGCGCCACTCCAGTCGTCTTCACGCATCTTCACCCGTGCCTCGTCGAGCAGTCCGCGGCTGAGGTCCAGCCCCACTGCCCTCTCGACAACCGTTGCAAGTAACGCGGTGTGGCGGCCGTTCCCACAGCCCAGGTCTAGGCCAACGTCGCCGGAGACAGACGACAGAAAGGCCTCGACCTCCGGCCAGGGGTACGCTCTGGTCTTCGAGAAGTGGCCAGCAATCTCGTCGTAGACTGCCTGAATCTCTCTGCTCCCATCCTCGGTCATCGTTGTCTACTCGTAGCTCTCGGGGTAGGCCTCGGCCAGCAGCTCGGGCTGGCCCGTCAGGCGTTCTCGGACCGGGTCGATGACCTCGGAGATGTACTCGCCGGTCGCGTTCTTGAGGTCTGCAGGGTGGAGCTCCTCGCTCTCGAAGTCGGCTTCGAGCTGCTGGTACTCCTCGTAGACGAGGTCGCCGCCGTACTCCTCTGGACGCTCGACGACGAAGGAGTCGCCGCGTTCTTCGAGCACCGGGAAGACCAGATACCGGACGTATTCGAGGACGCCGTTGTCCTCGACATCGCCCATCGGGCAGTAGGCGTCGTCGATTTTCTCCTGAACCTCCTCGGGTGAGTCGGTGAGATTGACCTTGGACCCCTCCTCGGAGGAACTCATCTTATCGCCGGTCAGACCGGCGAGAAGCGGCGCAAACAGACACACTGGCTTGTCGTGGTCGTGTTCGGGGAGCAACTCGCGGCTGAGCATGTAGATGCCGCGCTGGTCGATGCCGCCGTAGGCGATATCGGCGTCGAGGGCTTTCACGTCCAGTGACTGCATCAGCGGGTAGATGAGTCCGCCCAGATTGGGGCTCTCGCTCTCGCGGACGACCTCGCTTGCGGCCCGCTGTGTGCGGGCAATTGTCGTCTCGGCGGCCATCCGGTACATCTCCAGTGAGTACTCCTCGTCGAGCTGGTAATCCATCCCGCGGACGAACGTGATATCGCCGGGGTCTGCACCCGCTGCCTCGACCATCCCCTCGATTGCCTCCTGGTAGTACTCGACGCGGGCATCGAGCAACTCGAAGGGGCTTTTCTCGTCGTCGAGGTGTGCGTGCAGGTCCGCGACGAGTACGGTCACGTCGAGGTCGGCACGCAGAAAGTCAGCGAGCTTTCGAATCGTCGTGAAGTGGCCGATATGCATCTCGCCGGTCGGTGCGTAGCCGATGTACACCGAGGGGTCGCCGTCGGCGAGCAGTTCTTCTAACTCCTCGGTCTCGACGACCTCTTCAGCGTACCGGGTAACGAGCTCCAGGCGCGTGTCCGTGTCCATACAGTCGCTTTCACGCTGGCTCGAATAAATGGTTTGATACGCCGGGCCGGCTCACTCGGCGACCTCGATATCCTCGATGGTGAAGTCGATGCCCGAGCCGATGCTGCCAAAGTCAGGTCCGCCCGGAAGTGTCCCCGGTAACTCGTTGACGTAGACCTCTTCTCTATCAAACTCTCCCTCAGATTCGACGGTCAACTTCCAGGGGTCGTTGTCCCAGCCGGCACCTGTCGTGTCCCAGAGTATTGTCGTGTTTTCAGTGCCCCCGGGGGCGAGCGTGACGTTGATTGAGGTGAAATTGGCTGGCGATTGATCGACGCCCTGCGCACTCAGGTTCGCGTCGAGCGAGACGAACAGTTTTTTGTCGGTGATCTTGGTGCTTCCGTTGTTCTTTATTTTGACTGGCACCGCAATCGGTTCTCCTGCGTCGACCGCCTGTGACCGCTCTGTTGCCGAGATATCATCCTCTTTGATCTCGATGTCGACCTGCGTGCTGTCCGTCGGATTGATGTCGACTGCCTGCGTGTCGCTGAATCCGTCCTCGCTCTCGACGATGATTTCCTCTGTCTCTGCCGAGAAATCGCTGGGCGAGAGGTCGACAGACACTGTCTCTGTATCGCCGTCCGGAATCGTCCCGGTGTCGATGGTCGTTACGTCGGTCGGCTCGCCCAGGCCGCTGTCGTTGCGTCTGACAATCAGCGTCTGGCTGCCAGCTCCGTCGCCGTCGTTTGTCACCTTGATGTCGACTGTCAGTGTCTCGTCCTCGGTAATCGAGTCGTCCCCATTGTCGGCGTTCGTGGTCACATCTGGTATCTTGAACGTCTCCTCGGCAGTGTTGACATCATCGACAGTCACCTGTTCGCTGGATCTGTTCTCGCTACCTGGTGTCTCCGCACGCACTTCCACGTTGATACTGTCGCCGGTCTTGTCGGTCCACCACGTGAACGTCTCGGTGGTGGATTCACCGTCGGCGAGGGCGACTATCTTGCTGTCTTCTTCCACGCCGTCGACGGTCAACACCACCTGACCGGGGTAGTCCTCATCGGTCCCGTTGACGTTCTCGATTTTGGTTGTGACATCGAGCTGGTCGCCGACTGTGACCGGGCTGTTCGTCGAATCGATGGTGACGTTGAACGCTGCGGTCGAAACTTCTTTTGGCTCGACATCGACGGAGGTCTCTACCATGTCATTTTCCGAGTGGACCGTGACGTCCTCAATGTCGGCGTCCCCGATACCGGTTTGCCAGTCAATCTCGACTGGATCGGCTGTGCTCTCGCCGCCGTCAAGTTCGACCGGATCGCTTGTCGCGAGCGTCTGGTTGTTTCCGTTCTCGTCCTCGTACTCCACCCAGAGCGTCTGTGTGTCCGGTGCGCTGTCGGTGTTCTCGACGTCGACCGAGAACGTCACAGTCCCACCTTCTTCGAACCCATCATCGACGCTGTCGACGCTAACGTTGAAAAACGCCGACTTGTCTTCGACGGTCACTGTCGCTTCCTTCTCGTTACCCGAAGCGACCACACTCAGGTTGTCGGTGTTGATATCACCGTCTAATACACCGGTCGTATCCCAGGACAGGGTTACGTTTTTGCTGTCGCCGCTGGCGAGCTCCTCGCTAGAGGCGTTGACCAGCGTGCTGTCGACGGGGTTGTCGTCCCAGTCGAGCAGCGTCACCGGCACGTCGCCGATTCCCTCTCCCACGTTTTCGACCTTGACGTCTGTTGCCACTATCTCGCCTTCGGCGACATTTTCAGAGCCGTTTATATCGACGGCGTTGATTGCTAGCTCCGGCTCTTTTTCCTCTGTAATTTCCTTGATAAGTCCTTCGAAGATACCCGCGAGTTCCTCGGGGTTGTCGGCCTCGGTGTAGCTGCCATCGCCGTTTCCAGTGACATTGGCAACCTCTTGCAATTCCTCTTTATTGGCGTCAGCGAAGCCGACCGTGTAGAGAGAGAGGTTCAGTGGATTACTACCACTCGTTGCGTTGTACTCGGCCGCGACATTGGTCGGAACAAAATCTGGATCAGGGGAACAAAGAAAACCCAGGAAACACTCCTGAGGGCGATTGTGTTCTCCATCTGTAAGTAAAATCACTATTTGTTCTCTATCAGGATCTGAGTTTCCAACCTCTAAGTCTGTCTTATCCACTAGATGTTCCATCGCCTCTATCATTCCACCACCAATATTTGTATTCCCATTAGGATCTGTCTGTAGAGAACTATTGATCGCGTCAAGATCACCGGTGAGTTCGTGGTAGAAGCTTTGATCCGTGTCGAACTCAAGCGCAGCAGCTCTATCAAGGGTCTCATTCATCTCATTAAGTGCGGTTTGTACTGCTGTTATCCGTTTTTCATCTGGATCATTGTTTGACATTGACCCAGTTTCGTCGATTGCAAATACCACATCTGCGGGGATCCGCGTCCCGTTCCGGGGTTCGACGGTAACGTCCGCTGTGTCCGTCGCGTTCTGCCCGCCAGCTTCGACGGTAATCTCGTCGGTCACCGGGCTGTCGCCGTCGACGAGTCCGATGAGCGTGTACCACGTCAGCGTCAACTGTTGTGACTCGCCTTCGGCCAGCGAGAGTTCACTGGCAGTGACGTTCACGAACTCGCCTTCGAAGTCTTCGAGCGCGACGACTGTCGCTCCGGGTGCTGTTCCTGTGTTCGTCACGTTGACCTCAACCGCGACTGGTTCACCCTCAGTAACCGAGTCGGTCGCCGACTTGATGTCCACGTCGAACGCTGCCTCACCGAGGTCGCGTGGTTCGACGCTGACGTTCCCCACTGTCTCTCTGCCATCGTCAGAAAGCACGGTCACGTTGTGGGTCCCAACGTCCCCGTTGCCCGTCTCCCAACTCATGTTGAAGGTCTTTGTCTCGCCGGTGGTGAGTTCGACAGTCTGCTGGTCTGGGACGCCGAGTGTCTTCAGATATATCGTCTGGTTGTCCTTCTCGCCCGCGTTCGTGACGGTTCCGTTGACGAACATCGTGTCACCCACCAGGACCGGGTCGTCGACCGCCGTGATGTTGACATCGAAGTCAGAACCCTCCGTCTGCTTGTCGACCCCCAGATCGAAGTCGAAGTCGTCGTCGTCGGTCGCAGCTGTGAGCGTGTACGGGTCTGCGTCGGCGTCTCCCGGAATCGTCTTCCATTTGAGGGCGACCTGTCTCGGGCTATCGCTCGGTGCGAGTTCGACCGTCGTGCTGTTGGTCCGGGCGTTGTCGCCGCTGTCGATTTTGTCCCGGTCCAGCGTAATCTGCTGGATCCCCTCTTTTCCGCCGGTGTTGTTCACAGTCAGGGTGATGACTGCGTCTTCTCCTTCTTCGATTGCACCGGCGAGAACTCCGTCACTGACCGTTTTTCCGTTGAACGCGACAGACTCGATGGTGAAGTTCGCGGGGTCACTTGTCGCCGGGTCAACGCTGATGTTGGCTTTGGCTTTGTTGTCAGACAACGGTGCTTTTACGGTCACATTCTCCCAATCCGCCTCTCGTCCCTCTTCTGTCGACCAAGTGAATGTCTCAGTGGTTGTGTTGTTTGGTGAGTCGGGTTCCAGTGTCACCTCTGTCGAATTTATCAGCTCCTCCTCTTCGTTACTGGATGTACTGCCCCAGAGGAACATTGTCTGGGTATCTTCGCTGCTACCGGTGTTGTTGATATCGACACTTACGTCGACCTCGTCGCCTTCGATGGCTCCGGTGTCGTCAACGTCGATGTTCCCAACTTCGAACGTACTGGGTGTATCGACCTGAACCTCCCAGGTCGCCGACGAATCGACGCCGTCGTGTTTCGTTCCGGCACCGACCCAGAACTCGTACACCTCGTCGGCGTTTTCCACGGGGAAGCTGAACGTCGCGCTATCGCTCTGGCCCATATCCGTTCCGACCTGGTCACCCCAGACAATCCATGGATCTGATGGGAGCTTGATACTGCTCTCGCTTTTATTCTTCCTGTCGTAGACAAAGGCGATGGGGGACTCGTTTGCGGTTGCGTTGCGGTACCCCTCGTTCGTCCAGTCGAGTGTCATCTCGACTTCGTAGCCGGGTTCGAGCGCGTCGTTTTTGGGGTTGAGCGTCGGACTCCCTGCGCTGTCGTGGACGAGAGTGCCGGTGTCATTGTAGATTTTCGTCTGGAAGCCGTCGATAACGAAATCGGTCTTGAATTCACCGACGTAATCCTTCGAGTTTTCTGTCGTGTTGACACCGACTGGTGATGTCAGACAACCGTCTGAGCTGCTCCCGCTGAACTCGGTTGCGTTGGGGACAAAATTACGGAAATCGTCGGGGTCGTGCGCATCCTCGGTGGCGACGACACAACTCCATGTGTCTGCTGCGATGCCGAACTTCCCGTTGGATGGGTTGCTTTCTGAGCCGTCGACGACACTGTCGGGAATCATGTCCGTCCCGAGCGGCGCTGCGTGTGGGTCCTCGACGTTCCACCAGCGGCCGTCCGACCCGTTCCACGCCCACCATTCCGGCCCGTTTCCGCGGGTTTTGTTGTTGTAGAGGATGCCGACGGTGTAGTCTGTGGTATGCCACCCGGGATCCGAGACGTTGAACGCGTCTTCGCTCCGATTCGTGACGCTTGCGCTCCACGTCTCGTCGGTCCCGTTATCATAGAGGTCCTGCGCGAACTTGCTGAGGCCGGTGTACGTGACATTCTTCGCATACTCTCGAGACTGATCGATTGTGCGTTGCTCGCCGTAGGTTCCGAGTTTAATCTCGACCACTGGCCTGCCTCCGTCTACTTCACTTGGCTTGTGCAATTTCGGGCTGGCGTCGAGGTCGAGGTTCGATTCGGCGTAGTCTCTCCAACCTTTAGCGAACTCACTCGTGATGTTGAGTGTCACTGTCGCGTTCGCGACGTACCGCCCATCCGGATACTGGCTGCGCATCTGCTGTTCGACCAGCTTCTGTATCGTGTTCGATTCGTTCGACGCTCCTGGCGTCTTCTCCAACGTGATCTCATTCCCCTGTTGGACGAGATCTATCGACGAGATGTCGACAAAGGAAAGTTCGAGCGTCTGGTCGTCGGTTGACAGGTCCGGCGGCGAGACGAGGGACACACTCTCGCCTTGTTTCTCCCAGACTGCGCCGCCCTGGTAGGCTGTTGTCTTCCCGTCGCCGTTCTCGTAGACCAGGCTGCCGAGTGTGATGTTGTGGGTGACGGTTTGATTGTCGGCGCCTTCGAGCAACGCTCCCGGTGTGTCGGTTGCATTCCAGTACGCCTCGTGTGTCTCGATTGTGATGTTTACCGTCCCGTGCTCGGGTTGGGCGTCGATATCGCTCGCGGTCCCGTCGGGGAATGTAATCGCCGTCGATCCTTCGACGCTCTGTTCTGTGAGCTCGCTCACCCGTTTGTCGAACTCCAGAATCGACTGTTGAACCACTTGGTTGTCTGCGTCGTCTGTGATACCCCCGAATGCGAGCATCCCTACCCCGACGAGGACGAGAGCCATGAGAAACACGACCGATATAATCAGAACTGTCCCATAAATTTCTGAGACAGCCCGCTCACCGTCCGGAACCAACTTCCCCCCCATATTATTGGCAACTGTGTTCTTCAGCTATTTAATACTACTGAGTACACTGACCGGTCTTCGGTGTGATTGTCGCTGTTGTCTGGTTCTTAGACCCCATTTTTCGAGTATTTGATTCTACAGAAGTGTTATCTGCTATTTGTCACTTAGGTCACAAATACCTCGTCTCGGCCGGTTTCGGACGGTTCGGTACTTAGACCAGATAGCACACTGTGCCTCAGTGTATTCTAACTTGACATGTCTCCAGATGGATGCCAACCGATGAGGCGAACCATCCCTGCCGTGGCTGGAACAAGCATCGCTGCAGTTACCGGCTGCATCGGTGGTGATGACATGAGAAGCAGTGCTGGCTTGGAGGGGACGCCATCGCCGACTGACGACGGCTTTGTGCCAGACTAGCCCGAAAATCGTGGCTCGATAATATCCAGTTCGATTGTCACAACCCGAACCAGCGTCTGGTCCGCGCTGCACTCGTAGACGTTGTCGGTGAGGTTGTCCCAGCCGCCCTGGTCATCGAAGTACATTCCCCACTGTTCTGGGCCAGCGGTCTGGGTCGTGTTGACGACTACGGAACCCTCGGTAAGCGACTGTTCGCTGTCGACGAGCCGTGCCTCGAAAGTCAGTGACTCGTCTGTGCTCGTGACCGGCGACTCGCTGTTGCCTGCAAGTTCGTCGAACCGGAGGTCAGAGTTGTAGCCGTTTGAGACGTACAGTCCATCGCGCTCGGCCAGTGTGAGATTGACGACGGTGACCAGTGCTGTTTCACTGGAGCCGCTGCGACACTCGAAACTGGGGTCAAAGGCCGGGACGGCGTTCGTCCTGAACACGCCACCGGCCTCGTACCGTACTGTCACGTCGTCGCCCGAGCGGTCGAACCGCTGCTGGAGTGCGTTCACCTGCAGGTCCGAGTAGTCGACACTTCCGTCTCTCGTGGTGACGTTGAGTACCGTCGCGTTCATCCAGACGTTGCTGTTCGAGAACGCGATACTGAAGCTGCGCTGACGGTCCCCCTGTGTCGCCATCGGGTGAAGTGTTGCCGCTGTGGACTCCATCCCGCGCTCGGCGCTTCGGACCTCCTCGACGTCGCTGAGCGTCGACAGCTGAGTTCCGCCCGCAAACGAAATCAGCCCGGTACCGACGATGATAATCGCGAACATGAGCGTGAATCCGATTGCGTCGGAGACGGCCCGATTGGTGTCTGGAGCGCTCCCAGCCTCGCTCTTTTCCCGTCGTCTCATTCACACTCACCCAGCGTTATCTCGCCGTTACACAGGCTGAGGGCCGGCGAATCGCTATTTTCGGGCGACCCGTATTCGATTCGCGTCTCGTTGCCGAGGGGATACTCGGCGGTCTGTTCGTAGTGCGGGGATTCGATTTGAATCACGCTCGGCGTGTCGTAGACATTGCTCTGGTTGCCGGGAACCAGCTTGAAGTTCCAGGAGCGCCCGCCGACGCCCTCCGGATACTCCGGTTCGACAGTGACGTTGACCGAACTCCCTGTCTCGTTGAGCCGGTCGAGCGTGTTTATCTGTGCGGTGAGGTCGCTCCCGATTTCGTCGAACTGCGACTCGGCGACGCGCTTTTCCTGGCCTTCGAGCACTGAGCCGGCACCTATCAACAGCCCCGAGACGAGCACCGTCGTGATGGCGAGTGTCAGCGCGTGCGTAATCGCAATCGAGACCGCCCGTTGGTCCATTACGACCCACCTCCGTACGCTGTGACGTTCGTCTCGTAGCTCACCTGTGGGTCCTCGTAGACGATCCTGAACGTCGGGTTGAGGGTGATGTTGTCCTCGTCGTCGACGCCATCATGCGTCGTACCCGGGGTGGCTGGTGAGCCTTCTACCACCATTTCGAACGTTCCTTCGACATTGCTTCCGTTCTTGAAGAAGACCTTTTTATCGGAGGTATGGTAGGATGCGTCAAGAGTAACGCTCGCACAGGAAGAGTCACCGACGCTAATTTGCCCCGTCCCGTGCGTAAGTACGATATTGAGGGGCGTATCTTCTTTCGCGGTGAAACCGTCGCACTTCGTTGTGCCGTCGACGCTCACTTTACTGTTGGTTATCTCGATTGTAGTCGGACTGCTCGTCCCCAACTCGACTGAGAAACTCCCGCTGATGTCTGTGATTGTGTAGGACATGTACGTGAGATTCGAGGGACTTCCCCCCACGATTGGCTGGTTCGGTCCATCAGGGAAGGTGTCGGTCGCGTTCTGCCAGATAGCGGCCCCCGCGTTCTGCTCGGCATCAATCAGTGTCACGTTCACGAACTGGGCCGAATTCTGTGTCGACACGTTCAGATACTGTTTCACGTACTCCTCGGTGGCGTTCGCCAGCTTGTCCGCGTCGTCGACGTACGGTATCCGCTCCTCGGAGCCGTTGACCATGAATAGCTCCCTGAGGCTGTCCTGTAGCTGTTCGATGTTCCGCTCGGTCTGCTCCAGCCCCTGTCGCTCTTGCTGGGCGTTGACATCCGCCGAGGCGTGGATGTCGTTCAGCAGCACGGCCGAGGCGACAATCGTCAGCGACACCAGGATTGCCGCCGTCAGCAGCAACTGTCCGCGACGGTTCACCATGCAACCACCCGTACCTGGAGGACCGAGTAGAGTTCACTGCTCCCGTTTTGGTTGTGCAGGTAGATGTCGTCCTCGGGGACCTCCCCGAGGTTGTTGTACTGTGTGTCTTCGACACACGCCTCGGACGTGGCGTTGAGCTCGAAGACCGGGTCGCTCTCGAACAGCACCACCTCCCGGGTCACAGTTACGGCCGGCCCTGTCGGAGTCCGCTCTGGACCCAGGGCGATTTCGGTGACGCTCCCGTTCGTATCGGGGTAGTCGATGTACACGTTGTAGTTGGCAGTCTGTTCGAGGGTCCGGTTCAGTACCGTTCCCACCGGCTCAACCGCCGGGTCGGTCGACACCACCCCCTGATGAGGGGTCGTCTCGTTGTCGCCGCCCAGACAGAGGGCCCCCGTTTCGAGTGCGTCGCCGTCGGCCAGGATGTCAATTGTATCCTCTGTCTGCTCTCGTATTTCGACCCCCTGTTGTGGCCCGCCGTCAGTCCAGGGCGCGATACTGACGGCCTGCAATCCGAAGACGAGGGCACTCGCGATGACAATCGTGCCGACAACGCCTTCGAGTGAGTAGGCCTGTCCTCGGTCCATTGTTACCACACCCGCACCACCAGACGGCAGCCATTCTCACAGACGCTCGGAATCCGGACGAACCGGACTACCGATGCGGTCTGTCGGCCGTTCCAGACACTCCCGTTCGCGAGCGTGACGCCGCCGGATTCGACCACCCCTGTCTCGTTCTGGACCGTTGCGTTCCAGCGGAGCCACTCGGGGACACCAACTCCCGTAGAGTCATTCGCAACGGTGTCAATTGTCCGGTTTAGCGCGTTGAAACTCGCCGTCTGTTGCATCCCCGGGATGGTGCTGTTGTCGATTAGCTCGGCCGCGAGATTGTCGGCCATCACGCGCTCTTCGTCTTCTACGTTCTCTTCGAAGGGCTGGAATAGCCCTGGAAAGTATCCGAACACGATGGTGACCGAGAGCAACAGCAGGACAATCCCCAACAAGTAGTCGGTGACCGTCTGGCCGCGTGTCATCGCCTCGTCGACCCTCCTGTTTCCTCGCCGACCTTGCCTGTCCGCCGGTCGAGGGTGTCACGCACCGACCACCCGGCCGGAGCACCCACCAACAGCAGGAGCTGTGCTGTCTCCTCGCCGCCACCACTGGTTATCTGCTCAACGATAATCCACGTAATAAGCGCGATTGTCGAGAGAACCACCGCGTACTTCGCGCCCGAGAGCACCTCGACGTTGCGGATGTATCCGGCGATGAACGACGAGATGAGGGCCTGCAGTGTGACTGCGTGGAAAAACAGCATCGAGAGGAACTCGGCGTCGATGCTGCCGCCGAAATCAGCCGTCTGTTCGGCCGCTTCCTCACCTGCCTGTTCGCCTGCAGCGGCCAGCCCGGACATTGTTTCGAGGAACTGGACCTTCAGCAGTGCCATCACTGCCAGCAGTGTCAGGTAGGTCATGATGATGATGACCGTCTGCATCAGCGTCCGGGCTTTGCGCTCGCGCTCAATCTCGTCTTGATTCTCGGAGGCGGTCGCCGCCGTCGACAGCACGTCCTGAATCTGGCTGGAGGCCTCCTGTGCCTCGCTGATGAGCTTGATACTCCGGGCGAGCCGGGGGACGTGGTACTTGTTGTTGAACTCCCGCATCGCGTCTTTCAGGCTCGTCCCGAAGTTGACCTTCGAGTGCATCGACTCGAACTCGTTCGAGAGCTTCCCGCTGGAGGTCTCCGAGACGACCTTGATTGAATCGAGCAGCGTCATCCCGGTGTCGTTCGCACTCGCCAGCTTCCGGAGGTTCTCAGAGAGGTCGCTGAGAATCGCCGTCCGCGAGCGGACGTTCCACTCGTAGAAGATTGCAAGCGGGAGGAGATTGAGATAGATGGGGACGTACACCCACACGAGCGTCCCGACGATGGGGTCTGCTTTCATTGCATCCACTGATAGCGGCATGTTGCCGGTCGCCAGCGCTCCGATGAGAACGAGCAGTGTCAACGGCAGCGTCAACACTAACACCAGCGTCGGGTGGTCCCGGAAGAACAGGTGCGGTGCCTTCACGATTTCCATTAGTTCGTGGGTCCCCTCCTGGCGTTTGATCTTGTCGAAGAGGTCGCGTTCGCCGGTGTACTCCTCGACGAGGCCGGGGTTGAAGACGCCAATACCCTCGTCGACGGTGAACTCCTCGCCGGCGTCGGGCCGCAGGTAGCCGTCGCCGATCTCGTCGTGGGTGACAGTCGAGACCATCACCAGAAAGCCCGCGCCGATGAGCGGGATGAGCCCGTAGACGGTGCCGTACAGGAGCATCGTCTGGTCGCCGCTTCCCATCATGCTCATGATGACGAGAATGATGATGAGCAAGAGCGGAAACAGCGACAGCGTCATGTACATCTCGCCGAACAGCTCCAGCGTGTCGAGCAGCTTACGCTGTTCCTGCTTGGCCGTCCGAAGGTGGTTGTCCTTCTGGTCTTCCAGGAAGTCCGTCATGTCTCCCCCGGAGTCCAGAATCGACAGCATATCCGTCAAAAACTGTGCCAGCTCGTCACTCGGTGTCGTCAGCGCCTGATTCTGGACAGCAGTCCGATAGTCGGTGTCGAAATACTCCGTCTCCAGCACGATGGACTGGAACTCCCGAGAGAGTTCGCCGTAGGTATCGTCGGCTTTCGCCATCGCCTTCAGGATTTCGAGCTGGTTCATGCCGCCGACCGACAGCGCGTACATGAAGGCGATTCCGTCGGGCATCAGCGTGTTAATCTCGCGTTCGCGCCCGCCTGCCCGGAAGTACGGTATCGACGTGACCGAACCGAAGCCGATACCGAACCCAATCGAGCCAAAGATGAGTCCCGAAGTCAGGAGGATAAGCGGCGTCCGGAGCACGCGCAACGGCTCCAGCGGACCGAGATGGATCCCGACCAACACGTCACCGACGAACAACTGGACGAACAGCCAACCGACAAACACACCTAGCAGCCACAGCCCGAGACCGGCGATGAGCCCGACTGCCAGCGCCCGCGAGAGGAACATCTCGACGTTGTCGGCCATCCGGGACTGGGCCAACTTCTCCTCGACATCGTTGACGAAGTCACTGTCCTCGCTGAACAGCAACTGATACAGCGGATAGAAGACCCCGCCCAGTGAGCGTTCTCCGCTTTCGAGCTGCCGTCCACGACGGTTATCGAGGCTCATGGTCAGCTATCGCCGTCCGTCCCTGCTTTGGGAACGAACTGCCCGAAGTTGCCTTCCTCGTCGGCGCTGGCGGAGTCGTCGTTCCCTCCCTCTAGCGCCGCGACGAGGTCGCTCGTCTCCATCTCCCGGTATCCTTCGAGCATCGGTTCGGCGCTCCGCAGGATGTCGTCGGTCTCTTCGATGACCGGCTCCGGGGGTTCGGGCCGGGGAACCAACTCCTCTTTTTGAGGGTCGACTTCAATCTGGACTGACTCCATCTCCCGGAGGTCCTCCAGCGAGCGTTCGAGACTCTCTTTTGCGATGATGGCGAGTATCGTCTCTGGGTCGTTGATAAACGCCTGGACTGTCGCCGCGACCTCGGTGTATGTGTTCAGGCCGTTTTCGATGAGGTACGCGAGGACGATTTTGCGCTTGAACAGCTCCTCGTCGAGGCGGTTCTGTGACCAGCCGCGATCGAACTTGATCTCTTCGAGCGTGCTCGAAGAGCCCATCTGGAGGAACTGGTCGGTCTCGGCGCGCCACTCGTAGACGTCTCGGACGTTGATTTCGTCGTTCTCGGGAGAGTACTCGTTTATCTCTGTCAGCTTCTTGTTGCGGCGGACCTTGCGGCCACCGACACGGGTCTGGGTCTGAATCGACACAAGGTCCAGCGCGGTGAAAAGCGTCTTCGAGACGTTGATTGGGTCTGTAGTGAACCGCTTGATGACCTCGCCGACGGTGTCAGCGTGGAACGTCGTGTATGTAGTGTGACCGGTCGACATGACCTGGAACAGGGTTCGCCCTTCCTCGCCACGAATCTCGCCCATGACGATGTAGTCTGGCCGCTGGCGCAACGCCGCCTCCAGCAGGTCGAACTCGTCGACGTCGCCTTTGTCGTCCTCGCCGAAGGAGGGGCGGGTGACACTCGCCACCCAGTTGCGCTGTGGCAGCTCCACCTCGCGGGTGTCCTCGATAGAGACAATCTTGGCACTGGAGGGGATAAACAGCGACACCGCGTTGAGGCTCGTCGTCTTTCCAGAGGCAGTACCGCCCGCGAAAATCAGCGACTTGTGGTTCTCGATACAGAGCCACAGGAAGGCCATCTCATCTAGGTTAAACGTGTTCCAGTTGATGAGGTCGACGGGCGTGAACGGCACGTCTTTGAACTGGCGGATCGTGTAGTTTGTCCCGTGGTCTGAGACTTCTGCCCCAAGCGTCAACTGTGCACGCGAGCCGTCCGGCAGCGTCGCGTCGACCTGTGGCTGGCGCTTGGAGATGCCTTTTCCGGAGCGCTGGGCGAGCTTGACGACGAAGTCGTCGAGCTCTGCCTCGCCGTGTTCGACGTTCGTAATAATCTGCTCGTAGTCGGTGTGATAGACGAAGACGCGGCTGTTGTACCCGTCACAGGAGATGTCCTCGACGTTGATGTCGTGTTTGACCGGGTCGATGCGGGCGTACCCGATGAAATCCCGCTTGAGCATATACAGCATCTTCTCGACCTGGTACTCGGTCAACGTATCGGAATCTTCCTCGATTAGTGCCGGCTCGGGTCGGGCCGCAACACCGTCCAACTCTGGCAGCTCTTCCCAGTCGTCGTCTTCATCATCGCCGAGGCCGATAGCGTCCTTTATTTCGTCGAGCCAGCCGCCGCCAGAACCGTTCTCTTTGACGCTTCGCTTCCCGGTGAAGATGTTGTACCGCTGGAGAAGCCGCTCGGCCTCGCGCTCGATGACGTCGGCGCGGTCCTGTTCGCTCCCCTGGACGATAACATCGTCCTCGGTGTATTTGATTGCTGTCTTGAGCTTTCGGGAGAGAAAGTCCCGGAGTTCGGCCTCGATTTCGTTGAGATGTGGCTCGATGACGTAGTATTTGATCTCGTTTTCCTTCTGTGATTTGAAGACGACGACACAGGCGTAGGGCTTGTTGACCCAGTATCGGTGTTGTTCGATGAAGTGAGTCTTTTTCTCCATCGGAACGGCCTTTTCGAGGTCGTACCGGTTGACGACCGTCGGCGTTCCATCACGCGTCGAAAAAAAGTCGTCTTCGTCGAGCTCTTCGTTCGTGTCGAGGGTCCGTTCATCCACAATCTTCTTGAGCCTGGCTGCGGCACTTTCGCCGTAGCTGAGGTGTTGCTCGGCCTCTGCTGGGTCGAATCCGAGATACTCTGCCGGATCGAACGGATCGGCGTCCTCCGGCGGGAGGCCGTCTTCGTCGTAGTAGTACTCCTGTTTGAAATGTTCCCAGGTGTAGTTGCCGACGACGACCTCTCGCCTCTCGGGGTCCAGATACCGCTCGACGACGCGGTTGAGCGTCTTGGCCGCGCTTGCCCCCTCTTGGAGCCGCTGGCTGGTCTCTCGTGGACCGAATCCAAGATATTTACTCCGGTCGAACCGACCCTCGTCGTGTTCTTTGCGTCGAAAGTCGCTCCAGGAATACTCGCCGACAACGACGCCGTCTCCGAAGCGCATACGACCCCCTGTCCCGGCTTCTTCGTCGCTCCCCCCACTGTCATCAATTGCCATTACACCCCTACTACTGTGAACATAGGAAAAAAGTTTGTGCTGTAAATGCTACATTTCCAGGTCATGCCAGTGATTTGACTCGGTGAAGTACCGGGAGACAGGGCTTTTGGTACGAATAGTTATGTATGAGTGTTCCTATCTATACTGACCGACAGACACTGCGATCACCCGGGCCAGTAGTGTCACTATCCCGAGTTTCGTCGGTGTGGAACCCACTGACTTATTTGCCGTGATTCCGAACGTCGGGGCAATGACAGACACGCCCACACAGTCGGGCTGGGAGTTAGTCGCTGCCGAAGACGAGGCAGCCGCGGTCATCGCCGGACTGCTCGCCGTCGAACCGGAGCGGCAATACACTCGTTCAGAACTCGCGGACGCCGCCGGCGTTCCGCTGAAGACGCTGTATCTCGTCGATATTTTCGAGGAACTCGCCACAGTCGGGATGCTTGACCGCGTCGACGACCCAGGGACCGAATCCGAAAACTGTTACCAGATCAACGAAGACAGCGATGTCTATCAGGCCGCACGACAGTTCAACGAGGCTGTCGACGCCAACCGTTGAGAGCCAGAACGGGTAAGACAGTAGCGCTCGAACCCGCGTGTATGGTTGAACTCGAATCGACAGACGTGCTGACAGCCGGAGACGAAGCACCGGATTTCGAACTACAAGGGACCGACGGCGACAGCTATTCGCTTGCTGATTTCGAGGAGTACGAGGCGTTGCTCGTGGTCTTCACCTGCAATCACTGTCCGTACGCGAAGGCTACATTCGAGGAGATGAACCGTCTGGCCGAGGAGTTCGACGAGGCTGCTGTCGTCGGTATCAACCCCAATGACGCGACCGAGTACCCTGAAGACGACTTCGAGACGATGGGTGAGCGTGTCGAAGAAGGGACTATCCGCTGGGATGCGTACCTCCACGACGAGACACAGTCGGTCGCGGCAGCCTACGGCGCGATGTGTACGCCAGATCCGTTCCTCTTCGAGAACACCGGAACCACGTTCCGACTCGCGTACCACGGCCGTCTGGACGACGCCCCGAACCCTGACGACGAAGCCAGCGAGCGCGAGATGGCCGGCCATATCAAGACTGTCCTCGCCGGCGACGAGATAGCTGAAGAACCGAAGCCGTCCCGGGGCTGTTCGATCAAGTGGAAGACGGGCAACGAACCGGACTACTGGGACCAGTAGATGGACCTGCGTGACCTCTTCGACACGAGCACGCCACTTGTCGGGATGGTCCACCTGCCGGCACTTCCCGGCGCACCCAGACACGAACAGCCTCGTGACGATATCCGGGCTCGTGCACTCGCGGACGCGCACACGCTCGCCAGAAACGGCCTTGACGGCATCCTTGTCGAGAACTTCGGCGACGCGCCGTTCTATCCTGACGGTGTCCCGAAACACGTCGTCGCAGAGATGACCGCGACCGCCCGCGAACTCTCTCTTGCTGTCGACGTACCCCTCGGTGTCAACGTCCTGCGAAACGACGCCGAAGCAGCGCTCTCGGTCGCGGCAGCTGCTGGCGGCTCGTTTATGAGAGTCAATGTCCACACCGGAGCGTCGGTGACCGACCAGGGAGTGCTCGACGGGAGTGCCCACGAGACGCTACGGCTCCGAGACCAACTCGACGCCGATGTGGCTATCCTCGCCGATGTCGACGTAAAACACGCGACGCCACTTGGCGAGCGCGACAGGACCGCCCTCGTCAGAGAGACCATCGACCGCGGACTCGCCGACGCGGTCGTCGTCTCGGGTCCAGAGACCGGCAAGCCGGCCGACAACGAGGACCTGCGTATGGCTCTCGACGGGCGTGACGACGCAACCCGCGACGTTCCAGTCTTCGTCGGAAGCGGCGTGACGCCCGAGAACGTCTCGGCGTTGCTCGACGACGCAGACGGTGCAATCGTCGGCACCGCGCTCAAGAAACAGGGCCAGACGACCAATCGCGTCGACCCCGACCGAGTAGCGACATTGGTCGAGGCGGCCCGCGCTGAATAAGTGGGCTGGCGATGTTCCTGCTTGTCTCTGTTGAAAAATCAGATATTTGTGTTGGTTACTCGTTTCTCACCGATACAGTCACCCGAAAGTAGACAGATGTGGGTTACTGAGCCGACACGGGAGGGTTTTCCACAGCGGAGCAGCTATGTTGTGTATGGCTGCCGACCCACAAGATCCCCGACGAGCGCTCTACCGACACCTGAACACGCTGCTCGCCGTCGTCATCCTCGTTGCCGTGCTCGCCGTCGTGGTCGGCGTTCCGGTCCTCGGTGGGGCGCTGGCTAACCCTGCTCTCATCGTCGGCCTGCTCGTCCTCGGCCTGGCGGTCGTGACCGTCACATCGAGTGTGACAATCGTCGAGGCCTACGACAAAGAGGCGCTGACGGTTTTCGGAAAGTTCCAGCGGTTGCTCGACCCGGGCATCCACTTTGTTGCTCCCTTCGTCAACCGGACCTACCGATTCGACATGCGGACACAGACACTTGACGTGCCTCACCAGGAGGCAATCACGCGGGACAATTCGCCGGTGACTGCCGACGCGGTCGTCTACATCAAGGTGATGGATGCAGAGAAAGCGTTCCTCGAAGTGGACGACTACAAGCGCGCGGTGTCGAATCTGGCGCAGACGACTCTCCGGGCCGTCCTGGGTGACATGGAACTGGACGACACGCTCAGCAAACGCCAGCAGATAAACTCGAAAATCCGGACGGAGCTGGACGAGCCGACCGACGAGTGGGGAATCCGCGTCGAATCGGTCGAGGTCCGTGAGGTCAACCCCTCGAAAGATGTCCAGCGGGCGATGGAAGAACAGACCTCTGCGGAGCGTCGCCGCCGTGCGATGATCCTGGAGGCTCAAGGTGAACGCCGCAGTTCCATCGAGACCGCACAGGGGGAAAAACAGTCGAACATCATCCGCGCCCAGGGTGCAAAGCAGAGCCAGATTCTGGAAGCCCAGGGTGACGCCATTTCGACGGTCCTCCGCGCGAAGGCGGCGGACTCGATGGGCGAGCGGGCGATTATCGACAAGGGTATGGAGACGCTGGAGGGCATTGGACAAGGTGAGTCGAATACCTTCGTCCTGCCCCAGGAACTCACCTCGCTGGTCTCACGCTATGGCCGCCACCTCCAGGGCAGCGACGTCAAAGAGAACGGGCACGTCCTCGAAGGCCTGGAGTTCGACGAGGAGGCCCGTGAGATGCTTGGCCTCGACGACATCCAAGAGATTCTCGCACAGTTCGACGAGACGGATGTCGGTGGGCCGGAGAGCGAGCGTCCCGAGGCCGACATCAGAGACGTAGAAGAAGTCGTCACAGACATCGAAGAAGGAGCCGACGACTGACGGTCACCGTCACCATCTCGAATACAGCGTCCGCTCTTCCTCGTCGTTGCGTCGTCAGAACATAGCGGGAGGTGGATTTGAACCACGTCCACTCACACCTTTCAGTCGCTCGTGGTCTCATTCAAACCACCGTGACCGATATTTGCCGCTCGCGGAATTGCTCGCGGCAAAAGTATAGCGGGAAGTGGATTTGAACCACCGATCTGCGGGTTATGAGCCCGCCGGAATCTCCTAGCTATCCCATCCCGCTACCTGTTTTTAACCGAGGTCACTGTTTAAGGATTGCGTTTCGGCTTCCGTCTGTGAGATTGTACCAGCATCTACGGCTCAGGACTCGGTATGAACCTGCCAGGTGAACAGGCTCTCGAAGACGTAGTTCACACTCATCGCGACGCCGATTGCGACCGGGCTGGCGGCGATGAACCACAGGTCGGTCCCGAACAGATTTAGCTCGAACGTGAGCCGCTGTGTTAGCACCCAGTAGACGACGAGCTGAATGGACGAACCGCCGGCGCGGACCAGGTGCGATTTGCCGAGACGCCGGGCGAACGGGAGGGTCCCTCCTGTCCCCTGGTCGGCGAATGTCCAGTGCTCGTTGACCAGGAACATCACGAGAATCGCTGTCTCGATGCCGGCGGCCTTTGCTGCCATCTCTGGAATGCCGATCCCGAGACCCAGTACTGTGAGCACGAGGTTGTCGCTTATCGCGCCGACGACACCGACGGAGACGAACTTGCCGAACCTGGCGCGAGAGGCGAGGGCGTCGAGCGAGCTCCCGCTCATTCGTCGTCGACGAGCGCTGTCGGTTGGTTTCGCCGCTGTGCGATTGCGGTGTGGAGGGGGTTATCACTGACCTGCTTTGCGCGGTGGCGTGCCCCAAACAGCGCCCGGGCGAGCCGGAACGAGTCACGCACCGGCGACACCGTCGAATTCGGTCTGTCGTGCCACTCGATGGGGACCTCTTCGACCCTGTGACCCAGGGCACCGGCCATCGCGATGAGTTCGATATCCCACGCGAAGCCCGGCTCGTAGAGGTGGCCGCGAATCTCTTCCCAGGACTCGGCTGTGAGCGCCTTCGCGCCACACTGGTAGTCATAGAGGTCGACTGCGAGCAGGCGGCGAGCCAGCCAGGCGAACGTGTCGCCGAGGCGTCGCCGGGCGAACGTCTGGTGGGTCGCGACAGTCGACTGAGGATGGCGTCGGGAACCAACTGCGAGGTCACTGCCGCGCGTCTGGACCGCATCGACGACCCGGGCGAGTTCTGTCGCCGGAGTGGCGCCGTCTGCGTCCGCGAACGTGAGCACGTCCGTCTCGAGTGCCTCGAACCCGGCCGTAATTGCAGCCCCCTTTCCGCGGCGGTAGGGGACAGCTGAGATATCCGCGGGGAGGTCGGCAAGCTCGGTGACGGTCTGCTCTTCGGCTGCGTCGACTTCGACGCGAATCGTCTCTGGCTCGAACTCCCCAATGATATCCGCAACGTAGGCAGAGAGCTGCTCAATGTCGGGCTGGTAGGCTGGAATGACGAGCCCGAGGGTGGATGCCATTTGTCGAAAGAATCCGAGCCGGCGATAAAAACTTCGTGTTTTCGGCCAGAACCAGCACACCTATTGGCGTCATCACGCTACACAGTGTCAATGGAAGGGTTCGTGCTCGCTGGGACGGAGTCTGGTGTGGGGAAAACTGTCGCAACGCTGGTGACGATTCGTGCGCTCGAATCGGCAGGGCTGTCGGTCCAGCCTGCGAAAGCCGGCTCAGATTTCATCGACCCGAGCCACCACGCTGTCGTCGCCGGGAAACCCTCACGCACGCTCGATACCTGGCTCGAAGGCGACGACGGCGTCTGCCGGAACTACCACCGCGGCTCTGGTGATATCTGTGTCGTCGAGGGTGTCATGGGGCTGTACGACGGCGACCATTCGAGTACTGCTGCTGTCGCGGAGACACTCGATGTGCCGGTGGTGCTCGTCGTCGACGGCAGCGGCGGGATGGAGAGCGTCGCCGCGACCGCCTACGGCTTCCAGCAGTACGCCGCCCAGGCTGACCGTAACATCGACGTGGTCGGTGTCCTTAGCCAGCAGACCCACGGCGGTCGTCACGAGTCGGGTATCCGCGATGCACTTCCCGATGGGCTCCAGTATTTCGGGCGGATTCCGCCGCTGTCCGAACTATCGATTCCCGAGCGACACCTCGGCCTGCATATGGGTGAGGAGAGTCCGCTCGATACCGCCGTGCTCGACGAGGCCGCCACACACATCGACGGAGACGCGCTCGCGTCGGTTGCGCGTGAACCGCCGAGGCCCGACTCAGCGGGCGGGCTGGACGACCAACCGACTGACACACCACGGATTGCGGTCGCCCGCGACAGCGCCTTTCGGTTCATCTATCCTGGGGTCAGCGAACGCCTCGAACAGCGGGCCGATGTCGTCACGTTCGCACCGACAGACGGTGACGACCTCCCAGCGTGTGACGGCGTCTACCTCCCCGGCGGCTACCCCGAACTTCACGGCTCCGAACTGGCCACCAGCCCGGCGCTGTCGACGATTGCCGACCGCGCAGCCGAGGGGGTCCCCATCCTCGGCGAGTGTGGCGGATTGATGGCACTCTCAGAACGCCTCACCACGACAGCGGGAGAGAGCCACGAGATGGCGGGAGTCCTCCCAGCCAGAGTCGAAATGTGCGACCGGTATCAGGCGCTGGACCACGTCGAACTCCGCGCACAGACCGACACGGTGACCGCAGCCGCCGGCGATACCCACCGTGGCCACGAGTTCCACTACTCGGGTGCGACTGTCGACCGTGACGCAACGTTCGCCTTCGAGATGGCCCGCGGTGACGGCATCGACGGCGACCGCGACGGTCTGACGGAGTACCAGACACTCGGGACATACTCACATCTTCACGCCGAAAGCGGCGCATTCGACACCTTTCTCGACCGCGCAAGCAAACAGTAGCGCCGGCGTTACTCCTCGATGTTGATCGCAGGACGCCCAGGGGTGGCTTTCGCAACCAGGTCGTCGGGTGCATCCTCGGCGTCGTGGATGTCGACCTCGGCGTCGAACTCCCGTTCGACGAGCCACGTCGCGCGGTCGAGGGCAGCGGCTTCCTCGGCGGGAGGGAGCTGGTCGTCGAAGTGTTCCTGCCCGATGAACTCCTTGGCGAAGTCGGCGGCGGCCTCACCGTGCTCCCGGAGTTCGCCGTCGCTCATGACGGCACCGACCACGTCGCCGTCGGCCTCCTCGGCGAGTTCACGGACGCGGTGTTTCCACGCTGGCGCGACCGCAATCTCGATGTGCGTGGGATCCTCGATATCTGCCACGTCGATGATGTCACGGATGTCCTCGCGGGTGTTCTCGATTAGCCGTCGTTCCACGGCGTACCCCTCGGGCTTGTCGATATTCGGCCAGTCGGCTTCCGCCACCAGTCCGTCGCCGTCGAGTAACTCCCACAGCTCCTCGGCAACGTGGGGTGCGACCGGCGCAAGCAGGCGGGTCACAGTCGACAGGCCATTTTCGAGGATAGCCTCGCTCGGTTCGGTGGCCTCGATGTACCGCCGCAACAGCGAGACAAGGTCGCGTACTGCCTGGAGCGCGTGGTTGAACCGGAACTGCTCAAACTCCTCGGTCGCTGTCGCAGCCGTCGCGCGAATCTCGCGGCCGAGATAGTCGTCGACGTTGCCGCCTGCTCCGGTCTCGACCTCGCCGGCGGCGAAATCAGCCGTGAGGCTGTAGACGTTCTGGAGGAAGTCGTGGGACGACTGGGCTCCCTCTGCGGTCCAGTCGAAGTCCTTCTCGGGCTGGGCAGCGTCGAGCATGAACAGTCGACCGGTGTCTGCGCCGTACTGTTCGACGAACGGGCGCGGCGAGACGACGTTGCCGGTCGAGGAACTCATTGCGGCCCCCTCCTTCCGGACCATCCCCTGGGTCAACAGGTTCTCGAATGGTTCCCGCGGTCCGTCCAGCATCTCGAGGTCGTCGAGCACCTTGGTGAAAAACCGCGAGTAGATGAGGTGCATCGTCGCGTGTTCGATTCCCCCGACGTACTGGTCGACCGGCATCCAGTCGCTGGCTTGCTCGCTGTCGAAGGGAGTCTCCTCCATGTCGGGCGAGATGTACCGCAGGAAGTACCACGACGAGTCGACGAAGGTGTCCATCGTGTCCGTCTCGCGTTCTGCCGGGCCGCCACAGTCCGGACAGGTCGTTTCCTTCCACTCCTGGGCGGCATCGAGCGGATTCCCGGTCGTCTGGACGAACTCGGGGAGTTCGACGGGCAGGTCCTCCTCGGGGACCGGTACGTATCCGCAGTCGGGACACTCGACGAACGGTATCGGCGTCCCCCAGTATCGCTGTCGGGAGATACACCAGTCGCGCAGGCTGTGTGCGGTCCGGAACTCGCCGTCGAAGCGCTCGACGAACCGCTCGCGTGCCTCCTCGCTCGTCAGGCCGTCGAACTCGCCGCTGTTGACGAGGAGGCCGTCCTCCGTGTAGGCCTGTTCCTCGACAGCAACGTCTGCCGGGTCGATTTCGGCGTCGTCGGTTGGTTCGACGACCTGTTCGATTGGGATGTCGTGTTCGCGTGCGAAGGCGTGGTCGCGGTCGTCGTGGGCGGGCACCGCATAGAGCGCGCCGGTCCCGATATCTTCGAGCACGTAGTCGGCGACGTAGACCGGAATCTCCTCGCCTGTCGCGGGGTTGGTGGCGTACTCGCCGGTGAAGACTCCGGAGGTCTGTGCGAGCTCGTCGTCTTCGTGCTCGGCGCGGTGGATGTAGTCGGCCACGTCGTCGTTGTCTTCGGCGATCTGCTCGGCGACCTCGTGGCCCGGCGAGAGCGCAAAGAAGGTCGCGCCGTAGATGGTGTCGAGCCGGGTGGTAAAGATGTCGACGCTGTCGCCGGTCGTCAGATCGAAGGAGACAGATGCTCCCTCCTGTTTGCCAATCCAGTTGCGCTGCATCTCCCGGACGTTCTCGGGCCAGCCGTCCATCTCGTCGAGGGAGTCGTACAGCTCCTCGGCGTAGTCGGTGGTGGTGAAAAACCACTGGTCCATGTCCCGGCGCTCGATGGGCGTGTCACACCGCCAGCACTCCTCGTTGTCTCCTTTGACGTTCTCGTCGGCCAGGACGGTCTCGCAGTCGGGACACCAGTTGAGCTCTGCGGTCTGGCGTTCGACGATACCCTCGTCGTAGAACTGCTGGAAGAACCACTGGTTCCACTGGAAGTACTCTGGCTCGCAGGTCGTAACCTCGCGGTCCCAGTCAAAGCCAAGTCCCATCAGCTCCATCTGGTCTTTCATGTTGGCGATGCAGTCCATCGTCCACCCTCGCGGGTCGACATCTCGCTCGTTGGCGGCGTTCTCGGCGGGCAACCCAAAGGAGTCCCACCCCATCGGATGGAGGACAGACTCGCCTTGCATCCGCTTGAACCGGGCGAATGCGTCCGTTATCGCATAGTTTCGGACGTGGCCCATGTGCATCTCCCCGGAGGGGTAGGGGAACATCGCCAGCACGTACTCGGGGTCGTCGGCGTCGTCTTCGATTCGAAACACCTCTTGGTCGTCCCACGCCTGCTGCCACTTCGACTCGATTGCCGTGTGGTCGAAGCGGCGGTCGTCTGTCTCGTCAGCTTCGCTCATGTGTCTTGGTGTGAGCCCGACGGTGCTATACCTTTTTCTTTGGTGTGTGGACCGTTTCCGAGGGCCTACCGTTCGCGGCGCAATCGGTCGACCACGAACTCGCGGTCGAGCTTGCCGAGGAAGGTGCCAAGCTGTGGCCCCTCGTCGTCGTCGAAAAACAGGCGGTAGCCGGCGGCGAAAAACTCTCCCATGTCGATGTCGTGGCGCTTTGCAGTCTCGTATATCTCGCTCTGGATGGCCTCGCCGTCGTGGCCCTCGGCAACGAAGTCGGCGAGTTCGTCGAGGGCCGCCTCGGTGTCCTCGTCGAAGCTCGCATCGGGCATCTCCCCGCGTTTGAGCTCGTAATCGAACTCGTTGCCGGTTCGCCGTGCCCACGCCCGCGCCCGCTCGACACGGTCTAGGGCCCCGTTGACAGCCCACTCCGGCGTGTCGTCGACGATGTGGCCCTGTTTGCGAGCGATTTCCTTGCGAAGCGCCTCATCGTTGGTCATTCCAAGCACCGCCGCGAAGGTGTACGGAATCCGGACCCGCTCTTCCTGAATCTCGTCGACGACGAAGGGGTACGCCCGTTCGGCGAAGGCGCGCTCGCTGTCGGTCGCTTCTCCCTCGCCGAAGGAGGTCGCCTCGAAGCGGTCGAACTCGTCGACGAGCTGGTCGATACCCTCGATGCTGAAATCGCGCTGTTTGAGCGGTTCTTTGACGAAGAAATACCGGAGCACCTCGGGTTCGAGCAGGTCGAGCACCTCGCCGACGGTGACGACGTGACCGCTCGACGACGACAGGGCCTCGCCGTCGAGTGTGAACCACTCGTACACCATCGGCACGGGGGGCTCCACGTCGAGGACGTTCTCGGCCACATCGACACCACTCGGCCAGGACCCCTCGGCGTGGTCCTTGCCGAACGGCTCGAAGTCGACATCGAGGACCTTCCACTGGGCGGGCCACTCGAAGCGCCAGGGGAGTTTCCCTTCTCGAATCGAGACCGTTCCTTCGTGTCCACAGCCAGCAATCGTGTCGTCTCCCGTCTCGATATCTGTACAGGTATAGGAGACCACGTCTGCGTCGAGGTCAACCCCGGTAATCGTCTCGGTTAGCTGGCCGCAGTCCTGACAGACGGCGAAGAAGGGAACGTACTCTTCGTCGACCTTGTCCTGGTGGGCCGAGAGGACATCCCGCGCCTGCTCTTGGTTCGCGAGGACGTGTCGAATCACGTCGTCGAAGGCTCCCTCTTCGTAGAGGTCCGTGTTCGAGACGAACTCGACCTCGATACCCAGGTCGTCGACACTCTGACGGAGCAACTCGGTGAAATGGTCGCCGTAGGAGTCGCTCGCGCCGAATGGGTCCGGAATGTCGGTGTACGGTCGCCCCAGGTTCCGGCCGAGTGCGCCGGCGTCGACCTCGCCGAGACCGACGATGTTCCCATCCAGATCTGCGAGCTGTCGCGGGAGCTTCCGGAGGCGGTCGCGGTCGTCGGCAGTGAACACCTGACGGACCTCGTGGCCGCGGTCTCTGAGAACCGCCGCGACGTAGTACGCCCGGAGTATCTCGTTGACGTGGCCGATGTGTGGGATACCCGACGGAGAGACCCCTCCCTTAATCACAATTGGCTCGTCGGGGTTTCGGGCCTCGATGGCGTCGGCGACGGCGTCAGCCCAGAACGCCTGGTCGCTGTCGGACAGTACCTCGTAGGGATCACGCTCTGCTGTAGTCATGTACAATCACTCCGTTTCGGGGACGATGTCGGTTCCGTCGTGGTCGCCGTCCACTGCCGCGCCGAGATGCTCGGGGTCGGTTCCGTCGATGACCACAGCCCGTAGTCCCGAGCGCTCGAGGAGCTTCGTCGCAAGCAGGTCGACCGGCGCGTTACTTCCGGCCTTGATATCGATATCTGAGACCACATCGACCAGCTCGGAGGCAGACAGACTGCTGAATTTCGTTGCGTCCGGGTCCTCGCTGGGGTCGGCATCGTAGACACCCGGGACGCTCGTCGCGTACACGAGCAGGTCCGCCTCGATGTACTCGGCCAGTGCAGTCCCGACCGCGTCAGTCGTATGACCGGCGACGGTGCCGCCCATCACGGGAATATCTCCCCGCCGGAACGCCTCGTGTGCTGTTTCGTGGTCGGTCGGCGGTGTCGGTGCAGCACGGTCGTCGAGCGCAGCGATGAGCAGCCGTGCGTTTAGGCGTGTCACCGCGATACCCAGGCTATCCAGCTCTATCTCGTTGGCTCCCAGCTCTCTGGCCGCTCCGATGTACTCCCGCGCTGTTGGCCCCCCTCCGACCACGATACCCACCTCGTGGCCCTCGTCGACGAGGTTCTCGATGACGCGTGCGTAGGCACCGACTCGGTCGGAGCCGACTGACGGCGCGAGAACGCTCCCGCCGATAGAGACAACTACTTTCATTGTTTCGCCGTTACTCCGATTCACTCTTAAGCGTTGTCAAGCCAATCCCGCTGTGGTCGCTCTCACCGGGCTAGTCGGGGCCGTACTCATACAAACCAGCAATAATCTCTCATTTTGGCTGTTCTTGGCAGTAGTATTCAGTATATACAAAATGGAATATAGTTGGGTTAGGTATTCAATTTCAAACCATCAAAAGCAGTTATAAAACATCTAAACAGCTCTGCTATTGTTGTAAACTCTTCCTGAAACGTGTATTTGTCTGAAAGTAACCGAAGCGGCCCAAACGTTCCTCCCTTTATATGTCCCTCCCAGCGATACATAGAAACAGAGGTAACAATGAGCGCCACAACGCCCTCCCAAACCGACGCTCGTTCGAAAGAGGAACGGCTCCGCACATTCCTGAAGCGGAAGGCCTCGGACGGCGAGGTCTATTTCAAGAGCAAGTTCATCGCGGACGAAGTTGAGCTCTCCCCCAAAGAAATCGGCGCCCTGATGGTCAAACTCAAGGATTCGGCCACGGAGCTGGAAATCGAGAAGTGGTCGTACACGAGCGCGACGACGTGGCGCGTCGAGCCCTCCTGACCCGCAGCTGCCGCCCGTCGTCCCAGCCGTGCTTTTATTTTAATACACCACATAGGACAGCTGATGACCGGCAGCCGGGAAGCCGATAGGCCGCCCAGCCCCAACGAGTTCAGCACCGTCTTCGATGTCTATGAGGTCCGCCGCGACGGTGATACCATCCTCTATCTCGGCGAGCCACTCGCCAACGGCGACGACCTCGAACGAGAGCTCTGGCAGACCTTCGACGCCAGGGGCTACGAGATTCGCCTCCAGCAGGGCTACCGTGGTAGTGATGACCTTCGTCTCTCCCGCGGTGAGTACGTTCTCGTCGCGAGCCCCTCGTCGACCGGCAGTGGCTTTCCCCGAACGAACGTCATCTTGTTTTTCCTCACGGTCGCCTCGACACTCCTGGCCGGGTCTGTCTTCTGGTACCAGATACCGCTTCTCGAGGAGCCCTGGCGGATGCTCGAAGCCTGGCCCTTCGTCGTCGCTATCATGGGCGTCCTCGGCGTCCACGAACTCGGTCACTACGTTATGAGCCGATACCACGGCGTTGACGCGACGCTCCCGTATTTCATTCCTGTCCCGACGGTCATCGGGTCGCTGGGGGCGGTTATCCGTATCAAAGGACGAATCCCTGACCGGAAAGCGCTGTTCGATATTGGTGTCGCAGGCCCACTCGCCGGTCTTGCGGCGACGTTCGTCGTGACTGCGGTCGGGCTTCATCTCGACCCGCTCGCGGTCCAGGAGCCAGCCGGGGCAGCAGCCTCCAGTGAGGAGCCGGTGGTGTTGTTCAACCACCCGCCGTTGCTTGAGCTGATTGCCACGCTTGTCGGTGCCAGCGACCAGCTCGAAAACGGCGTTGTCCATCCTGTCGTCTTCGGTGGGTGGGTCGGAATGCTGGTGACGCTGCTCAACATGCTCCCTGTCGGACAACTCGACGGCGGACATATCATCAGAGCAATGTTCGGAGATCGACAGCGCTATATTGCGACACTCGTTCCGGGCGCGCTGTTTGCGCTTGCACTCTACGTGTTCGTCACGTCGGGATGGCAGTCGATGACTATCTGGATAATGTGGGGCATCTTCGCAATCGGGCTTGCTTACGGTGGCCCGGCACGACCAATCGACGACAGCGCACTCGACCGCAAGCGGATTGCGCTTGGCATCGTGACGTTCGTCCTTGCGGCGCTGTGTTTCACCCCGATTCCGGTCGAAATTGTCGAGGCTGCCGAACTCGCCGGCTGACACTCAGTGTGAGTAGCCTCGATTTTCGAGGGGCTCGCCGTCCAGCGTCACACCACCCTCGGTAACTGTCCCGATACGCGTCAGCGGAACAGCCAGCGCTGCCGAACGGTCCGCAACAGCGGCCTCCGGAAGCGTACACACCAGTTCGAAATCCTCGCCGAAAAACAGGCCGTACTCGCGGCGCTGCTCGGGCCCGTCGATTATCTCGTCGAGATGCTCGTCGAACGGTAACGGCGACTCGAGGGCGAACCCGCAGTCGCTGGCGGCCGCGAGCTGGTGAAGCGACCGCGCCAGTCCGTCGCTGCTGTCCATCATCGCTGTCGCCTTCTCCCGGAGCCTCGCGCCGGCCGTTGTCCGGGGTTCGAACCGAAATACCTCGTTTGCGCGCTCGGAGTCCCCGCGTTCGAACAGTTCGAGTGCAACCGCGCTCCGTCCCAGCGTCCCCGTGACACAGACCGCGTCTCCAGGGCTGGCACCCGTTCGCGGGACCGGGTTCTCCGCTCGCCCGACAGCAGTAGTTGCGACGGTGAACTCCCCGTGGCTGTCGAGGTCGCCGCCGACGTACTCTCCACCAGCCAGCGAACAGACCGACTGTGCACCGTCGACAAAGTCGCCCACCGACTCCCATTCGAAGGTCGGCGCGCCGTAGGCCGCAACTGCGGCCACCGGGTCGGCACCCATTGCCGCAAGGTCCGATAGTGACGCGCCGACGGCCCGCCAGCCAGCCGTGTACTGTGTCGTCCCTGTCGGAAAGTCCGTCTGCTCGTGGAGCATATCGGTCGTGATGACCAGCCCGTTGACCGCGGCCGCGTCGTCTCCCCCGGCGGGGACGATCTCCGCGAGTCGGCCGAGTGCCTCCAGTTCGTCCATACTTCCGGGTAGCGCCCTCGGCTACAAAACACCGGGCATCTGCTGTAGGGGAAAATCACGGCGTCAGCGGCCGACCCGGTTCACAACAGTTAAATGACGGCATCGGGAAAACCGTAGCAATGACAAGTCTCTACGACGCGCCTGCGGAAGATGTCATCGAGGAACTCACGGAAACGCTGCAAGCCGAATCTGCGCTCGACGAGCCGGAGTGGCTCCAGTTCACGACGGCCGGCGTCGATCGAGAGCTGCCGCCTGAACAGGAGGACTTCTGGGCACGACGCGCCGCAAGCATCCTGCGCAAGGTCGCCATCGACGGTCCGGTCGGTGTCGGTTCGCTCGAATCCGAATACGGCAGCGCGAAACAGGGAACAACGCGATACCGCGTGCGCTCTCGCCAGAAGTCGGATGGCTCGGGTAACATCATCCGGACGATTCTCCAGCAGCTCGAAGAGGCCGGCTACGTCGAAATTGCCGAGGGCGAAGGCAGAACCGTGACCCCGGACGGTCACAGCCTGCTCGACGAGACGGCTGCCGATGTGCTCGAAGCTAGTGACGACCCTGAACTCCAGCGCTACGCCTGACTCCCGCCGACTGATTCCCGTACGAACGCGACTGCATCCTCGACAGCGCCGACACCAGCGAGATGGCGAACACCAATCGATGTCTTGAGCGCCTTCGCTGGCTTTCCACGGAGCACGCGGGAGCCAACCTGTGCGACGGTTGCGTCGCCGACTGTGACTACCCAGCCACGTGAGCGATAGACATACCGCGACAGCCGCGGCTCGAAGCCGCCGACGCCGCTATCTGCCAGCGCGGCGATATTCTCTGCCGCGACAGATGCCTGCCCAACCGCACTCTGTGCTGTCGCCGGAACGCGCTCTCCCTCGTCGTCGATGACGCGGACTGCGTCACCCAGGCCAAACGTGCGACGACCGAGTCTGAGTGTCGACTGGACCTGCCTTCGTGTGTCGCCGAGAGAGGGCTGTCCGGTGATACCACCGGTCCAGACGAGCTGGTCGTACTCGATTGTCGTCCCCGCATCGGTGGTTAGTGTCGTCTCATCTGCGCCCGTAACAGTCGTCCCTGTCCTGACGTCGATACCCCGGCAATCGAGTGCGTCGGCAACAGCATTCTGGAACGGCTCCGGAAACCCTGGCGCAACGTCGGCTTTCTGTTCGAGGAGGACAACGTCGACCGCCGACTCCGCACCCTCCTCTCGTGCGAGGTCGGCAAGCTCGCCGGCTACCTGAACCCCGGATAGTCCGGCACCGCCGACGACGACGCGGCCACCATCTTCACAGCAGTCCAGAAACGCCGACCGGATTTCGCGGGCGTCTTCGAGCCGTTTCAGCGGTGTTGCCCGAGAACGAACACCTGATAAGCCGTAGTAGGCGGTCCGTGCGCCGAGACAGATTGCACCGATATCGTAGCTCAGCGTGCCGTCATCGATATTGACGCGGCCCTCGTCGGCGTCGACAGACTCGACAGTCGCCTCGCGGATGGTTGCCCGCTGGCAACACTCTTCGAGTGGCACCTGGAGTTGGTCTTCTATCTCCGGGTTCCGGACAGCGCGGTGAAGCAGATGCTGGACGAGATGGGTGTCTCGCTCGTCGACGAGGGTTATCTCCGCCGACTCGGGGAGCTGTCGCTCCAGGGTCCGCGTCAGTGTTACTCCTGCGTATCCGGCACCCAATACGGCGACATGCATGGACGACCTTACGACAGGACGGACATATCAGTTATCCCGCTTTCCCGCTCAAACTGTCTGGCTCGGGGTTCAGTCGGTCGAAGGAATTGTATGCTCCTGACCGTCGGTCCGTTCGGTCGTGGTCCGGTCGAGTTCCGGAATCGCGCTGACGCGTTTGAACACCGCAATGGGGTCACGGAACCGCCGCCAGTGCCACCACGTCCGGGCAACTAGCCACAGCTTTCGGCGGCGTGACAGCGACGGACGAGCCGTAAGGACGTCGAACTCCTGTTTGCGAATCAGGCGGTGGTGTTCGGCATACAGCACCGCCGAGAGCAACACGGCGAACTGGCAGTCACTCGGCAGATGTTCGATGCCGCGGACACCATCGCGATAAAGCTGTTCTGTCCGGACGAGTTCAGCCTGAATCGCCTCGCGGAAGGCAGGTGTACACTCGCCCCGCCGAAGCTGGTCGACCGTGACGCCGTACTGTTTGAGCGTCTGCATCGGGAGGTAAGTCCGGTCGAGTTCTGTGATGTCCTCGTCGACATCCCGAATGAAGTTCGTCAGCTGGAATGCTTCACCGAGTTTCATTGCGTGTGGCCGGGCCGCGTCGGGGTCGTCGGCATCCATGATGGCGAGCATCATGTTCCCGACCGCAGCAGCCGACCCTCGCATATATCCACGGAGGTCCTCGAAGGTCTCGTAGCGTTCCGTGTCGATATCGGCGAGCATGGCGTCAATAAAGGCGTCAACCTCTTCGTCGGCGATACCCTCCTCCGCCCGCAGCTCCGAGAACGCGTCCACAACAGGGTCGTCGGCTGGCGCTTCTCCCAGTGCAGCCGCCCGTAACCCCTCCAGTTCGGTCGCTTTCTCCTCCTTGGTCATCTCCGTCTCGCCGTCAACTACCTCGTCGGCAATCCGAAAGAACCCGTAGAGAACGTAGGTCTGTTCCCGGATCCGCTCCGGCAGCAGCCGGGTCGCATAATAGAAGGTCTGGCCAGTCTGCCGGTGGATGGCCTTTCCTCTCTGTCGCTGTGACTCGTTCACAGTATCCTTTCGGTCGGATAGCTAATAAAAACACGACCTAACACTGTTACACAAAGCCCCCCGTCATCGGGTCCCCTCTTTGTGACGAACGTGTCACCGAAGATAGTCGCATTTGGTGACAACTGATGTGTCGGTAAAATGAGCCGACCGCGTCAGTCCTCGATGTAGCCGAGCGCGGATTCGATACGGCCGAGTTCGGGACCAGTCGTCTCGGAGCCGACGATGTAGCCGTCGTCGTTTGCGACCAATCCGGACCCGACGAGCGGGCCGCCGTAGTTGATCGTCCCGATATCGGCGGGAACGCCCAGAGCTTCTTCGAGTTCGTCGAGGCGTTCGTCTGTCGTCTTCGGGTGACAGAGAACGCCGTTGTTGGTCGCGACTGCGGCTGTCCCGACTGTGTCGACGCCCGCGATTGTCCCTCGTGTGACCGGGACGCCGAGGCCCGTCTCGATGCTCCGTACCGCATCGTCGGAGAGGTCCGAATGGACATAAGCGCCGTTGTTGTTGACGAGGACAACATTACCGGCGGCGTTGATACGGCCCGGTAGCTCTGTCACCGGGAGATCGATAGCGTCGGTAATCGCCTCGCGCTCGCGCTCGGCGACGCGACTGCTCACGAGGAGGCCGTTCTCGTTGCCCGTCGCCAGAGCGCCGACTGTGCCCGATCCACCGACCGTGGTCGGCACTGCAGAGACGCCAAGCTCCTCAGCGAAGTCGTCGTGAACGCTCTCCTCTACGTCGGGCCGGATGAGGAGACAGTCGTCGGTCGCCCGGGCGAAGACACCGATATAGGGCGAGCCAGCGAGGGCCGTGCGGAACACGTTACTCTGCGGCTTCGGCTTCGACGACGCCGTCGCCGTCCTCTTCGAAGCGGGCTGCCCGGACGCGAACCTTGCTCGGGGGGTTCGACCGGCCGTTTGCCCATACTGCCTCGTTTATCGAGGGGTCGAGCCTGACAGCGTCTTCGTCGACGGAGAAATGCTGTGCGAGGTGCTCGCGGATGACCGACAGCGCCTGGTCTGCCTGGTCGCTCGACGAGCCTGCAAGCGTACTCCGGAGCGGGACGGTCATGACCCGCTCGTCGAGACCACTCGAGCTCATTCGTCCGTATCACTCCGTCGCCAGTTGCGTCGTTTCGGGTTCCGAATCATGTCTCGGTCCGTCTTCATGATGACCCATGCCGGGACCCGCGTGTTCTGGTCCTCGAGCTTTCCGAGCCGCTTTTTCTTGGCTTTCGATTTCTTACCCATAGTGTGCTTCTCTTCCCCGCCGGGACTTATATGTGTGTTCTTTTCCCCTCATTCGACATAGTGAACACAGCCGCTGACTCGCTGTCTGTCAGCCACTGCTGACCAACGTTTTCGGCGTTGATACTTTGATCGAGGCGTCCCTCTCCTCATTTTCATTGTTGTCACATAACAAGATCTGGGATATGTGGTTATATCTTCTATTGTCTTCTAATCACTGGGTAACGGCCCCACAGGCCCGTTATCAGGTGCGATAATTTGGCCAGCAGATACTATATCGTTGGATAGAAATATACTATTATGAGGCGACGGTCGTTTCTGGCCGCGACCGGTCTCGGGGCCACTGTCGGGCTGGGTGGCTGCTTGAACGGTGAGGTCGTGGTCAGTTTGTCGATGACCGAACGGATTCCCGCCTCCCAGGGCTGGTCGAGAGAGATTGAGGAGCCCGACGGCTCCGGCGAACTGTCCTACACCGTGCGGTCCGAGCACCACCGATTCGAGACGTTCTACTTCAGAGACGCCGAAGCCTACCAGCGCTACCAGCGTGCGACACGTGTCGAAGACGAAATGCCCGAGAACCCGCCAGTTGGAGACAAATCGCTTCGCTCCGTTGCTATGGAAAACTCTGAAGCCGGCGTCTACGAAGCGTCGGTGCCCAGAGACGGGGGCCGTACCTCGGTCAACTTCGATCGGACTCATTATTTCGTTGTCGACAACTCGACGTACGGGGAGATACAGGTCGGCAAGACCGCCGACTTGCCTGTGTCTATCAGCCTGGAGGTCGTCGAAGACCGGTTCTAGCCGGGAAGCTGAAACCGCTCGACGGTCCTATACTCGGGGCCGTCGTCTGTGAGTGTGCTCTCTTTCAGTTGTAGCTCGTCGACTACCATTGTTCCGGCGTCCGGGTCGCGATTCTGGACGACATCCTGGACCAGGCCTTTGCTCCCTGCGTGGTCCATCCGCGCCAGTGTCACATGTGGCGTGAACTCGTGGTCTTCGGGGTCGAATCCCAGGTCGACTGTCTTCCGCTCGACTGCCTCGTGGAGCTGCGTGAACTCCGTCTCACCTTCGGTAACGCCGAGCCAGACCACACTGATGTAATCGAGGTGGGGAAAGACTCCGAGCCCGCCGAACGACGCCTCGAATGGGCTAACGCCGCTTTCGGCGACAGCTTCCCCGAATGCGGTCCGAAGCGCTGGGAGGTCATCCTCGCCGGTCTCGCCGAGAAATTTCAGCGTCAGGTGTGCCTGCTCGGGGTCGGTGTATCGGAGCCCGTCTGCGCTGTCGAACAGCTCCTGAACGGTAGCTACCGGCTCTGGGTCGTCGATGTCGATGCTGACGAACAGTCGCATACGCGGAAGTTGGTGACGCAGGCCTTAATTGTCCGCCACGCCTACGAGAGTGTATGACAGATGACCCCCCAGACCACGAGTTTTCGGAAGGCCAGGGCTTCGAGGACCCGTACGACGCGTTCGACCTCGAACCGTCAGACCTGGCTGTCGACCCCGATACCGTCGACCCGGTCGACTCACACGCGTTGCCGGACATACTCGACGAGGCAAATCTCAACACCGAGTCGGTCGACGCCGAGACGGTCCTCGATGTCGGGCTCGAATATATCCGCCTGAACCGGCACGAGCAGGCGACTGAAACCCTCGAACGGGCCGGTCAGTTCGCCGAGGATGAACGTACCGAACAGGAGACGTGGGTCAACAAGGGGGTCGCCCACGCAGAACTCGAAGAGTACGACGCCGCCATCGGGGCGTACAAGGAAGCAATCGATATCGACGGCGATTCCGAGCACGCCGCCACGGCCGAGACGAACCTCGCCTACGCGCTCTGGGAGTTCGGCCGCACCGAGCAGGCACTCGAACACGCCGAACGCGCCGTCGAAATCGACCCTCGCTTTGGCGAAGCCTGGTACAACCGGGGCTTTTTCCTCAACGAGCGCGGCCTCGCCGAAGACGCCCTCAACGCCTTCGATAACGCGGTTCGGCTCGGCTACCGGAGCGCCGACCTGCTCGAAGAGAAAGCAGTCGCCCTCGAACGGATGGGCGAAGACGAACGCGCCGAGGAGGTCGCCGAGGAGGCCGAGGCGATGCGCGACGAACGGGAACAGGAGCTCCTCGAATAACTCATGGAGCTACTGCTGAACGAACGCGAGACACCCAAGGGCCGACTCGTCTCTGTCTGTGACGCGGACGTACTCGGCGAGGAGTTCGAGAACGGCGACGTCTCCCTGAGTGTCGACCCAGAGTTTTACGACGGCGACCCCGCCGACGAAGGGACTGTCGTCCAGAGCCTCGCCAACTGCACCGTGGCGAACCTCGTCGGCACGGCTGCGGTCGCGCTCGCAGTCGAGCACGGGTTCGTCGACGAAGAGAACGTCCTCGACCTGGATGGGACCCGCCACGCACAGCTCCTGTGGCTGTGAGGCCAGGATTACGACTGCGGCAAATACAGTTTCGAGAAACCGAAATAATGTTACTCCTCCAACCCTGAGTAGATGGTAATGGCAACGCCTGAGACTGAACTTCTCGACGTCGAGCGTATCCGGGACGATTTCCCTATCCTGGAGCGCGAGATTGGCGGCAAACAGCTCGTCTATCTCGACAACGCGGCGACTTCACAGACACCCGAGCCCGTCGTCGACGCGATAGCCGACTACTACCGCGAGACGAACGCGAACATCCACCGTGGCATCCACCAGCTCTCTCAGGAGGCGAGCGTCGCCTACGAAGAGGCTCACGACCGGCTGGCGGAGTTTATCGGAGCCGAGGGGCGCGAGGAGATGGTGTTCGTCCGCAACACCACAGAGGCCGAGAACCTCATCGCCTACGCTTGGGGGCTGAACGAACTCGAGCCCGGCGACGAGGTGGTTATGAGCGAGATGGAACATCACTCCTCGCTGGTGACCTGGCAACAGATTGCAGACCGGACCGGCGCAGAGATACAGTTCATCGAGGTTGACGACGACGGCCACCTCGACATGGACCACGCCGCCGAGCTAATCACCGACGACACGCAGATGGTGAGCGTCGTCCACGTCTCGAACACGCTCGGCACCATCAATCCGGTTGGCGACCTCGCGGACCTCGCTCACGACCACGACGCCTATATCTTCGTCGACGGCGCTCAGTCGGTGCCGACGATGCCAGTCGACGTGAAGGCGATGGACGCCGATTTCTTCGCCTTCTCGGGCCACAAGATGGTTGGACCGACCGGTATCGGCGGTCTCTACGGTAAACAACACCTCCTCGAGGAGATGGACCCATTCCTGTACGGCGGCGGCATGATACGGAAAGTCGAGTTCGATGAGACGACCTGGCACGACCTTCCCTGGAAGTACGAGGCAGGAACGCCGGCAATCGCACAGGGTATCGCACTCGCCGAGGCCGCTGACTACCTCGACGATATCGGGATGGAACGCATCGAGCGTCACGAGAACGCACTCGCCCAGTACGCCATCGACCGGCTCTCGGAGTTCGACGATATCGACATCATGGGGCCGTCGGCAGGCGAACAGCGCGGCGGGTTGGTCTCCTTTACCCTCGATAGCGTCCACCCCCACGATATCTCCGAAATTCTCAACGACTACTCCGTTGCAATCCGCGCCGGCGACCACTGCACCCAGCCGCTCCACGACAAGATGGGCAAGACGGCCTCGGCGCGGGCCTCCTTCTATATCTACAACACTCGCGAGGAAATCGACGCACTGGTCGGTGCCCTCGACGCTGCCCGAGACCTCTTTCGCTGAGGCCTGTCACCGCAACTAGACGACTGTGTGACCGAAACCCCCAACCTTTCTTTTGCTCGCAGCCGACACCCGGAGCATGGACCTCGACCTCGACACGGTCCCGATGGGACGAACCGGGCTGGAAGTAAGCGAAATCGCCTTCGGAACGTGGCGATTCGGCCGCGAGACCGCCGCCGGTAACCTCGAAATCAGCCGCGAGCGGGGTCACGACCTGCTTGACACATACGAGGCCGCTGGCGGGCGCTTTATCGACACGGCAGACGTCTACGGCGGCGGCGTCAGCGAAGAGTGGATTGGCGAGTGGCTGGAGGAACGCAACCGTGACGAGTTCGTTATCGCCTCGAAGATCTACTGGCCGACCCGCGAGGACGACGCCAACGCCGGCGGGCTCAACCGCAAACACATCCGCAACCAGGTCGACGCGATGCTCGACCGGCTGGGAACCGACTACCTCGACCTGCTGTACATCCACCGGTGGGATTCGTCGACGCCGGCCCGGGAACTGATGCGGACACTCGACGGCCTGGTCGACGACGGCAAGGTCCACTATCTCGGCGCGTCGACGTTCCGCCCGAACGGCTGGCGTATCGCCCGGGCAAACGAGATTGCTCGCCAGCACGGCTGGGAACCGTTTACTGTCACACAGCCCCGCTACAACCTCGTCAACCGCGAAATCGAGGCCGAGTACATGGAGTTCTGTCGCGAACAGGACGTCGGCATCATCCCCTGGAGCCCACTCGGCCAGGGCTTCCTGACCGGGAAATACGAGCGCGATGCCGACATGCCCGACGATTCGACGGCCTCGGACTCGGACCGCTGGGAGGAGAGCTACCTGACCGAGGAGAACTTCGATGTACTTGACGTGGTCCGGGACGTCGGCAACGCAATCGGTGCCTCTGAAGCTCAGGTCGCACTTGCCTACCAGCTCCACCACCCCGACGTGACCGCGCCAATCGCCGGCGCACGCACCACCGACCAGCTCGAAGAGAACCTCCGGGCTGCGACCGTCTCGCTGTCCGACGAGCAGTTCGAGCGCCTCGACGCATCGAAGCCTGATCCCTATGACGACATCTGAGATTACAGCGGCCCGATTCGAGCGTCACAGACTCTCCCTGGCAGAGTCGTTTACCATCTCCCGGGGAACGACCGAGGAAGCGACGGTCCTGACCGTCGAACTCGAAGACGAGGCGGGCCGAGTCGGCATCGGTGCAGCAGGTCCCTCAGCGTACTACGGTGAGACGGCCGAGAGTGTCGAGGAGACGCTGCCAGCATTGCTCGACGTGGCCACCGAGGTTGGCGACCCACACGCCCAGCAGGTCATCGAGGAACGCCTGGCAGAGACTGCGCCGGCCGAAGCCGCCGCCCGCGCGGCTGTCTCGATTGCCGTGCACGACCTCGCGGCGACGCAGGCCGGGGAGCCGCTGTACCGTCGCTGGGGGCTCGACTCAGACCGACCGCCACAGAGCTCCTATACGGTGCCGATCGACTCACCCGAGGAAATGCGTGACCGGGCACGACGGACCGTCGAGCGCGGCTTCGAGACGCTGAAAGTCAAGCTTGGTACTGACGCCGACCGGGAGCGGCTGGACGCAGTCCGCGAGGGTGCACCCGAGGCGCGCATCCGCGTCGACGCCAACTGCGCGTGGACGGCCGAGGAGGCCGTCGAGCACACCTCGTGGCTGGCCGACCACGGCGTCGAGTTCCTCGAACAGCCCGTGCCTGCCGACGATATCGACGGGCTCCGACGGGTCTCCGTCGAGGGAGAGCTACCGGTGGCCGCAGACGAGTCCTGTGTCACGGCCGCCGACGTGGGGACGGTCGCAGACGCCGTCGATATCGTGGTGGTGAAGCTGATGAAATGTGGCGGCCTGCGGCCCGCAAAGCGCCAGATTCTCGCCGCGAAGGCCGCGGGGCTGGATGTCATGCTCGGCTGTATGATAGAGAGCAGCGCGTCGATTGCGGGCGCGTGCCAGCTCGCGCCGCTCGTCGAGTACGCGGACCTCGACGGGAGCCTGTTACTTGCAGACGATTGCTACGACGGGATTGTCCAGCCGGACGGTCGCGTTGACCTCATGGCCACCGACAGCGGGACCGGCGTCCGCTAGTCCGCGGCTACTTCAGTGGCCGTCGAAGCAGTTTCGGCCGATAGCTGCCCCGAGAGGGCGATGAGGCCGAATCCGACCTTCGAGACGATATCGAGATACGCGACGACTAGCCCCGAGGTGTTAATCTGCATCAGTCCGAGTCCAACTGGAGCGAGCATCCAGATTACCGGGTAGATGAGCCACAGGACGACCACGAACGCCCGGAGCTTCCGGAGTAACGCGAGCGTTCCGTTCCCCCGTGCGGCCTGCTCGAAGCTGGTGACAGTGTAGTAGACGACGCCGAGGAAGGCAAGAGCGCCGGCAGCGAAGCCGACCCATTTCAGGGGCGGTGCAACCATCGCTCCGGCGAAGCCAAAGACGATAGTTCCGGCCATCAGTGCGAGTGATTTGCCGATGTCTCCCCTCGAAGCGCCCGCGAGCAGCCCAAGGTAGAGCACGTGAAGCGGCGTCGTCAACAGCCAGTCGACGTACCGGAGTCCAAAGACCGTCGCGTCGGTCTGGGTCTCCAGGACACCGACTTCGAGCGACATGAGGACGTAGGCACCGACAGCGATGAGCGGAACGGCCACCAGCACTGCATAGCGACGGTAGTTCTCTCGCGGGACGAGCCGGAAGCCGTAGGCGAGAACGAGCGTTCCGAGTGCCATCCCGATTGCGCCGAGTCTGTACCATAGTGTTACGTCCATCAGTCGTCACCTCCGGTGGAGGCAGCCGCTTCGGGCTGTCTGTCTGCGCTGACAGTGAACTGGTCGAGCAGGTCGTCAAGCGCCGCAGCATTCTCACGAAGCTGGCTCGCCGAACTCGACACCTCGCCGATTTTGTCGGCCTGCTGTTCGGCGGCGTCGGCAACGGTGTCAGCTTCGCGTGCAGTCTCCTGGCTGATGTCGGTCAGGTCGTCGATCACGTTCATAACGTTCTGTGAGGTACGTGCCTGTTGTTCGGTTGCGTCGTCTATCTCTTGGATGCCTACGTCGACCTCTTCGGTGTACTCGACGATGCGCTCCAGGGCGTCGATTGCCTCGCCGACGGTCTCGGTGCCGGCGGTGATGCGGTGACTCGTCGCCTCGATTGTGTCGACTGTCTCGTCTGTCTGTGACTGAATCCGTTCGATTCTGTCTTCAATATCCTGTGCGGCGTCTCGGGTCTCTTCGGCGAGGTTCTTGATTTCGTCGGCGACGACCGCGAACCCGTCTCCGCCGGCGTCGGCGCGGGCGGCCTCAATGGAGGCGTTCAGCGCGAGCATGTTCGTCTGCTCGACGATGTCAGTGATGAGGTCGACAATTTCGCCGATCTCTTCGAGTTCGCTCGCCAGGGCGTTTATCTCTTGGACGGTCTCGTCGGTTTCCTCGTCGATGGCACTCATCTCCTCGACGGCTTCCTGCGCGGCCTCACGTCCGGTTTCGCCGACCTCTGCGGCCGACTGTGAGGTGCCTGCGACCTGCTGTGCTGAGGAGGCAACTTGCTCGGCGATTGCCGAGAGCTCCTCCATGTCGGAGGCTGCGTCTTGGAGGCGCTCGTTTTGCTCGGAGGCTCCCTCGAAGATTTCGCCGATGGAGTCCCGCACCTCTCGGCTTGCCGTGTCAACGCGCTCGGCGTTCTCGCCCGCGCTGTCGCTTGCCTCCAAGACCTCCCGCGCGAAGGACTTGGTTGTCGAGAGAATCTCTTCCAGGGCGTCGAGCGTCGTGTTTAGCTCCTCACCGACCGACGACATCGCCTCGTGGTCGCTCTCGGGGTTGACCCGCTGGGTGAGGTCGCCCGAGGCCACCTCTCCGAGAACCCGACGGTATCCTTTGGCTTTTGCTTCGAGTTCGTCGTTTATCTGTTGCATCTGCTCGCTCTCTTCGACAGCCTCTTTGCGTGCCTGCTCGGCGTCTTGGCGGGCCTGCTCAGCATCCTCCTGTGCCTGTTCAGCCTCTGTGATTTTCTCCTGGAGCGAGGAACGCATGTTGTCGAACGACCGGTAGAGGACCCCGAACTCGTCGTCTCTCGCCGTTGAGAGGTCGACATCAAGGTCCCCGTCCCCCATCTTCTGGGCGCGGTCCGTAAGTCGGCGTAGCGACGTGATGGTGTTGGTTCCGACGGTCACTCCGACGAGACCGAGGTTGATGACGGCGAACAGGATGAGCCCGATGAGGTTAGAGTTAATCTGTTCGGCGAGCCCAAATGCCGAACTGCGCTCGGTCTCGACGACGACCGTCCAGTCGACGGTATCCAGTCCTTTGAACGTCAGCAACTGCTCCCCACCGTCGTCGACGAACCGAGTCTGGTCGGCGGTGACGCCGCTGTATTGCTCGGAGTCGATGTTCGACTCTTCGAGAATCCGGTCTCCGTCGGGATGGGTCACGTAGACGCCGTCCTGATTGATAACCGTCGTACTTGAGTTCTGCCGGGCCGCAGAAACTGAATCAGATTTCGCCTGCAGGTCGGTCATGTACACGAGGACGCGGTTGTCCTGTCCGGAGACCGGCGAGAGGACGGCGATTATCGGGTGGTCCGCAAGCGGAACGCTGAACGGCTCACTGACGTGGGTGTCGCTGGGGCCGTCGAACGAGGGTGGGTCCTCGGCGAACGGCGCGCCCTGTTCGCCGGGGTTGAGGCCGACGAACTGCTCGTTCGAGCTGGCCTCGAACGTCATCGTCTCCGTGTTGAGATAGTGAACCGCGGCGACATGTTCCGACACCTGTTCGTTCTCGACCCATCTCTGTAACTCCTCGCTTACCGTCGCCGTATCGTCGGTATCGAGTGCTGGACTGTCCGAGGCAGCCCTGACACTCCGTTGTGTGCTCAGGAGCCACGAATCCAACTCTCCTGCCTGTGAGTCGGCCAACCCGACCATATCCTCTTCGACGGTGTCCTCCAGGGTGTTCGATGCCTGCACGCTGATGACCGCACCAAAGGCGACCATCACCAGAATCGCGAACGAAAGCGCAACGGTTAGCTGGACTGCATAACTCCCCTGAACGAAAGACGGTAGAATCGAGCTTGCTTTTTTGGCCATTACTACGTATTTGTTTTGCTACTTGCATAAAAAATGTACCTACCATGTTTGTGTTTGATGACGGTTTCTCAAGGCACAAGCTCTTAGCCCCGGCGGTGTGTGTAAAATGGTATGAACATTGGTGTGCTCGGGGCCGACGAGAGGGCACGCGAGGTGGCGGCCGCGTGTGTTCGTGCTGGCGAACGTGTCCGTCTATACGACTCGGAGGCGACGGCGGTTATGGACAGCATCGACACCGTCGAACGCCGACTGGGGGACGATGGAATCGAGGCAACCGACTGCCTTGAAGCGACAACTGGAGTGGATGCTGCCGTTGCCGACGTAGATGTCGTTATCGACACCACTCACTCGGACGCGGCAGCGCTTCAGGACTGGTTTGCCGAACTCGAAGGCGACCTCGACGACGATATCCTCGTCGCGAGTGCTGTGCCTGCGGTGTCTGTGACGAGGGCGGCCGCTGGCCTCCGCCTCCCCGAGCGTGCGGTCGGATTCCGATTCCACCAGCCCCCCGAACCGTTCGTCGAGGTCGTCCTCGCCGAGCAGACCGGGGCGGTGGCCGCCGACCGCGCCAGCCAGTTCGCAGAGAGCGTCGCCGGTGACTGGATTACCGTTCGCGACACGCCGGGAAATGTCTCTGTTCGTCTCGCACTGGCGCTCGAAGTCGTCGCGATTCGGATGGTCGACGAGGGCGTTGCCGACGTGACGGCGGTCGATACTGCGTTCAAACAGCTCTATCAGGGGGAGATTGGACCGCTCGAACGCGCAGACCGTCTCGGCCTCGCCGAGCGCCACGATGCACTCCAGTCGCTTGCCGGGCGGCTCGGCCCTCGGTTCGAGCCACCGCCGCTTTTAACAGCGCTCGTCGAAGCGGGCAAGACCGGCCTCGACGCAGGTGAGGGATTCTACGTCTGGGAGGATGAAACCCCACAACACAGCGCGCTGACGGACCCGACAGCCACCGACGAACACCATCGGGACCTGGTGGGCTGACGGCCGGGTCTGGCGCTGTCGTCACAGTTGACAAGGGTTAAAAACGACGGCCCAAAACGAGTTCACATGAGCGGACTGCAAGAGCAAACCAGAAACCAGTGCATCTCCTGTGGCATCAACGTTGCAGGCTCCAACGCCGCACAGTTCGACTGTCCTGAGTGCGGACACCAGGTCTACCGCTGTGCCAAGTGTCGCAAACAGAGCAACCTCTATCAGTGCCCCGACTGCGGGTTCACAGGCCCATAACAATGGGAGACGTAGTTGCCGCAATCAAGGTCATGCCGGACAGCCCAGAGATCGACCTGGACGACCTCCAGGATCGTCTCGAAGCCTCGCTGCCCGAGGGAGCCGAGATTAGTGACGTCAACACGGACGACGTTGCCTTCGGTCTCACCGCGCTCATCCCGACGGTCATCGTCCCTGACGAGGAGGGCGGAACCGAGGCCGTCGAAGAAGCCTTCTCCGAGGTCGAGGACGTCGAGAGCGTCTCTGTCGAAGACGTCGGCCGCCTCTAGAAGAGCGGTTCGGGTGACGGCGGGACGTGTCGCTTGTGCCGACTCGCCGCGTGAAGCTCTCGGACGTGTTCGACAGTCGATTTTTCGACGCCGAGCTCGGCCGCCGTTGCGCTGGTCGAGAGCGGCCCGTCAACGTGAAGCGCCAGAATCGAGTCCAGCGTGTCGTAGCCCACGCCGAGCTCCTCCTCGTCGGTCTGGTTGTCCCACAGTCCAGCCGAGGGCGTCTTGGTCGCCATCGCTTCCGGGACGCCGAGATACTGGGCGAGCTGTCTGACCTGTTGTTTGTAGAGGTTACCAATCGGGTGACAGTCGACGGCACCGTCGCCATACTTCGTGTAGTAGCCGACCGCCGCCTCGCTTCGGTTGCCGGTTCCAAGGACGAGTCCACCACGGCGGTTCGCCTCGAAAAACGCAAGCACCGCCCGGATACGGGCGCGGAGATTGCCAACGGCGACTTGGACGGTGTCGTCGTCGAGGGCCGCGGTATCGACGGTCGGGATTGTCTCAAGGAACGACTCGACAAGGGGCGATATCTCGACGACGTCGTACTCGATATCGAGCAGTTCGCTGGCGACACGCTCGGCGTCACTCATGTTCTCGTCTCTGTTGACGGTACTGGGAAGCACGAGTCCGTAGACAGCGTCACGGCCAAGTGCTTCGACAGCGAGGTGGGACGTGAGTGTGCTGTCGATACCTCCCGAGAGGTTGATGACCGCCGACTCGGCCCCCGAGGCCTCGTAGGTGTCGCTGATGAACGACGTGATGTGCTCGCGCTGTCGTTCGAGTTCCGCTTCCGAGAAAATCAGGTCGAGTGGGTCGTCCGTTCTCGCTATCTCTCCCATGCGCTCAGTTGTGAGTCAGCACAAATAAACCGGTCGGATGCCACTAGAACTGAGCGAAGTGGGGGAAAAGTGAACACGCGTCCACTTTGATGAAGCGCTACACTCAAGTGGGTCCGCGGTGGATTTTGGGACGTGCGCGGATGGTCTAGTGGTAGGACATGAGCTTCCCAAGCTCATAGCCCGGGTTCAATTCCCGGTCCGCGCATCACGAGACGCGAACCGTGTGAGCGTCTCGGCTGACAAACGGCGAGCACCGTGAGCCGTGGGTCAACTCGAACGAACGACAGTGAGCAGTGAAATCGCTTGAGTGAATTGAACTACGGAAATCCGAGCGACAGCGAGGATTTGCATCGGGTTCAATTCCCGGTCCGCGCATTACGAGACGCGAACCGTGTGAGCGTCTCGGCTGACGAACGGCGAGCACCGTGAGCCGTGTATGTGCAAGAGGGAATTGAATCACGGCAGACGCGCGCAACGAAGGAGCCACCTTTTCGACAAGGATGTCCGTTGTCACTGAACTCTAGACGACTTTGTGACGGAACCAGCGAACTGTTCGATGGCCGCATCGATGTCGGGAACCTCGAACGCCATGTGGAAAAAGCCATCTCCGTGTTCTCGCCAGTGGTCGTATATCCACCCCTCCTCTCGTGTCGGAGTAATCAGCTCTAGCAGGAGCCCGTCCAGTTCGTAGACGGCGACTTCGAGGTAATAGTCGCCGCTCATCGTCTCTCGAGTGTAGCACTCCAAACCGAGTGTCTCCTCGAATTGCGCTGCAGCTGCGTCAAGATCACCAACGACGAACGCGATATGATGGACTCGTTCGACCATACGCGCTGTTGGTTCCAGACCATTATAAGATGACTTTACAACACAATGTCATGATTGTGCGCGAGCTGTTTCCATGCTTCTGTCATTCGAAATCACCTGTGACAATGTCGGCAACACGCTGATGATCGAACAGTCGCTCCTCGATGAACGTCTCCGGGAAGAACGATTTTGCGAATCGTTCTAGCAGGAAGAGGTTGTGAAGCGGTCCTGCGTAAATCGGGCCGCCTCGGAACACCATCTCGTTTTTCACTGCAGTCAGCTGAGCGGCGACACTGTGGCTCTGCATATAGGAGAGCACAGTGTCCCGGAACTCCTGACGTGATTTGTCGCCGTGGCCCCGGAGAAGAATCGAATCTGGATCCACCTCAAGAAGCGTCTCGTAGTCGATTGTTCCCCGGTCACTGGTTGAGAGACCTTCGAGACCTGTTCCCGAGAATGCGTCAGTAATTCCGAGCGTATGGAAGTGCTCCTTGTTCGCCCCCATCCCGGAGAGCCGGTATGGATAGAATGTTTCGGGTTCGTTTTCGCCCTGCCACAGCAGTGCTGCGTTCGGCCGTTTGTCGGGCCCTGGCACGCGGGCCTGAATGTCAGTGACGATGTCGTCGTGGACCGATCGGATTGCATCGTAGCGCTCAGATTCTTGGAACACTGCCGCGACCTTCTCGAAAGCCTCGTAGAGCGTGTAGTAGCGGTGGGTATGCCAGTCGTCCGTCCGGCGGAAGATAGCATTCCCGAAGAACGGCGCGATTTCTGTTTTCAACTCTTCAACGTCCGAGCGCTCGATGTTGTCGTAATTGTTGATGAGGAGGTTCGGGTCCATCAGATGTAGATCACTATCGAGCTCGTAGAACAACTCCTTCGAGATGCCGTCGCTGTACAGTTGTGTCAGGCCAGAGGGGTCCATTGAAACCCCCTCTAGATTGTCGTAATGCCGCGTGACATAGCGGTCTTTGTACCAGACGGACTCAGCTGCATCCCCGTGTCCCAGCGCGACCATCATATCGATGTAGTCTGGGTTGTATACCGTTGCTGACTCAGGGACGCTCTCGAACGTCAGCTCCCCGACGGGCTCCATCGTTACCGTATGGGATTGATCGGTTGTCGTGACATCCTCCTCTGTCTCAGCCTCCGTGGCGGTGTCGGTCGGTGTGGACTCTCCACTATCATCAGAACAGCCAGCGAGAAGCCCGCCGGCAACAAGAGCACCGCCGCCCTTGACAAAGTCTCTGCGTGTCGGTACCTCGTCCGTAGTTTCATCTCGCACCATATTTTTAGGCCAGCCTAAAACAATATAGTCGTTTCGGTTGCCAACGGATTCCGAATCCAGACTAGCGCGGAGCGCCACAACGGGGACACATTGGTGGGCCGTGTTCTGGAAGGGCAAGGCCGCAGTGGGAGCATACTCCCTCAGTATCTGGTGTTGTGATCTCTTTGAGTATCGTATCCGTCTCATCCCGAATCATTGGGATTGTTCCAATCTTCTCAAGTGAGTCTGCGGAGTCACTCTGCTCTGTGAGACTCTTGATGGCGAATTGGGCTCGGTCAGTAACGAATGGCTCCTCGTCGTCTTCCAAGGCGGTGAGCGATTTTTCAATAGAAGGGCTGTCTATTTTCTCGGACAGCGCAAGTAGCCCAAGCGCTTCCGCAGCTCGACCACGGACGTAGACATTATCGTCGCCAAGTCGAGCGACTAACTCATCACGGCAATCAGCGAGTGATTCAGGATGCTCACAGCCCACAACGGTGACTGCCGTACACAAATGATACCGAACAAGTTCGCTATCATCGTCAAGATGCGCAGCCAACCTCAGAATCTGATGTTTAAGCCGCTCTGGCTGCCCTAACGCTACGTATTCGAGTGCTTTCGCCAGTTTCTCTTTTACTTCTGGTTCATCAAACGAAAGTCCAACTCGCAGTTCGGCGAGGGTCTCGGGTGTTGCGACGGTTTCTGGATCGTCAAGGGCCACGTAGCCGAGTGCTTCTGCCGCGCGAGCGCGAACATAGTAAAATTCGTCTTCATCAGCTAATCGCTCCGCAAGCGATGGCACGACATCGGCAACTTCGTCAGGATAACTCTCAGCGACAGTAACGAACAGCTTCGCGGTTGCGAGGCGAATCGAGCGCTCCGAATCTATGAGGAACGGAACTAGAGCCGATAGCACCGGTGAGAGTGTGTCAGGCTGCTCAGATGCGAGACTCCGGAGTGCTTGCAGAGCGTCTTTTCGGTCCTCCGGAGCTGCTGATTCAAACTGGTTCAGACTCGTCGAGAACTCTCCGACATCTCCCCCTTTGAGGGAGGCAGTCAGATGTGCTACGGACGGTGGTCCATTCGAGTCCTCCATTAATCTGTAACTCCTCTAAGAGAGAGTTTGGCAGTACACACTAAAAAAGGAAGTAGTTCTCTTGATTGAGGTCGATGGATGAGTCAATCAGTCCGGTCACGATTACACTAGCAGATATCCGAATAGCAGAAAGTTTATATTTTTTTAGGCTAGCCTAAAATCTAATGGCTGGAACTGAACACTCCCGACGGTCCCGGCAAATAAACCGGTTTCAGACGCCAAATGCCCCGATTTCGTTGCCTGCGGGCGGATCAGAATTACCGATTTTGGCCGCCATCGAACGTACAGAACTCCGTCTCCGACCGGACAGTGATTCGTGTTGTGCTACTGAATGATTATGCTCAGAAAGTACCTACTTGAGTCAACGCGCGAAAAACGAGGGGAACTGTGGGCAGGAGTCTATCTCTGGATCTTTGGTGCGAACGAACGTCAAGACAATGCTGATTCAACCGAGAATGCACCGAATGGGGATCAACCCGTGGATGGTCGCCAATCGGAGGTAGAGTAATATGGTTGGACAAACACTGACAGAAATCAGGGCACAGATCGAGAAGCGGGTGGTTGAGGACGGCTCATATGTGATCCTGTGTGGTCGGACTGGTGAGCGAATCGTTCCTGTCGATGGCCAGCGCTTCCCGAATCGGCGAACTGCGGCAGAGGCAGCCCAACTTGCAGAACAATACCGGGCTGCTCTCCGTCGCTACGATCCGCAGGTCCCCTGTTATGATCCAATCGTCTGTGAGACTCCTGCAGTTACCCGGCCGCCATCTGCTACCGAACAGTCACGCAAGGAATGGGCGTTTCCCCCTGCTCCGGCCATTCCTGGACAGCAGTCGGGACGGATCGAATTCTGCCACCAGGTTGCCGGCGCACTCTTTGAAACCCTCTCAAACGAGGGGTATGATGAGATAGAACGGGCGGTTATGGATGCGTATTTTGAGTCAGCCGAAACGATATCCAGCCGAGATGTGCTCTGTTTGCGCCTTTTAGAACAGATGGCTGCCGAACTTGATTCACAGCTTTCGAATACGACGCAAGCGTCCGTACTCGGCCAGGCTGCAGCCCAATTGCCCGTCTCATCGACCCAAGAAACTACGCTCACCGCTGCATTCGACCGAATGGAGGCAATCGAGCTACTCGACAGTTACTCGACATCGCCATGGACTGTTGACCCGGTGGATGGCGAGCGGCAGTGTCAGATCACAGTCGCTGAATACGCCCTGTCCCCACTGGATACCGCTATTCCAACGCTTCCGATCACCATTGATCTGTTGTGTCGCCAACCCGATACAACCTTCACCGTTTCAGGGGTAACTCGAACAAACAGCGACACGTGGCAATTTACGCTCACCGCGGACGTCGATGGTGAACCAGCGGGGCTTACGACTGCACCAATTACTGAATCTTCATGAGTCTTGAAACACATCTTGACAGCGCCCGTGAACGGGTCCGTTCAGAGCGCGATGCCGTCCAGAAGAAGCAGACTGCTTACAAACGGTTCATCACGCGTGTTAAAAACCTTTCACCGGGCTCAATCCAATCGGGATCCCAAGTAACAGCACTCGCATCAGGTGGAACACAGCTTCTTGACCAGTCCGTCCAGACAGAGACGGATTGTGCCGCGGTTCGGACGGCATTTCGAGAGACGATTCGTCCCCATAGTGTCGATGACCTTGACGATGAGGAGCCCCTTTTGCAGACAATTCGCGCAGAGTTATCGGAGTCACTCGCAATTGCAGTCGCACCGACGACCGAGACCAGATTGACGGTCGATCTCCAGGAGGCTATCGTGACTGAAGCCCAATCCCAGCGGGTGGACCTCCAAGCAATGGAGGCTGCCCTAAATCGGGAGCGTGACCAGCTTGCCACTGCAGCGGATACCCTCACGCCAATCATAGAGTGGCTTATTGATGTCAACGAAACTCCGTTGCTCGATGTAGGATTTGAAGGGCTTGCGGACAGGCATTCAACGCTCGAATCTCACCGTGACAGCTGCGAGCAGTTACTGCTAGACCGGCAAACCTTCCTCCAAGAAACCACGAGTCAAGCCGCACATGCTGGGATTGTGCACCGCTCACTAATTCAGTATCTTTATCAGGATTTTCCTATCGATTATCCTGCTCTCTCAACGGGAATACGATTAGATGAGCTTTGCGCCGAAAGTCAGCGAGCCGTACGCGACCATCTCGTTCGACGGGTGTAAACTACCCCTCCGCTAAAGGAGTGGGATTTCAGTGTGGCCTCTCGCCCTGGCCGAATCGTCTGCAGGTGACTGCGAGTAGCCGAGGTGCCCACCGCGTTCAGAGAGGATCGGTTGGGCGTGCAACAGGAAGGTCGCCGCCCAACGCTCGGGCGTAAACACGACACGAAAGACCGACGGGCTGACGCCTCACTCGAACGCTGACCCACAACACCACTGATTCATACTAAAAGTGGCAAGGCTGTTGCTCACTTTTTATGTAGTCTCACTTCAATTTTGGTCCGGAAGATAGTAATATTTAATATTTTAGGGGGATTCAGTTGTTATATGAGCGTCGTTAGTATCTCGATGCCAGAAGAGTTGCTCAATCGAATCGACCAGTTTGCGGACGACCACGGCTATACTGGTCGCAGTGAAGTAATTCGGGAGGCGGGTCGGACCCTCCTCGGTGAGTTCGAGGATAAAAAACTCGAAGATCGAGAGTTGATGGGCGTCGTCACAGTAGTTTTCGATTACGAAACAACAAGCGTCGAAGAGAAAATGATGCATCTTCGCCACGAACACGAGGGCATCGTCGCTTCGAACTTTCATAGCCATGTTGGCGGCCACCATTGCATGGAACTGTTTGTGTTGGAAGGCTCGCTCGAAGAGATCTCGACGTTTGTCGGGAAGATCAGAGCGACAAAGGACACGCTCACCGTCGACTACTCTGTGCTGCCGGTGGATGACTTCGGTCCGCTCGCCGATATGAAATGAATTGGCTCCCTTCTCCTCACGGAATACAACTGCTTCTGATACCCTCTCTTTTTTCTAACCCTTATTAGAGTTAATTACTTCATTTTTATTGCAGAAATTACTGCAGTTACTATTGTCTTTACTAACACTGATGGTCCACATCTTGCGCCGGGTGCTGCTCCAGGCCACAGGAATTGCTGGCTGTCTGGGTCAAAGAGAG